>NZ_ATMI01000037.1 GCF_000439375.1 Tatumella saanichensis
TACAGGGAGCGTTATGCAACAACAAATCATAGAATGGCTACAGGCAATGGGCATGACACGCTTTAGTCATGCACTGTCAGTGGTGGCGGTGCTGGCGGTGATCGTTCTGATTTCACTGCTGATCCACCTGCTTGTGCATAAGTGTGTACTGGCCTTATTTAAACGCCGAGCGGAGAAAAATGCTACTCAGTGGTCGAAAGCCCTGCTGCGCCATAAACTTTTTAACCGCACCACCTGGTTGTTACAGGGGATCTTGTTCCAGATCCTGCTGCAGGCGTTGCTGGAAAATAATACCCCGGTATTCTATGCGCTGATGACGGCGGTTCAGCTGTGGATGATTATGTTCTCACTGCTGATCGGTTTTTCACTGCTGGATGTGGTGCAGTACCTGACTGTTCGCAGTACGCTCGCGCGTCAATTACCGCTGCGCGGTATTCTGCAGAGTATTAAACTGGTGGCGGCGATCCTAGTATGTATTCTGATGATTTCGGTGCTGTTGGGCAAATCACCAGGGGTGTTACTGACCGGATTAGGCGCCATGACTGCGGTCCTGATGCTGGTGTTTAAGGACCCAATCCTCGGTCTAGTCGCCGGTATTCAACTGGCCGCCAACGATATGCTGAAACTGAATGACTGGTTGGATATGCCGAAGTACGGTGCCGATGGTGCGGTCATTGATATTAACCTCACCACCGTTAAAGTGCAGAACTGGGATAACACCATCGTCACCATTCCCGCTTATGCCCTGATTTCCGATTCGTTCAAAAACTGGCGGGGGATGTCGGAGTCCGGCGGTCGGCGGATTAAACGCAGCATTACCATCGATGCCAGTTGTATCCACTTCCTGTCAGATGAAGAGTCGCAGGCCCTAAGCCAAGCCCGTCTGCTGGTGCCTTATATGGAGCAGAAACGTAAAGAAGTTGCCGACTGGAATACACAACATGCCGCCAGCCACCAGTCGCCACTGAATAACCGTGCCCTGACCAATGTCGGTACCTTCCGGGTATGGCTGGAAAACTGGTTACGCCACCATCCGCAGATCCGCCAAGATATGTTACTGATGGTCCGGCAATTAAGTCCGACGGATAACGGTCTCCCCATTGAGGTCTATGCGTTTACCAACACCACGGTGTGGGGCGAATACGAACAGATCCAGTGTGATATTTTTGATTATATCTACGCTGCCCTGCCCCATTTCGGCCTGCGGGTGTTCCAGAACCCGACCGGTACCGATATGCGAGCCATGACAGAAAACTTGAGGGGCGCTACCCGCCCCCCTTCCATGCCTTGAACGTAAACAGGGACCGGTATTCGCCGGTCCCTGTGAGAGGTTTTATCGAGATCTTACCGTGCCGTGCTGGTGCGCCGTTTGCTGAGCAACCAGTAACCAGCCAATAGCAGCACTACCCATACTGCTCCAGCATATAAAGAGAGTCGGGTATCCGGGAAGTAGCCAATCAGTGCAATAATAAACACCAAGAACAGGATCCCAATCCCAGACATCAGTGGGCCACCCGGTAACGGAAATTTCAGATCACGGGCTGCCTGCGGACCGATTTTACGGCGGAAACCAATTTGGGCCAGCAGGATCATGATCCAGACCCAGACCGTGGCGAAGGTCGCCAGCGAGGCAATCACTAGGAACACTTTTTCCGGCATCAGATAGTTAAGCAGGACCGCAATCAACAGGGCCACCATCATCACCACTACCGTTAGCCAAGGCGTTCCCTGACGCGACACTCTGGCAAAGGCTTTAGGGGCATCACCCTGCTCTGCCATACCGTGTAGCATGCGACCAACACCAAAAATATCGCTGTTGATCGCCGACAGAGATGCAGTGATCACCACAAAGTTCAACACTGCCGCCGCTGCCGCTACGCCCAGATGCTGGAAAGTGAGAACAAACGGGCTGCCATGAGTACCGACCTGGTCCCAAGGGTAGATCGCCATAATCACAAACAAGGTCCCGACATAAAACACCAAGATCCGCCAAGGCACTGAGTTGATTGCCTTAGGGATGGTATGTTCCGGCTTATCGGCTTCACCGGCAGTGATACCGATAATCTCAATACCGCCATAAGCAAACATCACCATCTGCAGCGAAAGCAGCATTCCGGTAATCCCGTGGGCAAAGAAACCGCCATGGCTCCACAGATTACTGATACCGGTTGGCTGGCCGCCATTGCCAATCCCCCAGATAATCATGCCGAGACCAGCTAGGATCATCAGGACGATGGTGGCGACTTTGAAGAAGGAGAACCAAAACTCAAGCTCGCCGAACACCTTAACGCTCATCATATTGATGGCACCGATGATCAACACCACACTTAATACCCAAATCCAGTGCGGAACCTCCGGGAACCAGACCCCCATATAGACACCGAATGCTGTCACATCGGCAATAGCAACAATCAGGATCTCAAAGCAATAGGTCCAACCGGTAATGTAACCGGCCATCGGACCGAGATAGTCCCTGGCGTAGCGGGAAAAGGACCCCGCATTCGGGTTGTTCACCGACATTTCACCCAGTGCCCGCATAATAATATAGGCAACGGCACCACCTATAATGTATGCCAATAACACACTTGGCCCTGCCATCTGGATCGCATCGGCGGAACCGTAGAAAAGCCCGGTACCAATCGCTGACCCAAGTGCCATAAATCGAATATGTCTGGTGCTTAGCCCCCGGCTCAGCTTGCTTGTTTTTTGCATAACTCCCCATACCTATAAAAAAGAAAAACCACGGGCAAGCCCGTGGTTAACTGAATAGCCGACGCTGTTACTGACGGACTTCTGCCTGCTGCTGCCCTTTCAGGCGGTCAAACAGGGCACAGACCAGTACCACCACCACAGTCGGTGGTAGCCATGACAGCCCCTGACTGGCCAGTGGCAGATTCTGGCAGAAAGCCGGTAACATCGCTTTAAAGCCGGTCCCTTTAAGGGCGTCTACGATACCGAAGACCAGGCTGACTAGCATGGCCGGCGCAATAATACGGCTGCTGCTGTTCCACCAGCGACCGGTAAAGCTGAGGATCACCAGGGCGATACACGGCGGATAAATCGCGGTCAGCACCGGAATCGATAACTGGATCAACTGGCTTAAGCCCAAGTTAGACACCAGCATTGAGAAACCACCCAGGATAAAGACCAGCGCACGATAAGAAAGTGGCAGCAGCTGTGCAAAAAACTCCGCACAGGCACAGGTCAGTCCAACAGCCGTTACCATGCAGGCAACAAAAATCAGCGCGCCGAGGAAGAAGCTGCCCATATCACCGAAAGTGTGCTGGACGTAAGCATGCAGGATAGCGGCACCGTTAGCCCCAGCTGCGACCAAATGACCACTGCCAGACCCGAGACGGAACAGGCATAGATAGACCAGTGTCAGACCGATACCGGCAATTACCCCAGCCAGCATCGTGTAGCGGGTCAGCAGACCGGCATCTTCCACACCCCGAGAGCGGGCAGCATTGACGATAACAATACCAAACACCAGTGCACCTAGGGTATCCATGGTCAAATAACCGTTCACAAAACCGTTGGACAGAGCCGCCGTTTGGTAAGCTTCAACGGCTGGTAGCTCTCCCCCTGCCGGCCAGAGGATCGCCGCCACGCCCAGTACCGCCAGAGCGATAATTTTCAGCGGTGCCAGGAAATGGCCGACTGTATCCAGCAGTTTACCTGGATACAGTGAAATCAGGATCACCAATGCAAAGTAGATCAAGCTGTAAATCAGTAGAGGCATCTCGCCATCACCGGTCAGCGGGGCAATCCCAACTTCAAACGAGACCGTTGCCGTACGCGGGGTGGCAAACAGCGGACCGACAGCCAAGTAGCAGACCGTTGCCAGCACCAGCCCTGCCACTTTACCAATCGGTGAACTAAGGGCATCAATACCGCCCCCGACACGGGCCAACGCAATGACCGTCAGCACCGGTAGTCCGACCGCGGTGATAAGAAAGCCAAGAGCTGCTGTCCAGACATGCTCACCGGCTTCGACACCGACCATAGGGGGGAAAATGATATTTCCCGCGCCGACAAACAAGGCAAAGGTCATAAAGCCCAGTGCCAGAATATCTTTAGATGTTAATCGTTTAGTCATAAATTACTCTGCACATCATGTGCTGACAGGATCAGGAAGTTGAGTTTGGTTATTCTCCAAGTGGGAACAAATGTTCCTGATATCTGGGCAGCTAGGCCGAGATAACCGTGAAATTAGGAATAATTTTTTTTCACCGAGGAGTACTGCGATAACGGCCATAAGTAAAACTTTTATAGCAAAAAAAGGCAATAAGGAATCCCCAAAGCAGAAGTAAATTCCGGATAAAAAAACAAAAGCAGCGAATATGACGGGCTTATTCCGCAAGAGAGGAAGATGATAAGTAGAAAATTTACACTAACACGGTTTTTGAAATAAGTTTTTCCTATGAGATAAGTGTAAAAAAAGCGCGTAACACGCGCTTTTTCATTTCAGAAGATGATTTACCACACCTCGTTGGCAATCGTCACCACACTGCGGACTTTCTGCCACTGCTCTTCTTCGGTCAGGCTGTTGCCCTCCTCGGTTGAGGCAAACCCGCACTGTGGGCTGAGACAGATCTGGTCCAAGCTGATGTATTGCGTCGCTTCTTGAATGCGCGCTTTCACCTGTGCAGGCGCTTCTAAGCTGCCGTTTTTGGTGGTAATGAGTCCTAGAACTGCCTGCTGATGCCCCGGACGGATAAAGCGTAGCGGCTCAAAGCCTCCGGAACGTTCATTGTCATACTCAAGGAAGAAGGCATCGACATTGACTTGGCCGAAGAGGATCTCAGCCACAGGTTCGTAACCGCCCTCAGAAATCCACGTTGAACGGAAGTTACCACGGCAAACATGCAGGCTAACGGTCAGATCAGAAGGTTTACCCATCAGCGCCTTATTAAGGACCTCAGCATAAGTCTCGGCCAGTTGCTGAGGATCATCGCCACGGGCACGTACTTGGGCTTTCTGGTCTTCAGAACAGAGATACGCCCAAACAGTATCATCCAGTTGCAGATAACGGCAGCCAGCCTGATAAAAGGCATTGATTGCATCACGCCAAGTAGTTGCCAGATCCTCAAAATAGTCCGCCAAGTCTGGGTACACCGTTTCATCGATATATTTACGACCACCACGGAAGTGCAGCACACTTGGGCTAGGAATGGTCATCTTGGCGGTAGTATCACCGGCGATACTTTGTAGATAGCGGAAATCCTGTAGCATCGGATGATCACTGAAGCCGAGCTTACCGGTAACACGGACACCACGGGCTTTGGTTTGGACCCCGTTGAATTGGATCCCCTGCTCGGACTCGAAAGGCTCTACCCCATCCAGCCCGTCAAAGAAATCGAAGTGCCACCACGCACGGCGAAATTCCCCATCGGTGACTACCTGTAACCCGGCCTGACGCTGTTTCTCCACCACATCAAGGATCGCTGCATCTTCAACCGCTCTCAGCCCTTCGGCATCCAGTGTTCCATTAGCAAATTCAATACGCGCCTGTTTAATCGCGTCAGGGCGCAGAAAACTGCCGACGATATCTGCACGAAAGGGGGGTTGTTCTCTTTGCATAAGGGTCCTCCGCGTTCCGGTGTCCGGAAATGTGAATTATTAAGCCATCTGGACGGCTAAATTATTCATCCAGAATGACATGAGAAAAATTCCTGTTCAAATGAATAAATTTCAACTTCATTGAGATTTATTCATTACTCACCGTGAGGAATAGAGGGGGCTAACTCGGTGGTTTCCGACTCAACTTGTGGCTTAACCAAACGCCAAGGCAACACAAACCTAAAGCAGGTCGCTCCAGGTACACTGGTGATCACTAACTTAGTGCCATGCGGATTCAGCGCATGTTTAACTATCGCCAACCCCAATCCACTACCGCCGGTCTGTCGGGAGCGGGCTTTATCGACTCGGTAAAAACGTTCCGTCAGATGGGGAATATGCTCCGCAGCGATGCCCGGCCCATTATCAGTCACCGAAAACAATGCCCCCTCAGCCGTGGAGTGCCAATGCACCTCAATCCGAGTTTGTTCAGGCGTGTGGTTTATTGCATTGTAGATCAGATTCGATATCGCGCTGTGCAACAGCTCACCGTTGCCAAATACCTGCAATTGCGGTTCAACGGTGAAATGCACCTGTTGGCCGGATTTTTTCAAGCTGTCACACTCTTGCTGCAACATAGACAGCATCGCGGGGACATCGACCCGCTCTTTCAAGGTAGTGACCGGTGCCGCCTCAATACGGGTTAGGGTCATCAACTGACGGATCAATCCTTCCATACGCCGCGACTGTTCCTGCATGGTGGAAACCGCCTTCTGCCGCAGCGGCGCACTGAGAGCATCCTCTTCCATCATCTCAAGATAGCCCTGGATCACCGTTAAAGGCGTGCGTAATTCATGGCTGACATTGGCGAAAAAGTGGCGGCGCATATTTTCCAGCTGACGCATTTGGGTCATATCGCGGGCACTGATCAACCACTGCCCTTCGCTGTAGGGCATAATACGAAACTCCATCCACTGTCCATTGTTCAATAACTGAGTAAGCGGACGGGAAAAGTCGGCCAGTTGCAAATAACGACTGAACTCCGGATAACGCAGCAGGTTGAGGATATTCTGACCATTATCTTCTGGCCAGCGTAGTCCTAGATACTGTTGTGCCAGCCCGTTACACCAAAAAATATTACCCTCTTCGGTGGTCAGTACCAGCGCATCCGGCAGCGACTCGGCACCGCTGCGAAAACGTTTGATCAGATGACGTAACTCGCCGCGGCGACGGCGGTTACGGGCCTGCATTAAATAAAGCCCGTGAAATAGCGGTTCCCAACTGCCTTTTGCCACCGGTGGAGTCAGGGTTTTATCGACCCATAACCAGTGTGACAAGCGCATTAACTGAATAAAGTGGCGAAACAGTAACAGCAGTGTCGCAGCAAACAGACACCAGCCCGGATAACCAGTCAGTAAACCGACGATCCCACCCAGCACACACACCAGCAACAGCTCCGTCAGTAAACTACGCCATGAGAGTTTTTCCAGCACTGGGCTAACCTCCTGTCAGTAACGGGCAGAAAAGCGATAGCCAGTACCGCGTACCGTCTGGATCATCGGATCATAGCCCCCGCCTTCCAGTGCTTTGCGTAACCGCCGGATATGCACATCTACCGTGCGATCTTCAACGTAGACATTGGTGCCCCAGACATGGTTAAGCAGTTGCTCGCGGCTATATACCCGCTCCGGATGAGTCATAAAAAAATGCAGCAGCTTATATTCAGTCGGCCCCATTTCCAGCGGCATCTCACCGGCCATGACCCGGTGCGATACTGGGTCGAGGGTCAGGCCACGGATATCGATCAGTTCATCTTCGGCGGTGGGTGAAATGCGGCGAATAATCGCTTTAACCCGCGCTATTAACTCACGGGGGGAGAAAGGTTTGGTAATATAGTCATCGGCACCGGCATCTAGCCCTCGGACACGGTCTTCTTCTTCGCCGCGGGCGGTTAGCATCACGACTGGGATCTCACGGGTCATGGCTTCTTTTTTTAGCAGCTTAATGAGTTGCAGGCCGCTGCCACCCGGTAACATCCAGTCGAGTAAAATCAAATCGGGCCAAGGTTCGATCAGTTGTTGGACCGCGCCGTCATAATCCTCGGCTTCTACCGGGTGGTAGCCATGCTGCTCCAGCACTAAACAGAGCATTTCCCGAATCGGGGCTTCATCTTCGACAACCAGAATACGTTTAGCCATTGTTTCTCCAGCGGACAGGTTTGGAATTTTCCAAATCAGGCGCCATTGTGAGACAGTTTTATGACAGATTTATGAATAACTGTCAGGCAGATTACCGTAAATCCTGACATTGTTAACAGGACCTTTTTATCGCGGCCGTCACAGCAGGTATACTGCCCGCTATGGCAATCGCGGGAGCACTATGAAAATTATCCATACTTCGGACTGGCATCTTGGTCAGTTCTTCTACACCCGGAGCCGTGCGCGTGAGCATCAGGCCTTTCTTGACTGGCTGCTGGCACAGATCACCGCGCATCAGGTGGATGCGCTGATTATCGCAGGGGATATTTTTGATACCGGCTCTCCGCCCAGTTATGCCCGTGAAATGTATAACCGCTTTGTGGTGGCCCTGCAACACACCCGTTGCCAACTGGTGGTCTTGGCCGGCAACCATGATTCGGTCTCCATGCTGAATGAATCTCGGGAGCTGCTTGCCTGCCTGAATACCCGGGTGATCGCCAGTGCCAGCCCGCAGGTGGATGACCAAATCCTGCTGTTAAACGACGCCCAACAGCAACCGGCGGCAATTGTCTGTGCCATTCCCTATCTGCGCCCTCGAGATATTCAGTTCAGTCAAGCGGGTCTCGACAGCCAGCAGAAGCAGCAAAATCTATTACAGGCGATCACTGACCATTACCAACGCTGCTATCAGGCGGCCTTGGCACTGCGAGAGTCCATGGATCGCCCACAGTTACCGATCATCGCCACCGGCCATCTGACCGCCCTTGGGGTCAGTAAAAGTGATTCGGTGCGGGATATCTATATCGGTACCCTGGATGCTTTTCCGGCGATGGCTTTTCCGCCGGCTGACTATATTGCCCTCGGCCATATCCATCGTCCGCAACAGGTCGCGGGAGACCCGAATATCCGCTATAGCGGTTCGCCGATCCCCCTCAGCTTTGACGAGACCGGCGGTGACAAAAGTATTTGCCTGATCGACTGTGGCGAGGATCGTCCGCTGACGGTAAGCCAGATCACCGTGCCCTGCTTCCAGCCACTAAAAACCCTAAAAGGCTCGTTGGAAGAGATTGCCGCCCAACTTCCCACCGCCGTACCCCGAGATGCTGCGCACCCAGTATGGCTAGATATTGAGATCGCCCATCAGGAATACCTCAGTGACCTGCAGACTCGGGTAGAAGCGTTACTCGAAGGCTGGCCTGCCGAGGTATTGTTACTGCGCCGCAGCCGTGCCCCCTCTTCCGCGGGTCTGCATCGTCAGACGAATGAAACCCTTAATGAACTGAGCAGTGAAGAAGTGTTCCAGCGCCGCCTAGCACAGGAAGAGAACTTGACTGAACCCGAGCAACAACGACTGATGACACTGTTCAAGCAGACCTTGGAGCAAGTTCAGCTGGTGGATGACACTACCCCATGAAAATATTGACCCTACGCTTTAAAAACCTCAACGCCCTACGCGGTGAGTGGTTTATTGATTTCCGTCGCCAGCCGTTTGCCGGTAACGGCCTGTTTGCCATCACCGGCGATACCGGTGCCGGTAAAACCACCTTACTGGATGCAATCTGTTTAGCGCTTTATCACCAAACACCCCGTCTCAGCCATATCAACCAGACCCAAAATGCGCTCATGAGCCGTGGCAGCGGCGAATGTTTGGCGGAAGTCGAGTTTGAAATTCGCGGTGAAGCCTGGCGGGCATTTTGGAGCCAGAGTCGGGCTCGTGGTCAGCAAGACGGTAAGTTACAGCCGCCACGGGTGGAGCTGGCCCGCTGTACGGATAATGTGATTGTTGCCGATAAAATCCAAGACAAACTGCGACTCACCGAACAGTTATCCGGACTGAATTTCCAGCGTTTTACCCGCTCCATGATGTTATCTCAGGGGCAGTTTGCGGCCTTTCTCAACGCCGCTCCCGGAGAGCGGGCTGAACTGCTGGAGGAACTGACCGGTACTGAAATCTACGGCCAGATCTCACGGGCCGTGTTTGAAAATCATAAGCAGCGCCGCCAGCAACTGGACACGCTGCGCGCTGGTCTGTCAGGCGTAGTAATACTGGATGAGGGTGAGCGCCAGCGGATCAGTGACCAGCAACAACATTTGGTTGGTGCAGAAACGGCCCTTCAAACGGCGATTAGCCGTGACGAACAAGCCCTGCATTGGTGCCAGCAACAGGATAGGCTACGACAGCAGCAGCAGGAATGCAGTAATTCCTTGCGTCAACATCAGGACGCTTGGCAGCAAGCCGAGCCACAGCGTCAGCGTCTGAGTGACAGTGAACCGGCAGAGAAAATCCGCCCACAGTGGCAACAACTGACCCAAGCCCAGCAACAACAACAGAGGCTATTGCAACAGCAGGCCGATGCCGCCAGCGCTCAGCAGCGAGCTGAAGCCCGACACGTCGAAAGCCTGCAACACTGGCAGCGGGCAGAACAGGACTATCGGCAGCGGCAACAGCAGCAGCGTGACCAAGAGGGCATGCTCAATGAGCAGGTGATCCCCCTTGATGGACAGATTAACTACCAGCAACAGCAACTCGAGACCAGCCACCAGCAACAGCAGCGCTTACAACAACAGTGGCAGGCTTGTCGACAGCAGTTACAGCAGGCAGAGCAACAGCAACAACAGCTTAGCCGCCAGCGACAACAGTGGCTGGACTGGCAGCAACAGCACCCGACTCTGGCAGAGCATGGCCCTGCCCTGACGTTATGGCAGGAGAAATTCGGTCATTGGCAGCAACAGTTTACCCTGAGGAAACAACTGGCGGAGCGGCTGACTGGCCAGCAACAGCAGTTCCATCAGCAGCAACAGACTCTGCACGCCAGTGAACAGCAATCCCCACCGCTGGAGCAAGCCGAACGTCAGGCCGCCCACGAAGTGAAACGACTCACCCAAGCCTTGCAGCAACTGGAGAGCCGTGCCGCCAGTGCTGATTTGCGTCACACCCTAGAGCAGTCACGGGCGCAGTCCACTGCCCGCCGCCAGCTAATGCTGCTCTCCTCCAAGGCCGACCCCCTACTTCGCCAGTTGGCCCAACTGCAACCGCAGGCAGATGCTTTGCTGCAGAAAATCAGTACTGAACAGCAGGCGTTGGAGCAGTTTCGTCAGCAGTTTGTAACCGAAAAACAGCAACTGCAGGCACTGACCACTCTCTGTGCGTTGGAATCTCGCATCACCGATCTGTCGGCGTTGCGGGAACAGCTAGAGGCCGGGGCAGCCTGCCCGCTGTGTGGCTCCTGTGAGCATCCGGCGGTAGAGCAGTATCAGCAATTGCAGGTGGATGAAAACCAACAGCGTAAGCAGGCTCAAGAAAAGAAAGTCACCGCCCTGCAGGAAGAAGGGGGGCGCCGTAAAGAACAACTGACCCAGGCCGAGCAGCAGCACCGCCAGATGCTAGAGGAGATCCGCCGGGCTAGTGAGGAACGGGATATTCTGCAACAGCAGTGGCAAGCGCTGTGCCAAACGTTGACGTTCAGTGCAGAGCTCAGCGACAACCAAGCCGTGCAGCACTATCTTAATCATGCGGAACAGCAGGAACAGGCCTTACAGCAGCAGCTACTGGACCGTGAACAGGCCACCAGTGCCAGCCGCAATGCCAGAGAGCAGTTACAGTACTGCCAGCAGCAGAGCCAGCAACATCAGCAAGAGATAGCGCTGTTACGCCAGCAATTGACCAGCCAGCAACAACTGTGTGATGACACCGCTGATAGCCTGCGCACGGCGACCGCTCAAGCCGATCAGCTGTTAAGCGCTCTGCAGCAGGCTGTTGCCCAACATGGCTTACAGTTGCCACAAGATCCGCAACAGGCTAGCGAGTGGTTTAACGAGCAACTCGCCCTCTGGCAGGCTTGGCAGAAAAATCAGCAACACCTGCACGACAGTGAACCGGAACTGGCGCGACTGAATACTCTATTGGAGCAGTTACAGCGTGACGGTGAGCAGTATCACAAAGAGTTAACCCAAGCGACCGAGCACCTGAGTAAGTTAAATAACCAACTTAACGCCCTGCGTCAGCAACGAAAGACACTGTTCGGCGAACGGCTGGTGACCGATGCACGCCGTGAGATGAGCCGCCAGCTGACTGAGCAGGAACAGCAGTTACAACAGCTCACCGTAAAGCTGCAACAACACCAAGCAGAGCTAAGCAGCCGACAGGGACAGTACCAATTATTGGTACAGCAGCTTGAGCAACTGGCGGCACAACTCGTCGACAGCGAAGTGCGGTTCAATACGGCGTTACAACAACAGGGGTTTGATAGCCTTCAGGATTTCCAAGCCGCCTTATTGGACACCGACCAGGCCGAAGCACTACGTCAGCACATCCACCAACTGTCACAGGCGCTGCAGCAGAGTGAGGCACTGCTGACCCAGGCCAGTCGGCAATTAGAGCAGCATCAGCAACAGGTACCAGCAGACTTGCCGGAAGATCGCCAACAGTTAAGCGGACGACTGGTGAGCCAACGCCAAAAACTGAAAGACAATCTGTCTATGCAGGGGGAATTACGCCAGCAATTACAGGCCGATGATCGCTATCGGGTCGAACAACAAAAACTGATCGCCGAGATCGACAGCTGTCAGCGAGAACTGGCCGACTGGGATCAATTAAACCAGTTGATCGGCTCCGCCAGTGGTGATCGTTTCCGTCGCTTTGCCCAGGGGTTAACCCTAGATCACTTAGTCTTTCTGGCGAATCAACAACTGACACGGCTGCATGGCCGCTATCTGTTGAAACGTCAATCAGGTGAAACCCTTGAGCTGGCAGTGGTTGACCTATGGCAGGCGGATAACCTCCGCGATACCCGTACCCTGTCTGGCGGCGAGAGCTTCCTGGTCAGTTTGGCACTGGCACTGGCCTTATCCGATCTGGTCAGTGATAAAAACCGTATTGAGTCGCTATTTCTTGATGAAGGTTTCGGCACCCTGGATGCAGAGACGCTCGATGTGGCCTTGGATGCGCTGGATAACCTCAATGCCAGCGGTAAGACTATTGGCGTTATCAGCCACGTTCAGGCGATGAAGGAGCGTATTCCGGTACAGATCCGCGTACTGAAAAATAATGGCCTGGGCTACAGTAAACTGGAACTGCCGCCGGAATAAGCGAACAGTTTGTCGGACAAGCAGACCGCCCGATAACCCCACTGCGGCGGTCAGGCTGATTGATTCTCCTGACGCCGCCACTGGCGGGGACTGATCCCGAACCAGCGTCGGCAAGCACGGGAGAAGGCACTGACCTCAGAATATCCGAGCAACATAGCCATCTCCGAGACGGACAGGGATTTCTGTTGCAGATAGTGGCTGGCCAGTTCACTGCGAACCTTGTCCAACAGTAATGAATAACTGAAATTATGTTCACGCAGGCGACGCTGTAATGTCCATTCTGACAATCCCATATTCTCGGCCACCTGTTCCAGAGATGGCTCGCCATTACTGAGTAACAGGTGAATACAGGCACGAACTTTGCCGATTAACCCCTGACTTTCACGGCTGGTATTGAGGCGCTGGAGGGCATCTTTCACTACCATCAACAGCATAGGGTCATTATCCGGCATGCTGCGTTGCACTTCGCGTTTGTTGATGATAAGAGAGTTAAATGGCTGATCGAAATAGACTGGCGCATCAAACACTTTACAGTGCTCGTGCCAGTTTTCTGGGCGCGCATGTTCAAAGTGAACTTCTCGGGGAGCCCAGTGTGCACCGGCGCAATGACGGATCAGGTTCATAAACATACCGAGTGTTAGTTCCGCATCTTGACGTCTGGAGAGAATAGCGCCATGTCGTACCTGATAATCCAAACGCCAGTAATCCCCCTTATCCACCATCCGCGTCAGCGTGTCATGCTGATGGCAGGGAAAGGCCTGCACCACGTTATGCAATGCGGCTTCCAAGGTTGGTGAACACAGCCCAATATAGCCGATAAGGCCCAGCGATTGGGGCTTAAATTGACGGCCATAATGTAGCCCAAAATTGTTGGTTGAAGAGTGACGGGCCGCTTCTTCCAGCACCCGGCAATAATTGACCAGTCCGAGACTGAGAGTCGGGCTGCCGAGCAATTCAGGGTCGACGCCGCTAAGGCCAAAAATACGATCACTGTCGCCCCCCTGGCGGGTAATAAAATCACTCAGGCCGGTGGCCGCAGCAGCTAATACCCCGCGGTTGCCAGCATTCAGCCCAGAAGCAGCCTGAGAGGCAGTGGTGAAAAGTGTCGTTGGAGTGTTCATACCGATCCTGAAATGCCTCACATCATTATTGATGATCACTATGCAATTCTTATACCAGCGGAACAGACCTCGGAAAACAGAAGGTTAGGCCCTGCACTGTGGCAGGGCATGGGGGATTGCACCTCAGTAGTGCATGATTATGGTGCAGGCAGCGTCAGGCTCCAACCGGCCAGTGGTCGGTCTCCAGGTAACGGCGGCTCAAACGAACCGTGTCTGCTGACCAATTAGCTTCAACGCTCTGCGCCATTTCGGTATTAGCATGGGACCCCATCCAAGCACTCAGTTGCAGGCGACGCTGCATCAGCATGTCTGGGATAATCGCCCTATCAGCATCGTTAATATGTGCCACCCGCTCATAACCGGTTAGCCAGTTATCAATCCATTCTGCTGCACGGGGATGATGTTCACAAAAACTCACCGCCGCCGCCAGATCATGCATATACCAACCAAAGCCACAGTCATCAAAGTCGATAATCCGCGTCTCACCCTGATGGTGCAGCAGGTTAGTCAGCCGCAGATCCGCATGGATCAAACCGTAACGATCCGGTTGCTGACCATACTCCGCCAGCCGTCGATTAATTTTTGAAATTGCCTGTCGGATCAGCGGATGATCACTCTCCGCCAGTTTGGGCGCATCTTGCCAGCGTCCCCAGTGGCCGTTATCACCGAGCATAGTGTGATGGTCCCAGATGATACGCTGAAAGCCCTGTGGACGCTGCCAATGGCGGCTATGCTGGTGCAGGCGGGCGGTCACTTCTCCGAGGGCACGAAACGCCACCGGATCCACATCGGAGGTCGGCATCTCACCGGCCATCCACTCAAAGATCACCACATGGCGAACACTGCCGTCTTCCGAAACAACCGTTTGTACCGTTTCCCCGTCACTGTCCGCCATCGCACGCGGGACTTCGATACCGCTGTCACGCAGCGCGTCCAGCCACATTAACTCGCTAAGGATGTCGGCTTTCTGGTGGTAGTCAGCACGGTGCAGACGTAGTGCGTAACGCTGGCTGGGCGTTTTCAGTAAAAAGGTGGCGTTTTCTGAACGACAAATCAGGGACAACTCTCCCTGAAGTGCAGGCGGGTAACGCAGTAGCGCTTGCTGCGCTAAGCCAAAAATCTGGTGATCCGTCAGTGAGTCATTCTGTTTAACTTCCATTACCCGCCCCTCTGTACATAAAGTTATTTTGCTGTCCTGACCCCAGAATGCCCTCAGCAGACCGCAAATTTCCTGACACTGCAACAGCAAAACCTGACTGCAGACGACAATCTGTGCGCTGCTGTTACCAAAGTTGACTTCAGACGACAACAATATGACTTCCGGGGTCAGGTTTTTGTCAGCCTGTGCGCGGCATTATGCCTGTGGCAGCGTAGTTTGCCGGGCCTTGGCTCGGTAAAAGGGTTATTTCACGACGGGATACGATGATGACAACAACACTAAAACCCACACTCGGCACCTTCTCCCTCTGGGGAATTGCGGTCGGTCTGGTCATCTCCGGCGAATATTTTGGCTGGAGTTATGGTTGGGGCGTGGCAGGTACCCTTGGGTTCCTAATCACCACACTGTTAATTGCGTTAATGTACGGCTGTTTTATTTTCAGTTTCACAGAGTTAACTACCGCTATTCCCCATGCAGGCGGCCCCTTTGCCTATAGTCGCCGGGCTTACGGTGAAACCGGTGGCCTGATCGCCGGGCTAGCAACCCTAATTGAATTTGTGTTTGCCCCGCCCGCTATCGCCTTGGCGATAGGCGCCTATCTAAACGTACAATTTCCCTCACTCAATCCAAAAGTTGCGGCAGTCGGTGCCTATATTCTGTTTATGGGCTTGAATATCCTTGGGGTCAAACTGGCTGCGATGTTTGAGCTGGTAGTGACCCTGCTGGCGGTATTTGAGTTACTGGTGTTTATGGGCGTCGTGGCACCGGGCTTTAGTATGGCAAACTTTACCGCCCATGGCTGGGCCGGTGGCGAAAGCTTTGGACTGCCAGCCATCAGTGGGATTTTTGCGGCTATTCCGTTTGCCATTTGGTTTTTTCTAGCAATCGAAGGGGCGGCTATGGCTGCCGAAGAAGCTAAAAATCCACGTAAAAATATTCCCCGCGCCTACATTTCGGGCATTCTGACGCTGGTGGTGCTGGCAATAGGAGTGATGCTACTGGCCGGTGGTGCTGGCGACTGGCGTAAGCTGTCGGATATCAATGATCCCTTGCCACAGGCCATGAAAATGATTGTCGGTGAGCATTCACGATGGATGCATATGCTGGTGTGGATCGGTCTGTTCGGGCTGGTGGCCAGTTTCCACGGGATCATCCTCGGCTTCTCACGGCAGTTCTTTGCCTTGGCGCGCGCCGGTTATCTGCCTCAGGGGCTGGCTAAACTGTCCCGCCAGCAGACCCCTTACCGCGCGACCCTGGCCGGTGGTGCTATCGGTATTATTGCTATCTTCAGCGATAACTGGGTACATCTTCAGGGTATGACCTTGACGGCGGCAATGATCACCTTGGCGGTGTTCGGCGCGATTGTCATGTATATCATGAGTATGATGAGCCTGTTTAAACTGCGTCGCACCGCACCAGATATGGCTCGCAGCTTCCGCGCACCGGGGTATCCGCTGGTTCCTGGTATTGCCTTGGTGCTAGCAGTACTCTGCCTAGTGTCGATGGTGTGGTTTAACCCCATTATTGCCCTGCTGTTTGTGGTGATCATGCTGGCAGGCTATCTCTACTTCCGTGCGACCTCAGTGCAACGTCAGCAGGCCCCTCACGATAAGCTGTTAATGGATAACGAGTAACAGATGCGGGCAATCCTGGCTGTTCCCCGGACTTGCCCGCCCTTTGCACCTCGCGCGCTCCCCTGCGCCATCACGGCTTGTCCGATTTCTGCCCGCGATTGCTGAAACCCGCCCTATGATTGGGTATCATCTCCATCCTGTACGAACACGCCCGCCTAAGGAATTCAGATGCTGTGGTTTAAAAATATGATGGTGTATCGCCTGAACAGAGAGATCCCGCTCTCTGCAGAAGATATGGAAAAGCAACTCAGTGCGTGCAGTTTTACCCCCTGCGGCAGCCAGGACCAGTCTAAAACTGGCTGGGTATCGCCGCTGAATGATCACAGCGACTCACTGCTACACGTCAGTCAGGGGCAGATCCTACTTTGCGCCCGCAAAGAAGAAAAAATTCTCCCAGCTCCGGTGATCAAACAGGCCCTGGAAGCCAAAATCAGCCATCTGGAAAAAGAGCAGCAACGTAAGCTGAAAAAAACCGAAAAAGATTCCCTGAAGGATGAGGTGATCCATACCCTGCTACCAAGAGCATTTAGCCGTTACAGTCAGACTTGGCTATGGATCGATCCACAACATCAGCTGATTATGGTCGACAGTGCCAGTGCCAAAAAAGCGGAAGATTTACTAGCATTGCTGCGTAAAAGTCTCGGCTCCCTGCCGGTGGTACCACTTTCACTGGAAACCCCAATCGAGCTGACCCTGACCGAATGGGTCCGTTCCGGAACCCCCGCGGCGGGGTTTGCACTGATGGATGAAGCAGAACTGAAAGCGACCTTGGAAGAAGGCGGTGTGATCCGCTGTAAAAAACAGGAGTTGGTCAGCGACGAGATCGCCCATCATATTGAAGCCGGTAAGCGGGTCACCAAACTGGCGGTCGACTGGCAGGAGCGGCTGCAATGTGTGATCTGTGATGATGGCTCGGTGAAACGTCTGAAGTTTAGTGAAACCGTACGTGAACAGAATGATGAGATTGACCGAGAAGATCAGGCATTGCGCTTTGATGCTGATTTTGTACTGATGACCGGTGAGTTGGCGGCCTTTACTGAAGCGCTGGTTGAAGCCCTAGGCGGCGAAGCTCAGCAGTAACCTGCGGGCCATGCGCGCAGCCGCGCATGGCCTTAATCCGTTACAGGTAGCGACAGAGGTATGCGCTTTCCTCTGCAACCTGCAAATAAAACTCACTTTTTCCCGGCACATTAAAGGATGAACCGGCTTCAAACCACTGCCATTCTGTTTCACCTGGCAACAGCACTTTCAGCGCGCCGCTAACCACGGTCATCTCTTCAGGTTTTCCGGTACCAAAGGTGTATTCCCCGGTGGACATGACCCCGATGGTTGCTTCTCCAGACAGGGTGTTTTCAAAAGCAATCGACTTCACTTTACCTTCAAAGTACTCATTTGACTTCAGCATGTGATTTCCTTAGTAATCTGCGGGGGTTTTCGACAGTGTAAGAGCAGAAATCACCGCTTGTCACGTAAAAAATCTGCGACATCATTTACTTAGGCGAAGTCAGGACAATGCCCTTTGAAAGCGGATGCAGGAAGTCAAAACGGCGGCCACGCAGGTGCACAGTCAGCCTACCTTCCGCTCAGAGATATTAGCCCGCCTGTTGCTGGCGAAGAATGTGCAGAATATCGTCTACCACCGCGTCAGGGGAGCGAGCAGCATCAACAATATGATGAGCTGCTGACGAGTACAGAGGGCGACGGATAGTCAAGATGTCACTCATCTCTTCGCTGATTGGCCGGCCGGTCAGCGTTGGTCGTTGCTCGGCTTCAGGGTCGACAATCAGCCGCCGAGCAAGTTCTTTCGGTTCGACATTCAGCCACACGACCCGCCCATTGTCGCGCATAAACTGACAATTTTCCGGACGCAGTATAATCCCCCCGCCGGTAGCAATAATGGATGAAGGCGCAGTAACCTGTTGCAGAGATTCAGCTTCCATGGTGCGGAATACCTCCCACCCCTGCTCAGCTACAATTTGCGCAATACTGATGCAGCGAACATTCTGTAAATGATGATCGGTATCGCGGAAAGCATAGCCCAGTGTCTGTGACAGACGGTGTCCAATGGTGGTCTTCCCACAACCCCGGGCACCGATCAGATAAATGGGTAATGACATAAAGGCTAATCCTCCGCCGGGAGCTCGCTGATTGACTGAATACGGGTAATGGACGCATGATAACCGTTCTTGCCCTTCTCAGCCACCTACAGCGGCCACCACCGAGAAAATTGATGCGCTCAGGGTCTGAAATGTCCGAAAAAAACCTTTTTTCGAAGGCAGCCATTTACTTTATGGTGAGTTAGCCCCATATAAAATGACAGGTGGGTAAGCAGTCTGCCCGCAAATCTTACCGTGACGAGGCCCCAGTGACAGGCGTCGTCTTCTTAAAGTGAATGAATGTCACCCGCACTGCCCGCCCGAACGGTAGTGTCTTAAAAGATGATGAGAGGTTTCACTATGCAGAGCGAAGAACAAAAACTGATTGATGGTCTGTTCACCCGTTTACAACAGGCAGAAAGCCAAACCGGCCCGCGAGATGCGGCCGCTGAGCAGTTAATTAAGAACCATCTGCAGAATCAGCCTGCAGCGGCCTACTACATGGCCCAAGCTATCCTGGTGCAGGAAGCCGCCCTGAAAAAACTGAATGACCGTGTAATGCAGCTGGAAAATCAAGTGAAGCAGCAGCCTCAGCAGAGTAGCGGCGGCTTCTTATCCGGGCTGTTCGGGGGTGGCAACAGTCAGCCGCGTCAGTCCGCGCCTTCACAGCCCGCCTGGGGTGCTCAGCCGCAGCAACCGGCACAGCAATCAGGTTATACCCCACAGCCTGCTGCGTCCTCGCGGGCCGGGGGCTTTATGAGTGGTGCATTACAGACCGCGGCCGGGGTTGCCGGGGGAGTGGTGTTGGCCGATATGTTGACCAGCATGTTCCACCACTCTCAGCCGGAAGAAATCGTTAATGTGATTAACGAAACGCCGATGGAAACGCCGGATTATGATCCGAACCTGGATACCTTTAACCAAGGCTATGATGCACCGGCAGATGACCGTTGGGATGATAACAGTGGCGGAGGCTTTGACAGCTTTCTCGGCGGCGATAACTTCAATGATGATGACGATAGTTTCCTGTAATCAGTAGATCCCGTCACAGGTTCAGGCGGCCTTAGCGCTGCCTGAACCATTTATCCAGTTCATTGGCAAACAGTTGCCGGTCTTTCTGATTGAGCGCAGGAGGTCCGCCGGTAGCGACGCCGCTGGCACGCATCGTATCCATAAAATCACGCATCGTCAGTCTTTCACGAATAGTGGCCGGGGAATAACGTTCTCCCCGTGGATTCAGGGCATCCGCGCCCTTTTCCAATACCTCTGCGGCCAGGGGAATATCCGCAGTGATCACCAGATCCCCATGATTTACCCGTCTGACGATTTCATTGTCGGCGACATCAAAGCCTGCTGCCACCCGTAAGGTATGCAACCAAGGCGACGGGGGTACCCTTAAGGCCTGATTGGCAACAAAGGTAATATGTGTTTGCGTTCTTTCCGCTGCACGATAAAGTATTTCTTTGATTACTGTCGGACATGCGTCTGCATCAACCCAGATAGCCATAATATTTCCTGAAAGAGACTGAAAGCGAATTGTGAACCATAGGCACTGGTGAGAACAACTGTTAATCGGCGACGACCGTCCGTTGAGAAACCGAACAGTGGCGACTCCGATACACATCCGCAGAATTTCTGACGAAAACAAAGGATAGACAATGCTTGATAAAAAAGTGGGCTTCATCGGTTGCGGTAACATGGCGAAAGCCATCATCAACGGCATGATTGCCTCCCAGATCATTTCTCCTGAAAATATCTGGGTCTTTGACCGCAAAGCTGAAACTAACCACAGCATGGCACACCAGTACGGCCTGAATGCAGCTGATAGCTTGGAATCGATGGCTAAAGAAGTGGATATTCTGGTCAGTGCCGTGAAGCCGAAGGTGACGACGAAAATTCTGGGTAGCATTGCCGGTAACCTGAATAAAGACAGCCTGGTGGTATCAGTTGCCGCCGGAGTGACCCTTGATGCACTGGCTACCGTACTGGGCCATGACCGTAAAATAATCCGCGTCATGCCTAATACCCCAGCACTGGTTGGTGTTGGGATGACTTCCGTAACGCCGAATGTGATGGTTACCGAAGAAGAAACCCAGAGTATTATTGATATTTTTAAAAGCTTTGGTAAAGCCGAACAGGTTGATGAATCGTTAATCCACTCGGTGGTGGGCGTCAGCGGCTCCGCGCCAGCTTATGTGTTTGTGATGATTGAAGCGATGGCGGATGCTGCAGTACTGGGCGGGATGCCAAGAAAACAGGCCTATGAATTTGCGGCCCAGGCCGTGAAAGGTGCCGCACAGATGGTGCTGGAAACCGGTACGCATCCGGGTGAACTGAAAGACGCGGTCTGCTCCCCGGGGGGCACCACTATTGCCGCGGTACAGACGCTGGAAAGTAAAGGTTTTCGCTCAGCAATTATCGAAGCGATGCAACACTGTATGCAGAAGTCCGAAGAACTGAGCAGCAAATCGTAACCCGTTTGCTGCGGAGATGCCCCGACTCTCGCGCCGGGGCAATCAATGCTTATAAACTGGAGCAGGCTGACAGGAACAGTAAGATAAAGATCAGTGCAATAATGCCGTTTTTCAGTAAGTAGTAGAGCTTACGGTTGCGCTTCTTCAGGTTTTGGCCAGCATCCCGTAACGCATTCACATATTTGAACAGCCGATTAATTGCCCCAGTGTGATCATTTTCATCATTAGGTGACGCCGAGGCAGACATTAAATTACGGCCAACCCAACGGTTTACTGCCTGTGCCCATGGCCATTTCATCGGCCTCTCAATATCACAGAACAGGATAATCCGTGTCTTATCGGTATTATTTTGCGCCCAATGGACATAGGTCTCATCAAATATCATCGCCTTACCGTCACGCCAACTTTCACTGATCCCATCTACATCAATAAAACAGCGATCATCGTTGGGTGTTGACAGACCGAGATGATAGCGAACCGAGCCCGCATAAGGGTCACGGTGCTGACCAAGATGACTGCCCGCCGGCAGTTCAGCAAACATGGCCGCTTTGATCGAAGGAATGTCACTGACCAGACGGGTGGTGACCGGACAAAGCTCTCGCGCTGAAGGATGGGCATCACCGTACCATTTCAGATAGAAACGTTTCCAACCCCGTTTAAAAAAGGTATTAAACCCTGCATCATTATGACTGCTGGCGGCTTTAATATGATTTTGTAGGGCTAAGGCTTCATCGCGGATCACTTCCCAGTTTACCGTCAGGGAATTGAGTTCTGGAAACTGCTGCTCAGAAAACCATGCTCGTTCGGGGGGCAATGCAGAAAACCCGGTCATAAACATATTTACCGGCGCCATAAAGGTAGAGTGGTCAAATAACTGCCGAGAGAGTTTCTGCTTTACCTTACCGCGTGAATGGGCATAACAGACACTGATGACAAATATGCCGAGAATAATAACAGCAATCATGGTTCCATCCGCTCATTTAATTTCGGGAAATTAAAAATACTGAAAGTACTGTCGGTAGCGAAGTATAGTTCCGCCCGTGACTTTTGCTTAGCAGTAAATGCGAAGTGTAAAGGTAATGTAAGGATTAATCAGGAAAGGAATGTAGAATACTGATAAGGTCTTTAACAGGGTGAGTATCCGCTGTGACTACCCACCCTTATGATCAGCCTTTTTTCAGGCAGCTGCTCATAAAGCTTTTACGCTCAGCCCCTTTTAGGGATTTCTGTTTGGCATCGGCATTACAAGTTTTCATTTTCTGCTGCTGAGCGGTCACACCGGCATTAGTGCTGGTTTTTTTCAGGCAGGTACTCATAAAGGATTTACGAGCAGTCCCTTTTAGAGACTGAGATGATGCCTGATGATTACAATCAACCATCTTCTGCTGCTGTGCAGTGCGCTCTGCTGCTGAGGCCTGTCCTGCCATTAACAGTCCGCCCAGTACGGCGGCAACAATCATTTTATTCATAATTACTCCTGTCTTAAAAAACGGCCAAAAACAGAACCCTTCTAGTGAAGGAATTCCTGTTATCTATCCTATATTATAATTGCTTCATTGCTGCAATTTTTTCAAGGCAACCAGCCCAGGCAGTGAGGGCTTCACGTTGTGCTGAAGCATCCGCCGCTTGATTGGTCAGGGATTCAAAGGTCTGATGAAAAGAGGTTCTGGCTTCCGGCGTGATAGTTTCCAATAATGACGCAACAATCAATTCCATTGCTGTCAGTCGTTCCTGCAAAAGCCGGTGTTCTTCATCTTTCTCTGCAAGTTTAATTAATAGCTCTGCAACAAGATTTTTCATAGCTTTGCCCCGGAATGAACAGAGCATGACGGTAACACCGTAAATTTTAAAAAAACAGATTTTTTTATAAAACTGATACAGTTAATTTCATAAATAAAATACAGCGTAAATTTACTGACATATTTATTCACTTTTAAAGTGTTTTTGAGAAGAAATAGCCATAAGACAGTGAATGGTGGGAGTGCTGTAGAAAGTATCATTGACGATACGGGGAAATTTCTCTCCCCGCCTTCGCGGAGAGAGAATGTTAAGTGCGGTGATTAGCGACCAGAATAACCATAGTGTGGACCGCCACCAGGACCGCCGCCACCAGGACCACCCCAGCCACCGCCGCCGCCCGGAGGCGGGAAAATGCACCCATTAAGCATGACCACAACGCCAAGTACTGCAGCAGCTTTTATTAGTCGGAGCATAATATTGACCTCATGTATAAGTTACGCTTCATGTATGAGTATATCCCGACTGTGGCTCAGAAAAGTCCGTATCGCCACGCTATTTATCCATCGATACCAGTCTTAACACTTTACAGACACTACACCGCTATATTAGTGCATTTACCCGGGCTTAATCAGGTCTCCGATGTATTGATTGCCAACCCTTTCCTCGATCAGCCGCAGTAAACACGGACAATATTGCCTTGTTTATCGGCCATAAAGTTGAGGCGACGTAGGTTAAAGTCCATGCTGACTACAGAGTCATAGGCAATCGCCCTGGCCTGGGTACCAAAGCGCTGATTAACTACCCGGTTTAACGGTTGGCCGACATAGTTCTGAAACTGTGAAGCACCACACATGTCATCATCTGGAACATAGGTGGTTTCCGTCTTGTGGGACTGACACCCCACTAGCAATACCATCGCCGTCAGTAACAGGCTATTAGTTTGAAACGTCATCTTCGCTCCTTGTGTCGCGGGGTTACTCTGTACTGTTGTCAGTAAAATAGCATTACTAAGCCCTGTACGACCACATCAGGGTATTATTTTACCTCAGCAATACTGACAGGATTGCTTTGCCCATCAGCTACCGGGTGACTCGACAGCGATCACTGCCATTGATATGATTCAGAGGATTCTCAGGACCGGACTGATGATGAATACTCGTAGCGATAAAATTACATTAACCGCGTTCTACTTGGGCTGTTTTGTGATCTATTACTTGGTCACATTAATGATCACACTGTTCCCCGACTTTGGGGCACTGCAGACGCATGGGTTGCTGGTGCCGGTACTCTGCCTACTAGAATTTGCAGCAATTTACCCGCTGTATCGCTTTTACTGTCAAAGACGCAATGATATCCCTTTCGGCCAACTGGCAACGGGGCAGACATTTCTGTTTATGGTGGCGCTGCTGCTATTGATCGTCGCGGAAACCCAGTTTTTACTGCCCGAGGTGTGGTTATCCGAGCAAGCCAATACTGGCCAGAGCTCACGATTACTGCTACTGATCACCGCCGTCTGCCTAGCTCCGGTCTTTGAAGAAGTGCTGTTTCGCGGCTTTTTACTGCAGACATTTTTACTGTGGGCACCGAGCAGCCGTTTTGCCTGCATGTTACTCACCTCACTGCTGTTTTCAGCCCTGCACACACAGTATATCCACTGGCAATCGATTGTGGCGCTGACACTATTTTCATTATTACTGTGCTGGGCTAGGATCAAAAGCCGCGGCTTGGCATTACCAGTGTTCTTACACACCCTGAATAACCTGATTGCGCTGATCCCCGCGCTCTATTTCTCCGCCTGAACGAGGCGACTTCCCCGTTCAGGCTAACCGTTTATTGACCACTGCCCTCACGGCAAAAGTGATTTTTGAACTGTTCATAGAGTGAAATCATATTCCCCGCATCGCCCTGTAACGGGCTAAGTTTGCCGGCACGCACCAATTCAATGACCACCTGTAACGCCGCCTGCTCAGGTTGCTGGGAAGGATGGGCAATGGATTCATTCATCATTAGGGTTTTAGCGGGTGTTTGCATGGTAAAGGCTCTTCTGAAATAAAACGTAAGTGTACCTTAGCCTAGGGGAGACGGAAAATAATCCTGTGTCATGACAAGGAGATTCACAAAATCTTTGCTGGCAGAGTGCTATACTGGTTAACCCTGTGTTCACAACTAAGGTCTGCGGTTTCCGGGAGGGAATGATGTTAATCGGATTTGTATTGCTGGTCAGCGCCTGCGGGAATGATGCCTGTGATGCGTTACCCGTCTCCGAAAAAATTTATCCGGACCATGCCAGTTGCCAACAGATGATAGACCGGCTACACAAGGTACGTCCGCGAGTATTTTTGTTGTGCGGCGAGGTACTACGCAATGAACAAACCGAGCCACAGTCTGAGTAACTTTCGCCCGCAGGGACGGTAAAACGGTCACTCCCTCACTGCCGGATAGTGTCGTTGTTAATTCGCCGGATATTTCATGAAATCATCACACATCAGACGCCCGCGTAAACCATCGGGGCGATGGGTCTACTATTTACTGTACGATGATATTCTGTGGCCCTGCCCAGTGCGCTGGGAGTGGGAAACAGGCTATGGCGGTTGGCTACCGTTTTACTATGCCCCGACCTTTGAATTTATTGCCGCAGATCCAACGGCAGTCACTCGGGTAGCAAAAGGGAAAAAGGCAGTACCTCGCACAGAAGAAAAGTAAGCAGCCCGCCGACGGCAATGCCAATCTCGGCAGGCTGTCAGTTCGGGATCAGTTTTCCAGGACGTAGTCGAGGGTGATTTCAGTATCCAAAAGTTGTGACACCGGGCAACCGGCTTTGGCTTTCAGGATAATCTCATCAAACTCTTTTTCATCGATTCCTGGAAGCTCAATCACACTCTTCAGTGCCACTTTGGTAATGGCGAAGCCTTCCCCCTTCTTATCCAACGACACATCCGCAGTGGTATCAATGCTCTTGGGCGGATGACCGGCGTTACCGAGCATCAGCGACAGTGCCATGGAGAAACAGGCCGCATGGGCCGCACCGATAAGCTCTTCCGGATTGGTACCTGGCTTATCCTCAAAGCGGGTATTAAAGCCATACGGCTGCTGACTCAGGGCACCGCTTTCAGTACTGACAGTCCCCTTCCCTTT
Source organism: Tatumella saanichensis (assembly GCF_000439375.1). Lineage (GTDB taxonomy): Bacteria > Pseudomonadota > Gammaproteobacteria > Enterobacterales > Enterobacteriaceae > Tatumella > Tatumella saanichensis. The sequence continues at coordinate 26,205 of NZ_ATMI01000037.1, forward strand.
GATATCGCCTTCCCAATGTGCGGAACCTTTTTTATGAATGGTCATACAATTCTCCGTTTTGAAAGCCTGACCAAAGTATAGACGCTGTGAGCAGAATTGCTTGATAGTCAGGTTATGACCGCCCTAGACTGATCCCCGCTTCCGCCAACAATTGTGGCGTGATCTCCTGTACCGATTTGGCGCCAGTGAGGGTCATCGCGACACGCATCTCATTGGCAAACAGTGTCAGTAAGTGTTCTACCCCCTGCTGTCCCTGCGCTGCCAAGGCGTAGATAAAAGCCCGTCCTAGCAGTACCGTTTCAGCACCCAGCGCCAGCATCCGCACCACATCTAATCCATTACGTATACCGCTGTCTGCCAGTAAGGTAATGTCGCCCTTCACCGCATTGGCAATCGCCGGCATCGCTCTGGCGGTGGAAAGCACCCCGTCAAGCTGTCGGCCACCGTGGTTCGATACTACGATCCCATCGGCACCAAAACGTACTGCATCACGGGCATCTTCAGGGTCAAGAATGCCTTTGATGACCATCGGGCCATCCCAGAACTCGCGGATCCATTCCAGATCTTTCCAACTTATTGAGGGATCGAAATTTTTCGACAACCAACCAATATAATCCTCAAGTTTGGTGGGCTTTCCTAGATAGGCTGACACGTTACCCAGATCATGGGGCCGCCCTCTGACACCAACATCCCAGGCCCAAGCAGGATGCTGTACCGATTGCAGATAGCGCCGTGAGGCGGCAAAAGGGCCGCTCATCCCTGAATGGGCATCCCGGTAACGTGCGCCAGGAGTCGGCATATCGACGGTAAACACCAAGGTGCTGCAACCGGCAGCCTTGGCTCTCTCCAGCGCATTGCGCATAAAGCCGCGATCGCGCAGTACATATAACTGAAACCACATTGGGCGTTTAATTGCGGAGGTCACTTCTTCAATCGGGCAAACAGACACGGTCGATAAGGTGAAGGGTAGCCCTGCCTGTTCGGCTGCTTTGGCTGCCTGCACTTCCCCACGGCGGGCATACATACCGGTCAGCCCTACCGGGCCAAGGGCCACCGGCATAGACAAGGTTTCACCAAACAACTGCGTCTCAAGGCTGAGAGATGACATATTGCGTAACACACGCTGGCGTAGCGCAATCGCTGACAAGTCCTTGCTATTGCGCTTCATGGTGTACTCTGCGTAAGCGCCACCGTCAATGTAGTGAAACAAGAATGGCGGCAGACGTCGCTCAGCCGCTGCACGATAATCTGATGATGCGGAAATAATCATAAATCACTCTCTCTGGTCAGAAAAGCACCGGGCAGCAGTAGGTTTGCTTGCAGCTCGGACGTCTCATTTTCGGGATAGCGGTGGGTATGACAGACGAAACTCAGATGAGTCAAAGCAGCATCTCGGGCGGCGGGTGCATCGCCCAGCAGGATCGCCTGCAATAAGTGTTGATGTTGTTCTGACAGCTGTCGGATGACCTGCTCATCGGTAAACATCTGCTGACGCGTCTGCAATACCGAACTGTGTAATAAAGCAAACAGACCACGCATGGTGCTAAGTAACACGGCGTTATGCGAAGCTTCAGCAATCATTAAATGAAAACGGGCATCTGCCCTGGCTATCAGGCCAGCATCGCCTTGGTACTGAAGTTCACAGAGCGCATCAAAACAGTATTGCAACCGCTGTTTATCTTCTGCGCTCGCCCTGAGCGCTGCATACCAAGCGGTCCCAGCCTCCAGTGTCTGCCTAGCCTCAAGGATATCGGCCTGAGACTGTGCTGCATCGGTGGGGGCTGCAGTCAGCGGCGAATCAATATCGGGAGTAGACCAAGGACTTAGGGCCCGACACAGGTAGCTGCCGCCGCCAGGTCGAGTGGATAACAGCCCACGACTGTTAAGCTTCTGCAGGGCTTCACGCACTGATGCTCGCGAGACCTGTAGCTCTGCCGCCAGAGTCCGCTCAGAAGGCAACCGCATCCCGGCCTCCAGCTGCCGGTCTGTAATCAATTTCTGCAGCCGTTTGATCAGTAGGTCACTGATTTTATCCGATGATAAGCGCATTACCGCTCACTCCCTGATTATCTCAACACCATGCCAGACGGCACTCTATTACCGTCATCACCGTTATCCTAACCAGAATGTAAATTCATTGTTAAGTCGTTATGAAGCTGATCACAATCTGATATTCCATTTTGTGATCAATCAGGCTTTACTTTATAAACCGGTCTGACCAATTCTACCAGTGATTAGCCGGGCAGTACCGCCGCCCCTGTTTAGGCAAAAAAAAAGCCCCGACCAATGGTCAGGGCTTGAAAACACTTGGCAAAAATCAGTGATGATGATGAGAGCAGAAATCGATCACCATGCGACCTTTGATTTTCCCCTGCTCCATTTCATCGAAGATGGTATTAATATCTTCCACTGGCCGTTTTTCCACTTTTGGCACCACTTTCCCTTCGGCAGCAAAGCGGAAAGCCTCACTCAAATCCTTACGGGTGCCAACCAAAGACCCCACCACTTCGATACCGTCCAGCACCAGTCGCGGAATATCTAAGCTCATGGATTCCGGTGGTAAACCGACTGCCACGACCCGTCCACCGGCACGCACAGAATACACCGCAGAGTTAAAAGCCGATTTAGCCACCGCTGTTACCACTGCAGCATGGGCTCCGCCACATTTCTCCTGCATGATTTTGGCTGCGTCTTCGTTCAGTGGATTGATGGTCAGATCCGCGCCCATCTCTTTGGCAAAGGCCAGCTGGCTGTCATTGACGTCAACCGCCACCACTTTGGCATTAAAGACATTTTTAGCATACTGCAGTGCCAAGTTACCCAGACCGCCCAGACCGTAGATGGCAATCCACTGACCCGGCTGGATCTTCGAGACCTTAACGGCTTTATAGGTGGTGACACCGGCGCAAGTGATGCTGCTGGCCGCCGCTGCATCCAAGCCATCAGGGACTTTTACCGCATAATCGGCCACTACAATACATTCTTCCGCCATGCCGCCGTCGACGGTATAACCCGCATTTTTGACATTACGACACAGAATTTCATTACCACTGTTACAGTATTCACAGTAGCCACAGCCTTGGAAAAACCACGCCACGCTGGCACGGTCACCCGGTTTGAGCGAGGTCACGCCAGGGCCGATTTTTTTCACGATACCGATGCCCTCATGACCGAGGATGACACCGGTTTTATCGCCGAAATCGCCATTTTTGACATGTAAATCCGTATGACAGACCCCGCAGTACTCCATCTGTAGCAGGGCTTCACCATGCTCTAGTGAGCGCAACTCTTTATCAACAATCTCTACCTGATGGTCATGGGTGACAACTGCTGCTTTCATAGCGGAACTCCTCTAAGAAGAATGGCCGTTAATGGCTCTTGCCTATCATAATGCCGGACTCGGTAACGGCAAGCATTGATATGCATCAGAGAAACATTAATTTTTAATGACTATTTTATCTACCATTGTTGCTTTGTCGGTGGAATAAGCATCAGTAGTGCGCGATTTCTCTGTCCCACCCACCCGGACAGAGGAAATGATTTGATACTTTCCACAGAGTTTCTTCAGCGTGCTAAAGGCGTAGTATCAGTGATGAAATGAACCGTCAGTTCCTCCGGCTACGTCTCCGTGGAGTACGGTAACTATCCTGGGGGGCCATTAATCATTAAGGAGAGAATATGTCGCAAGGTTTCAGTGAACTGGCCGCAAAACGTAGAACGATTTATGCCTTGGGTTCAACCCCGCCGTTACCAGAAGATGAGGTGATTGCGCTGATTGAAACGGCCATCAAAAATGCGCCCTCGGCTTTTAACTCTCAAAGCTCACGTGCTCTGATCCTGCTGAACCACGAACACAAGAAGTTCTGGGAATTGACCAAGGCGCAGTTACGTAAACGCGTTCCTGCAGAGGCCTTTGCCGCCACCGAGAAGAAAATTGACGGTTTTGCCGCGGCAGCCGGTTCAGTGCTTTTTTTTGAAGACCAGAGTGTGGTCAGCGGACTGCAGCAGCAGTTCCCTACCTATGCGGATAACTTCCCAGTGTGGTCTGAACACAGTACCGGGATCGCCCAGTATGCAGTCTGGCTGGCGCTGGCGGAGAAAAATATCGGCGCTAACCTGCAACATTATAATCCACTGGTTGACGAAGATGTGCAGCAGAGCTGGAATATCCCCGCTAGCTGGAAACTGCGCGCTCAGATGAACTTCGGTTCTATCGACGCCCCAGCAGGAGAGAAATCCTACATTGCTGACAGCGATCGCTTTATCGTTGCGCGCTGATAGCCTATCAGCCAGAGAATAACAGCCGGTCCTCTGACCGGCTTTTTTATGGAAAAAACCAGCGGCAATTCATAAAAAAGGGGCTGACCTATGGTCAACCCCTTGTTTGCTATTAACTTTTAGATGTCGCGTTAGCGATACCTTAGTTAAGACGCTCTTTGATACGAGCAGCCTTACCAGTACGCTCACGCAGGTAGTACAGTTTGGCCTGACGTACAGCACCACGACGTTTAACAGCAATGCTGTCAATTACCGGTGAGTGAGTCTGGAATACACGCTCAACACCTTCGCCGTTAGAAATCTTGCGAACAGTGAATGCAGAGTGCAGACCGCGGTTACGGATAGCGATAACCACGCCCTCGAATGCCTGCAGACGTTTTTTAGAACCTTCAACGACCCATACTTTCACTTCCACGGAATCACCCGGACGGAATGAAGGTACATCCTGTTTCATCTGTTCTTGTTCAATTTGTTTAATAATGTTGCTCATAATTAAATCTCTTATCCTGGGTAAACTGATATTCAGGGAAGATTACTCTTCCGTATCATCATGTTGTTGCTGCTTTTGTTCCTGACGGAACTCACGCAACAATTTTGTTTGCTCTTCAGTCAGAGCCAGGTTTTCCAGAAGCTCAGGTCTTCTTAGCCAGGTACGGCCTAACGACTGTTTCAGACGCCAGCGACGTATCTCAGCATGGTTACCCGACAGTAATACCGGCGGAACTTCCACACCTTCTAACACTTCAGGTCGGGTATAATGCGGACAATCCAGCAATCCTTCAGAAAACGAATCTTCATCCGCCGATGCTTGTTTCCCGAGCACCCCCGGAATAAACCGAGCGACCGAGTCAATCATCGTCATTGCTGGCAGTTCCCCGCCACTGAGTACGTAATCACCGATTGACCATTCTTCATCAATTTCGGCGTCGATTACCCGCTCATCAATACCTTCATAGCGACCACACACCAGAATCAACTTCTGATCAGCTGCTAATTCGCAAACCCCTTGTTGGTCGAGTTTGCGTCCCTGAGGTGACAGATAAATCACCTTAGCGCCTTCACCTGCCGCTGCTTTCGCTGCATGGATGGCATCCCGTAAGGGTTGAACCATCATCAACATTCCCGGCCCACCACCGTAGGGGCGG
>NZ_ATMI01000038.1 GCF_000439375.1 Tatumella saanichensis
CAAAGGATATCGGGCGCAGTATAAGCGTACACAAGGAGTGAGCGTATGAGCAGTCATTCACCAATCCATTTCAGCCATAGTCACCATCTACTGTCGGTGAAAGGCTGTGCGTCAACATTGGATGTGCTGGCCTTTGAGGGCGATGAGGCCTTAAGCAAGCCGTTCAGTTATCGCATTGAATTCACAAGCGTTGACCATGCCATCAGCAAAGAAATGATGCTGATGAAAGCGGGTTCACTTACCTTACAGGCTCCGGTGGACCAGGGCTTTGGTATCCAAAAGCAGCAGGCGGTGCGTACCCTACAAGGCATAGTAACCGGCTTTGAGCGCCTGAAGACTTCCCACGATGAGACCCACTACGCCCTGACCCTACAACCACGTCTAGTGTTACTCGACCGTTGCCAGCAAAACGCCATCTACCAAGATATGTCGGTGCCACAGATTGTGGAAAAAATCCTGCGCGAGCGCCACAACCTACGTGGCCAAGACTTTCTGTTCTCGCTGTCAAAAGAGTACCCGCGCCGCGAACAGGTGATGCAGTACGGAGAGGACGACCTGCACTTTATTAGCCGCTTGTTGGGCGAAGTGGGTATCTGGTTCCGTTTTACCACTGACCTGCGCCTACACATTGACGTGGTAGAGTTTTTCGATAGCCAGCAGGGCTATGAAAAAGGGCTGTCGTTACCGTCGGTGCCACCCTCGGGTCAGCATTCAACAGGTGTCGATGCGGTCTGGGGGATGACCAGCCATCACCGAGTGGTGCAGAAGCAGGTCAGCACGCGCGATTATAACTATCGGCAAGTCCTTGAAGAGATGGACACCCGGGTGGATGTGTCGCGGGGTGATGAGACCACCTATGGCGAGGCGTATCACTACGCCGATAACTACCTGACCCAGGGTAACCTCTATGATGCCAATCCAACGGTTGAGTCTGGGGTATTTTACGCGCGCCTGCGACACGAACGTTACCTGAACGGTCAGACGCAGTTGCGGGCCGTTACGTCTTGCCCGACGTTGATGCCGGGAAGGGGGCTCACGGTAACCGGTGGAGTTGAAGTGACAGAGACGTGGGGGAAAGGCGTGGTTATCACCACCATGACCTGCTTTGCCCGCCGCGACCGGGATTTTGAAGTCCACTTTGGCGCCATCCCCGACAGCAGCAATTTTAGTTTTCGCCCAACCCCGGGCGACCGTCCGGTGATGGCAGGTACCTTACCGGCCCGCGTCACCAGTACCACCGAGAATGACCCCTACGGGCACATCGATAAAGACGGTCGCTATCGCGTCAACATGCTGTTTGACCGCGACAACTGGAAAAGGGGCTTTGAAAGTCTCTGGGTCCGCCAGTCCCGTCCCTACGCGGGTGACACCTACGGCCTGCATCTGCCACTACTGGCCGGTACTGAGGTAGCAATTGCCTTTGAGGACGGTAATCCGGACAGACCGTACATTTCTGGCGTACTTCACGACTCAGCCCACGGCGACCCCGTCACCATCCGCAACTATAAACGCAACGTGCTGCGCACCCCGGCCAACAACAAAATCCGCCTCGATGATGAACGTGGCAAAGAGCATATCAAGGTCTCGACCGAATATGGCGGCAAGAGTCAGCTAAATCTTGGGCATCTGGTCGACAGCGAGAAACAGCAGCGCGGCGAGGGCTTTGAACTCAGGACCGACAGTTGGGGTGCCATCCGGGCGCAGAAAGGGCTGTTTATCTCGGCGGACGGGCAGGATAGGGCGCAGGGACTACAGCGTGAAATGCAGGCAGCGCTCCAGGAACTAAACGCTGCTCGAGAGGTGACTTCAGGACTTTGTCATGCAGCTCAAGCAGCTCAAGCAGAATTAGCGGATCTTGAGAAACAAACGGTCTTGATGAATCAAACGCTTAATGACCTTAAGCAGCAAGCGCTACTTTTGTCAGCCTCTTCGGGAATTGCACAAGTCACTCCAGCGAGCGTACAAGTTTCTGCAGGAGAAAATCTCATCGTTACTGCAGGTCAAAACGCAGACCTTAGTATTGCAAAAAAATTCACTCTGGCGGTGGGTGATATTTTGAGCTTATTTGCACATAAGCTGGGGATAAAAATGTTCGCCGCTGAGGGGAAGGTTGATATTCAAGCTCAGTCAGACGAACTGAATTTATTTGCAAAAAAACAGCTTTCCATTGCCAGTTCAGACAGCAGCGTTGTGATCTCAGCGAAGAAAGAAGTTCTTTTAGTTTGTGGTGGTTCCTTTATCCGTTTGAGTGATGCAGGGGTTGAAGTAGGTACAGGCAAAAACGTCACGTTGAAATGTATTGCCGTTCAGCAACAGTCTGCTGCAGCGTTAGATTCGTCTGTTGCATTATCTTCTGGTTGTAAACCCGGGGTTATTTCTGCTGCTCAACAACAGGGTGCTGTGGTGACACTTGGCTAAGTGTAGGGGAAAAAGAATGACTAGAAAATTGGCTGTCCTGGGAGACAAAACAAGTAACGGAAAAATAGTCTCAGCAACGGCGAATTATTTCAGTGAAGGAAAGCAGGTTGCACAAAATAACGATAAAGCCACCTGTACTGTCTGTAAAGGCACATTTCCTATCCAGGCCAGTGCCGTGGGCATGGTCAGTAATGGCATGCTTCTGGTACAGGATCAGGACCCTGTGCTCTGCCGGTGTGCCAGCCACAAGGTGTTCGCAGGCTCACATTATTTCACCGACTAATTAAATCGGTTTCATCTGCAGGCTTAATAAACAAAAGGACGTGAATATGGCATGCCAGGGGTTATGCACAACGAAGGGTCTGACCGTACTGCCCGTACGCTATGCCGTTGTGCCGGAGAATATCAAGACCAGTTTACCTGGGTGGGCAAATGATCCGCTTGTCACCGGAATAACGCTTGCGAATAACGAAAAATATACCCTCCGGGCCCTGCGTCAGGGCTACCTTTACGTTTTCTATGAAAAAGGAAAACAGGGTACGAATTACTGGCAGTGCTACAGCGTGGCGCCGGACGGCTCGCTATGGCTGCAGCAGGTGGCGTCTAATCCGGCACCGGTGGATAAGGCGCTGTGCGTAACGGGCGAGCATATTGCGCAAAACGTTGAGTTCATGAGCATTGAATCCCCGGAGAAATGCGGCAACCTGTGGTTTGCGTTCAGTCAGTATCCGTGGGAGCAGGAAACGCTCGACCGGTATCGCACAACGCCGAAAGACCGCAGTGAGAGAATGCAGAAAGTGATGCCTTCGGTGGCGAGAGGTCAGCGCACGAAAGCAGGAACGGATGTCACCGAGGCTAGCCTGAACCAGGTGCTGGACTATCAGCTGCCTTCAGTTTCCGGCCTGCTGCCCGGCCCGGATGATGTGAAGGTGGTAAGCGTCAGCCGGGCATCGTCACTCTGGGATCCGGCGGTTGATGACCCGTGGCGGGTGAATAACGACGTGCTGAAACTGCAGTCCAGTCTCTATCCCTGGGCAAAAAAACGCAGCGGCAGGGCTGCCGCTACGGTTGCGGCCATGCAAGCCCGAAGCGAGGGGATGACGCCGCTGCTGCTTCCGCTTTGGGATCCTGTGGGGGTTGTGCATGAGCTAAACGGCTGGAGCCAGGACGTGCTGGGGCGTCAGGCGCAGTTTCTGCAGGAGCGGGAGCTGGAGTTCACGACCAAAACGAATCTCGACGCTGTCAGAACGCTGCTGGAAAGCAATGCCCAGGCGCTTGAAGACAAGATGCGCAGGCGAAGAATGGACAGTCCTATGCTAGCTGATGACTATTTGGAATCGCGCCTGCAGGCACTGGAAAAACGGTATCAGGACAGGCCGGACGTACTGGCGCAAATCAGGGCGGATGACAGATTAGTCAGGCGCTGGCACAGGCAGAACGTGACGGCATCGTACCCCGAAAGCGTACTGATGAGTCCGCCCGAGCCGCTGGCGGCTCACCGGCGACGGGTTGCGGCGATACAGGCGCAGGTGGATGAGGAGCTGGCGTTAAATCTGCCTGCTCCTTCGCAGGACTTCAGCGGCGTGCGGGCGGAAAGCTGGGCGCCCTATGAGAAGAAGCTGAACACAACCCGACAGGCGAATTTTGATACCTGCTATGCGAGCCTAGTTAACACTGTTAATGCGCTCTTTCAGGCGCGGATAGTCAGCGTGGTGAACTGGCTCAGCGCGCCGCTGCTGCTGGCCGTGCTGGATGATTTCCACTGTATGGCACAGCGTGCAGGGTTATTTTACCAGTCAGCGGTAGGGATGGCCCTGAACGGGGTTAACAGCTGTCCGGCAGGCGCGGCGAAGATAGACGGGTGGTGGAATGCGTACAGTGCTAAAAACCGAGAGAATCTGCTTTGGCGGCACGTGGCGGCGAATAATCCTCAGCTAATCAATGAACTGGAGCCGTTTCTGGGGACGGTGAAAGGGAGAAAAGACGAAGATGTGACGCCGCAGACGGCGGCTGCGGTGATGGCAGCCCTGATGCAGCAGGTCAACAGTATGAAAAAACTGGAGGGATACTACCAGAAATCAATGTCCACCGTGGTTAAGGGGCTGCGGGAAAATGCCAGTAAACTGGAAGTACAGCTCTTCAACACGGATGCTTTTATCGTCACGGTAGGAGACAGGGTAAGCCGCGTTCTGCGGGTGGATAAGGCCGGAGAAAAGCTGGCGACCACGGCCTTCCGGCTGGTATTTATGGTCAGGGCAGGTATCCCGTCAGAGACTGTTCAGGGGGTAGTGGATGACTATCTGAAGGATGCGCCGGCGCTGCGTCAGACGGTGCTGGCCGGTATACGCAGCAGCAGGCGCTTTATGGCGAGCCAGACTGAAGTCACCGCGATAAAGCAGACGCTAAGCAGCAAGCTGGAGGCGCACTTTGCTACAGATAAGGGCAGGGCAGAATACCGGCTGGCGGGAATAAACAGCCTGCTGCTAGTGCTGAACGCGATGGATTTTATCTACCTGTGCGGACAGGTCAGGGATGAGAAAAGGCCGCTGTCGAGCCTGATGGCGAGCGGACTGGTGATGGTGAGTCAGGGCACGTCCGTTATTTTACCGGCAATAGAAAAGGGTCTGGAAGCCCGTCAGCTGACAGTTTCGTGGGTCAAGGGGATTGGGGCAGCAGCGGGTGGAGTGGCTTCAGTGATTTCGGTATATGCGGATGGTGCTTCAGCAGTAGATGAACTTCAAAATAATCGTTTTTGCCTGATGAGTGTTCTGGGACTGAAAACATTTGTGGGTGGACTGGCTGTCACAAGATCAGTTGGTCTTCTGCTGGAACAGTTTAGTAAACCGATGGCTAAAAAAGGAGCCAGGAAAATTACAGGTTTTCTGGCCTGGGAGTTTTTAGGGATCCGAATACTTGCAGTACTGATGACCTGGGAGGCGATGGTGGCAATAACGTTGTTGCAGGTGGTTGTGGCCTGGATATCGGACGACGAGCTTCAGATATGGTGCAGAAAATGTGTGTTCGGAGCTGAGCCGTTCAACCGCAGTGTGGCAGATCAGAATAAAGCCCTGGAAGCTGCAATAAAGGATATCTTATGAATTCAGAAGAGCAGCAGATATGCTCCCGTTTTGTTGAGCCAGAGAAATTAGCAGACCTGCGTACAAAGCAGGAGATTGAAGTGATGAACGGCAGGCCGTGGACGCGTGAACTCCCACCTCCTCCGGTATTACCGCCTTATAGTCCTCTGGAGAAAATATCAGGGCAACTGGAGTCTTTTCGCTATGAGGGCTTCAGGGAGTATTTTGGCCCCAATGCCTATCGAACCAGCACTCTTCCGAAGTTATCAGCTGGCCAGCGCGGAGCTGCTGGCGCTGGAGCGATAGTTGCAGGAAGTCCTGGCGTCGGGGCTGTAATAATGGCTGAAAGCGAATCTTCGAATGATTCGGCAGAATATGTGCAGGGGACGATTAATGGTAAGCCATTCCGCGGCTGGGTCGGGGTAACCCGACTTCAGGCGGGAGATAATGTGGAGATGATTGCCGAGTGGCAGCATGACCATTATGAGGTCTATGCGATAGCGCTACCGGAAGAGCGAATAGTTTCTGTATGTCCGGAGTGTGACAGGGGGCATATTGCGCATATGCTCTGGCGGATTAAAAATATGTTTATTCTAATCATAATATTAATGCTGTCTTTTTTTTCTATATGCATATTTATCTCTCTCTCAAAAGGAAATCCAAATGGAGCCTCTTTGTTTGACAGGTTTTATCTTTTTCTGACAATGGCTCTCGTGGTGTCTTCTATAGTCTCGGGATTAATTGCATTTTCTGCATATAAAGCCTACGCGCCAACGTGCTGTAAACTGGCTGAGGAAATCTTTAATTTACTGGGTATGAAAAACGTTAAAATGGTCAATCTCAATAAAACAACTAAAAATAGAGAAAAACATTTGATAGCGTGTGGGGCGCGGCTCAATCCGGATAATGAGAAAAGATTTGTCTCCCCTAGTGCTAAATTTATTTATTCAGTGGAATGGTGGTTTTATTACTGAGTCGACAGTGAAGCATTCTTATACCTCCAGTATTTTTAGTAATAAAATGTTAGTGGTGCTGAATTAATTTAAGAAAAAATGACATGTACACATTTTGGAGCCAGGGTTTTCGCGATTTTAATGATCTGCCAAGCGATGGTAGCTATAACGTTACTGCAGGTGGTTGTGACCTGGATATCTGACGACGAGCTTCAGATATGGTGCAGGAAATGTGTGTTCGGAACTGAGCCGTTCAATCGCAGTGTGGCAGACCAGAATAAAGCCCTGGAAGCCGCAATAAAGGATATCTTATGAATTCAGAAGAGCAGCAGATATGCTCCCGTTTTGTTGAGCCAGAGAAATTAGCAGACCTGCGTACAAAGCAGGAGATTGAAGTGATGAACGGCAGGCCGTGGGCGCGTGAGCTTCCTCCTCCACCGGTATTACCGCCCTATGGTCCTCTGGAGAAAATATCAGGGCAACTGGAGTCTTTTCGCTATGAGGGCTTCAGGGAGTATTTTGGCCCCAATGCCTATCGAACCAGCACTCTTCCGAAGTTATCAGCTGGCCAGCGCGGAGCTGCTGGCGCTGGAGCGATAGTTGCAGGAAGTCCTGGCGTCGGGGCTGTAATAATGGCTGAAAGCGAATCTTCGAATGATTCGGCAGAATATGTGCAGGGGACGATTAATGGTAAGCCATTCCGCGGCTGGGTCGGGGTAACCCGACTTCAGGCGGGAGATAATGTGGAGATGATTGCCGAGTGGCAGCATGACCATTATGAGGTCTATGCGATAGCGCTACCGGAAGAGCGAATAGTTTCTGTATGTCCGGAGTGTGACAGGGGGCATATTGCGCATATGCTCTGGCGGATAAAAAATATGTTTATCCTTACGGGGATTCTTTTTTTTATGGTGCTTTTCTCGGGGATTCTTAGTGAAGTGATTGATGGCACCTGGAAGGGGCTTGAGCCATTTATAACTACGTACTATTGGTTATATTTTATAGCATTGCTGGGAGGGGCAGGGGTGTCAGGATTAATTGCATTTTCTGCATATAAAGCCTACGCGCCAACATGTTGTAAACTTGCTGAGGAAATCTTTAATTTACTGGGAATGAAAAACGTTAAATCGGTCAATCTCAATAAAACAACTAAAGATAGAGAAAAACATTTAATAGCCTGTGGGGCGCGGCCCAATCCGGATAATGAAAAAATATTTGTCTCCCCTAGTGCTAAATTTATTTATTCATATGAATGGTGGTTTTATTACTAGCTAAATACTAAGTAGGCTGGAGGGGTACTTCGCTACAGATAAGGGTAAGGCGAAATACTGGCTGGCTGGCGGGAATAAACGGCCTGCTGCAGGTGGTTGTGACCTGGATGTCAGATGATGAGCTTCAGATATGGTGCAGGAAATGTGTGTTTGGCGCGGCACCGTTTAACCGCAGTGTGGCAGACCAGAATAAAGCCCTAGAAGCTGCAATAAAGGACATTTTATGAATTTAGAAGAGCAGCAGATATGTTCCCGTTTTGTTGAGCCAGAGAAATTAGCAAGCCTGCGTACAAAGCAGGAAATTGAGGTGATGAACGGCTGGTCGTTGACGCGGGAGCTTCCTCCTCCGCCGGTATTACCGCCTTATGGTCCTCTGGAGAAAATATTAGGGCAACTGGAGTCTTTTCGCTATGAGAGATTCAGGGAGTATTTCGGCCCCAACGCCTATCGAACCAGCACTCTTCCGAAGTTATCAGATGGTCAGCGTGGCGCAGCTGCAGCGGCAGCTATTGCTGCCGGGAGCCCTGGCGTCGGTGCTATCATTATGGCCGAAAGCGAGTCTTCAAACAGTTCGGCGGAATATGTGCGGGGAATAATTAATGGTAAGCCATTCTGCGGCTGGGTCGGGATAACCCGACTTAAAGCGGGAGATAACGTGGAGATGATTGCCGAGTGGCAGAATGACCATTATGAGGTCTATGCGATAGCGTTACCGGAAGAGCGAATAGTTTCGATATGCCCGAGATGTGATATGGGGCATATTGCGCATATGCTCTGGCGGATTAAAAATATGTTTATTCTAATCATAATATTAATGCTGTCTTTTGTTTCTATATGCGTATTTATCTCTCTAACAAAAGGAAATCCAAATGGAGCATCTTTATTTGAAAGGTTTTATCTTTTTCTGACAATGGCTCTCGTGGTGTCTTCTTTAGTCTCGGGGTTAATTGCGTTTTCTGCATATAAAGCCTACGCGCCAACATGTTGTAAATTGGCTGAGGAAATCTTTAATTTGCTGGGGATGAAAAACGTCAAAATGGTCAATCTCAATAAAACAACTAAAGATAGAGAAAAACATTTAATAGAGTGTGGGGCGCGGCCCAATCCGGATAATGAAAAAAGATTTGTCTCCCCTAGTGCTAAATTTATTTATTCAGTGGAATGGTGGTTTTATTACTGAGTCGACAGTGAAGCATTCTTATACCTCCAGTTTTTTTAGTAATCAAATGTTAGTGGTGCTGAATTAATTTAAGAAAAAATGACATATACACATTTTGGAGCCAGGGTTTTCGCGATTTCAATGACCTGGCAAGCGATGGTGGCAATAACGTTGTTGCAGGTGGTTGTGGCCTGGGTATCGGACAATGAGCTTCAGATATGGTGTAAGAAATGTGTGTTTGGCACAGCACCGTTCAACCGCAGTGTGGCAGATCAGAATAAAGCCCTGGAAGCTGCAATAAAGGATATCTTATGAATTCAGAAGAGCAGCAGATATGCTCCCGTTTTGTTGAGCCAGAGAAATTAGCAGACCTGCGTACAAAGCAGGAGATTGAAGTGATGAACGGCAGACCGTGGGTGCGTGAGCTTCCCCCTCCGCCGGTATTACCGCCTTATGGTCCTCTGGAGAAAATATCAGGGCAACTGGAGTCTTTTCGCTATGAGGGCTTCAGAGAGTATTTCGGCCCCAACGCCTATCGAACCAGCACTCTTCCGGAGTTATCAGGTGGTCAGCGCGGAGCTGCTGCTGCTGGAGCGATAGTTGCAGGAAGTCCTGGCGTCGGGGCTGTAATGATGGCTGAAAGCGAATCTTCGAATGATTCGGCAGAATATGTGCAGGGGACGATTAATGGTCAGCCATTCCGCGGCTGGGTCGGGGTAACCCGACTTCAGGCGGGAGATAATGTGGAGATGATTGCCGAGTGGCAGCATGACCATTATGAGGTCTATGCGATAGCGCTACCGGAAGAGCGAATAGTTTCTGTATGTCCGGAGTGTGACAGGGGGCATATTGCGCATATGCTCTGGCGGATTAAAAATATGTTTATTTTAACAGCTATGCTCATATTTATGTTTGCATGTATCTGCCTCATTAAGTCATTAAATGAGGAGGGCTGGGAGCAATTGGATTTTTGGAAGGAATATTTTGTTTTCCTCATGATGATGTTAGGACTGGCTTTCCTTTTTAGTGGAGCGCTTGCCTTTTTCGCTTATAAAGCCTACGCGCCAACATGTTGTAAACTGGCTGAGGAAATCTTTAATTTACTGGGGATGAAAAACGTTAAAATGGTCAATCTCAATAAAACAACTAAAGATAGAGAAAAACATTTAATAGAGTGTGGGACGCGGCCAAATCCGGTTGGTGAAAAAAGATTTGTTACCCCTAGTGCTAAATTTATTTATTCATTGGAATGGTGGTTTTATTACTAGCTAAATACTAAGTAGGCTAGAGGGGGACTTCGCTACACAGAGGTTAAGGCGGAGTACTGACTGGTGGGAATAAAAAGACTGGTGCTGAACTCTATCGATTGTATCTGCCTTTATAAAATCAGCTTTTTATTCACTCCTTGTGTGTTGTTGTTATCTTGGAATTATTTGTTTTCATAAAGTGAATGGGCTAACCCTGAAATAACTAATCAAGTTAATGGGTTCACCATCATTCAGTTCAAACGATTTCGCAGGTGAATTTTAAGGTTAAGTCATGGATAATAAACTATTTGATGATGTTAAAGGAATAATCGCTAATTCTGCTTTTGGAAAAAAAGACAACTGTTTCCTCCTGATAGATGCAACTCTGAAGCAATACCAGAAAAATAATACACTGTACGATAAACTAAAAGATCGCAAATCTTACAAGGTTAGCTTTAATCACCCAGAACTTAATGGTGCATTACAGCTTTCGCTTTTTCCTCTCAGCGTGGTTAATGTTATAGATAATAAATTATTGGATGAAAGTATTAACCAGTCGTTAAATGAGATTAAAACTAAGAACCTTGATTTAGGAGAGGGGCGTAGCGTATGTGGTTGGATCTCGACAGAATTAACTGGAGAGCAGCTAGCTGAAGAGATTGCCTTATCCGCTGTGCAATCGCTTGCAACAGGTGAGGAAATATTAATGCGCTATTTTGATCCCTCTGTGTTTGGCCTGTTAATGCCAGTGCTAGATAATTGGCAAAAACAACAATTATTAAGAAATATTAATACCTGGTCTTTTATTGATGGTGATGGTGTTGCCCAGGTGATGAATGGTGGTGGCGAGTACAAGAAAAAATTAAACTACTCACTTGGATTGACGGAATTAAATAAGTGCGAAATGAGCTGGTTAGTTGTTATCAATAAAATCCTACGTATTTACCGAAAAATGAATCTTTCCAATAAAATAAATGAGACAGATGCAATCATTCTTTTATTCCCCGCATTAAGATACTTCTATTCTTTATTCGCTTTTTCCGAGGAGGATGTTACTGAGTTTGGGCTTGATGTTATCTGCGCACAAAAGCCTTTTTACTTGGATGAGATGTTTGAAAGATTAGTTTCAAAAAATTGTAGTAAAAAAATAATCTCTTATTCGGATGTTAAATCCAAGTATTTAACGGAAAGCAGTATTTGACTGTTTTAATTGAAGGCTTGCGTGCTATAAATAATCATGGAGCGCTATATGGTCTGGCCTGTGAAAATAATTCCTCCTGGTGATAGAGTTCCTGAGATAAAATGGAGAAGATGGATTTTTTCTTTCTTGTGTTTTTTTATTATTCTAGTTATAGGTTGGAGTGTAATTAACATTATTGGCACTACCGATGATAATTTATTAGGTTTGTTGTCTCTGCTTTGTTTTTTATTTTTCCTTGCTTACTTTCTGACGCTTTCGGTTAGGGTGTATTACTATGGTGTGTGTTTGTCAGAGTTTGAATCAAGAGAAAAGGACAAAGAGGTAACCAGAGAAAAATGGACTGAATGGGCTAGCGATAAGTTTAATGTTTTTGCTTATACTTTGTTTTTGCCATCTGAGATTTCATTGTTAAAAATAGCTTCGTCTCAGCCTGTTGAAATATTAAAAGAACAAAGGGTGAAATTTACTGGATATAATAATGATGCTTATACAGAAGATCAACTTATTTACGAACTATTAGCGTCTGTTAGGGAGGAACTTATAAGACTGCAGGCATCATGTGTTTTCGATATCATATTCACCTATGGTAGTAGTAGTATTTCTTTTTCGTTATTTAAAGAGTGTTGGAATGCGGTCGGTTTTTCCGATGAATATTTGAAAAACTATACTCATTGGGATGATTTTTCCGAAGAAACATTTGATGTGTTATCTGGTGTTGATCTTAACCGAGTAGCGGTAATTATTTCTGTAAACGTAGAGGGTGTTGATGGCTACGGTCCTAACTCAACAGAATTTGCTTCAATCTTTCTGGTGACACATCAAGAACAACTATCGAAAAATAAAACATATAGTTCGGCACTGCGTACGTTGAAATGTGAAAAAAATTTAGCTGAGCAAGAGTTCATTCATATGGTGACCTACCAGTCGGATGTACTTAGAACGACAAAGATATTATTAAGCAATATGAGTGTTGAGGAAGCGCTAAGTCTTTCGGAGTTAATAAGAGGCTCGTACTCATCCAGTGATGCTGGATGGGAAAATGAGACGCAACATCTAGATTTGTTCTTGGGGGAATTAGGTGATGCCAATTTTTGGTTGTTTTTTGTCTTGTCTCTTTTTATATCTGAAAAAAGCAATAAACCAGTTTTGATGGTCGCCAGCGTTGGCGATGATTATGTCTTTAATGTGTTCAAACAGTTTGATTACAGGGAGCATTAAATTGGGTACATCAACAAAGTGGAAAGTCACTGGACTTGCCTCATGTCTCATTATATTTGGCATGCTGGCCTTTATCGTATGTTATCACTATGGAACTTCCTTAGGTTGGATTACTATTAAAGAAAAAGTGAATCTTTGGTTCTTATCCATGTTTTTATTTTCCATATTTCTGCTATTAGTAAATTTTGGTGTGTGGTTTCACAAAAGAGAGTCACGCTTTCAGAATAATAATAGCAACGTGGGCGGCGCGACTAATGTTCTGAACAACCCTAAAAAATCCATAAAGAAGGAGCCTATAAGCGCTCATTTATACAGTCGCTATGGTCCTTTTTGGCGAAAAAAAGTTCGTCTTTTGCTGGTCACTGGTGATGAGGCGGCCATCGAACAGCTGGTACCTGGCCTGCAGGATAACCAGTGGCTTGAAGGTCAGCGTACCGTTCTGATTTACGGCGGCAGCCTGACTGTTGAGCCCGATAAGGAAAAATATACCGCGTTGCGTACACTGCGTCGCGGGCGTCCGATTGATGGAATTATTCGTGTAATGAGCGCAGGTCAGTACCTGACCCCACAAATCAGCGATAAGGATTTACGCGGACTGGAAAAAATCAGTGAACTGCTGCGGTATTCCGCTCCGGTGTGGTTGTGGCAATTGTGCGACAGTCAGTGGTCGCAGGCAAAACGCGACCAACAGACGGTAGGGGCCAATTTCTCACTGCGCGCTCAACCAGATGATATTAGCCGCCAACTCGAGCAGATACTGCCGGCCCTGCGAACGCAAGGGATGAGCCAGGTCGCTCACAATAATGGCCACGACTTCCTGCTACGTCTAAGCAAGCACCTAAAAGAGGGGGGTATCGCCCGCTGGGTTCAGCAACTGGAACCCTGGCTCTTTGCGTCACAGCAACGTGTTCCACTGCGTGGCTTGATGTTTAGCTTGCCGGACAGCCAGCCTATGCCAGAGGAAATGGCTAACGTTGAGACATATACTCCGCAATCACACCGCCATGCACTAACCCTGTCTCCAACCTGGCAGGGTATCGTTGATGATTGTACTCAGGTATATGGCCGTCGTGTAGGGATACCTTGGCAACAGACCCTTAATTGGACGCTGCTGGCTATGCTCGGCGTCTGGGGAGCGGGCATGTTGCTATCTTTCGCGGTCAACCGCTCACAGATTATCTCTGTGGCACAGCAAGCGCATGCCCTGGTGGGAAATCCCTCGGTCTCGGATGAACAACTGACGGCGCTGTATGCCCTGCGAAATGACGCCGGTCGTCTACTGCAACGTATTAACAACGGGGCACCGTTATATCAGCGCTTCGGTCTAAACCATAACCAGCAGTTGCTCGATGCAATGCTGCCTTGGTACGGTGTCGCCAATAACCGTCTGATCCGCGACTCAGCTAATGCGGCGCTGGTACAGAAACTCAGTGCGCTGGCAAACTCAGCTCCCAATAGCGACCAGCGTGCGGCGCTTTCGAAACCGGGCTACGACCAGTTGAAAGCTTGGCTGATGATGGCCCGTCCTGATAACGTCGACGGCGCGTTCTATGCCCAGACGATGAAAACCGTGCAGCCGACGCGGGTGGGTATCTCCGACGGTTTATGGCAAAGCCTGGCGGCGGATTTATGGGCATTCTATATCACTCAACTGCCTGAGCAGCCGCAATGGAAAATAACGCCTGATGAACAACTGCTCAGCCAGAGTCGTCAGGTACTGCTGCAGCAAATTGGTCGGCGTAATGCGGAAAGCAGCCTGTACCAGAATATGCTCAAATCCGTGCGCCGTAATTTCGCCGATGTGTCCCTGGAGGACATGACCAGCGGTACCGATGCACGGCAACTGTTCAGCACTGAGGCAGTGGTGCCGGGCATGTTTAC
>NZ_ATMI01000039.1 GCF_000439375.1 Tatumella saanichensis
TCATCGTGGGAAGTCTTCAGGCGCTCAAAGCCGGTTACTATGCCTTGTAGCGTACGCACCGCCTGCTGCTTTTGGATACCAAAGCCCTGGTCCACCGGAGCCTGTAAGGTAAGTGAACCTGCTTTCATCAGCATCATTTCTTTGCTGATTGCATGGTCAACGCTGGTGAATTCAATGCGATAACTGAACGGCTTACTTAAGGCCTCATCGCCCTCAAAGGCCAGCACATCCAATGTTGACGCACAGCCTTTCACCGACAGTAGATGGTGACTATGGCTGAAATGGATTGGTGAATGACTGCTCATACGCTCACTCCTTGTGTACGCTTATACTGCGCCCGATATCCTTTGGGAAACTCTGGCGTCTGACCGTCAGGTGGGTCAGTACCGGCAAAATGTGTGGATTAGGCAGGCCATCAATATCGGCATTGCATGCAGCGGTAACGGGAAGGCTTTCTGCATCACCGTCTGAAGATTGTTAGAGTGCTGGTACTTCTGCCCTTAACTGTCACCTGCTTATCGTGGCAGGCTAGCCCTAAAGCCATCCTTGCATCGTTTAACGCCTTGCACCGCTATACCGCTATCGCTCCAGCAAGCGTTCCGCGCGGACACGCTACCGCCCATCGCTGTTTCCGGTGAAGGAGCCCAAAGCGCATAGGGTCGCGAGGACAGTTAATGACTCACTTGGCCGCCAGTAACGTGCACTCCGCGCTATCGAAAATATGAATAGGCCGACTGCCAATAGCGTGGCAACGGCCTAGCCCTGTGCAGTACCGCTAACGCCATAACAAGCGAAACGCATACCGATTACCCGCGATTGCTTTTGGCCTCAACAAAGCGACCTGGCAGAGAGCCATTGCCTTTCGCCCAGTCAGTAATGACTGCGCTGGCAGACAGACGTGCAGAGACATGACGTTGACTGAAATCACCGACGCCAGGTAGGTTGTGAGGCTATTGAGTTTTCGGAGGGCATTGCCAATAAGCAGGCCAAGCTGCGGGGTTATAGATGTCGTAGGAGCATCATGTCGAGCATTTACCGCCATCGCCTTATCCTTCGCGTTATTACTGTGCAGTCCTTGCACTCGATATAATCTACACACAACATCAGCATAAAGACCCGAAACCGATCACAGTTACAGTTATTTGCTTGGTCGCGGCAATAATCATTGCCGCAGGAGATAAAGGTTGCTATCGGCTTAACGTTAATCCATCGGATGATATTTCCATCAAAGGGTAAAGGTCGCTGTATGAATCGTTATGAAGGTAAACGTATCTTAATTACTGGCGGATCCAGCGGTATCGGACTGGCGGGTGCACGACGTATTGTCGCTGAAGGGGGTAACGTCGCGATCACTGGCTTGAATGACCAAAGATTGGATCAAGCGCGAGCTACGCTGCCGGACAACTCATTGATATTAAAGAGCGATACCGCAAGCGAAGCCGATATCGACAAGCTGCGCAAAGCAGTAGAAGATTGGGGTACCCTTGATGGACTATGGCTGAACTGGGTCTCGAAGAGCCGGGCCTGAACCGTGTGATCCGTGCCGGTTACTCACTGCTGAACCTGCAGACTTACTTCACCGCTGGTGTGAAAGAAGTGCGTGCCTGGACCATCCCTGTCGGTGCCACCGCGCCACAGGCCGCAGGCAAGATCCACACCGACTTCGAAAAAGGCTTTATCCGCGCCCAGACCATCGCCTATGACGACTTTGTCGCCTTTAAAGGTGAGCAAGGTGCCAAAGAAGCCGGCAAAATGCGCGCCGAAGGTAAGGACTATATCGTCAAAGATGGCGATATTATGAACTTCCTGTTTAATGTCTGATTGGTTGTCATCTTTGCAGCGAGCCGCTCGCCCATAAGACAAGTTCAGAGTTTAAAATCCACGCAACTGCGTGGATTTTTTATTTTAGATTACCGCATCGCATCCCGTAATGACGCTGTCCAAATCGGAATGAGGCTGTATTGATTAATTCAATATGATCCCACACCAAATTCAATCACTACCCATGAGGCCTTTAATTAACCTTAAATCAAGTATTCCAATCAAGACCCCCGCCCCATATACCAGCAACACCCTAAGATAAAATCATTGAGAATATTGGACTTATCGATTTTGATGCCCCGTCATTATTAATCCATCACCCTTTTCGACCGGTCAAAAAGCTCCTGGACGGACACGGACGCTACGGCTAAGGGTATCCCAAAAAGCGATAATTTCCTCTTTGCTATAGGAGGTCGCTGGCATAGAGTCGTTCTCTAAGGTCAGAATGAAATTAGGAGTTTTATAGCTAGCTGTCATTTCATTGATAAACATATTAAAGCTATAACGAGGCTCATCCTGATATGCCTGTAAACCGGTCGCGAGTAATTCCTGTGCCTGCAAACCGTTTACATCAAAGGACCCTTTTCTCTCCACTCGGCCGCGGTATAAGTTACTCTTTATCTCACCGGCTCTATCCAACACTGTGTCGTGTTCACGCGTAAAGTTGTCAGTGGAGAGGATAATTCGGATATGTTCCAATCGCTGACTTTCAAGTCCAACAGAGATATCTTCTCGGTCCTTTTCCGTCGGGTCAGTGGCAATAAACGCATGAGTGATACAGGTACCAGGTGTTGTCGGAATGTCGTCATTCTCCCTACCGCTTATCCTTGCCATCAGCGACTGCATCTGGCTAACATCATTAGGGACATAATTTCTAGCTGGTCGTTCTCCTCTCTGTTCAAGATATCTAGGGCTAGAATCATTAATGGTCTGCTTCTGAAACTTTATAACTACACCATTGGTATACAAATAGCCCTCAAGAATACGCATTGCATCTGATACACCTTCGTTTTCATTTCTTTCAAAAATCACCCCCTCCATTCTATTCGGCAATAACCAAATTTTTTTTAGGAACGGCATATCCTGAGCATCCAGGGTATAACCATTTTTTAGCGCCTTTTCACGTAATACAATTAACTGCTTAAATCCCGGAGGATACATCCTCTTTGTCGCCAGATAAGTTTTATATGTATCCTCTGGCCTAGAAATTACCGCCGCCCAGATGTTTTTTTCCAACGGTGCAGAGTCATTATAGGCCACAAAGGATGATGGCAGATCGAGCATATAACGTCCGACGCAATAGGGTTTTATTTCAGAATTTATTTTTTCCATATTTTCCTGCTGTGATAGAGTCAGTTTTTGTGCAGAAGGCGCATAAGGGCGAAAATATTGATACCCCCATATCCCAGCGCAACAAAAACAGCAAGAGCAATCCCTCTCCGTTTTATTTTATCCATTGTGATACCTTGTTAGTAATCCATCACCCTTTTCGACTGTTCAAAAAGCTCCTGGACGGACACGGACGCTACGGCTAAGGGTGTCCCAAAAGGTAATAATTTCCTCTTTGCTGTAGGAGGTCGCTGGCATACGTTGAT
>NZ_ATMI01000040.1 GCF_000439375.1 Tatumella saanichensis
ACCTGACCCCATGCCGAACTCAGAAGTGAAACGCCGTAGCGCCGATGGTAGTGTGGGGTCTCCCCATGCGAGAGTAGGGAACTGCCAGGCATCCAATTTTAAGTGCTGATATGGCTCAGTTGGTAGAGCGCACCCTTGGTAAGGGTGAGGTCCCCAGTTCGACTCTGGGTATCAGCACCAGTTATACTAAAGTAGTGAAAGAATTTGCCTGGCGGCAAGAGCGCGGTGGTCCCACCTGACCCCATGCCGAACTCAGAAGTGAAACGCCGTAGCGCCGATGGTAGTGTGGGGTCTCCCCATGCGAGAGTAGGGAACTGCCAGGCACCAAAAAAGTCAAAAAGGCCATCCTCACGGATGGCCTTTTTGCATTGGGCCAAATAATCCGAAATAAGCCGTAAAGTAAGGCAAACGCTGTAGCGCCGAGGGTAGTGTGGGGTCTCCCGCTGCGAGAGTAGGACAAAAGCTCGCTTTTGAACGTTGCCTGCGGCAACGGCCCGTAGGGCGGTGAACGTAGTGAGCCGTAAACTGCCAGGCACCAAAAAAGTCAAAAAGGCCATCCTCACGGATGGCCTTTTTGCATTGGGGCAAATAATCCGAAATAAGCCGTAAAGTAGGGCAAACGCTGTCGCGCCGAGGGTAGTGTGGGGTCTCCCGCTGCGAGAGTAGGACAAAAGCTCGCTTTTGAACGTTGCCTGCGGCAACGGCCCGTAGGGCGGTGAACGCAGTGAGCCGTAAACTGCCAGGCATCCAAACAGTCAGAAAGGCCATCCTCACGGATGGCCTTTCTGCATTGGGGAAAAGAAAACTCTGCCGATGTTTTTTTATACCTTCCCTCATTTATTACCCATAAGAAAGGGGTGATTTTTTCTAGATTAAAGCTGATTTTACCGACTTAGTGATGTTGATGAGCTGATGGTAGAGAAAAGATGACTCTTTAGAGTATTTTTTCAGTAGGTAGGGATATTAAGGCTATCGCTTAAGGGTTATCGCTCACTTCTTAGGGTAAATAACGATTTTTTTATGCCTAAAATAGTTATTTTTCCTCTAAATTAGGTTAAGAGTCAGATAAAACCCGACAACTCTGTGATGATGTATTGGCATAGGATCTAGGCAGATAGATAGGATAAGACACGCAGTAATGCTTAGTGAAATTTCCGCTAAGGAAAGCTGAAAGATTTTCATCATCAAAAGATGAGGCTCGACTTTTTAGGCCGAGCAAGCTAGTCTTGGCTGTCTGGATGTCTAAACGTTTAAATGGTTAATAAAGGTGTCAGGTAATGCCAATCAGAGTGCCGGATGATCTCCCCGCAGTAAACTTCTTACGTCATGAGAACGTCTTTGTGATGACCTCATCCAGGGCGTTGGTGCAGAATATTCGTCCGCTGAAAATCCTGATCCTTAACCTGATGCCGAAGAAGATCGAAACTGAAAATCAGTTTTTGCGGTTATTGTCGAACTCGCCACTGCAACTGGATATTCAGTTATTGCGTATCGATAATCGTGAGTCCAAAAATACGCCTACTGAGCATCTGGATACCTTTTACCGTAATTTCGATGATATTCAGGACGAGAATTATGATGGTTTGATCGTCACCGGTGCACCTTTAGGACTGGTCGATTTTGACGATGTGGCCTACTGGCCGCAGATCCAACAGGTACTGCACTGGGCAAAAGACCATGTCACCTCAACGATGTTTGTTTGCTGGGCAGTTCAGGCCGCGCTTAATATCCTATATGACATCCCTAAGATCACCCGTGAGCAGAAGCTATCTGGCGTTTACCAGCATAGTTTGGAACAACCTCATGCATTGCTGACCCGTGGTTTTGATGATCAGTTCTTGGCACCGCACTCTCGCTATGCCGATTTCCCAACAGACATTATTCGCCAGCATACGGACTTAGACATTTTTGCCGCCTCGGAAGAGACCGGAGCGTATCTGATGGCGAGCCGTGATAAACGCTTGGTTTTTGTCACCGGCCATCCTGAGTATGATGCCAATACTTTGGCCTCTGAATATTTACGTGATATCGGTGCCGGGATTGCTTCCCCAGTTCCTTATAACTACTTCCCTGGAAATAACCCACGGTTAACGCCGCAGGCAAGTTGGCGCAGCCATGGTCATCTGCTGTTCTCTAACTGGCTAAACTATTATGTTTATCAGATTACGCCGTACGATCTTAAGCATATGACCCCGACTCTTGATTAAAGGTAGATACTGCCGGTCAGTTTCAATGGCCGGCCAGCAATTCTTCAATTTTTCTCCGCTCCGTTGCCGTGAATGCAGGCCCCTGTAAGGCTGCGACCGCTGCATCAATCTGCGTCATTTTGCTGGCACCGATCAGTATTGACGTCAGTAAATTGTCTCGTAACAGCCAGCACTGCGCCATCTGTGCCAAGGTCTGCCCGCGTTGTTGTGCTATCCCGTTCAGTTCTGACAATGTTTGTCGCAGTTCAGGGCTGAGCCTGTCCTCGGTGAGGAACGGGCTGTTACCGGCCATGCGTGAATCTTGTGGAATACCTTTCAGATAACGATCGCTCAGCAGGCCACCAGCCAGTGGGGAGAACGCGATACTGCCGACTCCTTTCTTTTGCAGGGTATGAAGTAAACCCTGCTCCGGGGTGCGCTGCAGCATTGAGTATTTCATCTGGTGGAGCAGGCAAGGGATGCCCATTTGTTGCAGCAGTGTAATCGCCTGGGCGGCGAGAGCATCTGGGTAATTTGAAATCCCGACATATAATGCTTTTCCTTGCCGGACGATATCTGCCAATGCGCCCATAGTCTCTTGTATCGGGGTATCTGGATCAGGACGGTGATGGTAAAAAATATCCACGTAGTCGAGCCCCATTCGCTTAAGGCTCTGATTCAGGCTGGCGATCAGATACTTACGTGATCCCCAGTCACCATATGGACCGGGCCACATGGTATAGCCAGCCTTGGTGGAAATAATCAGCTCATCTCGCCAAGGCAGTAAATCTTGGCGGAGAAACTGACCGAAACGTTCTTCTGCTGCACCAGGCGGTGGGCCGTAATTATTCGCCAGATCAAAATGGGTGATCCCCTGGTCAAACGCATGTTGTACCAGTCGGCGTGATTGCTCTGCCGTGGTGTCATCACCGAAATTATGCCATAAACCGAATGAAATCCGTGGTAGATGCAGGCCGCTGTGACCACAGCGGGCATATTTCATTACCGAGTAACGATCTTCTGAAGGCTGGTAGTGCATATGTTTCTGAACCTCATCCAGTGGCGCGAGTTTTACTATATTTCCTAGTGTAGGCCATTACTAGGGGAGGGTTCTTAAGCGGTACTCTGTGGTTGCAGGTAGATAATCAGCCAGGACGGTCGCGACGGCTAACAGATCAGCACTGCCTCCGGGGCTGAGGTTACGTTGTATAAGCTCATGATCCATTTTATAAATATCAATAACTTCCCAAGCTCTGTTGAGTAACTGGCGGGCAGCCTGCTGCACATGGTGTAATCCTTCAAGACCGCCACGGGAAACCAGATTGGTGTCTGCATTGACGGCCATCAGTCGTAATAAAGCATGATGGCGCTGACGATTGCCGTGATCTTGATACCAATAAGGCAATACATAATGGCGTACCGTGGCAAAGCCACTCTCCGCCTCACCACGGGCACCACTGAGTGAGAAGGCCTGGTATAAACGGGCGCTGGCGCTATTATTGGTGGTCAGTTCTCGGCCGACTATACCCTTACATATCTCACTGACTTCCAGGCAGAGTGCATTGCAGTCTACGGGCTGTTGTCTGCCGATTAGCCTGCCGGCAGCACAACAGAGTAGCCCAAGAGAAAAAATTCCCCCTTGATGCGTATTCACCCCGCCAGTGGCATCGAACATCGCCTGTTCACAGGCCAGTCCCATCGGGCGCAGCGTTGAAAGCTGCTCATCGGCGGGCAGATAAGCCTGTTCCTGACCAAGTTGTTGGAACCGCTCAAACCAGGGACTGATCGCCGTGATACTGCGGGTAAATAAGGTATGATCCATGTCGTGATGCGCACCACTGTTGTGGGCATCCACCAAGCCAGGCTTCGGCGTCAGTAATAGCTCTTCCTGTAGCGCTCTGACTGCTTTGGCTGGTAGGTTATCTGCCGGCGGTTGAGAGTTAGGCAAAACCATCATTGATAATTTTCTCTACAGCGTTAAGCAGCTCAGTCGCCGAATGTTGGCGTGAGCGGATGCACACTAATGCTGGCTGATCACAGACCAGACAGCGGCGGCCATGTTGATTTAGAGACTGGCGGCCAACAGGCCCGGCCTGCGGACAAATCACATCAAAGTCCCATAACCGTCCCAGTGGGTGGGTCTGTTCGATAGTGGCTAGCTGTGCTTTGATCTCCACTGCCGGATGAGCAACGCACCATAAAGCTTCAGGACCGGTCGCTGCAAAACGGACAACACGATCAATCACTAGCCAGCGGTTTTCCCGTAGCCAGTGATCCGCCATACGCAGCGCAACGCCTATCACATTTTGATAACGAGCATGATTTTTAATAGGACCAGGCGTGACTAGCGTCAGTGAAATTATAGGCTGCTGATAACGCTGCAGCCATTCCTGCTGACGGGCAGCTCGCTGTTCTTTTGCGGTAAGCTGTGCCTGTAAACGGGCTGACAGTTCCGCATGGCCATTATCGATCATTGCTTAATCCTCGGAGGCGATCTGGCGGACCACATCAATCACGGATCCGTCACGGTAGTGAATGATACCGACGATCTTCTCGCTGAAGGCTATCGGTTGCGGATCGCCGCAGATCAGACGGGTACGTTGCCAGAGATCCTCAATGGTCATTACCTTGATACCGGCCTCTGTCAGACGCTGGTACAGTTCGGGACGTGCTGGATTGACGGCAATACCTTGATCTGTCACAAGCACATCAATGCTTTCTCCCGGCGTGACACGGGTGGTTACCTGTTTGACCACGGTCGGAATACGGCTGCGGATCAGGGGAGCCACGACGATAGTCAGGTCGGCGGCAGCGGCGACATCACAGTGTCCACCTGACGCGCCGCGCATGACACCGTCCGAACCGGTAATGACGTTGACGTTAAACTGCAGATCGATTTCCAGTGCGCTGAGGATCACCACATCTAGCTGATCACAACTGGCTCCTTTACCGGCCGGGTTGGCATAGACATTGGTCGAAATTTCGATATGGCGCGGATTGCGGGCTAAGGAGGCGGCCGCTTGTCCGTCAAAACTCTGGGTATCCAGCAGGATATCAATCAGTCCCTGTTCGTGTAGTTCGACCAGCCCTGCGGTGATACCTCCTAATGCAAAACGGGCAGTGATCTGGTGGCGGGCCATTTTTTCACCGAGAAAACGGGTACAGGCGGTCGCAGCGGCACCAGAGCCGGTCTGTAGAGAAAAGCCTGGAACAAAATAGCCGGAATGCTCAATCACGTCAGCGGCAGTGCGGGCAATCAGTAATTCACGGGGATTGTTAGTGATACGGGTGGCACCGGTGCTGATTTGGGTCGCATCGCCGACACTGCCGGTAGGGACAATATAGTCCACTTGGTCTTGTCGGAGGCTGGCGGGCAAATAAGGGTAGGGTAGGATCTGTTCGGTCAGTAACACTACCTGGTGTGCATAGTGGGCATCGGTCATTGCATAGCCCAGCGCACCGCAGGCAGAGTTACCCGCGGTGCCACTGGCATTGCCAAATTCATCACAGCCAGTGACCGCAAGGAAAGCCACATCAATAGTGATCTCTCCTTGTTGGATCATTCTCACCCGCCCACCGTGGGAATGGATATGGACCGGCTCTACCATTAATCCGTCAGAGATCGCTTCAGCCAGCTTACCGCGCATTCCGGAAGTGTAGATCCGGGTGATCACGCCTTGGCGAATATGATCGATCAGCGGGCTGTTGCAGCTCATTAGTGAACTGGACGCCAGGGTCAGGTTTTTAAAGCCGAGCTCTGCCAGAGTGCCGACTACTTGATTAATGACGGTATCCCCTTCACGGAATGCGTGGTGAAATGAAATCGTCATCCCATCCTTAAGGCCGCTGCGACGGATGGCTTCCTCCAGAGAATGGCACAGTTTACGGCGACGTTTTTCATGACGATCTTTTAGCCAAGGTGTAGCGGCATGGGCTCCAGAAAATGGCGGCAGATAACCCTGTTCAGAAAACAGCTCAATATCTTTCATAATTCTCTCCTTATTGGTGTAATCCGGAGGCAGCGGCACGTTCCAGCACCGTATGAGCATGTTGAATAATCGGGGCATCGATCATTTTTCCGTTCAGCGAGATCACCCCCAATCCTTTTTTTTCTCCATCGCTGGCAGCTCCGATCACCTGTTGTGCATAGAGGACGTCTTCAGCGGTCGGGGCGTATGCATTGTGTAGCAGGGCTATTTGACGCGGATTAATTAGGGATTTTCCGTTAAAACCCATCCTGCGGATCACATCGACTTCTTGCAGGAAGCCCTGCTCATCATTGAGATCGGGCCAGACAACATCAAAGGCATCGATGCCGGCCGCCCTTGCCGCATGCAGCACGGTACATCGGGCATAAAACAGCTCACTGCCATCGCCACGGGAGGTTTGCATATCCATCACATAATCGAACGCGGCGAGGGCGATACCGATCAAGCGTGGGGAACTGCGGGCTATGGCCACGGCATTGATGACTCCGCTGGCCGATTCAATGGCAGCCATCAAGCGGGTCGATCCTACCGGTCGGCCACAGGCTTGCTCAATGTTCTCCAACTGTTCTTCTAACTGATGAACATCCTGGGGTGAGTCGGTCTTTGGTAAGCGAATCACATCAGCCCCGCCACGTACCGCGGCATTGAGGTCATCCACACCAAAGGGGGTGTTCAAGCCATTAATACGGACTACCGTTTCAATATCTTGGTACATCGGGTGCTGCAGTGCATGAAAGACCAGCAGTCGACCTGCATCTTTTTCATGAAGAGAGACAGCATCTTCGAGGTCAAACATGACCGAATCTGGGCGATGGATAAAGGCTGTAGATAACATGGCAGCACTGGTGCCCGGCAGAAACAGCATACTACGGCGGAGTTTTTTCATGATAAGGCTTCCCATTCTGATAACGCGTCTGCTGAAGCGCGCAGCACCGCGCACTGGATCCTGGCCCGCAGTACACAGTCGAGTGCGCCTTTATCTTCAATGATGATCAGTCCATTATTGACGCCCAATTGGTGTAGGGTCGTGTCGGCAACTTTACGGATCTGCGAACCGAACTGCTTAATCACATCGCTGCTGATGATAATTTCCGGCCCGCCTTCGGCAGGAATAACTTTGACTTTTGCATCTCCGGACTCGAGGGTACCCGCCAATGCCTCTTTGATAATTTTCATAAATGTTCTCACGGTGGTGTCAGGTAATGGGTTTTCAGCCAGTGCCAGCTGGTGGCCGGTACTTTGTGGCGCAATAGCGCTGACTTTTCTTCAATGAGCAGGCGTCGAACTTCAGACGCCGAGATAGCTGGGCCGCTGTCAAGGGCAAGGCGCTCAGTTTCAATCACCGAGATCTTTCCCTGAAACGCGAGATGCATGTTCTGGTTATAACGGCGGGTAGTGCCACAAAAAGGTTCTGATCCAATATAGCGGTGGGTGATCCCCAGGGCTGGTGTAATATGATCACGAAAGATCGTCAGATCAATATCACTCCAAGCGTGATCCACCTGCGGCGTTTCTTTCAGGAAATAGCTCGGGAAGGTGGCACGGGAGATCATATAGCTGGATCCCTCATGCACCGTAACATTAGGCAGATGGGCGACCCCCTTTTTGACCATTTCGAGCCGGTCGGCGTAAGGGAAAAAAGAGGCATCTTCACGCACCAAAAAGAGGTGTAGCCAGTCGCTCTGCTCAGCGGCACGTTGTGCCAAAAACTGATGGCCGAGTGTAAAAGGATTCGCATTCATCACGATAGCGGCGATGGTATTTCCTGGCTGGCGTAAGCGTGTCAGCCGCTGGCAATAGCGGCGTAGACCTCCGGGGACGTTCTCCATCAGTACCGTATGCCGCGTGTCTTTCGCCACCGGCCAGAAGCCACAATGACGAAAAATATCGGTATTTTTCTGGTGGGTGGCGAGAAAAAGATGGGGAGTGCCTAACCGGTTAGCAATACTTTCCACTTCCGATAAGAGACGGCCGGTGAGGTTGCAGCCCCGCCAAGCAGATTCAGTAGCGACACATTTCACCATATTGCCAGCCAGTCCGGCACAGCCCGCTAAATGTGGTCCGTCCCAAGCTTGGATAAAGTACTGAATATCCGATTCCGGCTGTAGATCACAGCGGTTGAGCAGCTGTTCGCAGGCTACTCGGTCCCGAGAAGTACTGGTAGCATCGCTGATCCTAAAATCGAGGGAGAGTGAGGTCGGCATATTGCGCTACCGGCTCCCTGCAGTAATAGATTCAGGTCTTGGCGGTTGTTCATCGGCGATCCTGTTGGTCAGATGGCCGACCTGCTCGATCCCTACTTCGATACAATCTCCGGCCTGCAGAAATAGTGGCGGATGACGTTTTTTGCCGACCCCCCCGGGGGAACCGGTGATAATGACATCACCGGCACTCAAATGAGTGAAGGTGCTGATATATTCGATCAGTTCAGGGATTTTATGGACCATGTTAGCGGTGCTATCTTGCTGCACCAGCTCACCATTAAGCCAAGTACGTAACATCAGTTGGTGGGGATCGCTAACTTCATCGCGGGTGGTGAGCCAAGGACCAAATCCGCCGCTGCGCCGCCAGTTTTTTCCAGCGGTAAACCAGCTGTGTTGCCAGTCCCTCGCCGAGCCATCCATATAACAGCTATAACCGGCAATATGCTGAAGTGCCTGCTCACGTGGGATGTGACTGCCTTCCAGACCGATAATGACCGCCAGCTCCCCCTCGTAATCGAATTCTACAGATTCACAAGGTTTCAACAGGTTACGTTGATGGCCGGTTTGTGAGTCAGGAAAACGAATAAATAAGGTCGGTGCTGGGTCTGTCTGCTCAAACTCCCGCCTTTTATCGGCATAGTTCATGCCGACACATAGGATTTTATCTGGCGATTCTATCACCGGCAGATAACATACCTGCTGCGGGGAAAAATCCGGACTACAGGTACTGTAGTCTTTAGCCAAGCTGAGTTGCCCAGCACGAAGTAGTGATTTCAGATCCGGATAGCGTTCTCCTAGCCGGGAGCCTAGGTCAATAATCCCCTCTTGGGTAACAATGCCGTAACTACGTTGATGCTGTAAGGTATAACTGGCAATTTTCATTAGAATTCCTGTAAAGCGCGATTAAACCAGGAAGCTACCTAAAATTAGTAGCGAGACAGATACGTTGATGGCACCGCCGATACGAGTAGCGATCTGTGCGAAAGGCATCAGCACCATACGATTACCGGCGGTCAGAATAGCGACGTCACCAGTGCCACCTTGGCCGCTCTGGCAGCAAGAAATAATGGCGACATCAATCGGGTACATTCCGAGCTTTTTGCCGACTAAGAAGCCAGTCGCCACCAGAGAAACAACGGTACTGATAATGATTAGCAGGTTACTGAGGGTGAAGGCATTGACCAGTTCTTGCCACGGGGTGATGGCAACCCCGACCGCGAATAGGATCGGATAGGTCACTGAGGTTTGGAAAAACTTATACACTACCTGAGAGCCGGCCAGCATTCGTGGGGAAACACCGTGGAGCAACTTGATAAATACTGCGACAAATAGCATTCCTACCGGTGCAGGTAGCCCGATTAATTTATTGCCGAGCATACCGACCATATACAGCAGTACCGCTAATAATACGCCGGAGGCAAAAGTGGTGACGTCTGAGGTTAGCGGTGCGGCTTGAGCGTTATCAGGGGTGTCGGCGGTGGTTTCTTCCCCAGCAGGCATCAGCTGTCCTTCTCCGGTAAGATGCGGATAGCGTTTCCCTAACTGGTTTAAGCAACCGGAAATAACGATAGCAGTCAGGCTGCCGAGCATCACCATCGGTAATACTTTGCCGAGGGCAACCCCCTGGTCCATATTCAGTAGCGCGGCATAGCCGATTGACAGAGGGATTGCCCCTTCGCCAACACCGCCAGCCATGATCGGCAGAATGATGAAGAAGAAAATTTGGAAAGGTTCCAAGCCGAGGGCCAGCCCGACGCCCATGCCGACCAGCATACCGACGATTTCACCGCATAGCATCGGGAAGAAGATCCGCAGGAATCCCTGGATAAGGGTGGTGCGGTTCATACTCATAATGCTGCCGACGATAATGCAACAGATGTACAAGTAGAGGATGTTGGTCGATTTGTAGAATTTGGTTGTCGACTCGACGACCACATCCGGTAACAACCCATAATAAACCATGGCGGAAGGAATAAAGGTCGCGCAGATGGCAGCAGCGCCGAGCTTACCGATCACCGGTAGACGCTTTCCGAATTCACCGCAGGCAAAGCCGAAAAAAGCCAGTGTGGCGATCATCACTACAATGTCGCTGGAAAGCCGGCCATTCAGGCACTCGATAGCGATAAGGCCTCCACAGAGCACGAACAGTGGAAGTGGGATCACGCCAATTTTCCAAGTGTCGAGGATCTGCCACCATTTTTCTTTTAACGACTTTTTGTCGGTACGCATTACCGTAGGGATTTCAGTTGTCATCAAAGATCTCCTTATTTTTAAAGAAGTGTGCAGAAAGAAAATGATAATTATTGTGACCTGTATTTAATTCAGTAAGTAAATTTAATGGTGTTTATGATTTGTATGGCTATTAAGGTTTTTATGGTGTTAATTCGGAAGGTAATGGCTATGGCAAGCGAATGGTTATCAGTTTGTGTATTTTTTGTTTTGTTTTTTATACGATAGAGGACCAGTTTTGTCAGGGAATATTGATGATCATTAGGCTAAGCTGTGCAAGCGATCACAATTCCCTATGAAACAAAAATAGAATAAATAGAATACTGCTATTATGAGTAAGTAGAAGCTCTCTTAATAATAGGTATTACATGAGAATTTCTTTTCAGATAAAGCTGTTTATCTCTCTGATAATTCTATTTTCATTAATTTTTATCCTGTTTATTCTCTATTCCTCTCTGGAGGAAGAGCAGCGCATCTATCAGGAGATGGGAGCGCGGGCCCGGGTACAGGCGACATTCATTTCTGCGATGCCAGGGCTGCGATCTGCAGTAGCTGAAAACAACATTCAAAAAATTAAACAGTTTATGGCAGAGGTTATCCCACTCAGTGATGCGAGCTTTATTGTTATCGGCGATAATAAAGTAAACCACTTATATCATTCCGTTTCAGAAGAACGTGTTGGAACACCGCTGGTGGGGGGGGATAATCACGCTGTGCTACAGGGAAAAACGGTGACTACTCTCCGCCGGGGTGGACTAGGAGTCTCGCTGCGTAGTAAAGCTCCGCTGTTTGATGCCAGCGGTCAAGTTATCGGTATTGTTTCGGTCGGCTATCTGAAACGTGAACTGGATACGCTGACATTACGTAAAATTTTAACGTCATTGATGGTGTTTTCCTCTTTATTAGGGCTTCTTTTTATATTCTCGTGGTTTTTACGCGCCATATTAAAAAGCAAATTTTCTCTCTGGAACCTCGGGAAATCGGTCTGTTGGTCCGTCAACAAAAAGCATTTTTGGAGTCGATTTATGAAGGGGTGATTGCCATCGATGCACAGCAGAATATTACGTTGGTGAATAAAGCTGCACAATTATTGCTGGGGATGGATGGACCGGTAGAAACTCTGCTCGGCAGACCGATCGGGCAGTTGATAACACCGGTTCGTTTTTTTGACCCTTCTGTGATGTGGTATAAGGATACTCATGATGAACTCTGTCATTTTAATCAACTGACAGTATTGGCCAGTCGGGTAAGAATACGGTTCGAAAATAGGTTACAGGGATGGGTAATTACGTTTCGGGATCGTCAGGAAATAGACAGCCTGACCGCCCGTCTAAGTCAGGTAAAAGGGTATTTGGAAAATTTACGTATTATGCATCATGAGCAATTAAACCAGACAGCGGTTATTTCAGGATTATTACAGTCAGCACGTTATCAGGAGGCGATTGCTTATATTCAGCTACAATCTGAACAGGCCCAAACTGTTCTTGATTTTATTTCAGCACATTTTCATTCACCGGTGTTGTGTGGACTATTGTTGGGGAAAGTATCACATGCCAGAGAAAAGGGAGTGGAGCTTATTTTTGACCCCGACAGCGAGTTACAGCAACCGTTACAGGGAATTACTGAAGGGGGGCT
The DNA here is from genome assembly GCF_000439375.1 of Tatumella saanichensis. Lineage (GTDB taxonomy): Bacteria > Pseudomonadota > Gammaproteobacteria > Enterobacterales > Enterobacteriaceae > Tatumella > Tatumella saanichensis. The sequence goes on from NZ_ATMI01000040.1 coordinate 12,244, forward strand.
GATCTCAGTGATCGGTAATCTGCTTGATAATGCCATTGAAGCGACAAGCCAACGTTCTTGGCCACGTCGTCCGGTTGAGGTGTTGATCCTAGGGACTCCCCAAGATCTGATCATCGAAGTGGCGGATCAGGGTGGCGGGATCCCACCTGATATTGCGCGCTGTATTTTTGATCCCGGCGTGACCTCAAAAGGATCGGCGGACCATGGTCTCGGGCTCTGTCTGGTGCACAATATCGTGACCCAAGCTGGGGGTTATATTGAGATTTCTGCCAATCCGCCTGCTGGCAGCATCTTCTCAGTGTTTATTCCACAAGGCGATACCCCTATTGTTTTCCCTGCAACCCATGCCGACTGCCGTTATGAAGACTGATACCAAAATGGATGTGCTGATTGTTGAAGATGAGGGCTCGATGGCGGATCTGCATGCCGAGTTGGTGTCGCAGTTTGTCGGCCTGCAGGTGGTGGGTGTTGCCACTACTCTGGCAGAGGCCAAAGCGCTGGCTGAGCAGCATCATCCACAACTGATTTTACTGGATAATTACCTGCCTGACGGACAGGGCATTACCCTTATCAGTTCCCCGGACTTTAACCGCGTCCGTTGTTCAGTCATTTTTATTACTGCCGCCAGTGACATGCATACCTGTAGCCAAGCGATCCGTAGTGGTGCCTTTGATTATATTCTTAAACCCGTATCCCTGAAGCGCTTACGCCAGTCACTGCAGAATTTTATCTGTTTCAGTGAGCAGCAGCGAGAATGGAAAGTGGTCGACCAGCAGAATGTCGACTTGTTGTATCAGTTACAGTCTAAAAATTCTCGACAGCAACGGATCGATAAGGGTATTGATGCGGCCACACTGACGCGGATCAAACAGCTGTTTGCGGCGCACAGTGGCCATCGCAGTGTCGATGAGGTGATGACCGAAAGCGGCCTAAGTAAAACTACGGTACGCCGCTACTTGGAATATTGTGTTCGAACTGGGTATCTGCAAGTCGAATTACTGTACGGTAATATCGGCCATCCACGGCGCTTATATCTTCGCCGTTAATGGCAGTTGTATCAGATATCTACATCAATACAGAGCGCATCGTAGCGCCAGTATTCATGGTCACAATCAATGATCTGCTGATGCTGATCACGGTTAATCCGCGTGATGCAGATCCCCGGACTGCCGGAGGCGACATTCAGGGCCGGTGCGGAATTTGGGGGCAGCGGGCCGGGTAGGACGGTAAAGCGGACACCGCCATAGCGGATATTATACAACTGCTGATAGAGGTCCGTCAGGGAGAGGGTTAAGTCTTCCTGTAGCAGGTCTGGGAAATACGCGGGATTCAAGTAGTGCTCAACATATAGCACCGCACGGCCATCAATGCGTCGTAGTCGGCGGATACAAAATAAGGTTTCTCCCAGCGAGACCTGCAACTGTTTCGCCAGCAACGGGGTGGCCGACAGCTCACCGGCACTCAGTACCTGGGTTTCGGCCTGGCGGCCTTGGCGGGCGGCCATCTCGTGAAAATGGCTGCGTAACAATGGGTTATAGACCAGTCGTGGTGGGGCGATAAACCAACCGCGGCGGATTTCTCGGTAGATCTCTCCACGTGCCTCCAGCAGTGCTAGCGCTTCGCGTAAGGTAATACGGGTAGTCGCATACTCCTCGCTGAGTTGACGCTCTGAAGGCAATCTTCCATTAATAAATTCCTTTTCTTTTAATCGCTTAAAAAGTGATTCTGCAATGGTATCCACTGTTTTAGTCGTTGACGATGTCACGTGTCAGCCCTGTGTTGGTGCAACTTTGCACTTAGCGGAGACATTGCCGGCCTCAGGCAGAAGGATACACAGTCTGCCGCCCGGGCCGAGTTTTTCCGCAGAGTAGTGTAAAACCCCCTATATCACAACGCTGTCATAAAATTTTCATAGGCTTTCACTATATTGGCGTGGTTTTTGCTGGACTAGACCAGCGCATAATCACTCACCCGCAGGAGTCTGACATGAAAACTAGTATCGTAACGTTGTTATCAGTAGCGATTTTTCTTGCTCTTCCGGCGGCCCATGCTGCCGACTCTGACCTCGCCGCACTCGAAAAAGCAGCGCGCAGTGAAGGACAAATCAACAGTGTCGGTATGCCTGATAGCTGGGCTGACTGGAAAGACACCTGGAATGACATCACTACCCAATATGGGATTAAACATAGCGATACCGATATGTCTTCTGCACAGGAGTTAGCGAAGTTTGCTGCCGAAAAACAGAATGCTACCGCCGATATCGGTGATGTGGGTGCGGCTTTCGGTCCGATTGCGGTAGATCGTGGATTGGCGATGGCTTACAAGCCGACGCATTGGGATCAGGTCCCAGATTGGGCGAAGGACCAAGGCGGTCACTGGATGCTGGCCTATACCGGGACCATTGCGTTCTTGGTGGACAAAAAGCAGGTCAAAGATGTGCCCCATAGCTGGGCGGATCTGAAAAAAGGTAAGTATGTAGTCACTATCGGTGATGTCGGCGTGGCTGCTCAGGCAGCAAACGGTGTGTTAGCAGCGAACTATGCCCTGGGTGGCGATGAAAAGAACTTGAAACCGGCACTGACGTTCTTCGGTGACTTGGCGAAGCAAGGGCGTCTTGGCTTAACCGATCCTGTGATTGCTAATATCGAGAAAGGGGAAATTCAGGTCGCTGTGGTGTGGGATTTCAACGGCTTGAACTACCGTGACCAGATCGACAAAAACCGCTATGAAGTGGTGATCCCCTCCGATGGTTCCGTGACCTCGGGTTATACCACCATTATCAACAAATACGCGAAACATCCAGAGGCCGCCAAACTGGCCCGCGAGTTCATTTTCTCTGATGCCGGTCAGACTAACCTAGCGCGTGGCTATGCCCGTCCTATCCGAGCCCAGTACATCACCTTACCGCCGGATGTGCAGGCAAAACTGTTACCGGCTTCTGAGTATAAAAATGCTCGTCCGATCAAAGATCAAGCTGCTTGGGACAAGTCGTCCAAAATGTTGCCTTCCCTGTGGCAGCAGTACGTGATGATCAATATGCAGCAGTAGTGATTAATTCCGGAGACAGACAATGAAAACAATCCTGGTGGTACTGGATGGACTGAGCGATGTGGTGGCGGAGCATGCGATGGGTTACCTGCATGCTGAGTGTGCACAAGGCAAAGGAAGTTATTACTCACTAACCTGTGAACTCCCGTCACTGTCGAGACCCTTATATGAATGTATTCTGACCGGTATACCGCCGGTAGTGAGTGGCATTGTGCATAATGGTGTCAGCCGCCTTAGTCATCAGCAGAGTATTTTCCACTATGCGCGGGCCGCCGGAAAGGTCACTGCCGCCGCAGCCTACCACTGGGTGAGTGAGCTTTATAACCGCAGTCCGTTTGAAGCGGTCCGTGACCGCCACCAGTTGGCGGTCGATTTACCGATTCAATACGGTCACTTTTATTCGGATGATGGGTATCCCGATTCGCATCTGTTTGAAGATGCAGAAAGTCTGCGCTGTCAGTATGACCCGGACTTTTTACTGATCCATCCGATGAATATCGATGACGCCGGTCATAAGTTCGGTCTCGGTTCCTCACAATATCGTAACCGGGCCCGTATTGCCGACGGCTTGCTGTCTCACTGGATGCCGGAATGGCTGAAAGCGGGCTATCAGGTCGTGGTCACCGCCGACCACGGTATGAATGATGATCGCTCTCACGGCGGCACCTTACCGGAAGAAACCCGTGTGCCACTGTTTGTGTTCGGAGAGGGCTTTTCGCGGGATCCGCAGGCTACCCCACGGCAGACCGAACTGTGCGGTACCCTGTGCGATGTACTCGGCGTGCCCCATGATAAGCCGGTATGCCGAGAACTGCTGGCTGCCAGTTCCGGAGGAAAAGGATGAGTGGAAAAAAGCTAGCATTAATTTGGCTGCTGCCGTTCAGCCTCTTTTATTTAGCGTTTCAGGTGGCCCCGCTGGTTTGGGTCGCCGGTAACAGTTTCTGGAGCGATGTGAACAGCCGTTGGGGGCTGGATAATTATCACGATATTCTGACATCCCCTTTCTATTTGCAGGCGATCCGCTTTTCGCTGGATATCGCAATTTGGTCGAGCCTATGGGGCTTACTGATCTCGCTGGTGGCGGGTTACTCCCTAAGTCAGTTGGGGGAGAGCCGTCTCCATCGCTTTATGTTAGCTTTTACTAACATGACCAGTAATTTTGCCGGTGTTCCGCTGGCTTTTGCCTTTATTATCTTACTGGGACTGAACGGTTGTCTGACGCTGATCCTCCGCCATTATGGCCTGGCCGGTGATTTCCGCCTGTTTTCCAGTGATGGCATGATTGTGGTTTACACCTGGTTCCAAATCCCTCTCGGGGTGATGTTACTGTTGCCAGCCTTCGATGGCCTGAAAACAGAGTGGCAGGAATCGGCTGCTTTACTGGGGGCCGGTCGTTTCAGCTATTGGCGTTTAATTGCGTTACCGGTACTCAGCCCAGCGCTGCTCGGCACCTTTGTGATCTTGCTGGCCAATGCGCTGGGGGCTTATGCCACGATTTATGCATTAACCAGTGGTAACTTCAATGTGGTGCCGGTACGCATCGCGGCGCTGGTCTCCGGGGATATCTCTCTCGACCCCTATATGGGCAGTGCATTAGCGGTTTTACTGGTCCTGTTGCTGACCGTGATCACCGTGGTTCAACAGTATCTGGTGCGCCGCAGCTACCTTAACGCCAGACGTACTTGAAGGGAGTCACTATGTCTCAGGCTGAAAAACTTTATCACCGGATCGTTATCTTCATTTTCTTGATTATCTTAGCTTTACCCCTGGCTGCGACACTGATCTATGCCCTGTGCCGTGATTGGAGCGATACCATCTTACCGCAGGGCTTTACGCTGTCGTGGTTTATCGAGCTGTGGCAGGATCCTCGGTTTCTCGGAGCGTTGGCGCACTCACTGATTATCTGTTTCGGTGCTCTGCTGTTCTCGCTACTGTTGGTACTGCCAGCAATGTTTGTAATTGCTTACTATTATCCGAAGTTAGACAACCTTATGGGCGTGTTGATCCTGATGCCGTTTGCGGTCCCACCGGTGGTTTCCTCTGTCGGCCTGTTACAACTCTATTCGTCAGAGCCGTTGATGCTAACTGGCTCTCCTTGGATCCTGATCGGCTGTTACTTCACGATTGCACTGCCGTTTATGTACCGAGCTATCGCAAACAATATTCAGGCCGTCAACCTTAGGGAATTGATGGATGCAGCCCATCTGCTGGGTGCCGGAACCTGTAAAGCGGCACTGTGGGTAGTGCTACCAAACCTACGCAAAGGGGTACTGGTGGCGGTGTTGCTGTCGTTCTCTTTCCTGATAGGTGAGTTTGTATTCGCTAACCTGCTGGTCGGCAACAGCTATGAGACGCTGCAGGTCTATCTCTACAATATGCGTAATGGCAGTGGGCATTTCACTAGCGCCCTGGTGATCTCCTATTTCACTGTTATTTTACTGGTCACCGCGCTGGCCAATCTGCTTAACCGTAAATGAGGCCCTTATGGCAACGCTTAACGTTAAAAATCTAAATAAAAGTTACGGCAGCACCACGATTTTTGAGGACATCAACTTTACGGCGGCAGACGGAGAATTTGTCACCTTACTCGGCCCGAGTGGCTGCGGCAAGTCAACGCTGCTGCGGTGTTTGGCGGGCCTGACGCCGGTGGATAACGGGGAAATCTGGCTGGCTAACGAGGATATCGTGGATCTCTCGGTGCAGCAGCGCGGCATCGGCATGGTCTTCCAGAGCTATGCTCTGTTCCCCAATATGACCGTGGAAAAGAATGTTGCCTTTGGTCTGAAAATGCAGAAATTGGCCGCGTCTGAAATCCGTCGCCGGGTGGATGAGGCGCTCGCCATGGTCGAGCTGAATGAATTTGCGGGTCGCTACCCGCATCAGTTATCCGGTGGTCAGTGTCAGCGAGTGGCGTTAGCCCGTTCTCTTGTTACCCGGCCACGACTGTTGCTGCTGGATGAGCCGTTGTCTGCCCTGGATGCCCGTATCCGCCGCCATCTCCGTGACCAGATCCGTCTGATCCAGCAAGAATTGAAACTGACCACGATCTTTGTGACCCATGATCAGGAAGAAGCCTTGACCATGTCAGACCGTATTGTACTGATGAATAAAGGTAAAATCGTACAGAATGGTGGCGCGGAAGAGCTATACACCCGGCCGGCTGACCTGTTTGCGGCGGGCTTTATTGGTAACTACAATTTACTGACTGCCGCACAGGCCAGCACCCTGACGGGACAGACATTTTCCTCCCATGTGGCTGTCCGCCCGGAGACACTGGCATTCTGTACCAGCGGTCAGGGTATCCCTTCACGGATCCTCAGTAGTAGCTTGCTGGGGAATGTGATCCGTTATCGTATTGAGTGCCGCGGGATTGAGCTGTCGGTGGATATTCTTAATAAAAACGACAGTGACTTCTATCCAGTCGGCCATGTGTTGGATGTACAGATCGAGGGTGCCGCATTACGGCAAGTTGCCTAACCGTAAGGATTTACTGAGCGCAGATGAATGTTAAGGAACGATAATGTGGTAGCCTGACTGCAGTGATTTTGGTCAAACGGTTTATCATTTAAAGGAGCAGGACACCTTATCCGACCGTACGGCGGTAAAGGTGCCGCAGAAGGAGCAGCCTTAACATGTTAACACTTTTAAATTTACTTTCTGCGGTGGCGCTACTGGTCTGGGGAACCCATATTGTCCGCACCGGCATCATGCGCGTCTACGGCGCGGATTTGCGGCGGGTGATCAGCCGTAGCGTACAGCGTAAGCCACTGGCGTTTCTGGCGGGTATTGGGGTGACCGCATTGGTACAGAGCAGTAATGCCACTACCTTGCTGGTGACCTCTTTCGTTTCCCAGAAACTGATGGAACTGACACCAGCGCTGGTGGTGGTCTTGGGAGCGGATGTTGGTACCGCAATTATGGCCAGGATCCTGACTTATGACCTCTCGTGGTTGTCACCGCTATTTATCTTTATTGGAGTGATTTTTTTCCTCAGCCGTAAGCAGACCCGCCTAGGACAGATAGGCCGGACCAGTATCGGTTTGGGACTGATACTGCTGGCATTACAGCTTATTGTCGAAGCATCACGGCCAATTACTCATGCGGCCGGAGTACAGGTGCTGTTTTCCTCTCTGACCGGCGATATTCTACTGGATGCGCTGGTGGGGGCGGTATTCGCTATTGTCAGCTATTCAAGCCTGGCAGCGGTACTGATCACCGCCACGCTAACGGCAACAGATGTTATCTCTTTTAAGGTAGCGCTCTGTTTAGTGATCGGAGCCAACTTCGGCAGTGGCCTGCTGGCGATGATTAATAACAGCGCCTCTAATGCTGCGGGTAAGCGAGTAGCCCTCGGCAGTCTGCTGTTTAAACTGATCGGCTGTGTGATAATTCTGCCCATGGTCAACCTGCTGGCACAGTGGTTGAGCCGTGTACCAATGAGTGCCGCGGATATGGTGATCTCCTTCCATGTGTTCTATAACCTGATCCGCTGTGTGGCGCTGGTGCCCTTTAGCGAGCTGATGGCGCGTATCTGCCGCCGATTAATAGCCGATGATGTCGAAAATGAACAGCAACTGAAACCCAAACACTTGGATCACAGTGCGCTGGATACTCCGGCCTTGGCACTGGTAAATGCTGCCCGCGAGACGCTGCGTATCGGGGATGTGGTTGAACAGATGTTGCTGTCACTGAAAAAAGTGCTAGACGGCGAAGTTCGAGAAGAGCGCACGGTCCGCCGGTTGGATGATGATGTGGATGTGCTTTATACGGCGATTAAACTGTATTTGGCGCAGATGCCGAAGGAAGACTTGCCGGCGGAAGAGTCACGGCGCTGGGCAGAAATTATTGATCTGGCTCTTAATCTGGAACAGGCTGGTGACATTATTGAACGGATGTCAGCGGAGATTACCGGTAAGTCGCATTCTGAGCACCGGACGTTCTCGCCACAAGGGATAGAAGAGTTAGCCTCGATGCAGGAGCAGTTACTGAAAAACCTGCACCTTAGTCTGTCGGTGTTTATCTCCCGTGATGCCACCACGGCGAAGCGGTTAAGACGTGCTAAACATCGCTTTCGCATCCTAAATCAGCGTTATTCTCTGGCCCACGTTAATCGACTGCATCAACAAAATGTGCAGAGCATGGAAACCAGTTCTCTGCATCTCGGCTTATTGGCCGATATGAAACGGCTCAACTCGCTGTTTTGTGCAGTGGCCTACAGTGTGCTGGAGCAGCCGGAAGAAGATGAAGATCGCGAGTAAGTGACAGATGCCGGTAGTACCGGCATCTGGGGTGTTACTTACGGCGCACTGGCTTTCCTGACCAATAACCGGAGAGTAGGGATCCAGAGAAGTTATGCCACACTGAGAATAGCGCACCGGGTAGTGCTGCCACGGGAGTAAAATAGAGCTTACCTAAGGTTGCTGCCAGACCGGAATTTTGCATGCCCACTTCCAGCGCCAGGGTGCGGCAGGTTGACTCATCAAAGCCAAACAGTTTCCCTCCCCAATAGCCCCCGAGCAAACCGATGGCGTTGTGCAGCATCACGGCGACGATCACAATCGGGCCCACCGAGCTGATAAAACCACGACTGCCTGCCACCACTGCGCTGATGATCAGCAGAATACAGATCATCGAAAAGGCCGGCAGCCAAGGTTCTGCTTTTTTGACGACAGAGGTCATGCTGTGATGGACAATGAGGCCAATGGTAATGGGGATCAAAACGATCTTGATAATGCTCCATAGCATGCTGGTAATATCGACCTGAATATGGGTGTCTACATACAGACGTGTCAGCAGCGGGGTAGCGATCACGCCTACCAGCGCCGAGACCGAGGAAATTGTCACCGACAAGGCGACATCGCCCTTCGCCAGATAGATCATCACATTGGAGGCGGTACCGCTGGCGACACTGCCCACCAGGATCATCCCTGCGGCCAGGTCAGGGGGCATATGGAACAGTTTTGCCAGTGCCCAGGCCGCCAGCGGCATCACAAAATAGTGTAGAAAGGTGCCGGCAACCACCGGTCCGGGACGGGTAAAGACGCGTTTGAAATCATCAATGCTCAGGGTCACACCCATAGCAAACATTATCAGCATCAGTAGTTCGCTGACCCAAGGGCCAATGGGCAGAAACAGGCCCGGAGAGTAACAGGCCACCGCGGAGAGCAGTACGGCCCACAGTGGAAATAAGCGGGTGATTTTGGCGAGCATAGCCGGTGATCCTTATCATTTTCATAGTGTGTCGTTACAGCAGTGTTGCCACAGAACCTTAAAACCTGTCAGCGATAACAGGTAAAAATTTATCATAACATTTCGATCTGGATGAAACAGGGTAGTAGGTTAAGTTCACGGTATTTGGAAGGGAAAAGCCGTCAACGGCAGAGAATGATCAGGAAGAACAAAGAAAGGCTAGGGGATCTGCTTTCGCAGTAGTACAGGCCGCAGGATATCCTGCGGCCTGTTTGCTGAGATTAACGGAACAGATGTCGGTGCAAACAGCGCACAGCGTCTTCCGCTTCTGATTCCGGCATCAGGAAGCAGAGGTTATGGCTGCTGGCACCATAACAGATCATCCGCAGGTTAAACGGATTGAGCACACCAAATACTTCCTTCCCGACCCCACGGGCTTCTTCCAAACGGTTGCCGATCAGCGCCACCAGAGACAAACCTTCTTCGACTTCCACTCGGCACAGAGAGGAGAGCTCGGTTAGCAGTCCTTGAGTTAGCAGGCTACCTTTGGCTGAGGTCGACCCGGTAGTATCCAGGGTCAGGGCAATACTCACTTCAGACGTGGTGATCAGATCGACCGAGATATTATGGCGAGCCAAGATGGCGAAGACCTCAGCCAAAAAACCACGAGCATGCAGCATATTCAGGCTGTGTAAAGTCAATAAGGTCTGGCGGCGGCGCAGCGTTACGGCACGGAACAGTGGCTGATGGCAGGTCTGGTTATCCACTAAGGTGCCGCCCACCTCTGGCGCTTTGCTGGAGCCGACAAATACCGGAATATCATTGCGCACCGCCGGTAACAGTGTCGCCGGGTGCAGGACTTTGGCACCGAAGGTAGCCATTTCAGCCGCTTCTTCAAAGGTAATTTCATCAATACGCACGGCTTCTGGGACCACTCGGGGATCGGTGGTGTAGATCCCCGGCACATCAGTCCAAATATCAATACGTTGAGCCTGTAAGGCTTCACCCAGCAGCGCAGCGGTGTAATCACTGCCGCCACGGCCAAGGGTGGTGGTTAGACCGTTTTCTTCACAGCCAATAAAACCCTGGGTGATCACCAGTGACTCAGCGACCAGAGGCAGCAGCTGGGTGCGGGAGAGGTCTGTCAACTGTGCCAGGTCCGGTTCTGCACGTCCGAAGTTATTGTTCGTTTTCATTACCCTGCGCACATCAAACCACTGTGCAGACACTTTACGTTCACGAAGAATTTCGGTAAACAGCAGGGTCGACAGCAGTTCGCCATGGCTGACCATCTCATCGGTCAGTTCTGCAGAAGGGGATTCACTGGCGCGGATGGACAATTGCGCAATATTCTCGATAATCCGAGCAATTTCAGCACGGATCACGGTTGCAGCCTGCAGACGATCGACGATGGCGTACTGGATACGGCCAAGATCATGTAGCAATGCCTGACGTGTCTCTTCGGACTGAACTTCCGACAGGGACACTAATAAATTTGTGACGCCTGCGGAGGCGGATAGCACCACCACTTTTACATCAGAACGGGACAGGACGATATCGGCGCTACGGTTCATTGCCTCGTAATCGGCAACACTGGTTCCGCCAAACTTAGCAACGATTAATGCGGGATGGGACATTCAAATACAGCCTCGAGTCAGGATCTTATTCAGTCTTGACACAAAGCAGAGCGGGAAAGGCAGACCGGTGCGCACAACGAGTCAGCCAGAAGCGCTCCACCTTGTGAAACATTCTTTACGAACGCTACGCTACGGTGACAACCCAGAGGATTCAGCCTCTGTAGTCGACAGACTCAAACACTCCGCATGTTTGCTGCCTCGGCGTCGCTCCCCCTGATATGTCGTTAACGGATACGGATCCTCTGACATACTGCCTGGGCGACGCGCCTCTTCTGGTCTACGTATCTATACGTAAGAACTTCTTTAGAAATATCGTGTAATTGCCCGAGTGTCAACGGCTATCGGCCGTACTGACCTCATTTTTTACCAAGGCAATCAGGGTACAGGGTAGCGTTGGCACTTGGTCTTTGTCTATCGGCATAAGGTTTTTCTCCTCGTGTAGGCTAAACAGCGGAATAACCCCCTGATTCTTCTCGAGGTAATCATTCCAGCCAAAGTTTTCATTGAGGCGTGTTGCCTTAATAGTGGCCCCGGCGGAAATTAAACGACTTAAATGGCCAAAGGTGTACTCCGGGCTGAACAGATTTTCCTGACGGCGGAAGCGGCTGCTTTCACTATCATGTTTTAGCCTAGTGTTTTGCGCATTACCCGAGCGCACTGCCGATACTTTCTCTTTACCCAGCAGGTGGCTGAAATGGTAAACCGCCAAGGCATTTTGGTGACGGTTAGACGACATCGCCAGTACCTGGGCGGTGGTATTCAGGTCCAGATAGTTATCGGCGTGCTCTGACCAAGCATAGCCGTAATAGGTGGTAAGACCGTCCATACGTGCCTGGCGATAGTTCTCCCAGCTATTATCAGTTAGCTGAACCGGCAAGTCGAGCTTCTGCAGGGCCTGCGCCAGAGAGCGGGCCACCGGATTGGCACCGACGATCAGTACACCCCGTGGCTGCTTTTTCTGAACCCGTAGCCAGCGCGCAATGGGCAGGCTGGTTAGGCTTTGCAGCACCACCGTACCGATAATAATGGCAAATACCACAGTGACTAAGCGGTCTGCTCCGGGATAGCCGTTTTTCTCTAACGTCAGGGCAAACAACGAGCTGACCGCCGCTGCGACAATTCCGCGCGGAGCAATCCAGCACAGCAATAAACGATCACGCCAAGTGAGGGCAGACCCTAGGGTCGAGGCACCGATACACAACGGACGGGCGACAAACTGGACAATCAGCAGTACCCCAGCCAGTGGCCAGCCCATGTTCCACAGGGCATGAATATCCAGACGTGAAGCCAGAATAATAAACAGCCCAGAGATCAGTAAAGCGGATAACTGCTCTTTGAACTCGATAATGTCTGTCAGGTCCACATCGCGCATATTGGCTAGCCAGATGCCCATCACCGTGACGGTCAGCAGCCCCGATTCATCCGCCAAATAATTCGATAGCCCGAAAGCACCCAGCATCATCGCCAACACAGCAAAGTTTTGTAGGTAGCCTGGTAACCAGACTTTACGCAGGGCAGTACCGACCACCATTCCGGCGATAGCGCCAGCCACCAGTCCAACGCCTACGGTCTGACCAAGGGTCATAAACAAATGGGCGTAAGAGCCAGCAGCCTGTTGATGCAACACAATAAATTCGAATACCAGCAGGGTAAAAATCGCCCCCACCGGGTCGATGATGATCCCCTCCCAGCGCAGCACCTGGTTGATAGTGCTTTTTGGCCGCACTACTCGCATCAGCGGTGCGATCACCGTCGGGCCGGTCACGACAGTGACCGCCCCCACCAGCGCAGAAAGTTCAGCAGGAAAGTGCAGTAACAACAGGCAGGCGAGGCTGATGACCAAGAAGGTGATCAGCATTCCCACCGAGACCAAATTACGCACTACACCGCCCAGACCGCGTATTTCTTCAAAACGCAGCGTAAGCGCACCTTCGAACAAAATGATCGCCACCGAAAGTGATACCAAAGGGAATAGCAGGTTGCCGAACAGCAGGTCCGGTTGTAACACATGGGTGGCTGGTCCTAACACAATGCCGAAAATCAGTAATGGCAAAATGGCGGGTAAGCGCAATAACCAAGCAAGCCATTGTGCGGCCAAAGAACTGATGCCGATAATGACCAGTAAGAGCGGGGCGGATAGCGCCATATTTTTTTCCTTAAAACAGCTGTAATCGTCATACTGCGGATAATTCTCTGTCGGACAATACTGTAAATGCAAGTCCGGCAGGGTTTCTGTTTAATCATCCCTGTAGTTTGTGGCAATGTATGTCACAGATCAGTATGACAGCGGATGAGCGATTACTGTGCCAGATGCTGAATTCATTAATCCACAAGAGTGTTGTTATGAAAAATATAAATCCGACAAAAACTGCAGCATGGAAGGCGCTGCAACAGCATTTCTCTGAGATCAAAGATAGTCACATTGCCGACCTATTCGCCAGTGATCCGCAACGTTTCTCTGAATTCTCTGCCACCTTTGATGATCAGATTCTGGTGGATTACTCGAAAAACCTGATTACTCGTGAGACGCTGGACAAACTTTTGGCACTGGCGAAAGAGACCGAGCTGAGCGAAGCTATCGCATCCATGTTTGCGGCTGAGAAGATCAACCGCACCGAAGATCGCGCGGTCCTGCATATTGCGCTGCGTAACCGTAGTAACACGCCGATCATGCTTGATGGTAAAGATGTGATGCCGGACGTGAATGCCGTGCTGGCAAAAATGAAAAGTTTCTCCGAACGTATTATCAGCGGCGAATGGAAAGGCTATACCGGTAAAGCCATTACTGATGTGGTGAATATCGGTATCGGCGGTTCGGACCTGGGCCCGCTGATGGTCACAGAGGCGCTGCGTCCTTATAAAAACCATCTAAACATGCACTTTGTGTCGAATGTTGATGGGACACATATTGCGGAAACGCTGGCCCCTCTTAATCCGGAAACGACCCTGTTCCTGGTGGCCTCCAAGACCTTCACCACCCAAGAAACCATGACCAATGCTCACAGCGCCCGTGACTGGTTCCTGGACAATGCCGGTGACGAAAAACACGTTGCCAGCCATTTTGCAGCGCTCTCCACTAACGCCAAATCGGTAAGCGAATTCGGCATCGATACCGACAATATGTTTGAGTTCTGGGACTGGGTCGGTGGCCGTTACTCACTGTGGTCAGCCATTGGTCTGTCAATTGTCCTGTCAGTCGGCTACGACAACTTTGAACAGCTACTCAGTGGTGCCCATGCGATGGACCAGCATTTCTCCACGACCGAGGCTGGGGAAAACCTGCCGGTATTGCTGGCGCTGATCGGTATTTGGTACAACAACTTTTTTGGCACCGAAACCGAAGCCATCCTGCCTTATGACCAGTATATGCACCGTTTTGCCGCTTATTTCCAGCAGGGCAATATGGAATCCAACGGCAAATACGTAGATCGCAATGGCGAAGCGGTGGACTACCAGACCGGCCCAATTATCTGGGGCGAGCCAGGTACCAACGGTCAGCATGCCTTCTATCAGCTGATCCACCAGGGAACCAAAATGATCCCTTGTGACTTTATTGCCCCAGCGGTCAGCCATAACCCGCTGAGTGATCACCATCCGAAATTGCTGTCTAACTTCTTTGCACAGACAGAAGCGCTGGCGTTTGGTAAATCCCGTGAAGCGGTTGAAGAAGAATTTGCCAAGACCGGCAAAACGGCTCAGGAAGTGGCGCACATTGTGCCTTTCAAAGTCTTTGAAGGGGATCGTCCGACCAACTCGCTGTTATTACGTGAGATCACCCCTTACTCATTGGGCGCACTGATTGCATTGTATGAGCACAAAATCTTTACCCAAGGTGCAATCCTTAATATTTTCAGTTTTGACCAGTGGGGAGTAGAACTGGGTAAACAACTGGCGAACCGTATTCTACCAGAGCTACAGGGTGATGAGTCGGTGTCTAGCCATGACTGTTCTACCAACGGCCTGATCAACCGCTATAAACATTGGCGCTAAGCGTTAAGTGGATGACATGATTGAAAGCGGCCTGCGGGTCGCTTTTTTATTGCATCCGTGATATTCAAAGGATTAATTATTGTGATATTTATCACATTACCCCATCATCCCTGCTTTGCAGATAGTTTTTAGAGGAAACAATGGAAAACACCAATAAAGTAGTGAAATCGGCCGTTGCCACGCTGATCGCTGCCGTATTGCAGTGGGTTTTAAATATCGGTCTGATTATTCTAGCCATCATTCTGGTGATCTTCTTAGGTAAAGAGACCCTTCATCTGGCGAACGTACTGTTTCATACAGGGGAACAGTCTTCGTCGTATTTACTGGTTGAAGGGATCGTCATTTACTTCCTCTATTTCGAATTTATTGCTTTGATTGTGAAGTACTTTAAGTCCGGTTTTCACTTCCCATTACGCTATTTTATTTATATCGGTATCACGGCGATTATTCGTCTGATTATTGTCGACCATAAAAACCCACTGGATACCCTCTATTACTCTGGGGCAATCCTGATCCTGGTCGGTACCCTTTGGTTAGCGAACAGTAAGCGTCTTAAACGCGAATAATCCTCTGGTAGAGGTTTTTTTGTGCACAAGAGTAAGCTTCACACAGATCATCCTGTTTAGTAGTCACGAGTCTGCTATAGTTCAGCACTTAACTGCTGGCGTCGGTGATACCGTGCTGGCTGGTATTGTCTGGTTTCTGAGAATGTCATGTCTGTACAGCAATTCTGCAAATTGTATCAGTTGCAATGGGTACCGTTTTCTGCTCCGCAGTTGTCCCCCGATATTTCTGACTGGTTGTCGGAAGAAGGATCGCTGACCGCACGTTTTGAGCGTCATTGCCAGCAACTGACCGTAAAGGTGGTTCGCGAAGGCTTTGTGGCTAAAACGACATTACTGCCCCATGAAACCGGTGATACTGCATTCGACCACGCCGACCGCTATTGGCTGCGTGAAGTCATATTATATGGCGACGGTAAACCCTGGCTCTCGGGGCGTACAGTGTTACCTGAAGGGACCCTCAGTGGACCAGAAACTGCGTTGCTGGCGCTTGGCGAATCACCGCTCGGGCGCTTTCTGTTCACCTCTTCGCAATTGAGCCGTGACTTTATCCTACCGGGACACAGTGACGGACTGTGGGGGCGTTATTCGCTGCTGCGACTCTCAGGAAAGCCGCTGATACTGACCGAGCTTTTTTTACCCGCGTCACCCGCCTATCCACCCCGGGAGAAAGGATAACAACCCGTGCAGGACTCTGTAAAACTGACAAAATTTCAGGCTTATCAGCGCTTGATGCGTATTGACCGGCCTATCGGTACCTTATTGTTGTTATGGCCGACACTCTGGGCGCTATGGCTGTCCGGGATGACACTGCCCCCACTGAAAGTGCTGGTAGTGTTTGTTATCGGTGTATTTGTGATGCGCGCGGCGGGGTGTGTGATTAATGATTATGCCGACCGTAAGGTGGATGGCCATGTGAAACGCACTGCACAGCGGCCGTTACCGTCAGGACTGGTTACCGGCAGAGAAGCTAAAGGATTGTTCGTGCTTTTGGTCGCGGTGGCTTTTCTGCTGGTATTGACCATGAATACCCGAACCATTTTGCTCTCGGTGGGTGGGCTGATCCTGGCGACAGCCTATCCGTTTATGAAGCGCTACACCCACTTACCACAGGTAGTGCTGGGGGCTGCCTTTGGCTGGGCGATCCCGATGGCCTGGATGGCGGTCAGTGGCACGGTTCCGCTGGCCTGCTGGCTGGTATTTCTGGCGAATGTCTGTTGGACGGTGGCCTACGATACCCTCTACGCAATGGTAGACCGTGATGATGACCTGAAAATCGGTGTCAAATCGACGGCGATCCTGTTCGGCCGCTACGATCGCCTGATTATTGGTATCTTGCAGTCCGCCACCTTGCTGCTACTGGCGATGGCGGGTAAGATCCTGCATCTCAATGGGTGGTTCTGTCTGTCACTGATGTTGGCAGCAGGATGCTTTATCTATCAGCAAAAGCTGGCGATGGAACGTAATCGGGATGCCTATTTTCACGCTTTCCTGAACAATAATTATGTCGGGTTGGTAATTTTCTTGGGCGTGGTATTAAGCACCTTACCCTTTATCAATCTGATGTAAACATAGCATCCTGACCGTTGCCAGCCCCCGCAGTGTTAGCACTGCGGGGGCTTTTTTATCTTAGTCTGTCGTAGATCCAGTCCAGATGATGGCCAAAAAAAGGGCGCTCTGTAGAGCACCCTGAGAGTATATAGCGGGATCAGACTGCGGCATCGCTGTCTGAAGCGACGGCATTCTCAATGGTCTGTCGGACATCGCGGGTGATCAGATCAAGCAAGATTTGACGCATTCCACGGGTTTTCTCCGGTTCGGAATCATCTTTATCACTGATATAGCCCTCATCACGTAAGGTCAGCACTAGGCCGGTAAAGACTGCTTTATCAAAGAACTCCGGCGCATTGATACCATGGAGTACCGACAGGCGTTGTGCCAAAGTACGGCTCTCTTTCTCCAGCGTCCCACGATTGATTTCCGGTTTAGCATTGAGGATAGTGAAGGTGATTGCGTAACGTTGCAGTGTCTCACGGACGCCGGATGCCAGCAGCCCCAGCACACGCTGACGGGTGGGATCGACAGAGAGATGTTCATCGCTGCGGATGATCAGCGATTGACTGACTAGCTCATCACAGATCTTATCGATAACCTCTGCCAATTGGTCTTTATCCCAGCGTAGGAACAGCTCACTCTTCAGCATCGGATAAATCAGAGTAACCTGACGCAGTAACTCTTGTTTACGCAGGGTACCATGCTGCTGAATAATCGCGGCAATCAACGACGGCATCACCAGCAGGTGCAGGATGTTATTACGGTAATAAGTCATCAGCACTGCCTGCTCTTTTGGCAGGATGATGATTTCGCCGATATTGTCCTGTTCGATAGTGAACTTATTCATACTCATCGCATGATCAAGCAGTTCAGCAGAACTCATGTCCGGGACAGTGACGCCTTCGGCATAAGGAACATTACGCAATAATCCGGTGTAACAGGCCAGCTGTTCCAGTAGTTGCTCACGGGTCAGTGAACGCTGTGGAGAGGCCAGTAAGGCAGTGACACACAGGTTCATCGCATTAGCCGCACCGGCATTGTTGATGCGTACCATGACCTGCTGAGCAATATCATTGACGGTCGGAGCCATCCAGGCTGGGCGTTGTGGCTCGATAGGGTCGATCGCCTCACGCCATTCCGGGACTTGGGTATTCAGGTAGTTGACCAGCGGTAGGGGTTCTCCGAAGTTCACATAACCTTGACCGAGGTTACGCAGCTTACGTAGGCCGCGTAACATCTGTAACAGACCTTCTTTTTCTTTGGTGGCACCACGCAGCTCTTTGGCGTAAGTCGCCACCTCCATCACATGTTCATAGCCGATATAGATCGGCACTAGGGTGATAGGACGATTACCGCCACGTAGCATGGCCTGCAGAGTCATAGTCAGTGTGCCGGTTTTCGGGTCCAGCAATCGACCAGTACGGGAGCGGCCACCTTCCACGAAGTACTCGACGGAGTAGCCACGGCTGAACAGTTCACCCAGGTATTCACGGAACACCGTGGAGTAGAGTTTATTGCCCTTAAAGCTGCGGCGAATAAAGAAAGCCCCTAGGTGACGGAAAATCGGGCCGGCCGGCCAGAAGTTAAGGTTAATGCCGGCGGCGATATGTGGCGGCACCAAGCCTTGGTGATAGAGCACATAAGAGAGCAGCAAGTAGTCCATGTGGCTGCGGTGGCAGGGCACATACACTAATTCGTGGCCATCCTGCGCCAACTGACGGATACGCTCACCGCCACTGACATTGATCCCTTTATACAGTCGGCTCCATAACCAACCCATTACCCGGTCAGTGATACGGATAGCCTCATAGGAGAAATCGGCGGCAATTTCTTCCATCATGGCGACGGCATTTTTTTGGGCCATCTCATGGGAGATTTTTTTACTGCGGGCTTCGTCTTCTACTGCTTTCTCGATAGCTTTTGACTGCAATAGCTTGTTGAACAGATCTTGTCGGGCAGGTAGGCGTGGGCCAACCGCCGCTAACCGTTGACGGGAGAAATGGATATGGGCAACCCGTGACAGCTTTTGAGCGATAGACTTGTCGGTACCATGCTCATCGGCCATCTGACGCAATGAAACCATCGGTGAGAAACGGATAAAGCTGTCACGTCCCAGCCACAAGATGGCAAAAAACTTCTGCAGGCCGTTCAGCTCGCGAAGTACGGGTGTTTGTGAGCCTTGAACTTCTTTACCCGGCGCACGACCAAACATCACGGATACCGGTACTAGTTGCACATCCAGAGAAGGATTGTTGCGATGCAAGTCTAGGTAATCGTGGAAAATTTTCACCGTTTCCTGATTCGGGGTGAAATAAGGCAGTAAGCGTGGACCGTCATGGATAAACACATGACGTGGCAGCAGACTACCGTCGATGTCTAGGGGCTCCAAGGGATCGGGCAGATCATGTTTCAGGCATTCTGTACGCAGTGCCAGTAAATCTGCTTTGGAGTCATACGGAAATACATAGATAATAGGGCGAGTAGGGTCCAAGCCGAGTTCGGTCACTGGATCACCCGGGATCACTTTGCCTTTTACCAGCAAAGATAATGGAATACTGAGCAATTTATAATAAAGTTTACGCCAGCCTGACATAGACAAATCGGGAGCCTCTTCTGATAGCAAAGCGGCGTAAGCATATCAGAAGCCGCGAAGAAAATCTGTTGCGGACGCAGCAATGATCACAAAAAGGAGTCCCCCACTATGGCAGGAAAAACCACCGGATGGCGTCGCCTCGTCAAGGCTACCGGCTACTCATGGCAGGGTTTACGTGCGGCTTGGGAGCATGAAGCGGCATTCCGTCAGGAGACGGTAGTGGCCGTGCTAGCGGCGATCATCGCCTGCTGTCTGGATATTAATCTTGTGACGCGGCTGATGCTGATTGGCTCGGTCGTATTGGTGATAATTGTCGAGATCATTAACAGTGCTATCGAAGCCGTGGTGGACCGGTTCGGCGGGGAGCAACATGCTCTTTCTGGGCGGGCTAAAGATATGGGGTCGGCTGCGGTACTGCTGGCGATCTTACTGGCGCTGGTGGTATGGGGCTCGGTGCTGTGGTCGCTGCAATAGCTGTCCACAGAGTGAGCGACAGTTGTTTGTTTTATGACGGTTTTTGGTTTTCATTTCGCAAATACCTGTATATACTCACAGCGACTGTATAAACAACCAGGGGGCGGGATGAAAGCATTAACCAGCAGGCAACAGCAGGTCTATGACCTGATACGCGAGCATATCCAACAAACAGGAATGCCGCCAACACGTGCCGAGATCGCGTCCCAGCTGGGTTTCCGTTCCCCAAATGCAGCCGAAGAACACCTGAAAGCCCTGGCCCGAAAAGGGGTGATTGAAATTGTCTCCGGTGCTTCTCGTGGTATCCGTCTGCTGATGGAAGAAGAGGTCAGTGAAGGGTTACCCCTCATTGGCCGCGTAGCAGCAGGTGAACCACTGCTGGCGCAGCAACATATCGAAAGCCATTATCAGGTTGATCCGGGGCTGTTTAAGCCGGGCGCAGATTTTCTGCTACGTGTCAGCGGGATGTCCATGAAAGATATCGGTATTATGGACGGCGACCTGCTCGCGGTTCATAAGACCCAAGACGTCCGTAACGGCCAGGTTGTGGTGGCCAGAATTGATGACGAAGTCACGGTTAAGCGTTGGAAAAAACAGGGTAATACCGTGCAACTGCTGCCGGAAAACAGTGAGTTTTCGCCGATTGTGGTCGATGTGCGCGAGCAGAGCCTCACCGTTGAAGGTCTGGCGGTCGGTATTATTCGTAACGGTGAGTGGCTGTAATTCCCCCCCTTTTCCTTCATCCTGTGTTAACGTCACCAGCACTCCGCCTGGTGGCGGATGTTCCCCCGCTGATGCTCCTGCCTGGTGATGGCTGATTTTAGTATCACCTTCCCGGCCACTGCTGCGCACAGCGGATAATCCCGCTTTCTGCTCAGGAAATGTCATGCCTTTATTCAGTGCAACAGATAAACAACTCTGGCGACTGGCCTTACCGATGGTGTTATCCAATATTACCGTGCCATTGATGGGACTGGTGGACACCGGCATTATCGGTCACCTGAACAGTTCTGTGTATCTGGGCGGTGTCGCCGTAGGGACGACCATCACCAGCTTTCTGTTTATGTTGCTACTGTTTTTGCGCATGAGCACCACCGGAATGACCGCTCAAGCTTGGGGGGCAGCCGATGCCGCCGCGCTCGCGAGGGCCTTGGTTCAACCGTTGATCCTTAGCCTGGTGGCCGGGCTGCTATTTATGCTGTGTCGCCATCCAGTCAGTCAACTGGCGACCTCGTTTATTGGCGGCAGTCCTCAGCTGTTAGAACAGGCGCGCATTTTCATTGATACCCGCTGGCTAAGTGCTCCGGCGACCTTTGCTAACTTAGTGATCCTTGGGTGGCTTCTCGGGGTGCAGTATGCCCGAGCACCGGTGATCTTGCTGGTGGCCGGTAATTTGGTGAATATCGTGCTGGAAGTATGGTTTGTCTGGCACCTAAAAATGGGCGTTCAAGGGGCCGCCGCTGCAACAGTGATCGCCGAGTATGTGTCGTTATTGAGTGGTCTACTGCTTGTTTATCAGGTGCTTAACCGCCGCCAGATTTCGGTCGGATTGTTGTTAAACGGCTGGCGCGGTGATATCAAACGTCTGCTGGGCCTAAACCGGGATATTCTGTTGCGCTCGCTATTGTTACAGATCTGCTTTGCTTCGCTGACCATAGCTGGCGCACGACTCGGTAGCCAGATAGTCGCGGTCAATGCCCTGCTGATGATGTTTCTGACCTTTACTGCCTATGCGCTGGATGGCTTTGCCTATGCGGTTGAAGCAGTCTCTGGTGAAGCCTACGGTGCCCGCGAAAACGGAAAGTTGCAAGAGGTCTGGAAAGCCTCCTGCCGTCAGGCAGGCATTGTGGCTTTGGCGTTCTCGGTGATCTACGCCGTGACAGGGCGAGAGATTGTCGCGATTTTGACGTCTTTACCGGACTTACGGCAGTTGGCTGATCGCTATTTGGTCTGGCAGGTGATCTTGCCGCTAGCCGGGGTCGCGGGCTATCTGCTCGATGGGCTGTTCATTGGTGCCACCCGCGGGCGCGAGATGCGTAACAGTATGGCAGTGTCGGCGCTGGGATTCGGCGTCATGCTACTGAGCGTTCCTTGGTTGGGTAACCATGGACTGTGGTTGGCACTGTGCGCGTTTATGGTCCTGCGCGGGATCACTCTCGGCGCCTGCTGGATGCATCATCAGCGCCGCGGAACTTGGTTTACCCCGTAACCTTAACGGGCTGGACGTTTACGCGGCTCAGTGCTGTGGTCGTGTTGGCACTGCTGCGGATCCTGACAGGCGGCCACTTCGGCGCATTTTTCACACAGTCCATGGGCTTCGATGACGCTGTGGCGTAGTACAAAACCGGCCTGAGTCGCTTGGGCGGCAATCAGATGCTCGACGCCTTCAGCATGGCACTCGCTGACAGAGGCACAGTGATCACAGACTAACATCACCGAAGTATGAGAGGGGTGTTCAAAATGCGGGCAGACCACATAACTGTTATTAGAAGCTACTCGGTGGATAAAGCCTTGTTCCAGCAAGAAATCCAGCGCACGGTAGACAGTCGGAGGCTTGGCCTGAGGCTCGCTAATGCGCAGTTTATCTAGTAAATCGTAGGCACTGATAGCACCTTGTTGCTCAGCCATCAGACGTAGAACCTCTGCGCGCTGGGCGGTCATTCGTGCACCGCGCTTCAGACAGAGTTCCTGCGCTTCAGCAAGAATTTGTGCAGGAAGGGGGTGTTGCATAATGGCCATCTCCGACGAAGGGGTTAAGTGATGTTATATCTTATCACGACCGCAACGGTTAATCTTGATGTTGTGTGGTGCGGATAGGCGGGCTATGCACCATCGGATATGTTGAGTCAGCCGCATAGTGACGCTTTTCTATGCTATAGTACGCCAGATTTTCCGACACTTTCTTTCCGAGACGGCTGCGTCACGCAGGTCAGCCTCGGCCAAAATACGATATCAAATACATGCACGAAATCAGCCAGACAGCCGGACCCAGTACCGGTGAAGATCCGACAACCTCCCAGCCCGTTTACCGTGCCGATCGTTTCTCGATTGCGCCTATGCTCGACTGGACCGATCGCCACTGCCGTTATTTTCATCGTCAGCTGACCTCTGAGACGCTGTTGTACACCGAAATGGTGACGACGGGGGCGATTATTCACGGCAAAGGGGATTATCTGGCGTACAGCCAGGCCGAACACCCAGTGGCATTACAGTTGGGGGGCAGTGATCCCGCAGCTCTGGCGCAGTGCGCACAGCTGGCAGAAGCCCGCGGCTATGATGAGATTAACCTCAATGTTGGCTGTCCGTCAGACCGTGTGCAGAACGGGCGTTTCGGTGCTTGCCTGATGGGCGAAGCGGCTTTGGTGGCAGATTGCATCCGAGCCATGCGTGATGTGGTCAGTATTCCGGTGACGGTGAAAACGCGTATCGGTATTGATGAGCAGGACAGCTATCAATTTCTGTGTGATTTCATCGGCACAGTCGCCAGTGATGGCGGCTGTCAGTCATTCACTCTGCATGCCCGTAAAGCTTGGTTATCTGGCCTGAGCCCGAAAGAAAACCGTGAAATTCCACCATTGGATTACCCACGGGTCTATCAGATTAAGCAGGACTTCCCCCAACTGAACATCGGTATTAACGGCGGAGTTAAATCCCTTGATGAAGCCGTTGAGCATCTTAAGTATGTGGATGGGGTGATGATGGGTCGCGAAGCCTATCAGAATCCGGGGATCCTGGCGCAGGTCGATCAGCGGATTTATGGACAAAGTCATGCACAACCAGATCCGGTTGCGGTGGTTCGGGCGATGTATCCGTATATCGAAGCAGAACTGAGTCAGGGCACTTACTTGGGCCATATTACTCGCCATATGCTCGGGTTGTTCCAAGGGATCCCGGGAGCACGGCAGTGGCGTCGTTATCTGAGTGAAAATGCCCACAAGCCGGGAGCGGATGTCAGCGTACTGGAAAAAGCATTGTTGAAAGTGACCGGAGAATAAATCTTGCTATCTTTTTCGCCACTTTTTGGTCTTTTTCACTAAAAGTGGCGCTCACTTATTTTGAAATCTATCGTGATATCATAGGGTTAGATTAAGTCGCACTGTGGCACGTTTCTTGTAAGTAAGACAACTATATCGTTGTTGATCTCTGCGGAGGTAAGTTATGGAAGTCTTATTTGTGCTCGGCTTTTTTGTGATGCTACTGGTTACCGGCGTCTCTGTGCTGGGTGTGATGGCAGCCCTGTTGGTTGCCACTGTGCTGATGGCGTTTTCCGGTTTTCTAGTGTTTATCGTTAAAGTGCTGCCGTGGTTACTGCTGGCAGTCGCCGTGGCATGGATTTATCAGACCTTTTTGGCCGGACCGGCAGTCACCCCGGCGCAACGCCAGGCGGCTAAAAGACGCGCCAGGGTCTCACGCTTCAACCGTTATTTGTGATAAGGGGCGTCTTGTTCAGTAAAAGTGATGATTGATGTCTTAAAATGTGAATCTGCACAGGTTTTTCTCGTCCCGGATCAGCGATAATTTTTGTAGTTGTTTATCGCAGTTCATCGCTCTGTCCCTACACCAGTGCGAATAAAAAAAGAAACGGGCTTCCTTTGGGAAGCCCGTTTTACATTCTGCTATCAGGGGATCAGTAAGCTGGAACCTCGGGTTGTACGGCTTTCCAACTGCCGGTGTGCTTCGGCGGCATCCTTGAGGGCAAATTTCTGCTGGTCAGGAACCTCAACCTTGATTGCCCCGCTGGCGATCAGGGCGAAGAGTTCGCTGCTGGCGGCATCTAACTCCGCGGGCGTCGTAATATAACCAAACAACGAAGGGCGCGTGACAAACAACGAGCCTTTTTGGTTAAGGATCCCCAGGTTCACCCCAGTCACCGGTCCGGAGGCATTACCAAAGCTGACCATCAATCCACGGCGTTGCAGGGAATCTAAGGAAGCCTCCCAGGTCTCTTTGCCGACTGAATCAAAGACGACGGGTACTTTCTGCCCGTCGGTTAACTCAGCGACCCGCGCTGCGATGTCTTCTTGACGAGAGTTAATGGTGGCGAATGCCCCTGCGTCCAAGGCTGCCTCGGCTTTCGCCGCCGAGCCTACGGTGCCTATCAGTTTTGCACCCAGCGCTTTTGCCCATTGGCAGGCGATCAGACCCACGCCCCCGGCAGCGGCATGAAACAGGAAGGTTTCACCAGCAGTGACCGGATAGGTCTGACGTAACAGATATTGCACGGTCAACCCTTTTAGAAACGAGGCCGCTGCCTGTTCGAAACTGATACTGTCCGGCAGTTTTACCAATTTATCTTCATGAACAATATGCGCTTCGCTGTAGGCCCCGGAAGCTGACTGTGCATAGACCACCCGATCACCGGGGGCAACGCGACTGACTGCGGAGCCGGTACTGACTACCACGCCGGCGGCTTCAGTTCCGAGTCCTGCCGGTAACGTTGGTGACGGGTAGAGTCCGCTGCGGAAATAGGTATCGATATAATTGATACCTATGGCTTTATTTTCTACCACCACCTCGTGCTCAGCGGGTTCTGGCAGAGTGAAGGCTGTCCATTCAAGCACTTCCGGGCCACCATGCTGACGATACTGAATTCGATTTGGCATTCGCACTCCCTGAAATCATGTTGTTTGCCGGGGGACAGGGCGACAATCCGATGAAAAAAAACGTATACTGTGTCGCCCCTTGATCAACACTGGTAATGACATTCACTATGGCAGGAAATACATCCGCGAACAAATCCAACGACTCCCGTGATCGTCAGCTGGAAGGCGTAAAAATGCCGCCCCATTCTGTCGAAGCAGAGCAATCTGTGCTCGGGGGATTAATGCTGGACAATAACCGCTGGGATAATGTTTCTGAGCGCGTGGTGGCAGAAGATTTCTATAGCCGGCCACATCGGATCATTTTCTCGGAGATGCAGCGTCTACTGGAACTGAACCAGCCGATTGATCTGATCACACTGTCCGAATCGCTGGAGACGAGGGCAGAATTGGAGATGGTTGGCGGATTCGCCTATCTGGCTGAACTGGCAAAAAATACGCCAAGTGCAGCAAACATTGGTGCTTATGCCGATATTGTCCGTGAACGTGCTGTCGTTCGTGAAATGATCTCGGTGGCGAATGAAATCGCCGATGCCGGTTTTGACCCTCAGGGTCGTAGTAGTGAAGATCTGTTGGACTTAGCTGAATCCAGTGTCTTTAAGATTGCCGAAAAACGGGCCAATAAAGAAGACGGTCCGCAAAATATTGAACAGGTTCTGGAAGCCACCATCAGCCGTATCGAGGAGCTTGTCGGCACCCCGCATGATGGGGTGACCGGGGTCGATACTGGCTATCAGGATCTGAATAAGAAGACCGCAGGTCTGCAGGGGTCGGACCTAATCATCATCGCAGCACGTCCGTCGATGGGTAAAACCACCTTTGCGATGAACTTGTGTGAAAATGCGGCAATGTTGCAGTCTAAACCGGTACTGATTTTCAGCCTAGAGATGCCCAGTGAGCAGCTGATGATGCGTATGCTGGCTTCCCTATCCCGTGTCGATCAGACCCGTATTCGTACCGGTCAGTTGGATGATGAAGATTGGTCTAGGATTTCTGGCACCATGGGGGTGTTGCTGGAAAAGAAAAATATGTATATCGATGATTCCTCAGGCCTGACGCCGACCGAAGTCCGTTCTCGTGCTCGGCGTATATTCCGCGAAAATGGCGGTCTGAGCATGATTATGATCGATTACCTGCAGTTAATGCGAGTGCCGTCACTGTCGGATAACCGTACCTTGGAGATCGCTGAAATTTCCCGATCGCTGAAAGCACTGGCAAAAGAACTGAATGTGCCGGTGGTGGCACTGTCGCAGCTTAACCGTTCATTGGAGCAGCGTGCAGATAAGCGTCCGGTCAACTCGGATTTGCGTGAATCGGGATCCATCGAACAGGATGCTGACTTAATTATGTTTATCTACCGTGATGAGGTTTATCACGAGAACAGTGATATGAAAGGGATTGCTGAAATTATCTTAGGTAAACAGCGTAACGGGCCGATCGGTACGGTACGCCTGACATTTAATGGTCAATGGTCGAGGTTCGATAACTATGCCGGCCCGCAATACGACGATGAGTAATCTTCTGTTCCGTCACAGTTCCGTGCTGTGACGGTTAACCAGCAGTCTGCCTGAGAGAACCTGCAATGATCCGCCTCGATAACCATGATATTCAAATCCTGACGCTGTTACAAAGCAATGGCCGCTTAACCAATCAGGAACTCAGTGGGTTGGTTGGGCTATCGGCGTCACAGTGTTCGCGGCGCCGTATTCAACTGGAGCAGACCGGCAGTATTCTCGGTTACTACGCCAGATTGTCGCCGGATGCACTGGGGCCGGAAGTGACTGGTCTTATAGAAGTCCAACTGATGAACCACAGCTCAGAATATGTGGATAACTTCCACCGTCGTGTAGCGGAAGACAGTGCCATTATTGATGCATTTAAAACCACCGGTGATGCCGATTATCTGTTGAAAGTGACGGTAGCGGACCTCAACGCCCTGAGCATGCTGATCCATCAGTTGGTAGCCGGTTATCAGGGGGTGGCGCATGTTAAAACCTCAGTGGTGCTTAACCGTATCAAAGAGGACGGCCTGATGCTCGATGGTCTGCCCGGGGGAGATTAGGCTCAGGTGCGATCAATATCGTGCAATTATCCTAAAAAAATGCGTAAATAGTGCAATGGGGTGACTCAATATGCGCACTTTTGCTTATTTGCTGTCGTCCCCGCCTTATGTGAAGACTCTATATTACTTTTTCTCAGGTCACTCCTTCCTTTCCACAGGCTGTTGAAGCGTTGTCTCAGGGAGAGGGTCGGGCTGAGTGTTGATTCCTGACGGGGGAATGATGTCGACAATAAGCACTACAAATAGCGATCATATACCACACAGCTGGGCAGAGGACGCACTCGCGATACTGTTTGGCACTCTGCTGGTCTCTTTTGGGATTGTGATGCTAAAGCAGGCTGGCGCGCTAACTGGTAGCACTGCTGGGATTGCGTTTCTGATCAGTTATATTTCACCCTTATCCTTTGGCGCGGCCTTTTTTCTGATTAACCTGCCGTTTTACTGGTTGGCTGTACGCCAAATGGGGTGGGAATTTACCCTTAAAACCTTCAGTGCGGTGGCACTGGTGTCGCTGTTTACCCACCTGCACCCGATGTTTATGCATTTTTCCAGCTTAAATCCTTTCTATGCCGCCCTATTTGGTAATATTGTGATGGGCATGGGGTTCATTGTTCTGTTCCGGCACAAAGCCAGCCTGGGTGGTGTGAATATTCTCGCATTATGGCTGCAGAAACGTATCGGATTACGGGCAGGGAAATTACAGATGGCGGTCGATACCTGTGTGGTACTGGCTTCGCTATGGGTGGTGTCACTGCCGATGCTGCTGGCATCGGTGTGTGGTGCGGTGATCCTGAATCTGATTATTGCCATGAACCACCGTCCCGGTCGCTACAGGGTGTCACCGGGCAGCGACTAATCACAGTGATTAATAACGGAGAAGTACAGCGTGTTTCAACATGTCGAGCCCTATGGTGGCGATCCTATCCTGACGTTGATGGAAAAATATAAACAAGATCCGCGGGTCGCCAAAGTTAATCTGAGTATCGGCCTTTATTATAACGAAGAAGGGGTTGTTCCTCAGCTGCAGGCGGTGGTCGACGCAGAGAAGCGTCTGGCGGTGAATGCCCGTGAAGCCTCAATTTATCTGCCGATGGAAGGAATGAGTGCCTATCGCCAGGCGATTATTAACCTGCTATTTGGTGCCGGCCATCCTCTGGCAGAGAGCGGGCGTATTGCCTGTATCCAGACCCTCGGTGGCTCAGGTGCGCTGAAAGTGGGTGCCGATTTTCTGAAAACGTATTTCCCAGACTCGGAGCTGTGGGTCAGCGACCCGACGTGGGAAAATCATATCGCTATCTTCTCCGGTGCCGGTTTCAAGGTGAACCGTTATCCGTGGTATGACCCGCAAACTCATGGTGTTAACTTCCCGGCCTTTATCGATGCGCTGAATGCCTTGCCAGCGCGCAGTGTGGTACTGCTGCACCCTTGCTGCCATAACCCAACCGGGGCAGATCTGACAACAGAGCAATGGGATAAAACCATTGAAGTACTGAAAGATCGCGGTCTGATCCCGTTTATGGATATTGCCTACCAGGGCTTTGGCGCGGGTGCAGAAAAAGATTGCTATGCGATCCGCGCTGCTGCGGAAGCGGGTTTACCGGTGATGGTCAGTAACTCCTTCTCAAAGATTTTCTCGCTATACAGTGAGCGTGTTGGCGGTCTGTCGGTGATTTGCGCTGACAGTGATGAAGCAAATTGTGTGCTGGGGCAACTGAAAGCGGCGGTACGCCGTAACTACTCTAGCCCGCCGACCCACGGTGCATTACTGGTTTCCTCGGTCCTTAATGACGATACTCTGCGTCAGCAGTGGCTGGATGAACTGGAAGAGATGCGTCTGCGTATTCTCGATATGCGTCAGGCTCTGGTAACGGCTCTGAATCAGGCCTTACCGGGACGGGATTTCAGTTACTTGGAAAAACAGCGTGGCATGTTCAGCTACACTGGGCTGAGCGCTCAGCAGGTGGACAGATTGCGTGACGAGTTCGGTATTTATCTGATCAGCAGTGGGCGGATGTGTGTCGCGGGCCTCAATAGCCGCAATATTCAGCGTGTCGCTGAGGCCTTTGCGGCGGTGATGGCGTAATCTCATCGACAGGCAGTGAAAAGCGGGAGAGATCCCGCTTTTTGTTTATCTGAAACCAGAGATTATAAGGTTCCGGTCATATACTGAGCTTCACCATAGCCAAAGCTCCAGTCACCTTTACCGTTACTGATAAAGGAGATCATCAGGTCATTCCCGTCGATACCACAGACCGACTTCAGCTCTTCCGCTAAGCGCTTCATAAAGTACTGTTTCTGTTCATCGCTGCGCGGGCTAGTAAAAACACGCAACATGACAAACTTCTCACTGCGTTCAAAACCCAGTCCAGTATCCTGGAAGACCATCTGATAGGCTTTGTTTTCGTGAACAATCTGGTAACGGTCACGTTCTGGCACTTTAAAGGCTTCCAGTACCACCTGATGAGCCGTATTCAGTAAGGTTTTCACTTCCTGTTCACTGCGACCTTCAATAATATCAAACTGTAATAATGGCATATTGCGGACTCCTTAAGGGTATCTATCCCCATTCTGGCTTTTCCGGGCGGGTAGAAAAAGCGTTCTACGTGAAATGATTGTTTAACAGAGTGAATAGTCGTTATGAAAAGAAGTCAGGCTGACGCATTACTCAACCCGTTACACTGGCTGTTGGTGCTGGCAGAGCAGGGAAGCTTTACCCGTGCAGCGGAACAGTTAGGGGTCAGTAAGGCGGCGATGAGTCAGAAGATCAAACAGTTAGAGAGCTTAGCCGGTGTGGCGTTGGTGACTCGCACCACCCGCAGTGTTCGTCTGACCGAGGCCGGTAAAACGCTGACTAGTGGGCTACGCCAGCCGTTTGAGCAGATTGAACAACAGTTTACGGCGATACGGGATAGCAGCGGCCCCTTACGGGGGACTGTACGCATTACTGCACCGGTGGCCTTTGCCCGCCAGCAATTGTTAGGGCCGATCCGCGGTTTTTTACAACAGTATCCGCAGGTGAGGATCCAGTTGGAAGTCTCTGATCAGCTACTGTCTCTGGCCAGTGAAGGGTTTGACTTGGCAATCCGCCACAGCCATCGGGTTGCAGATACCCATGTGGTTCTACCGCTGTGTGATACCCGCACCTTGCTGGTGGCGGCACCGGACTACCTGAAATGGGCCGGGACACCGCAACACCCGCAGGCGCTGACACAATATGATTGTCTCTATTACCCCCGCGGCAACGAGTTGCCACAGTGGCGCTTCCGCCATTCCCAGCAGCAGGAATGTTGCAGCGTCACCATCAGAGGCAGTTTTGCCACCAATAACAGTGAGTCGATCCGTGATGCCGCCATTGCGGGTCTCGGTATTGCGATGCTACCGGAGTTCAGCGCCCGCGCTGCATTGCAGGCAGGACAACTGACCCCAGTCCTGGCGGACTGGCAGATTGAGGGCGGGTTTGCGGATAAAATCTGGCTGGTGCGCCCTTATTCACCACGGGTCCCTAGGGCAGTCACTGTGTTTAGCCATTGGCTACAGGATGCGTTTAGCGACCAGCGGATGTCACGCTAAGTGACTGGACTGCCTTAGTCGCTCCATACCTCACGGGCAATCTCGGTAACCAGCGCGATTTTGGCCCACTGTTGTGCTTCGGTCAGGATATTCCCTTCTTCGGTAGAAGCGAAACCGCATTGCGTACTGAGGCAGAGCCGTTCCAGTGGCAAATAGCGCGTGGCTTCATGGATACGGTTGATGATGGTCTGTTTATCTTCCAGTTCGCCGTTTTTTGAGGAAATCAGTCCCAGCACCACTTTTTTATCGCCACTGGTGTAAGCCAGCGGTGAAAAATCCCCGGCGCGTTCGGTATCGAACTCCAGATAATAGGCAGAGACATTTTCCCGGCCCAGCAAGGGTTCGGCTACCGCCTGATAGCCACCACTGGCTGCCCAGGTCGAGCGATAGTTACCGCGGCAGACATGGGTGGTCAGCACCATATCCTCGGGGGCCCCGACCAATGCCGCATTATTGATGCTGAGTAGCAATTCGGTCAGGGCTTTCAGATCATCGCTGATCACCGTGTGCTGACCAGGATGGCAGTCACAACCGCTGTGGCCGGGTTGTTTATCTTCGGCAATACCACTGTTGTTATAACGGGCATCGACCATCATGCCCCAAGTGCAATCATCCAATTGCAGGTTGCGACAGCCAGCGGCATAGAGTTCACGGATCACGTTCTGATAAGCCGCTGTTAAGTCACGGATCAGCACCTGTTGATCGGGGTAATAAGCGTTGGTGGTGGTGCTATTATCGGGGCGGCAAAATTCTTTAAAGGTCTGGGCGGGGGCAGGGAGAGTCATACGGGGCACAGTATCGTCCCCTGCCAGCGATAACAGAAAACGGAAGTGCTCAACAAAAGGGTGGTTTTCACCGCTGATTTGACCGCTTATCTGTGCGGTTTCGGCGCGGGTTTCCATATCTGCGAAGCGATAACCCTGTGTCAGTTGCTGTTTGTGCACACCGTTCAGCCCCCACATAAAATCAAGGTGCCACCAACTGCGGCGAAACTCACCGTCAGTGATCACCCGTAAGCCGGCCTGCTTCTGTTTACGTACCAGCTCAGTGATGGTTTTATCTTCGACAGATTTCAGTTGTGCGGCGCTGATGCGACCTTGCGCCGCGTCTTTTCTTGCCTGATGTAATTCAACGGGACGTAAATAACTGCCGACAACGTCAGCGCGGAATGGGGGACGGAGAGTCTGTGTTGGCATGATAGTTTCCAGGGTTATTATAAATGTGGGTATCACACCATACTCTGAAATCTACTGCTCAGGGGTGAAATTAATTCAACTTGTACCGCCGGCTACCAGGGTGCGCCGGCGGCGGAGAGGGAGCGATAGCTACTTTTTCAAGCTATTGATATCAATAACAAATCGATACTTCACATCACTTTTCAGCATCCGTTCGTAAGCGTCATTAACCTGATCGATATCGATCATCTCAATGTCAGCAGTGATACCGTGCTGACCACAAAAATCGAGCATTTCCTGAGTTTCAGCAATACCACCAATTAACGATCCCGAGACGCTGCGGCGTTTGAAAATCAGGCTGGCGACGCTCGGTGACGGATGGTCATGCTCCGGTACACCGACCAGTGTCATATTGCCGTCGCGTTTTAGCAGGTTAATAAACGGCGTTAAATCATGGGTAGCCGCCACGGTATTCAGGATAAAGTCGAAGCTGTTGAGATGTTGTTCCATCTGCTTAGCATCTTTAGAGACCACCACTTCATCGGCTCCCAGACGCTTACCGTCTTCGATTTTAGACGGAGAGGTAGTAAACAGCACTACTTTTGCCCCCATCGCATGGGCGATCTTAACGCCCATATGGCCGAGGCCACCCAGTCCTACCACGCCCACTTTTTGTCCTGGGCCGACTTTCCAGTGTTTCAGTGGCGAGAAGGTGGTGATCCCGGCGCACAGCAGTGGCGCAACCCCTGCGGGATCAAGGTTTTCTGGCACTTTCAGGACAAAGTCTTCATGGACCACGATACCGGACGCATAGCCGCCGTAAGTGATTTTGCCGTCAAAGCGATCTTCACTGTTATAGGTGGCGACGAAGCCGTTTTCGCAGTATTGCTCAAGACCGTCCTCACAGCTTTCGCAGTGGCGACAAGAGTCTACCAAGCAGCCAACGCCGACTAAATCACCGACCTGATACTTATGGCTGTTCGCGCCAGTGGCGGTGACTCGGCCGACGATTTCATGGCCCGGAACAACTGGGAACACAGTATTACGCCACTCATTACGGGCTTGGTGGAGGTCAGAGTGACAGACTCCGCAATAGAGGATCTCAATCTCGACATCTTGGTCACGCAGTTCGCGTGGCTGATAGCTAAAGGGCGCGAGGGGGGACTTTTCGTTCTGTGCTGCATATGCATGAAAAACTTTCATGATGTCTCCTGTCAGAAAGAAAAAAATTCCGGAATTGTTCGCCGGAGAGGGTGAAGACTGTGCCAGGACGGTCAGTGAACTGCCTAAACATAATGTCCATCGTGGCCACAGAGAGGTCGGTACCCGGGGGTACCGACACTCAGGGGAAGTGATTACTGGTCCAGCAAAGGTTTGAGGAAGCGTGCAGTATGTGAGGCTTCACACTCGACAATGGCCTCTGGACTGCCAGCGACCAAGATCTCACCGCCGCCACTGCCACCTTCTGGACCGAGGTCGACGATCCAGTCAGCGGTTTTGATCACATCCAAGTTATGCTCAATCACCACGATAGTATTGCCTTGATCCCGCAGTTGGTGGAGAACCGCCAGTAACTGCTGAATATCGGCAAAGTGCAGACCAGTGGTCGGCTCATCGAGGATGTACAGGGTCTGACCGGTGCCGCGTTTCGACAGCTCTCGTGCCAGCTTAACGCGCTGCGCCTCCCCCCCGGACAGAGTGGTGGCAGATTGGCCGAGACGGATATAGGACAGTCCAACATCCATCAGAGTCTGCAGCTTACGGGCCAGCGCAGGGACCGCCTCAAAGAAATCACGGGCTTCTTCGATGGTCATCTCCAGCACTTCATGGATACTTTTGCCTTTGTATTTAATTTCCAGCGTTTCACGGTTGTAGCGTTTACCCTGGCACTGGTCACAAGGAACATAGATATCCGGCAGGAAATGCATCTCTACTTTGATCACACCGTCCCCCTGACAGGCTTCACAGCGGCCGCCACGGACGTTAAAACTGAAACGACCCGGGGTATAACCACGGCTACGGGCTTCCGGCACTCCAGCAAACAGCTCACGTACTGGGGTAAAGATACCGGTGTAGGTTGCTGGGTTAGAGCGTGGTGTACGGCCAATCGGGCTCTGGTCGATATCGATCACTTTATCAAAATGTTCCAGTCCCTTGATATCACGGTAGGGTGCCGGTTCAATACTGGTGCCACCGTTCAGCTGGCGCTGTGCCAGCGGGAATAGGGTGTCATTAATTAGCGTCGATTTCCCAGAACCGGATACGCCAGTAACACAGGTAAACAGGCCGACCGGTAGCGTCAGGGTGACATTTTTTAGGTTGTTACCCCGCGCACCGCTGAGGGTCAGCACTTTCTGTGGATCGCCTTTGACTCGTTCTGCTGGTACCTCAATTTTACGCTTACCACTGAGGAACTGGCCGGTAAGGGAGTTTTGGTTAGCCATAATGGCGTTGACATCCCCCTCGGCGACCACCTGACCACCGTGTACTCCCGCCCCTGGGCCGATATCGATAACATGATCGGCGGCACGGATAGCATCTTCGTCGTGCTCCACCACGATCACGGTATTACCAAGGTTGCGCAGGTGGATCAGGGTACTGAGCAGACGTTCATTATCACGTTGGTGTAGGCCGATAGACGGCTCATCCAGCACATACATGACGCCGACCAGCCCGGCACCGATCTGGCTGGCAAGACGGATACGCTGCGCCTCACCACCAGACAGGGTGTCGGCAGAGCGTGACAGTGACAGATAATTCAGACCCACGTTAACCAAGAAGCTGAGGCGTTCACTGATCTCTTTCAGGACTTTTTCGGCAATCTGTGCCCGCTGCCCACTGAGGGCCAGAGATCCAAAGAACGAGGTCGCGTGGCCGATACTCATCTCGGAGATTTCTGGCAGGGTGGTCTCTGCCACATAGACATGACGGGCTTCTTCACGCAGGCGGGTTCCGTGACAGCTGGTACAGGAGCGGTTGCTGATGTATTTCGCCAGCTCATCACGGACCGCATTCGATTCGGTCTCTTTGTAGCGGCGCTCCATATTATGCAGCACGCCTTCGAACGGATGGCGGCGTACCGAGGTATCGCCACGATCATTGACGTACTTAAACTCGATATTTTCTTTGCCAGAGCCGTGCAGGATCACTTTCTGTACTTTATCACTGAGGGTATTAAAGGGGGCTTCGACATCAAAGTCGTAGTGCTCACCCAGTGAACGCAACATCTGGAAATAGTAGAAGTTACGACGATCCCAGCCACGGATAGCGCCCCCTGCCAGCGAGATCTCTTCGTTCTGGATCACCCGCTGTGGGTCAAAGAATTGTTGTACCCCCAGACCGTCACAGGTTGGACAAGCACCGGCAGGGTTGTTAAAGGAAAACAGACGCGGTTCAAGCTCACGCATACTGTAGCCACACACTGGACAGGCAAAATTTGCCGAGAACAAAAGTTCCGGTGTTGTGCTGTCATCCATACTGGCGACAACTGCTGTGCCCCCAGAAAGCTCGAGGGTGGTTTCAAAGGATTCCGCCAGACGAGTCGCTAGGTCATCACGCACTTTAAAGCGGTCCACTACCACTTCAATGGTGTGTTTTTTCTGCAGTTCTAGCTTGGGTGGATCTGACAGGTCACAGACCTCGCCATCAATACGCGCACGGATATATCCTTGGGCAGCCAGGTTTTCAAGGGTTTTGCTGTGCTCGCCTTTACGGTCACGGATCACCGGCGCCAGCAGCATAAGCCGAGTCCCCTCAGGCTGCTGTAATACCTGATCAACCATCTGGCTAACGGTCTGGGCTGCCAGCGGCACATTATGTTCCGGGCAGCGTGGCTCACCCACGCGGGCAAACAGCAGACGCAGATAGTCATGAATTTCGGTAATGGTACCAACAGTAGAGCGTGGGTTATGTGACGTCGATTTCTGCTCAATAGAAATGGCCGGTGACAGACCTTCGATGTGGTCGACATCCGGTTTTTCCATCAGCGAGAGGAACTGACGGGCATAGGCCGACAGGGATTCCACGTAACGGCGCTGACCTTCGGCATACAGGGTGTCAAAGGCCAGAGAGGACTTACCGGAACCTGACAGGCCCGTGACAACAACCAGTTTGTCGCGCGGGATAATCAGATTGATGTTTTTCAGGTTATGGGTGCGGGCACCCCGTACTTCTATCTTATCCATGCACCTTTCCCGAAGTATCAGCATCGTCTGTCGCCGCGACGGCGGCAACAGGGAGAATCAAACAGACTATTATGGCATAAAAAATGAACTGATTAAATATCCAGTAGTTTGTCGCCTGGTAGGTTCATACCCGAGGCCACGGAGCAGACTTCACGGCTGGCAAGCCGCCGTATGCCCGGTGTTACTATAGAAGAATTTTGCGCCCTTACCGGGCGAATAGTGCGGATAAGGATCGGCGGCAACGGATGTCGCGGGTGGAGGCAGAGAATGGCTTGACCCCCGCGGAGCCATAGAGATGGACAGCACAAATAATGCTGCTGAGCAGTGTGCTGTTTGGCGTACGTAGCTTTGGAAAACATGTCGAAAGTATCACTT
Source organism: Tatumella saanichensis (assembly GCF_000439375.1). Lineage (GTDB taxonomy): Bacteria > Pseudomonadota > Gammaproteobacteria > Enterobacterales > Enterobacteriaceae > Tatumella > Tatumella saanichensis. The sequence continues at coordinate 49,258 of NZ_ATMI01000040.1, forward strand.
AGGAAACGTGACTATGTTATAGTTTACCGCTTAGACTTTGAGTAATTTATTCTTCAGGAGAGACCTCTATGGCCAGTCGCGGCGTTAACAAAGTGATTCTTGTCGGGAATCTGGGACAGGACCCGGAAGTGCGTTATATGCCTAATGGTGGTGCTGTCACCAACATTACACTGGCCACTTCTGAGAGCTGGCGTGACAAGCAAACCGGTGAGAACAAAGAGATCACTGAATGGCACCGCGTAGTACTGTTCGGTAAGCTGGCGGAAGTGGCGGGGGAATACCTGCGCAAAGGTTCCCAAGTCTATATCGAAGGTCAGCTGCGCACCCGCAAATGGCAGGATCAGGGCGGGCAGGATCGCTATACTACCGAAGTAGTGGTCAACGTTGGCGGTACCATGCAGATGCTGGGTGGACGTCCGGGTGGTACCGGCGGCGCACCGGCCGGCGGTCAAGGCAACAACAATAACAATGGGTGGGGACAGCCACAGCAGCCACAAGGTGGTAACCAGTTCAGCGGTGGTGGTAATGCCCCAGCAGCCCGTCCGCAGCAGAACAGCGCGCCAGCCAGCAGTGAACCACCGATGGATTTCGATGACGATATCCCGTTCTGATTTCCATGAATGAACCACGTTTTCAATTAAAAGCCCCGCACTGCGGGGTTTTTTTTGGCCGCCAGAAAGCGGTTATGGGGTGGCGTGCAGGAGTGAGGGCTGTTAGTGAGGTCTTTTCATTACCAAAGTGGGTAAAGCAGCCGTTATTTTTTGAGGCAGTGAGCGACAGCTACTCCGTGCGGGAAGTCTGCTTAGTCGGGATAGGCTCGGTGCGATGATGGAGAGGAGCCCAGTCCTTGGCAGGTCTCATGATATTTTCCATTGATTGATGCTTTTTTGTTAAATCATTATGAAGGTTTTTTTATATTACGATTGTGACATTCTCAGTGGAAACGTTACCAATTCTGGTCTCCCTCGCCGCAAGATCCTGCTGAGCCTCGATTTTTTATTCCTATTTATTCTCTCAACCTGGTTTTATTTTCTATTTCGCTATAATGCTGTTTTACAGAAAATTCTGGAACATGCGGCTAACGTCCGGTTTTTTTTCATAAAATTGTTCGAATAAATGAGGGTTTTTGTTGGTTCAATGTCGTCATAATTATTAAGCAAATGTTATTGTCAATGTGGTTTGATCACAAAAAACGATATTAAAACAGACAAAAAAAGACTACCCTATGGCGACTTTTACTTATAAATACAATTGTTAACTTAAAAGGTTATTCAATGTCTCGTGAACGCAAAGGCTTACGCCTTATCACATTACTCTTCTCGGTATTCGTTACCTTGTGGTTAATAATCGGCGGTGGCTGGTTACTTTCCTTAGGTGGCAGTGCTTACTATTTGGTCAGCGGTATCGCTATGGCGGTATTTACTGGTCTCCTGTTAAAGAAAAGAAGCTGTGCTTTCTATCTTTATGCCATCATCCTGCTGGCGACGGCCGTTTGGTCTTACTACGAAGCTGGTATCGACTTCTGGGCTTTAGCGCCGCGTCTAGATATCTGGGTTCTGTTCGGTATCTGGATGATCCTGCCGTTTGTCTATCGCCAGCTGGCAGCCCCCAACAAAAAATCGACAGCGCTGATGGTGATTGCGATCGTCATCAACCTGGCGATGGTGGTGACTGCCTTCTTTGGTAAAGATCCGCAGGAAGTCAACGGTACCCTGAATGTACAAAATACCGGTATCGCGCAGCCAGATTCTAACATGCCGGCTGCTGACTGGCGTGCCTATGGCCGTACTCAGGCCGGTGACCGTTACTCTCCGCTGAGCCAGATTAACGAAAGTAACGTTAAAAACCTGCAGGTAGCCTGGACCTATCAGTCTGGTGACTTGAAGCGTGCGGATGATCCGGGTGAAATCACCAACGAAGCAACGCCGCTGAAAGTTGGTAACCTGCTGTACAGCTGTACTGCACACCAGATCCTAGTGGCTATCGATGCTGCGACCGGTAAAGAAAAATGGCGTTTTGATCCTAAGGTCAAATACAACCCAACCTTCCAGCATATGACCTGTCGTGGTGTCTCTTACCATGAAGTTCAGCCTGTTGCTCCGGCTAACAGTTCTGTCACTCCGGCCATGTGTTCACGTCGTATCTACCTGCCGGTTAACGACGGTCGCTTGATCGCGGTTGACGCAGAAAATGGTCAGCTGTGTAAAGACTTTGCTAATAACGGTACTTTGGATCTGCAGCACCAGCAGCCAAATGCCTTCCCGGGTGGCTATGAACCAACGTCTCCGCCAATCATCACTAACAATGTGATCGTGATTGCCGGTGCGGTAACCGATAACTACTCTACCCGTGAGCCGTCTGGTGTGATCCGTGGTTTCGATGTGAATACCGGTAAACTGGTATGGGCATTCGATCCGGGTGCACAGGATCCGAACGCAATCCCTGCTGACGGTCAGCACTACACCGCTAACTCCCCGAACTCATGGGCACCTTCTGCTTATGACTCGAAACTGGATATGATCTACATCCCTATGGGTGTGACCACTCCAGATATCTGGGGCGGTGACCGTACTCCAGACCAAGAACGTTATGCGAGTGGTATCTTGGCTTTACATGCTTCTACCGGTAAAGAAGCGTGGTTCTACCAGACTGTCCACCACGACCTGTGGGACATGGATATTCCGGCACAGCCTTCACTGGCCGATATCCAGGATAAAGATGGCAACACTGTTCCGGTCATCTATGTGCCGACCAAAGTGGGTAACATCTTCGTTCTGAACCGTGAAACCGGTAAGTTGGTTGTTCCTGCAACAGAACGTCCGGTTCCGCAAGGCCCAGCAAAAGGTGACCACCTGTCTCCGACTCAGCCATTCTCTGACCTGACGTTCCGTCCAGAAGCGAAACTGACCGGTAAGCAGATGTGGGGCGGCAGTATGTTCGACCAGATGGTTTGTCGTATCATGTTCCATCGCCTGCGTTATGAAGGTACCTTCACTCCACCATCAGAGCAGGGCACCTTAGTATTCCCAGGTAACTTGGGGATGTTCGAGTGGGGTGGCCTGTCTATCAATGGTGGCGAGCAATACGCGATTGCTAACCCGATGCAACTGCCGTTTGTTTCTAAACTGATCCCTCGTGGCCCTAACAACCCAGAAGAACCAAGTGAAGGCCATGCTGGTGGTTCAGGTTCAGAAGCTGGTCTGCAGCACATGTACGGTGTTCCTTACGGTGTTGAACTGAATCCGTTCCTGTCACCGCTGGGTCTGCCTTGTATGGAACCTTCATGGGGCTTCGTCTCTGCCGTTGACCTGAAAACCAACAAGATTGTGTGGAAAAAACGTATCGGTACTATCCGCGACAGCGGTGGCCCGATCCCACTGCCACCAATCACTGTCGGTACTCCGATGCTGGGTGCACCAATCACCACTGCCGGTAATGTCTTCTTTATCGCCGCGACACTGGATGATTACATCCGTGCGTACAGTGTCCGTGATGGTAAACTGCTGTGGCAGGCACGTCTGCCAGCCGGTGGTCAGGCAACGCCTATGACCTATGAAGTAGACGGTAAACAGTACCTGGTTATCAATGCTGGCGGACACGGTTCGTTCGGTAGCAAAATGGGTGACTATATCGTCGCGTATAAACTGCCTTAATCTACAGAGTGGGTCTCCTTGGAGGCCTCTCTGAAAGAAAGTGCATCATCCCCGCGGACTTCGGTTAGCGGGGATTTTTTTATCTGTGCGTTAGCCTCGAGAAGGGGCCGTTAGCGTTGTTGGCGCAAAGCCAGTCGCCTGACGGAACATAGCGGAGAATGCGCTGCTGTTTTGATAGCCGAGGGTGAGGGCCAGGCGGGTAACACTCTCCCCCTGACTGAGCGCGACCAGACTGTAGTTAACACAGGCGCGCTGACGCCAGTGACTGAAGGCTAGTCCCGTTTGCTGGCGGAAAAAGCGGCTGAAAGTGCGCAGACTTTTATGCAGTTGTGCCGCCCAGTGTTCAGGACGTTGCTGGATAGTCGGTTGCTGTAGGAAGTGGCCGCATAAGGCCGCCAGTGCCGGATCAGCGGGTAAGGGGGTAAACAGCGGGTTCACCGGCGCCCGAGCCAATTCCGCCAGTGCCAGTTCTAACAGCAAGGCATCCCGTCCCACAGGGTCATAAAGTAGCGTGATCTCCGCCGAGGCCAGCAATAGTTGATGCAATAACGGGCTGACGCTCAGGACTTCACACTGCTGCGCCGGGCGCGGGACTTGTTGAGATTCGATATACAGACTGCGGGTACTGGCCGCCAGCATCCGCACACTGTGGCAGGTGCCAGCTGGGATCCAGACGCCGCTGCCGGGTAAGACCATCCATTGGCCATCGCCGGTTGTGACCTCCATCAATCCACTCATACTGTAGAGAAACTGGGCGCGGCGGTGATGGTGTGGGGCCAGTTGGGTACCTGGGGTATAGTCGGTTGCCAGGGCAATCACCGACCGGGGTATCTGCTCGACATCGTTAATGCGGACATTACGCATCGCCTCACCTTTGGCCTAAATTCGTTATTGGTTGTCCGGTTCCCGTATGCGGGCCAGTGATATCTGTTCTTATACTCTGACCTGACTTTACTGACAGGTAAACCTTTATGCTGTTTTTCCTTTTGTTCGCTGGTTTTTTTTCCGGCATCACCACGGTGCTATTTGGTTTCAGTGGTGGTTTTTTCACTGTGCCAATCGTGGCTTATACCCTAAGTCACGGCAGCACTTGTGGCGGGCAACAACCGATGACGGTGGCGGTCGCTACTTCAGCACTGGTGATGCTAGTCACCTCATTACTGGCAGTGCTACGCCGTCAGCGTCCGGATAGTCGTTCTCTCCCTGGGATCGGCAGCTTAACCTTAGCTATTGCTGTTGGCGCGGTTCCTGGAGCTATTGCTGCTCAGGCAGCGGGCAGTACCGTGATCCGTGATGGGTTTGTGCTCTATTTAGGGGGGACACTAATGGATTGTTTGCTGCGACCTGGCTTTCTGCGCGTGACGTCCGTCACTCCGAAAATGAAAGGTTGGCCTGCATGGGTGGGGGGGGATCATTGGACTGCTGGCGGCGTTTCTCGGGGTGGGCGGCAGTGTGATGACGGTACCGTTATTGCGGCGTCGCGGTGCGTCAATGACACAGGCGGCAGCCGTAGCCAATCTATTGACCCTCCCGATGGCCCTGATGGCAACCTTAACCTACTTGTACCCTGTATTGAGTGCCGCCCTGAGCGGCAACTCTGTCCCCCAAAGTCCAGTGGACTGGCAGGCTGGCATCATGCTGATCATAGGCGCTCGGATCGGCATGTGGGGGGCGGGGCGCTTTGCTGCATGGCTCCCAGACCGGTTACATGCCGCGTGTTATCCTTGGCTGTTAGGACTGTCTATGGTGGCGATCCTCTGTGTACCGATCCGCGGTTAGCCAAGGCCGATCAGTATTCCGGCCAGCTTTTGGCAGTGATTTTCGCCAACTCAGTGAGCGTTTGATGGGTATTGTGCAGCATCAGCTGTACTTCACCGGCAGAGAAAGTGATCCCCATCAGGCCGGTGACAAACCAGCATGACATGGCGATCCCCAGTCCGCTGCACAACAGACCGCTGAGAAAGCGACTGTTTTGTCGGCATTTTGTTTTGAGAGTACTGGCGAGAAACATGGCGACTGCGCTGAGTAACCCCCAGCGAACCAGATAAAAACTTGCAGTGAGAGTGCCCATTTAACCTTTCCGCGTATAACTGTGTCTTCCGCGAAACGCCGAGCTGTCAACCAGGGGAGCTGAGTGCGGATTATGTGATTCATATCACATTATACGGCAATCTGATGGAAAAATGAACAGGCGTTACCTCAGCCAGTCCGCGATTGGGACAGGCTGAGTGCAATCTATTAGCGGAAAGCCATCATCGACGAGCTGTTGCGGTGTTCGCTGCCCTGGGAGGTATAAGGTTTAGTAGGGATAGCGGTGTTACGCATCGCCTGACGGTAGGCAGTCGGTGTCTGATCAAACTGCCGACGAAATACCCGTGAGAAGGTCTGTTGCGAGTCGTAACCAAACTGTAGAGCAATATCAAACACCGGACGGCGGGTTTTTCGTAGCGCATCGGCGGCCATCACGAGTCGACGTTCACGGATATAATCCCCGAGGGTTTTCTGAGTGACGGCACGGAACATACGCTGCAGATGCCATTTCGAATAGCCCGATTTGGCAGCGACTTCATCTATCGATAACGATTTGCCCAGATTTTGGTTAATCCATTGTGTCAGCGAATGAATGATCTCTTCTTGCATCATAAACCTGTCCTTACCGCGATATCAGTATCCCCGAAGGGGTTAGAAAGAGTCGTTAAGGTGAAGTATAATTCCTCAAGTTAACTTGAGGTAAAGGTGGGTGATGAAAAAAGAGCGAAATTATCCGAAGGCGGTGCTGACACCTGGTGAAGTGGCCCGGCGCAGCGGGGTTGCGGTATCGGCACTGCACTTTTATGAGAGTAAGGGGCTTATCTCCAGTACCCGCAACGCCGGCAATCAGCGTCGTTACAGCCGTGATGTGTTGCGGCGGGTAGCGGTGATTAAGGTGGCGCAGCGTATTGGACTGCCGCTGTCGACGATCAGTGAAAACCTGGCCTTGGTGCCGGCAGATAAGCGGATGTCGGCCAGTGAATGGGAAACCCTAACTGGTTATTGGCGAGATGAATTGGATAAACGCATCGAAACGCTGATCCATCTGCGCGACGATCTGCAGGGCTGTATCGGCTGCGGTTGTTTGTCGATGCGCGACTGTCCATTACGCAATGCCGGCGACCATCTGGCGGCTCAAGGGCAGGGAGCCGTATTATTGGAGAGAGTTCAGGGCACAGAGGGATCTTCTACGGAGAGTCCGGAAAAGCAGAAAGAAACCGCCGTGGACAGAAACAAAGGTTGAAAGTCGTGCCTATAACCGGATAATCACCGACCTTTCAGGGACTAGTGCTGCGTAGACCTCCCTCGCATGGCACTCTCCACCGGAAATTCCGGATGCCGGCAGCGGTTCAGGCCGTCGGTGCCACCTTACCTATAATAACATGTATAACCAGGGGCTATTTATGTCTACAGACCAACAGTCATCCCTCGGGCGACTGGATCGGTGGTTTAAGATTTCTGAACGGGGTAGCACTGCGCGTCAGGAGATGACTGCCGGTATTACCACTTTTCTAGCGATGGTGTATTCCGTCATTGTGGTGCCTGAGATGCTGGGGTCAGCCGGTTTTCCTCCCGCGGCAACCTTTGTGGCTACCTGTCTGGTCGCCTGTTTCGGTTCATTGTTAATGGGGCTGTGGGCAAACCTGCCACTGGCGATTGGTTGTGCCATTTCCCTGACCGCTTTTACCGCCTTTAGCTTGGTGATCGGCAAACATGTCTCGGTGCCAGTAGCCGCCGGTGCGGTCTTCTTGATGGGGATACTGTTTACCCTGGTATCGGTCACCGGCATCCGTGGCTGGATTTTACGCAACCTGCCGCGCGGTATTGCTCACGGTACTGGCGTCGGTATCGGTTTGTTCTTACTGTTGATTGCTGCCAATAATGTTGGCCTAGTGGTGAAAAATCCCGGCCCAGGTTTACCGGTGGCACTCGGGCATTTTACCTCCTTTCAAGCGTTACTGGCCCTTGGTGGATTGGCGGCGATTATTGGTCTGGAAAAGCGTCGGGTAACCGGCAGCATTATCTGGGTGATTATTGCCATTTCTGCTATCGGTATGGGCATTGATCCGACCCTGAAGTACCACGGTATTTTTGCACTGCCTCATTTCCAAGATGCCAGTGGTCATTCACAGTGGTTTAGCTTAGACATTCTAGGGGCGCTGCAACCGGCGGTACTGCCGTTGGTACTGGCCCTGGTGATGACCGCGGTATTTGATGCCAGCGGAACTATCCGCGCGGTAGCAGGTCAGGCCAACCTGCTTGACGAACGCGGACAGATCCTCAATGGCGGTAGGGCGTTGACCAGTGATTCAGTGACCAGCCTGTTTTCAGGGATGGTGGGAGCGGCCCCGGCAGCCGTGTATATCGAATCTGCTGCCGGTACCGCCGCCGGAGGTAAAACGGGGCTGACGGCAGTAGTGGTCGGGCTGCTGTTTTTATTGGTGTTATTTATGTCGCCGCTGGCGGCGATGGTACCGGCCTATGCAACGGCCCCAGCACTGATGTACGTCGGACTGTTAATGCTGCGTAATGTCGCCACCTTGGTGTCAGACGATGCGGTGGATACGCTGTCCGGTCTGGTGACTGCGGTGTTTATTGTGCTGACCTGTAACATTGTTACCGGCATTATGCTGGGCTTTGTCACTCTGGTGATTGGTCGATTATTTGCCGGTGAGTGGGGCAAACTTAATAGCGGTATCGTCATCATTGCTATCGCGCTGGCAGTATTTTATGCCGGAGGCTGGGCGCTGTAACTCCCTTTCTATGGTAATAAGCAGTGACTGAGTGAGATGCGGAAGGGATTCCGCACGTCAGGGTGCACGCTGGACAAGGTTTTGCTTTACACTGTGAGTTCGTCTTTGACGTCTTCAGTTAATGTCATGCTGCAGAAGAGGCTAAAAGGAAAGCATGGAAATCTTCTTTACCATACTGATCATGACCCTGGTGGTCTCTTTGTCCGGTGTGATCAGCCGGTTACTCCCGTTTCATATCCCGCTGCCGCTGATGCAGATTATTGCTGGGGCCATTCTTGCCTGGCCTACCATCGGTTTACATGTCGATTTTGATCCAGACTTGTTCCTGGTGCTGTTTATTCCGCCATTGCTGTTTGCCGATGGCTGGAAAACCCCGACCAGTGAATTTTTGCATCATGGCCGTGAAATTATCGGTCTAGCGCTGGTACTGGTCTTGATCACGGTACTGGGGATCGGTTACCTGATTTATTGGACAGTACCAGGGATCCCGCTTATCCCAGCTTTTGCACTGGCTGCTGTCCTCTCGCCTACCGATGCGGTGGCGCTGTCAGGGATTGTCGGCGAAGGGCGTATTCCGAAGAAGATCATGTCGATTGTTCAGGGTGAGGCATTAATGAATGATGCCTCCGGTCTGGTTTCCCTGAAATTCGCCATTGCCGTGGCAATGGGGACCATGGTGTTTACCTGGTCCGGTGCCACCCTTGAGTTTCTAAAAGTGGCGGTAGGGGGCTTGCTGGCCGGGGTAATTATCTGTTGGCTGTACGGTAAATCCCTACGCCTAATGAGCCGCTGGAGCGGTGATGACCCGGCAACCCAGACCGTGCTACTGCTGTTATTACCTTTTGCCTCTTACATCATTGCAGAACACTTTGGCTTCTCGGGGATCTTGGCCGCAGTAGCGGCAGGGATGACCATTACTCGTTCTGGCATCATTCGCCAAGCACCTTTGGCAATGCGTCTGCGAGCTAACAGTGTCTGGCAGATGCTGGAGTTTGTGTTTAACGGCATGGTGTTCCTGATGCTAGGCCTGCAACTGCCAAGTATCTTGGAAACGTCGATAGCTCAGGCCAATGCGGATCAGAATGTCAGTATTTGGCTACTTTTTGCCGATGTTGCTCTGGTCTATTTGGCATTGCTGGTCGTCAGATTCTGCTGGCTGTATGTTATGCAGCGTATGAGCCTGCGTTTCCTGAAGAAAAAACCGATGGAATTCAGTAACTACTCGCTGCGCGAGCTACTGATTGCCACTTTTGCTGGGGTTCGCGGAGCAGTGACCCTGGCGGGGGTGTTATCGATCCCGCTGTATATGGTCAACGGAGATGCCTTCCCGGCACGTTATGAGCTGGTATTCCTAGCAACAGGGGTGATTATGTTTTCGTTGCTGGCCGGAGTGGTCATTCTGCCGCTGCTGCTACGCGGTATTCCGGGTATGGATAAAAGTGAAAATGCCCGCGAACTGAGGACGGCACGGGCCATCATGGCGAAAACGGCTATCGACAGCGTCTATAAGATGGAAGAGCGATTGGGCCGTGACAGCGAAGAGAATATCGACCCCGATATCCTTAAAGAGGTCAGTTCCAGGGTGACGGGGAACTTACGCCGTCGGGTGGATGGTAAAGACGATATCGAACGGGCGATGTTCGCTGAAAATTTGGAGCGTCGTTTCCGCTTAACGGCTCTGCGCTCTGAGCGGGCAGAGGTCTACCATATGCGCGCTACTCAGCAAATCAGTAATGAATCGATGCAGAAGTTGTTGCGAGATCTGGATTTATTGGAAGCACTGCTGATCGAAAAAGAAGATTAAGCCTACACACCGGCCGCCATCAGTGCGGCCGGTGTGCGATTTAGAAGCGACCGCTGTCCGGCCAGAAATCTCGACAACACTGGATCCATGCACGGGTACTGCTGGAGATATAGTTCCCCTCCCGCCATACCAGACCCAATGTCCAGGTCAGTTCCGACTCTAGCGGGAGCCATAGCAATGATGCGGGGTCCAGACGCTGGCAAATCGGTTCTGGCAGGATCGCCACTCCCATACCGGCCTGCACCATGGTGGCCAGAAAGTCCCATTGTCCGCTTTGAATAGCTACCGTCGGGGTCAGCCCTTGACGCTGAAAGGATTTACTCAGCTGACGGTTCAATGAAAACTCTTCGTTAAATACCAGCAAGGGATAACGGGCGACTTCCTCAAGGGTCAGCTGTTTTCGCGTTAACCACTCTTCGTTACGCGGGACCAGCACGCACAAGCGATGCTCCATCAGCGGCAGTACCCGCAGAGGAAGTTCATTTTCGGTGGGGAGGGCGGTCATGGCGATATCAAGACTGCCTTGTAATACCGCTTGTTGCGCCGCCAGTCCGCCAAATTCAGAGATTTTAAGTTCCACACCCGGATAGCGTTTATGGAAAGCGGAGATAGAGCCGACAATCTGCATACCCACCATCGGTGGAATACCGAGGCGTAATTCACCGGTTTTTAACTGATTAATATCTTCTATTTCGGCTTCGAGTTGTCGGAATTCCTGGAGGATGGTCAGCCCACGCTGATAGACGGCTTTACCACTGTCGGTCAGGTAGAGACGGCGACCTTCACGTAATAGCAGAGTACACCCCAGTTCCTCTTCCAGCTGGCGTAACATTTTACTGATAGTCGGTTGAGTAACATACAGTTTTTCTGCAGCGCGGGTGAAGCTTTGCTGGCGGACGACTTCAGTAAAATAGCGTATCGCCTTTACATCCATAACTATTCCTAAATGGCATGGTTAAGATAATTTTAGTTCATTTTATTCACCTGGTGAACAGGCTGTATACTCTTTGTATAAATCACTTATAAGGAGTTCACCATGCTTGCGGCCCTTCGTTCACAGAGGCTGACAAAACTACCCCATTTGTTGCAGCTGCCTGTACAAGTCCTGCTTTATATTGGCCTGTTTTTATTCTCACAGCAACTGGTGGTCTGGCTGCATATTCCGCTGCCTGCGAATATTGTTGGTATGGTACTTCTGTTATTTCTTATCGTTAGCCGTGTTTTACCGCTCAAATGGGTAAAAGCGGGTTCAAACTGGTTACTGGCGGAAATGTTGCTGTTTTTCGTTCCAGCGGTAGTGGCAGTCATTAACTACGGACCGTTACTGCGTACTGACGGTATACGGATTTGCTTAGTGATTGCGATCAGCACTGTGCTGGTTCTGACCGCGACCTCATTGGTGGTACAGCGTGTTTATCAGTATGAACTCGCCCGCGCAGCGCGTAAGCAGGTGCCTCATGCATGATTTAGTGATCAGCCTGTTATGTTTTGCGATAACGTTATTGGTCTACTATCTGAATAAGCGCCTGTACCGTCGCTGGAGAACTTTGGTCCTGATGCCACTGGTGATGACGCCAATGGTGTTGGTACTGATGCTGTTAGTGACCCATATCACATGGAAGGATTATATTGCGCAAAGCCACTGGCTAATCTGGCTGCTTGGCCCTGCGACACTGGCATTTGCGGTACCCGTCTATGAAAACATTGCCATTATCAAACGTCATTGGATGTCATTGAGTGCTGGAGTGATCACCGCTACGTTGGTGGCCGTCTGCAGTTCGGTGTGGCTGGCGCGTCTATTCACACTGCCGGTAGAAATTCAACGCAGTCTGGCTGTTCGTTCTATTACCACACCTTTCGCCTTGGCGGCAGCAAAACAGGTCGGTGGTCAGCCGGATTTAGTCGCACTGTTTGTCGTATTGACTGGAGTGTTTGGTATGGCGGTGGGAGACGTTCTGTTTCTGCGGATCGCGATCAAACACGGCATGGCAAAAGGGGCAGGCCTGGGTGCAGCTTCCCACGGGGCCGGTACCGCTCGTGCTTATCAGATTGGTGCTCAAGAAGGGGTTGTCTCCAGCTTGGTGATGATGCTGGCCGGAGTGGTGACAGTCTTAATGGCACCGATTATTGGTCATGTGATGTGGACCATCAGCAAATAGTGCTATTTACATTACATGACGAAAGTTTTCATTCCGAGGGTATAAATCGGTTGCCTGCCCTTTTTCATACTGGTCAAATACCTGTGTAAGTGATTATTTCAACTCACAGGGAGTCCTAAAATGAAAAAAATCCTTCTTGCCGTTGGACTGGCAGGCTTGGTAACCAGCGGCATGGCGCAGGCTGTTGAAGGCAGTGTCGATGTCGGGCAGCACAGTACCAATCTGAGCGTTGGTGTGGGCAGTGCGTCACCGGGGTTGTTTGTGAAAGGTAACTGGTTACGCAGCAACAATGATGGCAGCGTCAGTGGTGCAACGCTCGGCTATAACCTGTCTGTCGGTCCGCTGAATATTTCTCCGGCAGCGAAAGCGCTGTTTACTCATCCAGAAGACGGTAAAGACGGGTTTACGGTAGCCGTGGGTACTGGGGTCAGCTATGCGGTGAACAGCATGTGGGGACTGTATGGTGAATATTACTATGCTCCGAAATCGTTCTCTGAGCATCTGGAACGTTATCAGGAAGCGGCTGGGGGGATCAGCTTTACCCCGATTTCCTTGCTGACACTGCGTGCCGGTTACCAGTATGTTGGGTTAAACAACACCGGTAATAATAAAGATAATGTCCTAGTCGATGGTCCGTATCTGAGTGCATCAGTCAGCTTCTAAGGCTGATAGTCTGCAGACAAAACCCCGGGGCAGGTTGGCTGTCTCGGGGTTTTGCTTATTAGGCGCTGTGATATTGCTGTTTTTCTTCTAGCAGTTTATCGACCACGCCTGGATCCGCCAGGGTTGAGGTATCGCCCAGACCACTGGTTTCTCCAGCCGCAATTTTACGCAGGATGCGGCGCATAATTTTCCCAGAGCGGGTTTTCGGTAACATTTCGGCCCAGTGCAAGACATCCGGTGTAGCAATCGGACCGATCTCTTTTCTGACCCACTGACGGACTTCCGCATACAGCTCAGCAGAAGGTTCTACCCCGTGATTAAGGGTGACATAGGCATAAATCGCCTGACCTTTAATACTGTGCGGGATACCGACAACTGCCGCTTCAGCAATTTTCGGATGCGCAACCAGGGCGGATTCGATCTCCGCAGTGCCCAACCGGTGGCCAGACACATTCAGCACATCATCGACTCGCCCGGTGATCCAGTAGTCACCGTCTTCGTCGCGACGAGCGCCATCACCACTGAAATAGTAATGCTTAAAGGTGGAAAAATAGGTCTGTTCGAAGCGCTGGTGGTCGCCGTATAGCGTACGCGCCTGTCCTGGCCAGGAATCGGCGATCACTAGGTTACCTTCGCAGGCACCTAATTGCTCGATACCGTCGTTATCCAGTAGGGTGGGCTGAACGCCGAAGAACGGACGAGAGGCGGAACCGGGCTTGAGCTCTGTCACGCCAGGCAATGGTGTAATCATTAGGCCGCCGGTTTCGGTCTGCCACCAAGTATCTACGACTGGGCAACGGCTATTACCGATTTTCTGGTAATACCACTCCCAGGCTTCTGGGTTAATGGGTTCGCCCACCGAACCGAGAATACGCAGGCTACTGCGATCGGTTCCTTTAATGGCACTGTTACCTTCGGCCATCAAGGCACGGATGGCGGTCGGGGCAGTATAGAGGATGGAGACCTGATGTTTATCCACCACCTGCGACATTCGTGCAGAGGTCGGCCAGTTCGGCACACCTTCAAAAATCAGGGTCGTCGCCCCGCAGGCCAGAGGCCCGTATACCAAATAGCTGTGACCAGTGATCCAACCAACATCGGCCGTACACCAGTAAATATCATCAGCATGATAATCAAACACATATTTAAAAGTCGTAGCTGCGTAGACCAAGTAACCGCCAGTAGTGTGTAACACGCCTTTCGGTTTGCCGGTAGAGCCAGAGGTATAGAGAATAAATAGCGGATCTTCGGCATTCATGGCCACCGGTGTATGTGTTGTTGAGGAATTGGACATCAGCTCGTGCCACCACTGATCACGGCCCTGCTCCCAGCTTGGTAGGTTGCCGGTCCGGCGGAACACAATTACCTGTTCGACGCTGGTGACAGTACTGTTTTTCAGTGCCTGGTCGACGTTCTTTTTCAGTGGGATAGGGCGTCCGGCACGCAGCCCTTCATCGGCAGTAATCACTATTTTCGCCGCACAGTCGATAATACGTCCGGCGACCGCATCGGGGGAAAAACCGCCAAAAATAACGGTATGGACAGCACCGATACGGGCGCAGGCCAGCATCGCAATAGCCGCTTCTGGGACCATCGGCATATAGATAGCGACCACATCCCCTTTGTTGACGCCAAGACCGGTGAGCATATTGGCGGCTTGGCAAACTTGCTGATGTAGCTGGCAATAGGTGAGGGTCCGGCTTTCCTGACTATCATCCCCTTCCCAGATGATGGCAGCCTCATCACCGCGAATATCGAGATGACGGTCAATACAGTTTGCGGCTAAGTTAAGCTGGCCGTCCTCGAACCAGCGGATACGGATATCTCCGGGGGCAAAGGAGGTATTCTTTACCTGCTGATAGGGCGTGATCCAATCGATAATTTTTCCCTGTTCACCCCAGAAACTTTCCGGGTCTTCTACCGACTGCTGGTACATGTCTGCATATTGCTGAGGATTAATCAGCGCGCGGGCAGCTATTTCAGGAAGAACCGGGTGTTTGTAACGGTGACTCATGGCAGGGCTCCGTATGCATTGTTGAAATTATGTTTTTATTATGTTTCTAAAAGTGACACAAAGAGCCAGGGAGATGTGCGTTTGCGATCACGTTACGCTAAAAACAATATGGGATCGTTCCTTGGCTGGCTCAGTGGCAAATGGCCTCTGAAAGTAACAGCTATTGATTATTCTTCTGAATCGCACTGCAAATCTTCAAGATTTATGATGTTTATTGTGCCGGTGGTTTATGACGGAAGGCTCAGAGTGCGGCTCGGCTAATCATAGTCATAACAACTACTTATGCTATTTTTCTCTGAACCCCTAAGATCCAATAGGTTAACGCTTCTTTTTATTGATTTCGGAATAAGGTTGCATTCAGTGGCC
This sequence comes from Tatumella saanichensis, assembly GCF_000439375.1. Taxonomy (GTDB): domain Bacteria; phylum Pseudomonadota; class Gammaproteobacteria; order Enterobacterales; family Enterobacteriaceae; genus Tatumella; species Tatumella saanichensis. The sequence goes on from NZ_ATMI01000040.1 coordinate 64,701, forward strand.
CGAAAATGGTAATTATCTCCCCCTTAGTCAGGATGTAACCAGTTGTTACGCTGATAAGTCACTCATTTATCCGGTATTTGTCTGAGAGTGTGCGGGCGTTCCCCCTACACTGGCCGGAGTCTGATCAAAGGAACGTAAAATGAAAAAAGGCTTCAAAATCAGCCTTGCCTGGCAAATAGTGATCGCCTTGATCCTCGGGGTTATCGCGGGTGCCGTATTACATAATCAGCCGGAAAACCGCGACTGGTTGATTGTTAATATCTTAAAGCCTGCCGGGGATATCTTTATTCATCTGATTAAGATGATTGTGGTGCCGATTGTGGTGTCTTCCATGATTGTCGGCATCGCAGGGGTCGGCGATGCGAAAAAGCTAGGGCGTATTGGCGTAAAAACCATCGTCTACTTCGAGGTGATCACCACGGTCGCAATTGTACTGGGTATTACCCTGGCGAACGTATTCCATCCTGGTACTGGTATCGATATGTCGACCTTGAGTACCGTGGATATTTCTAAATATGAAGCGACCACGGCCCAGGTTCAAAACGGTCCGCACAGCCTGATCACCACCATTCTATCGGTGATCCCGCAGAATATTTTTGCCTCGCTGGTGAACGGCGATATGCTGGCAATCATCTTCTTCTCGGTACTGTTCGGCATGGGTCTGTCTGCACTGCCAGCGGAACAACGTGATCCACTGGTAACGGTGTTCCGCTCAGTCTCAGAAACCATGTTTAAAGTGACCCACATGATCATGCGTTATGCACCAATCGGTGTATTCGCCCTGATCACTGTCACCTTGGCGAACTTCGGTTTTGCCTCGCTGTTACCGCTTGCTAAGCTGGTCGGGCTGGTTTACGTGGCTATTCTGCTGTTTGCCTTTGTGGTACTGGGGATTGTGGCGCGCTTCTGTGGCCTGCGCATTGTTACCCTGATGCGCATCCTGAAAGATGAGCTGATCTTGGCTTACTCGACCTCTAGTTCAGAAACGGTACTGCCGCGTATTATGGAGAAGATGGAAGCCTATGGTGCGCCGAAATCAATCACTAGTTTCGTAGTACCGACCGGCTACTCATTTAACCTCGACGGTTCGACACTGTACCAGAGTATCGCGGCTATCTTTATTGCGCAGCTCTACGGGATCAACTTGTCACTGAGCGAAGAGATTGTGCTGGTATTGACGTTAATGGTGACCTCAAAAGGCATTGCCGGTGTCCCTGGGGTCTCTTTTGTGGTGTTACTGGCCACCTTAGGTAGCGTCGGTATCCCGCTGGAAGGTTTGGCATTTATTGCCGGTGTTGACCGTATTATGGATATGGCTCGTACTGCGTTGAATGTGGTGGGTAATGCCTTGGCAGTATTAGTGATTTCCTGCTGGGAAGGGCAGTTCGATAAAGCGAAAGCCCGTGACTATGAGCAGAAAATGAAAGCTCATCTGTTAGCCGATAACTAACGACTGTTGTTTTATCCCGCTCTCCCTACGGAGAGCGGGTTGCTTTTACTCTCCCCCGAAGCTGCTTTCTCCCCGCCGTTCACTGCTTTATGATGAAGTCTGTACTGACTTAGCAGCGGATCTCGTTATGACTCTGAATCTCAATACTTTACTCACTGAAGGGCGTAATCCAGCCAGTGATGCCATCGATCAGCTCACCACCGGCGAGATGCTGGCGGTCATTAACCGTGAAGACCAGAAAGTGGCACCGGCAGTCCAAGCTATCCTGCCGCAAATTACGCTAGCGGTAGATAAGATTGTGGCGGCCTTTGCTGAAGGTGGCCGACTGATTTATTGCGGGGCGGGTACCTCTGGACGTTTGGGGATCTTGGATGCCAGTGAGTGCCCGCCAACCTTTGGTACCGACCCACAACAAGTGATCGGGTTGATTGCCGGCGGCCACCGAGCCATCTTGCAGGCAGTCGAAAATGCTGAGGATAACCGTCAGCAGGGGGCCGACGATCTGCAGGCTATCGGTTTTAGTGACAAGGATGTAGTGGTGGGAATTGCGGCCAGTGGCAGAACGCCTTATGTACTGGGCGCATTGGCATTTGCGCGGCAATGTGGTGCGACGACCGTGGCGCTAAGCTGTAATCCGGATAGTGAAATGGTGGCCCAGGCCGATATCGCCCTGACACCGGTAGTGGGGGCGGAAGTGGTCACTGGTTCGTCGCGGATGAAAGCAGGGACGGCGCAGAAACTGGTATTAAATATGCTGTCTACCGGCGCAATGATCCGCAGCGGTAAGGTGTTCGGTAACCTGATGGTAGATGTGGAAGCCACCAATGCCAAGTTGATCCTACGCCAGCAGAATATTGTGATGCAGGCGACGGACTGCAGCCCGCAACGGGCGCAGCAAGCGCTGGCAGCTTGTAACCGCCACTGTAAGACCGCTATTGTGATGCTGCTAGCCGAGTTGGATGCTGGTCAGGCGGCTGAATTGTTGAAACAGCATCACGGCTTTATCCGTCCTGCGCTGGCGGCAGCGTTGAGTCGCTGACGGTCTATATCGGCCTTCCCTGACTATCCCTGTCAGGAAAGGTCGGTAATCACTCACTTTCTACTCATTCTCCCCTGTCTGACAAGATAAAAAACTTCCTATTTTTAGTGTAAATGATAATCTTTATCACAAAGAGTATCATTTAACTTTTGCGCCGCGATGCGGTGTCTCACTGGAGAGAGTCAGCTTATGGTAAATCGTCAGACGTTATTAGGTTCCCTGCTGTTAAGTGTAGCGTTCTTTTCGGCAGGTAGTTTTGCTGAGCAAGCCAAGGTTAGCGCTCAGCCGGTGGGTAAGGGACTTTACGAACTTGCTTACAGTGCCCGAGATAATGCACTGTGGGTCGCCGGTTCTGGAGCCAGAGATCAGCTGGGTGGTGTAGTCTATCATCTCGATCCGCAAACCCTGGCAGTGAAAGGTACCTTGGATAACGCACATAAGCCGTTCGGTGTCGCCCTGTCGCCAGATGGCAGATTGCTGTACTTGGGAAATAGCCGAGAAGGTGCTGTAACCGCTATAGATACCGCCAGTGGCCGTCAGCTTGCGTACCAAGTATTGGATGACCGTCAGCGCAGTGAAACTGTTAAACCGCTGCAGGTCCGTGAGCTTATTGCTGACGGCAGCAATGGGCGTTTATACGTCCCGGGTGTTGGGGCTGACAGCGTACTGTGGGTGCTGGATGCCCATACTCTGAAATTATTAAATACCATTAAGGGCACCGGTAAGATTGCAACAGGCTTGGCTCTGGATAGTAAAAATCATCGTTTGTACCTGTCTAACGGTGACGGGGAACTGGTGGTGATAGACACTAGTACGGATAAAATTATAAAGCGTGTTAACTTGGGCGTTGCCGGTGATAACGCATTATTGAATATTACCCTTGATCAAGCGGGGCAAAAGCTGTTTATCAGTAATTATAAGCAGGCGGGCGTGCTGGTGGTCGATACTCGTAATGACAAACTGGTGACACGGATTGCGGTGCCGGCATCCTTGGCCGTATTATTTAATCCTCAGCGCCAGCAGCTATACGTGACCCACCGTCAAGCTGGGACGGTGAGTATTATTGACGCTAACAGCTATAAGGTTGAGCAAACCGTCACCGCACCGGGACTGCCTAACAGCCTGGCTCTGTCTGCGGACGGTAACACCCTTTATGTGACCGTGAAACAACCTTCCTCCCGAGATAAACCTGCTACTGCGGATGATCAGGTGATGCGTATTAGCCTGTAAGGAATATCAGGGGGCAGTGGCCCCCTGATATCCGCATCAAGATGATGACGGCATTTCGCTGAACATCACTGCCAATTTTCCGCCTTTGACACTCAATTTAGCCAGTTTTCGTTGATTCACTTTGGCCATTTTACCCAGTTGATCTAACGTCGGTGAGGTCGGCGATGAGGTACTGTGTTGACTGCCATCCGCAGCCGTTAATGCCGATGCGGCACGAGCCAGATACGCGGCATAGCCCTGTTCGGTTTTTAGATCCGCCGCGGTGGCTGGCTGGTGATGACGTAACCAGTCCCCAAGGTAAAATTCAAGGAAGGGTGGCGCATTCTTCGGCTTTTTATAGGCCACCGAGCGTAGGAAATACAGTACTGAACGGTAAGTATCGTCCTGCATTGTTTGCATGCTGACCTGCTGCGGCAGATTGGCCGGCTGTACGCTGTTACCCGCCGGATCGTTCAACCATGTCTGGTTATGCTGCACCATCCACTGCCAGAAAGCGGCCATATTTGGCAGCTGACTGAGATCATTGGTAATACGCACACTGAAACGGAAGTCATGGTCGCCGGCAATACGGCGGAACTCACTGATAGTGTGATGGCCGTCAGTCAGATAAACCTGATGGTCTGGAGCAATTACCGCACTTTTCACTGCCTGAGGATAGGTCCCATCAGCGGCTTGGCAGCTGAAACTAGCGGGGGTGGCAATCTGTGAATGTGCATCAAAGTGCCGCACTTTACCGGCACCGTTATTCTCACAGAAACTGTCAAATAAAGAGTGTGGGTTAGCCTGATAGCGGGCGACCTTATACAGTATTTCCCCATAGCCCACTGCCGGTTGTGTCGGATGAATGGCTGTCACAGGTAACTGCTTAATGGTGCTACTCTCGGCAAAGCTATTCGTCGAGATGAGGGCGCTTAGCAGCCCGCCAGCGACGACAGTAAGTCCGGTTTTTAACATGTCAGTATTCCGTGTAAAGCCAGTGTGTAAGGCGGTCTGTAGGAAAGCCCCCAGACCGCTCTGTGAGGGTTATATTAACGGAGGCAAAGATTACCTGACCGTCAAATTTCACCGGTCTGCCGACGTCTCCTCAGGACAGGCTGGCAGAGCTGCCTTTATTCTGCGGCGTCGTGCATCATCTCAGTGTGGGGCTTATCCTGCAGGATCTGTTCAAAACTGCGCAAACGTTTGTAAATCGACATCAGTTCCACCAGCGTTGACCACGAGGTGATCAAATACTGGAAGGAAGAACGTACTTGGTCAAACACGTTGGAGACCTGGTTCATGATCCCGAGGGTAATGGTTCCGGCAACGATCGACGGGAACAGCACAAACAATCCGAACACATTATCGACCTGCAGATAAAGGATACGGACGATATTGAAATACAGATAATGGAAATATAACCGGAAATAGTTATAGCGCACTCGGCTAAACAGTTCATGCACCGTTGGCGGTGTCGCGCGGTCAGCATTGTCTTCACCGTATACCAGTTCTTTACGGTAAGCGGCTTCCACTCGCTGATTACGGAACTCCAGTCCAGGTAGTTTGATCCCCACCAGGGCCAATAAGGCGGTGCCGAACAGTGACCACAGCAAGGCGATGATTACCAATGCATAAGGAATATTACCGAGGAACGGAATATCTTTAACGTGGGTAGACAGCGCCACCAGTACTGGCAGGAAAGCAATCAGCGTCATAATGGCTTGGATAAAGTTGACACCCCAGCTTTCAATGGTGCTGGCGAAACGCATGGTATCTTCCTGCACACGCTGTGCTGCCCCTTCAACCTGACGCAGACGCTGCCAGTTTGTCATATAGTAATTGTTCATCGCCGTACGCCAGCGGAACACCCAGTGGCTAATAAAAAATGAGTTCATCACACTGATCACCACGGCCAGCAGCGCAATCCCCAGAAAGGCAATCATCTCGCGATAGAAAACGGTAATGGGTACCGAACCTGCTTTGGTCAGGGCTTTCTGGATCAAATCTCCGAAAGGGCCATACCAAGCATTAATGGCGACCCCTACTTGGACACCAAACCACGTCGTGAAGATGATCAGCGCTGATCCCCATACTGACCATAGCTGCCAAGGGTGGTTGTCGACCAACCGCCAAGCGAAGGCAAAAAGGGCGGTGGCAACCCAGAAATAGAGGTAGAACCACAGCTGGCTGAGGTGAATAAAGCGAAACACTGTGTTCGGTAAAGGGCTTGCTGCTGCCTGTGCCAATGAAGGGAGGTGTGACAACGCCGACTCACCGAAGAAAAACCAGCACAGGATGGCGACTAGGCTCCAAACCGCAGCACTGGAGAAAAAGAGGCCAGGTCTCGGGAAAAAACATTTAAACATAACTACTCCATTATCCGTCTTGTCCTGTTATAGCGCGAAAGTCTGTTAACTGTCTGTAGTCTCTTGTTTCTGACGATGACAGTCGGCCCCCTATGTAACCGTTTACATAGCGCTATTCGGGGAATGATGTTAAAAAAAATCGTAATTGAATGTTTTTATCTACTGATGCCCCTGAGTTTCAGGTGTACACTATGTTTAATTGTTACCGGTAACAATGTTTTGTAAGGGTTACTGTTAACATAAAAACACTTGTTTAAAGTTTAACATTTCATGCTGCATTATATGTGGTACTGAGGCAATGTCATGTCAGAACATAAGAATAGCCAGTCGCGCAGGGATTTTCTTTTAAGAACGATCACACTCGCTCCAGCAATGGCGGTAGGCAGTACTGCTATTGGCTCACTCGCCTTAAGCCCGGCCGCGCAGGCCGAAGATAATACCACCAATGGGCCACAACATCCCCGGGCCTACGATCCGACCTGGTTCACCGCCGAAGAATACGCCTTTATCAAAGCGGCAGTTGGCCATCTTATCCCGGCGGATGACCGCGGGCCGGGGGCGTTGGAAGCGGGTGTGCCAGAGTATATCGATCGTCAGATGAATACTCCGTATGCCACCGGTGCCACTTGGTATATGCAAGGGCCTTTTACGCCCGATGCACCGAAAACCCTGGGCTATCAGTTACCGCTGGTGCCACGCCAGATTTACCGGCTGGGGATCGCCGATGCTAACACTTACAGCCAGCAGCAGCATCAGAAGGTGTTTGCCGACCTGAGTGCCGAGCAGCAGGTTAGCTTGCTGAAAGCCTTCGAAAGCGGCGATGCAAAATTCAGCCAGTTGCCGAGTTCACTGTTCTTCTCTTACCTGTTACAGAATACTCGCGAAGGTTTTTTCAGTGACCCGATCCATGGTGGTAATCAAGGGCTGGTGGGCTGGAAACTGATCAACTTCCCAGGTGCCCGTGCGGACTTTATGGACTGGGTGACCCGCGGTGAGCATTATCCGTTGCCACCGGTATCCATTCGCGGAGAAAGAGCATAATTATGGCCAACGAACAAAAAAAAGTAGATGCGGTCATCGTCGGCTTCGGCTGGGCCGGAGCCATTATGGCAAAAGAACTGACCGAGGCCGGTTTGAATGTGGTCGCACTGGAACGAGGGCCAGAGCGTGATACTTACCCTGACGGGGCGTATCCGCAATCTATCGATGAACTGACCTACAACGTCCGTAAAAAGTTGTTCCAGGATCTGTCTAAGAGTACCGTGACAGTCCGTCATACCTATTCAGAGACCGCCGTTCCTTATCGTCAGTTGAATGCGTTTCTCCCTGGAACCGGTACCGGAGGCGCGGGTCTACACTGGTCAGGGTGTCATTTCCGTGTCGACCCAGCAGAATTACGTCTGCGTAGTCACTATGAAGAGCGTTACGGCAAAAACTTTATCCCTGACGGGATGACTATCCAGGATTTTGACGTCAGCTACGATGAACTGGAACCCTTCTTCGACAAAGCGGAAAAAGTCTTCGGTACCTCCGGGACCGCTTGGACAGTGAAAGGTCAACTGGTGGGTAAGGGCAAGGGCGGTAACCCGTTTGCGGCGGATCGCTCAGATAACTTCCCGCTGAAAGCCCAGCAGCGCACTTATTCCGCACAATTATTTGCCGCAGCGGCAGAGTCAGTAGGCTATCACCCGTATGATATGCCTTCAGCCAACACTTCTGGTCCTTATACCAATACCTATGGCGCTCAGATGGGGCCGTGTAACTTCTGTGGTTACTGCAGTGGCTATGCTTGCTACATGTACTCCAAAGCTTCGCCAAATGTGAATATCCTGCCGGCGCTGCGTCAGGAACCGAAATTTGAACTACGTAATGACTCTTACGTGCTACGTGTTAATCTGACTGATGATAAAAAGCATGCCACTGGCGTGACCTATCTGGATGCGAGCGGTCGTGAACAAGTGCAGCCAGCGGATCTGGTGATCCTGTCTGCCTTCCAGTTCCACAATGTGCATCTGATGCTACTCTCTGGGATCGGTAAGCCCTATAACCCAATCACCAATGAAGGTGTGGTTGGCCGTAACTTTGCCTACCAGAATATCGGTACCCTGAAAGCCCTGTTTGACAAGAATACCACCACCAACCCGTTTATCGGAGCAGGCGGTGCTGGAGTAGGTGTCGATGATTTCAACGCCGATAACTTTGATCACGCGCCTCATGGCTTCGTCGGGGGATCTCCGCTGTGGGTAAACCAGGCGGGAACCAAACCGGTTTCCGGTCTGCCGACGCCTCCGGGGACGCCAGCCTGGGGCAGCCAGTGGAAAGCGGCAGTGGCGGACACTTATACCCACCATGTTTCCATGGATACTCATGGTGCTCACCAGTCTTACCGTGTTAACTATCTGGATCTGGACCCGAACTACAAAGATGCCTACGGTCAACCGTTGCTGCGTATGACCTTCGACTGGCAAGAAAACGACATCAAAATGTCGCAGTTTATGTTCTCTAAAATGAACAACATTGCTAAGGCGATGAATCCTAAGGTGATTATGGGCGGTCCGAAAACACCCGGTACTCATTTTGATACCACGGTGTACCAGACCACACACATGAACGGCGGCGCGATCATGGGGGCGGATCCGAAAACCAGTGCCATTAACCGTTATCTGCAGAGCTGGGATGTACCAAACGTGTTTGTTCCCGGAGCGTCAGCATTCCCACAGGGGCTGGGCTATAACCCTACCGGAATGGTCGCCGCGTTGACTTATTGGTCAGCAAAAGCGATCCGTGAGGTGTATCTGAAGAACCCAGGTCCACTGGTTCAGGCATAAGAGGCGCAGACGATGAAAATGAGATTATTAGCATTGGTGCTGAGCTCGGTTGCCTTCTCAGCCTTTGCCGATGACACCAGTGGTCAGGATTTGGTGAAGCAGGGTGAATATCTGGCCCGCGCCGGGGACTGTGTGGCCTGTCATACCAGCCCAGGGGGGAAACCTTTTGCCGGCGGACTGGCAATGACCACGCCAATCGGTACCATCTATTCTTCTAATATTACGCCGGATAAGCAAGACGGTATCGGCAATTACAGTTATGACGACTTCCAGAAGGCTGTCCGTCAGGGGATCGCGAAAAACGGTGAAACCTTGTATCCGGCGATGCCTTATCCGTCTTACGCTTCGGTCAGTGATGCGGATATGCATGCGCTCTATGCCTACTTTATGCAGGGTGTGCAGCCAGTTGCTCAGAAAGATCGTGCCACCGATATCCCGTGGCCGCTATCGATGCGCTGGCCACTGGCTATCTGGCGTCATCTATTTGCGCCGGAGGTTAAACCGGTCGTCGCAGCTGCGGGTGAAGACCCAGTGGTTGCCCGGGGTCAGTATCTGGTTGAGGGGCTGGGACACTGTGGTGCCTGCCATACTCCGCGTGCGATGACCATGCAGGAAAACGTCCTAAATAACAGCGACGGCACGGCCTACCTGTCCGGCGGTAGCTCACCTATCGATGGCTGGAATGCGGTTGATCTGCGTGGTGATAATCAGGATGGATTAGGACGCTGGAGTACTCAGGATCTGGAACAGTTCCTACGTTATGGCCGTAATGACCACACAGCCGCTTTCGGTGGTATGACCCAGGTGGTTCAGGATAGTCTGCAATATATGAGCGACAGTGATATTCATGCGATTGCCGCCTACCTGAAAACCTTGAGCCCGAACCAGCCGAACCAGACACCATTCAAGGGAGATGACTCGGTGGCACAGGCGTTGTGGAAAGGGGATGATCACATGACCGGTGCTGGGGCTTATGTTGACAGCTGTGCTGCCTGCCATAAAACCGACGGTAACGGCTATACCCGTTTCTTCCCAGCGCTGAAAGGAAATCCTGTGGTGCTGGATAAAGATCCGACATCACTGATCCATATCATTCTGACTGGAGATACGTTACCAGGGGTGCAAGGTGCGCCATCGGCTATCACGATGCCCGCATTCGGTTGGCGTCTGAATGACCAGAAAGTGGCCGATATTGCTAACTTTGTGCGCAGCAGCTGGGGCAATAATGCTGCTGGTACTGTGACCGCTAGCCAGGTTGCCGATATCCGTAAATCTGCAGAGGTAAAAGGTAAAACAGGAAGTGATACCATCAAAGGACTGAAACAGCAGCCACAGCAGTAAGCGGTTGCTGTAGACAGGATGTCGGTAACGGGTGGCAGGGAGGCCACCCGTTATTTTTTAACAAAATCAGATGTTTTCTAGATCCAATCCACGGGTTTTTGGCCCGAAAATCCCCACAGATAACATCACCATCAGCATACTCAGCACGATAAAGGCGATCACCCCCTGACTGCCAGCATAGGCTAGGATCCAGCCGATAATCACACTACTGAATACCGTTGACAGGCGGCTTAAGGAGTAACAGAAGCCGACGGCACGAGCACGGATATAGGTTGGGAAGATTTCCGTCTGATAAGCGTGATAACTGAACGTTAGCCAGGCATTAGAGTAAGTGACCAGGAAACCGCAGAGGATCAACAGCAATGGTTGAGTAACGAGCGCAAACAGAGTGCCGAAAATGACGGTCATCAGCGAGGACAGAACGATCTGCCACTTATTTTCGATCCTATCTGCGTAGCGACTGCAGATCAGTGAGCCGAGCGGATAGGCCAGGGTGATGAAAAAGGCATACAGCAGACTGTGCGTCAGGGTCGTGCCTTTACCAGACAGCAGTGCTGGTAGCCAGTTGCCGAAACCAAAGAAGCCGATCGATTGGAAGAAGTTCATCACCATCAGCATCAAGGTGCGTTTACGCCATGCCGGTGCCCAGATATCACGGAATTTACCCTGACGGGGTATTGCGGTTTGCTGAGTCACTTCCTGCAAGGTCGGCGGGGTGATACCGCAGCGGATTTCCATGGCACTCAGTACCTGATGGGCTTCCTGAAGACGTCCTTGCTGCTCCAGCCAACGGGCGGATTCCGGTAGTTTACGGCGGATAGTCCAGATAATCAGTGAGCAGATCGCTCCGGCAATGATCACCCAGCGCCAGCCTTCCAGTGACAGCAGCGTCTGCGGGATCAGCCACCAGGATATCAACGCCACGGCAGGTACCGATAGAAACTGGATAAAAAAGGAGAAGGCAAAAGCACGGCTACGCAAGTGGGATGGCATCCATTCAGACAGATAAGTATCGATGGTCACCAGTTCGACCCCGAGCCCAACACCGACCAGTAGGCGGCAGAGAATGACCCCTTCAGCGGTATTCTGAAAAGCCATGATCAGGGAAAACACCCCGTACCACGCCAATGCACACATAAATGTCAGACGGCGGCCAAAACGGTCTGCATATTTTGCCAGCAAGCTGGCACCGATAAACAGCCCGAGGAAGGTGGCGGAGGCAAACGCCGCTTGATCAGAAAACCCTAAGGTACCCTCATTGCCAAGATGAAATATCTTTTCTTTCAGTAAACCTGAACTGATATATCCCGTTTCAAAGAGATCGTAGAGTTCAAAGAAACCACCAAGGGCTAATAGCGAAATAAAACTCCACAAGCTTTTACTAGAAGGTAATGCATCAATGCGGCCAGCGATTGTGGTCTTCACTGCGCGTGAATTAGCGGAATATTCTGTAGGGGGGCCTGAAACTGACATAACGAACTAACCTCAGTGATGCTGTCTAGATAATACTGTTTATCGTTTTAGTGATTTAATTATCCGGATAAACAGGGAACGAAAAAGCAGAATAGACGAAGCTAGAGAAAAAAACGAGATTAACTCAGGTTTATGGGTAGGATCTTTTTATTGCTGAGAGGTGACGCAGCTAATAACCGCGTAGGATAATAATACCGCGCTGAATAAACAGCGCGGTAAAACTAAAATTAGAAGCTGTAACCGACCACGGCGTAATACCCCCAACCGGTATTGCGAGTCGTGAAATCACCATTACCAAAGTTAAGTTGGCTGCCATCGGCCCATTGTCCGCCGTTATGGAAGTAACGAGCAACCAGCGAGTAGTGCCAGTGTGCATAGGACAGGGATAAAATATGACTGGAGGTAATCGAGTTACCGGTACGAACTGGGCCGGATTTCTCGCCGAGATCAGAATCCCAGTCAAAGTTAGTGAAGCCGATATAGGCCAGGTTACCGCCCCACAGGGTGGTCAGCGGTAACATATATTTCACCTTAAAGCGGTAACCATCCCAGCTATTCTCGTTAGCGGCACCGTAGTTCTGCCATTGATATTTCGCATAGACGTTCAGGGATAAATTCAGTTTGGTGCCGGTGTCAATATCGGTTCCCAGACCCATATACCAGGTATTTTGACGGTTCGCGTTATTTGGCCCCATGTCATAAATATAGTTGTTGGCAAAATACCATTGTTTAATCGGACCGATGGACAGGTCAGTACCGGTCAGTTTATCAATGGAAAAGCGCGGTTCAATTTCCATAAATAACGGCGAGCCTGTGCCTTTATCCCAGATACCGGTGTCATTACCGTTACCGGCGCCAAAGAATTTAGGGACATCGACGTAGCCATAAAAATCGAACCAGTCTTTATGGGCGAAGGCTTCATATTCCAGATATAAATCGTTATTCAGTTTTGGCCCAAACCGGGTGTGGTAACTACCGACAACGTTAACGCTCTGATGCCACCAGTCAGAAACATACTGTGGGGAAGTGTCTGCTGCATACGCGCTTCCGGTTACAGAGCCTACCAGAAGTGTTGCTGCCATCATTATTTTATATTTCATTTTATATTTATCGCCCGCTGAACGCTAAAAGATTATACCTGGGAGAAGGTACCGATAAAGTGAACCAAACCATACAGATAGAGCGTAACTTTACTTTTCTGTACGCAAGGATCATGCCGGATATGATACGTCACTAAAACGATAATCCTCACAGTTGTTAAAAACAGTTGCAGTCCATATCATCAATATTGTGATCTTTGTCACATTTTAAAAGCGACGCTGAGGAACTCTTTGAGTAAAAGGTAATACGGTTTATCCATTCAGTGGAAAATTTGGGTTGGCGACGGTAGATAAACTGAGCAGGAGATCTCAGTATCCGTCACTGAAAAATCCTGCGCAGCAGGGGTATTTTTAATCGATTAAACATAAGTTTTTTATATGATTAACCTGGGCAACTTGTTCAATAAAAAATTAATCACAGTCCTAAGGCAGAGCGAGAGAGAACAGTTACATCGGTGACCAGTTAGGGACAAATAGAGAGGAAGCAGCATGCAGCAGGGTGAAAATTTACTGGCGATGTTGATCTTTGCACGAATTGTCGAGCAAAGCAGCTTTAGTCAGGCTGCTCGGTTATTGGGCATTTCCACCGCGACCGTCAGTCGCGAAATTGCCGCCTTGGAAACTCGGCTGGCAATGAAGTTGCTGCACCGTACTACCCGACGGGTAACGGTAACAGAATGCGGACTGCGTTATTATCACTATTGTCAGGCGATTTCGCAGCAGCTGATGTCAGCGGATGATTTTATCCGCCAGATGCATGTTCAGCCGGAAGGACAGGTGAGGATCGTGGCGCCGGTAACCTATGGCTGTCAGGTGATCGTCCCATTGCTACAACCCTTTATGAAGCACAATATTCATGTGCATGTCGACTTAGATCTCAGTGATCGGACGCCAGACATGGTCAACGAAGATATCGATATGGCGATTGTCGTCCGCCCGCAGATGCCCGAAGAAAATAACGTTCGACCGTTATCGGACATTCATTTCGGACTTTATGCGTCAGAAGCTTATCTGGCCACCCATCCGCCGGTCAGCCATCCTAACGACCTGAGTCGTCACCCACTGCTGACTTTCCATGGTCCTGCCCATCAACCGGCATTGACCTTCCGTCAGGAAAAAAAACGGGTCCAGATCACTCCATTTAGCCGTTTTCGTGCCAATAACAGCATGGCACTGTTGACGGCAGCCGGTACTGGAGCTGGGATTGCTTGTCTACCCACCTATATGGTTGAGCAGTCACTGATGCAGGGGATCCTGCGGCCGGTGCTGGCGGAGTGGCAATTACCGGAATATCAGAGCTATATGTTACTGCGCAATTCGCAGAGCCCGTTATCCCCAGTTAGCCGATTATGCGATGTGCTGACAGAGGCGCTACGTCCCCGCTGATTATTACAATGCTGCAACAATCCGCTACAGCAGGTAAATATCTCAGCTGCTCTTCTTCTGCTGTGACTGTCAGGCTAGTCTAGTGGCTCTTTTTATTTATGGGCGGCGGAAATGACAGACAGTACAGCGAGTACAGTAGAAGGCGATATTCACTGGCGGCGTAATCTCTGGGTCTGCACGTTAGGCTCGTTTACGACTCTGATTGCAATGAGTCTATTGTTACCGTTTCTCCCCCTGTATCTGAGCTCTATGGGGGTGCACGGCACCGATAGCATTGCCTTATGGTCTGCGTTGGCCTACGGCGCGACCTTCTTCTCTGCCGCACTGACCGCGCCGATCTGGGGACGTATGGCGGACAAATACGGACGTAAGTTAATGCTGATCCGAGCCAGCCTCGGGATGGCGATAGCCATGTCACTGATGGGGATGGCGACGGCCCCTTGGCAGCTGGTGGCATTACGCTTGCTGGCGGGACTCTTGGGCGGTTACGCTTCTGGATCGATGGTAATGGTGGCTGCACAAACGCCTAAACAGAAAACCGGTTGGGCGGTGGGGATACTCTCTTCGGGGATCATGGCTGGGAATATTGCCGGGCCGTTAGTCGGGGGCTTCCTACCGGGGCTTATTGGCATCCGGGAAACCTTTTTTTTCACCGGTGCGCTTATCTTTGTGGCTTTCCTTGGCACCCTGTTTTTATTACGTGAAGAGCGTAAACCGAAAAAAACCGGCAAAGCGCCACCGCCGGTCACCGTGATCCCACAACCGGTGAAAATCATGTGGTTGTCGGGGATGTTATTGGTGTTTGCCAGCATGTCAGTCGAACCGGTGATTACGCTTTATGCTTCCCGTTTTACCGGCTCATTACAGCAGGCCACCCTGTATGCTGGGATCATTATGGCAGCGACAGCGTTAGGCAGTATTTTGGCGGCACCGCGCATTGGCGCATTAGCGGATCGTATTGGCCACTGGCGGGTACTGAGTAGCGGCTTGGTCGTGTGCGGTATTTTGCTGATCCCTCAGGCATTTGTGACGGCGATCTGGCAACTGATTGGCTTACGCTTTCTGATGGGACTAGCGTTGGGGGGAATGTTGCCCTGTATTACGGCAATTATCCGTCATCATGCTGACAACGGTAATAGTGGCAAGTTACTGGGGTATTCGACCTCGGCACAATATGTCGGCCAGGTATGCGGGCCATTATTTGGTGGCGTGGTCGCTGGCAGAGCGGGGATCCCAGCGGTATTTATTGCTACGGCGGTGGTGATGTTGCTGTCGGCGGTGGTAAATGAACGTTGGCGACGCAAGGGATTGTAATCAAAAAACCCGGCCATCGTGGCCGGGTCGTTTACCAAGGATTAGGCTGCCGCTGACGGTGTGGCAATCAGACGGCGTAACAACGGGATCAGTACCGCCAGGATCACGGCCGTGATCACCGAGCCCCAACCCAGCAGGTTGAAGATATGACTGTAACCCGGGTTGGTAAGTACTGCTGTGGTGTTACTGTTGTCAGGCATCATGCCGGAAAAGTAATCCGCCAGTACCGAGGCAACACCGGTCACCATCATCCAACTGCCCATCATCAGCCCCTGGTGTTCTCTTGGTGCCAGTTTACCGATCATCGCGTAGCCGATTGGGGAAATCAGTAGTTCGCCAATACTCTGCAGAATGTAGCTAATCACAATCCATTTGAAGGTCATCAGTCCGTTACTGCCAGCCAGTGAGATGCCCAGCGGCAGAACTAACATACCCAGACCGATAAACACCAGCGCCGCGGCAAACTGCAAGGGAATATCAATACGGAAACCTTTACCACGCAGACGGTTAAAGAACATTGCCATCAGTGGACCGCCAATGACGATGACAATGGTATTGATGTCTTGGATCCACTGCGGTGCAACCTGCCAACCATAAACATTGAGATCAATATTGTGCTCTGCAAACAGTGTCAGACCCATTGGGGCCAGCTGGTACAGTGACCAGAACACCAGCGAACCCAGCATCAGGATTAGATAGGCGCCCATACGAGAACGTTCGCCAGTAATACGGTGCTTCAGGGTTATGATGCACAGCAGAATAAAAACGGCGATACCGATAGCAATCACAAAGTAGCTGCTGACCGCGGCATAGTTCAGCATGACACGGATGATCGGCAACAGTACCAGCAGGATCACCACACCGGTAATAAAGCGTTTACGGAAGACCGCAGGGCTGACCAAAGTCAGCGGAGTGTCGCGATCTTTCAGTTGTTTCCAGAAGAGCAGTGTCGCAAGGATCGCGATGATATTGCCGAGGGTAGCGAACATAAACAGCGCTTTGTAGTTTTCATCGAGCTGGAAGTAGCCTGCAACGGTAAAACCGATGAAAAAGCCCAAGTTCATCCCAGCATAGTTCCACAGGAATGCGCTCTCGCGGCGCTCATCTTCTGGAGTGAAAAGTTGAGTCAGCATCATATTCAGGCAGGTAACATTCAGTCCGCTACCGGTTAGGAACAGGGCCAGTCCCCAGTAAAGTCCGGTCACACCGGCGCTGGCAATCAGGAAACAGCCGATTACCTGTAACACCATCCCCAGTACAAACAGGTTACGGTTACTCAGATAACGGCCACCGAGATAGCCGCCAAACAGGTGCAGACCATAGTTAAAGGCACCGAATAGGCCCATGATGGCATTCGCGGAGGAATCACTGAATCCTAACTTTTTGGTCGCATACAGCACCAAGGTGGAATACAGTACAGCAAAACCGAGTGTAGAAAAGATCTGGATAAAACACAGAGCTGCGGAGCCGCTGTTTTTTTGTTTAGATAGTTTGACTGAAGCGTCCAACGCTTTCCCCTTGCTTTAACAATTAGAATATAAACCCCGGGTTTTATCACGCCAATAGCGGCGTTTCCGGGGGCGTCAACATGCCATTTTTCGATTACCCTGACAACACCCGGATATGATTAAAAATTCATTTTTACTGCTGATAAGGCGGATAGTGGAGGAATAAATGACTAATCGTAGTATTTTTTAAGAATAAAAAAACAGTTTATATATACACATTTGTAGGCTTAAAAAAAACGACTAGACAGCTTTTTATGAACAGCAATAAACGTCAAAAGTTTTTATAAATTAAAATGTTATAACTGATAGGTACCACCATCGGTTATCAGAAAAAGGTTTAGTTATTTAATGCTATAATTTCGTGTAGGCAACACCAGCATCTTTATGCTTGCTGTGCCGTTTGCCCTTCGCGCCATCTCTCGGCAACTGTTGATGCTTCTTCTGCAGCAGTAACAGGTCGCGGATAATGAAGAAGGATCTCGCGTTGTTGTATCCGCGTCTCCTGATACTCCACGGTGAGTCTTATAGCCTCATATCCCATAAGGTAGTTTCCTGTAGTTCCCTTAATGTTATTTAGGCCGGATAAGGGTCGCTGTTGGGGGGCGGAACATTTAATATGCTGATATGAGTGATAGTCTGGCGGAAAGTGACAAGGGGACGGGGAGCATAGTTAGAAACAAGATGGAAAATTAATAAGATAAATTGATAATTTATCCGTGCCGTTGTAGGGCCGTTAAGTTCACTATGGTAAAATGCATGTTCCGCTGGAGGGGAACAGCGCCAGAGCCGGGCCAAGGAACGATGTTGAATCCTTCCTAATGAGCTCAACTCAATTTACGCACCATGCATTCGCTTAGTCAGAAGGGTTATTTTATATGACAGGGTTGGACACTGATCCCCAAACAATAAAAAACGATCGTTTCGAACTGGTGGCTATTCTGCGGACCCTGCTTAAAGAAAAGCAGCAACTCACACTGAGCTCTGAGGCTGGACCTGACTTTGAACTGCTGCGGGTTGAATCAAGCCGTATCCATCTCCGACCTATCACTGAACAGCTCGGCCCGCCGGAAGAATTAGTATTGAGTGCCGAAGGTCAGGAAGCGAAAGTCATTTTTACGCTGAGTGGTCTGCGTGAGCAGGACACTGCAGCAGGTTTGTCATGGGTAGGGGATATTGGTAATCAGTTTAATTACTATCAGCGTCGGATTAATTTGCGGGTACCGCTGCCACTGTGGAAAAACTTTACACTGACTCTGCCTGTCGCTGGGCTGAGTGCACCACAACCTTTTATTATTTACGACTTTTCCGTCGGCGGCGTTGGTGTGTATACGCCCAAGCTTTTATCTGAAAAGGTCAAAGTCGGTGCTGTCTATAAAAAAGCGCTGTTATCCCTTGGTGAATACGGCGAATTTAAAGCGAATATCGAAGTGATGGCACTGAATGACTTGGATGCTGAGCTGCCGGAATATCCAGGTTATACGCAGCGTATGTCTCTGCGTTTTACCAACCTTTCTCTGATTAATCAGCGTAACTTCCAGAAAATTGCCTACGCATTTGAAGTGAACTTTAAGCGTAAAAAGTAGTAAAACCTACTGAACGCATTCTGTTGTTTTCTCAAAACTGGCGCCTCTTTGGCGGAGACGCCATCCTTATCATTAGCGCAGCGTAAAACTGTAGCTGCCTTTGGTTTTATGTCCGTCTACTGAAAGCACATGCCAATTAACCTGATACTCGCCTTTTGCCAGCGGGGTAGTCAGCGGCAGAGTGAGGGTCGTATTTGTGGACGGCGCGGTGCTTAGCTTACCGGTTTGTACTGGGCTACCGTCAGCATGCCGTAAGTCGATACCACTGAAAGCCGGTTCCGGCTGTTCGGTAAAGGTCAGTGTTATCGACCGTGGCGCTTGGCTGAGCACGCTATGTGGAGCTGGCTCACTGGTGCTGAGGTGCGCGTGTGCCAGTGCTTGACTACTGACCAGTGACGTGACGGCCAGCAGGCCCAGCATTACCGGCAGTTTTTTTAATAGGGTCATTGTCTGTTCCTGAAAAGAGTGTATTCGCCCTCGGCAGATACATTACTGTTCTTGCTCACAAGAGGCCTAAGCATATGATAGTCAATCAGGGGCGGACCTGTGCGATCACCCGCTGGCAGTGTAATCTTTTTTTGAATTATTGTGATGATGGCGTGATGATTTTGTGGGGTAGGTTGGACTCTTCAGTAGAAGAAGGGCGGATACTGTGTATCCGCCACAGGATAATTAAAAATCGTATTGTAAAGTGACGCGGTTCTGCCAGAAATTCTTCGCATACATCGGTGAGGTCTGTACACCGAAGAAGTCATTCAGACTCAGTCCTTTCAGCACACCGTCAAAATTCCAAATCCCGTAGACCAAGTATTCAGACTGACGCAGGCTGCCGCTCGCCCCCGGAACGGTCAAATCCATCCAGCTGTAGCGGGTACCGACCGTCAGATGCGGATTATAAATATAATTCAGACTAGTCGCCCAGGCGTTGCCATTACCCAGATCCTGAGTACTGGTGAAGAATGGCTGTGCAAAGTACGGGCCCGAGGACGCATTATGCGCATAAGGGGTGACCAGAGGATACTGGTAGCCATTGGCATTGTTGGACAGATAATCATAGCCGAGGCTCCAGCTTAACTGTGGCAGCAGGCTCAGAGAAACCTGCCAGCCAATGCTGTTGCTGTTAACCGGACCGGCCAGGTTTTTGCCATTACCCGTGCCACGGATATATTGTAGGCCAAGGTCCGGAGCCATCGGGAAGTTATCCCAACGGGAATGGCCTTCGGTGTAGAAAATATTGCTGTAATCACTGTAGCTCTGGTACCAAACAACCCCTTTGAGGTGTGCTGTACCCGCATCGAGATGGTGTCCAGCACCCACTGACCACATGCCGGACGTTGATTCTTGGGTATCATACATGGTGTAGCGGCCTTGGGTATCGCTGCCCCATGGCTTGTAACGGAATACTTTGGTGGCACGCAGGAAATCCTCTCCCTGACCGTACTGCATATCTACCGCTTGGTAGAGCATTGGGGTGATACGCCAATCATAATTACCAAGGAAAGGCAGATCTAACTGCTGGTTTCCGGCAGTAATACGAAAATTATCTCCCTGCCATTGCAGCCAAGCCTCACCGATATTGGTCTGGTTATCAGCCAGTTCAGATACTGTCTGGTCTGGATTTCCGTGATCAATACCGCGTACAAATAGGCCACTGACCCCGAGGTTAAAGCCGTCAAACGGAGCGGTTTCATATTTCAGAAAGCCACCGTAGCTGACGGTATCCTGATTATAGTGATCGACGAAGTAAGCATTGTGGGTGGAGTAGTACAGAGAGCGGACACTGCCACTGACCTTACCTTTGGTGAAGATTTCGCTGAAATCATTGGCCGTTGCGGTATTGTCGGTGGCATGAGCCAGTGCCGGTGCCAGAGAAGCAGCCAGTAAACCCGCGCCCATCAGGCCCTGCCAACCATGAGAACGCGACGGCTGAAAAGTCTTGTGCATAAGTTATTCACCTTAAAAAGTAAAACCATTTTTTATTATCTGGCGATTGCATTCTGCAACCTGCCGAGGATTTTTATAAAGCTACCAGCTTCTTGGCTGCCTGCCGGTGGCGAGCCATTAATGCTTCGGTATCCAGTCCCGCAATGTCGCCGTCTGTGACCCGCCATTCACCGCCAATCATGACTCGGTCAGCACGCTCAGCCCCGCAGAGCAGTAGGGCGGCCAGTGGGTCGTGACTGCCGCTGAAACGCAGTTCATCCAGCCGGTAGAGGGCAAGATCTGCTTGTTTGCCTACTGCTATTTGGCCGATATCTTCCCGTCCCAGAGCCCGCGCACCGCCCAGGGTTGCCCAACCGAGTACCCGCTGCGGCGTGATCTCGTTGGCACCGTAACGTAAACGTTGTAGGTAAAGGGTCTGACGGGCTTCATACATCATATTGGAGGCATCATTGGAGGCCGAACCATCCACACCAAGGCTGATTACTGCTCCAGCTTGCTCCAGTTCGCGGGTTCGACAGATCCCGGA
Source organism: Tatumella saanichensis (assembly GCF_000439375.1). Taxonomy (GTDB): domain Bacteria; phylum Pseudomonadota; class Gammaproteobacteria; order Enterobacterales; family Enterobacteriaceae; genus Tatumella; species Tatumella saanichensis. The sequence continues at coordinate 85,768 of NZ_ATMI01000040.1, forward strand.
TGCCAGCCGCATATTCGACACTGGACAGTGACAGATAGCCGCTCCCGCTGTACCAAGACGGGCGATTTCATCCTCATTGAAATGGATACCGTGGGCCAGCCAAGTGCGGTCGCTGAGCCAACCGACGGACTCGAGATAGTCAACGGTTCTTAGGCCGAAGCGTTGCTGGCAGAAGGTTTCTTCATCCAAGGTTTCCGCTAGATGCGTGTGTAATCTGACGTCCTGTTCTTCTGCCAGCGCGGCACTGGCACGCATGATTTCGGTGGTCACTGAGAACGGTGAGCAGGGGGCTAGCGCAATTTGGATGCGAGCACCGTCACCGCGCTGATGGTAACGGGCGATTAACCGTTCGCTGTCCTGCAGGATAGTCTCTGCATCTTGCACGGTTTGTTCCGGCGGCAGACCGCCGGATGCCTGCCCGAGGCTCATCGAGCCACGGGTTAGCATGGCACGCATGCCGAGACGATTCACGACAGCGACTTCAATATCGATTGCCTCCTCCATTCCTTGGGGAAACAGGTAGTGATGATCGCTGGTGGTGGTACATCCGGACAGCAACAGCTCTGCCATCGCCACTTCGGTGGCCAGTGCTAATGCTTCCGGTGTCAGACGTGCCCAGACTGGATAAAGCTGTTGCAGCCAGGGAAAGAGTGGTTCACTGACCACGGGTCCCCAGGCGCGGGTCAGGGTCTGATAAAAGTGATGGTGGGTATTAATCAGTCCCGGTAGCAACACATGTTCCCGGGCATCAAAGATCTGATCACAGGGACTGGACGGCTGCTGGCCGGCTGCCAGTACTTCAGCGATTTGACCTCCCTCTATCACTAGGCCGCCGCGGGCATCTGCCTGTGTGGCGGTAAAACAGGCCAGCGGGTGTTTGATCCACAGTCGAGTCACAGAAACGGGGTGCTCAGACATGCTTCTCTCCTGACAGTGCGGCGGTTTCAGGGCTAGCGGCCGTCACCGGAATGGCTTTCTTACCTCTGGAACGTGGCAGGATAAGGTTCAGTAGGATGGCCAGTATACCGCCACTAGTGATAGCGCTTTGCAGCAGGGTACGGGCAAAAGCGGGCAGTTGTTTGATCACATCTGGCTGCGCTTCAATCCCCAGCCCAACACCGAAGGCAATAGCAATAATCAACATACCGCGGCTATCGATCGGTTCACGGGTCATAATACGGATCCCGGCGGCGACGACATTTCCAAACATGACTAAGGTAGCCCCACCCAGCACTGGATTAGGCAGTTGTTCGATCGCATGGCTGAAGCCCGGCAACAAGCCCAGCAGCACAAATAACCCTCCTATCCAGAAGCCGGCATAACGGCTAGCGACCTGAGTCATTTGGATAACACCGTTATTTTGAGCAAAGGTGGTATTTGGGAATGAGGAGAACACGGCGGCTAACAGACAGCTGACGCCATCGCCAAGAATGCCGCCTCTAATACGTTGTTCAAACTCGGGACCTTCAACCGGCTGCTTAGACAGCATACAGTTAGCGGTCAGGTCGCCGACAGTTTCGATAATCGAAATCAGGGCCACCAGCGCAATCGGGATAAAAACACTCATATTAAAGCCAATACCAAAACGGAAAGGCATCGGCACAGCCAGCCAAGAGCCGTTGAAACTGAATTGCGGATGAAAACTGCCGGTTAGCCAAGCCACCACACTACCTGCAATGATACCGGTCACAATGCCGGAGAGCCGTAACCACGGGGAGCGACTGCAGTTCATCAATACGATCACCATCAGAGTCAGGGCACCAATTCCCAGATTTTTGGGCGAGCCGAAATCCGCCGCACCAAAGCCACCCGCCCAATCAGTGATACTGACTTTGATCAGGCTAATACCGATCAGGACGATCACCGTGCCAGTGACCAGCGGGGTCAGCAGCCGTGAAAAGAGATGGATAAAGCGGCTTACCAATAGCGGGATCACCGATGCCACTAGGTTGCAGCCAAAGATCATCGCCAACATCTGCTCCGGGGCCGCGCCTTGGCCTTTGAGTAGCAGACCTCCAGAGATAATCACTCCGAGAAAGGCAAAGCTGGTGCCTTGCAGGCAGATCATTCCAGCACCGATAGAGAAAAAACGCCCTGCCTGTAAGAAGGTGCCGAGGCCAGAGGCAAATAGCGACATACTGATCAAGTAAGGGAGATATTGATTTAGGCCGAGAGTACTGCCAATGATCAGCGGAGGGGTGATGACGCCGACAATACTGGCCAACATATGTTGAATAGCAGTAAATAAAGCAGGAACAGTCGGTATTTTTTCATTAAGACCGTACATCAGGCCAGTATCGCGCTGGTCACTCATCAGATTAGCTCCGCAAGAAACAAAAGTTTTATTTCTTAGCAAGTTTCAGGCCATTTCCAGATAGTCATAAAACAGCTAGGGATGAACGTCTGTTAACTTACGGTTAGTTAAGAAAATTTCCACAATGTCTTTTCTGAAACATCCGGTGCAGATTTTTATAATTTTGGTTTTTTTTATCATATAACCGCAGTAATGCACCATAATAGGTCGAGGTGATTCAGGGGTGTGCAACGAAAGTTGCAGAAGATAGCGGTACTGTTCAGTCCAGCACAATAAGCTTGGTGCTCTTCCTGTACGCTTTTTGTGCAGTCTAGTCGTTAGAGTGGTGTGAGAGAGGGATAGAGGAAAACGCCCTCCGTGAACGGAGGGCGTTACTCTTAGAAATGGATAACGGTACGGATAGATTTACCTTCGTGCATCAGATCGAAGGCCTTGTTGATATCGCCCAAGCCCATAGTGTGGGTAACAAATGGCGCCAGATCGATTTTGCCTTTCATTGAGTCTTCAACCATTCCCGGTAACTGGGTACGGCCTTTAACACCACCGAAAGCTGAGCCTTTCCACACACGCCCAGTGACCAGTTGGAACGGACGGGTAGAGATTTCCTGTCCGGCACCCGCGACCCCGATGATCACGGACTGACCCCAGCCACGGTGGGCACTTTCCAAGGCGGCGCGCATCACATTGACGTTACCAATACATTCAAAGGTGTGATCAACACCCCATTTAGTCATCTCAATCAGCACCTGCTGAATAGGCTTGTCATAGTCGTTGGGATTGATGAAATCAGTCGCACCAAACTGTTCGGCGAGCTTAAATTTTTCTGGATTGGTATCGATGGCAAAAATACGGCCAGCTTTTGCCTGACGTGCCCCCTGAACCACTGCCAGACCAATTCCGCCCAGCCCGAAGACGGCTACAGAATCCCCTTCCTGAACTTTAGCGGTGTTATGCACGGCACCGATACCGGTGGTGACACCACAGCCTAGCAGGCAGACGTGCTCCGGATTAGACTGAGGATTAATTTTTGCCAGCGAAACCTCAGAAACGACGGTATATTCGCTGAAGGTTGAGCAACCCATGTAGTGATAGAGTGGCTCACCATTGTAGGAGAAGCGGGAGGTGCCATCTGGCATAACCCCTTTACCTTGAGTTTCACGAACCGCTACACAGAGGTTAGTTTTACCGGATTTACAGAAGTCACACTCGCGGCATTCAGCGGTGTATAGCGGGATCACATGGTCGCCGACCTCAACGCTGGTGACACCTTCCCCCAGTTCGACAACCACTCCAGCTCCTTCATGGCCGAGTACCACCGGGAACAGACCTTCCGGGTCATCGCCAGAAAGGGTAAAGGCATCGGTATGACAGACACCGCTGTGGGTGATCTTAATCAGCACTTCACCTTTCTTAGGTGGTGCGACATCAATTTCAACAATTTCAAGAGGTTTGCCCGGACCAAAGGCAACGGCTGCACGAGATTTCATAATCTGTTTTCCTGTAATAAATGACGGGAACGGCTATTTAAGATAAGCGCGAACCAACTCGATGGTATCGTTAACCGAAGTATTAAGCTGCCGGCTATCGGCTTCACTCTCTTCGAAGGTTTCACGGATATGGCTTTCCAGTACTTCGGCCATCAGCCCGTTGACGGCACCGCGGACCGCTGCAATCTGTTGCAGTATTGCCCGGCATTCAGAACCTTCATCCAGAGCCCGTTCTAAGGCATCAATCTGGCCCCGAATACGTCTGACACGGGTCAGGGTTTTCTTTTTGGCTTCAGGGGTAGAGGGCATGATCACGACTCACAGTAAGATATCAGCACTCAATATACTATATGGGGGTATAGTATGTGAAGGGCACGATAATAGTTTTTACTTATTGGATGATTTGGGTGAAGGGGAGCGATTGGGATGCGCCTAAACGCTGCTGTCGGGCTGAAACTGGTGAAATCACCGTTAATGAGAAAAATAATCGCTGAGGCCATTATCCTTTCAACATTAATACAAAGGGCAATTATCAGGGGTTCATTAATGTTTATGGGATGAATCATAAATGTCTTTCGTTAGTGGGCTGACAGTAATGGAATATATTTTCTAATAAATAATTAAACTATCTATAGATAAATTATTGCTTTTCCATAAGATTGCCTTTTTTAATTAACACTGTTATTTTTTAATAAAATAACAGTGTTAATTATTTTAAAAATAGCTCACGGTATTCTGATGGCTTCAATAAGCAATAAAAAGAAATTAGGTTTTTTGACTCGACTCCTAGATAATACTACGGCAGAAGAGCGTTATCGTATCGCACTGGAACAGATTATCCTGGCAGAGAAATTGGGTTACGATAATGCATGGATTGCTCAGCATCATTTTGACCGCGATGAAGGCGGTCTACCTTCTCCATTTGTCTTCCTTGCCGCAGCTGGACAGGCTACCCAAAATATTACGTTAGGCACTGCGGTTATTACGCTTTCATTTGAGAATCCGCTGCGGGTTATTGAGGATGCGACTGTACTTAATCTGATGCATAACCAGCGTCTTGAATTAGGACTCGGTAGTGGTGCGACTGATGCGACCTTTGCAGGCTTTGGACTGCATGCGGAAAACCGCCGCGACATCTTTACTGAGCACTTCACCCGTTTCCAAGAAATTTTGGACAATAAACAGCAATTATATCCGGTGCCGGATAAACTGAGCCAAAAAACCTGGCTGGCAACCTTCTCAACCCAGGGAGCAGCCTTAGCCGGAGCGGCCGGATATGGTCTGATGTTATCCCGCACCCAACCAAGAGTTAAAGGAAGTGAGCAATCACTTACTGAGATGCAGCACCGGATTATTGATCACTATCTAGCGGCATTACCGGTAGGTGCAGAGCCACGGATAATGGTTTCTCGCACCGTGTTGGTGGTAGATGAAAATAGTGAAGGTCAGCAGTGGCTTAATGACTTTATCCGGCAGTTTGAACAGAAATATGCCGATCCAGCATCGCAAAATTACTATGCATTAAATGAATTTACTACCTTAAAAGACGCGTACTATGGGACTCCTGAGCAAGTAAAAGTATTGCTGGCAGAAGACAGCGTGCTAGAGCGCGCCACGCATATTGCCTTCCAGTCACACACGATTGAACCAGATTATAAAGTAAGTAATCGCTCACTTGAGCTACTGATGCAGCATGTTGTGAAAGATCTGGGTTGGAAAGGATAATGGGACAAGACATCCTATTTTCCGCACAGGCGTTGACCCGCCGGATTGGCGACGCTGTGATCCTGGACAGAGTATCACTTGAGGCCAAGAAGGGAGATATTATCACCCTCATTGGTCCGAGTGGTTCGGGGAAGACCACGTTTTTGAGGGCCCTTAATCTGCTTTCTCCGGCGGACAGCGGAGAACTGACGATTTCTGGTTCTACTATCAACTTTGAGCGTTACAGTAAAAAACAGGAAATCAATATCCGCAGAAAAACCGGGATGGTTTTTCAGAGTTATAATCTGTTCAATAATCTGACTGCATTGCAGAACATTAGTGAAGGGATTATTTACGGTAAAAAAATACCTGCTAATCAGGCGACGGAGATCGCGGAAAAATATCTGAATGATGTTGGCTTGGCCGATAAAGCTCAGCATTATCCGATAAATTTATCTGGGGGGCAAAAACAACGAATTGGTATTGCTCGAGCACTGGCATTACAACCGGAAGTCTTATTACTGGATGAGCCAACCTCAGCGCTGGACCCAGAAAATATTGGTGGTGTTTTGCAATTGATCAGGAAGATTGCTGCTGCTGGTCAGACGATGATTATTTCAACTCACGAATTTTCTTTTGCGGAAAAAATCTCTGACAGAGTAGTTTTTATGGAAGCAGGAAAGATCATTGAAGCGGATACGCCACAGATTATTTTTCATGATGCTCGACATGAAAGAACCCGCCATTTTGTGAATAAAATAAAGCATTACTGATATGAAATCATTCGCAGAGGTTTTTCTTAAACTCGTGTTTGGTCTGGGAACCACCCTAGAAATTATTCTGTTTTCCGTACTTAGCGGTGTTGGGCTTGCCCTACTTCTGTTATCGCTTAGAACCTGCCCGTACGTCGGTAAACCACTTTATCGGTTGTATACGGAGGTCATGAGGGCATCACCAATCCCGATAATGATCTTGCTGTTTTACTTTGGCGGGAAGTCTGTACTACAACACTGGGGGATTGATATCTCGACGGTCAACGATAGCTGGTATGCCGTTGCGGCTATCGGCACTATTGCCGCAGCCTATTTCGCGGAAATTATTCGTTCCGGTATTCAGTCTGTTGAAAGTGGGCAGAGGGAAGCTATCACCGCCTGTAATATTCCTCCATTGACCGGTTTTCTCAGAATTATTCTGCCTCAGGCCTGTGTGATCTCGATAGGAAATTTCGGTAATTTACTGATAACCATAGTTAAAATGACATCAGTTGTGAATTTGGTAGGTATTAATGATGTGTTTGGCTTGGCAAAGCGTATCTCGAATGTCAGTTACGGAATGCTGCAAATTCAGGCTTTCCTTAGCACTTTATTAATTTATTGGCTTCTGAGTATGCTGATCAGCGCTGTGCTGCACATTCTAGAAAAAAAATATCAGGTCATTGCAGGTAAGCAGTATGGATAAGTCATTTCTCTTTTCATCGACACCTTTTATCCTGAGCGGCCTGGGTGAAACGCTCACTATTATTTTCATCTCGCTATGTCTTGCACTTATAGCCGGCGGTACAGTATGTGTCATCAGCTTGAATGTGACCCATAAGCTGGTGCAAAAAATACTGTTTTTATTTCTTTCTTTGACGCGATCGGTTCCAGTTATTGTATTGATGTATATGATGTTTTATACGCTCCCTTATATTTTGGTAGCAGTGCTGGGAAGCATTAATATACATGGGATTTCTGCCTGGCAACTGAAATTACCTGCGACGATTGCAGCGATTGCATCGCTAGTTTTTGTCTATAGCGGGTATTTTTCTGAGTTTTTCCGTTCCGCGTGGCTGTCGGTCGATCACGGACAGCTGGAAGCTGCAAAAACCGTTAACCTGCCACGACTCAGTAGTTTCAGACGGATCATTTTCCCGCAGATGATGGCGAATAACAGCCCTGCCTTTTGTAATGTTATTATGGATTTAATTAAAGACTCAGCATTGGCCTCCACTCTCGGCGTTATGGATGTCATCACTAAATCGAATATCATTTCAGCCCAGACTTTTAATTATGTTGGCTCCTACCTGATTGTGTATGTTTTATTTACAGTGATGGGTATTATTTTTTCTAGAACCGTAGATACTTTGATTAAAAAGACCTTCGTAAAATATTAAGGGAAAAATTATGTCATTCAAAAAAATACTGGCCGGTACCATTATTTTATCCGGGCTCACGTTATCAGCATTTTCTCAGGCTAGCTCTGTACCAAAGAACGTGAATGTTGCATTGGATAATAATAATTATCCTTTTTCATTCACAGATGAAAATGGACATATCTCAGGTTATGATGGTGATCTGCTTAGAATTATCCAGAAGAAACTGCCGGAGTATAAATTTACCTTCAGCAGCGTCTCTCAGGATGCGATTCTTACCGGACTGAAAACCGGAGCTTATGATCTCTCTGCCAACCATTTTTACTTGAATAAAGACCGTGCGAAAAGCTTTGATTATTCTCATCAGCCTACCGGGATCAGTGACTTACGGCTGATTGTCAGGAAGGGCGATAACAGTATAAATTCTCTAGATGATATTGCGAAAAAACACAAAAAACTAAACCCGATTAATGTCAATGATGCCCGCTATACGGTTATCGAACAGTATAATGAAACGCATCCGTCAACGCCGATCACGCTGACACCATCAGGCGAAGAAACCGCACTAGATATGTTCCGCTCGGTAGAGTCCGGGGAATATGACGCGGCGATCTATCCGATTGGGGGGTATCTTTCTTTGATTAAGAAAGTGCCGCTCAATATTAAAGCGTCAGCGACTATAGGACTGTTCCCGACGGTCGTATTGTATAAAAAAGGCGAAGATGCAACGCTGATCAGTAAAGTAGATAACATTCTAGTTTCGTTGAAGAAAGATGGTACATTGGCGAAGCTTTCTGAGAAGTGGTATCAAGAGAATGTCTATACCCTGCCTGGTGCGGATAAGGTGAAGGTTAGCAACGATCTTTAACTGGATAGCGCGAGCAACCCCTGAAACCCAAGTGGGTTTCAGGGGACAAGGACTAACTTTCCTGTTCGATGTGATTGACTTCAATATCAATATCTTGGATCACTGATTCAAGTTCATCCAGCAGTTTTCCCTGTAATGTCAGCAAATTATTAATCCGTTCGGCGTAGTCTTTATTTTTATGCTCACCGGCATCAAAGGCCAGCCACTGGGCTGAAAGCGTCTCGGTATTGGTCTGCGCGTAGTGGCGCATTTCTTTCAGCTGTGAAGTCACATCGGTTAAAAACTCAGTCGTTGTTTTTTGAGTTTCTGCGTTACTCATATTTACCTCATAATCGCTGATTTAATTTGTCTTACAGATATAACTGTAGGATAAATTAATGATTATTCCTTAGGAATAATCGTATAAATAACTTTAAACTTTATGTTGCGGCTGGATTTATTATAAAGGTTTAAAATTAAGTTACTGAGATGAATACAGTTAATAGGGTCGTGATTATTAAAAAACTCTATTTATTCAGATATTATCACCGACTGAAACTAAACCGACCACCGGTATTTAATCTCTCAATAGAAGATGGCCATAGTTTTGGCGTGGTTAGGATCGGTGGTCCTTTTGCCAATAGAGTGGCTCACCGAAAGCTGTCATAAAATAATCAATAACGGCCCTGACCTTTAACGGTGGATGGCGAGAGTCCGGATAGAGTGCCGCAATGTGTAATGGCTCGGTGGTGATTGAGGCTGTGTAGGCGGGCATGATCCCAACCAACTCACCGGACTGAAGTTTATCTCCCAGCAACCAGTCGGGAAACAGTACGATACCCATGCCCTGTAATGCTGCGATCAGCAGTGTCTCAGCATTATTTGAGGTCAGTCGAGGGGATAGCGGATAGTGGACCCATTCCTGTTGTGGCTGGCGAAACAGCCATCGGTTGGGGCCAGAAGAACCACGGTAAACCAGACAATCATGTTCAGCGAGTTGTTCTGGCGTCTGCGGTGAACCATGCTGTTTAAGGTAATCTGGCGAGGCCGCCAGATAATAATGCTGTGTGCCGAAAATGCGAGCATGATAAGAAGAATCGGTGAGCGTGCCGATACGAAAAATAACATCGGTCGCTTCTTTATGTGGGTCGATGTAATCATCGGTCTGAGTCAGTTCGATATCTAACTGAGGATAGCGAGCCGACAATGCCGCTATCTGTGGGGCGATATGGCGCTGACCAAAAAAAACCGGCGCATTAATCCTCACTAGGCCGGACGGCTCGCGGGTGCCTTCTTCCATGCTGCGGCGGGCTTCTTCCAATTGTTGTAAGGTTTGTCTTACCGCTATCGCAAACTGGCGGCCATTTTCGGTGGGGATAATGGCACGGGTGTTGCGGTAAAATAGCTGTTGGCCCACGCTATCTTCCAACTGATGGATCATCCGTGAGACTTGGGAAGGTGAGATCCCCTCGTGGCGGGCGACCACCGAAAAATTCAATGCTTCACACACATCGATGAATAATTTAAGAGAACGCAGACTAATATCGCTGAGATGAGTCATTGATGCACTTCCTGCACAGGTGTTTATCTTATTATGGCATTTTTCTCATCATAGCCATACGTTATCCTGTACCTCCATAAAATCAAAAGAGATGTGTTATGCCACTTTTATTCCTACTACTGGTCATTCTTGGAGGGATGGGGCTGTCGACAGAGGCAGGATTACTTGGACCGCTGGGAAGCAAGGTCGGCGATCTGTGGGCGACTCTGAGTATCTTTGGGGTGGGCTCAGCACTGACCTTCTTATTGATGCTCTTTTTTAGTCCTCGAAATAGTCCCTCTCTATTGCAGCAGCCTCGCGGACAGTTAATTGGCGGCTTATTGGGGGCGGGCTATGTGATCATTCTGACTGTCGCGACCCCAGTAATAGGGATCGCCATCACGATGATCGGTATTTTGGCGGGACAGATTTTCCAGAGTCTGGTGATCGACCATTTCGGAATGTTCGGCAACGTTCGCCGGAAAACTAACAGTAAACGTATTATTGCGCTGTGCTTTATCGTCGCTGCGCTGTTCTTTATGGCAAGGGGATAATCCGATGATGACAATAATGATGATTATTCTGGCGGTGATCGGTGGCGCAATGTTGAGTATTCAAGCAGCGGTCAATGGTCAGTTGGGCAGCAAGGTCGGGGTATTTAAGTGTGCGTTTCTCACCTTCTCGGTGGGCGCATTGATCACTGCATTATTGATTTTCTTCTTCGACCATGGTCATGCGCAGACCTTATTAACGGTACCAAAATGGCAGTTGGCGGGAGCGATGTTTGGCGTCCCTTACATTGTGATCATGGTGCTGGCGGTACGCCGTATAGGTACCGGACTTGCGACCGTGGCCGTGATTTTTGGTCAGTTAGTGATGAGTATTATGATTGATAACTTTGGCTGGTTGGACAACCACACTATTCCGTTCTCCTTGAACCGGCTAGGCGCTATCGTTTGTTTGGGTATTGCTTTGCTATTTATCTATTGGGCGAATCGGACAGAGAACTCTAGTCAGAGTGCGGCTCAGGAAACTCGTCACGATTAGAGGTATCGTTCAGTGACGGAGCTTTGCTTATGATGGCGAGCCTAGGTCACTGAACAAGTGTTAAGGCAGCGAGGTCATTCAGTGTTCCTCGCAAAGTCGTTTCCTCGGGTCAAGTTGAGACGGATAACCGTTTCTCCGCTTGGCTCGGGTTCCTCCCTCGGCTCTATGTGCAGGACGCGCGGTAACAATCAGCGTTCTCAGTCGTCCTATTCGCCCGCGTCCATAATTACTCTTCATCGGTACTCTATTGCCATTAATTCTGACGTAAGGTCATGGAAAAATAACCCTTAATAACTCATCCTCTGCGACAGTTTATTTATTCTTTTTTTTGTATATCGTCAGATAATTTAGTTGGTAGTCTCTGAAAAACAGCAGTGGCATGATAATTCTAGAGTGATATGACAGGTGTTCATCATGACGGAATTTATTAAAACGCCATTACCGATTATTGATTTTTCACAATTAAAGGGTAATGAAGATCAACGGAATGAATTATTAGCGCAACTGAGAACAGCTGCCCGTGAGGTCGGTTTTTTTTATCTGACAGGTCATGGTGTTGCTTCACAGTTATGTGCCGAAGTGCAGCAAATTTCCCGTCGTTTTTTTGCCCTGCCGGAAGCCGATAAGCTGACGGTCAGAATGGCCAATTCACCGCATTTTCGAGGTTATAACCGTGCCGGTGTCGAGATTACCCGCAGCCAGCCGGATTTTCGGGAGCAGTTCGATATTGGTGCCGATCGGCCGGTCAACAATGATCCTAGTGCGCCTCTCTGGCGGAAGATGCAGGGGCCGAATCAATGGCCCGCCATGCTACCCGAACTGAAAACTATTGTGACTCGCTGGCAGGTGGAAATGACGCGAGTCGCGTTGGAATTACTGCGGGCTTTTGCGGTGGCGCTTTCTCTGCCGCGCGATGCTTTTGATGAGCTGTACGGTGACGCACCGAATGAACATATCAAACTGATTCGTTACCCGGGCAGGACACAACACGAATCCCGGCAAGGTGTAGGGGCACACAAAGATTCCGGTTTTCTGACCCTTCTTCTCCAGGATGAACAGGGTGGATTACAAGTGGAAGTGACCCCAAATAACTGGGTCGATGTACAACCACTGGCAGAGACATTTGTGGTGAACATCGGTGAATTGCTGGAACTGGCCACCAACGGCTATCTACGGGCGACAGTCCATCGCGTTATCTCACCCCGAGCCACGCAGCAGCGTTTATCTGTCGCATTTTTCCTCGGGGCACAACTGGACAGGGTTGTACCGATATATCAATTGCCTAGTGAACTGGCGGCGGCTGCCCGTGGACCCGTCAGTGACCCGCTAAATCCGTTATTACGAGAGGTCGGATGGAATTATTTAAAAGGACGTATACGTTCTCATCCGGAAGTCGCCAATCGTTTTTATTCACAATACCGCAATAAATAATCTTATTTACCTCTATAAGGAGCAGTGACATGATCAAGCCCGCACATTTTATTCTTGCTGGACTCTCATTATTTGTTGCACAGAGTGTGTACGCCGCCCCGTTACGTGTTGCCGCAGATCCGGTCCCACATTCGGAAATTCTGGCTTATGTGAAAAAAATCGATCCGAAATTAGATCTTAAAGTTATTGAAATGAGCGGTGGTGGTATTAACCCTAATGAATTACTGGCTTCTGGAGAAGTGGACGCCAATTACTTTCAACATCTGCCTTATTTGAAAGAACAGGAGAAAGAGCTCGGTAAAACTTTTGTGTCGGTGGCAGCGGTGCATATTGAGCCACTGGGTATTTATTCTCATAAAGTTAAATCATTGGCAGATTTACCTGTCGGCGCCAGTATTGCGGTACCGGATAATGCTACTAACCTGAGCCGCTCTCTGTGGCTGCTACAGGATAAAGGTCTTATCCGACTGAAAGCGACCGGTGATACCACCTCTACCCTGGTGACTCAGGCCGATATTATTGATAACCCGAAAAAAATCAAAATTATCCCCGTTGATTCACCGCAAATTCCTCGCTCACTGGATGATGTGGATGCCGCCATCATCAATGGTAACTATGCCCTTGAAGCAGGCCTGACACCGGCAAAAGATGCTCTGGGCTTGGAATCGGCCAAAAATAACCCGTATGCCAACCTACTGGTCACCCGTCCGGAGCTTAAAAATGACCCTCGCATTCAAGAGTTAGCGAAAGACCTGACTTCCCCACAGGTCGCTGAGTTTATCCGCACTCAGTATAAAGGCTCGGTCATTCCGGTTGCGGATGCACAGCATGATTAGTCTAGAAAAAGTCAGCAAACATTATCCCGGACGAGAGGAGCCGGCTCTACGGGAAGTTTCTCTGTCGATTGAGTCTGGCACTATCTTCGGTATTCTCGGGCGGAGCGGAGCGGGAAAAAGTACTTTATTGCGTTGTCTAAACCGGTTGGAGCAGCCGACATCCGGTAGGGTGTTGATTGACGGTGAGGATATTGCGCAACTCAATCGCGGCGGATTACGCCGCCAGAGACAGCAGATAGGGATGATCTTTCAACATTTTAATCTGCTGCATTCGCGTACAGTGGCAAAGAACATCGATCTTGCTTTGGAAATTGCGGGTATCGCTAAAGCGGAGCGGCAGCCGCGAGTCAACGAATTGCTAGCACTGGTCGGACTGGAGAACTTTGCGGATGCGTGGCCTAGACAACTTTCTGGTGGGCAAAAGCAGCGAGTAGGAATTGCTCGCGCACTGGCGGCCAACCCACGCTATCTGCTGTGTGATGAGGCAACCAGTGCCCTTGATCAAGACACTACCTGCTCGATCCTCGATTTGCTGGCGAGGATCCAGAAGCAACTTGGGATCACCATTGTACTGATCACACATGAAATGATGGTGGTAAAACGCATCTGCCAGGGGGCTGCTTTACTTGAGAATGGGCAGTTAATCGAAAGTGGCACACTGCCACAAATTATGGCGCGTCACGACGGAGCCCTACGCCGGTTATTGTTAGAAGATGGGGCGACAGACAGGGAGTTCCGTGCCCGTTATTTGACGGGGGAGGCCGCGAGATGCGTAGCGTAAACTGGCAGCAGTTTCAGGATCTTATGCTCAGCGGTACGCTGGAGACGCTCTATATGGTGTTACTGTCTGGAATCTTTACGGTTGCCCTGGGATTACCGGTAGGCATTTTACTGTTTCTGACTCGCAAGGGGGGCTTGCTGCCGAATCCTATTATCTCCTTAGTCTTGAACTGGGTGGTAAATATTGGGCGGGCTTTACCCTTTGTCATTTTACTGATTGCGTTGATCCCTGTGACACGTTTTATTGTCGGTACGACGTTGGGCACCACGGCGGCGATTGTCCCTATTACGTTAGGCGCTTTTCCCTTCTTTGCGCGTATTGTCGAAAGTGCACTGGCTGAGGTGGATCATGGCCGTATTGAAGCAGTGGAATCGATGGGGGGCAATCTCTGGCATTTGATCAGTCGTGTACTGCTTCCAGAATCGCTACCTTCTCTTGTGGCAGGTGTCACGCTGAGCGTGGTCATGCTGATTGGCTTTTCGACGATGGCTGGTGTAGTCGGCGGTGGAGGACTTGGGGATCTCGCTATCCGTTACGGTTACCAACGTTTCGATCATAATATTATGGCGGGTACCGTGATTATGCTGCTGCTCTTAGTTTTGCTGGTGCAGAAAGCCGGAGATACGATAGTACGTTCGCTGGCGCATCGTCGATGAAAAAAAGAAGATGTTCCGGGGTGGGGCCAGGAGTACCTATTAGCGGATATCGCGGGGTAGGGGAGCGACCCAGAATGCTGTTCTTCAGCACTCTGGGTATGGCCCGCGGCTCATTTATCCTTTAAAGGCGGCGGCCATCGCTTGTGCTACCGTTTTATCTTGGTCGGCCGTACCGCCACTGGCACCCACCGCCCCAACGATTTTTCCTTCCAACGTCAAAGGAATGCCGCCAGCAAAGACAATGACCTGGTTATCTAGGGTATTATTAAGCCCGTACAGCTCTCCCCCAGGTTCACTGTCCGCAGTCAAGTCATCCGTCGCTTTGCCGAATTGCGCACTGGTCCACGCTTTGTGGATAGAGTGATTGATACTGGGTAACTGCGCACCGTCCATCCGCAAATGGGTAATCAGAAATCCTGCCTGATCACAGACCGCGAGGTTTGAGGGGGAATCAATCTCCCGCGCTTTTTTTTCTCCGGCTTCCACCAGTTGCTGTGCCGTGCGGCTATCCAGTGTCTTATACGTCAGCATATTTTCTCCTGAGTGATCTGCGCTAAACCAGCCACAGTGATAATGAACTCGATGTAATAAGTCTGGTAAAGGAGCGGTAAGCTGTCAAAGGCATGGCGTCATCTGTTTGCGGTTTGGTTAGCGGCAGTAATCAATAGCCGGTGACTACGTTGGGAGATCACTCAGTGACAGAGACCCCTGAGTCGTGAATCACAGGGAGAATAAGGACTCGGTGAAGGGGAGAGCCGTAGGGCGAGTCTCATTGATGAGACGAGTTCATCGAACGGAGTTCGATGGAGGGTTCGCTGACTCAGAAAGCAAAAAACCCGCCAGAGGCGGGTTTCTTTAAACTTGGTGCCCGAACCCGGACAACGGTGCTTGGCACCGGTGAATGGCGCGTAAGCGCCAGCCCGCAGGGCGAGTCTCATTGATGAGACGAGTCATCGAACGGCGTTCGATGGAGGGTTCGCTGACTCAAAAAGCAAAAAACCCGCCAGAGGCGGGTTTCTTTAAACTTGGTGCCCGAACCCGGAATCGAACCAGGGACACGGGGATTTTCAATCCCCTGCTCTACCGACTGAGCTATTCGGGCTAACGGGGCGCATTAAACCGTAATGGCTCAGAGTCGTCAACTGTTTTTCATCGATATATCTGCAAAACACCGCTGACTGCTTGCTTTGTATACGAACGGTTAGGTTTCGGCTGTTTTTTGCACGGGTTGCCTTTTAGAAGAAGCAGATGTTGAAGGGGAGGGAGGAGGAAAAAACACCGGCTGATGCCGGTGTTGACGTCATATTAAGGCTTCAGGGTTTGCAGATGCGCTTCGAATTGTGGGCCATCCATATAGCCGGTGACCCGGGAACCTGGGATCTCATGGCCTTGGGCATCAAAGAACAGCAGAGTCGGCAGTCCAAGGACGTTCAGGTGTTTCAGCAAGGCATTGTCCTGCTCGCTATTGGCCGTTACGTTAGCCCGCAATAACTGATAGTGGCTCAGGGTTTGGCTGACTTGCGGGTCGGTAAACGTATATTTGGCAAATTCTTTACAGGCAACACACCAGTCAGCATAGAGATCAACCATAGTGATCTTATTTTGTGACTGGCTCAGTTGTTGATTCAACTGCTCTATGTTGTGGATATCGCGAAATGATAATACCTGATCCTGTGCGGCTATTTGGCTGCCAGGCGCTGGAGGAAAAACCCATTCTTGCAGCGGACGGGCAGCGATCAGTGCCAGTAGCAGCCAGAGGATTTGCAGCATTCTTACCCAGCCTCTGTCACTTTTCAGGCTCAGGCTAAGTGCCCAGCCACAGAAGGCGACGGCTAACAAACTCCAGAGGCGCATGCCCCACAGATCACCTGCTACACGATCAATCAAGAATACCGGCAGCGCGAGAATGACAAAGCCAAACCCTTCCTTAACATACTGCATCCAAGGGCCAGTTTTCGGCAGTAGACGATTGCCGAACAGGGTTACAATGATTAACGGGATCCCCATACCTAGTGCATACAGATAAAGGGTTCCGCCACCGGCTAACATATTGCCGCTCTGGGCGATATACAGCAAGATAGCGCTTAAGGGTGCGGTGGTGCAGGGCGAGCAGATAAGCCCGGCTAATGCCCCCATCAGGAAGACTCCCACCAGTGATCCCCCTTGCTGGCGATTACTCCACAGGGTGAGTCGGGTCTGTAACGAGGAAGGTAATTGCAGGGTAAAGGCGCCAAACATCGACAGGGCCAGTAGGATGAATAGAGCTGATAAGGTCAGCAGTACCGCAGGACTTTGCAGTGCTGCCTGAAAGCGCAATCCGGCCGCCGCGACAACCATCCCCATTAATGTATAAGTCACCGCCATTCCCTGAACATAGAGTACAGAAAGTAGCAGGATCCGAGTCGGCCGAATGTCACGCCGGCCACCAAGAATAATGGCGGAGATCAATGGATACATAGGCAATACACAGGGTGTAAAAGCAATGCCTATACCAATAAGCAGGGCCCAGAGCGGAGAGAAAGGCAATGAGGTGCCTGAGGTCGTGGTCGGTTGGCTGTCTGGTTCTGGGGAAACTGTGGGTTGCGAGGTTGTACTGAATGCGGATACCGGAACCACCCGGGTTTCCGGGGGGTAACAGAATCCCGCGGCAGCACAGCCCTGATAACTGACTTTTACACTGGCATTAGGACCGGCATTTTTAAGCGTCACCGGAATTTGGATATCAGTGGTGTAGATCTGACTTTTCCCAAAGAATTCATCCTGATGATCTTTGCCTACGGGCATGGTTATCGGCCCGAGAGCGACATTGTCAGGTGTTACGGCAATTTTTTGGCGGTAGAGGTAATAACCGGGTTTGATTGTCCATTTTAGGACCAGTGAACTGCCGTTCTGGTTAAAATCAAAGCCAAAAGCTTGATCGGCCGTCACAAATTTCGGGGTTGAATTCAGATTACTGAACAGAGAAGCCTGAGCTTGCAGGCTGAATAAAGTCACTGCCAAAAACAGTAAACGAATGATACGAGCAGCCATGATTAGTCTTGATTATCTCCGTATTAAACGGGTGTCACCGGTCACTCAGATATCTTCACCGGCATACCCAGTAAACTGTGACAGTGAAGCATGTGGGGTATGAGCCATCACTGTTCCCTGTCAGCCTAAGGGTCAGGCGCTGTACCTTCCTGGTACGGCAGTCTCATCACCACCGAGACCGGTCAGTCCGATATTCACAGTGCTGATGGGGCTGATGACAATACCTCAGCTGGCAGAGCACTACAGTGATCTGCGACAAGGCGGCTCATCATAGCACTTATTTTAAGCGGCAAACTATTTCGTCGGTAACAGAACGATACGGCAATCCGAGATAGCATCAGGGGCCGTCTTCGGCCCCTGGAATCTTACTCTTTGTCTTCGATAAAGCGTTTGGCCTTATAGGCCGGATGCATCAGATTGGCGACAGAGAAAATATCGTCAAGCTGTGCTTCTGTGAGCAGAGCACGCTCCAGTACCACTTCGCGTACACTCTTACCGGTTTCGGCACAAATTTTCCCGACAATATCACCGTTATGATGGCCGATATAAGGATTGAGGTAGGTGACGATACCGATAGAGTTAAACACATAGGATTCACAAATCTGCTGGTTAGCCGTGATGCCGGTCACGCACTTCTCCAGCAGATTAAAGCAGGCATTGCTGAGAATAGAGACTGACTCAAACAGTGCCTGACCGATCACCGGCTCCATTACGTTCAGTTGCAACTGCCCAGCTTCTGCCGCCATGGTCACGGTTGTATCGTTACCGATGACCTTAAAGCAGACCTGGTTCACCACTTCCGGAACCACTGGATTTACTTTGGCTGGCATAATCGATGACCCGGCCTGAAGCTGCGGCAGGTTGATTTCATTCAAGCCTGCCCGGGGGCCAGAGGAAAGCAGACGAAGATCATTACAGATTTTCGACAGTTTAACGGCCAGACGCTTCAATGAAGAATGCACCATGACGTATGCACCACAATCCGAAGTGGCTTCAATCAAGTCTTCTGCGGGGACGACCGGCAGGTGAGTGACTTCGGCCAGATAGCTGACGGCCAGTTGCTGATAGCCTTCCGGCGTATTTAGACGGGTACCGATGGCGGTGGCTCCGAGGTTAACTTCCAGCAGCAGTTCCGCGGTGCGCAGAATACTACGAGTCTCTTCTTTTAATAGCACACTGAACGCATTGAATTCCTGGCCGAGGGTCATCGGCACGGCATCTTGCAGCTGGGTACGGCCCATCTTCAGAATATTTTTGAACTCGGCAGCCTTACGTTGAAAACCTTCTGCTAACGCATGAATAGCCTCTACCAGTTTCAGCAGCGAGTTATAGACGGCAATGCGGAATCCTGTTGGATAAGCATCGTTAGTCGACTGGCACATATTGACGTGGTCATTGGGGTTTAGGTACTGATAATCGCCTTTATTATGTCCCATTAACTCCAAACCAATATTGGCCAGTACTTCGTTGGTATTCATATTCACGGAGGTCCCCGCCCCGCCTTGGTACACATCGACCGGGAATTGATCCATACAGGTACCGTTGTTCAGTACCTCATCGCAGGCACGGATGATGGTATCAGCCAGAGTCGCAGGGATGGTCTGCAACTCCCGGTTAGCCATAGCGGCTGCTTTTTTTACCATCACCATGCCGCGGACAAACTCAGGAATATCACTGATTTTGCTGTTGCTGATGTAAAAATTTTCAATTGCCCGTAACGTATGAATCCCATAATACGCATCCGCAGGAACTTCGCGCATGCCAAGCAGGTCTTCTTCGATACGTATGTTGTTAACCATGATAACCTTCTTTAGTGACTGTCTTATCAGGATGATGTGTGTTGAAAGTACTGAACATAGTGCAGTCTGCGTCAGTGGCCGATATTTACTCTGTATATCAACAACACTTCGCGATTATACTCTGCTTATGTAAAAAATACGTAACATAGATCACTTATTTTTTACATAAATGACGCTGCGGCACTATTATAACCGCAACGGTCAGCGATAGACGTATCGCTGAAAATATTGCCGTCATTTATAACGAATTTTTATGGCGCGGTTGAAATCACTTTTTGTTATACCCATCTTTCAATATACCTCTTATGAGGTGACTCTTATTTTCGTTGCCCGGCATACAGCGGGGCGACAGTACCGACAGGAGACCGCCGTGCGCTGGTTACCGTTCCTCACTCTTTTTTTACTGGCCTGGATCGAGATTTCATTGTTTGTTCAGGTTGCCCACGTGGTTGGTGTCTTTATGACGTTGCTACTGGTAATTTTTACTTCA
The DNA here is from genome assembly GCF_000439375.1 of Tatumella saanichensis. Taxonomy (GTDB): domain Bacteria; phylum Pseudomonadota; class Gammaproteobacteria; order Enterobacterales; family Enterobacteriaceae; genus Tatumella; species Tatumella saanichensis. Next base: position 105,861 of record NZ_ATMI01000040.1, read on the forward strand.
GTAATAGGTATCTCTCTGGTTAAAAACCAAGGGATAAAAAACTTCCGTCTGCTTCAAGAAAAACTGGCCCGTCAGGAAAATCCAGCCGCGGAAATGACCAAAAGTGTTTCACTGTTTATCGCCGGCTTTTTACTGATCTTGCCTGGTTTTTTCACCGACTTTATCGGTCTGTTATTGCTACTCCCTCCGGTGCAGAAGCACCTTACATTGAAACTGATGCCTTATCTGACTATCCGTACCATGGGCGGTAGTACTGGACACGGCTCTGGAGTGACCGTTGAAGGCGAATTTGAGCGCCGTGAACAGAAGGTTATTGAACATCATGATGACGAACCACGCCACCACTGATTATCGTGTTTTGTATCTTTAAACAAGATGCTGAATGTGGGCAGTCGTTCGGTCACATATGTAACTTTAGGCACAGAAAACAGCAATTTATGCTGTAAAGCTTGTATTTAAGAGAAACGGTTCGCGGAATAAAAAAAAATTTTTTTAAACACTTGAAAGTGCTTCCTACAGGCCCTATCTCTGATTGCACGAAGCCGATGCCATCGCGTCGGCATTCAACCCTAAACAACCAGTGTCTAAGCATTTCGAAGGAGAGCTATCAAATGACTATTCGTCCATTGCACGATCGCGTTATCGTCAAGCGTAAAGAAGTAGAAGCTAAATCTGCTGGCGGCATCGTTCTGACCGGCTCTGCTGCGGGAAAATCTACCCGTGGTGAAGTGCTGGCTGTAGGCAATGGCCGCATCCTTGAAAGCGGTGAAGTTAAACCATTAGATGTGAAAGTAGGTGATGTTGTCATTTTCAACGAAGGCTACGGTGCCAAAGCAGAGAAAATTGATAACCAGGAAGTGCTGATCATTTCAGAGAACGACATCCTGGCAGTGGTTACTGAGTAATCTGACACCCCATTTCACTGACTGAATTAATTTAAGGGAAATTTCAAATGGCAGCTAAAGACGTAAAATTTGGTAATGACGCGCGCGTAAAAATGTTGCGCGGTGTTAACGTACTGGCAGATGCAGTAAAAGTTACCCTGGGCCCGAAAGGCCGTAACGTGGTTCTGGATAAATCTTTTGGTGCACCGACTATCACTAAAGATGGTGTTTCTGTTGCCCGTGAAATCGAGCTGGAAGACAAGTTCGAAAACATGGGTGCGCAGATGGTCAAAGAAGTTGCTTCCAAGGCAAACGATGCTGCCGGTGACGGTACAACTACTGCCACCGTACTGGCACAGTCTATCGTCAACGAAGGTCTGAAAGCTGTTGCGGCAGGCATGAACCCAATGGACCTGAAGCGTGGTATCGATAAAGCTGTTGTGGCTGCGGTTGAGAAACTGAAAGCACTGTCTGTTCCTTGCTCTGATTCCAAAGCTGTGGCTCAGGTTGGTACTATCTCTGCAAACTCCGATGAAAGCGTCGGTACCCTGATCGCGCAAGCGATGGAAAAAGTGGGTAAAGAAGGCGTTATCACTGTTGAAGAAGGTACCGGTCTGCAGGACGAACTGGACGTGGTTGAAGGTATGCAGTTCGACCGTGGTTACCTGTCTCCTTACTTCATCAACAAGCCGGAAACCGGTTCTGTTGAGCTGGAAAGCCCGTTCATCCTGTTAGCCGATAAGAAAATCTCTAACATCCGTGAGCTGCTGCCAGTGCTGGAAGCCGTTGCGAAAGCCGGTAAACCACTGCTGATCATTGCTGAAGATGTCGAAGGCGAAGCCCTAGCGACTCTGGTCGTGAACACCATGCGTGGTATCGTCAAAGTGGCTGCAGTGAAAGCCCCTGGCTTCGGTGACCGTCGTAAAGCTATGCTGCAGGATATCGCAATCCTGACCGGTGGTACTGTTATCTCTGAAGAGATCGGTATGGAACTGGAAAAAGCGGTCCTGGAAGATATGGGTCAGGCGAAACGTGTTGTGATCAGCAAAGACACGACCACTATCATCGATGGTGTGGGTGAAGAAACAGCGATCAACGGCCGTGTTACTCAGATCCGTCAGCAGATCGAAGATGCGACCTCTGACTACGATAAAGAAAAACTGCAGGAGCGTGTTGCTAAACTGGCAGGCGGCGTAGCCGTACTGAAAGTTGGCGCAGCCACTGAAGTTGAAATGAAAGAGAAGAAAGCACGCGTCGAAGATGCTCTGCACGCGACCCGTGCAGCGGTTGAAGAAGGTGTGGTTGCCGGTGGTGGTGTTGCCCTGGTACGTGTTGCGGCACAGATCGCTGGACTGACCGGTCAGAATGAAGACCAAACTGTCGGTATCCGTGTTGCGCTGCGCGCGATGGAAGCTCCACTGCGTCAGATCGTGTCTAACGCCGGTGAAGAGCCATCAGTGGTTGCGGATAAAGTCAAACACGGTGAAGGTAACTTCGGTTACAACGCCGCGACTGAAGAATACGGTAACATGATTGACTTCGGTATCCTGGATCCGACCAAAGTGACTCGTTCTGCCCTGCAGTACGCAGCCTCTGTTGCTGGCCTGATGATCACCACCGAATGTATGGTGACTGATCTGCCAAAAGAGGATAAGCCTGACTTAGGCGGTGCTGGTGGAATGGGCGGTATGGGCGGTATGGGCGGCATGATGTAATGCTCCCCGGCACTGACGTTATTGTTCAGTGCCACCGGCCTCTAGGCAGTCATGCCTAAAGTCCCTCAACAGTAAGAAAGACCCAGTTTCTGTGAAGCTGGGTCTTTTTTTATGTCTGATGAAACAAACGCTTTGATAGAAATGGGATATAGGCCGATATTCTGCTTTTTGTAAGCAAATAACCCTACCCTAAGCTGCCAAAGGGGGTTAACGTTCTCTTCACATTATTGTTAAAGCCATCACGTACAGTTTTAGCCAGTATCATGACTCAGTAGGACTTGCGACGAGAACAGGCATTATTTACCTGCAGAATCGCGTCAAATGAGTGGTAATGACTAGTGGGGTCTTAACGCGTTCCGGGAAACCACCATCAGTAGTGTGAGGATATCAGTCTCAGGGAGGAATTATGGGTGTTTTACATTCGAAAAAAGAGGTCTGCTATGCCCTAGCCATGGCACTTAAACGTGGCTGGAAGTGGGTCGAAAAAGGGAATAATCATACTGTTGGGTATCTAGCCTGTACGTTGAAAACAGTCGGTTGCCATCAACGAGAAATATGTCTTATTCCGGTGTTTGGAACCCCCAAAAATCCCGCCAATCATGCGAAAAAGATCCAAAGAGGAATGAACAGTCTTTTCTGCTAGTGATCAGCTATCGATGGGTGGCCCGTGACGTGACGGTAACGCGTCTAAAAAGGAGAGGGAACAACTATGAAAGAATATGACTTCACTGTGGTGGCACATAGCCCGCAGGATATTAATGGTGATGTAATCTGTGATATTGCCGAGGCGCTGTTCGGTGCTGGGGCGGAAGATTGCACTGTGGTATCCAAAGGAAACCAGGTCTTTATCAGCTTTGACCGGCAAGAAAAATCATACTCTCAGGCGGTGATATCGGCATTAGCGCAAATTCGGCGCAGTAGCAACTTGGAACTTCATGGTGTCAATGAAGGTTTTGATGCCACTGTTTCAGAGGCTGCCGGATCCTGAAATTTACACCTGTTCTGCCTAAGCTGAAGTCTGCCACCGGTGAGTTATTCTGGTGGTGTGAAGTATGTAAACTAATTTCGCGTTATGTCTGCAGAGGACACGCCGGAGAGTCGTCAGTCACGGGGCTAGCCAATACCCGCAAATACCGGATAAGTCAGCGATGTTGTCAAAGTAATATTATGCAGCGTTGAGCCTCAATAAAAAATGTGTAGTAAAGTCCTCCTGATACGAAGTAATAAGACAGCAGGTTAATGCATTATTTTAGATCTACCGCTATTAGCGGGAATATCCGAAGCGCAGCGAATGGCCTTTAGCTGATTTCAGTGATGTGTTAAGGCAACATTCTCACTGCTTTATCTTTAGCCAACTTGTCCTCTTCACAAGATGTCATTTCTCGACACAAGGAAGAAACCTCTTCTTGTGAAGCTGTATAGCATCTGCGGTGTTGTATTTTAGCGTACACACTGGTGTAAAGTGGCGGAGAAGATGATATTTTCACCTCTGTCCTGTGGGATAGTTGCCAGTGTGTCGCCTACTGGCCGGATTAAAATAATGAGGAAAACCAATGCGCTTAAAACTCTCTGCGGCAGCATTTTTCGCTGCGGCAATGCTGACCGGATGCAGTTCCGGCGGTAACCAGTTAACCTCTGGTGGCCAGAATGTCCGTTTTGTTGATGAGCAACCTTCTTCTCAGTGCCGGTTTATCGCTAACCTTACCGGTGAGCAGAGCAACTGGCTGTCCGGACAAAGCCTGGAAGGTGGTAGCTCTATGCGCGGTGCGGCAAATGACCTGCGTAACAAGGCGGCTGCAATGGGCGGAAACGTCATTTATGGTGCCAGTACACCGGGACTGTCCGTGATCTCGAACTTTGTCCCTGTTGCCACTAAGATGTCTGGTCAGGTTTACCACTGCCCATAATTGGCTGTTAGAAACCACGACCTCCCGACAGGCAGAGGATTGCTCTGCCTGTTTTGTTATGGCCGTTAGCGGCCCGATAACTCACTTTTTTCCTGAGCTAACTGGCGGATGATTTTTTGTTCTTCACGTTTCTTATCAGCAATTTTTTCCTGATATTTACTGATTTTATCCTGCTTACCACGGGCCATTGCTTTGTTCAGTTCAGCTTTGGTTTTGCTAATATCATCACGCTTTTCCGCCAACTTTTTCTCTGACTTTACTACTTTCTTACGAGCATCCTCGCGGATACTTTCTGGCGTACAATAGCGGTTCACTTCACGCAATGCTTTTTCCAGACCGACCAGCTTACCCGTATTATTGTGTTGCTTTGCGTAGCTGATTTCTTTTTCGATCGCGTGGCGTTTATCGGCACAACTTTCTGCTGCCAGCGCACTGCTTGCCATCCCGCTGACACACAACGTCAGACCCAGCGCAGTAAACACTTTTTTCATACATCATCCTTTGTCTTAGGCAAATTAGGCAGTGTATCGAGAGATAAACTGCATACTTCTGCCGGCAGCAGTCGTCTGTGAACGTACCGGCAGAAAAACAGAAAGGTAGAGTAGCGTGAATACCAACAAAAAAGCCTGAGGAAGATCAGAAATCCTTACTTTTCAGTCTTGTCTGAGCTGTAAATCAAGCGGCGTTTTACTGGGCTCCCCGCCGATTTCACGGGCCAGTCTCGGCACCAAATAACCGGAGGTGAGGCTCAGCAACTCGCGCATGATCTTCCGAGCCTGGTCATCAGAGACATAAAAGTGGGCCGCCCCTTGGACTTTATCCAATACATGCAGGTAGTAAGGCAGGATCCCAGCCTCAAACAGGGCATGGCTTAACTCAGCCTGAGCCGCGGCATTGTCGTTAATCCCCTTGAGTAATACGGCCTGATTTAACAGGGTAATCCCAGCACGCTTCAGACGACCCATCGCCGCACTCAGCGTATTATCCACCTCGCTAGCATGGTTGATATGGGTAACCATGATCACCTGCAGCCGCGTGGAACCCAAACGTTCACAGAGAGCAGGGGTTATCCTGTCAGGGATCACTACCGGTAAGCGGCTATGGATCCTCAAGCGGCGCAGATGCGGGATGGTCTCTAGTTCACTGACCAAATAGTCAATTTCATGATCTTTTGCCATCAGCGGATCGCCGCCGGAGAAAATGATCTCATCCAGCTCCGGATGCCGACGAATATAGTCCAGCGCCACCTGCCAGTTACGTTTATTCCCTTGGTTATCCTGATAAGGAAAGTGGCGGCGGAAACAGTAGCGGCAGTTAACGGCACAGCCACCTTTTACCAGTAACAAGGCCCGGTTACGGTATTTATGCAGCAGCCCAGGGACAGCACTCTGTTGTTCGTCTAAGGGGTCAGTGCTGTAACCTGGCGTGACAGTCAATTCCTGCTGCTGGGTTAGCACCTGTAATAAAAGCGGGTCGCGGGGATCCCCTTTCTTCATCCGAGCGATAAAGGCACGTGGCACCCGTAAGGCAAATAAGCGACGTGCGGGGGCTCCGGCCTGCAGTTCCGGTAGATGTTCCAGATCTAAAAGTGTCAGTAATTCATTGGGTTCGGTAACAACATCACTAAGTTGATACAACCAATCTTCTCTGGAAGGGGTATTTAGGGTTACAATGTTTGCCATTTTTTTGGCTTTGTCCAGTATCCATATTTGTCGAGGGCCTTCATGGCAACATATTCTAGCAACGATTTTCGTAACGGTCTTAAAATTATCATTGATGGCGAGCCGTATGCCATCGAAGCCAGTGAGTTTGTTAAACCAGGTAAAGGACAGGCATTTGCACGCGTAAAAATGCGTCGTCTGCTGACCGGTAAACTGATTGAGAAGACTTTTAAGTCAACGGATTCTGCTGAAGGTGCTGACGTTGTTGATGTGACTCTGACCTACCTGTACAACGACGGTGAGTTCTGGCACTTCATGAACAACAACACCTTCGAACAGCTGGCTGCGGATGAAAAAGCAGTCGGTGAGAACGCCAAATGGCTGCAAGATCAGGCCGAGTGTATCGTGACGCTGTGGAACGGTAACCCGATTCTGATCACTCCACCAAACTTTATCGAAGCAGAAATCACCGAAACTGACCCAGGTCTGAAAGGTGATACTGCCGGTACCGGTGGTAAACCTGCGACCCTGAGCACCGGCGCAGTGGTTAAAGTACCGCTTTTCGTACAGATCGGTGAAGTGATCCGCGTTGATACCCGTTCAGGCGAATACGTTTCACGCGTAAAATAAGTCTGTAAGGCGTGCCCTTGGGGCACGCCTGTCTTTTACCTCGATGATCATTATGAAAAAACGTCTGATCCCCCTGACACTGTTGTGCCTGATCACCTTTACCCTAAGCGGATGCAATACTTTCCGTGGCTTTGGGGAAGATGTTTCTCATCTCGGTAATGCTATTTCACGGGTTGCCAGCTAAACTGCTGAACTGTGATTTCGCTCACTTCTTGCTATCGTTAGCGCTTAAAATACCGTCTACGCTTAATCAGTACTACTCACGTTTCTCTTCATTGATGAGGACATTTTTATGCTGATTAAAAGTGTATTAGCCATTATTTCCGTTGTGATCATCTCCTCAGCCCTGACTGCCTGTAATACCACTCGTGGAGTGGGGCAGGATGTTGAAGCTGGGGGGAAAGCGATTCAGCGTACGGCAGAGTAATGGCTTATCGACTTGGGGAGACGAGCACTGGTCCGTCTCTCCGCCTCTCTATCCTGTTTCCTGCAGGATGACAGACTCTTGCTGCAGTAGCCCTTACCGCCTGATGGCGACGTTGCTCGTTCCGCTCGCGGCCTTAAGCCTGCCATGATTGTACGCGGCCTGCGTTGCATGTAGACTGCTTCACTTTTGTCAGCCCAGGAGTCTCAACACAATGAACGAAAGTCCACAATGGCAGCCTGCTGCGCCTGTTGCCAATCTGTTAAAGCGTGCGGCGATCATCGCTGAAATTCGGCGCTTCTTTACTGATCGTGGTGTTCTGGAAGTTGACACTCCGGCGATGAGTCAGGCGACGGTCACTGATATTCATCTGGTACCGTTTAAAACGCGATTTGTCGGGCCGGGGGCGTCTCAAGGACTGGATCTTTGGCTGATGACTAGCCCTGAATATCATATGAAACGTTTGCTGGCAGCGGGGAGTGGGCCGATTTATCAGATGAACCGCAGCTTCCGTAACGAGGAAGCCGGCCGCCACCATAACCCAGAATTTACAATGCTGGAGTGGTACCGTCCCCATTATGATATGTACCGGCTGATCAATGAAGTGGATGATCTGCTGCAGCAGATCCTTGAATGCGATGCGTCGGAATCAATCTCCTATCAGCAGGCATTTCTCCGTTGTCTGAATATCGATCCCTTATCTGCGGATAAAGAGGCACTGGTGGCAGTGGCAACCACGCTGGGCGTGGGTGATCTTGCCGCTGCAGAAGATGACCGTGATACGCTGCTGCAACTGCTGTTTATGCTCGGTGTTGAGCCTAAAATCGGCCAAGATCGCCCGACATTTGTTTATCACTTTCCGGCATCGCAGGCGTCGCTGGCTGAAATCAGTACCGAAGACCATCGGGTCGCGGAGCGGTTTGAGGTATATTACAAAGGCATTGAACTGGCAAATGGCTTTCGTGAATTGACTGATGCCCGTGAACAGCGTCAGCGTTTTGAACAGGATAACCGTCGTCGTCTCGAAAAAGGCTTAGCGGAACAACCTATCGATCATCTGCTGTTGGCAGCTTTGGAACATGGTTTACCCGACTGCTCAGGGGTAGCTCTGGGCGTAGATCGTCTGGTGATGTTGGCGTTAAATGCCGACGCTCTCAGCGAGGTCATTGCCTTTCCAGTCGATCGTTGCTGAGGATTGCCGCCCTGTCAGACAGGGCGCTATCGGCGGTTATAAGCCGCCAGATTTATACACTTTCGCTGCAGGGGTGCCCTGTGCTGCTGGCAGGGTATTGCTGACTTTTTCCATTCGCACCTGGAAAGGTGGGAAGGGCATCTCAATATTATTCTGTTGAAAGCCCTGCAAGATCAGCTGATGAAGTTCATGACGTAGTGGCATCCGATGTCCCATTTCCGCAGCGTAAATACGCAGTTCAAATAGCTGGATCCCTTGCTGTAAATCGACCAGAAAGGCCTCCGGTGGCGGCGTTTTCAGGACATAACTGCAACAGTCAGCGGCATGTTTCAACACGTGGGTAACCAGTTCACTACTGGTCTGTGCTGGTGCTGGAATGGTTAATACCACACGCGTTACTGCATCAGACAGCGACCAGTTAACAAACTGTTCGGTAATAAAGGCCTTATTCGGCACGATAATCTCTTTACGATCCCAGTCTGTAATGGTGGTGGCTCGGGTATTAATTTTGGAAATCGTCCCCGTTAATTCGCGGATCGTCACGGTATCGCCGATACGGATCGGTTTTTCAAACAGAATGATCAGGCCGGAAATAAAGTTAGCGAAAATTTCCTGTAAGCCGAAGCCCAGCCCGACACCCAATGCAGCAACCAGCCATTGCAGTTTTGCCCAATCGATACCGAGCATCGAAAAACCGGTCATGCCACCGATAATCATTAGCAGGTATTTGGTTAGGGTTATGATTGCATAGCCGGTGCCAGGGGTCAGGCTAAGATGTTGCAAAATAGCCAGTTCCAGCAGTGCCGGCATATTGCGTACCAGTTGCAGCGTGATCACCAGTACCAGAATAGCGATCAGCACCGCGCCTAGGGTGACCGGTTGAATACTCTCCGCGCCAGGACCAGAGGAGGCATCCCATAGAGGTATATTCTCTAAAAAAGCGAAAGCAGAGTGTAATTCAGACCACAGCAGGATCAGTGATACTAGTGCCACCAGTGTTAACAGCGACCGCACCAGTCGCAGTGATTGCGCACTGATGGTGTCGAGATCAATAACCGGTTCCTCCATCTCATAGGATTCGGTACTGGTGGCGTTACTATGTTCTTTTTCCTCTTCACCGCTGCGAGCGCGGCTGGCCAGCATATCGGCCCTTTTCTGGCGAGCACGGTCAAATTCAATACGTCGCCGCTGGATCAGCATCCAGCGACGGATAATGTGATAAACAATTAACAGTACAAACCAGATTGCCAGCGAGCTTTCGAGTCTGGCCAACAGGGCTTGAGCCGTCGCCAGATACCCTACACAGGACGCCAGAGCGGCTATCAGCGGGATAACCATCATCACATCCCACAATAGGGTATTGGTCATATTGTGGCTGTTACCCTGGCGATCAAAATAGAGCGGTAATCCGGCTCGTTTTAGGGCATTGGTCACCACCGTCAAGGCAATACAGATCAAAATAAAACTCAGACGACCGACGGAGGCAGAAAACTGACGGTCTTCGAGGTTATCAAAGGTGATCAGCACCATAATTAGCGGCACGATCAGGCCGACCGTCAGAGAGTAATAGCGCATGGCTCTGGCGACAGAGGCCTGTGGCCAACGGAAATGGGCAATAAACAACCCGTGTGAGCGGGCAAAGGCTGCGCTGATCATAAAGGCCCATAATACGGGTAGGGTGGCCGTCACTCCATCGCCGATGGCCACCGCAATCGGGTAGGGCCAGGCATGTTGTAATCCATACCCCAGAGCCGCCCACAGTACTGGCAACGGCAAAGCAACCAATACTGACCAGACCACGGTTCTGACGGTCAGACTGAATTTGTCGAGGGTGACTTTGCCGACTTTAGCGGCAGCACGGGAGAGAAAAGCCTGATAGTGGCGGCGGGAGCTGATACTGATGATCACCAGCAGTAACGCGCCGAGGATCGGCATAATGGTATCACGGCTGGTAAGCATCATTGCCGTGGCTTTGCCTAACTGGCCAAACGTATCTAAGGACAGCAGGCGGGAGAGGTCCTGCACTACCTGTACCGGGTAATGGAAATTAACCGGCCCGACATCGGCAGTCCAAAACAGATAGCGGTGGGTGGCATCCTTGACGTCATTAAGCGCATCTTGAAGCTGGGTATTGGCCACTTTTAGCTTGGTAATTTCCAGAATCAGCGAATCACAGCCGGAGATCAGTGAGGTCAGCAGCTCACGCTGAGTGCGGATCTGAGCATCCAAAATGCGGACTTGTTCTGCAGTAAGCGGCGTACCGTTTTCTTGGGTCAGGGAGTGCAAACTTGCCTGACGGTTGAGCAGGTCTTCGTAATGCAACCGCTGTACTCGTAATTCCCCCATTTCACTGTCAATTTGTTGCTGCTTAGGCACTTCCGGCAGTCGCGCAACTTGGGCGCGTAGGGCTTCTCCCAACAAATTAGACTCTCCCAGCCACTGCGACTGTTCGCGCAGGGTGGAAAGTGCCTGTCGGACCTGTAAAGTCTGATTAGCCGCCAGACGTTGCTGTGACGCGACCAGATCCATACGCTGTGCCTGCTGATTCAGGGCAGAGGAGAGGTCACGGTTAATACTGAACTGTTCACTGATGCCTGGGGGCAGTTCACCACTGTTTTCTGCCAGTTGCTCAGTACGTTCCAGTGCCTGCTGAGCTTCTTGCTGACGCTGGTTATTCAGCTGGTTACGCAGGGCCTGCAGGTAACTGTCGAGCTGTGCCATGGTTTTCTGGTGCAGTTCAGCCCGTAATCGAGCCAGTTCCTGACGGTTACTGGCGGAGAGCTGCGCCAGTTCCAGCTCATTGACTCGAGCTTTATTGGCCGCATTGGCGGCTTCTCTGGCCCAAATTTTTGCCTGGCCGAGGGCGGTGGCTGTGGTTTGCTGGCCTTGTAAACGGCGGTCACTGTCTGTCAGTGCCCGTCTAGCTTCTGTCTGTTGCTGAGGGAGTTGGGTTAGGGAGTCACTGATGTCGCGTGCGCGATCCTGTTCCTGCTGCGCCTGACGTGTTTCCTCGAGTAATTGGCTGCTGACCTGTAGAATTTCCTGTTCGAGATCACTGCTATTCAGCGAGGTATTAACGGTTTTTGGATTATCGGTGACTGCGCTGATCTGTTGGCGCAACGCTTTGGATAACTTTGGGAAATTATCGATCACAGACTGATACTGTGCCGCCTGTTCGATAGATGCCGTGCGCTGATCGAGAAAATCCAGTGCGCTTTGTAGCGCCTGGATCTGTTCAGCCTGGGCAGGAGTCGCTTTGGCACTTCTGGCATCATTGAGAGCCTGTTTGATCTGTGTCGCGTCAGTGCTATCTGCCGCACACACAGAAAAACTGAGCCCGAGGCTCAGCACGATCGCCGCAATCAGACGCACGTCAGGATCCTCCGAGCTTACTCAGTAGCCGCAGTGTCAGTGCGAAGGCTGCTCATAGCAGCTGCCAGCGGCTGGCCGAGGCGAGTACGGCTACCCGCTTCCAGAGATTCGCTAAGCATCACTTTATTTTGGGCAAACAGATTGATCACGGTAGAGCCCAGTTTGAAACGGCCCATCTCATCACCTTTCAGCAATACTACTGCTCCGTCAGCTTCTGCTGCAGGATAATGCCAGCGCTTAATCACTCCTTCACGTGGTGGGGTAATGGTACCGGCCCAGACGGTTTCAATACTGCCGACAATGGTAGCGCCGACGAGGATTTGCACCATCGGGCCAAAATCGGTGTCGAAATAGCAGACCACGCGTTCATTGCGGGCAAACAGGTTAGGGATATTGCGTGCCGTCAGCGGGTTAACCGAGTAGAGATCGCCTGGCACGTAGACCATTTCACGCAGAATACCGTTACACGGCATGTGTACACGGTGATAATCGCGGGGGGCCAAATAGGTAGTGATAAATTGGCCATTGTAGAAATCAGCGGCCCGACGCTCATCGCCGGCCAGCAGTGCTTCTAAGGTATAATTATGGCCCTTGGCTTGAAAGACCAGGTTCTCTTCAATGCGTCCGGCTTGACTGACGGCACCGTCTGCTGGCTGAGTCAGCAGGTTTGGATCGTTATCAATTGGGCGGGCACCCTCTTTCAGAGGGCGAACGAAGAAATCGTTGAAGGTGGGGTAGGCAGAGGTCTCTTTTTTGACGGCTTCAGACATATCCACTTTGTAATACCAGACAAACAGATCGATCACTGCCCGTGTCAGCCAGCCACCTTTGCGGCTTGCTCCCCAGCCTGCCAGTTCGGTTAAGGCTTTTTTAGGTAATACTGCATTGATGCCAAGTTTGATTCGTTCCAGCATGTTGCCTCCTGGCGTTAACATGTTCTTAAAAGTAAAAGGGCAATTCACACCGCTGTGGTGTCCGCCAGTCTGTGTGATGACGTCAGTTAATCCTCACTGACTGAGAAGTTTTTACGGACTTTCACCTGTGCCATGCTCTCAAGGATGCGGTGATAGCTGTCGAAGCGGATCTCACTGATTTTTCCGTCGTCGACCGCTTGGCGGATGGCACAACCTGGATCGGTATCGTGCTTACAATCGCGAAATTTGCAGTGGCCGAGATAGTCGGCAAATTCTACAAAGCCGCGGGTAACCTGTTCCGGCTCAAGGTGCCACAAGCCGAATTCTCTGACTCCCGGGGAGTCAATCACCTTGCCGCCGTGCGGGAAGTGATAAAGGCGGGCTGCCGTAGTGGTATGCTGACCGAGGCCTGAATTATCAGAGACATCGTTGGTTAGGATCTGTTCCTGCTCACCGCTATCCAGTCCCAGCAGTTTGTTTAATAGGCTCGACTTGCCAACGCCAGATTGTCCGGCAAAAATACTGATACGGTCAGTCAATGCCTGCTCAAGAGGCGCCAGACCTTGGCGAGTGTGGCTCGAAACCATCAGCACCGGATACCCGATATCGCGATAAATCCCCATCTGCTCATCGACGAAACGGCGTCCATCATCATCCAGTAGGTCGGTTTTATTCAGAACCAGTAATGGAGCAATACCCAGTGTTTCGCAGGCAATCAAGTAACGGTCAATAATATTCAGTGACAGCTCCGGCAAGATGGCCGAGACGATGACTATCTGATCGATATTCGCGGCAATCGGTTTCAGGCCGTCGTAGTAATCAGGACGGTTCAACACCGAGGTGCGCTCGTGGACTGCTTCAACAATGCCTTTGCCGGTACCACTTTGCGGGGCGCGCCACACGACGCGGTCCCCGGTCACCAGTGAGCGTAGCGTTCGGCGTAGATTACAGCGCAGAATTTGGCCTTGGCTATCTTCTACATCGGCATGCATGCCCAATCGGCTGATCACAATACCTTCCTGCGGCTCGCCAAACAGGCTGTCATCGGGCTCTGGTTTTTCAGCGCGTGTTTTCAGGCGTCGCTGGTGGTTCGCATTCACCCGACGCTGTTGACCTTTTGACAGTTTATTTTTGCTCACACTTCCTCTCATGATTTGCCAGACTTCGCCCGGCGGGGCAAAACGTCTATGATACCATTAATAGTGACTCATAGACGATTTTAGCAACGGTGAGAGAGAAGTATGACAACCGCAAGTGAAAACAATCTGATCTGGATTGATCTGGAAATGACCGGGCTGGACCCGGAACAGGATCGAATCATCGAAATCGCCACACTGGTTACTGATGCTGACTTGAACATTTTGGCAGAAGGGCCGGTGATTGCGGTGCATCAGTCAGCGGAACAACTGGCGCTGATGGATGAGTGGAATGTCCGAACCCACACCGGTAGTGGGCTGGTTGACCGCGTCAAAGTCAGTGACTATGATGACCGCCGGGCGGAACTGGCTACACTAGAGTTCTTAAAGCAATGGGTACCGGCTAATGCCTCGCCGATCTGCGGGAACAGTATCGGCCAAGACCGCCGCTTTTTATACAAATATATGCCAGAACTGGAAGAGTGGTTCCATTATCGGGCTGTGGATGTCAGCACCCTTAAAGAATTGGCTCGTCGCTGGAAGCCTGAAATTTTGCCTGGCTTCAAAAAAACCGGTAGCCATCAGGCACTGGATGATATTCGTGAGTCGGTAGCTGAATTACGCTACTACCGCGAGAATTTCCTTAGTCTTAAGTAAAAACGACTATTCTGTCAGCAACCTGATGTTTTAATCAGCAGTCAGATAAAAAGCTGAAAAAATATGAACAACGGGGCTTGCGCCGGGAAATTATTCTCGTATAATTCGCACCCCGTAACGATGAAGAATTTATGTCGTTGCCGGCGCGGGAATAGCTCAGTTGGTAGAGCACGACCTTGCCAAGGTCGGGGTCGCGAGTTCGAGTCTCGTTTCCCGCTCCAAATTAAAAAATGATGTTGTAGTAGTTTCTCCGATGCGGGAATAGCTCAGTTGGTAGAGCACGACCTTGCCAAGGTCGGGGTCGCGAGTTCGAGTCTCGTTTCCCGCTCCAGAGAATGTAAGATATTACAAGTAGTACCCTCCAATGCGGGAATAGCTCAGTTGGTAGAGCACGACCTTGCCAAGGTCGGGGTCGCGAGTTCGAGTCTCGTTTCCCGCTCCAAATTTTCTTTCTTTTTGTTCTGTTTTATTCTCTCCAGATTCCAGATTCCAGATTCCAGATTCCAGATTCCAGATTCCAGATCAGGGATTACCCCTTTTGGCGGCGGAACACTTTGCCTATTTGAGGGCAAAAAAAATCAGCGCACCGCAGTACGCTGATCATCCTTTTACCGCCGATCGGGAGACCCGTTTTAGGCTGGAACTTTATCCGACGCTAAAGTAAATTCCTGATACAGTTCACGGGCACGGGCACAAATTGGGCCACGTGGCAGTTCACGGTCTTCGATACGGTTGCAGTGCAGCACTTTGCCGTGGTTACCGGTACTGAAGACTTCATCCGCATTCAACACATCTTCCGGGGTCAAGGTCACTTCTTCAACAGGAATGCCGTCTTCACGTAACAGCTTAATGACACGCTGACGGGTGATACCGTTCAAGAAGGTGCCGTTAGGAACTGGCGTATAAGCCGTGCCATTCTTCACGATCCACAGGTTGGCGGCAGCAAATTCAGCAATATTGCCTTCACCATCCAATACAACTGCGGTGTAGAAACCACGCTTATTGGCTTCACGAAGAATACGCTGGGAATTCGGATACAAACAGGATGCTTTAGCTTCGGTCGGTGCCATGGTGGCATCTGGACGACGGAATGGACTGAAGGTCGCGCTGAAACCGGTATCTTCTGGCAGGGCAGTTTCAAAGATGTGCAGGGCGAAGGTAGTGCTTTCTGGATCCGGCAGGATAAAACCACCCGGAGAGAAGAACAATACTTTAATATAGTAATCGGTATCGTGAGGCAGCTTTGCCAAGCCTTCGTAGACGCGGCTGATAATCTCATCCACGGTCACTTTGGGCTCCATACCCATCGCCAGCGCAGAGTTAATGGCTCGCTGACAGTGAGGTTTCAGATCAGGGAGATGGCCCTTAACAGCGCGCGCGCCATCAAAAACAGTTGAAGCCATCCATAATGCATGGTCAGTGATGCCGATAGTGGGTTTGTCTTCGGTGCTCCATTCGCCGTTAGACCAGATTATTTCGCGGTTAGTCATTGTATTCCTCAGTACCCATAGTTCCCTGTTTCCAGGGTGCAGATATAATTTATTATTGAAACTGTTTAGCTAAGAAAATATTAACAGCCAGCACGCACAGTTGACTTCAGCATACCAAGAAAAAGTAGCTGATAAACCCCCCGAGAATGAAAAGGCAGCGACTAAAAAGTAAATATTTTAATACACCCAATTGGGAAAAAAATGTGCACGGGATAAAGACACATGCCCATCCCTATCGTGAAACCTCTGATATAAGACACAACAAAAGACTTTCTGCAGACTAATACACCCTAATACTAGTAAGCAGCGTGCTAATAGGGAAAGGGTTTAGACAATAAGGATTGAAGAACTTAACGTGGAGGGGGGAGTTATTCTGAATTGCTTTAACTCAATGATTAATGAATGGGACCTTTACCGGTTTTTATCTGTGTAACAGCCTCACTTTTTTTACCTGACTGCCGGTAATACTTTCCTAGGTAGGCTATCGAGTCAAAGGGCAGGGATATTAACCGCTGTAATAATAATGGGGTTATTGCGATTATCGTCGTTATGATGGGGTGACGAGGACTTCCTCTTTACTGATTAACCTTTCGGGCTATTTTGGGATAAGACTGTTTTCTGTGATCGGAGATCCTGACGATCTTTACCTGAGCTCACTGTCCGGTGCCCGTAGTGGTTAAGGATCACCCACTCAGTGGCTGAGCGATGGCGGTTTTCGCAGCCGCTACAGATTTTCCGGAAAAAATGGCCGAGTGCTGTTGCTATTCACCAGCACCACCTGCATAATACGCCTCCCCGAAATGCCGGGCACTGGTAAAGCTTTCTGATAAGTCTCAAACAGGTCAGCGTTTCTATTGACTATCACCTATTACCTGCCATTTTTCTAGGATCTCTGTAAACAGAGTTATCCACAGTATTCCCTTATCTGCTCACAGCCTTCGTCTTATCCTGTTATTGATAGCATATTTTTTTAATTAATTGATTTTATTGTTTATATTTTTATTTTCTCAGTATGTGATTTTAATCATGTTCTGTTTGTATTGATTGAATCAAAACGTTTTTTTATTTTTATCCACAATGAAAAACGATACGTTAACAAGGCTAGCGAAAGGTGTTTCCACCGGCTTGATTCTGGCGGTTATCCTTATGGCGTAGGGGGACCGACTCGTTATCTTGGTGGGCTATGTTATCCTCAACTGATACTCACCAGTCTTAAAGGGTCACCTATGTCTGCGTCTAAACAGAGTGTTACGTCTTTACCTGCTGGGATCTGGCCGGCGGATCACTTTCCCGCTCTAGAAAAACGGCTGTGTGCGGAAGCACAACTCACTACTCATGAACTGATGTTACGGGCCGGAATGGCTGCGTTTACACGGATCCGCGAAAACTGGCCGGATGCGCGCTATTGGCGGATCCTCTGCGGCAGCGGCAATAACGGTGGTGACGGTTATGTGGTGGCTAGGCTGGCAAAAATGGCCGGTTACCGGGTGACGCTAGTGGCCTGCCAGCAGCAGGAGCCACCGGCCGAAGCAGCGCGTGCTAAGGAAGAGTGGCTAGCCTGTGGCGGCAGTTGCCGTGATCCTAATGATGCATGGCAGGATCAGGAGGATCTTATTGTTGATGCATTGTTCGGTATCGGACTGAACCGTGCGCCCCAAGGTGACTATCAGGAGCTGATTGTGGCGGCAAATGATCGCGGTGTGCCGATCCTTGCGCTGGATATCCCTTCGGGACTGCTCAGCGACAGCGGCGCAGTGCCAGGGGTGGCGATCAACGCCAGTGCAACCCTGACGTTTATTGCCCTGAAAGCGGGCTTACTCACTGGTAAAGCGCGAGAGTATTGCGGCAAACTGTGGTGTGATCCGCTGGGCTTCAACGCCGAAGATCCTAGGGAGATCCCGCCGATACGACGTTGTGATGCTGGAGATTTGTCACACTGGCTGTCGGGCCGTAAGGCCACCGCGCACAAAGGGGATAATGGTCGGCTGCTATTGATAGGCGGCGGCGAAGGTACCGGTGGTGCCATACGCTTATCCGCAGAGTCCGCATTACGCAGCGGCGCCGGTTTGGTTCGGGTCCTGACTCACCGGGATAATGTTGGCCCTTTACTGAGCGCACGCCCAGAACTGATGGTGGCGGAGGCTACGTTGCAACGCTTAGATGAGGCACTGGAGTGGGCGGATATGATTGCGATTGGTCCGGGGCTTGGACAGGATCAATGGGGACAGTCACTGCTTTCTAGGGTAAAAAAAAGTAAAAAACCGGCACTTTGGGATGCCGATGCCCTTAACCTTCTGGCAATCGATCCTGATACACGTCAGAATCGGATCTTGACTCCCCATCCGGGTGAGGCGGCCAGGTTACTAGGGGTTTCTGTCGCAGAGATTGAACAAGATCGTCTGGGTGCGGTCCGTGAACTGGTCAGCCGCTATGGTGGCGTTGTGGTGTTAAAAGGTGCCGGCACGCTGGTGGCTTCTGCACAAGGTGAGATGACCATTGCCGATGTGGGCAATCCAGGAATGGCCACCGGTGGGATGGGAGACCTGCTGAGCGGAATTATTGCCGCACTTGCTGGGCAAAAACTCTCTCTTTATGATGCAGCCTGCGCGGGGGTTATTGCCCATGGCGCCGCAGCTGATAGTGTCGCTGATGAGTACGGGATGCGGGGTATGCTAGCCACCGACTTATTGCAACCGTTACGGCGATTTGTTAATCCGGACATGAAATTAAAATAAAAGAATGAAAACCTCTGTAATCGTGTTACCTGATGAGGCGGCAACGCTGAACTTGGGCGCTACCCTGGCACAGGCGTGCCACAACGCCACCGTTATCTATCTGTATGGTGATCTCGGAGCAGGAAAAACCACCTTTAGCCGTGGATTTATCCAAGCTCTGGGTCATCAGGGCAACGTTAAAAGTCCGACTTACACTCTGGTTGAACCCTATCAACTGGGGGCGCGGACCGTTTACCATTTTGACCTCTATCGACTTGCCGATCCTGAAGAGCTTGAGTTTATGGGGATCCGTGATTATTTCGCTGAAGATACCCTGTCGCTGGTGGAATGGCCGCAACAGGGGAAAGGCTTCCTGCCGGAACCTGATGTGATCATCACAATGAGTTATGTAAATGATTGCCGCCAAGCGGAGCTGGTTGCCTGCAGCGCCTATGGTGAAACGATTATTGGCTCTGCGGGAGCGGACAACCGATGGGGGTGATGCTGCGGTCTCTTTGGCAGTCAGGGCTGTTGCTGTGGTTACTGCTTTTGATCCCCGGAGTGAACCATGCGGCCAGCCTGTCAAATATCAGTGTCGATAATGGCGGCTCTCAAGCCAAAGTCACGCTGCATTTCACCGGAAAACCTGACTATTCCTGGTTCCCACTGCACCAACCGGAGAGAGTGGTGATGGATATCAATCAGGCCGGTACCATTAAAGGCCTGCCGCTGAATTTTAGCGGAGAGAATGTCGTTAAGCGTATTCGTACCAGTAAACCGGTTAATGGCAACAGCTTCCGGCTGGTGTTCGAAGTCACCCAACCGGTCAAAACAGTGACCCGTATGGAGACTCAAGGCAACGACTACCAAGTAATTTTCACCCTGCGGGGGAAAAAAGCCAGTCAGGTAGCTGCAGGGAACAGCAGCGCCACCAGTAACCCATTTGATGGTCAGAACGGCACAGCAGCCACTAATACTAATACCACCACCTATCCCGGTGGCAAAGTGCGTAGCAATGATCAGGTGATTGTTGCGATTGATGCTGGCCATGGTGGACAGGATCCGGGTGCCACCGGCCAGAATGGCCTAAAAGAAAAAAATGTCACCATTGCGATTGCGCGTAAACTGCAGAAATTGCTAAACAGTGATCGCATGTTTAAAGCCGTCATGACCCGTAACGGTGATTATTACGTTTCGGTGATGGGGCGTTCAGAGGTGGCGCGTAAAGATAATGCCAACCTGCTGGTCTCTATCCATGCCGACTCGGCCCCCAGTCATTCGGCAAGCGGTGCCTCGGTGTGGGTGCTGTCTAACCGGCGCGCGAATTCAGAGATGGCAAGTTGGCTTGAGCAACGGGAAAAGCAGTCAGAGTTGCTGGGGGGAGCCGGTGATTTACTGGCGAATAATCAAGCGGACCCCTATTTTAGCCAAGCAGTACTCGATTTACAATTTGGCCATTCGCAGCGGGTCGGTTATGACGTCGCGGTAAAAGTGATACAGCAGTTGCGCGGTGTTACGCCGATGCATAAAAGCCTGCCAGAGCATGCCAGCTTGGGGGTATTACGTTCACCGGATATTCCGTCGTTGCTGGTGGAAACCGGATTTATCAGTAACAAAAAAGAAGAAAAGCTGCTGGGTAGTAGCGCTTACCAGGATAAAATTGCTAAAGCAATATATCGTGGATTGCGTAACTACTTCAAAGCGCACCCGATGCAGAATATCCCGCGTAAAGAAAATACGCCGCAACCGGTGGCATCAGCGTCTACGGTGAACGGGGCGACCACCCTTCACGTGGTGCGCAGCGGAGAAACGCTGACTGGTATCGCGCGTCGCTATGGTATTAGCAATCGTCAGTTGATCGAGATGAATCGCCTGAAAACAGAGGGCGTATGGATCGGCCAGCGGTTGAAAGTCCCCGTCAGTGACAGTGTGTCTAAAGCCGCAACGCCCAAGGCCGTGACGGCAAAGGTGATCAGGCATAAAGTGGTTGTTGGGGATTCGCTCAATGGTCTGGCAGTAAAATATGGAGTCAGTGCCCGCTCGATTATGCAACAGAACCGGATGCGCTCTGAGAATGTAATGCTAGGACAAACGCTGACGATTACCGTCCCCTGATACTCGCATAGGCGGGTGTTTTTTGTCACATTTAAGCGGTGAGGATGGCAATGGCAATACAAATATTACCGCCTCAGCTGGCGAACCAGATAGCAGCCGGTGAAGTGGTGGAAAGGCCGGCCTCGGTGGTGAAGGAACTGGTAGAGAACAGCCTCGATGCGGGGGCCACCCGTATCGAGGTAGATATCGATAAAGGCGGTGCTAAGCGCATTGCCATTCGCGATAACGGCTGTGGTATTTCCCGTGAGGAACTGGCGATGGCGTTGGCACGGCATGCGACCAGTAAGATCACCAGTCTGGATGATCTGGAAGCGATCATGAGCCTAGGATTTCGCGGTGAAGCGCTGGCCAGTATCAGTTCGGTTTCACGCCTGACCCTGACTTCACGGCCGGAGTCCCAAGCCGATGCTTGGCAGGCGTATGCTCAAGGCCGTGAAATGGACGTTTCACTAAAACCGGCAGCCCATCCCTGTGGCACCACCCTTGAAGTGCTGGACTTGTTCTACAATACCCCTGCACGGCGTAAATTTTTACGCACAGAAAAAACCGAGTTTACCCATATTGATGAAGTGATCCGCCGCATAGCGCTGGTCCGTTTTGATGTGGAGTTTTCACTGAGTCATAACGGTAAAAGGGTCCGCCACTATCGGGCGGCAACGGGTCAAAAGCAGCAAGAACGCCGGCTGGCCGCCATCTGCGGCAACCTGTTTCTGGAACATGCGCTACGACTAGAGTGGCAGCACGACTCATTAAGCCTCAGTGGCTGGGTCGCCGACCCGCAGGGCGCCAAACAGCTCTCTGAGCTACAATACTGCTACGTTAACGGACGTATGATGCGTGATAAGCTGATCAATCACGCTATCCGTCAGGCTTATCAGGACAGCTTGGGAGAAGATCAGCAGCCTGCCTATGTGCTTTACCTAACGATCGATCCCCATCAGGTGGATGTCAATGTGCATCCCGCCAAACACGAAGTACGTTTTCATCAGTCGCGACTGGTGCATGACTTTATTTACCAAGGGGTATTGACAGCCCTGCAAAGTGCCGCCCAATTAGCGCCCGAGACACAGGCGATCCCGCCAGCGGGAGCGGTCAACCGCACCGCGGCAGGGGGGAATCTGTTTACAGATGAGGCAAGGCAACCTGCCCAGCCATCTGCCGCCGGATCTGCGCCATCCAGTGACTGCGGACGCAGCGAAAAGCCTGTTTACCCTTCGCAAGCGCAGGCCAACTATGACAGCCCCCGTTATCAGGCGCGAGAAGGGCGGGTTTATCAGCAGATGCTATCACAGGCGGCCCATATACCGGCTGGCGAAGCTAAGCCCAGGGGAACTGCAGCAGCGATCAGTCAGGTTTCACAGGCTAGATCAGATGAGGTTGCCGATCCTCTTACGGCCCATGTCAGCAGCTTCGGTCGGGTACTGACGGTATTGCAGCAAGGTTACGCTCTGACAGAACATGGGCAGGGGCTGAGCCTGATTGCGCTACCGGTGGCCGCGCGCTGGCTGGTACAGGCGCAGCTACACTGCGATGACCAGCCGCTCCGCTCACAGCCGTTATTGATCCCTTTACGGCTCGCGGCGGATAAGCAAGAGCATCAGGCACTGACTGCACATCGAGACCTGCTAGACCAGATTGGACTGGATTTCGCCAGCGATACCCGGCATATCACCCTGCGCGGGGTGCCTTTACCATTGCGCACACAAAATTTACAAAACTTGATTCCGGAACTGTTAGGCTATCTTTCCCAACAGTCAGAGATCGGTGCGGGACAACTCGCCCAGTGGCTGGCACTTCGCTGTCAACCTACACATCCCGAATGGAATCACTCACAGGCTATTGCTTTACTGGCAGATTTAGAGCGGCTAATGCCTGCTCTGGTGGCATCACCGCCTGCCGGATTATTACAGGCAGTGGATTTAACCAATGTATTTGAAGCGTTGAAACATGAGTGAAAAACAACAGTCCGTACGACCAAAAGCGATATTTCTGATGGGACCGACGGCATCCGGTAAGACCGCTCAGGCGATTGCCCTGCGCCAGAAGCTACCGGTAGAAATTATCAGTGTTGATTCGGCACTGATCTACAAAGGGATGGATATCGGCACAGCGAAGCCCTCTGCTGAAGAGCTGGCTCTGGCCCCTCACCGTTTACTGGATATCCGTGATCCCGCAGAAGCGTATTCAGCGGCAGAGTTCCGTCGTGATGCCCTCCGGGAAATGGAAGCGATCACCCGTGACGGAAAGATCCCCCTGCTGGTGGGCGGAACCATGCTCTATTTTAAAGCCCTGCTTGAAGGGCTGTCGCCGCTGCCGGCTGCGGATCCAGAGATACGCCGTCAGATAGAAGAACGGGCGGCCAATGAGGGGTGGGAAGCGCTGCATCAGGAGCTATGTCGCATTGATCCTGATGCGGGCGATCGTATTCATCCTAATGATCCGCAGAGACTGTCTCGGGCACTGGAAGTTTTCTATATTTCGGGTAAAACTTTAACTGGCCTGACAAAAACATCCGGTGAAGCGTTACCTTACGATGTGACACAATTTGCGATCGCTCCGGCGGACCGTGAACTGCTTCATCAGCGCATTGAGTTACGTTTTCAGCAGATGCTAGCGTCGGGATTTGAGGACGAGGTGCGGGAATTATTCGCGCGTGGAGATTTGCATACAGATATGCCTTCCGTGCGTTGCGTAGGTTACCGCCAAATGTGGTCATGGCTTGCGGATGAAATCAGCTATGACGAGATGGTTTTTCGCGGCGTTTGTGCTACCCGTCAGTTGGCAAAACGACAGATTACCTGGTTGCGTGGCTGGCAGAATGTTCACTGGCTAGACAGTGATCAGCCCCTGCAAGCAGAGGACGCAATAATGAAGGTAGTTAGTGCTAACATCGGGTGATTGTGTACAATTGATAGGTTACCGTGCGCAAAATTTTCGCAATTTTTTAACTGTTGGTTCTGAAATAATAAACAACAAACCTATAAGGAAAAGAAATAATGGCTAAAGGGCAATCATTACAAGACCCGTTTTTAAACGCATTGCGTCGCGAACGTGTACCGGTTTCTATCTATCTGGTGAACGGAATTAAACTGCAGGGTCAAATCGAATCCTTTGATCAGTTTGTTATTCTGTTAAAAAACACTGTCAGCCAGATGGTGTACAAACATGCTATCTCTACAGTTGTTCCTTCACGTCCGGTATCTCACCATACCAATGCACCTACGGGTGGCAGTCACTATCATAATAACGGAACTGCATCCACTCAGTCGCAACAAGACGGTGACAGTGCAGAGTAATTTGCAACCGTAATACAGGGGCGGGGGCAATGCGTCTCCACCCTGTTTTTTTATATTAAAGAGAGGTTTTCGCTTGTTTGAGCGTTATGAAGCTGGCGAGCAGGCCGTACTGGTCCATATCTGGTTTAGCCAAGATCGCGATCAGGAAGATTTACAGGAATTTGAAACACTCGTTTCTTCCTCGGGTGTCGAATCACTGCGGGTGATCACCGGAAGTCGGAAAGCCCCCCATCCTAAATATTTTGTCGGTGAAGGTAAGGCGCAAGAAATCGCTGATGCCGTCAAAGTCACCGGCGCCTCGGTAGTCTTATTTGACCATGCCTTATCTCCGGCCCAGGAACGTAACCTGGAAGCGGTTTGTCAGTGCCGCGTGGTCGATCGTACCGGACTGATTCTGGATATTTTTGCACAGCGCGCCCGTACCCACGAAGGGAAATTACAGGTCGAGCTGGCTCAGTTACGCCATCTGGCAACCCGCTTGGTGCGCGGCTGGACCCACTTGGAGCGACAAAAAGGGGGGATCGGTCTGCGTGGTCCTGGGGAGACCCAGCTGGAAACGGACCGCCGTTTACTGCGCAACCGTATCAGCCTGATTTTGTCACGCTTAAGCCGAGTTGAGAAACAGCGTGAGCAGGGACGTCAGGCCCGTGCTAAAGCTGATATTCCCACTGTATCGCTGGTGGGTTACACCAACGCCGGTAAATCGACGTTGTTCAATGCAGTGACTGCCGCCGATGTCTATGCAGCAGATCAGTTATTCGCCACCCTCGACCCGACCTTAAGGCGGTTGCATATCACCGATGTCGGAGATGTGGTACTGGCTGATACCGTCGGCTTTATCCGTCATCTGCCCCACGACTTAGTGGCGGCCTTTAAAGCCACGTTGCAGGAGACCCGCGAAGCATCTTTGCTGATGCATGTGGTGGATGCCGCGGATCTGCGCGTCGATGAGAATATCGAGGCGGTCGATGAGGTATTAGCGGAGATCGAAGCCGATGAGATCCCGTTTCTGCTGGTGATGAATAAGATCGATTGTTTGGACGGCTTTGAGCCACGCATCGATCGCAATGAAGAGAATGTTCCGGTACGTGTCTGGTTATCAGCACAGACCGGTGCAGGGCTGCCGCTGCTGTGGCAGGCATTATCCGAACGTCTGGCCGGTGAGATTGCACAGTATGAGTTACGTCTGCCTCCAGAGGCTGGCAAAATTCGTAGCCGTTTTTACCAGTTACAGGCGATCGAAAAAGAGTGGAATGAAGACGACGGAAGTACTGGCCTGCAAATTCGGATGCCAATCGTAGACTGGCGCCGGATGTGTAAGCAGGAACCCGCTGTCATTGGTTATATTGTTTGATTTTATTTTTCAATACCTGAAGAGCGTATCTTGACCTTCGATACCGCCGCACCGACAACGAGCACCATAATTATGATAAATGGAGTATAAGCATGGCGTGGAATCAGCCCGGTAATAACGGACAGGACCGCGACCCCTGGGGAAGCAACAGCAATAAAGGCAATAACTCTGGGGGAAAACGCGGAGGGCGTGAGCAGGGACCGCCTGATTTGGACGATCTGTTTCGCAAATTGAGCCGTAAGTTTAGCAAGCCGGGGAAATCCGGTAACGGCTCTTCCTCTGATCAGCGCCCAGGGCCTGCTGCCGGTAAAATTGCCGGTATTGTGGTGGTGGTTGCGGTAGTTATCTGGGCAGGTAGCGGCTTTTATACTATTGGTGAAGCTGAGCGCGGTGTGGTTACCCGTTTTGGTAAATTCAGTCATCTGGTGGAGCCAGGTCTGAACTGGAAACCTACTTTTATCGATAATGTGCGTGCCGTCAATGTGGAAGCGGTCAGAGAATTGGCGACCACCGGAGTGATGCTGACCTCCGACGAAAACGTGGTGCGGGTTGAGATGAACGTGCAGTACCGGGTCACCAATCCGGAACAATATCTCTATGCGGTGAATGATGCCGATGAAAGCCTGCGTCAGGCAACGGACAGTGCGTTACGTGGCGTGATTGGCCGCTCGACCATGGACCGTGTCCTGACCGAAGGCCGTACCGTGGTGCGCAGTGAAACGCAGCGTGAAATCGAAGAGACTATTCGCCCTTACAATATGGGGATCAGTGTACTGGATGTAAACTTCCAGGCCGCTCGTCCGCCGGAAGAGGTGAAAGCCGCTTTTGACGACGCCATTGCTGCTCGAGAAAACCGTGAGCAATATGTGCGTGAAGCTGAGGCTTATGCCAATGAAGTGCAGCCGCGAGCGAATGGTCAGGCACAGCGTATTCTGGAAGAGGCGAAAGCCTATAAAGAGCGTACTGTGCTTGAAGCCCAGGGGGAAGTGGCACGTTTCTCCGAAATTTTACCGGAATATAAAGCAGCTCCTCAGATCACCCGTGAACGTCTCTATCTGGATACGATGGAGCGGGTTCTCTCGCAGACCCGTAATGTGATTGTCAGCGATAAAGGCAATAACCTGATGGTGTTACCTTTAGATCAATTATTGAAGGGCGGCAACGCCGTAAGCGTGACACCGTCGGCGAAGACTACTGTGCCGCCGATGAAAGCGCCTTCTTCTTCTTCTGCTGGAGTCAGTGCCAGACATTCGCAGCCCTCGTCTGGGGTGGAAAGTGTGATGGATGAGCGCCGGGCTAATGCTCTGCGTAACGACGGCGTGCGTGAAGGAGAAGAATAATGCGTAATTCAGTAATGATAGTAGCCGTTGTGGTATTGGTAGGGCTATTTTCGTCAGTGTTTACCGTGCCGGAAGGGCAGCGGGGGATCATGGTGCGCTTTGGTAAAGTTCTGCGCGACAGTGATAACAAACCGAAGGTCTATGGCCCGGGGCTGCACTTTAAAGTACCTTTCTTTGAAACAGTAAAAACCCTCGATGCCCGTATCCAGACCATGGACAATCAGGCAGACCGCTTTGTTACCAAAGAGAAAAAAGATCTGATTGTCGATTCCTATATTAAGTGGCGGATCAGTGATTTCAGTCGTTATTATTTGGCTACCGGTGGTGGAGATATGTCTCAGGCCGAGCTGTTGTTGCGCCGTAAGTTTAGCGACCGTCTGCGCTCGGAGATTGGCCGCTTGGATGTGAAAGACATCGTGACGGACTCCCGCGGGCGTCTGACCACTGATGTGCGGGACGCACTCAACACAGGCAGTGCCGGCAGCGATGATGATGTGCAGACGCCTGCGGCGGACAATGCCATCGCCAGTGCGGCGGCCCGGGTAGAGCAGGAGACGCAAGGCAAGGTCGCTGCGGTGAATCCGAACAGTATGGCGGCACTGGGGATCGATGTGGTTGATGTCCGCATCAAGCAGATCAACCTGCCTGCTGAAGTGTCGGATGCTATCTATAACCGTATGCGGGCTGAACGAGAATCCGTCGCCCGTAGCCAGCGCTCTCAGGGGCAGGAAGAAGCGGAAAAAATCCGTGCTCAGGCCGATTATCAGGTCACTGCAACACTGGCGGAAGCTCAGCGTGAAGCACTGATCATCCGTGGGCAAGGTGATGCTCAGGCGGCTAAATTGTTCGCCGATGCGTTCAGCCAAGACCCGGACTTCTATGCCTTTATGCGTAGCCTGACCGCCTATGAGAACAGTTTCAAGGGTAACCGTGATGTGATCGTTATGAGCCCAGACAGTGATTTCTTAAAATATATGAAATCTCCTGTGACCAGCAGTCGCTGATCAGGACGGTACTAATTGGGGCCGGCAGATTCGCCGGCCTTTTTTATGGAAATGAGTGATGAATACAACAATATGGAGCGCCGTGGCGCTGGTTTTGATCCTCGAAGGTCTCGGGCCGATGTTATTTCCCGGTGGCTGGCGAAAGTTTATCGCTTCGGTGACGGGGCTACCAGACCGGTTACTGAGGCGGTTTGGGGGTGGGCTAGTGGTGGCAGGGATTGTTATCTTCTATATGACCAGCCATTGAGGGCCACTGATCCGGCGCATAAGATAAAAATTCAGCAAAAAACTGCGCAATCGTGTGCTAAAAATGCTGAAAGCGACCATTTCAGATGGTAGAATCCTTTTTTAAGCAATCGGTGGTTTTGGAAAATGGGTAAGAACGTTGTCGTCCTTGGCACCCAATGGGGTGATGAAGGCAAAGGTAAAATCGTAGATCTTCTGACTGAACGTGCTAATTATGTTGTCCGCTACCAAGGCGGCCACAATGCCGGTCACACACTTGTCATCAACGGTGAAAAAACCGTCCTCCACTTAATTCCATCAGGTATTTTACGCGAAAACGTCACCAGCATTATTGGTAACGGCGTAGTATTGTCACCTGAAGCCTTAATGAAAGAGATGAAAGGCCTCGAAGATCGCGGCATCCCTGTACGCGACCGTCTACTGTTATCCGAAGCCTGCCCGCTTATCCTTCAGTATCATGTTGCGATGGACCTGGCCCGCGAAAAAGCGCGTGGCGATAAGGCTATCGGCACCACAGGACGCGGCATTGGTCCTGCTTACGAAGATAAAGTGGCCCGCCGCGGTCTGCGCGTCGGTGACCTGTTTGATAAAGACACCTTCGCCGTTAAGCTGAAAGAAATTGTTGAGTACTACAACTTCCAGCTGGTCAACTATTACAAAGTTGACCCAGTCGATTACCAGAAAGTTCTGGATGACGTGCTGGCAATTGCCGATATCTTGACCGGTATGGTCGTAGATGTTTCTGAACTGCTGGACAACGCGCGTAAGCGCGGTGATCTGATGATGTTCGAAGGGGCACAAGGCACCCTGCTGGATATCGACCATGGCACCTATCCGTATGTGACCTCGTCTAATACCACTGCTGGTGGCGTGGCAACCGGTTCAGGTCTGGGCCCGCGTTACGTGGATTACGTACTGGGTATCGTTAAAGCTTACTCCACCCGTGTCGGTGGTGGCCCATTCCCGACTGAACTATTTGATGATGTTGGCGAATACTTGGGTCAGAAAGGGAACGAGTTTGGTGCGACTACCGGGCGTCGCCGTCGTACTGGCTGGCTGGATGCTGTCGCGGTACGCCGTGCCGTCCAAATCAACTCGCTGTCTGGCTTCTGCCTGACAAAACTGGATGTTCTGGATGGATTAGACACGGTGAAAATCTGTGTCGGCTACCGTATGCCAGATGGCCGTGAAGTGACCACCACTCCGCTGGCAGCGGAAGGTTGGGAAGGGATTGAACCGATTTACGAATCAATGCCAGGCTGGAAAGAGAGCACTTTTGGTGTGAAAACGCCGGAAGGTCTGCCGAAGGCTGCCCATGATTACATCAAGCGCATTGAAGAGCTGACAGGCGTTCCGGTTGATATTATTTCAACCGGCCCTGATCGCAGTGAAACGATGATCCTACGCGACCCGTTTGATGCATAATCATACTCAGGCCGGATTGTTTCCGGCCTTTGTCTTTTCTGGTATTGTCTGTCTTCTCCCTTCGTTTGCTGATCAGGTTTATCGGTTACTTAAATAATTCTCCGCAAAAACGGACTCTGGTTTATTATCAGTACACAGAGGGCTTTTTGCTGACTTACCGTACAGAAACTGTGCGGCACATATACCGAGGAAACCGTGCATCTAACCAGCTTTACCGATTACGCGCTGCGTGCATTAGTCTATATGGCCACCTTACCGGAAGGTAAAATGACCAATATTACTGAAGTCACGGAGATCTACGGAGTCTCCCGTCACCATATGGTTAAAGTGATTCACCAACTGAGTCGTGAAGGCTTTATCTATACCAGTCGCGGTAAAAATGGGGGTATTCGGCTCGGCATGCCTGCACAGGCAATTAATCTGGGTAAAGTGGTCAGGAAGCTGGAACCCTTGCAGTTAGTCAATTGTGATGAGTGTGCTATTACCCCGGCCTGCCGTTTAAAAGCAGCGTTACATAAAGCAATGGAACAATTTCTTAGGGAACTGGACACTTATACGCTCGCGGATATCGTTAAAGATAACAACGATCTATATAAAATTCTTATCACGGATGCCGCTGTGGTAACTACACATTCATGACATCGGAGGTACCTATGTCACACGATCCTTTTGAGCAACGGGAAGCGGAAAAATATGATAATCCGATCCCAAGCCGAGAATTTATCCTCGCGCATTTAGAAAAGCGCGATAAACCTGCCCGCCGTGATGAGTTGGCGCAGGAATTAGACATCAGCGGTGAAGAACGCACCGAAGCTCTGCGCCGCCGCCTGCGCGCCATGGAGCGTGATGGTCAATTGGTATTTACCCGCCGCCAGTGCTACGCCCTGCCGGAACGCCTTGATCTACTGCGCGGTAAAGTGATTGGCCATCGTGATGGCTACGGCTTTCTGCGTCTCGAAGACAGCAAAGATGATCTCTATCTGTCGGCAGAACAGATGAAGCTATGCATGCATGGTGACATTATTCTGGCACAGACCGGCGGTTCAGACCGTCGTGGTCGCCGTGACGCACGGGTGGTGCGGGTGGCCGAGCCTCGCAATAACCAGATTGTTGGCCGTTACTTTGTCGATGCCGGTGCTGGCTATGTGGTGCCAGATGACAGCCGCCTTAACTTTGATATTCTGATTGAGCCGGAGTACACCCTCAATGCCCGTATGGGCGCGGTAGTGGTGGTGGAAATCGAAAAACGCGGTAACCGCCGCCATAAAGCTTTAGGGCGTATCGTCGAGATCCTCGGCGATAATATGGGCACTGGGCTGGCCGTTGATATGGCATTGCGTACCCATGAGATCCCCCACGACTGGCCGGAAGCCGTTTCCGAGCAGATGGCCGCGCTCAGTGAGCAGGTGCCGGAGCAAGCCAAACAAGGACGCGTTGACCTGCGTCAGTTACCGCTGGTCACTATCGACGGCGAAGATGCCCGTGACTTTGATGATGCGGTCTACTGCGAGAAAAAACGCGGCGGCGGCTGGCGTTTGTGGGTAGCCATTGCTGACGTCAGCTATTATGTGCGGCCGGGTACTGAACTGGATAACGAAGCGCAACAGCGCGGCACGTCGGTCTATTTCCCGTCTCAGGTCGTGCCAATGCTGCCGGAAGTGCTGTCAAACGGCCTGTGTTCACTCAACCCGCAGGTTGATCGCCTGTGTATGGTTTGTGAGATGACGATCTCCGCCAGCGGTAAGCTCAGTGGTTACAAGCACTACGAAGCAGTGATGAACTCCCATGCTCGTCTGACCTATAACAAAGTGTGGAGTATTCTGCAGGGCAATGAAGAGCTGCGTGAACAGTATGCGCCGCTGGTCGGTCATCTGCAGGAGCTGCACAATATGTATCAGGTCCTGGAGCAGGCCCGTGCGCAGCGCGGCGGCATTTCATTTGAGACCGAAGAAGCAAAATTCATCTTCAACGCCGAGCGTCGTATCGAACGTGTGGAGAGAGCGTCGCGTAATGATGCCCATAAACTGATCGAAGAGTGTATGATTTTAGCGAACATCGCCTCCGCACGCTTTGTTGAAAAATATCAGGAACCGGCACTGTTCCGTGACCATGACCGTCCGACCGAAGATAGCATCAAAGGCTTCCGTACGGTACTGAGTGAGCTGGGCCTGAGCTTGTCCGGTGGCAGAACGCCTGCTCCGCTGGATTACTCAGAATTACTGGAAAAGATCGCGGGCCGTCCTGATGCGGAAATGCTGCAAACCATGCTGCTGCGCTCGATGAAGCAGGCAGTCTATGACCCAGAAAACCGTGGACACTTTGGTTTGGCGCTGACCTCTTATGCGCACTTTACCTCGCCAATCCGCCGTTATCCGGATTTGTTGCTGCACCGTGCGATCAAGTATCTACTGGCGAAAAATGCCGGTCAGCTGGAGGGGAACACCACTCCAACTGGCGGTTATCACTATGATATGCAACAGATGCTGCAATTGGGGCAACACTGCTCAATGACCGAGCGTCGTGCCGATGAAGCCACCCGTGATGTTGCCGACTGGTTGAAATGTGACTTCATGCAGGATCAGGTGGGGAACAGCTTTAGCGGCGTGATTTCCAGTGTCACCGGTTTCGGGTTCTTTGTTCGTCTCAACGACCTGTTTATCGATGGTTTGGTGCATGTCTCGTCTCTGGATAACGACTATTATCGCTTCGATGCTATCGGTCAGCGACTGATCGGTGAATCCGGTGCACGCACTTACCGCCTTGGTGATATCGTCGAAGTCCGGGTGGAAGCAGTGCATATTGATGAGCGTAAAATCGATTTTGCCCTGATTTCTAGCCAGCGCCAGCCGCGTAATCCAGGTAAAACCGCCAAAGATAATGCCAAAAAAGCCACTTCGACGACCTCAAAACGTCGTCGTGAAGTGCGTAATGGGGCTAACTTTGAGCCGGACAGTGCTTTCCGCAATGACAGTAAGAAACCTGCTAGAAAGCGCGGTAAGAAGAAAAAATCCGTGACCGATAATAGCCAGACCCCGGCCAGCACCACTGCGGGCGCGCCGGCGAAGAAAGTAAAAAAGGTTTCGGAGAAAACCCGTAAGATTGCTGCCGCCACCAAAGCGAAGCGTGCAGCTAAAAAAGAGAAGTCTGCGACCAAACAGTCAGACTGATTACCCGCTCTCCCTGCCGCCAGAGTGCGGCAGGGAGCCGGCATTTAACGTCTAACCATCGAACTGAGTTATGAGCGAAATAATTTTTGGCATTCATGCCGTTGAAGCCCTGCTGGAGCGTGACCCTCAGCGTTTTCAGGAAGTATATATTCTGAAAGGACGCGATGACCGCCGTCTGCAACCTCTGGTGGCGGCACTGGAAGCGCAGGGTGTGGTAGTACAGGTTGCGACCCGCCAGTGGCTGGATAACCAGGCCGATGGCGCTGTCCATCAAGGGATCCTGGCGAAGGTCAAACCTGGCCGTCACTATCAGGAAGGTGACCTCCCTGATCTGTTGGAAAAGCTTGAGCAACCGTTTTTGTTGATTCTGGATGGTGTCACTGACCCGCATAACCTGGGTGCCTGCCTACGCAGCGCCGATGCGGCTGGTGTCCATGCGGTGATTGTCCCGAAAGATCGTTCAGCTTCCCTGAACGCCACGGCCAAGAAAGTGGCCTGTGGAGCGGCGGAAACCGTACCGTTAATTCGGGTCACTAACCTGGCCCGGACTATGCGGCTGTTACAGGAATACCATGTGTGGATCGTTGGAACCGCTGGTGAAGCGGACCATAACCTCTATCAGAGTAAAATGACCGGCCCGATGGCCCTGGTGATGGGCGCTGAAGGTGAGGGGATGCGTCGTCTGACCCGTGAACACTGTGATGAACTGATCAGTATTCCGATGGCCGGAAGTGTCTCTTCACTGAACGTGTCGGTCGCGACCGGCATCTGTCTGTTTGAGGCCGTCCGCCAGCGCCAGGGATAACTTCCTGGTTGGCCGTCCCGTCAAGTTACGGGGCGGTCACTTCACAGCGATGAGGTTGGGTACCGTAAAAAATAGCCTCGCTGTACCACCTTCCTGGGATCACCGTCTCCGTGATCATGATAATTCGATACCAACGCACACCTGCCTGATTCGCTTGTGCGGCGATGGCCCGTTGTGCATCATCGGGTGAACCGTGCACCATAACCTGTACCGAGCGCAGTTTGCATAAATCGAGCGTCATGCCGAGACTCAGTTCCTGAGCGTAAGGCTTAAGCGGCGGACGCGGCTCTGGTGTCGGCGTCAGTAGGGTGCAACCGGACAGCAGCAGTGGCAGCAATAACAGAAACGGGCGCATAGGATTTTCCGGCGGCAGAGGACAAGATATCAGTATCGCCGAAAAGCGTGACTGCGCAACAGTGGATCTTCCCTGCCACCGTTTAAGGCTGATAGTTAAATGCCGCCGGATGATTTTCCAAACTGCCGGTCAGGGCCGCATACAGCACTGTTTTCCCATCAATCGACAGTTCATCACTGATCTTCAGCCATTGTAGAGTTTCTCGTTTTCCGTCTTCATCGCTGCGTAGCCACAGACCGCTCATTTGCTGATGGCGTGGCGAATACAGCAATGCAAATTTCTGCTGCCCGCAGTGGTGAGGCTGACAGGTGCTGTAGACCTGATAGGATTGGCCCTTTAGAGTCACCTGCTGCATCGGTGATTCGACACCGCCCTGTTTGACCCAGCTCGGCAGATGCTGGTTGGCGATCAGCGCGGCAAAGGGTTTAGCGGTGGCAGGATCTTTGATGATATCGCTGAGTCGTGGAGTATCTGCCAAGGTATAGCCAGAAAATGACAGGGCAGGGAGTAGTGGCAGTAGGGTAAGGGACAGTCGCTTCACGGTAACCTCACAGATGTTATAGGGTCTTTGCTGATTATATCGGTTAATTGCATTTTTGCTGTCAAATCCGGAGGATTCTGTGGTTTGAGGCATTTGTGTCAGCGGGCTGTCCTAAACGGCACGGCGCTGATTTATTTGCTTGAGTTTCCCGCCCGCTATAAGTATTATTACGCGTCAATTTTTTCAGCCGTACTTAAACACGTTCCTTGCTTCCATGGGCCGCGGCTGACCCTGACAGGAGGCTGAATAATCCGTAAGGAGCAACCGATGCGTCATTACGAAATCGTATTTATGGTCCATCCTGACCAGAGCGAGCAGGTTCCTGGCATGATCGAGCGCTACACTGGTGCTATCACTGGTGCAGAAGGCACGATCCATCGTCTGGAAGACTGGGGCCGCCGTCAGCTGGCTTACCCGATCAACAAACTGCACAAAGCACACTATGTTCTGCTGAACGTAGAAGCTCCGCAGAGCGTGATCGATGAGCTGGAAACTAACTTCCGCTTCAACGACGCCGTTATCCGTAGCATGGTTATGCGCGTTAAAAACGCGGTAACTGAAGCATCTCCGATGGTTAAAGCGAAAGAAGAACGTCGTGATCGTCGTGAAGACTTCGCTAACGAAACCTCTGATAGCTCAGATGCTGAGGATTCTGAAGAGTAATCCATGACGGTGGCGAATCATCTGCGTCTGTCCGGCAATGTCTGTGGCAGAGTCGTCAGAAAGACCAGCCCCTCAGGAATTCCTCACTGCCAGTTTGTGCTAGAGCATCAATCGATGCAGGAGGAAGCCGGCTTAAGCCGGCATGCATGGTGTCGTCTCCCTGTGATTATCAGTGGCCAACAACACCTGCAGATTACTCAACATATAACGGTCGGCACGCAACTCATTCTAGACGGTTTCCTGCATTGCCATCAGGCAGCATCGGGACAAAGCAGAATGGTGTTACATGCCGAGCAGATTGAATTGATAGATTCTGGAGACTAGCCTAATGGCACGTTATTTCCGTCGTCGCAAGTTCTGCCGTTTCACCGCGGAAGGCGTTCAAGAGATCGATTATAAAGATATCGCAACGCTGAAAAACTACATCACTGAAAGTGGCAAAATTGTACCGAGCCGTATTACCGGTACTCGCGCAAAATACCAGCGTCAGCTGGCCCGTGCTATCAAGCGCGCGCGCTACCTGTCTCTGCTGCCGTACACTGATCGTCATCAGTAATCGGCCACTGTCCATTAACGACTTTGAGAGGATAAGGTAATGCAAGTTATTCTGCTTGATAAAGTAACAAATCTGGGTAACCTGGGTGATCAGGTTAACGTTAAAGCGGGCTATGCTCGTAACTTCCTGGTTCCACAGGGCAAAGCTGTTCCTGCGACCAAACACAACATCGAGTTTTTCGAAACTCGTCGTGCTGAGCTGGAAGCTAAACAGGCTGAAGTTCAGGCTGCTGCCAATGCCCGTGCTGAGAAAATCAACGCACTGGGTACTGTAACCATCACGTCTAAAGCCGGTGACGGCGGTCGTCTGTTTGGTTCTATCGGCGCACGTGACATTGCTGATGCAGTGTCTGCCGCAGGTGTTGACGTTGCAAAAAGCGAAGTTCGTTTAGCGGAAGGCGTTCTGCGCTCTACCGGTGAATACGAAGTTGGCTTCCAGGTTCATAGCGACGTTGTTGCTAAACTGGTTGTTAACGTGGTTGCTGCATAATTGTAGACAACCTAAAAACGCCGGCCTTGTGCCGGCGTTTTTGTTGGTATCCTTACCCAATCACTGACAGCACTACTGTGCTTGTATAAAGCTACCGTCTCCTTGGCGGATAAACAGTGCTTGCCCGTTTTTGGTATTCAGCGTCAGGCCAGTCACTGTTCCCCGATCATTAATACGCAGTCTTATCCGTTGCCCTGTCTGTAAGTTACTCAGCGGCTTATCCTGGCCTTCCACTTCGGCCATCGCAAACACATCACTCACCGGCAAATTATTATCGCGAAACAGCTGTGCCAGTGTTTGCCCAGCAGCGATGGTATAGTTGCGCCACTGTCCCTGTGGGTCACGGGTCGATGAAGGTGGTGGGGCATCGTCATCGCCGCTAGGCGAGTCAAGCTGTGCCTGCATCGTCGCGGAAGATGTCTCGATATTCTGGCGGACTGGAAACTGTTGTGACTCACTCGGCAGAATAAAACCGATAATGATCAGTAACAAGCCCCCGGCAAGCCCCCAACGATGAGTGAGCGGCAGGGGATCCAACCAGTGTAGCCGTTCCGGCCAATGTATCAGCCTGTTAAACCGGCTACTGGAGGTAGAGTCATTATTATTGCGCATTGCCGCTTCCTTACCCGGCGAGTATGCCCTGCGGAGCTCCGGGAAACGAGTTGCTTTTACCATCTCCGTAAGACGTCGACGGAATGTCTGATGTTGCTGGCGGGCAGGTCGGCCCATAGTGGTTCTCACTTATCACAGGGATAATCGGCAGTTGGCGGTTAAGCCGTTATAGTGTTATAGCAGAGTGACAAGGTTCTGCATCTTTACAATGATATTGTTCACCTTTCAGAAAAAAAAGTCATCAACGACAGGTTCGGTTTTACCCGAGCAACCCACACTGTTATGCTTCCCCTCCTTATATTCAGATAAATCAGGAACAGAAATGACGACTCTTTCTTTTGACAGCGTAGAAGCGCAGGCAAGTTATGGTATTGGCCTGCAGGTTGGACAGCAACTGCAGGAATCCGGTTTAGAGGGTTTACAGCCAGAAGCATTACTGGCTGGCCTGCGTGATGCGCTGGAAGGAAATTCGCCGGCTGTGCCTGTTGACGTTCTGCACCGTGCTCTGCGTGAAGTCCACGAACGTGCGGACGCCGTGCGTCAGGAACGAACTCAGCAGATGGCGGCTGAAGGGCTGAAATACTTGGAAGAGAACCGTCAGCGTGAAGGCGTTAGTAGCACCGAGTCTGGTCTGCAATTCCGTGTATTGACCCAAGGTGAAGGTGCAATCCCTTCTCGTCAGGATCGTGTACGTGTTCACTATACCGGTAAATTGATCGATGGCACGGTGTTCGACAGCTCGGTACAGCGTGGCCAACCGGCAGAATTCCCTGTTAGCGGCGTGATTGCTGGCTGGATCGAAGCCCTGACCCTGATGCCGGTTGGGTCTAAATGGGAACTGGTGATCCCTCAGCAGCTGGCCTACGGTGAGCGTGGCGCCGGTGCCTCAATCCCGCCACTGAGCACCCTGGTATTCGAAGTGGAGCTGCTGGATATTCTGTAATTCCGCACAGCCTAAAGGCCGGTCAGTTGACCGGCCTTTTTTATGGGAGTGACCCGTCGCGATGGCAGAGTCTGCCAAGCTCGGCGAAATCAGTTACACTTCACAGAAAGGCTGAAGTATGCGCCGGCAACAGATCGCGGCGCTAATGAGGAGGTGAACAATGCTGGAAGATATTTGTCAGCTGGCCCGTCAGGCCGGTCTGGAAATTATGAAGATTTATACTGCAGAGCAGCCTGCCCGGGTCGAGCACAAGGCGGATAACTCGCCAGTGACCGACGCGGACATGGCAGCCCACCATGTCATCCTGGCGGGGCTGAAAGTCTTAAGCCCAGACATTCCGGTACTATCAGAAGAGTCACCAACTCCCTGGGAACAACGTCAGCACTGGCAGCGTTATTGGCTGGTCGACCCGCTGGACGGCACCAAGGAGTTTATTCATCGTAACGGTGAATTCACCGTCAATATTGCCCTGATTGACAATGGTGTACCGGTTGCCGGAGTGGTGTATGCCCCCGCCAGTGATCTGATGTACTTGGCTGCTGAGGGTAAAGCGTGGAAAGAAGAGCAGGGTGTCAGAACACAGATTCAGGTACAGGAAGCCCATCCACCATTGGTGGTGGTCAGCCGTTCCCATGGGGATGCCGAGTTGCAGGAGTATTTGCATCAGCTGGGAGAACATCAGACGGTAGCGGTCGGCTCGTCCCTGAAATTTTGCTTGGTGGCTGAAGGTCAGGCGCAGCTTTATCCGCGCTTCGGGCCAACCAATATCTGGGATACCGGTGCCGGTCATGCGGTGGCGATGGCGGCCGGGGCACATATTACCGATTGGCAGGGCAATACCCTGGATTACACGCCTCGGGAATCTTTCCTCAATCCTGGTTTCCGGGTCACACTTTACTGAGTGACTTCCAAGGCCCTTTTCATAAGGGCCTTCATATCTTGTGCTGGGACTGCCTGGCCACTCAATTCCCTGTCATCCTGCTGACATCTTTATCGCCGATACTCGCCGTCACTGAATGTTAATTTTTTGTGTGCTCACGCACAGATGTTATTTTTATCCTGCGTTAAAATCAACCATCAAGATATCAGTCTGCAATCGGGGTTATTTATAGTTTATTCCTATAACTTTCGAGGTTTTTTTTCGGTATGTTATGTCCCGACATTTAGCCGCTACTCGGCTGAAGGTCACCTAGGACATGAGTGAGAAAGGATCAAAAGGATGAAGATTTTTCAGCGATACAATCCCCTGCAAATTGCCAAATACGTAAAAATACTGTTTAAGGGACGTTTGTTTATCCGAGGTATTGGTACCTTTGATTTTGATCGCGGTAGGATTTTGCTGCCAGCCGTCAGGGATAAACTGCAACTGAACGTGATGTCGGAGATTAACCGACAGGTGCTGCGATTGCAGGCGGAGTATCGTTAATAGTAGCGGGGCGTCTGATGACGCCCCAGTAGTAAAAGGTGTTATTCAGTAGTGACCTGTCCAATCGGTGCAATCACCGCCGGGCGCTCATCGATTCGCGTGACCAGCAGCTGATCGATACGATAGCTGTCGATATCAACCACTTCAAATTTATAGCCTGCAAACATCACGAAATCAGTGCGTTTCGGGATCTTTCTCAGCATATACATCATAAAGCCACCGATGGTTTCGTAGTTACCTGACTGCGGGAACTCATCGATATTCAGCACTCGCATCACATCATCAATTGGCGTACCGCCTTCAACCAGCCATGAATTGGCATCACGCGCCACAATTTGCTCTTCAAAGCCTTGACCCACTAGGTCACCCATCAGCGTCGTCATCACATCGTTAAGTGTGATAATGCCCACCACCAGGGCATATTCGTTCATGATCACGGCGAAATCTTCGCCGGCCGATTTAAAACTTTCTAAGGCTTCGGATAACGTCAGGGTATCCGGTACGATCAGCGCCGAACGGATCTGCACTCCGCTGTTTAAGGTCAGGCTCTGGTTGCCTAGCACCCGCAGCAACAGTTCTTTGGAATCGACGTAACCGATAATATGGTCAATATCGTTGTTGCATACCAAGAACTTAGAGTGAGGATGGCGGGCAATTTTGGTTTTTAGCGAGGTTTCATCTTCATTCAGATCAAACCAGACAATGTTCTCGCGGGAGGTCATTGAGGAAGGAACGGTACGTGATTCCAACTCAAACACGTTTTCGATCAGCTCATGTTCCTGCTTACGCAATACCCCGGCCAAGGCACCGGCTTCCACTACCGCATAGATATCGTCAGGGGTAATGTCGTCTTTGCGCACCATCGGGATTTTAAACAGACGGAAAATATTGTTCGCCATGCCGTTAAAAAACCAGACTAACGGGCGGAACACCGTCAGGCAGAAGCGCATCGGGTGGATAATACGCAGGGCAATGGCTTCCGGTGCGATCATGCCGATACGTTTCGGCGTCAGATCCGCGAATAGAATGAACAGGCTGGTGACGATGGTAAAAGAACAGATAAAGCTCAGCTGTTCAGCCCATTCAGGAGAGAGAAAGCGTAGAAATAAGCGGTTAAACACCGGTGAAAAGGCGGAGTCACCGACAATACCACCAAGGATCGCCACCGCATTGAGGCCAATCTGCACTACCGTAAAGAACATGCCGGGAGATTCCTGCATTTTCAAAATGTGCTGGGCGCGGACATCTCCGTCATCGGCCAGCAGTTTCAGCTTGATTTTACGGGCTGCAGCCAGAGAGATTTCAGAAAGAGAGAAAAAAGAACTGATGACAATCAGTAATAAGATGACAAGTAAGTTATCTAACATAAAGGATCCAATTTTTATACTCTTGTCATTTTTGGCGTGGGCAACACGTTCCCAGCGTGAAGACTTTATAAAGGTCCGTGCAGGGGGCTATCCGCGCCAAAAATGTCTGTCCGGCTCCCGGAATCGGGCACCTGTCAGACAGAATTATTTCAGGGTTAGCTGAAGGGTGCATTATAACAGCAGCCCCTGAATGCCTACCAGAGGTAAAAAGGAACGCTTTTTAAACAAAAATATTTAATAGCGCAAAAATAAGAAAAATAGTTTTTTATTGTGATAGTGTCGTCAGGGTAGCTGAAAAAATGTGCGATTTTGGTTTTTTTATCTGCACTGTAGTGTTGTGTTGAAGCGCGCATTTTCAGACAATACCCTGATGCGGAGAAACTCCGTTTTTTCGAAGAAATTCATCATCATTTCGGCGATGAACGACTACGCTGTAACTAAGCAAATTTTAGCTTCTCAGAGCCCTTTCTCCGGGAAGAGAGCAGGTTTTAAACAGGAGTTTACGTGCCACGTCTACGTTTATCACTGTACGGTATCACGGCTGTTCTTCTGGCGATGCCTTCATTGCAGGCCGCTACGGTACGCTTACAGCTGGATGGCCTGTCAGGGGAATTACAAAACAATGTCAGAATCGGTCTGGCCTCCATATCCAGTGACGAAGTTTCTGCTGACGGACGTTTTCAGGCACGGTTAACGGATTCGATTAAGCGAAGCCTGCAGGCTCTTGGCTATTTTCAACCGGTGATTACTTTTCAGACCACACCAGAATCCCTGTCTGGTACTGACGCCGTGCTGCATATTAAGGTCGATCCTGGCCCGCCGGTCAAAATTGCTGGCAGCACCATTGTGGTGGAAGGCGAAGCGAAGCAAGACCCTGATTATCAGGCCTGGATAAAAAAAGGGACTCCGAAAGTCGGTACGGTACTGAATCAGGGCGATTACGACAGCTTTAAAAGTGGCTTCTCCACCCTGGCCCTGCAGAATGGCTATTTTGATGGTCAGTTTAAAAAGAGCCAGCTTGGCGTCGCGGTGGGTCGCGGCGAGGCCTTTTGGGACCTCGATTATGACAGCGGTCCGCGCTACCGTTTTGGCGATGTCAGTTTTCAAGGCTCGCAAATTCGCGAGGCTTATTTGCGTAATTTGATCCCCTTCCATAAAGGCGATCAATACAGTTCGTTGCAATTGGCTGAGTTAAACCGCCGTCTATCGGCAACCGGCTGGTTTAGTTCGGTTGTCGCCGCCCCGGAGTTTAGCCAAGGCCGCCAAACTAAAGTCCTGCCGATCAGTGCAGCCCTCACGCCGGCGGTGAAAAATACCGTTGAAACCGGGGTCGGGTATTCAACCGATGTCGGCCCCCATGTGAAAGCCACCTGGAAGCGCCCTTGGGTGAACGACGATGGCCACAGTATGTCGTTCAGCACCTATCTCTCCCAGCCAGAACAGCAGCTAGACATGAGTTATAAAATTCCGCTGCTGAAGAGTCCACTGGATCAATATTACCTGCTGCAAGGGGGCGTGAAACGTACTGATCTCAATGATACCCGCTCTGATGCCTCAACGCTGGCGGTGTCCCGCTACTGGGAATATGAGAGCGGCTGGCAGCGTGCCCTGAACCTGCACTGGCGTCTGGACCACTTTACTCAAGGTAATGAAACCGACACTACCATGTTGATCTATCCCGGCGTCAGCGTTAACCGTACCCGCTCTCGTGGCGGCCTGATGCCGACTTGGGGCGATTCGCAGCGCTATTCGGTGGATGTGGCGGATAGTGCCTGGGCCTCGGATGCTAACTTTGTCATGCTGCAGGCGAATAATGTCTGGATCCGCACCTTAGCGGAGAAACACCGCTTTGTGTTCCGCGGTACCGCCGGTTGGCTGGCAACCAATGATTTCAGCCGTATTCCACCGGATCTGCGCTTCTTCGCCGGAGGCGATAACAGTATCCGTGGCTATAAATACAAAAACGTGTCGCCGCGAGATTCCGATGGCAAATTGACCGGAGCCTCAAAAATGTTTACTGGATCGGCGGAGTACCAATATAACGTCACCGGCAAATGGTGGGGTGCCGTGTTTATCGACAGCGGTGAAGCGGTTAACAATATTCATGATTCGAATTTCAAAACCGGTACCGGGGTGGGGGTTCGCTGGGCATCGCCGGTCGGGCCCATCAAATTAGATATTGCCCGCGCAGTGGGTGATAAAGATCAACGCGGTATTGAGTTTTACATCGGGCTGGGGTCAGAGCTATGAAGTTATGGAAGAAAATCCTGACAGGGATCCTGATATTTTTACTGGTGATGATCTTGGCACTGGGCCTGTTGATCGGCACCACGCCGGGGCTACATCTGATCCTCAATAGCGCAGCCCGCTGGGTGCCGGGGTTGACCATCAAACAGGTGGAGGGCGGCTGGAAAAACCTGACCCTTAGAGGCGTCGGCTATCAGATGGCCGGGGTTAACGTCTCTGATGGCGAACTGCATCTCTCTTTAAATGTGTCCTGTCTGCTGCACTCCCAGGTGTGTATCGACGATATCTCCCTGAAAGATGTCAGTGTGGTCGTAGACACCAGTAAAATGGCCCCTGCTGCCGAGCAGAAAAGCAGTGACGACAGCAGCAGTGGTGAGATTTCAACGCCTTACCCAGTATTCCTGCGCCATATTGGGCTGGAAAATGTCAATGTTAAGGTGGATGACACCGCGATCTCGTTGGCCAGCTTCTCTTCAGGAATGGCCTTTGAAGGTCGCCAGTTAACCCTGACTCCGACGCGTATCGAAAGCCTGTTACTGGCGCTGCCAAAAGCGAAAACCGTGGCACAGAACAGTGCTACGGCTGCCGTGGCCGGACAGGCGGAAAAGCTGACCCAGACACCAGAGCAGCAAAAGCAGGCACAGCAGCAACAGCAGGCGGCTGCTAAAGCCGCCGCCGCGTCACAGCAGCCCCCGGCAGAAATGCTGAGAGCGCTGTTTGCTAAGCCATTGCTCAACCTACCGGACTTCCGTTTGCCGCTGGATATCCGTATCGACGATATTACCGGCGAACAGTTGCGCATGACTGGCGATACTGACATCACTGTGAATCAGCTACAGATTAAGGCGCAGGCGATTAACAACCAGGTGAACCTAGAGACCCTGAAAGTGAACGCTCAACAGGGGCTGATTAACGCCAGTGGTCAGGCGACTCTCAATGGTGACTGGCCGGTCAACCTGACCCTGAACAGCGCTATCAATATGGATCCGGTCAAAGGGCAGAAGATTAAACTGACCCTCAGCGGTGCGGCCAAGAAACAGCTGGATCTGGCGCTGAATCTCTCCGGACCGGTGAAGGCACAGCTGGCGGCGATGGCCCAACCCGCAGTGACAGGATTACCGTTCTCCTTGAACCTGACCAGCCCGCAGCTTCGCTGGCCACTAACTGGTGAGGCACAGTGGAATGTCCGTAACCTGAACCTGAATGCCGGAGGCAGTGCCACCCACTACAACCTGCGTTTCGGCAGTTCGGTCTCTGGCAACACTATTCCACCGGCGGATATTGCGCTGCAAGGTAAAGGGAATACTGATCAATTCAGCTTGGATAAACTCCAGCTGTCAGCACTGCAGGGAACCGCTACTTTGAAAGCATTGGTCGACTGGACCAAGGCGATCAGTTGGAACAGTGAACTGACTCTGGCGGGGATCAATACCGCTAAACAGTACCCGCAATGGCCGTCACGACTGGAC
The DNA here is from genome assembly GCF_000439375.1 of Tatumella saanichensis. GTDB lineage: Bacteria > Pseudomonadota > Gammaproteobacteria > Enterobacterales > Enterobacteriaceae > Tatumella > Tatumella saanichensis. The sequence continues at coordinate 149,977 of NZ_ATMI01000040.1, forward strand.
GGAACGGTCACGACAGGTGGCAGTCTGTACGGGGGGAGCTGGCAGGTGAAAGTACCGTCAATTAACCTGCACGGTAACGTGAAACAGAACGCCGTCAATGTGAAGGGTTCTCTGACCGGTAATAGCTACAACCAGTGGAACATCCCGGGGATCAACCTGCAACTGGGGCAAAACCGGGTGGATCTGAAAGGGACCCTTGATAAGAAAATTAATGTCGATGCAGTGATCGATGCCTCACATCTGGATAATGCCCTACCGGGGCTGACAGGGTCAGTCAAAGGCACTATTAACGCCCGCGGCACCTTGGAGCAGCCACAGGTGCAAGCAGACCTGGCTGGCCATGGTATCCGTTGGCAGCAACTGACCCTACAGAACTTTAGCCTAAAAGGTGATGTCACCTCGGCGCAACAGATTGCCGGCAAACTGGCGCTACGCGTCAATCAGTTACAACAGGGCGCCTTGGATATTCGCAGTGTGGTATTGGATGCAGGCGGGACTGAGAAGCAGCATCAGCTGAAGTTGAGCATCGATGGTAAGCCGGTGTCAGGGCAGTTAACCCTCAACGGCAGCTTTGACCGCCAGCAACAGCGCTGGCGGGGTAGCCTCAGCCAAACGCGCTTTGATACCCCGGTCGGCGAATGGCGCATCAGCCGGGCTGTCAGCCTGGATTACCAGAATGCCCGTAAGAGCATTACCATCGGTAGCCATTGCTGGCTGAACCCGAATGCGCAGATCTGTCTGCCAGAGCCGGTCGTTGCGGGGCCAGAAGGGCATGCTCGCATTCAGCTGACACGTGTGGATCTGGCAATGTTGAAACCGATGCTACCGTCCACCACTAAGTTGCAAGGGGTGTTCAGCGGTGATGCGCGGGTTAACTGGACGGCTAATGGCGGTTTACCGACCGGTAATGTCACCTTGAACGGAAAAGGAGTAGAGGTACAGCAGTCGGTACAGGGGAAAACCTTGCCGGTGATCTTTGATACCCTCAACCTGAAAGCGGGGCTGGTTAATGGACGGGCGCAGTTGGGGTGGCTTATCCGGATTGCTAATAACGGCGAGCTGAACGGTAATGTGGTAATCAGTGATCCACAGAATGCGCGTAATCTCAGCGGTACGGTAAATATTGACCGCTTCTCGTTGGGAATGTTTAACGCCATCTTGGCGCGTGGTGAAAGTATTAAAGGGATGCTGAATAGCCAATTGCGGCTTGGCGGTAACCTGAAAAATCCGCGAGTGTTTGGTCAGACCACGCTGAACGATGTAGATATCAACGGTAACTTTATGCCGATCGATATGACCACCGGAAACCTAAAACTGGTATTCAACGGAGTCAGTTCGACCTTGGAAGGGCTGATTGGTACCCGTCAAGGTAACCTCAGTTTGTCCGGTAACGCCGACTGGAGCCAATTGGATAACTGGCGGGCACGGATTGCCGCCAAAGGTGAGCGTATCCGCGTTACGGTGCCGCCAATGGTCCGCATGGATGTGTCGCCGGATCTGACGTTCGAGGCAACACCGTCGGCCTTCAACCTTGATGGGCGGGTGGATATTCCGTGGGCAAGGATCACCGTCCAACAGGTACCGGAAAGCGCAGTAGGGGTCTCGTCCGATGAAGTGATGCTGGACAACAACCTGCAACCGATTCAACCGGCCACCAATGCGATTGCCATTAACAGCAATCTGGTGATCCATATTGGTGATGATGTCCGCCTGTCGGCATTCGGTCTGAATGCCCGTCTGGGGGGAGATTTGAAAGTATCGCAGGATAAGAATGGACTCGGACTGAACGGACAGATTAATATTCCGTCAGGACGCTTCCATGCCTATGGACAAGACCTGGTGGTACGCAAAGGACAACTCCAGTTCTCTGGACCACCGTCTCAGCCGTATATCAATATGGAAGCGATCCGCAACCCTGATGCCACCGAAGATAACGTGACGGCAGGCATACGAGTCACCGGTTTGGCGAATGCCCCGAAAGTGGAAGTGTTCTCCGACCCGACGATGTCACAACAGGAAGCCTTATCGTACTTACTGCGCGGTGAGGGCCTGGGAAGTGATGGTGACAGTAATGCGCTGACCTCCGCCTTGGTCGGACTTGGGGTCGCACAAAGTGGTCAGGTGATGGGTAAAATCGGCGAAACCTTCGGTGTCAGCAATCTGTCGCTGGATACTGCAGGGGTCGGTGATAGTCAGCAGGTGCAGGTCAGTGGCTATGTCCTGCCGGGGCTGCAGGTGAAATACGGTGTTGGTCTATTTGACTCACTGGCAACCCTGACGCTGCGATACCGGCTGATGCCCAGACTCTATTTGGAAGCTGTGTCTGGCGTAGACCAGGCGCTCGATTTGCTTTATCAGTTCGAGTTTGAGTAATGCGAATAATTGTCTACGGCAGTTTAAGGCGCAAGCAGGGAAACAGTCACTGGATGACCAATGCGCAGTGGTTAGGGGATTATCGGGCCGAAGGATATGAGCTTTATCACCTTGGCCTTTATCCCGGGGTGGTTGCTGGGGAAGGCAGTGTTTATTGTGAAGTCTATCGGATAGATTCCACCACACTGGGAGAGCTGGATGCGCTGAGAACCCGTGGTGGGGAATATAAGCGTGAGCTTATTTCAACCCCTTATGGCAGTGCATGGTTATATATTTATCAACGCCCAGTCATGGATCGCCAGAAGATAGTCAGTGGGGATTGGTTGGATCGGCAAGATATATCGTCATAAATAAAAAACGCCGTCTGAATACAGACGGCGTTTTTTTACGGCCAGAAAAATTATTTCTGAGCGCGTTTGAAAGATTCGACGATCTCTGCTTTAGCGGCTGCCGCATCGGCCCAACCGTCTACTTTTACCCACTTGCCTTTTTCCAGATCTTTGTAGTGTTCAAAGAAGTGAGAAATCTGCGCACGCAGCAGTTCTGGCAGGTCGTTAACGTCCTGAACGTGGTCGTACTCTTTGGTCAGCTTGGTGTGCGGAACCGCCACCACTTTCGCATCTTCACCGGATTCGTCGGTCATTTTCAGAACGCCAACCGGACGGCAACGGATCACAGAACCTGGCTGTAACGGATGCGGGGTCGGAACCAGCACGTCAACCGGATCTCCGTCCAGGGACAGCGTATTGTTGATGTAACCGTAGTTGCATGGGTAGAACATGGCGGTAGACATGAAACGGTCAACAAACAGGGCGCCGGATTCTTTATCAACTTCATATTTGATCGGATCAGCATTCGCTGGGATTTCAATGATCACGTAAATATCTTCTGGCAGATCTTTACCTGCTTCAACCAGGTTCAAACTCATCGTTTAATTCCTTTAGTATCGTAAATTCAGTGGCCGGTATTATAGCTAACTGGCGATGAAAGTAATGTCTCTTTTTCTTCTTTCAGAGTGATCCCTGCCCAGTCATACGTGGGTTTGGGGGCAGTTAGCCACAGGATATCGGGATACATCCGTGAGCAGGGAAGTGGGTTTAGACGGCGACATACCGTGTCACAGGAAGAAGGCAGAAAGGCTTATCCGGCCAGTTTGTCCAGCCGGATAAGCGTCAACCGTTAGGATTCTGGGTTTTCGCGGATAAAGTGTTCCACATTGTCGACCATTGCGGTGTTACCGACAAAGAATGGGCTACGTTGATGGATGCTTTCGGGTTTCAGCTCAAGGATACGGTTAACTCCATCGCTGGCTTTGCCGCCAGCCTGTTCCGCCAGGAAGGCCATCGGGTTGCACTCATACAGCAGACGCAGTTTCCCATTTGGGTACTGTGCGGTGCTCGGGTAGAGATAAATTCCGCCTTTCAGCAGGTTACGGTGGAAATCTGCGACCAGAGAGCCGATATAGCGTGATGTGTAAGGGCGGCGGCTCGCTTCGTCATCTTCCTGACAAAATTTCAGGTAGCGTTTCACCCCTTTAGGGAAGCGCGAGTAATAACCTTCGTTAATCGAATAGGTATAGCCCTGCGGCGGGAACATCATGCGTTCTTGGCTTAGGCAGAACAGCCCCAGTGACGGGTCATAGGTAAAGGCATGTACCCCGTGACCAGTGGTGTACACCAGCATGGTGGATGAGCCATAGACCACATAACCGGCAGCCACCTGTTGGGTACCGGGCTGCATAAAGTCTTCTTCGGTGACCGGCGTGCCGGGTGGGGTAATTCGGTGATAAATGGAGAAAATCGTGCCGACGGAGACGTTCACGTCGATGTTCGAGGAGCCGTCCAGTGGGTCCATCAGCACCACATATTTTCCGTCTTCCACTCCTTCAAAGATCACGAACTCATCTTCTTCTTCAGAGGCGATACCGGCGACGATGCCACGGGCTTTAAGGGCCGCTTTCAGCTTTTCGTTGGCGAACAGGTCCAGCTTCATCTGCTGTTCACCTTGCACGTTCTCCACACCGCTGGCACCGAGAATATCTACCAGTCCGGCTTTGTTGATATCGCGATGGATCACTTTAGCACCCAGCTTAATCGCTGAAATCAGTGCGGTCAGTTCACCGGTGGCATGAGGAAAATCATGCTGCTTCTCAACTATAAATTCACCTAATGTTTTCATAACAATTCTCTGGAGTGGTTAATTAATGACTTACCTAATATTAACACCAATGCAAATTTTAAGGGTGAGAATACGTCGATCAATCATCTGTTTCTCTGGGACGGATTCAGGGGTTAAACTGTAGCCGAACTTTTGGTAATGGATCTGTTTATGCGAATTCACATTCTGGGTATTTGTGGCACATTTATGGGCGGGTTAGCAATACTTGCCCGTGCGCTGGGGCATGAAGTCACCGGATCAGACAATAATGTCTACCCGCCTATGAGCACTCTGCTGGAACAGCAGGGCATTGCGTTAACCCAAGGCTATGACCCGGAACAGCTGGATCCGCAGCCGGATCTGGTGATCATCGGTAACGCGATGGCACGGGGAAATCCCTGTGTGGAAGCGGTACTGGAAAAAAATATCCCTTATCTGTCAGGGCCACAGTGGCTGCACGATTATGTGCTGCGTGATCGCTGGGTGCTAGCCGTGGCTGGGACCCACGGCAAGACCACTACCTCCGGTATGGTCGCCTGGATCCTTGAAGCCTGCGGCCTGGCTCCGGGCTTTGTCATCGGTGGCGTACCCGGTAACTTTGATGTGTCAGCCCGTCTTGGTGATAGTCCGTTCTTTGTTATCGAAGCGGATGAATATGACAGTGCATTTTTCGACAAGCGTTCCAAATTTGTCCATTACTGCCCGCGCACGCTGATCCTCAATAACCTTGAATTTGACCATGCGGATATCTTTGACGACCTGCGGGCCATTCAGCGGCAGTTCCATCATCTAGTGCGTATCGTTCCCGGTCAGGGCAAAATTCTGTGGCCAGAGCAAGACCGTGCATTGCGGGAAGTCTTGCAGATGGGCTGCTGGAGCGAACAGGAAACTCTGGGCGGTGCAGGACATTGGCAGGCCCATAAACTGACCGAAGACGCTTCCCGTTGGGAAGTGCAGTGTGACGGTAAGCGAGTGGCGGAAGTGGACTGGTCGCTGGTGGGTGAACACAATATGCACAATGGCCTGATGGCCATCGCCGCCGCTCGGCATGTGGGGATCACGCCACAGAATGCGGCCAGCGCACTGAATGACTTTATCAACGCTAAACGTCGTCTGGAGCTGCGTGGCACTTTTAACGGTATTGACGTCTATGACGATTTTGCCCATCACCCGACGGCAATTCAGGCGACACTGTCGGCGCTGCGCAGTAAAGTCGGTGATCAAGCACGCATCTTAGCGGTACTGGAGCCCCGCTCCAACACCATGAAACTGGGCGTTAGCAAAAATGAACTGGCTCCGTCATTGGCGAAAGCGGATCAGGTGTTTCTGTATCAGCCGGCACATATCGGCTGGCAGGTCTCTGAAATCGCGGATGCCTGTCAGCAACCGGCATATTGGAGCGCGGACATTGATGCGCTGACAGAGATGATTGGCGGTGAAGCAAAACCGGGGGATACGGTGCTGGTCATGAGCAACGGTGGATTTGACGGGATCCATCAGAAATTACAGCAACGTCTCAGCGCCTAAGGGCAGGCGTCCGGCCGGGCGGACTGCCGCCCGGTCTGGACAGTTATTCGGCTTCAGCCAGCTCACGTAGGTACTGGAAAATCAGTCGTGCTGATTTCGGCGGCTTGTTAGCAGCCTTTTCTTTCTGAGCATTACGGATCAGACTGCGCAGCTGCTGGCGGTCTGCCGCCGGATACAGTGTCAGTACTTCTGTCATCGCGTCATCACCTTGGGTGATCAGGCGGTCACGGATCCCTTCCAATTTGTGGAACAGCACCACTTGCTGATTATGGCGGTTCTTTAGCTTATCCAGCGCTAGGCGGATTGGCTCTACATCACGGGCACGCAACAGCTTACCAATTAACTGAACTTGACGGCGGCGGGCCTCTTTCTTAATGCGCTGGGCCAGTTCGACGGCATCGCGCAGCGGTTCATCCAGCGGAATGCGCTCTAACTCATTTTTGCTGAGATCAATCAGCTCGGCACCCAAGCGTTTTAGCTCTTCGGCATCACGTTTAATTTCACTTTTACTGACCCAGATAATCTCTTCATCTTCATCATCTATCGGGTCGGGCTCATGGTCGAGCCAGTCATCGGGCTGTCTGGTCATTCTCGTGTTCCTAGAAAAAGAGGCTAATCCTAACAGGTTACGGTGTGACTGCGAAATTGTTCTCTGACTCTGTTAGACTGAATATATTCATACATAAGAGTAGACGGCAGATCGATGAACGTATCAACTCAGGTTGCAGAACAACGTAAAGTACTGGAACAGGCAGTTTCTCACGCCCTTGAACTGGCGAAAGCCACCACCGACGGCGCAGAAGTTGCGGTCAGTAAAACCACCGGCATTAGCGTGAGCACTCGCTATGGCGAAGCGGAAAACGTGGAATTCAACAGTGACGGGGCGTTAGGGATCACCGTTTATCTGCAGCAGTGCAAAGGCAGTGCCTCGTCTACCGATTTAAGCCCAGAGGCGATTGCCCGTACCGTACAGGCAGCGGTCGATATTGCCCGCTACACCTCGCCAGACCCTTATGCCGGAGTGGCGGAAAAAGAACTGATGGCCTGGGATGCGCCGGATCTTGACTTGTTTCATCCGCTGGACATCGACGTCGATCGCGGGATTGAACTGGCGGCAGCCGCTGAACAGGCCGCCCTGCAGGCGGATAAGCGAATTGTTAACACCGAGGGCGGCAGCTTCAACAGCCATGCCAGCATTCGTGTGTTCGGTAACAGCCACGGCTTGCTGAAAAGTTATTGCAGTAGTCGTCATGGCATCTCCGCCAGCGTGATCGCGGAACAGGACGGCCACATGGAGCGTAACTACGCGTATACCGCGGCCCGGGATGCGGCAGATTTACACAGCTCACAGTGGGTCGGTGAAGAGTGTGCCCGTCGTACCTTGGCCCGCTTGGCGCCGCGTAAATTATCTACCCGCAAAGCGCCAGTGATCTTTTCTTCTGAGGTGGCACCGGGGCTGTTCGGCCATCTGGTCGGGGCAATCAGTGGGGGCAGTGTCTACCGCAAATCCACGTTTTTACTGGATTCAATGGGGCAGCAGATCTTCCCTGAGTGGCTGAGCATTGAAGAGCGTCCCCATATCCTTAAAGGCGTGGCTTCCACGCCATTTGATAGCGAAGGCGTACGCACCCAGGACCGGACTATTATCGATCAGGGTGTGCTACAACAGTGGTTGTTGACCAGCTACTCTGCCCGCAAACTGGGACTGCACAGCACCGGCCATGCCGGGGGGATCCACAACTGGCGGATTGCCGGCCAGGGCAGTTCTTTCGATCAGTTGCTGAAACAGATGGGCACAGGTTTGGTGGTCACTGAACTGATGGGCCAAGGGGTCAGTGCCATGACCGGTGACTATTCCCGCGGTGCCTCAGGTTTCTGGGTTGAGAACGGTGAAATTCAGTACCCAGTCAGTGAGATCACTATCGCCGGCAATCTCAAAGAGATGTGGCAGAATGTGGTCACCATCGGCGATGATATCGAAACCCGTAGTAATATTCAGTGCGGCTCGGTACTGTTACCTGAAATGTATATCGCCGGCCAGTAAACGGCATTCTTGGATGGCCGCGTAGGCGGCCCGACTCAACGGAGTAATACTATGCGTCGTATTAGCCTAGTGGCGTTGTCGGCCTCACTGTTCTGTTTTTCGATGATGACCGAAGCACAGTCACTGTCTCAGGATATGGATATTCTTGGGGTAAACCTAGTCACTGTACAACACAGCAATAATGCCGCAGAGATGCAGCAGGCATTGAAAAAAATGCGCGCTGCCGCGCTGGATGCCGAAAAGCAAACGCCGTATAGCCTACAGGGCCAGGCCGCTGACAGTGCCTCGATGACCGCCTACCGTGCCGGTATCCATCAGTTGATCGCTCAGATTGATGTGGTCGATAAACTGGTCCAGCATGGCAAGCTTGATCAAGCAAAACAGCAGGCCCGCAAACTGGTCGATATCCGTAACCAGAACCACAGTAAATTCCGTTAAGGGCTGAGGGTGCCCGCAGAGGGCACCCTGCTCACAGCAGTGCTTCCGATCCCAGAGAACGAACCAATGCCTGCCAGTGCTTCACGATAATCGGATCATCGCCGTGACTGAAACGGGACGACTGTTCACGCACTTTTTCGATGGCCGCCTGCGGGGCCAATTGTAACTGTTCACGGCCACCGGCCAAGGCGGCAACCTGAATATTACAGGCCCGTTCTAACACATGCAGGTGACGGAATGCTTGGGCTATATTCACACCAGCGGCCAGTAAGCCATGATTACGTAAAATCATCACATCACTGCCCCCCAGATCGGCCACTAACCGTTGTTGTTCATCCGTGTCCAGCGCTACCCCTTCATATTCGTGGTAGGTGATCCTGGAATAGAAACTTAAGGCATGCTGAGAGATCGGTAATAGCCCCTCACGTTGAGCAGAGACGGCAGCACCGTCACGGGTATGGGTATGCAGGATCACTTTGAGATCCGGGCGGGCCTGATGGATAGCGCTGTGGATCACGTAGCCAGCTTGGTTGATCCCAAGCCCGGTCGGGTCATCAATAATGGTGCCGTGAACGTCGATACGGATCAGGTTATGCGGGGTGATCTCCTCGAATAACAGCCCATAAGGGTTAATCAGAAAATGCTCCTCTTCACCCGGCAATCGTGCGGAGAAGTGGGTATAAATATGGTCAGTGAGTTTCAGCTTAGCGGCCAGTCGGTAGGCCAGTGACAAGTCACGGCGGACCTGATACTCCGCGTCTGACCAACCGGTGGTGGTCGGGGCTATCGGACGAACTGCATGCGTTGTGCTCATAATACTTCCTGTCGGTGAATTACCAATCGGTGCCCTGACCCAGCAGAGCAAGAATTTCCTGACGTTGACGAACCAATAGTGGTGCATCGCGGTGACGCGGGAATGGGGCTGGATTGTGAAACTCAGCCAGAATCCGCGCCGGACGTGGAGAGAAGACGATGACCCGATGGCTCAGTAACAGTGCCTCTTCTACATCGTGGGTCACCAATATGCTGGTGTAACCTTGGGTCTGCCACAGACGGATCAGTTCGCTTTGCATGCGAATACGGGTCAGCGAGTCCAGTTTACCTAGTGGTTCATCCAGCAACAGCAGACCTGGCTCATTAAGTAATGCTCGAGCGAGGGCTGCACGCTGTGCCATGCCGCCGGAGAGCTGGGAGGGCCAGGCATGACTGAACTCTTGCAGTCCGATGCGCGCAATCAGTTGATCGGCTTTGGATTCCAGCCCCTTTTCCCCTCTGGCCTGAGGACCGAGCAAAACGTTCTGCCGGACAGTGAGCCACGGATAGAGGGTCGGATCTTGAAAGACAAGGATCCGCTGCGGATCGGGGGCAGTGATCGGCTGTTGATCGGCCAATAACTGACCCTGTTGCAATGGATCTAACCCGGCCAATAGACGTAGCAGTGTCGACTTTCCGCAACCGGATGGGCCGAGCAAGGCCACACTTTCGCCGGGGGCGATCTCGAGACTGACGTTATCCAGTACCGGTAATTGGCGATCTTTCAGCGTGAAGCGATGACTAATATTTTTCAGGCTGACAGACAGTCCGCGTCCGGGAGTGAGCTGTGGGGCGGTATTTACCATTTTACGGTTCCTTTTTGCCAGCGTAACACGCGGTTTCTGACCAGAAACAACAGGGTGATCAACCCAGAACAGAGCAGGGCCATCAGCAGTAAGGCGGCATACATATTGGAATACGCCGCCCAGCCTTGTGCCCACTGCAGATAGAAACCAATCCCGGATTTCACGCCGACCATTTCCGCAACGATCAGCACCGAGAATGAGGCGCCAAGCCCCATAAACAGGCCGACAAATACGCTTGGCAGGGCGGCTGGGATCGCCACTCGTAGGATCAGAAAGCGGCTGTTGGCACCCAGCGTGCGCGCGACGTCATACCAAGCTTTATCAATGGCAGCGACGCCGGACCAGGTAAGCACGGTTACCGGAAACCAGGTGGCCAGCGCGATCAAAAAGACACTGGCATCATGGCTGGTGGGAAACAGAAAAAAACACAGCGGCAGCAGCGCGGTGGCCGGTACAGGGCCGAGGATCCGTAACAGGGGATGGATCCAGTATCCCACCTTCGGTGACCAGCCAATAGCAAGGCCGACAATAAAGCCTGCTACCGTCCCCAGTACCACACCACTCATCAACAGTGACAGTGAGTGATACAGACTGTCGAGCAGGCGCGGCCAGTCGTCGTGGAAGACTTGTAACAGCGCTTGAGGGGGAGCAAAAAAAGGTACTGGCAACAGCAGTAACTTAGCGGTCAGCAACTGCCAAGCGCTTAACAGCAGTGGCAGAGCTATCAGCCAACCAGCGGCATGACGCAGCTGTGGCCAATGCGCGGACCAGCGGCTATAGCTCAACGTCATGATCAGCAGTAACACGCCAAGGGTGGCATTGATCTCTGCCCACAGCGTCGAATACGGCCAGTTCCGGGCGGCATCCGGCCAGTAACGGGTGATGGCGGCAGAGGCGAACCAGGCCAAGGTCGCGATAGCCCCTTTTAGCCATACCCGCGGCAGGACCAGCCGTTGTTCGGTGATGACCTGGTCAGGCGAAAACATTTGCATAGATACTCTCCGCAAATTGGTGAGGATCGACCGATGGGCTGATCACCTGCACCCGTTTTAGGTCGGTGACGTATTGGGTCATTTCGTTCACAAAGACTTGGCCGACGGCATGATGATCATGAGCTTGGCTCATTAAAATCGCTGCTACTTCCTGTGGCGTGGTGTTGAGGGCATGGGCCATAAATTCGGTACCGACTTTTTGCGGGTTATGGGCCGCAAAGCTGTGCGCATCCAACAGAGCCTGGGTTAACGCTGCCGCTGCAGGTTTATGTTTGCGAACCAATGCACCACTGACGCCGATCACGCAGCAACTGAGGTGAGCATATTCACCGGACATATTGCTGGCCAGCAGATGGTATTTACCGGTATCCAACAGGCGGGTACTGAAAGGTTCGCTGCCGCTGATGGCTGCGATTTCGCCTTTATCCAGTGCTTGGCTCATCAGATCCGCGGGATAGACTTTCCACTGCACGTCCGATATCGGGTCTACTCCCTGATTTTTCAGCAAGATAGCAAAGAAGTTCTTATCCGGCCCTGCCATGTCAGTGACACCGATAGACTGGCCTTTCAGGGTTTTCAGTGAGGTATAGGGGCTATTATTGGCGGTCAACAGGCTCAAACAGCCGCCATGGGTGCCTGCGGTTAGCTTGACGTCAAACCCCTGCTCCAGGGCTTTCAGCCAGCGTAGTGCCATACCAATCCCCGCATCCGCCTTGCCGGTCGCAATCGCTTGTAGCAAGACATCTGTCGAGTTGCCGAAATTAACAAACTCCACATCGAGGTTGTACTTACTAAACAGATCCTGCTGTTGTGCCACGGTAACAGGGGCGATACAGATCGCACTCTGATTGATGGCCAGCTTAAGTTTAAACGGTTGTGGTAGACGCAATGATGATGTGTCGGCAACGCCTCCAGAGGTGTTATCAGCCGTTTCTATCATTCCCGCCATACCGGGCATGCTAGTAGCGGAACCGTCGGCTGCCCATAAAGGGGAGGAAAATCCCCCCAGTAATGATGCGGCAGTGAAACCAGACCCCAGAGCCAGGAAACGTCTACGGGAAAAGTGTGTTGGGCGCATAATGCTTTCCTTGTAATACTCTCCCTGCGTGGGAGAGGATGTTGTTCAGAAAAAGGGTAATAGCCCGCGGTCAGTCTGCGGCACTGTGTAACTGTTGCCGCCCAGCTGTAACCCAAGCGCTGTCTTTTTGCGGGGTATGAATGCGCCCGCAGAGCACATTGCGGTAGTGACGTTGCAGCGGGTTATGACGTGTCAGCCCATGGTTTCCGCAGAGCTGCAACGCCAAATCAACGATCTGGATCGCATTATCAGTGATGGTTACTTTAGCCAGTTCAGCCTCGCTGTGACTCAGACCGTCACGAGCCGCCTGTTCAAGTAGGGTTCGATTAACTAACAGCAGAGCTTCAATCTGTCCTGCCTGTTCTTGCACCCGCGGCAGAGTGGCCAAGGGTTTACCGAGACCGGAAGGGGTACGGATCCGCAGCCACTGATACAGCCAGTCACGGGCACTGCGAGCAATCGCGTCATAAATGGCAGCCAGTAACGCGGTATTGGCATTCGCCGTCGCGGTAGCCGCGTCACTGTCAAACAATGGCGGGGCGTTAAACGGGTGCACTTCTGCTGCATAACTGAGCGGTACCGTGACGTCTTTGAGGATCACTTCATGGCTGCCCGTACCGCGCATCCCGAGATGATCCCAACTCGGCACGACCGTGATCCCGGGTGCCGATTTTGGGACTAGCCAACTGCCCACCAGTGGCACCTCATCATCACTGCGTGCCCAGACGGCCAACCAGTGCAGCCCTTCAATACCGGTGGTGTAGAGCTTATGGCCGTTGAGTACCCAACCGGTCGCGGTGCGCCGGGCCAAAGTATGGGGTAAGCCGCCCCGTGCGGGAGACCCTAGGTCCGGCTCTACCCGCAGACTGTTAATCAACCCACCTTCCGTGACAGCGCTTTCAGAGACCCGGCGTAGCAGATCCGTCGGCCAGTGTGAATGGCGGCGTAGTCGCAGATGGTAGAGATAATGCATACAAACAATCAGCGCAGTAGAAGGTTCACCTGCGGCGATAGCGCTGATCACCTGTTGCAGCTCTAGCAGTGATGCACCGCCGCCGCCAAAGGTTTCCGCAGTCGCCAGCCCGCAGAGCCCCTTTTGCTGTAACCAGCTCAATGTGTGATGGGGAAAAGCGGCATCTTCATCGATTTGCGCGGCACTTTCCGCCATCCGACGGGTAATTTCTGACAGTGATGGGCGGTTTTCCGCGTCTAAAAAGGGGGAGCCAGCCTGTTTCATGGGCATTTCCTTGTTGTCCTCAGGCCCGCTTCAGGGCGGCTTGCTCACGGCGAGCCACTTTTTCACGGGTCAGAGGCAGTAATTCTTTACCGTAGTCCAGGGCATCATTAAGCGGATCAAAACCGCGGATCAGGAAGTTGCGTACTCCGAGGTCGTAATAATCAAGGAGTGCATCAGCGACCTGATCCGGGGTGCCGACCAGTGAGGTAGAGTTTTGTCCACCACCGACCAGACGAGCAATACCGGTCCATAAGCGTTTATCCACTACGTCGCCGAGGGCTGCCGTTTCCCGCAGTCGCTGCGCACCGACACTCTGTGGTTTGCTATCCGGTTTTAGCGGCCCACTGACGCGCTGACGCTCAGTCGCAGTGGCAAGGATTTGTTCTGCTTTCTGCCAAGCCGCCTGTTCGGTATCGGCAATGATGGGCCGGAACGAGACACTGAATTCTACGTTGCGACCATGACGGGCAGCTTCGGCCCTGACCCGTTCAATGGTTTCGCGGGTTTGGGCGAGTGATTCTCCCCATAATGCATAGACATCCGCATGCTTACCTGCGACGCGGATTGCAGCCTCTGAGGAGCCGCCAAAGAAAACTGGGATTGGCTGCTCAGCGGCGGGGCGAATGGCGGAGACCGCCTGCTCTGCTCGATAAAAATCATTATCAATATCGAACGGTTTTTCGCTTTGCCATACCTGTCTCACCACGTCCAGAAACGCATCGCTGCGGGCATAGCGCTGGTCGTGATCCAGATAATCGCCGTCACGGCGCTGCTCGGCATCGCTACCGCCGCTGATGATATGGACTGCCAGCCGGTTATCCAGTAGCTGATGCAGGGTGGCGAATTTACGCGCCGCTAAGGTCGGCGAGACAAATCCCGGGCGGTGGGCCAGCAGGAACTTAATTTTTTCCGTGGACAGTCCAGCCAGCGCCGTGACCAGAAATCCGTCCGGCTGGTCGGAGGCATGAGCCACCAGCAGTCGGTCAAACCCGGCGTGTTCATGGGCGCGGGCGATACGGGTGATGTAATCACGGTTGAACACAGGGCCAGACGGGGCGATGGTTTCAGACGCCAGGCGATGGCTGATCATTCCGATAAACTGCACGCTCATAAGTATTTCCTTCATTCAAGGTGATAACCGGGCGGCCTCCATCAAGAGGAGGTTGTTTTTTATACTGTAATCTCGGCGTTAATATGATCAAAATTCATTTTTATGATTAGCTATCATGCGATGAAGATATAAAAATCAGGGTGTACTCTGCGTGGAGTTAGCCGCATGAGTCAGAAAATCAGTATCAGCGAATTGCCGGACAGTAATTTTTGTCGGCAGGATCCCGTAGTGATAAAAACGGTCAGCCGTTTGTTGCAGGGCATTGAGATCAGCTTCCGTGACCGGACGTGAGATGCTCGGACCACGGGAGGTGATCAGTTGCGCGGTTTTCAGTGGCAGATGGCTGAGTTGCGCATAACTGCTGGCATAAAGCGCCGGATGGTCGATAGCCCACTGCCGGGCCTGACGTACCCGTTTAGCGAAATCCCAGATTGCCTGTCGCTTGTGGGGATCCGCTAGCGAGGCGGTGGTGGCGCTGAGAAATGAGAAACTGGTAGTGAGATGACTGGCATCGGTCAGTAGACGAGCCCCGTTTTCCTGAGCGACCGCCAGATACGGGTCAAACACCGCCCACGCCTTGATTTGCCCACTGTCAAAGGCAGCACTGGCATCGGTGGGTAACACAAAACGGAGGCGGGTGGCTTGGCGGTCGATGCCCGCTTTGGCGAGCGCCAGATACAGCAGATTTTGCGAGATACTGCCGGCAGCGGATGAAACCACCACCTGTTGTCCTTTAAGGTCACTGATAGACCGGATTGGACTCCCAGCAGGCACTACGATGCCATTCCCTTTCCCCGTCGCGACATCCGTCTGCAGGATAGTCAGCCGAACGCCACCGGCCAATGCCTGTAATACCGGCAGGTCACCGGCGAAGGAGGTATCCACCGCATCTGCACGCTGGGCTTCAAACAGCGGTGCTGCCCCTTGGAAATTGGCCCAACGGATCTGATAGGGCAAATTATTCAATACCCCAGCGGACTCCATCAGACTGCGCATAATCCGGGCTTGATCGCCAATAACCAGCGTAGTGTCTGCTGCATGCACTGAAAGGCTGCTACTTAGCAACAGCACTGTAGTCACTAGGCCGGCGAACTTGTTCCGGCGCGGGGTGACTGTTTTCTGAGTGGTCATAACCATTTCCCGCCGCGATAAAATGTGATATTTACGTTAGCAAAGTGATTTTTATTCACGAAATTCAAATTTAAGCTAAGTTAATATGCGCAATGCTCATAAGGGAAATGGATGCGAATCGATGATATTGAAGCGCTACTCGCCGTAGTGCAGTTTTCCTCCCTTAGCCAAGCGGCTGAACACCTTGGGATCACCCAATCGGCAATTACTCGCCGTTTACAAAGCTTAGAGCAGGCGCTGGGGGCGCAGTTACTGGACCGCCAGACCAAACCTTTACGGCTAACTACCGTGGGTCAACGGGTTTATCAGCAGTGTCTGACCCTGAAACGGGAAACACGACGCCTATATGCGCTGGCGGACCCTGATGGGGAGGCCCGTGGCCCATTGCGACTCGGTCTGCCACAAAGCCTGAGTGAGCTCAGCCTACCGCCGTTATTAGAAGGACTACGTCGTCACTCACCGCAGGCAGAAGTGACGGTCAGTTGCGGTTGGGGAGGGCAGTTGTTACAGCGTATGGAAAGTCTGGACTTGGATGCGACGCTGGCCATTGGTCCGGCAGGTTTGACCGTGGCGGGGCATCTGCACGCTGAACGGATCAAACCGCTGGAGGTCGTTGTCATTGCGCGTAAAGGGATGTTCAGCCCAACAGTCTCTCTGAGTGACGCTGCCCGAAGTGGCTGGGTACTGAATCCAGAAGGCTGTGGCCTGAGAGCGGGGATGATCCGTTACTTGGAACAACAGGGCTGTCCGTTGAAAGTGAATGCCGAAAGTGTTGGAGCCTACCTACAGGCCGAACTGGTCGCCGCGGGAACCGGCTTGGGTATTCTGCCCCGAGGCGTAGTGGATAGCAGCCCGCAGCACAGTCGCATCGAAGTGATTGCTGAACAGGAGTATTGCCCAGAGAGTTTCTTATGGCTGATCTCTGCCCCAGAACAAGGCAATCTGATGCCGGCTATCCGTGAATTTGCGCGGTTGGTTGCGGAGCAACTTCCCTGATCGGTAAGCCCCCACGACAGGCAGGCCACGCAGTCTTTTTTCGGAAGCAGAAAAGCAAAAAACCGCCGTAGCGGGTTTTCACAGAAAAAGTTGAAGCTGACTGGTAAGCCGCATTCTTTCATGAAGAGTGTCGTGGACATGTCCACGACAGGCAGGCCACGCAGTCTTTTTTCGGAAGCAGAAAAGCAAAAACCCGCCGAAGCGGGTTTTCACAGAAAAAGTTGAAGCTGACTGGTAAGCCGCATTCTTTCATGAAGAGTGTCGTGGACCTGTCTACGACAGGCAGGCCACGCAGTCTTTTTTCGGAAGCAGAAAAGCAAAAACCCGCCGAAGCGGGTTTTTACAGAAAAAGTTAAAGCTGACTGGTAAGCCGCATTCTTTCATGAAGAGTGTCGTGGACAGGTCCACGACAGCCAGACGGGTTCGTTGCTGCTAAATTG
>NZ_ATMI01000041.1 GCF_000439375.1 Tatumella saanichensis
TTCTCACCAACATAATACCCCATGATTTTTCTTGAGCAGGCATCGGTGACAAGACTCAGATAAGCTGTTCCGGTGCGCAGTGGCAGATAAGTAATATCTGCACCCAGACCTGTTCCGGATGAAGCACCTTAATCTGCCCCGGACCGGGTTTGAGCAGATTAGGATGCCGATAAAACCGATGATGGCTGTTGGTCGTTTTATGATAAGCGCGTTTTACGGGTATCAAGAGGCGGTGTTCATTTAACAGCGTAAACAGGCGGTCCCGCCCGATATTCAGGCACTTGTTTGTCTCACTGTTCAGAAGATGATGGAGTTTACGTGTACCGATACGGGGCTGACGACACCGGATACGAGCAACAGAATCAAGTGCCTGAGCATCCTGCTCCTGACGTATAGTGTATCGAGCATTACACTGATACCATGCCTGTCTACTATGCCCCAGAAATTGACATGCCCGAGTTACGGTGACTCCGGAGCCCTGGTTTTGCGAGAAGACTTGCCGGGCCGCTTTTTTACGATACTCACTCCGTAATCACTTTTTAGAACGTTAATAACCGCTTCAAAAAACTCCGCTTTTTGATTTGCCAGTTTAAGCTGCTCTTCCAGTTCTTTGATTTTTTGTTCAGGTGTTAGAGGCATGTTTATCTTAGGCACGGACAGTCTCCTCTTTGAAAGACCTGGAGTCCCGGGGTTCCAGTCAAGCCGGCCGTACTTACGCAACCAGACAAGAACAGTAGAGCGTCCCTGGATACCATATCGTTGCTGAGCCTGTTTATAGGTCATTTCGCCTTTTTCAACCTGTTCAACAACAGCTACTTTAAAGGATAGAGGATAATCTCGTTGGGTGCGTTTGAACTCTGTCATCATCACGTTCTCCAGAATTAGAACAGGAACGTGTCAACGCTATTCAGGACGGGTCAGGATCAAGAAAAAAGCCTAAATAATTTTAGGCTCATCTAAAAATTTATCGGCGAATAAGTCTGCGATGCTCGACAAGTACACCGATGATATGAAATTTTTCTTTTGCTGAGCTTCTTACAGCATAGTCATTATTCAGGGGGACGAGTTCGAAAATATCCTGACCTTCGTCATCGTAACCTCTCGCGCGGTATTTTTTGAAAGTTGCTTCGTCTTCACCATTTTTAGCGACAACGAAATCGCCGGGATGAGGGGTTAACTCAGGGTCAACCAGAATCAAGTCACCTTCAACGAATTCTGGTTCAATTGATTTACCTTTGATTTTAAGCGCAAAAGTTCCTTGAGATATATTGCTTCCGCTTAGGATGTATTCAATATTACCCTCAAGGTCCCTGGCATAGCTCTTAGCACTCCATGCACCAGCCTGAACGTAATTAATCACCGGTACTTTTACTGCTCCAAGAACAGCAGGTAAGGCCTTGGAATGATCCTCTTTACCATAGAGCAAATATGTTTCACTCACCCCGAAGTATTGCGACAACTTAGATAGAGACTTTCCGCCGAGAACATTGAGATCCCGCTCCCAGTACCCAACCGTCACATCAGAAACACCAATCGCCTTACCAAGCTGACCCTGGGTAAGTTTTCGCTCTTGTCGTAAGGCGTAAATTCTTCTGCCGAGTGAACTCACAGTCACGTCTCCCAATAAAATTAGCTAAGTAATCTTAGTTTTTATTGGCCGAATTTAAATTGGAAAATAACATCTAAAAATTCTTAGCGAGGTGGCTATGACGACCGTAAAGTTAGAAAAGTACTTCGGTACCCCAAACAAGGCAGCAGCTTTTTTTAGCGTCTCACCCGAGGATTTTTATTAATGGCGAAAAAGACCTAGGGGATTAATCCCAAGAGGTAGAGCTGCAGAAGCCGATTCTAGAACTAACGGAAAACTTAAATTCAATCCGTCCCTTTACGGAAAGATTAACGGAAGTTCAGCTAAGTAAATACCACAGTATCGAGGTATGAACCGTAGATCAGAAGAACTGGAAAGTAGAGAAACAACCGGACTGGTGGCTATGCAGAGGCATCTGACTGGATTGGTGTAACGGAGAACGCGCTGTTTAACCGGCTGCGTCATGTCGGTGACCAGGTATTCACGATGGGCTGGGCTGATGTGTTGCAGAAAGCTGGTGGCACTCACCACGTTGCACATGCCGTTGCCAGAGCATCCGGTGGTGTCTTTGTCCCAATGCCGGCAGATATTGGCGAAATCGACAACGCAGATATTAATCAGCGGCTACTTGAGGCACTGGAACAGATCTCTGTCTATTCGAAACAGGTCAGGGAAGCGATTGAAGACGGTGTTATTGAGCTCTACGAAAAAGAAGCGATAGACGATGAACTTTACAGCGCGATCAGCAAGCTGCAGGAACACACAACGCTGGTTTACAGGATTTATTGCGAGTCAGAAAGGTTGAACGCCCCAAGTTGCAGCTCAGGGCGTTCGGGTGCGACCAAACTTACGTGTGGAGAATAATCGCATGAGCATTGTAACAGCAGAACGAAGACTCCCGCAACTCAGGGTACTGCCTGTCACTGGTGGAAAAGCTCCGGCCATTTACTGCTATGCGGTGATGGTACATGGCAAATGGGTACCGGTGAACCACAGCTTTGCGGAATGGGCTATGGGCGATGTGGCCAGCCTGAATAAACAGGAGGCAGTATGTGGAAGACGAGATCATTAAACCATGGTTTGAAAGATACAGGGACTGGCGGGGTATTACGGTGGAAACCGTTGGTGTCGATATTGCCAATCAGCGGGTTATACACCGGCGCCCTGGTTATGAGTTTGTGTGCGTCTGCCCGCGGCGTGACTGGTCAAAGAAATTCAGGAAGGTAGAGCAATGAGTGTGGAATTAAGTTCGCACGTCTGGGATGGCTGTGCTGCATCAGACGTTAAAGGCACTCAGTTACTGGTTATGGCGCGCCTGGCTGACTTTTCCAGTGATGAGGGTACCTGTTTCCCAGGCATAGACACCATCGCCCGCCAGGTTGGCGCTGGCCGCAGTACTGTAATCACAGCGATCACGCAACTGCAAAACGCTGGCTGGCTTACACTTAAGGAACGGCGTACCGGTAACCGTAATAAAACCAATATGTACTATCTGAATGTGAAGAAACTTCGCGATGCGGCATCTGCTTATTGCCCTGATAGTCCAGAAAATGAACATTCAAATACTGAACATTCAAATACTAAATATTCAGATTTGGAACATTCAGAATCTGAACGTACAGAATCTGAACGTTCAGAATCCGGAGAAAACACCGGTTTTGACCGTCCAGAATCTGGAGGGGATCCGTCAGTAACTTCCAAACCAGATCCATCAGTAAAATCAAAACCCTTTTGTCAGGTTGCGCCGCAACCCGACCCGGATGTGGTGATCACTGACCAGGCCAGAGAGGTTTTAAAACACCTGAACCAGACCACCGGCTCACGTTTCACGGCCTCGAACTCATCGCTGGAAAACATCAGGGGCCGTCTGCGGGAGAAATATACACCTGAAGAGCTGCAGCTGGTCGTCGATTATAAGACCGGGGACTGGCGGGGTACGGAGCAGGAGCAGTATCTCCGGCCGGCAACTCTGTTCATCCCGAAAAACTTCCCGGGCTACCTGCAGCGGGCTGGAAAGTGGGATACCGCCGGGCGGCCGAAGAAATTGAATGGCCGCTAGGCTAAGCCCGGGGCTATCACCAAAATCGATACACCGGACAGCGCCACGCCGGCCGGTTTTAGAGGGGCATGATGGAACTTGAAAACAGAATTATCGCGGTAATTGCGGAAAAGCATCCGGTGAAGTCCTATGAAATTTTCGCTGCGGTAGGCGGATCAAAAATTGAGTACAGCAGGACGATGAAGTTTCTGGTTAAAACCGGCCGCATTGATCGTGACAAATAGAACTACTTTACTATCTTTTTTAAGATCATATACGAGCCAACTAGAGATGTTAATGGAGGTGTTTTTAATACATATTGGATACTTCATTTTATGCATCAAATCTCCAATTAGTTACAATTTTTTTGTTTTTCATGATTCGCAAACTTAACTTTTCCAGAAGTTTTGTTGGTTTAATTACATGGTATTTATCGCGCCGGATTAATAATCAACGCGGAAGGAATAGCCACATACAATTTATATAAAGTTAACTCATGTAAAAATATTTACTTTGTATGTTAGAGATTCCTATGGCCGGCTAAAATCATAAAAGAAATGATAGTAGCCGGCTAAATTTATTTACAATGAACAGTTTTAAAGCTCGTCTAATTCTTTCGTCCAATTATTTTTAGTTGCCGTCCATCAAGGTTATATAATGCACTAGGCCTCCCAATGCCAAAATTACCAATGGAGTTTTCACTGTCAATCGAATTGTTTAAAAAAGTGAATATTGCTTCAGATGGTTTGACTGTAGGGGCGCAATTATTTAAAGCATTTAAAGCATTGGCCCTGAACTTAATTTTTTCACCGATAACAGCCAGTTCATTAATTTTTATTTGACGGAATTCTACTTTTGCACCTAAATTATCATCAGGAACTATTTCATATTGATATAGCATATGTTTTTTTGTTTTTTCACATTGAACACCAAAGATGAATTCAGCTTGATAGGCAACAAATAGTTTCTTCATTGAACCGTGTTTTTTTGCTTCTTTGAGTACGGCTTCTATTGAATGACAAACTACTTTGGATAAGTATTCACCTGTAAGAATTCCATCTAAATCTTTTTCCAAAAACATATCATCACTATAAATACCATTGGCTTTTAAATGCACCTCCTTCTCACAAGGCATTGCGATTTGATAACGACCATCCCTGTATATAGGATAAAGTTCTGAAAGATGATTTTTCATAGAGTTAATAATATGCTGAGCAACTAAAGAACTACCGGCAAATGCAATAGCACATGAACTTTCATAATTGTTTTCAGCGTAGCTATGAAAGTATTCACCACAAAAATTCAATCCTTTAACTCTAATAGGCAACTCTATTACTTTTTTAAACCCCTTGACTAATATGTTGTTGTTTTGGCTTATATGGCTGTCTGCAGCGAAATAAACTCCATTTTCCAATACACCCTTACTATAACCAGCAATAACAAGCGTCATATTAAATTTTCACCTTTTACAATTAAATGTTGGGTAATTAAAGCATAAATCTACGTTGATTAGTCTGCTTCTTTAAATCTTAACTGAAATATAATTGTATGAAAATAAAAAATCATATGGATAGTGTGTTTACAGCACTACAAGTAAAGGTTGTAACCATTCATTTAAAGATAATGGCACCGATACAAAAGTTTATAAAAACATATTCTTAACTACAGATGGGCGATGTATCAACTAACCTTCCTTTCTCCTGCTGTACAGGCATATGTGTTGTCATAACGGAAACCATTGCAAATGGCTATGGCACTGATGAATGAAACAGCAGGACAAATCTGTCACGCAATATCGCTAGGCTTGAAAAAGGTATCCATTATTTTTCTGACTGGCTCAGAACTAAAGGTGTTCAAGAACAGAGTTGCTAATAGTAACGCTGTTGGAAGCAATGCCAGAACACTGACTCTGTGGACAGAGAAGGGTGCCGCCCGTATGTCCAAGATAGTTGATACCAATCAAGCCTGGGATTTCTTCGAGAAACTGGAAGACAGTTATTTCAATCTGCGTGAAGTGTACGGCGTTATACTGCCCAACATAGATGATCCGATTCAACTGGGCAGAGGCTGATTTGATGCTATGAAATTAGCATGAAATTTTGCTTAGAGCGAACAGTGGATGTTAAACTGATAGCGTAACCTATCGGGATTAAATTTTTGGGGTTCTAACGAAAAAAAACGTGCGATTTGAAGTACCATTTCATTTCTCCTGCCACATTTTTGTTGAAGTACTATTGCAAATTATTGATATTAATGTGTAATATTGATTCCCATTAAAGGTTTTTTATATCAGTGTTTAGGTCGGGACATCCTTTTCAGCTTTGATAAGCCATTTTTTGATTTGATTTTTTTTAAGATAAGTAATATATATCAGTTAAAGGATTAAGTTGTGGTTATCGCATGGATTACATAAGGTTTTTCTCTTTGAGAGCTAAGTTTAATGTTCTCATTGAATTGATGAAAATATATTTTTGATTTTAATTCTAAAATTTATCTAAGATGGTGTTTCGTGAATACAGAACATAACCTAAAGAGTTTGGTCGAACTGGAGACTCAGATTGGAAGGCGTATTTCAGAGTTCGAGGGGAAACGAAGGGAGAATCAGAGGAATAATAAGTTTTTCTCTATCTCTCAAATTATATTGTCTGCTATTACAACTCTTCTTGTAGCTATCAATGCAGATGTTCATATGTTATTTGTTGCAATATTAACTCTTATTGTAAGTATGTGTTCAGGTATTGCAGGGCAGTTGCTGAATAAATTTATGTACCAAGAAAGAATGGCTATGAATATTGCTACAATTTGCTCCCTTTATGAATTGCAGCAGGTCATTACTATGGCAAAAAGGATTGAGGAAGATGATGCAAATAGTAAAATTACAATCAGAGATGTAGTGAAATATCAGGGCCAATATCAAAATATCCTGAATGCGGCTAATGGCCATTGGCAAAATAACATTCAAAACTCTAAAAGTTCAGAAAAATGATTTTTTTCTCTAAGATACTAACGCTTAATAAACTTCATATTGTTGAAAATGTAATTGGTTGTTTAGATGGCGGGAGTTATAAATCCGATTATTATCATATTGGCTATCCGGTGGGGAACCCCCCTCTTTTGCGCGGTTCAATAGTGATTGAGTTAAACCTAGATTTTCTCACTGAAAATATTGACTGCTTTCGCATGGGAAGTCCAGTTGACACTGGTGGTATTAAATTTGGCTTTCTCAATCCAAATATGGATAGAGAGCTTTTTCTTAAAATGGCGATCTGTGATTATGATAAGTTCTATTCTCTAATATCAGACCTAAATAGTCTTCCTGAATTATCTATAAATAGTATTAATAATCATACTTCCTGTGTGACATTAAAACCAGTCCTGACTAAGTATTTTCAAGACGTATTAATAAATTTTATGTATACCTCAGGAAATCCTCATTCTTGGCTTTTCGAGTTTTGTTTAGATTCGGGGTATGTTATCAAGGGAGAGCATATTAGGAAGTTATTTATTCCCAATACTTATCAATCTAACCCTAAGATAAGACAGTTGAGTAAATTACTCAAAGGTAAATTGGTAAAATATAATCCTAAATATGGAATCGAAGGGAGGATGTATTGATGACGTCATTTTATGTTGTTGGAGCCTATGAAGATTACAAACTGGATATTTTTCCCTCTCATGTTTCTCCTATCATTGCGGAATTTAATATGGGGCAATACCGGCGATGGGCTTATCGGATTGAAAATCCGTATAAAATAGTTCCTTCCCATGCCGTAGGTGTTTTTCATGACTCCATTGATAAAATGTTTCCATTTTTAACTTATAACCTTGTGGCACCAGTGATGTTAAGGCAGGATTCGCAAATTATCGCTATATCTAAAGATAAGTTAATAGTAGAGTGTAATGTCTATTTATTATGTTGTAAGATTTTTATTGAGGCTATTAAGAGAATAGAAAATCCAAAATTTTTATATCGTTCTTTAATATCTATAAAGAACTGTTTGACTTGATTTAATGTAACTAATTTTACGTTGAGTTAGAAGTAATCAATGTTACGAGTACATTATCTATCGCAGTCACAACATATATTGCTCCTTGTGAGTATTAATAATCAATTACTACTCTTAGATTAATCCATAATACGCTAAGTATAGCAAAGAAATACTACGGGGTATGTTACATGACTCAAACATAGGCATCCAGGTCGCTATGGATTTTATACATCATGTTGTTCTCTACTCAGAAAAATTAAATTTTATTAACTTCCGTTTCTGGCATAAAGTGGATGTAGTATCTCTATGTACTGGATATTTAATCAGCACCTGTAGTAAGCTTAGTGGTCTGGTGTATTTGCAGCACCACCAGCTCAGGTTGGTCCCGTTCATTTGCAGATGATGGGGCGGGACCGATACAAAAATAGTGTGGAGAATCATATGAAACAGAAATTCATTATCAATGAAGTTGCTGTATGCGATGACGATTGTTAATCGTATGAGAATTAACGATTTTCACCGGGATTCCGGTGGTGAAAAGAAGAACAACTCTTACGAATGGCTTAGGCTAAATCAAACTCAGGAACTGATAGCCGAGATTCAAAAAGAAACTACGGTGATTCCCGTAGTTACTGTTGAGGGCCGAAATGGCGGCACCTATGTCTGTCGGGAACTTGTGTACTCATATGCTATGTGGATCAGTCCGACCTTCCATCTGAAGGTTATCAGGACTTTTGATCACTACGCTACATCTGAAAATGTGCCTGATGTGTGCATGCTGTGGTAAACCTGCAGATGACCCGCACCACATCATCGGGTACGGTCAGGGGGGAACTGGTACGAAAGCCCATGATATATTTGTTATACCGCTTTGCCGTGATCACCATGACGAATTACACCGGGACCCGGCAGAGTTTGAAAGTAAATATGGCAGCCAGCTTCTGCTGCTTCTAAGAATTCTTGATCACGCCTTTGCAGTAGGTGTCATCAGGACTGATAAAAAATAAGTGTGGAGACAGAGATCATGCGTGATATTCAGCAGGTATTAGAACGCTGGGGCAACTGGTCAAAGCACCGGATTGAAAGCGAAACAGGCCATTCCTCTACTGCTGCCGGCTTCAAAGGGTTGCTTCCCGAACGTGGCTGTGGCATCAGCTGTACAGAGAACGATGCGCTTATCATCGATACCTGTGTTGGCCGGCTGAAACAGAAACGCCCTGATGAATACGCCTTGCTGGTGGACCATTACATCAAAGACATTTCAAAGCATGCGATAGGCAGAAAGCTGAAGCTGTCAGAGGGCATGATCCGGATTAAGTTTCAGATGGCCGAGGGGTTCATTGACGGGTGTCTGTCCATGCTGGATGCAGAGCTTGAGATGGACAACACGTTTTAGCGACAGAAACCCACCCGGTGTGGTCTTTTAAAGCTGCATCATGACCATTTTTATCAGACTCATTACAATAAAAATTGCATATAAAAATAACGCTAAAACTGAAAGGTAATAATAATTATCGATCCACTTTGTGATGCTTATATCAAGACTTCTCAGAAATTCGGAAACAGCAACCTTCTCTTTTGGTTGAAAAATTATTTTTTTACCATTTCTAAGTCTTGAGAAAAAATAAGACATTCCAAAAGACCCAAAAAAACCCATAGCCCCATAAAATTTATACAGTGGTGGTAGTTCAAATTTGCTATCGTGATAAATGGATAACAAAACGTTGTATTTTTCTTTGTTGATAGAAAAAATTACAAACTGTAAAAAAGTAATAAAAAAAGGGATGACGGCACATCCCATAGCTATGTAAAGCAGAATATATTTCATACTATTTTAGCCAAAGGTCGATGATATGATCGCTTGCTGAACCTGCAACAGTTCCACCGACTAATGAACCGACAGCAGCGCAAGCAACACCTCCTACGCCAGCGGTGGCTATGCCGACCGCAACGCAAACACCCATACCAGCAGACGCACCCAAAACACCGCCAGCCATGCCAGCGAATGTACCGCTTGTGAATTTCGCATATTCTTTAAACGCAATTTTCCCGCATTCCCTTTCGCGGCCTTTGCTGCATGCTTCAATCACATCATTAGTGGTTCCTGCAAAGGCGAATCCAATGCCAATATATCCACCCATCCTGAGGAATCGCGCCGCTCTGGCTGCATTGCCGACATAATACGAATATCCGGGTATACCACCCAGTCCCGCTGTGGACCACTCATGTACAATCGAACGGCTGGAGAGGTTTAACGCCCGTTTCATATTGTCATACTGTTGGAATTTCACGGTATTCCGGGCAAGGGATTTTAACAGTGGCTTGTTAACCAGTTCTTTTAACTGATTCAGCAGACGATTACGCTCAGTGAAAAACTGCTGACCGATTAATGTTCCCCGGGTACGAAACTGATTCTGATAGCTGGCCTCGATTTTTTTCAGGGTCTGGTTAATGGCGTTGAAATACTTTTCACCCGCATCTCCCGCAGTACTGAAAATCCTGTCACCGGCACCGGTCAGTGCGGCAATCATCCCGTAGTGTTTCTGCATAAACCCGGCATCTTCATCACTCAGGCCGGTAAATGCCGCGTTGGTGTTACTTTTTACCCGGCGGAGTGTTGTCAGCATCTGCATCGTCAGCAGGTCAGGTGCATCCGGGTCAGCCACAATCAGAATCTGGCCTGGTTTGAGGTACTGCGTATCTGCATTGAGTTTCATAAACAGGCGGGCGGCGGGGGAACGCACATCCCTGAATAATTCCCGTGCCTGATAATCCAGTGTACCTTGTCGTTTTGCTACGCAATATCCGAGGGCTGAGTTACGCGCCATGCTTCCTTTCTCCGTTGGTTGTTAACCGGGCGTGATGCCTGCCATACCTGGCACTAATCTGATAGCTCAGAAAATAACCGTATTAAATATAAAAAAAGAATACTGCGTTACGCAAAAAGTGTTGTAACTCTGCTAAGAGTGGTCACTGCGACACACTGCTTAATCATCGAAATCCTGCAGCTGGCGGGGTTTTTTCGTTTCGGGTGCATAATGATTTCATACAGGCTCTGCTACGGCAGGGCCTTTTTTATTTCTCATTTTATATATAGCCACTCGTCCCGGGAGGCGGAGTAACTAAAAATGCCAGGTCGTGCTCCGGATTCTTATGGGTTGTTCGCGTGGGTACTTATAACTGCAATGTCGATATATGGGGGCTTCGTGAAATACATCATCGATGTCCGTAACAATAAATTCTCCTGGAGCTGGTTAGCAGCACTGGCACAGGTGGCAATATCCGGCTTCGCTGGTTTTGCTGGCTATCGAGTCTGGCCTGAGTATTAATTACGTTCCGGTCGCCGCAGGGATATCTGGCACGATGGGCAGCGCTGCACTGAACTATTCCTGGGAACGTCTGACGGGGATAAAAAATGAAAATCAGTAACCGTGGTCTGGACTTGATTAAGCGGTCTGAAGGACTGCAGACGACGGCCTGTCTCTGCCCAGCGGGTATCCGGACTATTGGCTACGGTCACACGCAAGGTGTTAAGTAGGGCGATGTGGTCACCGGTCAGCAAGCTGATGCATTTCTGCGTGAGGATTTAGCGGTTGCTGAACTGGCTGTTAATACAAACGTTAAGGCTCAAATGAGCCAGGGCCAGTTTGATGCACTGGTATCGTTTGTATTCAATGTCGGTGCAGGGAATTTTGTCCGGTCCACGTTGTTGCGAAAACTGAACGCAGGCGATTATGACGGTGCCGTTGCTGAATTTGGCTGCTGGGTATTCGCAGGTAAAACCGTGCTGCCGGGGCTGGTCAGACGTCGTGCCGCAGAGCGTGAGCTGTTTCTGTCATGAGCGGGAGAACGCTCGTTATTGTCATTCTGCTGGCTGCTGTTGTGGTGTTGTTTCGTACCACGTTTTACTACCGGGAACAGAACACTGCTGCTGCGAGTCTGGCAGCTGAACGACAGGAAACAATCAAAGATATGCAGCGAAGGCAGAAAGATGTCGCGCTGCTGGATGAAAAATACACCAAGGAGCAGGCGGATGCTCGGCGTACTATTAAAAATCTTGAGTCCAACATTGCTGCTGATCGTAAGCGGCTGCGTGTCGCAGCAACCCGTAGGAAGCAACCAGCCACCTTCGGCAACATGGGCGATGCTTCCGGCACCCGACTTAATGACGCCGCTCAACGGGATTATTTCATTCTCAGAGAGCGAATCACCACCGTCACAGGGCAGGTGAAATACCTGCAGGATTACATCCGGCAACAATGCATGAACTAACCTGGCCTCGCTGACGCGGGGCTTTTTTTATTCCCAGTATAGCGAGAACCTTATGGCTCAACCTCCGGCCACACAATGGCCTATGAAAAATATTTTCAATCCCTGGCCGGTTTATACGGACGATGTGTCAAATGTGATTGCGGTCAAAATTGCCGGCATCCTGCCGCATACCGATGGCTCAATCACTATCGTGCCTGAAGGGGATTACTGCGCGGTTTATGAACCTCAGATGTTCGTAACAATATTTTCGCCTGAGGCGGGCGGCTATCTGATACGCGATTCTGATAGTCAGGATCTCTACATGCCTTCAGCAACGTTTGAAAGCACGGATAAAGCGGTTCCGCGAGGCTCTGACGGTCAGGATGGTCAGGATGGTCATGCCACACAGTTCTGCAGTCTGACGACAAAGACAATGAAACCGTTGAGTCTTGCAGGTGGCGACGGAGGAACGGATCCAAACTATTTACTTACATACTGGTATCAGAAACCATCCTGAGGAACTGAAATACTCAGGCTGTTTATGAGTACCTGAATACTAATGCGGTTTATTTATATCGGTGCAGGGAGGGAGTAATCAAAATGGCAGCACCAAAAGGCAACCGGTTCTGGGAGGCCCGCAGCAGTCACGGGAGAAATCCTAAGTTCGAAGCTTCCGGAGCATTGTGGCTGGCATGTTGCGAATATTTCGAATGGGTGGAAGCCAATCCGATGTGGGAAATGAAAGCATTTGCTTATGTGGAAAAAGCCATACAGGAAGCAGGTAATGCGTTAAAAGCCGGAGGGTCAAAAATGACTGTTGGTGCTGCTGAAAAAAGACTTTTCCGCGATCCGAAGATACCGGCGATTCTTAATAAAGAATTCAGCCGGGAAGAAGCCAGAGCCATCCGGAGAATGGGTATTGTAATGACAATCAGCGGGCTGGAAGCATGGCAGGCAGATTAATAGCGATTAATCCCTTGCCCGGAAATGCCTGAATTGAGTGAATTCAGACAATTGTGAGGATATTTAAAATGTCAGCAAACTCAGTATCACTTTCACTTCCCGTTGAAATTTACACCCTTCCAAGGCAGTTCAGCACCGTGTTTAACGGAAAAATTTATGTCGGTAATCCGGACACAGACCCGACAGCAGAGGTGAACCGCCTAACCGTTTACCATGAGGGTGAGGGCGGAACACTGACGCCCATAGCTCAGCCGATCAGCATTAACGCTGGCGGGTACCCGGTTATCAGCGGGCAGGTGGTGAAGCTGGTGGTCACACAGGATTATTCGATTGCGGTTTATGACCAGCTCGATGCCCAGGCCTTATATTTCCCGCGCTGCTCCGGGCCGTATGTGCTCAGGGTATTTCACGACCAGACCCTGCACGGTGAAGGGACCGAAACTGATCCATTGGGAGTAACGTTGTCGGAAAGTGCAGGTAACCTGCTGGAAATCCGGGACGATGGCCTCTACTACGGCACGTCAGCAGATGATGAAACCTTAAATCTGTATGTCGATGCTGTTAATGGCAGTGACGACAATATCGGATCGCGGGAGAAGCCTCTCAATACGCTGAACAGGGCCCTTGAATTGACCCCCGAAAATAAAAGTAACACCATCCATCTTAAATCCGGGCAGACCTTTATTCTGGACAGGGATGCAAATATTGTGGGCTGTACACGGATAATCCAACCGTATGATGATCCATGGATGGACGGGGATAAAGTTCCGGACATTACCTCGGCTAATCCAGCCTATTTTCCGTGGTGTGCTAAAGCACTGGCAAGACCCGTGATTAAAGCACACCTGAGTTATAACTCTGCGAACCACCGTTATACTCATAATCAGCTGTATCTGACCACCGGCGCGACCCTGAAAATGTTCGGTCTAATAATTGATGCTGTTCCTGATAACGACAGACAGGAAACCGGAGACTGGCTGCCATTCAATTTTGGTCCTATTTACGGTGACTCAGGCTGCACAATTATGTTTGGTGGATGCTATCTGATCACCAGCCCTGATAATCCGCCTGCCGATTATGATTACCCGTCAGTGGTTGTCGCAAGCTTATCTCAGGGGGGAATGCCATCATTACTGTTCTGCCGTTGTAATATCCTCAGTGGTTACTCTGTTGTTGAAATGCAATCATGTCCCTCCGGAAGCATCGCATGCCAGGATGACTGGCCGACTGAGTACGAGGTTGACTATGTCGAGGGGAATACTGCATCGGCATTTAAGGAAGGGGCAATAACAGGTATTTTGCGTGGGCCGAATAATGAGCCGCGTAATCTGATGATAAATATTGTGATTTAATTGGAGTGATTATCATCCTCAAATGCACTGTCGGATCGTGATTTAGCGGAGTTTTCGGGAGTTGAATTCGCAGCTATTTTCCCGCGTAAGAGCGCTACTTTTAGCAGACTTTTACCATCTTTTTACAATTTTTAAATTTCAGGTAATAAAAAAGCAGCCGTAAGTGGCTGCTTTTTTTGGATTATTTGGTCGGCACGAGAGGATTTGAACCTCCGACCCCTGACACCCCATGACAGTGCGCTACCAGGCTGCGCTACGTGCCGACTCTGTGGCTACAATAGTACGGAATATCCGACAAAAAGCAATATCCTTAGCGGCTAACTGTGTTATTTATCATCAGTTTGCGATGAAGCGTTTTTCTTGGGTTAGTACCTGCAGTAGTAACTCCAGCTCCGGCCGCTGTTTGTCCAGTTTACGGCCATTAACATCATAAGTGGTGTAATTACCGTCATTATCCAGAACCAATGTCAGTTGTGGAGTGGTAATGATCAGACGGTTATCATTATTGCTGGTCACCCACTGATGCTGACGCTCCGGACTGAACAGGTCTTCACCCTGCGAGTAATCCTCAGGCGGGGTAGTGACTTTCAGTAATCGCTGCATCACGGTGGTCATGATATCCTGCTGATCGGTTAGATGATCGATGGTCTGTGCTGGCGTTGATGGCCAGTGCAACACCAGTGGCACCTGGATCAGACGGCGATCCCCGTCATTATCCTCAGAGCTGCGTGGGTCGATACCCCGGGCAGCGGTAATGATCACCACTGTATTTTTCAGCGCATCTTTTTGCTGTAAAGCGGTTAAGATGCGGCCTATTTGCTGGTCAGTGGACAATGCACTGCGATGATAATCGGCATTACGTGTCGTCGGCGTATTACCGTTATCGCTAATCCCGTTCAAGGAGACCCAAGAGAACCAAGGGGTAGTGCTGTTTTGCTGGCTACTGTACCAGTCTTGCCACTGTGTGACTGTTTGCGAATTGTTCTGTCTGCTGGCTGCCGGCAGTGAGTAATCGGCCAGTAGTGCTTGCCGATATAAGGGTTGGCTGAAACCATCGGAAGAAAATAACCCGAACTGATAACCCTGCGCATTCAGTGTCGAAAGCAGTGCAGAAGGCATCCGGTTGGCAAGAATACCGTTCATGTAACTGGCAGAAATCCCGTAGAACAGCCCGAAGAGTCCACTTTCCTGTTGGGTACCCGAACTGAAATGTTGGCTAAAGCGGACATTCTGGGTGGCGAACTGGTTAAGTATCGGGAAGTCATCAGCCAAATGCGAACCTTCCGCTTGGTTAAGGGTGATCAGCAGTAAATTGTGCGGATGCGTATTACTGGCGGACTGAATATCGCTGAGCGGATAGGCCACCGATACTGCGTCCGGGTCACCCTGCTGGATCAGACGGCGCTGATATTCCTGCGGATCCAATAGACCATGTTTTTCCAAGAAGCGTCGCGCCGTCATCGGATAGGAGAGCGGCAGGTTTGCTTTCTGCATGGTGATTGGTCGGTAGAAGTTGGCATCTGCCCAGATATACATCATATGACTGGACACAAAAGACAGAATAAACAAGAGTGCCAAGGGCTTACCGAAACTGCGCCGGTTGAGGCTGCGTAATTTCTGCCAACTCCAGGTGGCAAACAGCATCTGCACCAAGAAAATCACCGGCACAGCAATAAACATCAGTTGCCAGTCACGGCTCATCTCACTCTGCTGTGGATTGATCACCAAGTCCCAGACCACTGGATTGAGATGCAGGTGAAAACGGTTGAACACTTCACTGTCGACCAACAGCAGTGTCATGCCACTGGTCGCAATGATGGCCGAAATCACCCTGAGTAGGCGTTGTGACATCACCACAAAGGTGAGAGGAAAAAGCACCAACAGATAAGTGGCAAATACCAAAAAGCTGAAATGGCCGATCCAGCTACAATAAGCATAAACTCTGCCTGCCAGCGAGGCAGGCCAGTCAGTGACCAGCAGGTAACGGCTACCCAGAATAAGCGCAAAAAAGATATTGAACAGGGCGAACCAATGCCCCCAGCTTATCATCCGGGAGACTTTTTCCCTGTAGCTCTGCTGGCTGTTTACCATAGGGTTCAGATCACGTCATTAATGTGCATGGTCATCACGTACCGAGGCCTGTAGGGCTTCTGCAAAGGTACGCGCTAAGGTACGACGTTGCGCTGGCGCAACGCTGGAGTTGAACAGGTTCGTCACCATATTTCCGAGTACCATCAGGGAGAGGTCGGTGGGAGCCTGATCTTTTTCGAGTACTTCTGCAAGTTCTGCGAGCAGGCGTTCAACGCGCTCGTCACTGTATCTGGATGATTGTGGCATATTATAAAATTAATTGAGTCGTAAAAGGCGGCTATTCTACTGCAAACACGACTTTTTTTCTGCAACTTTATTGTCTGATTTGCTTCAAGATAACGCTAACTGACAGTGAACGGTAGAGGATAGTTGGCGGCGATGATCGGAATTTAGTTTTTCTATTTCAAATGCTTAAAGAAAACCTCTCCCTATGCCTGTAGGGCTTGGGGGCAGTGTGCGTTCGGCAAATAACATTGAAACACAGGCAGGGCAGTGGTTGAATACGCGTCTGCAAATGAAGGAGAGACTGCCATGAGTCTGGATATTGACCAGATTGTTGTACATCAGTTGATTAAACGTGAAGAAGATCAACTGGAAGTCGTGCTGCGTAATTCGTTGCTGCCTGCCAGTGAAGCGGTTGCTGACATGCTGGAAGAGCTGCATCGGCTGTACAGTGCGAAGAACAAAGCCTATGGGTTATTCACTGAAGAGAGTGAATTGGCAGCGTCCCTGCGGGAATGCCGACAGGGTCAACAGGATTTTCTGGCCTTCAGCCGCGCGGCTACCGGAAGATTACGCGATGAACTGGCAAAATACCCGTTCGCCGATGGCGGCGTGGTGTTATTTGCTCACTACCGTTACCTGGCTACTGAATATCTGCTGATTTCGGTACTTAACAGCCAGAGCAGCATGCGGGTCAATGAAAGTTTGGATATCAGTACCACCCACTATCTGGATATTAACCATGCCGATATCGTCGCGCGCATCGATTTAACTGAATGGGAGGTGCAGCCGGACTCTCAGCGTTATCTGACCTTCCTGCGTGGACGCGTCGGGCGTAAGGTTGCCGATTTCTTTATGGATTTCCTCGGTGCGACCGTCGGCCTGGATACCAAGGCGCAAAACCGCAGTCTATTACAGGCGGTCGATGACTACTGCGAAGAAGCCAGCCTCGATAAAAAAGAGCGTCAGGAATACCGGCAGCAGGTTTACAGTTACTGCAATCAGCAGTCCCAGGCGGGAGAGGAGATCAGCGTTCAGGAACTGTCTGCTGAGTTACCGGAAATCGGTGAGCGCAGTTTCGGTGATTTTACCCGTGAGCAGGAGTATTCACTGGAAGAGAGCTTCCCTGCGGATCGCAGTACGCTGCGTCAGCTCACCAAATATGCGGGGAGTGGCGGGGGACTGACCCTGAATTTTGATGCCATGCTATTAGGAGAACGCATTTTCTGGGATCCGGCTACTGATACCCTGACCATTAAAGGGACGCCGCCGAATTTGCGTGATCAGTTACAGCGCCGTACCGGGCCAAAAGGTGGATAACGCCCATAAAAAAACGCCGCATAATGCGGCGTTTCTTCTCACTCAGTCAGCGATTACGCGCGAACGAAGTCGATGTGCTGCAGTTTTGGCTTGAACGGGTGACGCTGAACAGCCTGAACTTTAACTTTAGTTTCTTTACCTTCAACAACCAGGGTCAGAACTTCAGAGTAGAACTCTGGGTTCGTCTGCATGTTGATCACATAGTCGTGGTCCAGTTCAATTGAAACAGCTGCTTCATTACCGCCATAAATGATGGCTGGGAATTTTTTAGCTGCACGCAGGCGGCGGCTCGCACCCTTACCCTGCTCTTTACGAGTTTCTGCATTAATAGTAAACATCATTATTTCTCTTGGTAATTCTGTTACAGGCGACCCAGCAACAGAAGGTTATTCAAAAGCGCCTTCACAGGATGTAAAAGCGCGCGGCATTATAACGGCTCAGCCCGCTACGGGCAAATAAAAAACTACCGGCCCGCTCTTCAGCGCAATTGATGGGCTTTGCGGAAACGACCTTGGTAATCAAAGACCTTATGGCGGATCTGCCAGTAATTGTTTTTACTCCGCGCCACGATAAAGTCGGGATAACGGAAATGATCGCTGAGCGCCACCAAGTCCGCAGCGCTTTGCCATGAGAGGGCCACCCCCGGCGCTTTATGGTGAGGGCGAATAAACAACTGTTCCAATATATGGCGCTGTGCGGGAGTTTGTAGCCGAAAACGTTCGCTGACTTCGGTGCCATCCTCATCGTAATAGCTGACCTTAAAACTGTCACCACGGCTGTCTTGTTCAGCTTTTAGGACCATGCCACCACAGCGTAGCACCAACGCATCTTTCAGTTTTAGCGCTGCTTTCAGCATATCATCGGGGTCGGTTAGCACCGCCTGGCACTGATGACACACCCGGGCAGCGATATCGTTTTCCGCATTACAGTGTGGACAGGATTTAAAACGAAAGCGGAAATCGCACTGTAATTTATCACCGTCTGGCGGCTCAATGACCCCCTGGCAGCGGCGGCCAAAGTGTTCGATAAGCGTGCCGTCGGCCGCGGTCTTGCCCCAGAACGTATTGGCAAAGCCACAGGCAGGACAAAACACTTGTACCGGCTGATTATCGCTAGCCCCTTTTGGCGTCCCGATTTCTGGGCTGTAGAGATCGTGGGGATTGCCCGCGTAATCGAGGATCAGGCAATCGGTTTTACCCGGTGATAAGCGTAGCCCGCGACCGACAATTTGCTGATAAAGGCTGACAGATTCGGTAGGACGCAAGATAGCGATAACATCGACATGGGGGGCATCAAAGCCAGTGGTTAACACCGATACATTAACCAGATATTTGATCTGCTGTTGTTTAAAGGCATTCAGCAATCGGTCACGTTCTGCACCAGGAGTCTCGCCACTGATCAGCGCACTGTCCTGCGGCAGTAAACCGAGAATTTCCCGAGCATGCATGACAGTGGCAGCGAAAATCATCACCCCTTTTCGTGATTCTGACAGTTCGACTATCTGGCGGACGATGGCCGGGGTAACCCGTGGCTGTTTACTGATCTGTTCATTCAACGCTCGCTCGGAGAACAGACCTTGCTGCGTGGCAAACAGGGCGGAGAAGTCGTAATGGATCACCGGCATATCCATCCGCTGCGGCTCGGTCAGATACTGATTCTTAATCATATAGCGCAATGGTAATTCATAGATGCATTCGCGAAATAGGGCGTTTTCATCACCGCGCACCATACCGTGATAGTGGAAATGGTAGATCCAGCCTTTACCGAGGCGGAAAGGGGTAGCGGTCAAACCGAGTAAACGCAATTCAGGACAGCGCTCGCGCAGATGGGTGAGTATGGTCTGGTATTGGCTTTGCTTATCGTCGGCAATGCGGTGGCACTCATCGACAATCAGCAAGGAGAAGGCATCGTCGAAAGCGTCAAGATTACGGGAAACCGATTGAACACTGGCGAACACGACTTTTTGGGTGCTCTGTTTTTGTTGTAATCCTGCGGAGAAGATCCCCGCATCCAGCCCCAATGCCTGATATTTTGCATAGTTCTGGGCGACCAGCTCTTTAACATGAGCCAATACCAATACCCGCCCCTTGGCTTTTCGCGCCAGTTCGGCGATCACTAAGCTCTTTCCTGCCCCGGTCGGCAGGACGATCACCGCCGGTTGTCGGTGTTTGCGGAAATAGCGGATGGTGGCATCCACCGCTTCCTGTTGATAGGGACGCAGGGTAAAAGACATATACTCACTTTTTTAAACACGCAGCTAAGGAATTTCAAGCCATCACTGACAGCAGGACCGGGTTCACGGTATACTGGCGGCCTGAAAATGACGGTCTGCGTCATTGTATTAACCCTTCGCTGCAACAGGCAAAAAGAAATTCATGCGACTCGATAAATTCATCTCTCAACAACTGGAAGTCAGCCGGGCGATTGCATCCCGTGAAATCCGTGCCCAGAAAGTGACCGTCGATGGGGACATTGTCAAAGACAGTGCCTTTAAAGTCACGGCCGACCACGAGGTAGAGTACGACGGTAACCGCTTACAGATGATCACTGGCCCACGCTATTTTATGCTGAATAAGCCGCAGGGATATGTCTGTGCCACCGAGGATGAAGAGCATCCGACCATCCTCTATTTCATTGAGGAACCACTGGCTTGGAAACTGCACTCTGCTGGGCGTCTGGACATTGATACCACCGGCCTGGTCCTGCTCACTGATGACGGTCAGTGGTCACACCGCATTACTTCACCGCGCCATCACTGTGCTAAAACCTATCATGTCACACTGGATACGCCGCTGGATCCGTCGGTTGCAGCTAAGTTTGCAGAAGGCGTGGCATTGCATGGCGATAAAGAACTGACCAAACCTGCGGTATTGGAGGTGATCACCCCGACAGAAGTGCTGCTGACTATCAGTGAAGGGCGCTATCACCAAGTGAAACGCATGTTTGCTGCGGCCGGTAACCACGTAGTGGCCTTACACCGCCAGCAGATTGGTGACATTGTACTGGATGACGATCTCGCCCCCGGCGAGTACCGCGAACTGACCCATGAAGAGATCGACAGTATCGGTCTACCTGCTGAATTACAGCAAACCTCTACCCGCCGTAAATGATCGGCGCTGAGCGCCGTGGAGAGACATTGTGAAATTGATCGTCATTCTAGGCTTACTGGCGATGTTGATGCCGCTGTCCATCGACATGTATCTGCCAGCGATGCCCCAGATTGCCCACGAGTTAATGGTCTCTTCCGGCCAGGTGCAGATGACCTTGAATGTGTACATTCTTGGGTTTGCCGTCGGTCAGCTGTTCTATGGCCCGCTATCTGACAGCCTAGGGCGCAAAAAGGTCCTGTTACCGGGGATTGCGATATTTATCTTGGCGGCGGTAGGGTGCGCACTGTCTGGTAGTATTGAGCAGTTAATTGTGATGCGTCTAATTCATGGGTTAGCCGCGGCTTCTGCTGGCGTGGTGATCAATGCAATCATTCGTGATTCTTACGCCAGTGCGGAATTTTCACGGATGATGTCAGTAATGATGCTGATCACCACCTTAGCGCCGTTGCTAGCGCCGATCCTAGGCGGCTGGTTGCTGATGACCGGTGACTGGCAATCTGTATTTTGGGCACTGGCGCTGGCAGCGCTGGCAGGTTTTACTTTGGTCTGCCTGCGGGTAAAAGAATCTCTCCCTCCGGCACGGCGTCAACCCCTGCATTTTCGTACTATCATCAATAATTTTGTGATCCTATTTCGTAACAAAACGGTATTTGCCTTGATGATGGCCAGTGGCTTCTCGTTCGCTGGGCTATTTGCCTTCTTGAATGCCGGTCCCTTTATTTACATCAGCCTTTACCATATTTCACCGCAACACTTTGGTTACTATTTTGCGGTCAATATTGTGGTGCTGTTTATCATGACCTTTATTAACACCCGGTTGGTAAGGGTCACGGGGGCATTATTTTTATTTAGGCTGGCGTTGAGTATTCAGTTTATTGCTGGGTTGGCATTGCTGGTGGTTTGTGCGCTGGATCTCGGCCTGTATCCGTTGATTGCCTGCGTAGCGCTGTTTATCGGGTGTGTGTCGATGGTTTCCTCAAACGGGATGGCGGTGATCCTCGATGAATTCCCACACATTGCCGGCACAGTTTCCTCCCTAGCGGGTACGCTGCGTTTCGGTATCGGTGCCCTGACTGGGGCATTGCTCTCTCTGTTCAGTTTCAGCAGTGCCTGGCCGATGGCGGCCACCATCGCGGGGTGCGCGAGCTGTTCAGTATTGCTGTTCTGGTATGCCAGTCGGGCAAAGGGTAGGGCGGTCAAACACGTCTAACCCGAACGACTTATCGCTCATAGAGCGCGACCATAAAAAAGCTGCCAGTTGGCAGCTTTTTTATGGTGTCTGGCTAAGACTTTGGCCCTGCGGTATTAACCGTTGACGTTATTTACGTTACTTAATACTCGGCGAGCTTCGCGGTAGCGTTTTTTCCAGTAACTGTCATTCAGGCTGGAAATCATTACACCACTACTGGTAGAGGCATGCACGAAATTACTGTTGCCGAGATAAATACCGACATGACGGCCAGTTGAACCTGAATGGAACAGTACCAGGTCGCCAGGACGCAGCTTGTTACGGGCTATTTCTGAACCAGTGTCCTGCTGCTCGTAGGTTGAGCGCGGCAGGTCTAAACCAAACTGTTCGCGGAATGTCCGCTGAACAAACGCAGAACAATCGATGCCACGCTTAGTATCACCGCCCATACGGTAACGGACACCTTTCCATCCGGCGTACTGATCCATGATGCGGGTTTTAATATCCACATTACGAACCATCTGCTCGAACTCAGCCTGAGACGCCTGAAGTAAAAAACCATTTTGGTTGTTAACTTCATGCTTCTCTACCCGAGCGGTTTGGTTACTAGGAGTGCTACAGGCTGACAATAACGTTGCTAATACTACTGCGGGGACTGCCCGCCACAGATATCTCAGGGTAGGTTGAGATTTGACCATTGTGAGTGATTTCCTTCAAAGTCCTTACGACAGAATGTCGCTAGCCAGATAACAAAAAAGAAAATGCCCGGCAGATAAACAGCATCAGCTTTATTCACTTAACCTAAAAAAGCAGTGAAAGCGGGAATAAAGCACATTAAATAACAGCACTTGGCCGGTGGAAAGCAGATTACCGCATAAAATCTTAACTGGCGAGAGCTTTCAAGTAAATTTTAAGCAATTTTTTGATATGAATTAAATTCTGATTTCTTCGCCTGATCTTTTTACATGGAATTCCCGCCATGATGGTTTCGTAGTAGCTTAATAACCTCGCTAATGATTTGTTGGGTGAGCATTTTGTGTGCACAGCTTATTTTCGCCTATATTGAAATAATTCCTTTAATTCTCAACGAATAGACCTCGGTCCAATACCGACGATGCGCTGAAGTGAGGGGGGATCATTATGGTGCAACAGCGGGTGGTATGCACCTTCAGTGATCATCATTTACGTGCAGTCAGCTGGATCTGGTTCCAGCCTCGGAAAATAATTGTTTCGCCCGTTATCCCCTATATTGCGGCTTGGGATAGGTTAAGACTATTCTTATTTATAAGTGATGATTATTTATGGCACGAAAAATGCTTTAATTAGGGGGCAAGGAAATAACAACAGCAATGATCTCTAAGGTCAGCAGCAGCACAACATAATGAGGTATTTATGGCGAAGGGTGCATTTAAACAAAAATTAGGGCTGGTGGATCTCAGCCTGCTCGGCATTGGGTCGATGATTGGGTCAGGTTGGCTGTATGCAGCACTGACCAGCGCCGGCTATGCGGGGGCTCAGACTGGCTGGGCATGGGTATTGGGTGCCATTATTGTTTTACTGATCGGTTTAGTGTTTGCTGAACTCTCCTCGGCCATTCCCCGTGCCGGCGGTTTTGTACGCTACCCTAACTTTTCTCACGGTAATGTCGTCGGGTTTGTTATCGGCGTTAGCTCACTGCTGGCTTATACCAGTACGGCGGGTGTAGAAGTCGAAGCCGTACGTCAGTATGCCCAATACTGGTGGCCAGCACTGAGCCACACCGACGGTAGTCCGACCTCCCTGGGCTTCCTGGTACAGATCCTGTTACTGGTCGGCTTTTTCCTGTTGAACTACTGGAGCGTTAGCGTCTTCGGTCGTGTCAACACCATCATTACCACCTTTAAATTTGTGGTGCCGTTACTGACGATTGGTACGTTATTTATGTACTACCACGGCAGCAATTTAGACGTGCCACCACCACCACCAGGTGGCGCCCATGGCATCTTCACCTCTCTGACCGGTGCCGGGATTGTGTTTGCCTACCTCGGTTTCCGTCAGGCGGTAGACTTCGCCAGTGAAGCGAAAAACCCACAGCGTAACGTGCCGTTGTCGATCTTTATCGCCATCGCGGTCAGCTTTGTGATCTACTTGGCGCTGCAATACGCGTTTATGGGTGCTGTGCCTTCTGAAGCGTTATCAGCCCACGGTTGGGATGGACTTAAGCAGGTGTTCCAATCCCCGTATGCGGATCTGGCGCGTAGCCTGGGTATTACTTGGCTGATAAACCTGATCCTGGTGGATGCGGTGATCTCCCCAGCAGGTACCGGTAACATCTATCTGGCAGGGGCTAGCCGTGTGCTATTCGCTTGGGCACGTAACGGCCACCTATTCAAAGTCTTTGGTGAAGTTGACCCGAAATCGGGTGTGCCACGTGGCGCACTGTGGTTATCCCTGTTACTGGCGATTGCGTGGACCTTACCGTCTGAATTCCAAGTATGGGGCGGTTTGATCGGTGCAGTAACTTCCGCGACGGTGTTTACTTATATGCCAGGTCCTGTGACGCTGGGGGCTTTCCGTAGTCACCTGCCAGGTATGGCTCGTCCATTCCGTCTGCCGATGGCTGCTATCTTAAGTCCATTAGCCTTCGTCGCCAGTACTCTGCTGATTTATTGGAGTGGCTGGTCAGTGAACGAATTGCTGATCCCTGTGCTGATCTTAGCGTGGGTCGGTTATGTGGTATTTGCCAAGAAAACCGTGACCTCAGCCCGTGATCTGAAATGTGGCTGGTGGTTACTGGTGTACTACGTGCTGATCCTAGTGATCTCTTATCTGGGAACCTTCGGCGGCATCAATGCCATCGGCGCACCGACCGACATGATCCTGGCGGCGGTTGCGGCATTGGTCTGCTACTACTGGGGCGTCGCTACCAGTCTGCCGGTGCCAGAAATTAACGACCATGAAGAGTTGGAAGACTAAAAAACTGAGCTTCGCTCCCTGATATGGGGCGAACCAGTTATATACAAGACGCCTACGGGCGTCTTTTTTTGTCACTGTGACAAGGGAGAGTGATCCGTGTCGCTATGACGCGGGTGATAGTAAAAGCGGTACCGGCCAAGAGTCATTACCTTGGTAGGGTGACAGCTACAATCCGCGAGATCCAAGATGATGAGTGGGACCCAAGCGCTGTAGGCCATTACGTCCAGGCAAAAAAAAAGCCTGACAGAGAACCTGTCAGGCGCCTTACGCATTGGTCGCTATAGGGATTAACGCTTCCTACGTGGCAGCTTTTTATCCAGATAATTGACCAGATAATCGCTGCCTGGCGTCAGCAGCCACCAGCTCATCCCCACCAGTACCACTGACAGAGAACCTACCGCGATATCGGTAAACCAGTGTGCACCTGCCATCACCCGCGGCGTGGCAAACACCACCAGGATAATCAGCGCCTTGATAAAGGCACGGCCACCAAAGTAGCGCCACATAAAGCAGGCGAAGATCATCAGCATCATCCCGTGGTCGCCTGGGAAGCTGTCGCTAGAACCGTCTTTGGTCGGAATGCCAGTCAGTTCACCAGCGCGGTGTGCATTCTGGAAAAACAGTGACGGGCTGCTATGTACCACCGGAATACGGTGGCCCAGTTGGTTGAGTACCACTGCACTGATAAGCATGGTAATACCGATGGCC
Source organism: Tatumella saanichensis (assembly GCF_000439375.1). Classification (GTDB taxonomy): domain Bacteria; phylum Pseudomonadota; class Gammaproteobacteria; order Enterobacterales; family Enterobacteriaceae; genus Tatumella; species Tatumella saanichensis. The sequence goes on from NZ_ATMI01000041.1 coordinate 25,777, forward strand.
AGCATACGATGACGGCCATTGGCGTCATTTTTACGCCAGTAAGAATAATAGAGCAGTCCCATGGCGATCAGAGAAACCACGTCAAAGCCGCGGAAGTTAGTGATCGCAACGAAAATCGCAAAGCCGTGGTGCGTCACCATACGGTCATTAAAGGCGAAGAAGATCGACTTATCGAGATCGAACCAGGCCCCGTGGTTTGCTGGCAGATACCATGAAAAAAACAGTGCAATACCGACAGCATTGAGTAACAGAATAAGAAACAGACGTGAGAGGCGCATTATATAGACTCAATTGGAATTAGCAGAGCAGGGTAGTACAGAAAAACTAAATGAAATTTCAACCTGCCGCAAATGAACAACAAAAGCACGGATAACTGACGTAACAGTCCCGCGGACGCTGACAGCAGCGCCATTATACAGATAATTGAGTAAATAAATTTGTCAAATCAAGTGATAACGTTACAACTCTGCCTACGGCCCGTGGCGGCGAAACAGTTTGTGTACGGGGTCTGCTCACCCCGTACACAAGAGCGTGTTAGTCAGCACGGCCCATATAGCGGCGCTCAGGGATATGAATACGGATTTTATCACCGTTACTCAGGTATTCAGGCACCTGAACTACCAGGCCGGTACTGAATCCGGCAGGTTTAGTACGGGCGCTGGCAGAAGCGCCTTTGATCCCTGGAGAGGTGTCGGTAATTTCCATATCCACGGTCTGGGGCAGTTCCAGAGCCAGGATCTGGCCATCCATGGTCAGGACATGCATGCCCGGGATACCGCCTTCAGGGATAAACAGCAGCTCCTCTTCGATCTGGCTTTTATTAAAGTGATAAGGCGTATAGTCCTCATCATCCATAAATACATACTCTTCACCGTCGAGGTAGGAGAAAGTCACCGCGCGACGGCTCAACGAGATAGCCTCGATAATGTCATCGCCCTTAAAGCGTTCTTCGACTTTTAGACCGGTGCGGATATCAGTAAAACGCATTTTATACAGGGTCGCTGCGCCGCGGGCGCTTGGGCTCTGCACATCAATATCTTTAACCAGCAACAGCTTTCCGTTCCAGCTTACCGCCATACCACGTTTGATTTCATTTGCCTTTGGCATTGAGGGTGTCTCTCTATCAGCAATACAGGGATCCTGCGCGCCACGTTACCCGCGCAATTCCTGCCAAGCAAGTGAAACAAGATAAATATTTTTAGCCCGCTGCGAGCGGTGCCGTTTAATGCTATGGTGGCGGCCAAAATCCCTGTCAGCCGTTAGACGGCGGTAGTTACCTTGCCGTCAACGTATCTATAAAGAGGTCAAAAATGGAGTGTCGTTTCGGCTGTGGTGCCTGTTGTATTGCCCCTTCAATTTCCAGCCCGATCCCGGGTATGCCAATGGGGAAACCGGCTAATACTCGTTGCGTCCAACTGACCGATGAAAACCTGTGTGCCATTTTTACCTCACCTTTACGCCCAGCGGTCTGTGCAGGCCTGCAACCTTCCACTGAAATGTGTCACGACGACCGTCAACAGGCGATGGTCTGGCTGCTAGAGTTGGAAAAACTGACCGCCCCTTAACCCGCCGCAGGAACAGGTGCTGAAGGTGCTGAAGTCGTTGCGTCTACGGAGGTGGGCAGCCCTAAAAGCATAACAGCAGCGCCATCATAGCCTAAGGATAAGGCCTATAATTGGAGCAATGACCTACCTACTGTCATGTGCTGAGCAACCACTGAACCGCTATTATCGTAAAGTTTGATGCTTGAGTCGGCAGCAGCCGGTTCCACAAAATTCTCTTTAAATGAGGGAATTGTGCGTAGCCTCAAAGAATCAGTCGATGAAATAAAGTATTTATTGCAGCACTATTTTTACAGTGTCTATATTAGTGAAACGTTTCAGCGCCCGGGAGGGCCACTAACTACCGGCCGAAATGTTTCTTTTTTAGCCGCTTGCTGAAACGATTCAACTAAAAAGAAAGAGTGAGGAGTCTTATGTTCCAGCTCGATGTAAAGGCGATCCATACCGCTGCTAGTGCCAGTGATAAAACGGATGCTATCCGCCAAGTCGCGGCTGCGCTGGCCGCTGCCGGAAATGTCAGCGATGCCTATGTAAACGGAATGCTGGCCCGCGAACAACAAACCTCCACCTTCCTTGGCAATGGTATTGCCATTCCCCACGGCACCACTGATACCCGCGACTTGGTGCTCAACACAGGTGTGCAGGTGTTCCAGTTTCCGCAGGGGATCCAGTGGGGAGAAGGGCAGACAGCCTATGTGGTGATTGGCATTGCGGCAAAATCTGATGAACATCTGGCGTTATTGCGTCAGCTGACCCATGTGCTGAGTGATGACTCGCTGGCTGATACCCTTAAATCCGCTTCTGCAGAAGAGCTGCGTGCCATCTTAATGGGCGAGAAGCAGGCCGCGGCGTTCCTTTTTGATAGCACGCTTATCCAGACCGATGTTGCCGCCAGTGACTTGATTACCCTGCAGGCGCTTAACGCCGGTCGGTTACAGGCAGTTGGTGCGGTAGATAGCCAGTTTGTCAGCGAAGTGATTTCTCGCCAGCCATTACATCTTGGGCAGGGCGTTTGGTTGAACGACAGTACTCGCGGTAATCAGGTGAGTGCTATCGCTGTCAGCCGCGCGGTGACACCGTTCACTGGCCCTAACTCGCTGCCAGCACAATTGCTGATCACCGTGGCGGTGGCTGACGATCAGCCCCTGACCGCACTGGGCTATCTGCATCAATTACTGATCAAACAGAAAGCCGATGCCCTTCTGAGCGCTGATAAAGCCGGCATTTTAGCGTTGCTGACCAGTGAATATGTCGAGGCCGAGGAAGTGGTGAGCGCCGAGTTCGTGATCAATAACGAGCATGGACTGCACGCCCGTCCAGGCACTGCGCTGGTCACCACTATTAAAGGCTTTAAAAGCGATATTACGGTTACCAACTTGGATGGTAGCGGTAAACCGGCCAATGGCCGTAGCCTGATGAAAGTGGTGGCGCTTGGGGTGAAAAAAGGTCATCGCCTGCGCTTCACTGCCAGCGGCGAAGATGCCGCCGCTGCCATTGCCGCTATCGGTGAGGCGATTGCCAGCGGTCTCGGGGAGGGTGCAGCATGAGTAGACGTGTCGCGACCATTACCCTCAACCCAGCCTATGATCTGGTGGGATTTGTCCCGCAAATTGAGCGCGGTGAGGTCAACCTAGTGACCACTACCGGCCTGCACGCTGCGGGTAAAGGCATTAACGTGGCCCGGGTGCTGAAAGATCTCGGCGTGGATGTCACCGTCGGCGGATTTCTCGGCCGTGATAACCAAGACGGATTTCAGCAACTGTTCAGCGAACTGGGGATCGCCAACCGCTTTCAAGTAGTTGAGGGCAGAACACGTATCAACGTCAAGCTCACCGAGCAGGACGGTGATGTTACTGACCTGAACTTTTCCGGATTCGCCGTGACCGAGAAAGATTGGGAACGTTTCAGCAGCGATTCACTGCACTGGCTGGGACAGTTCGATATGGTGTGTGTCAGCGGCAGTCTGCCGCAGGGTGTTTCACCAGAGGCTTTCACGGATTGGATGAGAGCACTGCGCAGCCTCTGTCCGTGCATCTGTTTTGACAGCAGTCGCGCCGCTCTCGAAGCCGGATTAAAAGCGGCTCCTTGGCTGGTAAAACCTAACCGTCGTGAACTGGAAACCTGGGCCGGTAAACCGTTACCCGAACTCCAAGATGTGATCACCGCGGCGCATCAACTGCGCGATCAGGGCATTGCCCATGTGGTGATTTCGCTGGGTGCAGAAGGGGCGCTGTGGGTCAATGCCTCAGGAGAATGGTTGGCAAAACCACCGGCCTGTGAGGTGGTCAGTACCGTTGGGGCTGGGGATTCCATGGTCGGTGGCCTGATCTACGGCTTGCTAATGGGAGAGTCCAGTGAACATACCCTAAGGCTGGCTACTGCGGTGGCAGCAATGGCCGTTAGCCAGAGTAATGTAGGTGTTGCTGACAGAACAACGCTGGCGGCAATGATGGCACGTGTTGATTTACACCCCGTGCACTGACAGCAGGAGAGGAATTATAAATGAAAACGCTGCTGATAACTGATGCAACACTGGGTAAAGCCAGTGCCTTTATGGCCGCTCAACAGGCGGCAACCGCGGTGGAAGCCAGTGGGCTGACCCTGACTTCTGTTGCCAGCGATGCTGAATTGGTGGTGGTAGCAGGCAATACTGTTCCCGCAGACCCGGCCCTGAGCGGGAAAAAACTGTGGCGTGGTGAATTACAAGCGCTGCTGGATGATCCACTGGCTTTTTTAACCACCGCCCGCCAACAGGCCACGCTCTGGCAACCGGCTGCCGAGGAGTCAGTGGGATCGGCTGCACCCGCGGTCACCACTGAGAGTGCCAAACGTATCGTTGCGGTTACTGCCTGTCCGACCGGCGTTGCGCATACCTTTATGGCCGCTGAGGCTATTGAGGCGGAAGCGAAAAAACGTGGCTGGTGGGCAAAAGTCGAGACCCGTGGTTCTGTGGGAGCGGGTAACCCTATCTCTGCCGAAGAAATTGCCGCTGCCGACCTGGTGATTGTGGCGGCGGATATTGACGTTGATCTGGCAAAATTCGCCGGTAAACCGATGTACCGTACGTCAACTGGATTGGCGCTGAAGAAAACTGCTCAGGAATTTGATAAAGCGCTGAGTGAGGCTAAACCTTACCAGCCAGCGACCCGTGGTGCTAAGCCAGCTGTTGACAGTGATAGCGGTCAAGAGAAAACTGGTGCTTACCGGCATCTGCTGACCGGGGTCTCTTATATGCTGCCGATGGTAGTAGCCGGTGGGCTGTGTATTGCTTTGTCGTTCGCCTTCGGCATCAATGCCTTTAAAGAAGCCAATACCCTGCCTGCAGCACTGATGCAAATAGGTGGCGGCAGTGCCTTTGCCCTGATGGTGCCGGTTCTGGCAGGGTTTATTGCTTTCTCGATTGCTGACCGTCCAGGCTTAACGCCAGGCCTTATCGGCGGGATGTTGGCCAGCACTACCAGCGCTGGTTTCCTCGGCGGCATCATCGCTGGGTTTATTGCCGGTTATGCGGCCAAATTTATCAGCACCCGGTTGACGCTGCCACAGAGTATGGAAGCGTTAAAACCGATACTGATTATTCCGCTGTTGGCGAGTTTGGTCACTGGTCTATTGATGATCTACGTGGTTGGCAAACCGGTCGCTGCCATTATGGAGTGGTTGACTGCCTGGCTGAGTAATATGGGTACTGCCAACGCAGTGCTGTTGGGGGCGGTACTGGGTGGCATGATGTGCACCGATATGGGGGGACCGATCAATAAAGTGGCCTATGCGTTTGGTGTCGGCTTATTAAGCAGCAAAGCTTATGGCCCGATGGCGGCGATCATGGCTGCAGGGATGGTACCGCCGCTGGCAATGGGCCTGGCGACCTTGTTGGCCCGTAAAAAATTCAACAAAGGTCAGCAAGAAGGGGGTAAAGCGGCGCTGGTTCTCGGACTGTGCTTTATCTCTGAAGGGGCGATCCCGTTTGCGGCCAGAGACCCGATGCGGGTGATCCCATGCTGTATGGTCGGCGGGGCAGTGACCGGAGCCATATCGATGGCGATAGGTGCCAAGTTAATGGCACCGCACGGTGGCCTGTTTGTGCTGCTGATCCCAGGGGCGATCACACCGGTACTGGGTTATCTGCTGGCGATTATCGCCGGAATGTTGCTGGCGGGAGTGGCTTACGCACTCCTGAAAAAACCGGAGCCGGTCACCGCCTAACTAGCGATGATTGAGAGCGACAGGGCGCGGAATGCGCCCTGTTTGTTTTTCCTGTTTTAGACCCCGTCGGCAGCGTTCTGCTGGGCTTTCAGCCAAGCAATTTCATCTTTCCAGATATCCGGATTAACGGTTTCTAGGATCAGCGGGATGCCGTCAAAGCGCGGATCTTTCATCAGCCAACTGAACACCGTAGTACCAATATTCCCTTCCCCTAAGCTGTGGTGACGGTCGACTCGACTACCGAATTCGCTTTTAGCATCATTCAGGTGCATCCCCCGCAGATACTCAAAGCCGACCACCTTATCAAACTCACGGAACGTGGCTTCACAGTCTTCAACGCTGCGCAGCTCATAGCCCGCCGCGAAGGCATGGCAGGTATCGATACAGACACCGACTCGGCTTTTATCTTCGACGTGATGGATGATTTCGGCCAGGTGCTCAAAGCGGAAACCGAGGTTGCTGCCCTGACCAGCGGTATTCTCGATCACTGCGGTCACGCCGTGGGTCTGATCCAGAGTCATATTAATGGATTCCGCAATCAGCTTCAGGCACTGCTGTTCGGGGATCTGTTGCAGATGGCTACCTGGGTGGAAATTCAGTAACGTCAGGCCCAACTGTTCGCAGCGCTGCATCTCATCGAGAAAAGCCAACCGAGATTTTTCCAACGCTTCAGCCACCGGGTGACCGAGGTTAATCAGATAACTGTCATGCGGGAGGATCTGTGCACCACTGAAGTGATATTTTTCGCAGGCCTCACGAAAAGCATTGATGGTTTTAGCAGAGAGATCAGCGGCCCGCCACTGACGCTGATTTTTGGTGAACAAGGCAAAGGCTGTGGCTTCCAATTCGTGGGCACGCAGGACGGCATTTTCCACCCCGCCGGCCGCGCTGACATGGGCACCAATATACTTCATAACTGTTTCTCCTGACTTGCGGGTTCTGTATTGGCGTTTATGATACCTGATGGATCACGACATCACATGCCAAAGCCACAGATCCACTGCTGCACCGCCGATAATCAGCCATAAAAATACCATCAAACCTAACAACAGCGGTTTTCTTCCGGCCTGTTTCAGCTCACTGATACGGGTACTAAGTCCTAGCGCCGCCATCGCCATTGTCAGCAGTAGACTGTCACCTTGGCGGATCATTGCAAGCACTGGAGCAGGGAGCCAGCCCAGGGAGTTTAGGCCGGCGATCATGATAAATCCTAGCGCAAACCACGGGAAGGTCACCGCCTGTTGTTCCTCAGTGACATGACCGTTGCGGTGGCGCAGCCACTGACCGAGCAGTAACAAGAAGGGGGCTAGTAGCATCACCCGCAGCATTTTCGCCACCACCGCGCTGTTCTCCGCGTGTGGACTGATGGCATGTCCGGCCGCGACTACCTGTGCTACCTCGTGGAGAGTGGCTCCGGTATACAGCCCGAACTGGCGGTCGGTGACTGACGGTAAGCTGTGGCGGGCAAACTCCCACAGTAACGGATAGAGGAAGATCGCGCAGGTGCCAAATAGCACGACCGTGGCCACCGCGACTGCTACTTTACCGGCGTCGGCCTTGATCACCGGCGCAGTGGCCAGCACGGCTGCCGCACCACAAATGCTGCTGCCGGCACCGATCAACCATACCGTTTGCGGGTCCGCGCGTAATAGACGGATGCCGAGAAAACAGGTCAGTAAAAAGGTACTGCTGAGCATGATCACATCGGTAAGCAAGCCGGGCAGACCAATACTGCCTATCTGGCTAAAGGTAACATTAAAGCCATAGAGAATAATCCCTCCTCGCAGCAATCTCTGTTTGCTAAAGGTGACCCCGGGGTGGGCCATCGCGAGTATGCGAGACGGTAATAAATTTCCCACCAGCATTCCGCAGGCAATCGCTAGGGTGAGGGAGCCGAGACCGAGGCTCGCCAGCCACGGCAGTTGTAATAACACTAGTGCGCTGCCGGTAACCAGCGCACACAGCAGCAGACCCGGCAGAGAGGCGGGAACAGGGAGGTGGGTTTTTCTTAGAGGATAAAGGGTCATGGCGGCTCCGGTAATCAGTGACTAGCCTCTATGCTGCCGGGGTTTTATATAAAAGAGAAATTCATTATATTTTTATAATTGACCGGTTAAACTGGTAAGTAATGGGTCATCTCGGCCTTCATCTTTAAGGATACTGAATTTTGCATATCACTCTGCGGCAACTGGAAGTTTTCTGTGAAATTGTCAAAAGCGGCTCTACCACCCAAGCCGCGCAGCCTCTGGCATTGTCCCAGTCTGCGGTCAGTGCGGCACTGGCGGATCTGGAGCACCAACTCTCGGTACGCCTGTTTGACCGGGCGGGCAAGCGACTGGTGGTCAATGAACATGGCCGCTTACTTTACCCGAAAGCGGTGTCTCTGCTGGAACAGGCACGGGAAGCAGAGCAGTTGTTTGTTGAGGATGATGGGGCAATACGTATCGCCGCCAGCAGTACCATCGGTAATTATCTGCTGCCCGCGATGATGGCTGACTACCGCCGAGACTTCCCAAGGGCACCACTGGAGTTAACCGTCGGTAATAGCCAGGAGGTGATCCAGGCCGTCAGCGAATTTCGCGCCGATGTCGGACTGATCGAAGGGCCTTGTCATGTGGCGGGGATCAACAGTGAAAGCTGGCTACAGGATGAACTGGTGGTGTTTGCAGCCCCGGAATGCCCGTTATTTGAGAGACCGGTGACCCTGAACCGCCTAGCAGCGTCTAGCTGGATCTTGCGAGAGCGGGGGTCCGGTACTCGGGAAATTGTTGATTACCTGCTGCTGTCTCACCTGCCGCATTTTAACGTGGCGATGGAACTGGGTAACTCAGAAGCCATCAAACACGCGGTGCGTTACGGTATGGGGATCAGTTGTCTGTCGCGGCGGGTGATTGCCGATCAACTGGAAAACGGCAGCTTGCGACAGGTAGAGTTACCATTGCCCGCGCTGACCCGTACGCTGTACCGCATTCATCACCAACAGAAACATCTGTCCCGATCGCTGAACCGGTTTCTCTCCTACTGCCGTGAGCCTGAAGCCCCGCCGATCTTCGTAACACCGTGTGGGTGATGCTGTTGCTTATAATTATTAGAGGATCATGAAGGTAACTTATAACCCGGTGGTAATGCTATACAGTCTAGGGTTAGCTGCTACAATCGCGCCTCATTTTTATCCAGCATAGTGTTTACTGATGAATAATAACTCAAATACAACAGATAAGCCCGGCCTGAAGCGTGTGTTGAAAGCCCGTCATCTGACGATGATTGCGATCGGCGGTTCAATTGGTACCGGGCTGTTTGTCGCCTCTGGGGCCAGTATTTCTCAGGCAGGCCCTGGCGGGGCGCTGCTGTCTTACGCCATCATTGGGCTGATGGTGTACTTTCTGATGACCAGTCTCGGTGAGCTGGCATCTTACATGCCGGTTTCAGGCTCTTTCGCGACCTATGGCGCCAAATATGTGGAAGAGGGCTTTGGTTTCGCCCTTGGCTGGAACTACTGGTATAACTGGGCGGTCACGATCGCTGTGGATCTGGTGGCTGCGCAACTGGTGATGGGCTACTGGTTTCCAGAGGTGCCGGGCTGGATCTGGAGTGCGCTGTTCCTCGGAGTGATCTTCCTGCTGAATGTAGTGTCGGTCAAAGGTTTTGGTGAAGCCGAGTACTGGTTCTCATTAATCAAAGTGGTCACCGTGGTGATTTTTATCATTGTCGGTCTGATGATGGTCACTGGCATTATGCGCGGCGGCGAACAGGGTGGTTGGCATAATTGGACAATCGGCGATGCACCTTTTGCCGGCGGCTTTTCCGCCATGATTGGCGTGGCGATGATTGTGGGGTTCTCGTTCCAAGGTACCGAATTGATTGGTATTGCTGCCGGTGAGTCCCAGGACCCAGGCAAAAATGTGCCGCGTGCTATGCGTCAGGTATTCTGGCGTATCCTGCTGTTCTATGTGCTGGCCATCCTGATTATCAGCCTGTTACTGCCGTACACTGATCCACGTTTGTTACATAACGATGTGCAGGATGTCGGGGTCAGCCCGTTTACGCTGGTGTTCCGCAATGCGGGATTGTTGTCAGCCGCTGCGGTGATGAATGCTGTGATCCTGACTTCGGTACTGTCTGCGGGTAACTCAGGGATGTATGCCTCTACCCGGATGCTGTTTACCCTTGCCCGTGAAGGCAAAGCGCCAAAGATGTTTGGTAAATTGACCGCCAGTGGGGTGCCGCGTAATGCCTTGATCGCCACCACCGTGGTCGCAGCGCTCTGTTTCCTGTCCTCGAGGTTCGGGAACCAGACTGTGTATATGTGGCTGCTGAATACTTCGGGAATGACCGGTTTTATTGCTTGGCTGGGTATTGCCATCAGCCACTACCGTTTCCGTAAAGGCTATGTGGCCAACGGTCATGACCTGTCGGCACTGCCTTATCGCTCAGGGCTGTTCCCGCTGGGGCCGGTATTTGCGTTTGTGCTGTGTCTGGTGATCACCCTCGGCCAGAACTATCAAGCATTCTTAGCCGATAAAATTGACTGGTCCGGTGTGGCAGCGACCTATATCGGTATTCCACTGTTCCTGATCATTTGGTTCGGCTACAAGCTGACCCGTGGCAGTCGTTTTGTGAAATACCATGAAATGGAATTTCCGGCGGTGACCAAAGGGGAGTCATGATCGGTCACACGTTGAGTGCGTAAAAAACCAAAACCCATGCCGAGCATGGGTTTTTTATGCTTAAAAATAAAACCATTAAGATTTAAGCAGCGTCATCATTTGTCTGTGCTGCTGTTTCTGCTGCTGGATCATGCCGCGAGCGAGTTTCAGCAGAGCCGGATCTCGTCCGAGCTTCAGTTCAGCCGTGGCGTAACCGATGGCCCGCTGATGATGTGCCGCCATCAGCCAGTTAAACTGGCGATCGGCATCGCCGTTTAACGGTTGACGAAATGCCTGCCGGGCCTGGTTATCGGCGGCCTGCAATAACTGTTTCTCTTGTTGATAGCGCGGGTCTGTGGCGGGTAGCGGACTGACTTGGCTGCTGACCGGGGCATTACGGTCGCGGTGGGCAAGGATGCCGGAGGCGATCGCCCGCAACTGAGGATTCTGGCCGTCATGGATTTCCGCTTCTGATAAGCCGACACCGGTCAGGTGCTGAGGCACCAGAAAGGTCGCAAAGTCATGGTCAATATCTCCGGACGGCGGATGCTGATCAATACGTTGTAGATATTGGTGGCTTTGCTGTAACAGTGCCGGTAACTCCGCGGACAGGGCTGGACGCACACACAATAGCACTGGCACTGCCAGCCATAACGTGTTGAGTAATATTGACGGACGTCGGCATAAAGACGCGGATAACATCGTTATTCTCCTTCAGCGGGTGTCAGGTGGCCTAATCAAGGGGGCGCTAACAGCCCCCCAACCTTAGGGCAGCATCTCAAAGCCATCTGCGCCTGTACAGGAAAACAGTGTTACGACATTACACCGCTCACTGAACAGTGAGCGTTTAGTCGTGTCATCAAGGCAGTAAATAACGGCCATGGAACCGCAGGTGATCTTCCACCACGCTGGCGATAAAGAAGTAGCTGTGGTCATACCCTTTCTGCCAGCGCAGGGTAAATTCAAAGCCTTGCTGTTGGGCAACTGCTTGGAGAGCCTCAGGTTGTAACTGCTGTGGGTAAAAATTATCACTGTCACCCTGATCGACCAGTACTGGTAAGCGGTGGCTAGCCTTAGCCATCAGCAGGGTCGCATCATAACCTTCTGCCGCAGCGCGGTCGTCGCCGAGATAGGCGGAAAAGGCTTTCTGGCCCCAAGGCACCGCACAAGGGTTTACAATGGGTGCAAAGGCCGACACCGAGGTGTAGCGTCCGGCCTGACGCAATGCCAGCACCAGTGCCCCATGACCGCCCATGGAATGGCCCATGATCGCTTGACGTTCGGTGACGGGGAAGTGTTCCGCTAGCAGAGTAGGCAGTTCCACCGTCAGATAGTCATACATCTTAAAGTGGCGGTCCCAAGGGGCTTGAGTTGCGTTGAGGTAGAAGCCAGCACCCTGACCGAGATCATAACTGGCATCGTTTGGCACATCCTCACCACGCGGACTGGTATCCGGCATCACCAGCGCGATCCCCAATTCTGCAGCCAGACGCTGCGCCCCAGATTTTACCGAGAAGTTTTCATCGGTACAGGTTAGCCCGGCAAGGCACCACAGCAGCGGCACCTTACCTTTGGCGGCCTGCGGGGGCAGAAACACGCTGAACTTCATTTCACAGTTAAGGCTAGCTGAGGTGTGCTGCCAGCGTTGCTGACGGCCAGCAAACATCAGATGCTCTTCACAGAGTGTCAGTGCAGACATAGGAACTCCTGTTAGGTCTGTATAGAGGGCCACTGCAATGCAGCGCCCAGAGAAAAAGTCAGGACGGTAGCTCCCCAGAGGTATCCGTCACAGGTGAGGCTGAGGTAAAGAAGCTCTGCATCAGAGACTTCAGGGCTTCTACATTGGGAGTAAAGGCATCTCGTCGCCAAATCAGGCAGGTGGAGACTGCACCGTACTTTTCCGGCAAGCGGTGGACACGGATACGCGGCCGATCGCTCATCTGTGCCAGTACTGACGCCGGAATAATGGCAAGCCCGGCTCCCCCAGCTACACACGCAATCATCGCATGGTAGGAGTGGATCTCCATGATGCTACCGGGCTGAGCATCCCCTTCGCGGAACCAAGCTTCCAGTTTCAGTCGGTAAGAACAGCTATTGCGGAAAGCAAAAAAGGTTTCGCCTTGCACATCCCGCGGGCAGGTTACTTCGTCATGCTCACTGCTGGTGATCAGCACCAGTTCTTCATCAAAAGCGCTACAGCTGTGCAGTTCATCATAGCCTTCTGGGCTATCCGCCAAGGCCGCCGCCACCGTTCCTTCGCGCACATGATCAATGATTTCGCCGGAAGTCCCAGTGATCAGTGACAGCGAGACAGCTGGATAGCGTTGGTGATAAGCCGCTAGCAGCCCCGGCAGACGAGTGGCTGCAGTACTTTCCATAGTGCCCAGTGCAAAGTTACCTGCCGGCTCTCCCTGACGAGTCATGCTCATGGCTTCTTCGCTGAGGGCCAGGATACGCTGGGCATAATTGAGAAAATTATGCCCCATTGGTGAGAGACGCACGCGCTGTTTCTCACGGATCAGGAGATCGGTACCCAGTTCCTCTTCCAGTTGTTTCAGACGGGTCGTGAGGTTGGAGGGCACCCGATGCAGCATCTCAGCGGCTCGGGCGACCGAGCCGCTGTCTGCGACGGCACAGAACATTTTCAGTTGTACCAGATCCATATATATTCTCTTAGTGAAAATAAGTGATATAAGGTTATTCATGATTTGAGATATTTTAATCGGATGAAGGTACCGCGACAAGCAGTGATTAAATGACAGCAGCGAGAAATATTTGTTTGGGATCGATGCCGATCCGTGTCAGATACTGGATTATCCTTGCGGACTGATTCACAATAGGCTGTTATTACGATTCACCGCCCGTTACCAGGGCTGGGAATTCACCTGCCGGAGAATAGTTGATGTCCCTTTTAAGTCAGGAAGCGGCGCTGGTACATGAAGCACTGGTGTCCCGTGGACTGGAAACCCCATTACGTACTCCCGCCCGTGAGCTGGATAATCAGACACGTAAGTCACTGATTGCCGGTCACATGACGGAAATTATGCAACTGCTGAACCTCGATCTGGGTGACGACAGCCTGACCGAGACGCCGCACCGCATTGCCAAAATGTATGTCGATGAAATTTTCTCCGGTCTGGATTACCAGAATTTCCCGAAGATCACTGTCATTGAAAACAAAATGAACGTTGATGAGATGGTGACGGTTCGGGATATCTCTCTGACCAGTACCTGTGAACATCATTTCGTCACTATTGACGGTAAAGCCACCGTTGCCTACATCCCCAAAGATAAGGTGATCGGGCTTTCAAAAATTAACCGTATCGTGCAGTTTTTTGCCCGTCGTCCGCAGGTCCAGGAACGTCTGACCCAGCAGGTGTTAGTCGCCTTACAGACACTGCTCGGTACTAATAATGTCGCGGTCTGTATTGATGCCGTGCACTATTGTGTTAAAGCCCGTGGGGTACAGGATGCCACCAGTGCCACCACCACTACCTCATTGGGGGGCTTGTTTAAATCGAGCCAGAATACCCGCCAAGAATTTTTACGTGCGGTAAGACACAATTAATCCGTATTACAGCGCTGCCCCTTGATGGCAGCGCTGTCCTTTCCCGAGTATCACTATGCCGCGTTATCCCCAGCTTGACGTTATCCGTGGTGCCGCGATTGCCGGCATTCTGTTGCTGAATATTGTCAGCTTTGGCTTACCCTCTGCGGCCTACCTTAACCCTGCTTGGCAGGGCTTTATCACCATGCCCGATGCCATCAGTTGGCTGCTGACCGAGCTGTTTGCGCGGCTGAAGTTTCTCAGTTTATTTGCCTTATTATTTGGCGCGGGTCTGGTGTTTCAGATCCCCAAAGGTGCTGCCTGGATCCAGTCACGGCTGCTGTGGTTGGTGCTTTTTGGCCTACTGCATGCGGTATTCCTCTGGCAAGGGGATATTCTGGTAGCCTGGGGGATCACCGGGCTGCTGTGTTGGCGACTGATCCGCGATGCGCGCTCTGCGCAGCAGCTGATCCGTACCGGCATCCTGTTTTATGCCGTCGGTGGTCTGATGCTGCTGCTGTTTGGGGTGCTCTCTAGCGGTCATGCGGGTAATGATTGGCTGCCGAGTCCAGCCGACATCCAGATGGAACGCTGGCGAATGTTGCATCCGGGCATGGCGGGTATTGATTATCGTATCAGCTACTTGCAACCGATGCTGATCTCGTTGTTCAGCCAGTATGGCTGGGAACTTGCAGGGCTGATGTTGATCGGCGCTGGGCTTATCCATAATGGTTGGCTACTGGGGAAATATTCTCGCCAGGACTATCTGCGGCATGCAGCCTGGCTACTGATCCCGTCACTGTTGGTGGAGTTGCTGACTGCACTGCTGCAGTGGTACAGCGGCTGGTCCTTTCGCTGGAGTGGTTTTTATCTGCAGGTACCTGGCGAACTCGTTAGTCCACTGGTCAGCCTCGGTTATGTGGCATTACTGCTGGCTGTCTGGTCACGTCTGGCCTCACTGAAAGTGACCGCAATGTTAGCCGCCATTGGTCGGATGGCGCTGAGTAACTATTTGCTGCAGACAGTGATTTGTACGCTAATTTTCTCGGTAGGGGGCCTGTTTATGCAGTTAAGTCGCTGGCAATTACTGCTGATGGTGCCTGCGGTTTGGCTGATTAACGCGCTGTTTTCGTTGTGTTGGCTGCGCTATTTCTGTCGCGGACCGATGGAGCAACTGTGGCGAGTACTGACGGATAAATCAGCGGGTAGGCGCTGACACCGGCGCGGGTTTGCCCGGTGAGATGGTCTTGGCTGGCGGCACTGGTTGATCTTTTTCAGTCATCGCTTCGACTTGCCGCGGCGTCACTGCCGGATAGCCAGGCCCGTTATCAGGCACTTCTGCTACCGGCGGGATAGGGATCAATGGGCCGAGGAAACGCGGTTCACTTTTAAAGAGATAAAGATCGGCCAATGCTGCCATTCGCGCAGCAATTTCACGTATGCGGATATCAAACATATCTTTCGGTGCCGGAACCGCATAACACTGGGCCTGGATCCCCTGATACATGGCAATAAACAGTGCCCGCTCGCAATGGAAACGTTGGGTAATGATGGTGAAGTGATTGGTATCGAAAACTTTACGGGTGCGGACAATAGAGTCCAGAGTGCGGAAACCGGCATAGTCGAGCACGATATCTGCCGGATCCACCCCAGCACGGATCAAATCTTTGCGCATGGTGCGCGGTTCATTGTAACTCTGTAGCGCATTATCGCCGCTCAGTAGTAGATAATTTACCTTGCCACTGTTATAGGCATTGACTGCGCCCTGAATGCGGTACAGATAATACTGATTCGGCTCACCGTTGCGGTAATACTTTGAGGTGCCCAACACCACACCGACTTCTCGTGCCGGTAATTTATCGACATTTTCGTAAATGTAGGGGGCGGTTTTCCAGCTGATCCAACGGTCTAGTCCCAGTGCTATGACACCTGCCAACAGGATCAGGCAGCAAACAAGGATCAAAAGGCGTTTCAGCATGTACACAGGTCACTTATTCTCAGGGTGAAACAGGGTGGCTCAAGGGTACTTGAGCCACCCGGGTCAGGCAAGTGTCGATCACAGTGAACGGCGGATATAGTAGCACTATCACAGCGACGTGCGACGGTATTGGCGATAGGCTGGTGTCCAAAAGTTATCTTCTATCGCCTGCTGTAACACTTCCGCAGAGGTGACGGTGGCCACCCCGGAAATCTGTGCCGCCCGTCCTACCTCAAAGGCGATACGTTTTGAGACTTCACGGATCTCACTGAGCGCCGGAAGCACCGGTCCACTGCCGAGGCAGGCCAGAGGCGAGCAGTCTGCCAGGGCGCGACTGGCACTCAGCAACATGGCATCGGTAATGCGCTGCGCACCGCTGGCCACTACGCCAAGGCCGATGCCCGGAAAAATATAGGCATTATTGCACTGAGCGATGGGAATGCGCTGACCTTGCCATTCCGCCGCCGGAAAGGGACTGCCGGTGGCGATCAGTGCCTGGCCATCGGTCCAGTTCAGCAGTTGTTGCGGAGTAGCTTCCGCCCGCGAGGTCGGATTGGACAGTGGCATGATCACCGGCCGCCGACAGTGACGGTACATTTCTCGGATAATCTGTTCGGTGAACAGGCCTGGCTGTCCAGAAACGCCAATCAGTACCGTGGGTTTGACATGGCGGATAACGGTGAGCAGGTCAGGGGCATCACCGCTAGTCGCCTGTGACGGAACACTGCCAGCAGGACGGGCCAGCGGACGCTGGAAGGGCAGCAGTTCCGGTTGATCATCGGTGAGCAGGCCGTCACGATCGACCATCAGTACTTGGCTACGGGCCTGATCCTCGCTGAGCCCTTCAGTGAGCATCTCGGTGATGATCTGCGCAGCAATGCCACAACCGGCCGACCCGGCACCCAGGAATACCACTTTTTGGGCAGATAGCGGTGTACCGGCTGCACGACTGGCGGCAATCAGCGTGCCAACCGCGACCGCAGCGGTTCCTTGGATATCATCATTAAAGCAGCATAACTGATCACGATAGGCCTCCAATAGGGGCATGGCATTCTGTAGCGCAAAATCTTCAAACTGTAACAGCGCCTTTGGCCAGCGGCGTTTAACCGCTGAGATAAAGCTTTCTAGGAAGGCGCGATACGCCTCGCCGCCGATGCGTGAATGCCGCCAGCCCATATACAACGGGTCATTCAGCAATTGCGGGTTATTGGTGCCGACATCCAGTGTCACCGGTAAAGTGTAGGCAGGACTAATGCCGCCGCAGGCGCTGTACAGCGACAATTTACCGATAGGGATCCCCATGCCACCGATACCTAGGTCGCCGAGGCCGAGGATACGTTCGCCATCGGTGACTACAATCACTTTAACGTTCTGTTTGGTGGCGTTTTGTAGCATATCTTCAATATGCTCACGGTCTGGCCAAGAGATAAAGACACCGCGCGCGCGGCGATAAATCTCTGAAAAACGCTGACAGGCGCGTCCAACCGTTGGTGTATAAATCACCGGCATCACCTCATCCAGGTGATCAGCCACTACCCGATAGAACAAGGTTTCGTTAGTGTCCTGAATATTGCGTAGGAACACATGACGGTCATCATCATTGGTAAAGCCCTGATACTGCTGCCAAGCCCTTTTAGCCTGTTCACTAAGGGTTTCGACGGCCCCCGGCAGCAATCCACGCAAGTTAAACTCATGTCGCTCTTCTAGGCTAAAGGCACTGCCTTTATTCAGCAACGGAAATTCCAGTAGCACCGGGCCAGCATAAGAAATATACAACGGCCGTTGGCTTTCGTACTCCAGTTCCATTATCAATACTCCGCTATTTGCTCCGCTGCCGACCGGCAGCAGAAACTGTCAGGTAAAGGGAGAAAGCAGGGAATTCCGGTATCAGAGGGAAGAGGCTTATCCGGCCGGTAAAAAAACGCGGCTTAGGCTGTCACAACCCAGGGCGGACAAAGTTGCGGCGGTCGCGCTGTATTGGCTCAAGGCTGCCCCTTCAGGCTCCGCCAACACTGCGCGGCGTAGGGTAGTGATGTCACCACCACGCATATTTACCAATATCAGTGCGGCCTGTAACGGAGGTAGCGTTGGGTTATAGGCGGCATTTTCCGCATAACGGCCAGACCATAGGGAACCGTCAGCGGTTTCCAAGGCAACGCCACTAAAGGCACCGCTGTAGGGGGCATAGCTGTGGCTAGCCGCCGTGATGGCCGCCTGGCAAAGCGCATCTCCGTGCAGAGGATAGTGGCGATCACGCTCATCCATCAATACCGAGTGAATATTGAGATCCGCGGGGCCAAACGCCTCCGGTAAAAACTCACCGAGGGTACGTGCCGCCTTACCCGGCAAGCAGATACGCAGTTGTTGGCCGCTATTCAGTTCATTCATAAACTGACGACAGTGTCCACAAGGGGTATAGTTCACCGTGACCGCCTGCAGTTGGCGCTCACCGGATAACCAAGCATGGGTAATAGCGCTTTGCTCAGCGTGAACCGTCTGTTGCAGCGGGGTACCGCTAAACTCCATATTGGCCCCGAGATACCAGTTGCCGCTGACCCCACGGGCAATGGCGCCGACATTAAACTGTGACAAGGGTGTCACCGCATAGGCTGCGGCCACCGGCAGTAATGCTAACGCCAAGGCATCTTCATTCAAGCCACTGGCCTGCTGTAGGGTGGATAGCATGTCTGCACTGAAGATACCTTTAAAATCGGCCTCTTCCAGAAATGGGAACAGGGCTTGTTGCAGACCTTCATCAAGTGTCGCAAAAGCAGAAGTAAAGCGTGGGTGCATACAAAGCCTCGCAAAATAAGATTCGGTTATCCCTGACTTTATCGGTGATTTTCCCCAAGGACACAATGTAATCATTGATTGCATTGGATTTCTGAGTGCTATACCGCAAAGTCTGATAAAAATTGAGGATTACATTCCCCTCGGATTTTGCTGCAAAAAAAGCCGGCTTTCACCGGCTCAGGACAAATGATCGCTCTGTGAGATTAACGCACCGGCATACCCGGCTGCGCACCGCTGTCTGCTGACAGGATAAACAGGTCCTCGCCGCCATTACCGGCAGACAGAACCATGCCTTCAGACAGACCGAAGCGCATCTTACGCGGTGCCAAGTTGGCGACGATAATGGTCAAACGGCCGACCAATACCGCTGGATCTGGGTAGGCAGCACGGATACCGGAGAAAATTTGACGCTTTTCGCCGCCAACATCTAGCATCAGGCGCAGCAATTTATCGGAGCCTTCAACCAGTTCGGCCTGTTCAATCAGCGCCACCCGCATATCGACTTTGGCAAAGTCATCAATGGTGATCACGCCTTCCGGTTGTTCGGCGGCGGGTTTAGCCGGTTTCTGCTTCTCTTTGGCCGCTTTTTTATCAGCGCTGGCCGGGGCACTGGCTTGGGACGCATCTTGTTTCGAGGCATCAATCAGCGCGGTGACTTTGCTCATGTCGATACGCTGATACAGGGCTTTAAACGGTGCCACAGTATGGCCGGTCAGCGGCTGAGCAATACTGTCCCAGCGCAGTTCACTGTTAAGGAACGCTTCGGCACGGTCCGACAGTTCTGGTAGTACTGGTTTCAGCCACGTCATCAGGACGCGGAACAGGTGGATACCCATTGAGCAGATAGCCTGCAGATCGGCATCACGGCCTTCTTGCTTAGCGACCACCCACGGGGCTTGTTCATCAACATAGCGGTTAGCCAGGTCAGCCAGCGCCATGATTTCACGGATAGCGCGGCCAAACTCGCGGCTGGCCCAACACTCACCAATCTTGTCGCTCGCCTCAACAAAAGTCTGATACAGCGCCGGATCGGCCAAGCTGTCTGACAACTGACCATTGAAACGCTTGGTGATAAAACCGGCATTACGGGAAGCGAGGTTAACCACTTTGTTAACCACATCCGCATTGACGCGCTGTACGAAATCTTCGAGATTAAGGTCAATATCATCGATACGGGATGACAGTTTAGCCGCATAGTAATAGCGTAGGCTGTCGGCATCCAGATGCTCTAACCAGGTACTGGCCTTAATAAAAGTGCCACGGGACTTCGACATTTTGGCACCGTTGACCGTCACATAGCCATGGACAAACAAGTTATCCGGTTTACGGTAGTTGCTGCCCTCCAGCATCGCTGGCCAGAACAGGCTGTGGAAGTAGACAATGTCTTTGCCGATAAAGTGATACAGCTCGGTTTTACTGCCTTTATTCCAGTACTCGTCGAAATCCAGGTCGCCACGCTTGTCACACAGGTTCTTAAAAGACCCCATATAGCCGATTGGCGCATCCAGCCAGACATAGAAGTATTTGCCTGGCGCATCCGGGATCTCAAACCCGAAGTACGGCGCATCGCGGGAGATATCCCACTGTTGCAAGCCGGATTCAAACCACTCTTGCATTTTATTGGCTACTTGCTCTTGCAGGGCGCCGGAACGGGTCCAGCTCTGCAGCATGTCGGAGAACGCCGGCAAATCGAAGAAGTAGTGTTCAGAATCACGCATCACCGGGGTTGCCCCTGAAATCACCGATTTCGGTTCGATCAGTTCGGTCGGACTGTAGGTGGCTCCACAGACTTCGCAGTTATCGCCATATTGATCGGCGGCTTTACATTTAGGGCAGGTGCCTTTCACGAAACGATCCGGCAGGAACATGCCTTTTTCTGGGTCGAAAAGCTGGGAAATAGTACGATTTTTTATAAAGCCGTTGTTTTTTAGGCTGCCGTAAATCTTACCGGCCAGTTCACGGTTCTCATCGCTATGGGTCGAGTGGTAATTGTCATAGCTAATGTTGAAGCCCGCGAAGTCTTTCTGATGTTCTTGACTCATCTCTTCGATCATTTTTTCTGGGCTGATCCCCAGTTGCTGTGCTTTCAGCATGATCGGAGTGCCGTGGGCATCATCAGCACAGATGAACCACACAGTATTGCCACGCATTCGCTGGTAACGGACCCAGATATCCGCCTGGATGTGTTCCAGCATATGTCCGAGATGGATAGATCCATTCGCGTACGGCAGGGCGCACGTTACCATTAGTTTTTTTGCGACTTGAGTCATAGTTTGCGTAGCTTTCTGTTATTTGGAAAAGAACCATGAATGTTAACCGAAGGCATGGCGCAGGTAAACCTGTGACAGCGGATAAAGCCTGCATCGCCGCCGGGTGGCGTCATCTGCTACTATAAGCGGATAGGTGTCGTTTAGCGGGCGTATTGACTGCCCGACCAACAGGAGAAATGACCATGGCCGATCCCCGTGCCGCAGCCCCGGATATCATCTATCATCAGGTGAGCGAGGTACTGAAACGCTTTACCCATCCCACCCTGCAGCAGGATGTGGTGCAACTGAAATCCTTGCACCATGTGGCGCTGTTGGACAGCACCTTGCATATCGAGTTGCAGATGCCGTTTGCCTGGCAGTCAGGTTTTGAGACATTACAGGATTGGGCTACGCCACTGTTGCTGAGTCTTGATGGCATCGACGCTGTGGATTGGCGACTTAGCCATGATATTGCTACTCTGAAACGCGTCAAGGATCATGCGGCCACGCCAGGGGTGAAAAACATCATTGCGGTGAGTTCCGGCAAAGGGGGAGTTGGCAAGTCATCCACGGCGATTAACCTAGCCTTAGCTCTGAAAGCGGAAGGGGCCAGTGTCGGCCTGCTGGATGCGGATATCTACGGCCCATCGCTGCCGTTAATGCTGGGCAGCGAAGGGGAGCGTCCTTCTTCTCCGGACGGTAAACATATGACGCCGATCGCCGCCCACGGACTGGCTAGTAACTCTATCGGCTATCTGGTCACCGACGACAATGCCATGGTGTGGCGCGGACCAATGGCCAGCAAGGCGCTGATGCAGTTGCTTAATGAGACCCTGTGGCCGGAATTGGATTACCTGATCATCGATATGCCCCCAGGCACTGGGGATATTCAGCTGACTCTGGCGCAAAATATTCCGGTGACCGCGGCACTGGTGGTCACCACGCCACAGGATGTGGCGTTGCTGGATGCCCGTAAAGGGATTTTGATGTTCAACAAGGTGTCGGTCCCGGTGATTGGTATGATTGAGAACATGAGCCAGCATATCTGTAGCCAGTGCGGCCATCATGAAGCCATATTTGGTACCGGTGGCGCGGAAGCGCTCAGTGAAGAGTATGGCATCCCGTTGGCGGGGCAGATACCGCTGCATATCACGTTGCGTGAAGACCTAGATGCTGGACAGCCGACGGTAGTGCGCCGCCCTGATAGCGAATTTACCCGTTTGTACCGAAACATGGCCGCGACTATCGCCGCCCGCCTCTATTGGCAGGGCGAGGTGATCCTGCCGGATATCAGCCTGCGTACACTGTAGGTCTTAATAGGGCGCAATCTGCTTGCGCCTTATTAATAGGTTTTAGTGATTGCATTGATAAAGACAGAGTATTAGCCGCTGATAGCGGCTGGCGCTACTGTGGAGCTCAACTTTTACGGAGGGCTCCTTATGTCAATCATCAATACTCAGATTAAACCATTCAAAAACAGCGCATTTAAAGAGGGTCAGTTTATCGAGCTGACAGAAAAAGATGTGGCTGGTAAATGGAGTGTGTTTTTCTTCTATCCTGCTGACTTCACCTTTGTCTGCCCGACCGAACTTGGCGATGTGGCTGACCACTACGATGAATTTCAGAAGCTGGGCGTCGATATTTACTCTGTGTCCACCGATACCCACTTTACCCATAAAGCTTGGCATGGCAGTTCCGATACCATCGCGAAAATTCGCTATGCGATGATTGGCGACCCGACCGGCGCGCTGACCCGTAACTTCGATATTATGCGTGAAGATCAAGGGCTGGCTGATCGCGGTACCTTTATCGTCGACCCACAGGGGATCATTCAGGCGGTAGAAATCACCGCGGAAGGTATCGGCCGTGATGCCTCTGATTTGTTGCGTAAAGTGAAAGCGGCACAGTACGTGGCCACCCATCCGGGCGAAGTCTGCCCAGCCAAATGGAAAGAAGGGGATGCCACGCTGGCCCCTTCCCTAGACCTGGTCGGTAAGATCTAAGTCTGACCTTTCATCTTTTTTAGCGGGTGCGTTGGCACCCGTTTTTTCCTCTGGGGGGCCCTAAATATGCTAGATAACACTTTACAACAACAACTGCGTAGCTATCTTGAAAAGCTGACCCGCCCTGTCACGCTGGTGGCATGTCTGGATGAGGGAAAAGCCTCCTCAGAGGTCAGCGCATTGCTTGAACAGATCACCGGTTTATCCGACCTTATCACCCTGGAGCGTGACGACAGCCTCTCAGGACGTAAGCCGTCCTTTATGGTGACCCAACAAGGGCAGCGGCATGGGCCGGTGTTTGCTGGTTCACCCCTCGGTCATGAATTTACCTCGCTGGTACTGGCACTGTTGCACACCGGCGGTCATCCATCGAAAGAGAGCCAAGCACTGCTCAGTCAAGTGGCCGAGCTTGACGACGACCTGCACTTTGAAACCTACTATTCACTCACCTGCCACAACTGTCCCGATGTGGTTCAGGCGTTAAATCTGATGGCGGTGCTCAACCCGAAAGTGACCCATACCGCAATTGATGGCGGGGTGTTCGGCGAGGAAGTGACACAGCGGGAAATTATGGGGGTGCCCGCGGTATTCCTTAACGGCCAGAGTTTTGGTCAGGGAAGAATGACGCTGGGGGAAATCCTTAGTAAAGCAGACAGCGGCAGTGCCCGAAAAGCAGCACAGGCGCTGAGCGAACGCACCCCTTATGATGTGCTGATCGTCGGCAGCGGTCCCGCCGGGGCCGCCGCCGCGGTTTATGCGGCCCGTAAAGGGATCCGCACTGGGCTTATCGGCGAGCGTTTTGGCGGGCAGGTACTGGATACCGTTGATATCGAAAACTATATCTCAGTTCCAAAAACCGTTGGTAGCCAGTTGGCGGGATCACTGCGTCAGCATATTGATGATTATCAGGTCGATGTGATTGATACACAGTCGGTGACAGCGCTGACCGCTGCACAGCAGGAGGGTGGTTTCCATCAGCTGCACACCGCGTCGGGCGCGACCCTGGCGGCACGCTCTGTGATTATTGCGACCGGTGCCCGTTGGCGGAATATGAATGTACCGGGGGAGGAGACCTACCGGACTAGAGGGGTGACCTATTGCCCACACTGCGATGGCCCATTGTTCAAAGGCAAACGGGTGGCGGTGATCGGTGGCGGCAACTCCGGTGCAGAAGCGGCCATTGATCTGGCGGGGCTCACCGAGCATGTCACCTTACTGGAGTTTGCCCCATCATTAAAAGCGGATCAGGTGCTGCAGGATAAACTGCATAGTTTGGGCAATGTCGACATTATCGTTAATGCGCAGACCAGTGAGGTGCTCGGAGATGGTCGTCAAGTGACGGGCTTGCGTTACCTTGATCGTCTCAGTGGCGACAGCCATGCGTTGTCTTTATCGGGAATTTTTGTGCAGATCGGACTGTTGCCGAATACCCAGTGGTTGGAAGGCACAGTAGAACGTAATGGCATGGGGGAAATTCTCGTCGATGCGAAAAATGAAACCAGCCAAAAAGGTATTTTTGCCGCCGGTGACTGCACGACCGTGCCTTATAAACAGATCATTGTCGCCTGTGGAGAAGGGGCTAAGGCTTCGTTATCGGCGTTCGATTATCTGATCCGTACCCCATCCATCGAGGGGTAAATAAACGGCCAGTCCAGTCGGGCTGGCCGTTTTTGTGTCGGTTATTTCAACAACCTGACTTTACAATTTTTCCCTTTGATCTTCACCTGTTGCAGTTGCTTAAAGGCTTTGCCGGCAGCGGTCTTACGGATAGCCACATAGGCGTGGATCGGGAACATATCAATTTTGCCGACGTCTGCTGCCGTCAGACCGGCATCACCGGTCAGTGCCCCGAGAATGTCCCCTGGGCGGATTTTGGCTTTCCGACCGCCGTCAATACACAACGTCATCATCTCTGCCTCCAGCGGTGCAGAACCACTTTTCAGTTCCTGTGCGGATAACCACTGTGGTTTCAGGTCGATATAGTCCTCAAGGGCATTGGCACGCTGAATTTCAGAAGGGGCGACGAAGCTGATAGCTAACCCTTTTTGTCCAGCGCGTGCGGTACGGCCAATACGGTGGACATGCACTTCTGGATCAAAAGAGAGTTCGTAGTTAATCACCAGTGCCAGCTCTTTGATATCCAAGCCGCGGGCGGCCACATCGGTGGCCACCAGTACGCGGCAACTGTGGTTAGCAAAGCGTACCAGTACTTGATCACGATCCCGTTGTTCCAAATCACCGTGCAGCGCCAGTACACTGATACCGCGGGCAGACAACTCATCAGAGACTTCTTGGCAGTCACGTTTTGTATTGCAAAATACCACACAGGAGGCAGGCTGATGCTGACTCAATAGGGTACGCAGTAACGGCAGTTTTTCACCCCGAGAGGTTTCATAGAACTGTTGCTCGATATCCGGTAACGCAGAGACATCGCCGGTCGATATCGCCACTGGCTGACGCTGAAAACGGGCGCTAATGCGTTCGATATTTTGCGGATAGGTAGCGGAGAACAGCAGCGTCTGGCGGTCTGTGGGCAGATAGCTGATTACGTCATCGAGAGCATCGGCAAAGCCCATGTCCAACATCCGATCCGCTTCATCCAGCACCAACACTTTGACACTGTCTAGGCGTAGGCTCTGCTTACGCAAGTGTTCCTGAATACGGCCCGGCGTACCGACCACAATATGTGGGGCATGGGCAAGGGAGGCCAGTTGCGGTCCCATGGGCTGGCCACCGCACAGGGTCAATATTTTAATGTTTGGTATCGAACGGGCCAGACGACGCAGCTCTTTACTGACCTGATCCGCCAACTCGCGGGTGGGACACAGCACCAGTGACTGGCTGGTAAACTGCGAAACATCAATTTGTTGCAGTAATCCGATGCCAAAGGCTGCTGTTTTGCCGCTACCGGTTTTCGCCTGGACACGAACATCCTGACCGCCGAGGATCACTGGCAGGGCTTCTGCCTGTACCGGCGTCATGGAGGCGTAACCAAGGTCAGCCAAGTTATCCAGTTGTGCCGCGGGCAGCGAAAGGGAAGCAAAAGATTGGGTCACAGGATTTACTCTATCAGACAGTTAACAGGGCAGATGGCAGGGCGGTCAGGCCTGACACCCGCGTAAAAGTAAAGTATATCAGAGAAGGCTGGCGGGGTGCAGCGTAAACCACACCCATGGTCGGGAGATGTCAGCCGAGGCTGTCGGTGGTGGAATGATGAGAGTGCTCAGACAGTAATGGGCAGGTTGCCGGAAGACGGCAGGGTATGGCCTGCGGGATCAGCGACATCGTAAAACGGTTGCCACTCAAGGGTTCCCCATCGAGATTAAAGGTCATCTCATGCTCAGCGTGGATCTCCACGCTTTTGCTGCGGGTGCGTATAATATTCGGGTTTTCATCATCACTTGTTAGGGTATGCATCAGAGTCGGTAGCCACTCACGGGCGGTAATAATGCTGATATCCATTAATCCGTCATCAATCAGTGCTCCAGGACAAAGACGCTGACCGCCGCCGGCCTGACGGCCATTACCGATCCCTACCACTAGGGCATCCCCCTGCCAGTTAAAATCTTCACAGCTTAAGGTGAAGTGGTCGGCTTTTAGGGTATCCACCTGCGACAGTCCATGCAGTAAATAGGAGACACCGCCAAGTGCTGCTTTCAGTTTGGCCGGTGTCTGCGAGGTGATACGCGGCCCGAAGCCCCCGGTCGCCATATTAATAAAATAGTGCTTATGGTTAACGCAGATGATATCGACCGGCGTGACCGGGGCGGTGACCGCCAAGTGCAAGGCTGATGCCAGATCTTCCGGGATACCGACGCTGGTGGCAAAATCATTGGCGGTGCCTAACGGTAAAATCCCCAGTGCCGGACGCTGTTCAGGGTCAAGCCCCGCCAATTGGTTGACGATCTGATTAATGGTGCCATCGCCGCCACCGGCAATCACCGTACTTGCACCCAATTGCAGCGCTTCTTGCAGGTAGCGTCCGGTATCGCTGCTCTCCCAAGTGAGGCGCACTTCCAAACGATAACCCGCATCACGCAGGTCATTGATGGCCTGGCGCAGCAATTCATTGCCCGCGTTTTTTCCGTTAATAATTGCCAAAGCGTGACAGTGATTTGCCATGGAGAGACTCCCAAAACTGTGATGGATAAGGTATAGCATACCATTGACGGCGACCGCTCCCGGAAAAAGTGCAAAAAAATGCCCGCTATAAACAGGCATCATTACAGGATCGCTAACAGGCAGGGGAGAAGTGCCGTGTCGGTAGACGTTAGCTGCCCATCGGGGCTTGAGTGGTCGCACCGGCAGGCAGATTGCGCAACAATAGCGCATAGTCGAGAGTGATATCATCGGGGACTGCCAGCCAGACCTTATGACCGTCTCCTGGTGCGACCTCAGTAGATTGACCTTTGCTGTTGAGCATCTGATCCAACGTTAAAGTAATATTTCCCGCAGGGGTCATGATCTCCAGTGAGTCGCCACACAGAAATTTATTTTTTACCGCCACTTCAGCCAAATTATCACGGCGCTGCCCCGTGAATTCACCGACAAACTGTTGACGGTCAGAAGCAGAATAGCCTTGCTGATAATTCTGGTAGCTGTCATGGGTATGGCGGCGCAGGAAACCTTCGGTATACCCCCGATGTGCCAGCCCTTCAAGGGTTTCCAGCAGGCTCGGGTCGAATGGTTTTCCGGCCGCCGCATCGTCGATAGCACGACGATAGACCTGAGCGGTACGGGCACAGTAGTAAAAAGATTTAGTGCGGCCTTCAATTTTCAAAGAGTGTACACCGGCCTGGCTAAGACGTTCCACATGGGCGACGGCCCGTAAATCTTTGGAGTTCATGATGTAGGTGCCGTGTTCATCTTCAAAGGCACTCATAGGTTCTTCAGGACGCATTTTCTCTGTCAGCAAAAATACCTGATCGGTTGGCGTCCCTGTTCCCAATGTCGGTTCTATGGGGGTAACGGGGATCGGATCGTATTTTTCCACAATGTTACCGACCTGATCTTCACGAGCCGGTTCGACTTTATAATCCCAGCGGCAGGCATTGGTACAGGTGCCTTGATTCGGGTCACGCTTGTTCAGATAGCCGGAAAGTAGGCAACGGCCTGAGTAGGCCATGCACAGGGCGCCGTGTACAAAGACTTCAATTTCCATCTCTGGGACCTGTGCACGAATTTCTTCAATCTCTTCCAGTGACAGTTCGCGGGACAGGATCACGCGGCTCAGCCCCATCTGACTCCAGAATTTCACCGTCGCCCAGTTTACCGCATTGGCCTGTACCGACAGATGGATAGGCATCTGCGGGAAAGCTTCGCGAACCAGCATGATAAGCCCAGGATCCGACATAATCAGCGCATCCGGCTGCATGGCGACCACTGGTTGCAGATCACGGATAAAGGTTTTCAGTTTGGCGTTGTGTGGGGCGATGTTCACCACCACATAGAATTTTTTCCCGAGCTGATGCGCCTCATTAATTCCCTGCTGCAGGTTTTCATGGCTGAATTCATTGTTACGTACTCGCAAGCTGTAGCGGGGCTGACCGGCATACACCGCATCGGCACCGTAAGCAAAGGCGTAGCGCATATTTTTCAGGGTCCCAGCAGGGGACAGCAGTTCAGGCTTAAACATGGCAACTCTCATAATCTGATATCAGGTCAGGGCAGGCCCGGGAAACAGGGTCAGTAATCACCCTATAAAAAGGAGGGGATTGTAGTGAGCGGCGCACGGATTGTAAATCCTTTCTACGCCTTAAGATGATTGCAGCACGCTCTGGCCCGCATCCCAGCGGTAACCCAATCCGTAGACGGCTCTGATCGGCGGCTGTCCGTTATCTGGGGTCTCCAGTTTACGGCGCAGGTTTTTGATGTGGCTATCGATGGTGCGATCGGTCACAACTCGGTAATCATCATATAGCAGATTGAGTAATTGCTCGCGGGTGAATACCTTACCCGGTGTCTGTGAGAGCGTTTTCAGTAGACGGAATTCCGCCGGGGTCAGCGCCAACGGCTGGCCGTTCCACTGAGCCTGAAAACCGCTATTATCGATCAGCAGCGCTGGCTGTGGCTGATCACTAACGTTTTCCGGCTGGCGCAAACATCGACGCAGGATCATTTTTACCCGTGCCACTACTTCTCTCGGGCTAAAAGGTTTACACACATAATCATCGGCACCGCTTTCCAACCCGAGGAGGCGATCGATCTCTTCGCTACGGGCGGTCAGCATTATAATCGGGATATCTGAAAAAGCGCGGATTTCCCGACATAGAGTCAGTCCATCTTTTCCAGGCAGCATCAGGTCCAGAATGATCAGCTGTGGTGAGTGTGCAGTAAGCTGCTCGATCACTTCATCACCACGGTAAATCACTTGGGTGCGGTATCCCCCGGCTTGAAGATAATCTTCCAGTAACCGCGCCAGTTTCGGTTCATCTTCCACCACCATGATCAGGGGGATTTCTGTTGGTTCACTCAT
The DNA here is from genome assembly GCF_000439375.1 of Tatumella saanichensis. Taxonomy (GTDB): domain Bacteria; phylum Pseudomonadota; class Gammaproteobacteria; order Enterobacterales; family Enterobacteriaceae; genus Tatumella; species Tatumella saanichensis. The sequence continues at coordinate 55,233 of NZ_ATMI01000041.1, forward strand.
CCTGAGACTCCCGCAGGGTTAAAGGCAATAAGACATTGATAGTAACACCTCCCAACGGAGAAGACTGACAACGGATGCTTCCCTGGTGGGCGTCAGTGATGGCACGACAAATCGCTAATCCCAATCCCGCACCACCACTGGCACGGTTGCGGGAATGCTCTCCGCGGTAGAAGCGATCAAAAATGTGAGGTTGCTGTTGTGGGTCGATACCTGGAGCAGAATCCGAAAAGCTCAGTTGCCACCCGCCGGGCAGCAGACTGAGGGTCACCTGTAACTGACCACCGGCCTGGGTATAGCGTAGGCTGTTTTCCAGCAGATTGTGGCATAACTGACTCAGGCGGCCATAATCGCCGAAACAGGGGGCATTTTGAGGCAGATGAGTAGTCAGTCGCAAGCCCGCATCCTGGAACCGCTGACGGTTACTGGCACAGACTGTTTCCGTGAGGATCCGCAAATCGAGAGGCTGCATATGATAGCGCAACACTCCGGCATCGAAGAGCGCCAATTGGTGGAGGTCGTCGACCAGTTTATTCAGCGTCATCACTTCTGTCTGTAAGGAGGTCACTGCTTCAGGAGTCAAGTGGCGGACACCATCCTGTATGGCTTCCAACTCACCCTGCAATATGGCCAGCGGCGTCCGTAATTCGTGCGAGATATCGGCCATAAAGGCGCGACGATTACTTTCATTTTTTTCCAGTGATGCCGCTAACTGATTAAAGTCCCGTGCCAGTTGCCCAAGCTCATCGTCACTGGTGACTCTAACCCGAGTGGTTAGCCGCCCCTGGATCAGCTGCCTGGTACCACCCACCAGACGTTTGACCGGGGCTAACAATCCCCGTGATAGCAACCAGGTCACCACTGCCGCCAACAGGGTAGTCAGGGCGACAATGACCCAGCTGGCACGTTTTTGTTGCTGGTCAAAGTTGATGTCGGTACTACGGGTGAGTTGTTCGGGGGGCGAACCGATCACCCAGCCGACGACGGCTCCCTCGGTGGTGGTGATCGGATGTTCAACCCGCTCAATGGGCAATTTCTCCCGTGGGCCGATCAGTACCTGATAATGGTTGTCGGTGATCCAGAAAGGAGTGCGCCAGCCAGGGGAGGGGAGATTTCCCTGCGGCTGACTCTGCTCCAAGGAATGCAGCAGGCTATAGATCATACGATTATTATTACGCAGAAAAGCCCAACTGCCGTGCTGCTGATACTGTTCTGCCAAGGCTTCACTCAGTAGATTAAGCCGCTGTTCGTTTCCTTGGCGGATATAATCGACAAAGCCGTGTTCAAAACTGAGACGCACCGCGGCATTCATGGTAATCAACACGAGCAAGCAAGTGATAAAAATAGTCAGAAACAGCTTGGTGCGGATGGTCAGCCGCCAGCGCCAGCTCCTCATTTAACGCGTTTCTTTAATAAACTGTTACGACTCAGGTTGTCGGGAACAAACCAGAATACCGCCAGCGGCAGCCACAGGAACAGCCCGATCCAGATCCACACCTGACTGAAAATATGGCGGAGGCTCTCAGCATCACTGGCTGCCGACGAACCATACGCGGCCAGCATAATGCCCGCTAGTGTGACGCCGGTGCTCATAGAGAGTTGCATCACCATCGATAACAGGCTGTTACCTGCTGCTGCCAGATCATCCGGTAACTCCTTCAGCGTCAGAGTATTCATGGTGGTAAAACGCACAGAATTGACGCCGCCAAGCAAAAATAACACCAGCGGCAGGCTGCCAGTGAGGCCGAATTTCAGTACCAGCGGCAGCAGCATCACTACCATACCTAGCAGTAGAGTTGCGGATAGCAGCGCCTTACGGTAACCCACGAGGTTGACCAGCCGGACGACTATCCGCTTAATCAGCATACTCCCAGCCACCATTGGGATCATCATCAGGCCAGCATGCAGCGGGCTGAAGCCTAGCCCCAATTGGAGAAACAGCGGGATCATAAACGGCAGCATCCCACTGCCGGTACGGGCAACCATACTGGCGAGCAGACCAATGCGAAACACTTTGTTTTTGAAAAGTTTCAGGCTGAAAATGGCATTGTCGCGATGGCGAGCATAGACAGGATAGAGCAGTAGACTGCCGACCCCAACCAGCAGCAACAGGATCAGCCCGTGGCGGTCACTGCTGGCCCAGCCGCGGCTTTCCAAGGCGATGGTCAGGCTGGCCATGGCGACTGCCAGTAACAGAAAGCCGGGAAAATCGAAACGGCGCGGTGGCAGTCGATAATCCGGCAGCAATTTAAGGGTTGCCCAAGCGCCAACGATACCGACAGGAAGATTGATCAGGAAAATCCAGTGCCAACTAGCATATTCCACCAGTAAGCCACCAAGAGTTGGGCCAGCCAGCGGACCCACCTGACCTGGCAAGGTGACAAACGCCATCGCGGCCATATACTGCGCCCGTGGCACGATTTTCATCACTGTCAGTCGGCCGACCGGTACCATCATGGCACCGCCTATTCCCTGAAGGATACGCGATAGGATCAGTTGATTAAGATCCGCTGACAGCGCACAGCACAGAGAGCCTATTGTGAAGATCACAATAGCGCTGCAAAAAACATTACGGACACCCACTCGGTCTGCCAACCAGCCACTCAGAGGCAGCATCACTGCAACGGTGAGTACATAGCTGACGATCACCCGGTGCATACTTAGCGGGCTGACATTCAGGGCGTGTGCCATGGAGGGCAGGGCTGTGTTAACAATGGTGGTATCCAGCGACTGCATAAAAAAACCAAAGGCGACGATCCATAACTGCCAGCGCACTGAGGGCGGAGTGGACTGGTTTACGGGATCGGGAGTTTCACTCATCAGGTTTCTCCTGAAGCTGAGCTAAAAAGTCAGCATAATCATTATCCGTTGCCTGCTCCCAGGGCGATACACGGTACAATTGCTCAGTCGTCTACAATGAGACCTTTTTATCTTACCCTTTTTTAATGCATTAAGGGGGAAAGGCTGTTGATTGGTTGCTAAAGATCATCATAGCTTGGCATTTTAGGACAAAACTGTGCTTAGCGTCTTTAACCGGAAGGGATGTCGAACATTCCGATATGATACTCAATCGTGCTGGGGAAACTGCTCGAGGTGACGTTGTGACAGAACAGAATAGGGTTATGATTAATACTCAATAAACTCTTAATACCACATCTTTCAGCGGCCAGTGAGCCGGTGGTTTAATTTGTGTTGGAATGACTGCCCACCAAACATTGGTGACACCCCACCTTTTGTCGGAGAGTTTGCCGTTTGGCAGGCAGCGTTGAGATAATTTTATTTCAGGTTGCAACAGCAAACGGATTGTAGAATGGCGTTTGAATAAAAGAGGGTAGACGGATAATTCTGCTATCGCATCCTTACTGTGGGTGAAGGCGAAAAATAGGTAAAGAGATACAGTTATCTAAGGAAGGAGAATTTAGCCAATCGCTCACCGAGAAAATATACAATGGCCGAGAATAATTCCAAGGCCAGAGTGAGGGAAATCGTTGAGCCTGTGAGTCATGGTCAGGGTATCTCGATAATCAATATTATGACCAAGTAAAGCCACCAGCGCAGTTAGGCTATTTGTGATGAGGGAACGTTGATTGTCCCCCGACACTGAGATGTCGGGAGACGTTGGGATCACCAGCCGAAGCCCTGTCCCCGTTGCATTAAACTGATACAGTAAGACGGGTCCTGACGGGCTTTTTCCTGCTGTTTAGAGGATAAATCGCTCCAAATAGAGAGAACCCGCTCACCGGCACCACGGTTGTAGGAGTGTCTTTGCAGTGCATAGTCTGCATTGGTTCCCTCAGTGATATTTTTAAGCATCGCTCTCAAGGCATCATCTTTGATGTCGTAGTGTCTACCGGTTATGGTACACAGCATAGATCCGTAATACCGTATGTTCTCCTGAGTCACATAGGATGGCATTAAGAAAAAACCAACCACTGCGATAACGACTAAGTACCACCACTTAAACTTTTGAAACATTCTATAAGCCCGATCTGATTTATTTGGAACGCCCGACATCAGCGTTCATTATCTTTTATTATAGCCCTTAAAAGTTCCGTAGATCGAGGGGGGAAGGCAATATCAGTGCAGGATGGCATTTGTGGTAAAAATTCACAACGCTTCATTAAGGAATAATGCTAATTTATTTCTTAATGAATGAATAATTGTGTTATGAAACCGTGCGGTTCATACTCTATTACCGAAATATACTGCTGGCAGAACTTGTATTGTGTTATCTGCTGATGAGCGATTAAGCGGGTGATTATCTTCGGACCGAACTGTTGTTGATACGATGTTTATTATTTTACCTGAATTAGAAATGTTTTTCCTGTGTCAGGGAATTAAGGCCTGAGTGATGAATAAAATCTCTTTTCCAATAGCAGTAATTATTACCGGAATTGTCTCCGGAGTTGGCGGTATGCTACTGGCGATGCTTCTTCATACGGTACAGCACTGGACGTTTGGCTACAGCCTGGATGCCATTATCAGTCCTGAAAGTTTTCTCAGTGGCGTCACCCATGCCAGTGGTCTTCGGCGGTTTGCGGCATTAGTGTGTGGCGGATTGGTGGCTGGCGTTGGCTGGTGGCTATTGGGGCGTTATGGCAAAAAACGTGTCTCGGTAGACAGTGCCGTCAAAAATCCGGATAAACCCATGCCAGCCGGCACCACCTTTATTCATGCATTGCTGCAAATTATCACAGTCGGCATGGGTTCTCCTCTGGGCCGAGAAGTGGCCCCCCGAGAAGTTGGTGCGTTAGGCGCCACAGGATTAGCCAGCCTTCTTAAGGTATCCAGTGAACAACGGCGGGTATTGATCGCCTGTGGTGCGGGGGCTGGATTAGCGGCGGTGTATAACGTTCCTCTGGCCGGTGCCATATTTACCCTCGAAGTACTGTTAGTCTCATTCCAATGGTCCTGTATTTTGCCAGCGATATTGACCTCGGCGATTGCCGCAGTCATCGCCAGTCTCGGCCTAGGCAGTGGTAGCCAATATCATTTCCCTACTGTTCACTTTAGCCACAGTTTGTTTTTGTGGGTAGTGCTAACTTCTCCGTTATTTGGCGTGGCGGCCAGCTATTTCAGACGTTTTACCAATAAGGCGAAACAGGGAGTAAAGCAGAACTGGCAGATGCCGGTATTGTGTCTCATGAGTTTTGCTTTGACGGGATTACTGGCTGTCTGGTTCCCGCAACTACCGGGAAATGGTAAGGGGCCGACTCAGTTAGCATTGCAAGGCACCCTCGATGGATCACTGTCGCTGGCGCTTTTAGTGTGCAAAGTGGTGGTTATTATCTGTGTGTTGAGAGCCGGTGCGGAAGGCGGTGTGCTAACCCCAGGTCTGACGGTGGGTGCTTTGATGGCAAATGGCCTGTTTTCGCTGTTCTCGCCGCTGCTGTCGGTCAGTGCTAAACCTGAAATCGTATTGATCGGTGCGGCGGCATTTCTGGGAACGTCAATGTGTATGCCGCTGACTGCGATTTTTCTGGCGCTCGAATTTACCCGTGCAGACAGCTCTCTGGTGGTTCCGTTGGTGATTGGCGTGGTGATAGCCTATTCTTCCAGCCTCCTATTGGAGAAGTCTAAGGCATAGTCGGGACGGGGCGACGTGCCAGCCGTCCCTCACCCTGCAAATCCACCTGTATTAGGTACTCGACCGGCGGCGTTTATCGAGTTTGTCCATCATCAGGAATACCACCGGGGTGGTGTACAGGGTTAACAACTGGCTGATAACCAGGCCGCCGGCGATAGCGATCCCTAGGGGCTGGCGCAGTTCGGCACCGTCCCCTGTGGTAAACACCAGTGGCAAAGCACCGAACAACGCGGCCAGTGTCGTCATCAGTATAGGGCGAAAGCGCAGTAAACAGGCTTGGTAAATCGCCTGTGCGGCGGTCAAGTTGGTCTCTTTTTGTGCCGACAGGGCAAAATCGATCAGCATAATGGCATTTTTCTTAACGATACCAATTAATAACAATACCCCCAACATGGCAATCATGCTGAAGGGGGTTCCTGACAAGCGCAGGGCAATAAAGGCCCCCACCCCTGCGGGTGGTAAGGTCGAAAGAATAGTGATCGGGTGAATAAAGCTTTCATACAGGATGCCGGTCACAATGTAGACAATCGCGATAGCGCCGAGGATCAGCCATAGCTGGTCTGACTGGCTGTCGCGAAACAGTTTCGCATCGCCGGCAAACTCGCCGCGAACCGAGGACGGGACACCAAGGCTGACCATAGTTTTTTCTATGGCATCCGATGCTTGTGAGAGGGCTGTACCGTCTGTCAGGTTAAAGGATAGCGTTGCCGCTGCGGACAATCCTTGGTGATTCACCGAGGTCGGCGTATTGCCCGGTGCCCAGTGGGCGATTTCTGACAAGGGGATCGGCTGCCCAGCGCGGTTAATCAGGTAGAGCTGATTGAGGGCTGACGCATCACGGGTATAGCGAGGATCCACTTCCAGCACCACTTTATACTGGTTCATCGGTCGGTAAATGGTGGAGATTTCACGCTGCCCAAACGCATCATTGAGCAATGCATTGACTTGAGCCACATCCAGTCCCAGCCTAGCCATCGCTGCCCGGTCATAAACCAGTTGTAACTCACCACCATGATCTTCTTGGTCGGAGCTGAGGTCCGTCAGCTCCGGCAATTTGCGAAACGCTGCCAAGACTTTCGGTGACCACTCACGCAGGGCGCTGAGATCATCGGACAGCAGGGTGTATTGGTAACTGGCATTCGATGAGCGGCCACCGGTACGAATGTCCTGTACCGGGTTGAGATAGAGTCGTGCCCCGGGTTCCTTCGCCAAGGCGATACGTAAACGGTCTATCACTTGACGGGCGGTGACGTTTCTCTGTGAAAGGGGCTTCAGAGAGATATACAGCGAACCACTGTTGGTCCGCATGCCACCGGTAAAACCGGTAACGTTATCTACCGCCGGATCTGCACTGACAATTCGCATAAAGTCTGCCAGTTTGCCGCGCATGGCTTGGAAAGAAATGCTCTGGTCGGCAGTAATGTTACCGGAGATACGGCCAGTATCCTGTTCAGGAAGAAAGGTTTTAGGCAAACCGATAAATAGCACCACTGTCAGTGCCACGGTAGCCGCCAGGACGGTCAGCGTTAGTTTCGGATGATCCAGTACTGGGCGCAGCGAGCGGGCGTAGCCTCGCTGTAACAGGTCAATAAATCGGCGAAATAGACAGCGACGATGAGCGGTATCCGACGTGGGTAACGCCAATAATCGGGCACACATCATTGGCGTTAGCGTCACAGAGATAAACAGCGAGATTAGGATCGCTACTGATAAGGTGATGGCAAATTCATTAAAGAAACGGCCCACTAATCCACCAAGAAACATCAGGGGCAGAAATACTGCCACCAATGACAGACTCATCGCCAAGACGGTAAATCCAACCTCGCGTACCCCCTGACAGGCGGCCTTAAAAGGCCGAATACCGTTTTCCACATGGCGGGCGATATTTTCTAACACCACAATGGCATCATCCACCACAAACCCGGTGGCGATAGTCAGCGCCATCAGCGACAGATTATTCAGGCTAAAGCCGCACAGGTACATGGCGGAAAAACTGCCAATCAAGGAGACCGGTACCACCATTGCCGGGATCAGCGTTGCGCGGGCGGAGCCGAGAAAGAAAAATACCACCAAGATCACCAAGGCGACAGCAATGACCAACGACTGTTCCACTTCATCCAGTGATGCACGAATAGTGGGAGAACGATCTTGGGCAATGCTCAGCTGGATGGCGGCGGGGATCTCGGCCTGCAACTGCGGCAGCCGTTCGCGGATCCGGTCCACGGTAGCTATCACATTAGCATCGGCATTTTTACGGATCATCATCAGGATGGCCGGTTTTCCATCACTCATACCAATATTGCGAGTATCCTGCACATCATCACTCAGGGTGGCAACATCGCTCAATCTGACCGCCGCCCCTTGGTTGTAGTGAATAATCAGTGAGCGGTATTGGTCAGCGCTATCCAGCGCATCGTTAGTCGCTAAGTTCCAGCGCTGGTCACCACTGTCGATAGCCCCCAAAGGACGACGTTGGTTAGCATTACTGATACTGCTGCGCACTTGTTCGAGAGAGATCCCTCGGTTAAACAACGCTTGTGGACTGACATCAACACGAACCGCCGGTAGAGAGCCTCCACCAATAGTGACATCACCGACCCCGTCAATCTGAGAAATCGTCTGCGCCAAACGGGTCGTTGCAAAATCATACAGCTGCCCTCGAGAGTAGGTGTCTGAGGTGAGGGTCAGGATCATTACCGGCGCATCAGAAGGGTTCACTTTATGATAGGTCGGCCGTGAGGGCATCCCACTTGGCAGCAGACTTTGTGCCGCATTCAACGCCGCCTGCACATCCCGAGCGGCTCCGTTGACATCGCGGTTTAGGTCAAAGATCAGAATGATGCGAGTGCTACCCAGGGTGCTGGTGGAGGTCATTTCACTGATGCCAGCAATCCTTCCCAGGGATCGCTCTAGGGGCGTGGCAACAGAGGACGCCATGGTTTCCGCTGAGGCGCCAGGAATATTCGCGGCCACTACCACGGCAGGAAAATCGACCTGTGGCAGTGCCGCCACTGGCAGCATGCGCAGCCCCAGTAGCCCGGCCAGTACAATTGCCAAGGCAATCAGTAGGGTGGCTACTGGGCGACGGATAAACTCGTCAGCGCGGATCACTGCCTTTTCTCCGACAGAGAAGCTATGGCGGTACGACGTTGTTTTAAACGCCGCGATAGGCTATCAAACATCAGATAAATGACTGGCGTGGTAAATAAGGTCAGTACTTGGCTGACAATCAAACCACCTGCCATGGCGATACCCAGTGGTCGACGCAATTCAGCCCCGACACCGACACTGAGCATAAGCGGTAAAGCCCCGAACAGTGCAGCCAGAGTGGTCATCAAGATAGGCCGAAAACGCAACAGGCAGGCCTGGTAAATGGCTTGGCTAGGACTCATTCTCTGCTGGCGTTCTGCAGAAAGGGCAAAATCGATCATCATGATGGCATTTTTCTTAACGATGCCAATCAGCAGGATGATAGCGATGATGGCAATGATATCCAGTGGATGCCCGGACAGCATCAGCGCCAATAATGCGCCGACACCGGCGCTAGGCAGCGTCGACAGAATTGTCACTGGGTGGATAAAACTCTCATAGAGGATCCCCAGCACGATATACATACAGATAATGGCGGCGACCACCAGCCAGACGGTGCTACTCAGGGCTGCGCGGAAGGCGAGGGCACTGCCCTGAAACTGAGTGACAATATCAGCCGGTAACTGCAACGACTGGCGAATATTGTTGATCGCACCCACCGCGCTACCCAGTGAGTCACCGCGAGCAATATCAAAAGAAACCGTTGCCGAAGGGAACTGGTCAAGATGATTCACGCTCAACAGCGTACGCTTAGGGGTGAGGGTCGCTAGGGCGGTGAGGGGGACTGTCCCCCCGCTGCTATTGGTCAATCTGATATCCTGCAGGGCTGCCAGGCCCGGTTCTCGACGAGTGTCCTGTCCGAGCACCACGCGGTACTGATTAGATTGTGTGTAAATGGTAGAGATCAGCCGCTGGCCGAAGGCATCGTAGAGCGCATTATCGATATCTGCCATGCTGATGCCTAAGCGGCTAGCCGTGTCACGATCGACGCGGATCATGGCTTCACTGCCCTGATCTTGCCAGTCACTGCTCACATCTCGTAGTGCCGGTGAGCGTTGCAGGGCTGTTACCAGCCGTGGCAGCCACTCTGCCAGTACGGACTGGGAGGGAGCCTGCAGGGTAAATTGATAGGGCGTACGGCTGGCGGTGGTATCAATGGTCAAATCTTGCACGGCCTGCAGCCACAGGCGGATCCCGGCGACTTGACTGACCGACTGTTGTAACCGCTGCTCAATAATAGGAATGCGATCCTGGCGTTGAGACAGCGGCCGTAGGGTAATCTGCAGGCGTGATTCGTTCAGGGCAGCGTTGGTACCATCGATACCGACGAAGGCCGTCACGTTTTCAACATCGGGATCTTTACCAATAATGGCGGCGACCTGACGGGTTCGATCGGCCATCCCTTGCCAAGAAACGGTTTGTGGTCCCTGCAGGGTGGCTTGGATCAGGCCGTTATCCTGTGCAGGGAAGAACCCTTTGGGGATCATTACCCACAGCAGTATGGTTAACATTAGGGTGCCGAACGCTACCCCAAGAGTTAGCCAACGATGACGGAGCACCCGGGTCAACATGCGGCCATAACCGGCAACCAGTCGATCGAACAGCCGCTCGCAGGCTAAGGAGAAACGGTTCTGTTGTGGATGAGCGCCACCTTTTAGCATCCTGGCGCACATCATTGGCGTGAGCGTCAGGGAGACCACTGCGGAGATCAAGATAGAGACCGCCAGGGTGACTGCAAATTCACGGAATAAGCGGCCAACCACATCACCCATAAATAACAGCGGGATCAGTACGGCAATCAGTGAAATGGTCAGAGAAATAATGGTAAAGCCAATTTCACCCGCGCCCCGTAGCGCCGCTTGTAAGGGCGATAAGCCTTTTTCGAGGTGACGGGAGATATTTTCGATCACCACAATCGCATCATCGACCACAAAGCCAGTGGCAATGGTTAGCGCCATCAGGGTCAGATTATTAATGGAAAAACCAAGCAGGTAGATGGCAGCAAAGGTGCCTATCAGTGACAGGGGCACTGCCACCGCAGGAATGATAGTCGCCGGTATATTGCGCAGAAACAGATAGATAATCATAACCACCAGCGCAATCGCCAGCAGGAGTTCAAAGCGAGTATCGCTGACCGAGGCGCGGATATTTTGCGTCCGGTCGCTGACCAATTGCACGGATACGGATGCTGGCAGCGAGCTTTTCAGTGATGGCAATAAGGCTCGGACACTGTCGGCGGTGGAGATAATATTAGCACCGGGCTGGCGCAGAATATTCAGGACAATCGCCCCCTGGCCGTTATTCCATGCCCCCAGCCACTGGTTTTCAGCCCCTTCGGTGACGGTCGCCACATCGCCGAGACGCACCGGCGCATTATTGCGATAACTGACGATCAGTTGGCGGTAGTCATTGGCGTCTCTCAGTTGGTCGTTGGCCGACAAGGTCAGTGAGCGTTCTGCACCATCGAGGCTGCCTTTCGGGGTATTGACATTAGCATTACCAATGGCAGTACGAATATCTTCGCTGGTCAAGCCGAGTGCTGCCAGTGCGGGGGCATTAAGCGCCACCTGTATCGCAGGACGTTGGCCGCCGGATAAGGTCACCAAGCCGACACCACTGACTTGAGAGATTTTCTGTGCAATTCGGGTTTCGACCAAGTCTTGTACCCGGGTCAGGGGGAGGCTTTGGGTCGTGACCGCGAGTGTGAGGATCGGCGGGTCCGCCGGATTCACTTTGTTGTAGACCGGTGGGTTAGGCAGATCGTCGGGCAGATAACTCATGGCGGCGTTGATGGCGGCCTGGACTTCCTGTTCAGCAATGTCGAGTGGCAGCGACAACTGAAATTGCAGAGTGATCACCGATGCACCGCCAGAGCTTGCAGAAGACATCTGTTTGAGGCCAGACATCTGCCCAAGCTGGCGTTCTAACGGAGCGGTGACGGCTGACGTCATGACGTCGGCACTGGCACCTGGGTAGCCAGTCACCACCTGAATGGTCGGGTAATCCACTTCCGGTAAAGCCGATACCGGTAAAAATCGATAGCCCATTATCCCTGCCAGTACGATAGCGATCATTAGTAAGGTGGTGGCAACAGGGCGCAGGATAAATCGGCGAGACGGGCCGCCCTCCTTGACTGGCGTTAACTCACTCATTAACGGAGCTCTCCTCGGTCGTCTCCGCCGCGGACTGCGGATTGACAACCTCGACCAGACTGCCTTCGGTGAGGCGGTCGATGCCATCGGTTACCACCTTTTCACCGGCTGTGACACCTTGAGTGATCACCTGCAGGTCGCCGGTTTGCATACCGGTGGTCACCGGTTGGCGTCGTACTCGATTATTCGCGCCGACCACCCAGACAAAGTCGCCGTCAGAGCTAGTTTGTAAGGCAGGCAGTGGTAGGGTTAGGGCATTTTTTAAGGTGCCGGTTTGTAGGCGGATGTTAACGAATTGATTGGGGAAAAGCTGGTCATCTTCATTACTGAAACGGGCTTTCAGTTTTAAGGTGCCGGTAGCTGCGTCAATCTGGTTGTCGAGGCTCAAAAGGCTACCGCGGGCCAGAAGATGGGTATCGGTACGGTCCCGGGCTTCGGCCAGTAGCGGACCCTGACGCTGTGCTTGCACAATGCGATCAATCACGGCTTCCGGTACGGTAAAGACGACATCTGCAGGATGAGTCTGGGTGATGACGACAATACCGCTACTGTCTGAGGCGGTTATCGTGTTACCAGCATCGACCTGCTTAAGGCCAACCTGTCCGCTGATCGGCGCAGTGATGCGGCTATAGGTTAGGTTTAGTTTGGCGCTATCAATGGCCGCTTGGTCGCTTTTCAGTAAGCCTTCGCTTTCTGCAACTAGGGCTTGTTGGTTATCCAGTTCCTGTTTGGCTACCAGTCCGCTCACTGACAGCTTCTGATAGCGTTGTAAGTCGGCACGTGCATTGGTGAGACTGGCTTGATCTTTTGCCAGCTGCCCTTGTGCTTGCAGCAGTGCGACCTGAAACGGCCGTGGGTCGATTTCTGCCAGTAACTGTCCCGCTTTTACCTGCTGGCCCTCACGGAAATTGAGCGACATCAGTTGACCCTCGACGCGGCTACGCACGGTGACGGTCTCAGAAGCCGTGACAGTTCCCAGTGCCGACAGTTCGCGGGGCAGTGTCTGGGTTTTTACCTCTGCCACCTGCACCGGCGTTGCAGTCCTGCGGTTATTTTGGGTCGACGCTGCTGTGGACGTAGCGGTATCCGACGGCGCCGCATGCCAGAAATGAACCCCGGCGAGTAGGGCAATAATCATCAGAAAAAGGATCACGAAAACGCTGGTGACACGTTGTTTTGCTTTCATGCTGTTATCTGCTCTCCTGCATCAATCAGGCCATTATCCGCACTATGGCTGTTCAGTATAACGGCAAAAATCCCATGAAAGTTGAAGGAAATAAGGAAACAGCAGTTAGATAGGGAGCGATAAAGGGAAACACCGGGGATGCCCCCGGTGAGGCAGCCATTAACGGAACAGATTTTTCGCCCAGCGGGTTAATCCCAAGGTAACCGAGCCAAAATCATCACCGCTGGTAAGAGGGGTCTCCGGCAGAATTGCTGATAAGGCCGCGCGCAGCAATGGAGAACGGGCACTGCCGCCAGTGAGGTAAACCACTTGCGGACGCGTCGCCGAAGTCTCGATGACTTCCTGTACCTGACGGATCATTTTCTCCATCGGCTGGGCGATGGCTTCTTTCATCTGGCTGACATCCAAGGATGCGGATAGCTGGTCGGCAATATAAGAGAGAGGGATCTCGGTATTTGTCTGCTGTGACAGCCTAATTTTGCTTTCTTCGGCGCTGCGGACTAACTGGTAACTCTGTTTGGTTTTCCACACCTGTAACAGATGGCTGACCTGGTCGGCATGCTCAGCATCTTTAATCATCTGACGCAGCAACTGCGCACATTCGGCGGAATAAAACTGGCTCTGTGCGGCGACATCATTGATCGCGACGGCATTCCACCATGGCAGGGCAGGGAGGGCGGTGCCTTTGCGGGTACTGCCACCCAGGCCCATTAACGGCATCAAGGTTTTAAACGCCAACATAATGTCCAGGTCGTTACCGCCGACACGGCATCCGCTGTGGCCAAGTAGGCTTTCGGTACGGTCAGCCCGTTGCTGCCACTCTGGGCCCATCAGTAGCATCGAGCAGTCGGTGGTACCCCCACCGATATCGACCACCAGGACTCGAGTTTCCTGTTGTAGGGTTGCCTCAAACTCAAGCCCCGCCGCGACAGGCTCATACTGGAAAGCGGTATCACGGAAACCGGCCCGCTGGGCCGCCCTTAGCAGGATATTTTCCGCCTGCTGATTGGCTTCCTCACCACCAGGGCCTTGAAAGTTCACCGGGCGGCCAATGACAGCTTGAGTAATGGTCTCCCCGGTCTGTTGCTCTCCCTGCTGGCGAATATGCAGCATCATGGCGCAAACCAGATCCTCGAAAAACGCAATTTGTTGGGATTTTAGCCCTGGCGCACCGAGGAAGGATTTCGGCGATTTAACAAACCAAACATCTTCCGGGTCGGCGATATAGTTTTCCAGGGCTTGCATACCAAAACTGACACTCTGTGTCGTGACCGGCATATCCTCTTCACGGTTGAGCCGCAACGCAGTTTGCAATAACGCGGTATTTTCCGGCGTCGGAAAGGGGATATCATGACAGCGATACAGCCATTCGCTGGGTACCGTCCGTAAAGGTGCGGCAATCATGGAAGGCAGTAACGGCGAGTCCTTTTCCAGTAACAGCTGACGAAATACGCCGTCCTGTTCAGTGGCTATTGAGCAGTTAGCTGTGCCGTAATCAAATCCGATAAACATAGTGCGCCCCCGCGAAGAAAAAAAGGGGGCGACTTTACCCTGTAACGATGACTGCGTAAATGCTGATGTGTTAATAGGCCTGCGAGCTGTGCAGCAGATCGGCGCGAGTATAAGGTTTTTCGATGCCTGCCAAGCGGGCAGACAGCGAGGCCAAAAATTGCTGAGTAGTGGCTGGTTGACCTTTGACGATGATCAGCAATGGGATCACCGCCAACAGCAAGGCTTGAAATAGGCTCACTTTTTTCAGTGCAGTGCGGCGCTGAATCAGTAGATACAGCGAGCTTAAACTGAGGCCGAGTAGCGCGCCACTGATCACTTCACTGGGTGAGTGCGCATGCAGTTGTAGACGGGAAAAACCTATCGCCAGCGGCAACAAGTAGCCGGCAGTCACGAGGAGTCGCCGCCAAGCAGGACGGCGGCCGCCGGTCAGCATCCACATCATGACTGGCCAAAAGGTGGATGACATGGTGGTGTGTCCACTGAAACCGGTAAAATTATAGGCTTTAATACCGAGAAAAAAACCGAGAAACAAGATCTTGGAGAGACTTACGGTTAGGCCAGCGGTACCAAAGGTTACCAACCAGCCAAACGCCGTTTGCCAACGCCCGCTTTTGCATAATAAGAATACCGCCAGCAGCAGTGCAGTAGGCAGCAGCAACATGCTGTCACCGAAGTAAGTCAGATTTTTCCAGTTCATAAGTGTTCCTGGTAATAATAAGTCTTCCTGATATTTTCACGGCAGGGTGAACGGGCGCTGCTCCAGCGAGCGCGGCAGTATACTCAACAATATCGCTGGCGACTATGGTTAAAGTCTTAAGATTGATTGCGCTTTTTTCTGGCATCAGCAAGATGAAATCCCTATAATCGCCGCCGTAAACCCTCTCATTCTGCCGGCTTTTTGTCCGTTTCAGACAGATCCGGCTCCAGTTTCAGGTCTTTAAAACGTATGACTGACTCGTCCTATCCGTGCGTAATCGTGGGCATTGCCGGCGCCTCTGCATCCGGTAAAAGTTTGATTGCCAGTACGCTCTATCGTGAAATTCGTGACCAGGTAGGTGACGAACATATCGGCGTTATCCCCGAAGACAGCTATTACCGGGATCAGAGCCACCTCACTATGGAAGAGAGGATTAAGACCAATTATGACCATCCGAATGCGATGGACCATGATTTATTATTGTCACATTTACAGGCGATCAAAGCAGGACATGCGATCGACCTCCCTCTTTACAGCTATTCAGAGCATACGAGGATGAAAGAAACCCGTAAGCTACCGCCGAAGAAAGTGATTATTCTAGAAGGTATTCTGCTGCTGACGGATGCACGTTTACGTAATGAGCTGAATTTCTCGATTTTCGTGGATACACCGCTGGATATCTGCCTGATGCGCCGTATGAAACGTGACGTTAATGAACGTGGTCGCTCTATGGATTCGGTAATGACCCAGTATCAAAAAACTGTCCGGCCGATGTTTTTACAGTTTATTGAACCTTCGAAACAATATGCTGATATCATCGTGCCAAGAGGCGGTAAGAACCGGATTGCAATTGATATTCTGAAAGCCAAGATTAACCAGTTTTTTGAATAATAACAGGTCGGAAGGGGGTAACCGCTTTCGGATTTTCAGTAACAGGGAGTAGAGCATGAGATTGTGTGACCGTGATATAGAAAGCTGGCTGGACGATGGCAGGCTGGACATTTCACCCCGCCCGCCCGTCGAACGGATTAATGGTGCCACAGTTGATGTGCGTCTTGGTAATCAGTTCCGGACGTTTCGAGGGCATACTGCCGCCTTTATCGATCTAAGCGGTCCTAAGGCAGAAGTCAGTGCCGCCCTGGATCGCGTAATGAGCGAAGAGATCATCCTGCCAGAAGGGGAAGCTTTTTTTTTACATCCCGGTGAACTGGCGCTGGCGGTGACCTTAGAATCTGTGACACTGCCAGATGACCTGGTAGGCTGGCTGGACGGGCGTTCATCTCTGGCGCGGTTAGGGCTGATGGTCCACGTAACGGCTCACCGTATTGATCCAGGTTGGAAAGGCAGGATCGTGCTGGAGTTCTATAATTCAGGCAAGCTGCCACTGGCACTGCGCCCTGGTATGCTTATCGGGGCACTCAGCTTTGAGCCTTTGTCGGGGCCAGCGGCGCGTCCTTATAACCGCCGTCAAGATGCCAAGTATCGTGATCAACAGGGCGCGGTTGCCAGCAGAATAGATAAAGACTAAATCCACGCTCAGGGGAGAGTATGAAGAGACTGATCACTACACTGGCCATATTGCTTGTGGTTATCGTCGTCGGGATGACCGCCCTAGTCATGCTGGTCAATCCTAACGACTTTCGCCAGTATATGGCTCAGCAGGTCGCGAAACGCAGTGGTTATCAGCTCTCCATTTCCGGTGATTTACGCTGGCATGTGTGGCCACGGCTGAGCATTCTTAGTGAGCAGGTCTCTCTAACCGCCCCCGGGGCCACTGTTCCAGCGGTTACGGCAGAAAATATGCGGCTCGATGTGGAATTGCTGCCGCTATTATCTCATCAGCTGAATGTCAGTCAGGTGATGCTAAAAAATGCCGTTATCCGTGATATTCCAGAGGCAACCGGGCAGCATAAAGCTGGTGCACCGGTCGCCCCTCAAGATGAAGAAAACCTCTCCTCTGTCACTCGTGGCTGGAGTTTCTCTATTCGTCAACTTACCCTCGCCGACAGCCTGTTTATCTGGCAGGATGCTCAGGGCAATCAGATGAATTTTCGCGATCTGAACCTGAGTCTGTCCCAGGATAAGATGAGACAAGGTGAGTTCAATTTCAGCAGCAAAATTTCACGTAACCAGCAGAACCTGAAATTAAATATTAACGGTTACCTGGATGCCACCCACTATCCCCAGCAACTGAATCTTGATATCCGTCATGGAGGCTATCAGATTTCAGGCGTCGACCTGCCAGCGGAAGGCATTTCCGGTGAGGCAGTGTTTACAGCCTCCTGGCAACCTGCCGGTGAACAATTTTCTGTCACTAACTTGGCATTGCATGCTAATAACAGTGATTTCTCTGGCAATGTTTCCGGACAGCTATCCCCTTCTTTAACACTGCAGGCTGCACTCACTTCCCAAAATGCAGATTTTGATCGGTTACTGGCTCCAACAGTGAGTCATGATAATCCGACCACCGCCAGACAGGCCAAAGCACCGGTAATTGCTGACAGTGATAGTCAACCTTTACAGGACAGCTGGCTACGCAGTGCTACGATGGCAATCAGTATTCATGCTGGAACTGCTCAGTGGCGTGGACTGCAATTAAAACAGCTTGAACTCTCTGCCCACAATAGTGCTGGCGTGACACATCTTGAGACTTTGAGCGGAGCTTTGGGTAATGGCCATTTCTCGTTGCCGGGACAGCTTGACTGGCGAGGTAACCAGACCCGAATTAACTTGGCACCAGTATTGACGAATATTGATCTGCAACCGGTGCTGGCCTTCCTGCAATTACCTCCAGTACTGAAAGGTGAGGTATCTTTACAAGGGCAGTTTAGCGGTAATGGTCTGTCCCATGCGGATATCAGTCGTCAGTGGCAAGGTAACGGGCAACTGGCCTTGAATCATGGCCAGACCGGTAGCCTCAATCTGCAGCAGATGGTCAGTGACACCGTTGCTCGAAACAGTGGTCGAGTACGTTATTCTGCCCCTAATGACAATACCCTGCCGATGTTGGCTGGCAGTTTCCGCCTTGATCCAGGCGTGCTTAGCTTCACCGATTTACAGGGGCAGGGCAATGATGTCCGCACCCATGCGCAGGGACAAATTAACCTGAATCAGCGTACTCTGGATATGACCTTCAATTTTGCCATGTCAGGCTGGCAAGGGGACCCGAAACTGGTGAAACAGCTTTCCGGGCTGGCTATCCCGGTACGTCTCTACGGTCCGTGGAATCATCTGCAGTATTCACTGCCGGTGGCGGAAATCCTTAATGATACTGTGCGCCAGAGAATGAAAAAACGGCTGGACAAGTGGCTAGATACGCCTGCCATTGGCTCCTCACAATAAGCGACCAAATTGGCCGCGTGAGTAGTGACTGACTGGATAGCATTAGCCAAGAAACAGTTGCTGGAGATGAGATCAGAGGATGCTTAAAAAGACCTTAGGCAATCACTTTTTGTCTAAAGGATCCGATAACCTGTAGTACCCTGCTCATATGATCCTTAATTGTCTCTGCTGAAAAACGGAAAAAATATGACTCAATTAAAAGCTGTCATTCCTGTTGCCGGTCTGGGTATGCATATGCTCCCTGCCACCAAAGCGATCCCGAAAGAAATGCTGCCCATTGTCGACAAACCTATGATTCAGTATATCGTCGATGAGTGTGTCACTGCGGGTATCAAAGAGATCGTGCTGGTCACCCATGCTTCGAAAAATGCCGTTGAGAATCACTTTGACACCACTTATGAATTAGAAGCGCTGCTAGAACAAAGGGTAAAACGCCAACTGCTGAGTGAAGTCAAATCCATCTGTCCGCCGGGTGTGACCATCATGAATGTCCGGCAGCCTCAGCCGTTAGGATTAGGTAACGCCATCCTTTGTGCAAGACCAATGATTGGTGATAATCCCTTTGTCGTCCTGCTGCCCGATATTCTGTTAGATGCCCGCACCGCTGACCACCTGCGCTATAATTTGGCCGCCATGATTGAACGTTTCCATGATAACGGTCATAGCCAAGTACTCTGTAAGCATATGCCCAGTGAAGACTTATCTGAGTATTCAGTGATCACCACTGGTGAACCGCTGGAAAACTCAGGTGATATCAGTACTGTTGAACAGTTTATTGAAAAACCGGAAAAAGGTAGTGCTCCGGATTCTGACCTCTGTGCGGTCGGGCGTTATGTATTGTCTGCATCCATCTGGGATGAGCTGGAAAAAACAGAGGCAGGTGCGTGGGGCCGTGTTCAGTTAACTGATGCGATTGCTTCCTTAAGCAAAAAAGAAGAGGTCGAAGCCTTGTTACTGACCGGCGATGATTATAACTGTGGTCGGAAACTGGGATATATGCAGGCATTTGTCAGTTACGGATTACAGAATACTTCACAGGGCAGGGATTTTCGTGAGACCATTCGTAAAATTATCAGCAACTAAATAATAATACGGCTTTTTATTAACCGGAGTAGTTTATGTCAGTTTTAGTTACAGGTGGGGCAGGCTATATCGGATCACATACTGTGCTTGCACTTCTTGAGCGTGGTGATGATGTGGTGGTGCTGGATAATCTGTGTAATGCTTCAGAGGAGTCATTGCGCCGTGTTGCGCAGTTAGCGGGTAAGACGCCGGTATTTGTTGAGGGTGATATCCGTGATCGTCAATGCCTACAAGGATTATTCGCTGAGCATAATATTACCGATGTCATCCACTTTGCTGCCCTGAAAGCCGTCGGTGAATCCACCCGTATGCCGTTGGAATACTACGAAAATAACGTTGCTGGCACAGTGGTCTTACTCGAAGAGATGCGTAACGCTGGAGTGTGGAATTTTATTTTCAGCTCTTCTGCCACCGTCTATGGAGAAAATGCCCCCGTACCTTATGTTGAGACCACGCCAATCGGCGGCACTACCAGTCCTTACGGCACATCGAAACTAATGATTGAGCAGGTGATTCAGGATTTTGCCCGTGCTGAATCCCGTTTTAATGCCATTGCCTTGCGTTATTTCAACCCTGTCGGTGCTCACCACTCCGGTGAAATCGGTGAGGACCCAGCTGGTATCCCGAATAACCTGCTGCCTTATATCGCCCAAGTGGCTATAGGGAAGCTGGAGCGACTGGGTGTATTTGGAGATGACTACCCGACCCCTGATGGAACGTGTCAGCGTGATTATATTCACGTCGTCGATCTGGCTGAAGGGCATCTCAAGGCCCTTGACCATCTGCAAAACAGCCAAGGCTGTAAAGCCTATAATCTGGGTGCCGGTAAAGGTTACTCAGTGTTAGAGATGATCAAAGCCTTTGAAAAAGCCAGCGGTAAAACCATTCCGTTTGACATGAAACCGCGCCGCAGTGGTGACTTGGCCGCATTCTGGGCGGACCCTTCGCTTGCTGAACGTGAACTGGGGTGGAAAGTGAGCCGCGGTATCGATGAAATGATGAGCGACACTTGGCGTTGGCAAAGCAAAAATCCCAACGGTTATCGTTAAACCCCAAATTTAAGTGCTATATTAGCGGAGTTAAATTCCGGCAGGCCAGGTTATTACCTGGCCTGACATTGTGGACATGGCCAGTGTTCAGGTAGCTGAAAAGCCTGGGGCGGTAGCGTGTCTAAATTTATGATACGCAGCCTTCGGGCCTGGATTCGGATAGGTACAATGAAGTTTTCTGTAGGTTATTTAGTCGATGTTATCTCAGTACTTACTGAGAAAGAGCTCAAAGTTAGGTACAAAAGCAGCTTTCTAGGGTATCTGTGGTCAATCGCTAACCCATTATTATTCGCACTGATTTACTATTTTATTTTTAAATTAGTGATGCGGGTACAGATCCCCGACTATACCGTATTTTTGATTACAGGATTATTTCCTTGGCAGTGGTTTGCCAGTTCTATTGGCAATTCATTATTTTCTTTTATCTCCAATGCGCAGATCATTAAAAAAACGGTGTTTCCACGTTCAATCATCCCGTTTTGTAATGTTTTCATGGAGTTTTTACACTTCTTGTGCACGATACCGGTCATCGTCGTATTTTTGTTTATCTATGGTATGACGCCATCGTGGTCGTGGCTGTGGGGGATCCCCTTGATTAGTTTGGCCCAGATGTTGCTGACTCTGGGACTATCGCTGGCATTGAGTTCATTAAACCTGTTCTTCAGAGATCTTGAGCGTTTTATCCCGTTAGGGATTATGTTGATGTTTTACTGTACACCAATACTTTATTCTTCGGATTTAATCCCAGAAAAATATCACTGGATGCTAAACATTAATCCTATCTCCGAAATGATGCTGGCATGGCGCGACTTATTTATGAAGGGTATTATCCATTATGATGAAGTCGCAAGTATGTATATGTATGCTTTGATATTTCTGGCCGTAGGTAGTTTTATCTTCAATAAACTTAAATTTCGGTTTGCAGAGATTTTGTAATGACAACCGCTATCGAATTCAAAAACGTATCGAAATCTTATCCACTGTATCACCATATCGGCAGTGGGATAAAAGATCTGATTTTTCATCCGAGTAGAGCATTGTCATTGCTTAAAGGACGAAAGTATAAAGCCATCGAAGATATCAGTTTCACGGTAGAGAAAGGTGAAGCGGTAGCATTGATCGGCAGGAACGGTGCTGGGAAAAGTACTTCGCTTGGGCTGGTGGCTGGGGTAATCAAGCCTACAGCGGGTAAAGTGACCACTCATGGCCGCATCGCATCCATGCTTGAACTGGGAGGGGGGTTTCACCCTGAGCTTACCGGACGTGAGAATATCATTCTAAATGCGACATTACTGGGATTACGTAAAAAACAAGCCTTGGAAAAACTCGAAGACATTATTGCGTTTTCAGAGTTAGGTGAGTTTATCGATGAGCCTATTCGTGTTTATTCCAGTGGGATGTTGGCCAAACTTGGATTTTCAGTGATTAGTCAGGTTGAGCCTGAAATACTGATTATTGATGAAGTGCTTGCTGTCGGTGATGTTTCTTTTCAGAAGAAGTGTATTGAGACCATCAGAGAGTTCAAAAAAAGAGGGATTACCATCCTATTCGTCAGCCATAATATGAGTGATGTTGAAAAAATTTGTGATAAGGTCATTTGGATAGAAAATCATAAATTACAGGCTGTCGGTAAGGCTGATATCATTATTCCACAGTATTTTAGCGTAATGTCATAATATGAAAAAAATTAAAATTTATACTAGCCACCATAAGCCGAGCGCTTTTCTCAGTGCGTCTTGTATCGAACCAATACACGTAGGAAAAGCTAATTCTCTAAATACAATTGGTTGTGAGGGGGATGACCGAGGAGATAATATCTCTTTAAAAAACCCCTTTTATTGTGAACTGACTGCTCAGTATTGGGCTTGGAAGCATGCCGATAAAGATTGTGATTATATTGGCTTCATGCATTACCGCCGACACTTGAACTTCTCACAAACACAGAATTTTCCTGAAGATACCTGGGGGGTTGTGGTACACCCCGTGATCGATGTTGACTATGAACAAAAGTTTCAACTCACCGATAAAGGTATCGAAAGTGCCGTTGAAGGTGTTGATATACTTTTGCCTAGAAAATGGTCTGTGCTCAATGCAGGGAGTAAGAACAACTACATCCATTATGCTAAGGGTGAATTTCTCCATATCGAAGACTACGATCTAGCATTAAAAATTCTTCTGGAAATGTATCCTCAGTATCAGGAAAGTGTTGAGAAGTTCAACAATGATACCGAAGGGTATTACACCAATATGTTTGTAATGAAAAAACCAATTTTTGATGAATATTCAGAATGGTTATTTTCAATTAATGATGAATTTGAAAAGCGTTTTTCTTTTAGAAATTATAATGCTCAAGAAAAACGTGTTGTCGGTCATATTTCGGAACGCTTGTTCAATATATTTATTATTCACAAGCTGCAAAATAACCCAGAACTGACCATCAAAGAAGTCCAGCGCACTTTTGTTGCTAATGAAACCTTCAATGGTAAGGTTCAACCAGTATTTGAAAAAAATGCGGTGCCCGTGGTTATCTGTTTTGATGATAATTATACCATTTCAGGTGCTGCTCTCATCAATTCATTGGTTAAAAATTCTGATCCTGCCCGTAATTACGATATTGTGGTATTGGAAAATGGCATCTCCTATAACAATAAGCAGCGACTGAAAGCCTTACTTAATAATGCTGAGAATTTAAGCCTTAGGTTTTTTGATATCAATGCGTTCAGTGAACTGACATCCGTACATACTCGTGGTCACTTTACGGCGGCAACTTATGCGCGCCTATTTATTCCCCGTCTATTTGCACTGTACGATAAGGTGCTATTTATCGATGCAGATACGATCGTCGAAAATGATGTGGCTGAGCTTGCTGAGATTGATCTCGCCGAGCATCTAGTGGCGGCAGTTCGTGATATCGTGATGGAAGGGTTTGTCAAATTTGGGGCGATGTCAGAGTCCTCTGATGGTATTATGCCAGCGAGAAAGTATCTCATTTCTACACTGGAAATGCCAAAAACTGAAAATTATTTTCAGGCAGGAATCATCCTGTTTAATATTCAACAAATGGTAAAAGAAAATACCTATAAAAAGCTCATGGATGCCATGACCGAGAAACAATATTGGTTTCTGGACCAGGACATCATGAATAAAGTTTTTTATGACCGCGTGCTGTATCTGCCTCTGGAATGGAATGTTTACCACGGTAATGGTAATACTGATGATTTTTATCCGAATCTTCAGTTGGCAACCTATAATGAATTTTTACAGGCCAGAAAAAAACCTAAAATGATCCATTTCGCAGGTGAAAATAAGCCGTGGAACACCCGACATGTGGATTATTTCGATAACTTTGAGAAGTATCTTAACGCTACTCCTTGGCAGAATGTATTAATTGAAAGATTATCACCGATGCCCACAGCACAGGCTCAACAGGCTCCGGTCGCCGAAAAGGTACTGTTTCAGACCAAAGTAAAACGTAAGCTTATGCCATTGGTTGACCGATATGCACCTACCGGCAGCCGCCAACGTAACACTATGATTAAATACTATTACAGACTTCGCAGAAAAATTTTGGGGTAATAATGAATAATAATAAAAAAATCCTTATCGTTGGGGCCGGTTTCTCCGGGGCAGTGATCGGACGTGAGTTAGCTGAAAAAGGTCATAGTGTTAAGATTATTGACAGTCGTCCACACATTGCCGGTAACTGCTACAGTGCGCGTGATACTGAAACCGATATTATGGTCCATACTTATGGGCCGCATATTTTCCATACTGACAATCAGCAGGTATGGGAATATGTTAATCGCTTTAGTGAAATGATGCCGTACACCAACCGAGTGAAAGCGACCGTACTCGACCAGGTTTTTTCTCTACCAATTAACCTGCACACGATCAACCAGTTTTTTAAAACGACTTGTTCCCCGGAACAAGCGAAAAAGTTGATCGAAGAGAAAGCTGACACCTCTATCACTGATCCGCAAACCTTCGAAGAGCAGGCAATGCGCTTTATTGGTAAAGAACTCTATGAAGCGTTCTTTAAAGGTTACACCATTAAGCAGTGGGGAATGTCCCCGGCGGAATTGCCTGCCTCTATCCTGAAGCGTCTGCCGGTTCGATTTAATTACGATGATAATTATTTCAACCACAAATATCAGGGCATGCCGAAAGAGGGCTATACCGTACTGGTTGAAAATATCCTCCGTCATCCGAATATCGAGGTTGAACTGAATCGTAGCTACCAGGACGCTGACTCGGATGACGCTGATCATGTGTTCTTTACTGGCCCGCTGGATGCATACTATCAGTATGCCTTTGGTCGTCTGGGCTATCGGACCTTGGATTTTGAAACCATCCGACATCAAGGTGATTATCAAGGAACGGCTGTGATGAACTATTGTTCAGAACAGGTGCCGTTTACTCGTATTACTGAACATAAATATTTTTCACCTTGGGAACAGCACTCTGGTTCAATTTGCTATAAAGAGTTCAGCCGTAAATGCGAGGAAGATGATATTCCTTACTACCCAATTCGTCAGATGGGTGAGATGGCTATGCTCGAAGAATATGTTAGCCTGGCGGAAAAAGAGACTAAAGTCACTTTTGTCGGCCGATTGGCAACGTATCGCTACTTGGATATGGATGTGACGATTGGTGAAGCATTGAAGGTGGCTGAACTCTATTTGAATAGCATTGACAGTGGTAAACAAATGCCGGCTTTTGCGGTTAATGTAAGATGAAGATCGTCAGTCTGATCGTTACCTATAACCGGTGTGAGAAATTGCTGACAACATTGGAAGCAACCCTAGCACTTCCTTTCAGTACTGTTGTGGTTGTGGATAATTGCTCCTCAGACGGTACGTCGGAAATTCTGGCTCAACAAAATGATCCACGATTGGAAGTCCTCACCGCTACACAAAATTGCGGAGGGGCTGCAGGGTTTGCACTGGGAGCCGAATATATCGCTCAACACGTTAAGTCAGACTGGGTTCTTTTTTTTGATGATGATGCTTATCCGGACAGCAGTTTTATCGAACGATTTCAGGAAATTTGTCGTCCGGAGTATTCTTTGTATTGTGCAAAGGTGCTCGATACAAAGGGGCAGTTGTGTAAGATGAATGTTCCTTGGAGGACTTCCCAAGGAACATTCGCCTCTAGTCTAAAATATCTCAAACGGCCACAGGATTTTATTCCACAGGTTGACCAGGTTACTGAGGTTGTAACATTTTCCTTCGTTGGTTGCGTAATAAGCCATGATTTGCTTGTGAGGACATGGCAGTTCATAGATAAAGATATTTTTATCTATTTCGATGATGTCTTCTACTCATGGAAATTACATGTTGCAGGTAAAAAAATCCTTTATCATCCTAATCTAGTGATTCATCACGATATAAAAACTTCCCCGACGGACAGAGTCCCTGCTTGGAAAGTCTATTATTTGGTGAGAAATATGTTACTCTCACGATATATCCTTGCTGGGAAGCCGTTTTTTAGTATGACCGCCATTTCATTACGGTTGATAAAATATCTATTGTCATCGTTACGTGGTCCGGAGAGAAAAAAGCGAATTTATTTTTTCTTTAAGGGCGTGATGGACGGAGTTCTCAATCGCAGGAAGAGCCTCTGAACACTATCCTGAAATCATATGAATAAAATATGTTATTTTATAAATTCCGACTGGTACTTTGATCTTCACTGGTTAGAAAGAGCCCTATCCGCTAAGGGTGCGGGTTATGATGTCTGTGTGATAACCCGTTTCCATGGTGATGAGTTTCTAAAAAAATTTACCGAACTGGGACTGCAATGCTTTCCGCTGCCACTACAAGAAAGGTCCTATAATCTCTTCGGATTTATAAGTTCGGCCCTTAAAACATTTAAAATACTCAGTAAAATTAACCCCTCAATTGTCCATTGTGTGACCATCAAACCGATCATCATTGGTGGGGTCTACTCACGTTTCCGTAAAACACCGATGGTCGCCAATATTGTCGGACTTGGCCGTGTTTTTGAACCCCGCCGTTGGTATGAAAACATTCTCAGAAAGCTGGTATGTCTGCTTTATAGCACTATTTTCTCTAATCCCCGCAGCCATATTGTTTTTGAACATCAGGATGACTTAGCAGTATTTAGTCGTTATGTAAAATTCAATCATCATTACGCATCAGTTATTGATGGTTGTGGTGTGGATACCCGTTTATATGGCTATTCTGAAGAAGCTGAAAGCGGGGTACCTGTGGTCTTTTTTGCCAGCCGTATGTTGCACAACAAAGGCCTAACGACACTGATCAACATCCGAAAAAAACTGGCAGCTGAGGGGATACCTTTCAGACTGTGGGTGGCTGGCATTTTGGTTGCTGACGATCCTGATGCTATCCGTGAAAATGAGATTGAACGTTGGCATTCAGAGGGCGATATTGAGTGGCTGGGTACCCGTAAAGATATCGACTCCTTGATTTCTCAAGCAAACGTCGTGGCGCTACCTACTATGTATCCTGAGGGTGTACCGCGGATTTTACTGGAAGCTGCTTCAAAAGGACGTGCCTGCATCGCCTATGATAGCGGCGGCTGCAAAAGTATTATTGTTGATAGTATTACCGGTTATCTGGTGCACAAAGGTGACGAAGAGCGATTTGGTGCACAGTTGAAAAAATTGCTGACAAGCCCTGAACTTCGCCAAAGGATGGGGCGTAACGGGCGCAATCTGGTCATTGAAAAGTTTTCATCCAGTGGCGTGATCGATAAAACAATGGACGTGTATAAAAATATCCTTCGATGAGCCTTTTCATCAATACTTGGCGCAGACTGCGTTTACAGTCATGACTGATTAGCGCGGTGATGCTCAGTCCTTACACTGTCATTGCCGGATTGTGCGGAAATACTGGTGCACTCTTCCAGATGCTGGTAGTTTTAATGCAAACTTTTATCGTTCATCAGTAAATTATATTATCAGTGAACATACCCTGAGTTGATCTGACAGGAGATTGAGATGTCCAAGCAACAAATCGGTGTCGTCGGTATGGCGGTAATGGGCCGTAACCTGGCTCTTAACATTGAAAGCCGTGGCTACACCGTGTCAATTTTTAACCGTTCTCGTGAAAAAACCGATGAAGTTATCGCTGAGAACGCAGATAAAAAGCTGGCACCTTATTACAGTGTTGAAGAATTTGTTGAATCATTGGAAAAACCGCGTCGTATCCTGTTAATGGTTCAGGCCGGTGAAGCCACAGACAAAACTATCGCATCTCTGACTCCACACTTGGATAAGGGTGATATCTTGATCGATGGTGGTAACACCTTCTACAAAGATACCATTCGTCGTAATAAAGAACTCTCGGAGCAGGGTTTTAACTTTATCGGTACCGGTGTTTCCGGTGGTGAAGAAGGTGCATTGAAAGGGCCTTCTATCATGCCAGGCGGTCAGAAAGAAGCTTATCAGCTAGTTGCTCCTATCCTTGATCAGATTGCTGCTCGTGCAGAAGGCGAAGCTTGTGTTGCCTACATCGGTCCTAATGGTGCTGGTCACTATGTGAAAATGGTTCATAACGGTATCGAATACGGTGACATGCAGCTGATTGCTGAAGCTTATTCTTTACTGAAAGGTGCACTGGGTCTGAGCAACGAACAGCTGGCTGAGACCTTCAGCGACTGGAATGCCGGTGAACTGAACAGCTACCTGATCGACATCACCAAAGATATCTTCACTAAGAAAGATGAAGAAGGGAAATACCTAGTTGATGTGATCCTTGATGAAGCCGCGAACAAAGGAACCGGTAAATGGACCAGCCAGAGCTCTC
The DNA here is from genome assembly GCF_000439375.1 of Tatumella saanichensis. Lineage (GTDB taxonomy): Bacteria > Pseudomonadota > Gammaproteobacteria > Enterobacterales > Enterobacteriaceae > Tatumella > Tatumella saanichensis. The sequence goes on from NZ_ATMI01000041.1 coordinate 83,718, forward strand.
TGGATTTAGGCGAGCCACTGTCGCTGATCACTGAGTCTGTATTCGCCCGTTACCTGTCATCACTGAAAACTCAGCGCGTTGCTGCCTCTAAAGTGCTGAGCGGTCCAACGGCCAAGACCATCACCGAAGACAGTGCTGGCTTTATCGAAAAAGTCCGTCGCGCGCTGTATCTGGGTAAAATCGTCTCTTACGCCCAGGGCTTCTCTCAGTTACGTGCTGCCTCAGAGCAATACGATTGGGATCTGCAGTACGGTGAGATCGCCAAGATCTTCCGTGCGGGTTGTATTATCCGTGCTCAATTCCTGCAGAAGATCACTGATGCTTATGCAGAGAACGCAGAGATTGCAAACCTGCTGCTGGCGCCTTACTTCAAGAATATCGCTGATGAATACCAACAGGCGCTGCGTGATGTGGTCGCTTACGCGGTACAGAACGGTATCCCAACACCAACCTTCTCTGCAGCGATTGCTTACTATGATAGTTATCGCTCAGAAGTGTTGCCTGCTAACCTGATCCAGGCGCAGCGTGACTACTTTGGTGCGCATACTTATAAGCGTATCGATAAAGAAGGGACTTTCCACACCGAGTGGTTAGACTAAAGTTTTAGTAGGCCGTAATCTCAAACCCGAAGATAATCTCTTCGGGTTTTTTTTCGGCACTCATCAGTGTCCTAGTCTGAGTCGTTAGATTGATTAAGAATTCTGGAATATTCTCAATGTTTTTACCTATTGATACCTGTATCCTTATTAAAAATCATCATTACTGGTCATTGTAATATCATAATGATTGATAAAATAAGGAAGGTATCATGTCAGCGCCAAAAATCACTGCTATTATCACCACTTATAATGCTGAGAGTTATATCTCTGAAACTCTAGAAAGAATTTCGGAGCAGACACTGGCTGAAATTCAGGTGATTTTTATTGATGATGCTTCCGATGATAATACTGCTGACATTATCCGCAATAAATGTGACAGTGATACGCGTTTCAAATTGTTGATCAATGATGATAATCATGGAGCAGGCTACTCGCGAAATCGTGGAATGGAATTTGCTCAGGGCGAATATGTCATTTTCTTAGATGATGATGACATTTACAGTTATGAGATGCTTGAACGCTCATATAATCAGGCAAAGGATACCGGCTCTGATATTGTTGTGTTCCGCAGCAATACCTTGGATGACAATAACGGTAAAATTACCGATGCTGACTGGACGATTTCCCGCGGATCATTGCCTGATACTCAGACTTTTACGGTATCGGACGTCAGGAACAACTTTTTTCGAAGCTTTATCTGGTGGGCATGGGATAAACTGATTAGTCGTGATCTGATTATTCGCAGTGGATTACATTTCCAAGAAATCCGTACCAGTAATGACCTGTACTTTGTCTGTGCAATCATGTTGCAGGCAGACGCAATCAGTGTTTGTGATGAGGTATTAATTACTCATAAAGATAATCGCCAAGGTTCACTTTCTAATACTCGTGAACAGTCGTACCAATGTTCTTTAGAGGCTATCGAAAAACTGAACGGTTTTATCCTATCGTCTGAAGAATATGCGAGCTTGCGTCAGAACTATCTTAATTATAGTGTTGATTTTCTAAGTTGGAGTTTATCGACACTCAAAGACTGGCAGGCCTACAGCCATTTCTATCTATTGCTACAAGCCTATTTCCGCCAGTATGCCATTGCAGAGCGTTCAGAGTTTGAGACAACCTATTTGGCAGATACCTATGAAGCATTGATCAGCAGCCGCCCAGAAGTGATGCTGATGGATCTAAAATGCCGCCTTGAAAATGATATCCGTCATCTGACACAAGCCAATCGTGAGAGCCAGCATCAGATTAGCGAACTGACCACCGCTAATCAGCAGCTCCATTTCAATCACGAAGCCTACGAAACCGGACATCAGCATTTACAGTCACAGCACGACTCACTGCAGAATGAATGCCAAGCATTGGCACATCAGGTGCAAATCCTGACAGGGAAAAAAAATGAGATGACCGCAGCTCTGGAAGCGCAGATTGAGCAGAAAACTGCTCTTGAAAATACCCTGCACACGAGCTTGGAAGCAAACCAACGCCTGACTGTAAAAGTTGAAGAATACCAACATGAACTTCAACGCTTACGAAATAGCCTCTGGGGTAAGCTCTATCAGCTTTTCTCTGGTGGCAATAATAAAAACTAATCCCCGTTAAAGGAACAGGGTAGGCCCATAATTTGGGCCTACCGCTCTAATATCCCTTTATGGTACCAGCAGCGGCCCTTCACGTTTTGCTTCTCCCCCCGCTAGGCGCACCACCAGCATACCTGCAGTCGCAAAACGTACCCAGTGGCGGGCGTATAACAGCCCGGCATGCTGGCAGACCAGTGGCGTGAGTTGATCACTGATCGGATCAAGGATTTCAGCTACCACTTCCCCTGCATTTATCCACTCTCCTGGCTCACGGGTATAGAGGATCACCCCGGCGTGTGGAGCTGTCAGGTATTCACAACCTGCCAATTCTGCCTCCAGCGGTGCAGGAAATTCAGGTAAAGGCGGCACCGGGCCATCGATATAGCCGAGTGCTGTCAGACCATCAATAATCCCCTGAGCATCCTGACGAGCCTGCTCATGACTGACATCTCGGGCTCCGCGTAATTCTAAGGTCACGGGTTTCAGGGCTTCAGGTAGTGGATATTGTGCTGAAAAATGCCGCTGTAGGGTATACCAAGGCTCAGCACAGGCCTCATCAAAGGGTTCCCCCCCCGAAATGTCGGCAATCAATGCCGTCTGACAGCCGAGATAATGGCCGAGTACCGACACTTGTGGCCAGGCTTGCGGAGTGGTGTATAGGTGAGCAACCGCCTCCCAGTCACAATGAATATCAATCATCAGATCAGCTTTACACGCCATTTTCATCAGGATAGCCCGCTGAGATTCAAGCTCAGTGGCTGGCCAATAGTCATTGAAATAATCATCGATGGCGTCACGGATCACTCGGCGATTATGCTCAGCATTGTCCCCAAGATTAGGTTCTACCCGCGCGGCTAGACTCTCCCCGAGGGCGGGAAACTGGCGGTTAAAATCTTGGCCGGAAAGGCTATCGAAGCGACCTAATGGCTGTCCTTGTAAATGCTGTGAGAAACCCAGCGGGTTCGCGACGGGCACAAGCGTGATAGCGGCACGTAGCTTACCCTGACTTTCAAGGGTACTGAATTGTTGCTTTAGATACCATGCCACGGCTACCCCGGGTAGTTCATCGCAGTGAAGGGCGGCTTGGATATAGACGTGGCGGTCCTCACTGTCACCATAGTGGTAGCTGGTGATTTGCCGCTGGGTACCGAAGGTACCAGAACGTATCGGATGGCAGTGTTGCTGCATCGAGTGTGTTTCCTGCATCAGGGCAGGTGTTCATGGTGGAAACCTGCAAGGGAGACTGGCTGAGACGTAGAGAGCCGGGTATCAGAGTAATACCCGGCCTGAGTGTTTATTTCGCTGAAATATCAGTAGTGAAATATTTTTTCTGCAGTTTATCAAAGGTGCCGTCAGCTTTGATTTTCTCGAACGCGGTATCGAGAGCAGTACGCAGTTCGGTATCCCCTTTACGTAGGCCGATCGCAGTTCCTGGGCCGATAATCGGGTCTTCTACGGCTGGACCGGATAAGGCAAAGTCTTTACCTGCCGGCGATTTTAAGAAGCCGATACCTGCTTGCGCGCCATCAGTAAATTCAGCATCAATACGTCCAGCTACGAGGTCATTCTCAACCTGAGCTTGATCGCCGTAAGAGACGATATTCACGCCATTCGGCTGCCATTTGGCGCGAGCATAACGCTCCTGAACGGTTCCTTGCTCGACACCGATGCTTTTCCCTTTCAGAGACTCAGCGGTCGGCAGTAAGCCGGAACCTTTACGGGCCACCAGCATCACCGGCGTGTTATAGATGGGAACGGTAAAGTCGATTTGCTTCAAGCGTTCTTGGGTCAGGCCCATATCCGACAGGATCGCGTCAAATTTGCGTGCTTTCAGGGCTGGGATCATGCCATCAAATTCATTTTCTACCCAAACACATTTAACATCCATTTGCTTACACAAAGCATTGCCGAGGTCGATATCAAAGCCGACCAGTTTTCCATCAGAAGTCTTGGACTCAAAGGGCGGATAGGTAGGGTCCACGGCGAAACGTACTTGCTGCAGTGCAGCTTGACTGATAAAAGGAGCGCCTGCCAGTAAGGCCGTCAGCAAGGATAAACGTAATTTACGGGTGAAAGTCATAGTCTGCACAGTCCTGATAGTGTTGTTGTGATAGTCAATGAGCTCCCGCCTTAGATGACGGGTTATTATCGAACGGGCAGAAAACCGCTGCTGCCCGACGTGATGGGGTCACTCTTTAGTTAATCTATCATATTTTATCATCTGAAACAGACGGTACGCAGAGATAATCATTATGATCCTGTCTGAGAAGGTAAATCCTTTCCGCGGTTAGCGATGGTATGCTGATACCAGTAGTAACTTTTCTTGCATATCCGGCGAGTACTCCCTTGGCCATAATCATCTAAATCAACATAAATCAGTCCGTACCGTTTCTCCATTTGTGAGGAGGAGCAACTGACGATATCAATCGGCGACCACAGACAATAGCCAATCACTGGGATACCGTCGTGGATAGCCTCCAATACCGAACGCAAATGGCCCTGAAGATACGCAATCCGGTAATCATCGTTGATGATCCCCTGGTGCGGAGTATCGAAATAGCCGATGCCGTTTTCGGTGACCATCAGTGGCTTTTGCCAGCGATCCCAATAGATATTTAGGACGGTACGCAGACCTACTGGGTCAATGGCCCAACCCCAAGGGTTTGCTTCCAATAACGGATTGGCACGGCAGTGTTCTGCAGTCTGTGCCACGGTATCACGGTCACTGATCGTGGTGTAGTAGTAAGAGAACGACATAAAGTCAGCGGTATGGCTGAGGGACTGTTGATCATCATCGGTGATGTGTAACGGAATATCCCTGTCAGCAAAATAGCGTAACGCATAGCCTGGATAGCGCCCGCGCAGCAGCACATCTGCCATATAAAACTCCATCTGGTTACGCTGTAGCGTAGCCAGCACATCCTGCGGCTCCGTCCCCGACGGATAGGCGTAATCGCAATACAGCATCACACCAATTTGCAAGTTTGGGTTGAGCTGCTGTGCAAACTGTTTAATTTTGGCTGAGGCCACCATTTCATGATGAACTGCCTGATATTTGGCAGTGTGAATATTCGCCACACTGTCTTCGGGGATCCCAAGGTGGTTAAAGGATTCGAAGTGGATCATATTAATTTGATTGACGGGTATCCAATATCGTACTTGATGCTGATAGCGCTGCAGGCAGACTTTGGCGAAGCGTACAAAAAAGTCGATTAACCGTCGGTCTGACCAGCCGTGATACTCGAGTGCCAGTTGCAGCGGCATTTCATAGTGGGAAAGGGTGATTATCGGTTGCATTCCATGACGACAGATGGCCGATATCAGCCGGTCATACCATTCCAAGGCGTGTGGGTTGGGCTCGACCTCATCGCCGCGGGGAAATAGTCGTGACCAGCTGATTGAGGTACGAAAGGCTTTAATACCGGTGGCGGCAATCAGCTTTAGATCTTCTTCATATCGATGGTAAAAATCGATACCAAGCCGCTTGGGAAAAACACTGTCGGTATCAGCCATTAACCGGCGGATAGTGGCACTGTCGATCTCTTTGTTAGAGAGGCTGCTTAGGGCTTTATCGGGAGTAAAACGGTTAATGTCGGCCACACTCCAGCCTTTTCCTCCTTCTTGCCAAGCCCCCTCGGCCTGATTGGCGGCGATGGCGCCACCCCATAAGAAATCGTGCGGGAACCGTTTTTCGATAGTCATGGAGTTGCTTCCTGTGTCGTGGGTACGCGGTTGCGGTAGCCGAACATCACTACCATAAGTGCGCTGCTGGCCAATGTAATGCCCACCGAGGCCAGATAGAGGCCAGTTGGACTGAAAGCCGGTATGCCGGGCAGGCTGGCAAATGACCACGTCACCATATTGACGCGGTAATAGCCGTTGAACCCACCGCCAATGGCGGCGGCGATGGCGGCATAAATAAATAGTCGGCGGAATGGCATCATCACTCCGTAAATAATGGGTTCTGTGACGCCACTGATCATCGCCGGCAGTAGCGCGCTATTCAGTAACCGACGTAGCTTTTGAGGAGGGCGTGTCAGTAAGACACCGAGAGCTACGCCCATCTGCGAAAAGGCAGCCATACCACCGATAGCAAATATTGGGTCTCCGCCCTGAGCCAAGTTAGCCAGTATCACTGGGACTAACCCCCAATGCAGGCCCATCATCACAATAAAGGTATAAACGGCACCGACGAACACGCCACACAGTAGGCCATTAGTGGTTTGCAGCCAGGTAATGCCCCGTGCCAGTTGTTCACCGAGAGCCATACCGAATGGACCAAACACCAACAGGGTGACTGGAATAATGATCATTAGGCAGAGCATGGGCACCAGTACTAACTGTAAAAAATCCGGTAACAGGGCCAGCAGTCCTTTTTCCAGCCAGTAGCCAGCGCTGACAGCAATAAAGACCGGAAAGACACTGTAGGCGTATTGCGCAGACAGTAGAGGAATGCCCAGAAAGTTGCTGTCCGGCTGGCTGAGCAGTCCGGTTAGGGCGGGGTCTAGCAGGGAGGCTCCGATAATCAGGCCCATATAGGGGTTAGCACCGAGGCGTTTGGCCAGCGAGCACCCCAGCAAGGCAGGTAAAAACCAGAAAGGGGCATTGGCGATCACCGCCAGAACGTGATAACTGCTTTGTGTCGCCATGGAGGGAGTGACAGCCGCTATCACTGTCAGTAGTACTTTCAGCATACCGCCCCCGGCTAATAGACCGATCAGCGGCAGAAAACCCCCAGAAAGGATATCGAAGAGGGCCACTTTTTTCCTCTGCTTGGGAGACTCGGATGCAACCGCCCCGGATGGATATTGGCCTGACAGTTCGGCCAGTTGCTGGTAAACCGCCGTCACTTGGTGGCCGATGATAATCTGATACTGACCGTTGATCGTCACCGTGCCCAGCACACCGTCAAGTTGGCGGATATGGGCATCATTGCAGGCCTCAGGGCGAGCAAGTTGTAGGCGCAACCGCGTTGCACAATGGCTGAAATGGCGAACGTTATCCTTGCCACCGACGGCCTGTAACAGTTGCACTGCTAGGACTGAAGACACTGACATCTGACCTCCCTGTTCGAGTTCTATCCATCACTCCACGCTAAAACAGCCCTTTATTGCTGGCAACTGGATCCATTTTCAGATTTAGGAAAATGAGGAGGTGGCCGCCGTCAGCAGGCTTGTCTGGTGGAGCAGATGACAGACTGTGCTGACCAGCATCTGTGACGAAAAGTAATGGGAGCGGAAGAATCCTGGGATGCGACTGAAGTCTAAGGTGTAATCAAAACCCGGTGATGGGCAGGCAGTGAAGCAGATAGTGGTAGACCGGCTCAGTGGTATAACTAACTCCGGATGGTGCCGCCGCCAGTCGCCGGTCAGGTCGGTCAGTAGCACCGTGTCGCACTGGCGGATAAAGGCGGCTAACAGTTGGCTGTCACTCTGGCGGTGCAGTTGGTAGACCTTACGTTGGTCACAGGTTAGCACCTCACGCAGTAAGCTGGAGCAGGTAAAACTGTAGTCATTTCCGAGCAGCAACAGTTCGCGGCTACTAAACAATGCGCTGGCAATCTGTCGACAAGTGGCCTGGGAGAGGTGGCGATGGATAACCTGTTGCCAGTCTATTTCCTGTAGTCCCGGTTGTGGGTAAGAGGTGGAGGGCGACAGCCAAGCACCTGGGTAAGGCTGTAGATCCTGTTTAAGTGCGAGGAAGCGGGGATAACCGAGCTGTTTACAAAAGCGAGTGACACTGGGCGGTGTGGTATGGGCCTGCAGCGCCACTTCTTCAATGTTGATGGCGGGAAACTGATCTATTTTACGCAGTAATACCAGCGCGATACGGACATTTACCGAGTTTTTTCGGCAGTTAAACAAGTACTCTGAGAGTCTGGTATAGACCGGACTGGAATAATAATTCATCGGACCCTCCCATAAGGTGCTAGTCTGCAGCTTAGCGTGATTCGGAATGGGGTTTGGCGATCGGTCACCGAAAATTTAATAATGGCAGTAGAATTTTAGGCGGGGAGAGCGGGGAATTATTGTAAAACGCCGTCCCGGCGGGTTACCGGGACGGATAGCAGCTGATTACTCTGCTTTTTGATGACGAGCACGCAGATTATTGATCACTGCGCTAAGGTCGAGTTCCTGATCTTGTAACAGTACCAGCAGGTGGTAGACCAGATCCGAGGCTTCGTTAGTCAGTTCGAAGCGGTCATTGACGGTAGCCGCCAGTGCAGTTTCAACCCCTTCCTCACCCACTTTCTGAGCGATACGTTTGGTGCCGCGGGCGTAGAGACTGGCCGTGTAGGAGCTGTCCGGATCCGCCGACTTGCGTGCGGCCAGTAATTGCTCTAACTGATAAAGGAATCCCCAGTCGCTTTCTGCTGGCGAGAAGCAACTGCTGGTACCGGTATGGCAGGTAGGCCCCAGCGGATTGGCTAAGACCAGCAGACTGTCATTGTCACAATCTGGGGTGATACTCACGACTTTCAGGAAGTTGCCGGAGGATTCGCCTTTGGTCCATAAGCGGCCTTTGGTGCGTGACCAGAAGGTCACATTGCCGCTGGTCAGTGTCTCTTCCAGCGCCTGTGCATTCATATAGCCCAGCATCAGGACTTCGCCTGAGACTTTATGCTGAATGATGGCAGGGATCATGCCGTCGGTTTTTTCCCAGTCGAGCTGGGAGAGTTGTTCTGCGGTTAGCACGCGCGGATCTCCACATCATTGGATTGCAGGAAAGCTTTTAACTCTGCAATATTAATCAGTTGTTTATGGAACACTGACGCCGCCAGCGCACCGTCGATATTGGTGTCTCGGAACGCCTCTAAGAAGTGCTGCATGGTGCCTGCGCCGCCGGATGCAATTAACGGCACATGACAACGTTCACGGATCATTTTCAGCTGTTTGAGGTCATAACCATTACGCACGCCGTCCTGATTCATCATATTGAGGACAATTTCGCCAGCGCCACGTTTCTGTACTTCCTGTACCCAATCAGCAGTCTGCCACTGGGTCACTCGGGTCCGGGATTCATCCCCGGTGTACTGATTAACATGGTATAGACCGGTATTTTCATCACACCAGGTATCGATACCCACCACGATGCACTGTACCCCAAAGCGATCCGCCAGACGGCTGATCAGGTCCGGGTCTGCCAGGGCTGGCGAGTTGATCGAAATTTTATCAGCACCGAAGGAGAGCAATTGCGCGGCCTGCTCGGCAGATTTGATACCACCCGCCACACAGAACGGGATATCAATCACTTCTGCGACCCGAGACACCCAGCTTTTATCCACCACGCGCTCATCGGATGAGGCGGTGATATCATAAAAGACTAATTCATCGGCACCTTCTTCTGCATAGCGTTTTGCCAGCGGGACGATATCACCAATAATTTCGTGGTTACGGAACTGGACGCCTTTGACGACCTGGCCGTCGCGCACGTCCAAACAAGGAATTATCCGTTTTGCCAGCATGCAATAGCCTCCGTCACGGTGAATTTACCTTCCAGCAGGGCACGACCAACGATCACGCCTTTGACGCCACTGTTACGCAGGGCAGCGATATCGTCCAATGAGCCGATGCCACCGGAGGACTGAAACGCCACCTGCGGATAGCGGGCGGTCACTTCCTGATACAGCTCGACGTTAGAACCAGCCAAGGTACCGTCGCGGGAGATATCAGTACAGAGTACATGTTTCAGGCCCACAGACTGATAATCTTCGATGACTTGTTCCAGAGTGATACCACTGGCTTCCTGCCAACCGCTGATCGCTACTTCTTTGCGCTGATTTTCATCAATTCGGATATCCAAGGCTAGGACAATGGCATCGGCACCGAACTCGTTAAACCAGGCTTTCACTTCTTGTGGCTGACGGATAGCGGTCGAGCCTACCACCACCCGTGCAGCACCGGCGGCCAATAAGGCGGCCACATCTTCGCGGCTACGAATACCGCCACCTACCTGTACCGGCACGGAAACGCCGGACAGTAATTTTTTCAGCAGTGGGATCTGTCGGGCGGCCGGATCTTTAGCACCGGTCAGGTCAACCAGGTGCAGTACCTCGGCACCTTCCTGCTGGTAAGCCTGCAGGCGTGGCAGCGGATCATTACCGTAATCACGTTGCTGGGCATAATCTCCCTGATGTAGACGAACAACAGTACCTTCAATCAGGTCAAGAGCGGGGATAATCATTACATCTCCAGGAAATTTTTAATCAATTGAGCGCCGGCTTTTCCTGAACGCTCTGGATGGAACTGTACGCCGTAGAAATTATCCTTCTGCACCGCAGCGGAGAACGGCTGACCGTAATCACATTGGGCGATGGTGCAAGCATTCACCGGCATGGCGTAGCTGTGCACAAAGTAGAAATAGCTTTCCGCAGGAATATTACGGAACAGTGGGTGGCCGGCTTGTGGCGTTAGCTGATTCCAGCCCATGTGCGGCAGTGGCAATGAACCGGTTTCCATCTGCGCCACCGGCTCATGGATAATATCCAGAGTATCGATGCCGGTATTTTCTTCGCTGCGCTGACCTAGCAGTTGCATTCCCAAGCAGATCCCCAGCACCGGCTGGGTACAGGTCTTAATCAGTTCTACCAGTTCGCGTTCACGCAGCTGTTCCATGGCGGCACGGGCGGTGCCTACGCCTGGCAGAAATAATTTATCGGCGTTGAGGACCACGTGCTTCTCTCGGCTGACGACAGGTTGATAGCCGAGACGTTCTACCGCCCATCTCACCGAAGAGAGGTTAGCGCAGCCAGTGTCTAAAATAACCACATCCATTACAGAACTCCCTTTGAGCTCGGCAACGTATTACCGTTGACCTGAATGGCTTGGCGTAAGGTACGACCAAAGGCTTTAAACAGACTTTCTGCACGATGGTGATCGTTGTGACCTTTGGTTTTCAGGTGCAGGGTACAGGCCATGCTGTAGGAGAGTGAGCGGAAGAAGTGCTCGATCATCTCGGTGCTCAAATCGCCGACCCGCTGGTAATTAAACTCGGCCTTATACACCAAATAAGGCCGACCAGAGATATCCAACGCACAACGTGCCTGACATTCGTCCATTGGTAGCACAAAGCCGAAACGGCCAATACCGCGCTTATCCCCCAGCGCTTTTAGCAGTGCTTCACCCAGCGCCAAACCCGTATCTTCGACAGTATGGTGATCATCGATATAGAGATCGCCTTTAACATCAATATTCATGCGGAAACCGGCGTGGGTCGCAATTTGATCCAGCATATGGTCAAAGAAGCCGACTCCGGTACTGATTTTGCTGTCACCTTCACGGTCCAGCCATACCTCTGTGGTAATACGCGTCTCTTTGGTATTGCGTTGTACCAGAGCATGACGGTCTCGACGGGTCAGACGCTCGGTGATCTGCGGCCAGAAGTTTTCTTCTTCAGCATAGCGGATCCCCTGGATGCCCATATTCTCTGCCAGAGTGATATCGGTTTGACGATCGCCGATCACGTAGCTGTTGGCTTGATCGATCACACCGTCTTCTAACCACGGCAGGACCATCTTGGTGTGGGGTTTACGACAGTCACAGCCATCTTCCGGCTTATGTGGACAAATCAGCACTTCATCAAAATGGATCCCCTGAGAGGTGAACACCTGCATCATCAGGTTATGCGGGCCGTCAAAATCGGCTTGAGGAAAACTGTCGGTGCCCAGACCATCCTGATTGGTGATCATTACCAGACGATAACCGGCAGCCTGCAAGCTCAGTAACGCAGGGATAACCCCGGCCTCAAAGCGCAGTTTGTCCAGACGATCCACTTGGAAATCAACGGGAGGCTCGGAAATCAGGGTACCGTCGCGGTCAATAAACAGGGTTTTCTGGTTCATGCGTTCTCCGCAGATGTCATGTTGTTCAGGGCAGTCATTAGGATTTCGCATTCCTGTCGGGTGCCGATAGAGATACGCAGGCAGCCAGCCAGACCTGGGTTTTTATTCTGATCGCGCAGAATAATGCCCTGATCCCAAAGGCTACGGAACACCTGCGGGGAGTCGTCAAATTTTGCCAGTAAGTAGTTGGTGGAGCTGTTATAGGCAGCGGTCACCAGTGGACAGGCCTGTAACTGTTCCAGCAGCCATTGACGGGTGTCATTCAGCTCTGCCACACGCTTGCGCATGGCCGCGAGGCCCTCGCGACTCAGTGCCTGGGCGGCGATGTCCGCTACCGGCGTGGACAGCGGGTAGGGGGCAATCACTTTTAACAGCAGGCTTATCACCTCTGGGCTGCCGAGGGTAAAACCACAGCGCAGCCCTGCCAGCGCAAAGGCCTTGGAGAGAGTACGCAGTACTACCAAGTGCGGATAATCACTGATCCAGCCGGTTAGAGAGGCTTCTGGACAGAAATCGATATAGGCTTCATCGGCAATCACCAGTGCTTTACCGGCGGTGGCTTCCAGAAGCTTACGAATATCTTCACTATTCAGCAGGTTACCGGTTGGGTTATTCGGGCTGCACAGATACAGCAGCTTTACGCCATCCAGCTGACTGAGGATGGCGGGCAGATCCAGTTGCCAATCCTCGCGGGCAGGAACGGTGATCGCCTCAATGCCAAAGGTTTCCGCGCTGACGCTGTACATGCCATAGGTCGGCGGACAAAACATAATTTTATCCTGTCCCGGCTCACAGAAAGCGCGCATCAGCAGTTCGATACCTTCGTCAGCACCACGGCTGACCAGCACCTGATTGCTCTCCAGTCCGCAGTAACCGGCGTAGCGTTCGATCACCTGCACGGGCTGACATTCCGGGTAACGGTTCAGTGTCTGTTGAGTGAGTTCAAACGGCACTGCCAGCGGATATTCATTAGCATTTAACCAGACATCCCCTTTGCCCCCCAGGCGACGGGCAGACTGATACGGGGTCAGCTCTCTGACATTTTTACGTGCCAGTTGCTCAACGGAACCTGTCATACTTTCTCCTTAAGGGCATTTACCCGTAACGTAACGGCATTTTTGTGGGCATCGAGACGTTCAGCTGCCGCCAATTGTTCAATCGCCGGTGCCAGCGTTAAGAATCCGACCGGTGATAACTCTTGGATAGTCATGCGTTTTTGGAAATCCGCCAGGCCTAGGCTTGAGTAGGTCGCTGTATAACCGTAAGTCGGTAATACGTGGTTTGTCCCAGAGGCGTAGTCGCCGGCAGATTCCGGTGACCAGTCGCCGAGGAACACTGACCCTGCACTGGTGATCTGCTCCACCCATTGGCGGGCATCACGGGTCTGAATAATCAGATGTTCTGGACCGTATTGGTTGGAGATTTCAATGCATTGTTGCAGGTCACGGGCAACGATCAGACGACTGCTTTCCAGTGCTTGACGGGCGGTATCGGCACGCGGCAATACTGCTAACTGACGGTTAATTTCATCGGCGACAGCTTCTGCCAGTGTGGTGGAAGGAGTCAGTAACACCACCTGCGAATCTGGACCATGTTCTGCTTGAGAGAGCAGATCTGAGGCAACAAAGGCCGCAGTTGCCTGCTCATCAGCGATGACCAAGACTTCAGATGGACCTGCTGGCATATCAATGGCTGCCCCGTCTAAACGCTGGCTGACTTGGCGTTTAGCTTCGGTTACCCAAGCGTTGCCTGGGCCGAAAATTTTATCCACTTTCGGTACGGTTTCACTGCCAAAGGCCATGGCGGCAATCGCCTGTGCACCACCGACTTGGAACACTTCACTGACGCCGCACAGTCTGGCGGCAAACAGGATCTCATCGGCAATCGGCGGCGGAGAGCAGAGCACCACTTTTTCGCAGCCAGCAATGCGCGCCGGGGTTGCCAGCATCAGTACTGTCGAGAACAGTGGCGCGGATCCCCCAGGAATGTAGAGTCCTACCGAACGGATCGGCCTAGTCACTTGCTGACAGCGTACCCCTGGGCGAGTTTCAATATCCACCCCAGGAAATACCTGGGCCTGATGAAACATATCGATATTTTCTACTGCGGTTTGCATCGCCGCTTTCAGCTCTTCGCTGACACGGTTCACTGCTGCATCAATCTCTTGCGCTGACACGGCAAACTGTTGCGGTGTCACGCGGTCAAATTTTGTGCTGAACTCGCGCAGGGCCTGGTCGCCTTTTTCACGAACCTGCGTCAGCACATCGTGAACCGTCTGACTGATGGTATCGGAGGAGGAGAGGGCCGGACGTTTCAGCAATGCTTGCTGTTGTTCCGCAGAACGGGTATTCCAGTCAATCACAGTCTCGAAGCCGCTCATCGCTTACTCCATCATCTTTTCAATCGGCAGGACTAGGATAGAACTGGCGCCCAGCGCTTTCAGTTTTTCCATGGTTTCCCAGAATAAGGTTTCGGTGCTGACCATGTGCATGGCGACACGTGCCTGATCTCCAGCCAGTGGCAGGATAGTCGGACGTTCTGCGCCTGGTAGTAGAGCAACAACCTCTTCCAGACGTTCAGACGGGGCATGTAACATGATGTATTTGGACTCACGGGCTTTGATCACCCCTTGAATACGGGTCATCAGCTTATCGATCAGGTACTGTTTTTCCGTCGGCATTTCCCCTTCACGCTGGATCAAGACGGCTTTAGAGCGGTAGATAACATCCACTTCGCGCAGGCCATTGGCCTCCAGAGTCGCACCGGTGGAAACCAGGTCACAGATAGCATCGGCCAGGCCCGCGCGTGGTGCTACTTCAACGGAGCCATTCAGCATACAAGGTTTGAAAGAGAGGTTTTTACTGTCGAAGTAACGTTTAAGCAGATGAGGATAGGAGGTTGCGATGCGTTTATTGTTGAGACATTCCGGTCCGGTGTAATCGGCATCGGCAGCCATTGCCAGTGATAAGCGGCAGCCACCAAAATCCAGCCGGCGCAGTGTGGTGTACTGCGGATTATCGCCCTGAGCCTGGCGGGTCAGCATCTCTTCTTCAAGCACGTTTTCGCCGATAATTCCCAGGTCAACCACACCGTCCATCACCAGACCCGGAATATCGTCATCGCGCACCCGCAGAATATCGATCGGCATATTTTCTGCAAAGGCGATCAAACGCTGTTGTTGCAGATTAATTTTAATGCCGCAACGGCTCAGCAGTTCACGGGATTCGTCGCTGAGACGACCTGATTTCTGCATCGCAATGCGGATACGTTTGTTATCTAACATCTGTCCTGTCCTCTTAGTGCTTTTCCTGAGCGGAATTATTATTTTTAAAATCGTGTCCATAAAAAAACCCCGGAAGAAATCTTCCGGGGTTTTTGTGCATCCAAACCACTGGAAGATCTTTTCGTCTCCCAGCACACATCGCCTGAAAGACTAGTCAGGGTGATGGTGATGATGGTTAATACGGATGCGATTCATAATTTTTCCAACGATTAAAGTTTCGTGTGTCTTGCAAGTAACCTAACCAAATTCAGGGGCACTGGCAACCCTTTTTTCCATACATAATCATAAATTTGTTTATACAATTATACTGGCCTGTAAACCCTCACAGGAATAAGATCTTTGTTTATCGCAGGCTTATCTTACAAAAGATGATAGAGGCAGGTAATCAGATGAAAAAAGTGGCAATCGTTGGACTGGGCTGGTTAGGCATGCCGCTGGCCAGAGCTCTGTCGGCAAGAGGCTGGGCGGTGAGCGGTACTAAAACAACGAAAGATGGCGTCCAGGCTGCGCGTAACAGTGGCATTGAGGCTAAACGGCTGGATCTAGATCCTGAAATACACTGTGATGCTGAAGACCTCGCGGAGTTGCTGAACGCTGATGCCCTGATTATCACGTTGCCAGCACGGCGCACAGTAGACACCAGCGAACAGTATATTCGTGCGGTGGAAAATATTGTCGATATGGCGTTAGCACGTCATATCCCACGTATCCTATTTACTAGCTCTACCTCAGTCTATGGTGAGGCCATCGGCATTTGTGATGAAACCACTGTACTGGATCCTGTGACACCCGCCGGTAAATCCTTGGTAAAACTGGAGCAATGGCTACATGATCTGCCGGGGACATCGGTGGATATTCTGCGTCTGGCTGGTTTAGTTGGGCCAGGGCGTCATCCTGGGCGGTTTCTGGCGGGTAAAACGGGGCTCAATCATGGGCAGCAGGCAGTGAATTTGGTGCACTTAGATGATGTGATTGCGGCAATTGTGTTACTGCTCGAGGAACCTTCCGCCGCTACCACCTATAATCTGTGTGCGCCGGGCCACCCAAGTCGTGAAGCTTTTTACACCCGGCTGACCCAACAAGCGGGTTGGCAAACGCCACGTTTTGACGGTCCGGACCAACAGGAAAGGGGAAAACAGGTGTCAGGAGAGCGTATTTGTCAGCAGCGTAATTTCCGCTATCAGTGGCCAGATCCCTACGAAATGCCGTTTGTTTCCTGATGTTCGCGACTTTTTCGGCTTTTTCCGAAGGTGGTGTGATAATCGCTTGTACTGACGGGTGTTTTTAGGCAGAATGCGCCCCTGCAAATTTGAGAATAACCGATGCCTATTACAGTATCGGTTATTTTTTTTGCATTAACGTTATAAAAACAAACCTTACGGGGCCGGACATTTTCCGGAGAGATAGTCATTAAAAACACGCTATGGCGTGAGTCAGAGGAAATTTTGATGGGGCTTTTCACCACTTTACCAGATGCGTCTGGTGCACGCTTCCGCGACGACTACGGCGCGACCTGCAACGTACACATGTCTGAACCTTCTTTCCGTACCCTGCGGAACTCCCTTGCGACACAATCTGCCCAGATTGTTACCGAAGGGGGCATCAATAATGCAAACTAATCCCTCTGCCGCACCTAAGCGTGCAAGCCTGAAAAAAACACTGACGCTGATGCCAGTTATAATGATTGGCCTAGCCTATATGCAGCCTATGACCCTGTTTGATACCTTCGGTATCGTTTCAGGCGTGACCAGTGGTCATGTTGCGACTGCGTATATCTTTGCGACCATCGCAATCCTGTTTACTGCCGTAAGTTACGGAAAACTGGTTCGACGCTTCCCGTCAGCCGGTTCTGCCTATACTTACGCTCAAAAATCCATCAGTCCACATGTCGGATTTATGGTCGGTTGGTCCTCTCTGCTGGACTATCTGTTTATGCCAATGATTAATATTTTACTGGCAAAAAGTTACTTTGAATCCCTGTTGCCGGGCATCCCTTCGTGGATCTTCGTGGTACTGCTGGTGATCTTTATGACCGTGACCAACCTGAAAGGGCTGAAAACGGTGGCGAACTTTAACAGTATCATCGTCGTATTGCAGATTGCTGTGATGATCGCCATTTGCGGTCTGATCATGTATGGCGTGGGTCACGACGGTATCGGTGCCGGTACCCTGACTAGTGCCAAGCCTTTCTGGTCTTCGGATGCCCATGTGGTGCCGATGATCACTGGGGCGACCATACTCTGTTTCTCTTTCCTCGGTTTTGATGGTCTGAGTTCACTGTCAGAAGAGACCAAAGATGCAGAGCGAACCATTCCGCGTGCTATCTTTCTGACGGCATTGATCGGTGGTGTACTGTTTGTGGGTGTCTCTTACTTCCTGCAGCTTTACTTCCCAGACATCTCACGTTTCAAAAATCCGGACTCTTCCCAGCCTGAAATCATGCTGTACGTGGCAGGTCGCACCTTCCAGTTCTGCATCCTGATCTTCTCCTGTGTGACCGTACTGGCATCAGGAATGGCTGCCCACGCCGGTGTTTCGCGTCTGATGTATGTGATGGGCCGTGATGGTGTTTTCCCGCACCGTTTCTTCGGTTATATCTCACACAGATGGTCAACACCGACCTATAACGTGATCCTGGTGGGTGTGATTGCCTTACTGGCCATCAACTTTGACCTTGACCGTGCAACGGCGCTGATTAACTTTGGCGCGCTGGTGGCGTTTACCTTTGTTAACCTATCGGTGATCTCGCAGTTCTGGATCCGTGAAAAGCGCAACAAAACCCTGAAAGATAACTTCCATTATCTGGTTCTGCCGGTATTGGGTGCCCTGACAGTCGGCGCACTGTGGCTGAACCTGGAAGAGAGCTCAATGACCCTAGGTCTGATCTGGGCCGCTATTGGTATTATCTACTTGGCCTGTGTCACCCGTGCTTTCCGTAAGCCGGTGCCACAGTATAGCGAAGAAGGTTTATAATTCGCGCTGTAACCTAAGCTTAAAAAGCCCCGCTCGGTTATCCCTGCGGGGCTTTTTTATGGTTTTGGCATAACCGTTATTCGATAATATGTTGTTTAGCTGAGCAGGGTTTCAGCGTAGCGATAGAGAGACTTTAATAGCGTTAGCTTTTGCGGGTCGTCTTGATGCAGAGTAGCCAATTGTTCCAGCTCAGCGATATAGGCTTCAACCCGTGGGGCAGATAATACCTCGCGGCGATGCTCCAGCCACTGGCGTTGTTCCTGCTCATCGAGGGTGCCTGCAAAATTACGGGCGCGATAGCGGAACAGCAGGGGGGCAATACGATCATCGGCAAACGTCAGATCCAGCGCCGGTAAGTTTACTGCATCAGTAGTACGAATAATGTTCATCGACTGGCGATCGGCGTCACTGAAAAAACCGCTGTACAGTTGGGCATCCACATCATTCAGCTCGTCAAAGTCACGGCGTTCCGCAAATATTGTCACCACTTTTTCGCGGATATCGGGATGCTGACGTAATAAAGCCAAGTTATCCAAGCAGAACTGACGGTCAATACCCAGCCGTTGTGCATCCTCCGGACGCAGGGTGCTGGCCGGTGCCAGTACTGGACATTTATTGATATGTATCAGCTTCAACGGTACCGGTGAGTCATCGCCCAATTGTTCCCGCGGTGTGTATAGACGTTCACGCAGGGTGTCAGCATCTTCAGTAATTAACGGCTGAAGATCTCCAGCCAGATCTAAAGTGATCACGGCATTACGGTTATCAGGATGCCAAGCCAGCGGCACTATCCAACTGGTATTACCCCGTGCCGTGCCGAACATTCCGGATACGTGGACTAGGGGCTTCATCTGTGGGATATCGATCAATGTCTGAAGCTTATTTTTATTACGATGACGGAACAGAAACTCGAACAGCTTCGGCTGTTTTTCTCTAACCAGTTTGGCCATCGCCAGTGTTGCATACACATCGGACATGGCATCATGGGCCTGTTCGTGGCTGATACCATTCGCCTTGGTCAGGTGTTCGAGGCGAAAGGAGGGAAAGCCCTCTTCATTTTCCGGCCAGTGGATCCCCTCGGGACGCAAGGCATAACAGGCTCGCATCACATCCAACAGATCCCAGCGTGAGTTACCGTTTTGCCAGCTCCAGGCGTAAGGGTCGAAAAAGTTACGGTAGAAAATATTGCGTGTTACTTCATCATCAAAGCGAATATTGTTATAGCCCACCACACAGGTACCTGGCCCGCTGAACAGGGCATGGATCCGCTGTGCAAACTCTGCTTCCGTGACCCCTTTGGCGATCGCCTGTTGGGGGGTGATACCGGTGATCATCACTGCTTCTGGCTGTGGCAGGTAGTCGTCCGCCGGCCGGCAGTAGAATACCTCCGGTTCGCCGATAACGTTAAATTCTGCATCGGTGCGGATGCCAGCGAACTGCGCAGGTCGGTCGAGCGCCGGATGCTTACCGAAGGTTTCATAATCGTGAAACAGGAAGGTTGGTTGTACATCGTTGTTAGGTTTCATACATAACCGTATTGTTTTGTTGTTTTTTGTACATTTAAATCAATGCCCTATCGTACATTTCTGTTTGTAATGGTACAGGCCTGTATTCTTTTGCACATGCCATATTGCGTACACCATTTTCATTTCGGTGTGTACAGAATACAAAAATGGCAATCATCGATGTAAAACTCAGAAAGTTACTCGGCAAACCATACTATGGCCCAGCTGAAATAACAGATACCGAAGAGCTCGGCGCAAGGATAACCCCTAAGGGATGATCACTTTCCAGTATCGCTACCGCTGGAAGGGTTCCGTTTAACGGGTATCCCTCGGTCGTTAACTGGCAGTATCTTTTCAGCAGGCCAGAAAGATAGTAACAGAATTGCGTGATCTTTACTTTTCAGGTGTGGATCCGAAATCGCACCTTAACAAAGATGAGCCCAGATCGGTAACCGTTGCTGATTGCCTCTCATACTGGAACGATAACTGTGTTGTTACTTCGCTGCGTCCCAAGACACAACACCTATATCAGACCACGGTTATCAAAATCATGGACGGAGTCTTTACTGACAGGCCTTTAGAACAAATTACCACTCGGGAATGGGTAGATTTCTTCACTAAGGAGGAGAGATTCAATCCGCGTCGAGGCCGGCAAGTTCTCTCTCAGCTTCGTTCCGCAATGAGTTGGTGCATCCGTAGGCAGTATGTCGACTGAGAACTTTGTTATTATGGATCCTTAAATTAAAATCGTTACTGCGCAGCGTGATCCGACAAGTGCTGTCGAATATTTCTCATGAGGTCGAGTTGCTGAAGGCGTTGCCTGCGTAGTGAACGTGGATTTCTGATAGGCGTACTGATAACTCTCCAAGAGGGACAGGTTGCTAAGGTGAAGAAATAACCAACCCGAGAACTACTTTAATGACGGCTCTCAGTGTTGGGTTGTAATCGATTTTAAGCAGTTCTCTTTAAGTCTATTTATTGCATCTGGCGGCATTGGTGCTGTCATCATCGCCCTATAGTTCATACAGTCAGGTGTATCATTATGGTATTGATGTTTTTGTGAGCAGCCAGGAACCAAGAAAATTATCGCAACAAAAATGATTAATCTATTCAAATCATCCTCCTATAGTCAGGGATAATTATAGCATCTGCATCACAGAGCACCCTATTGGGTGTTGTTTAATGCAATCAACAGGGAATAGAAATGGCAATGCTGGATTTTGAGGCATTGAATGCACACCCCTGTGCGGAACAGAAAACTAAAGTTCACACTTTTCAAACGAACCTGACATACTAAAAAGCTGCGGCGTACTTCGTAAATCTGTCCGACTGATTTGCACCTTTATCCGTGACAACTCCTGCTGTTGGCCTATTCGTCTGCTTTGTCGAGTGCTGAGTGTTCATCCGAGTGGATTTCAGACTGACAGGACAAATCAACCAGTTCTGGCTGGAGTCCGGTTGCGTTTATGGCTATCGCAAGAACCATCTCGACCTGAAAAATAGCAGGCAACGATGTGGGATTAAGCGGGTGTAGCGGCTGAATTAGCAACGAATAGAAAGTGTCTGGATTATCCGTGACTGTCGAGGATAAGCGTTAGCGAGCCATTTCTGAGCCCCTCATACTGTGTATCAACATTTTTATTGTTCCTGCCCCCTAAACTCATTTTTTATGACTACACTTAAGTTGTGAAGCACAAAGTGAACCTCAACTCGGTTCTCAACATCCCTTCACCCGATAACCCCATTACCCACGCAAGTGGGTTTTTTTATGCAAAGTATCGTCGAGGGAGCGAGTTAAGGTTCACACTGCTGAGCGCGCAGAAAAGGAAAAGCGACGTTGATATTTGACTGCGCGGAAGATACTGACAGAGGCGACCAGAATTAACAGAATGCCTGATACGGAGAAGGCGAGCATTGAAAAAAGGTGAAATGAAAAAATACCAATCAGCCCGCCGGTAAAAAACGAACAGATTGCGGTCAAATGTATACTCAGTAGATAGCGATAACGCCGACGCTCTTCTTCCGAATGTTTTAGCAGTGGCTGCAGCAGTAGGTTAGCCATACTGATACCAGCATCTGTCAGTGTTCCAGTGATATGAGTACTGCGCACTTTGCCCTGCGTCAATTGAGTGGACGTGGCATTATGTAACCCAAGCAGAAAGCCTAGACCATCGACTAGCAGTCTCTGATCAGGGCTGAAGGGTAGCCATAGACTGATAATTACTGGTAGGGTTAGTGATAATCCTTCTGCCAGTAAGATATGCGCATAGATCGTACGTATCTGAAAATATTTACCTGCTGCGACCAGCGCCCGTGAGGTAAAGGCTCCAGCAATAAAGCAAACAATTAATTGAATGAGCCGCCACATCTGTGATTTATCCCATTCTAACACTTCGGTGGATAGCTGAGTGGCGTTACCGGTCATGTTGGAAGGGAACAGCCCAAAAGCTCCCAGAGCGAGAACATTCAGCACTCCTGCAGACCCAGCCAGTGCCACTGCTAATTGCCTGTCTTCACGGCAAGAACGGCCACCTTTCTTTTCTATCAACATTCCGAGCCCACCTTATCCATCTGTAACAGCAGTAGTGTTTAATAATTAAACAAAAATAAACCTGCAGGGATAAGTATTCTCCTAATCAGGCGATAAAAGACCGAGTGATCACTGAGGTTAGCGGCCAAGCTGCGGCTGAGGCGCGAGATAGCAGGGTGATACAGCGTTACTAAATGCGTCAGGCAACGCATAAAATTGACAAAAAAAGAGAAGGGGCAAGGGCTTCAACAAGAATTCCAATGTTCAAGAACGCTCTTTTGGCAGTAGATTGCATTAATAACAGAAGGATCGTTTATAATAGCCGCCGTAAACAGGCGATTTTGCTTAGTTCTGATTTACACTTTCTCACAATTGATAGATGCCAGCGGCCATAAAATACCGTAAAAAGGCGACTAAAACCTGTTAACCCAACATAATCATTAAGGAATTTAGCTTGAAAAGGCGTCTGCTTATCACTGTATCGGGTATGATTTTACTGGCATCCGCGGCCCACGCCGATGACAATAGTTTCCCTGTTTCTATGACGCCACCGCCAATTGATGCGGCTTCATGGGTGTTAATGGATGCAACCACCGGGCAGGTGCTGACTGCCGGTAACCCAGACGAGAGACGTAATCCGGCCAGCTTGACTAAGTTGGTGACAGGTTACGTGGTTGACCGTGCAATTAATGCCAAACGTATTAGCCCTGACGATATCGTGACGGTCGGGACAGATGCCTGGGGTGCTGGTAACCCTGTCTTTAAAGGGTCGTCTCTGATGTTCCTGAAACCCGGCGATAAAATCAGCGTTCGTGATTTAAGTCGTGGCGTTATCGTCGATTCCGGTAATGATGCTTGTGTGGCGTTGGCGGATTACGTGGCTGGCGGACAACAGAATTTTGTGGCGATGATGAACCAGGTTGTCGCGCAATTACACTTGCAGAATACGCACTTTGAAACCGTCCATGGTTTGGATGCGCCAGGTCAGTACAGTACTGCTCGCGATTTAGGGATCGTAGCAATGGCTATCATCCACGGTGAGCCTGAGTTCTATCACATGTACAGTCAGAAGACGATGACATGGAACGGCATCACCCAGAATAACCGTGTTGGGCTGCTGTGGGACAATAGTCTGCATGTGGATGGTATGAAAACCGGTCATACCGAAACCGCCGGTTTTAATATTGTGGCTTCCAACAATATCAATGGCCAGCGTTTGATTGCCGTAGTGATGGGGGCGAAAAGTCCGAAAGGTCGCGAAGATCAAGCCCGCAAACTTCTGGTCTGGGGCCAGAATAACTTTACGACTGTACAATTGTTCCATGCCGGTAAACCCCTGGGTACTGAGAATGTTTGGTTCGGTAATCCGCACTCTGTCAATGTTGGATCGGCCAAAGATGCCTCTCTGACTATTCCGCGTGACGAGATCAACAACGTTAAGGCGAAATATGTGATCGCCAAAAAAGAGCTGGATGCGCCACTGAGCCAGAATGAAGTTATCGGTGAAATCCAAGTGATGGATAAGGATAAGCAGATTGCCAGCTATCCGTTAGTCGCGCTGGAGGATGTCGCCAAAGGCGGCATCATCACTCGCATCACCGATTACATTAAACAGAAAATCTAAGCAGCCTTGTTGCGAACGCCTGCCCCAGTATGTTCTGGGGCTTTTTTTGGGCGGCCAATTGATTAAGGCGTAAAAGGAGTCGGATTTTTATTTGTGGATATGTAAAAATATGTCCCCCAACTGTTAACGGAACTCAATTTTGCGTCCTGACAAACCGATTTCACGCCCCGAATTCTGGCTGTATCGCCATTACCAGACGGTCCACGGTCTGCGTATCGCCATCGCGTTTATCCTCTCTTTCTTACTGGTACGGTTGCTGAATATTCCTGAGGGCAGTTGGCCCTTAATCACCTTGGTGGTGGTGATGGGGCCGATATCCTCTTGGGGCAATGTCTTCCCCCGCGCCGTGCAGCGAATTATTGGCACCTTTGCTGGCTCGGTGTCGGGGCTTATCGCCCTTCGTATCGAACTCTTTTCGCTGCCGTTAATGTTGTTGTGGTGCGCAGTAGTAATGTTTGTCTGTGGCTATCTGACGCTGGGTAAACGACCTTATATGGCGTTACTGATCGGTATCACCCTCGGTGTCATCGTAGGCGCACCGCCGGGTGATTTTCTGACTGCATTATGGCGGGGGGGAGATGTGATTTTCGGATCACTGCTGGCGGTATTATTCACTGGGATCTGGGCGCAGCGAGCCTATACGTTCTGGCGTATTCGTATGTCAGATGCGTTGCTTTCTTCACTGAAAATCTATCACACCGGGTTATCGCCAAATCTGCTGGAGAAACCCCGTCTAAATAAGCCGATTCAGCAATTGGTAAGCGGGTCGGTAAAAATGCGATCGCTGCTTGAACCGTCCAGCAAAGAGACCCGTATCCCGAAATCGGTGTTTGAAGGGATCCAAGTTATCCATCGCAATATGGTGTCTACGCTGGAAATGCAAATCAATGCGTGGTGGGCTTCGCGGGAAAGCCATCTGTTGTTACTTAATGCACCCAGTCTACGGCGTACCCAGGCGTTGACCGAAAATATGTTTCGGACCTTATCCTCCATGCTGGTAACAGGAAAAACCGACCAGGTCGCCACCACCATCGCGGAATTGGATGAAATCAAACGGGAGCTGGATACACTGCTGTCTAAAGCCGAACATGAAAAGGCAGAAGCGGCACCGGTTTATGGCTATGTCTGGCTGAGTCTTGAGTTGCACGGACAGCTGGTGAGATTACATGAGTTGATTCGACTGGTACTGAGAAAGTAACCGAGGCTAACATGTAAATCGTTGTTGTTTGCGTTAAGATAAGGCAACCCGATTGTGGGCACGGCACAGTAACGATGCTGGCCCGGCCCTAAAGCGGTGACTCTGAAACTCATACGCCTGGATGAACAGGCGTCTAACCAAGGTGTTATCATGGAAAATGCTAAACAGTCATTCCAGGATGTTCTTGAGTTTGTTCGTATGTTTCGTCGAAAAAATAAGCTGCAGCGTGAGATCACGGATAACGAAAAGAAAGTCCGTGATAATCAAAAGCGGGTATTGCTGCTGGATAACCTGAGTGAATATATTAAGCCAGGTATGAGTATTGAAGCCATCCAGGAAATCATTGCCAGCATGCGCAGTGACTACGAAGATCGTGTCGATGAGTACATCATTAAAAATGCTGACTTATCAAAAGAGCGGCGTGAACTATCTAAGAAAATCAAGGTGATGGGTGAGCATAAATCCTTCAGTGAGACGGATCAAAAGTAACCTCTTCGCGACCTTGTCGACAGACGCCCAATCCTGTCGGGCGTCTGTTTGAGATCACTGTGACTGTTTTTGGTGCTGATAGACCTGCAAATTAACCCATACTGCATTCAGTAACGGTACCGGCAGGGCATGTCTGTTTGCCCGTACTACTAAATCACCGATGATTTGATCCGCTTCGACTGAGAACCCCTGACTAAGGTCACGGTACATTGACGACGTCATCGGCGTATCCGGCTGACTGAGATGTTGCAGGGTGGAGGCGATGACGGCCGGACGTTGCTGATAGCCACATGCCGTGATCACGGCCAGTACTTCGCGGTAGATTGCTTGCAGGAGGATATCGCCTCCTTGGCTGTGTAATATTTGCTGAGTATTACCTCGGGAAAGAATGGTGACAGCTCCCAAGGTACTGAGCAGTAACCATTTTTCCCACATATCACTCTCAATCTGTAGTGACAGTTTATTGTCAAACCCACAACCGCTCAGTAACTGGTCCAAGGCTCGGATACGCGTGCTGTCTGAACCGTCTCTTTCTCCATAGCAGATCTGGTGTAGGGCAGACATCTGTAAAATTTCGCCTTTGTCATTCAGTGTTGAGTGGATTTTACACAGCCCTCCGAGGACTTTATCCCCGCCAAAGGTCTCACACAGGGTGGCGATATGCTGCATCCCATTTAGCACCGGTAGGATCAGGGTTTGAGCGCCTACTGCCGGGGTGATATCGCGGATAGCCTGAGTGAGGCCAAAGCTCTTCACTGTCAGAATGATGAGATCATAGGGGGCGGTGATCTCACTCGCAGCAAGGGTCTTGGGTTGCAAGGTAAAGGTTCCGCGGTGGGCATGGACCACCAGCCCGTGACGGCCTAGTTGCTCTGCACGCTTCTCTCGTACCAGAAAAGTGACATCACGCCCCTGTTTCGCTAAGCATGCACCGAAATAACCGCCGGTCGACCCGGCACCGACTACCAGTATCCGCATTCTATACCTTCTGTTTTTCATGAAGTCAGACTCTAACCATAAAAGCCCGCCGCCCGAAACACCAGTGTCGAGGGGTAAATATTATTATCTCTAATAGGCGCCGCTGACCATTGCAGGGCTGCAGAAAGGCGGACTTTGGGGGGACAGTATTTTTCCTGATACGACAGTTATCGTCATGGCAAATACCCGCTAGAATACAAGCACAATAATCGAGACAGGATATTAACTAATGAAGGATCAGCAGCCCGCCCTG
The DNA here is from genome assembly GCF_000439375.1 of Tatumella saanichensis. Lineage (GTDB taxonomy): Bacteria > Pseudomonadota > Gammaproteobacteria > Enterobacterales > Enterobacteriaceae > Tatumella > Tatumella saanichensis. Next base: position 110,571 of record NZ_ATMI01000041.1, read on the forward strand.
TTAGAGGCGAAAAATATCAGTTATCGGGCCGGTGAGCGCCAGATTTTACAGAACGTCTCGCTAAATATTAATGCCGGACAGTTTATGTTGATTACCGGGCCTTCCGGCTGTGGTAAAAGTACTTTACTAAAAATTATCTCATCATTGATCTCGGCAGAAGCGGGAGAAATACGCCTTTCTGGCAAGGCTATCGATGATTTTACCCCTGAACACTACCGTCAGCGGGTTTCCTATTGTTCGCAAACACCGGCACTGTTTGGCAAAACGGTGGCGGATAATCTGTTATTCCCTTGGAAGTTGCGAGATAAAACCCCGCCAGAAGGAAAGCTGGTCGCTGACCTGAAACGATTTTCCTTATCGGAAGAGATGCTGAATAAGGGCATTAATGAGCTGTCCGGTGGCGAAAAACAACGGGTATCACTGATCCGCCATTTGCAGTTTTTGCCAGACGTTCTGTTGCTTGATGAAATCACCAGTGCCCTCGACGAAACCAACAAGAAACAGGTAAATGAAATCATCCATCAGTACGTCAAAGAACATCAACTGGCGGTGCTATGGGTGACCCACGATACTAATGAAATCGAACATGCCGATAACGTGATTACCCTCGAAAATCGTAACAAGGTCGCAGAGAAGACCAAGGATGAACAATGAATCAGCACAATATTACGAATAGCTCGCTGATTATGTCGTTGGCACTGGTGCTGGTGGCAATCATTATCAGTTATCGTGAAAAACTAGGACTGGAAAAGGAGATTATCTGGAGTATCTGCCGCGCTATTGTGCAATTGGTGATTGTCGGTTATGTGCTGAAATACCTGTTTGCCCTAGACAATGGGGCGCTGACGGTTCTGATGGTGCTGTTTATCTGCTTCAATGCAGCCTGGAATGCGCAGAAGCGCAGTAAATATCTCGACCGTACTTTTGTGATGTCATTTATTGCCATTACCACCGGGGCGGTGTTGACCTTATCGGTATTGGTGCTGACGGGCTCCATCGAATTTCTGCCGATGCAGGTGATCCCGATTGCGGGGATGATCGCCGGTAACGGAATGGTGGCAGTCGGACTCTGTTATAACAACCTCGGCCAGCATTTTTCCGACAGACAGCAATCGATCCAAGAGATGCTCAGTCTCGGGGCGACCCCGAAGCAGGCTTCTAGCGCCTTATTGCGTGATAGTATCCGCGCGGCGATGATCCCAACCGTAGACTCTGCGAAGACAGTGGGGATTGTCAGCCTACCGGGCATGATGTCCGGACTGATTTTTGCAGGCATTGACCCCGTTAAGGCCATTAAATATCAGATTATGGTGACCTTTATGTTACTGTCTACCGCAGGCTTATCAACGATTATTGCCGGTTACCTGGCCTGCAGGAAGTTTTATAATACCCGCCATCAACTGGTCATCAAAAAAATCCGCTGAGCGGAAGTCAGCTTTAATCAGGCGTTAGAGGGCTGGCATCTGTGACACTCTCTGTCCAGATGCCAGCCAGTAGGCACTGACAGGCGGTAGACAGATTGCCTGAACCGGCTAGCGGTGATAGTCTTCGCGGACGAAAACTGCTGAAAATCTTGAATAATGCCCCCTTTATTACGCCCTACGCCAAACGAAATTATTGCTATCAGAACCCGTCTTGGATTGGGACGTGCTGAGTTCGCGAATGTGTTGGGGATGCCTGCCCACGGAGAACAAACCGTCATCGCCTGGGAAGCCGGAACCAAGATCCCTCCCTACGCTAAGCGTAAAGCGATTCTCAACATGGAGCACAGACTGCAGCATTATGCGCAAACTGCGCCATTCAGGCGGGAGCCGCAGAGAGAGCCTTTTTTTCGGTTTATTGATTTATTTGCCGGTATCGGTGGGATCCGCTTGCCTTTTCAGCAGCGGGGGGGGCACTGCGTGTTTACCTCTGAATGGGATAAATATGCGCAGAAAACCTATCTAGCCAATTACGGTGAGATGCCCGTTGGCGACATTACTCGTGTCCGTGCAGCAGATATTCCCGACCATGATATTCTTTTGGGAGGCTTTCCCTGTCAGGCTTTTTCCTTAGCGGGTCGTAAGCAAGGGTTCAGTGATACGCGCGGCACTATGTTTTTTGAGATCCAGCGCATTTTGGCAGAAAAGAGACCTAAAGCTTTTCTGCTGGAGAACGTTAAGCAATTGCGCGGCCATGATCAGGGACGCACCCTAAAGACAATTATCAATATTTTGCAGGGAACTTATCGCAGCGACATTCCCGATGATATAGCGCTGAGTGAGGAAACACGGCAGGCGTTATCAGATCAACTGAACTATCATGTCGAGTGGCGAGTGTTACGGGCCGGTGATTTTGGCGCACCGCAAAATCGTGAGCGTATTTATATCGTCGGCTTCGATAAGAATTATTTCAGCCAGACTGCTGACCATGAGATTTTTCGCTGGCCGGAGCCGCCATGTACACCGACGCGAGTCGGCGACATTCTGCTCAGTGACACACAGTTAGCGGCGCAGATCGCCGGGAAACGCAAAGATTTCTACACCTTATCGGACAAATTATGGCGAGGACATCAGAACCGACTGGCTTCGCATCAGTTGCGCGGTAATGGTTTCGGTTATAGCCTGTTTAATGCTGACAGTGAATATGCCAATACCCTCAGTGCCCGCTACTATAAAGACGGCTCGGAAATTCTCATTGATCAGACTGCCGCCGGAAAAAATCCTCGTAAACTGACGCCTCGTGAATGTGCCCGTTTGCAGGGATTCCCAGATACCTTTATTGTCGATGCCGTGTCTCATGGGCAGATTTATAAGCAGCTTGGGAATTCGGTGTGTATGAATGTGATTGAGGCCATTGCCAGTGAGATGGTAGCGGCACTGTCGCGTGCTGCCTTGCTAAGCGATAAGGAGACGGCAGCTTAAGCTGCCGTCATAGCCCTCTTTACTCTACCAGTGGAGGCGTGGGAACAGGGGGCTGTTGCCGCGTGTGAGTAGGGCAGTCCGCCAGGGTTTTCTCTGGTTGCAAAAACATCATAGCTATCATGCTGCACAGTGCGATACAGGCCGTCACAATAAACATCGAGTTATAGCCATAATGCTGCGCCAACCAGCCGGATAACATCGGTGATAAAATCGAGGACACATTGGCGATAGCCAGGGTCATGCCACTGTAACTGCCAACCGTCGAGCGCGGCGTCACATCAATCACCACCGACCAGTAAACGTTATTCACCATCGCATTCATCGCATTGCCTGCCGCCATCAATCCAACCACCGCAGCGGCTGACCCGGCCCAGGGGATAGCCATGAAACAGACAGCGGTCAGAAACAGGGCTAGCGCAGCGAAGGCGTTGCGGGCTATACGCAGGTCATTAAAACGTTTCAACAGGAAATCAGAGATCCGTCCCCCCAGCAATACGGTAAAGCAGGCACCGCTCCACGGGATCATCGCCACATACCACAGAGAGTGCAGGTCATAATGGAAACTGTCCTGCAGATATTTTGGCAGCCAGGTGGCGAGGGTGAAGGTGATATACAAAAAAGTGAAATAACCCAGCGCGTTGCACACCAAGGTACGGTTAGTGAAAAAGTGCCACCAAGGTAACGGGCGGCTTGCTTCCAGTGGGGCTTTCTGGCCGCGGCTAATCAGTTGCTGCTCAGCCTCATTAACCCGGGGGTGCTGCTGTGGGGTATTGGTGTACAGTTTGGCAAAAACTAGCATCGCCGCCAGAGAAGCAATACCCAACACTATAAACATAATGCGCCAGTCACCGGTCAATAGTAACAGCCCTACAGCGATAGGTGCGGTGAGCATTGCCCCCACTTGGGTACTGACTAAACCGATACTCAGCGCGAAACCGCGTTCATGGTCCGGTGCCCAAGCAGAAATGGTTTTATTCATCAGTGCATAGGCAGGACCTTCGGAAAAACCAAATAGGATGCGCAGGGTGGCGAAACCGAGGATCGCCGAGCCACCGAACATGGCAATACCCATGTCACCAGCCCAGGCGGTACCAATTTCAAACAACGACCAGCAGCTACCCGCCCACAGCCAGATTTTACGGGTACCGTAGCGGTCAGCCAGAAAGCCGCCACACAGTGACCCGAACAGATAACCAAAGCCGAAATAGCCGAGCACCGCACCCAGTTGAATTTTATCGAGATGATATTCTTGGGCGATGGTATTGGCAGAAAACGATAAGGCACCGCGATCAATATAGTTGATCAGTGCAATCAGAAACATCAGTCCAAAGACCGTGTAGCGAGTCGTGGTTGCTTTCATAGTGGCACTCCCTGGTAGGTAATACCCTAGACACGCAAGATCGGTGCCAGTCTGTGTGACCTTTCCCTGATTGGGTAATAGGGCATTGGCAGGGATCCCCCGCTGCAGAAAGTCATCTTCTGCACCAACAAGGCGTTACTCCGGGCCGTAACAGTGCAGATTATGAGTGATAACTATCATTCATACGGATTATCTATAAATGCCGTGATTGATGTCAGGCTAAGGGTCGTTATGGACTGCTAAGCGCCATTGTTTATTGGAATGACAAGGGGCCAGCACTTACTGGCAGTTAACCGAACGACTGTACAGGAGAGGTGTATTATTTTACATAGCGTCTAGTTTTTAATGGCTTATTAATAACCACCTTGAGTCGGGAGGGGAAGGGGGATCCGCATAAGTCAGCTGTTTGAGGTAAAGATTTGAAGAGTCATGTTTGCAATCACTATGTCTAACCGGACAACTGCTCATGATGAAAACAGGCAAAGCCATAGAGCAGAGCGCCGCAAAGGATTAAAGAAATTAAATTACCGACAGCATTCACCTCACCCAAAAACAGCTTGATTAACAGTGACGAATGTATTTTGCCACGTGCCTTAGCGGCCCTGCGGACCGCTGGTTGTCGTGGACAAACGGAAAAATTCGGACGTGAATGCTGCCGCCGTAAGGTCAACCAGTTACAGACCTGCTTCACAGAATGGGTGCTAACGGATATTGCAATAAACCGTCACGAAACGGCCTGGGCTTGATGAGTTATGTTACCGGCTGTTGAGCGAAAACATTGAGGCGACCTTGGGCCTGAAAATCTTCAAAGAAGCCACATTGCGAGAAGTCGCCGGTACCGCCTGTGCGCCGGAAGACTCCATGAATATTATGCCGATGGAAATGACGGCAGACGATGTGTATAACGCCATGATGGCCGCTAATGAAATGGCCCATCGCCTGAAATAAGCCTGTGTCCCCTCTGCTTAACGTTTTTGCCCACCGGATTTTAGCGAACGATTCAGGTCCTGAATGCGTTTCATCGATTTGAGGGTGCGCGGTGAATCTGAAGAGGCTACCGACAGTATCAGCATTTCTAGACAGACCAGTACTGGGCCATGCAAGGGTATTTTGCCCTTTTCACCACCACGCGGTACCTGGACAACCACATCGGCAGCATTAGCAAAGGTCGACTCGGTGGCGTTGGTCAATAGGATCACCGGATTACCCAATCGCTTGGCTTCTGCTAAGGTCGTCATTCCTTCACGGTGAGCGGATTGTTGCGCCATCATCAACAGGACATCACCACGTTGTAGGCCCAATAGCTGCTCTGCCAGCCCGATACCGGCCCGATTCAAGGGTTGACTGTCGATACCAATCCGCCGGAACTGGCGTGCGGCATACTCTGCTAAAATGCCGGAGGCGTTAATGCCGAAGATGCCGACTTGGCGTGCATCCAATAGCAAGGCAACGGCTCTGGCCAGGGCATCACGGTTTTGCGGAGTGGCTAAACTGTCACAGGTGCGGCGGTGCCCCTCCAGCACAAAATCAATACTGGAATTGATATCGCAACTCAGTGTCTGCAGAGTAGTGCTCATTTTATCGGCGGAAGTCATGACCGGCTCAAACCAGCTGTGCAGGGTTTTTTTCAGATCGCGTAACCCTGCAAAGCCTAAGCCCTGTACTGCACGGATCACCGTTGCATCGGACGTGCCCGTGAGCGCGGCAATATCCAGTGCTGTCGAATCCAGCACCCGCTGACGGTTGTCATTAATATACCAAGCCACTGTCTGCAAACCGGCTGGCAGCTGTGCTACCCGGTTACGTAGCCGTTCTCCGTATACATCTACCCGATAACGGTTCTTGTCAGAAATTGTCATTGCTGAGGGCCTTCTGCCGTTGGCGGTAGACTGAGTCCGGCCAGTTGCGTCTGTACCACTGATACCATCAGGCTCATGGCCGCAAATGAGTTGGAGATGGCTTCTTCACGGGAAACCATTACATAGTGTCCTTGGCGGCAGGCACGGAGAAACTGGCACCAGCCGGGCATAACCGCATTCATGGCCGCTATCTCATCAGCAGGTTGACCGCCGTTATCGCCACGCCATGTATCAAAAATGAGGTCGGCGTCCAGATCAGGCAGCCGTTCAGCGCTCACCGTCAAGCGGCCATCTTCTGGAATATTTTCAATCAACGCTGGGAAATGAAAGCCTGCATCCCGCAACACTTTACCGAGTGCGTGATAACTGTGCATCAGGGCGATTTTGCCATTACTGGCCTGTAGCACTGAAACCGTCACCGTACGACCGGCCAGAGTATTCTTTAATTGTTGGATTTGTGCCTGATAGCGGGCCTGTAGCAGTGCCAATTGGGCCTGGTGGCCGGTCAGCGTTGCTAGACGGCTATAGATGCGCGGCGCGCCGCCTTTAAGGTGGTCAATACTGACGGTTGGCGCTATTTTCTCCAGTTGTGCCACATCGGCACTACGCCCGGGGGAGGTGATGATCAGATCAGGTTTCAGTGTCGCCACCTTTTCGATATCGATGTCAGCACTGCCAATAAAAGCCATACCAGTATTGTCATAATCCATACCGGTCAGCAGTCGCGCAGAGCGTAGAGTATGTTGTCCATTTGCCAGGGTGCGTCCGTGACTGCCCACCGGTACAACCCCCAGTTCCAGTAACGGAATGGTAATGTCCAGATCATGCAGGGAAACGATTCGTTGCGGATGAAGGGGAACAGCAACGGTACGACCAAGGTCATCGGTGAAATTCTGGGTATCTGGCGCTGCGAGCGCGCAGCCACTGAGTAGCAGTAACAGTAAAGTAACAAGACGCATAGACACTCTCACAGGTCAGAATCTGTCTCGGCGATGCCAGAGCAGGATCAGGAAAAATGGGCCGCCCGCTAGGGCGATAATGATTCCGGCAGGTAACTGTAATGGCGCGAAAGCTAGCCTGCCGACGGTATCTGCCAGTAATACCAATAGCGCACCACAGAGGGCGCTGCCGGTCAGTTGTGCGGCTTGGCCCCCACCAAACAGCATCCGTGATAGATGGGGGGCTATCAGACCGACAAAGCCGATACTGCCGGCGCAGGAAACGCAGGTAGCGGTCAGGACCACCGGCGCGATAAAACGCGCTAATGTCAGTCGTGACAATCGGATACCCAGCCCAGTTGCCACCGGTGTGCCAAGCATGGCAATATCCGCTGCTCGGGCAGTGATAAACAGAAGTGCCATCGCAGGGATCCCCCAGCATAACGCCATGACCAGCATTGGCCAGCCCGCGGTATTGAGGCTGCCAGCCATCCATAGCATCACTGTTTGGACTTGGCGAACGTCGGCAGTCGTCATAAACATGGCGATCAGTGCCGCAAAGATCCACGAAATACCGATGCCGGTGAAAATAAAGCGAGGTCGCGAGAAATCGCGAGCAATGGCGACCACCAATAATGCCACTAGCAGGCCACCCGCCATGCCAACCACCGGCTGCCACCATAGGCTGATGGCCGGAAAAAACAGGATCTGTGTCAGCACCAGAATACCAGCGCCTTCTTTCACCCCAAGCAGACCTGGGTCAGCTAGGCCGTTTCTGGTGACCGATTGCATTGCTGCGCCGGCCATTCCGAGTAGCGCACCGATAACGATTGCCATACACACTCTCGGAAGGCGAATTTCTCGAATAATACGCAATGCAGGGTCGCTGCTGCTGTCTGGTATCAATAGCGCCCGTGTCACAGATGAAGCCGGTACCGGCAGGCTACCGTGGCCGAGGCCAACTATCAGCAACAGTATCAGCGCTATCACGCAGAGGGCAAAACGGGCCAGTAAAGCCGGTCGCAGCAGCAGTGAGTAGTGGTGTAAACGCAGGGCACGCCAGCCATTGCTTTGCAGTAATTGCTTCATTTAAACACCTTCGCGGCGAGAAGGATAAACAGCGGAGCCCCGGCTAAGGCAGTCATAATTCCGGTCGCCACCACCTGCGGAGCCAGCAGAGTTCTCGCCGCGATATCTGCCATTAGCATAATGAGGCCACCGATCAGCGCACAGCACGGCAGTGAAAAACGCAGGTCATCGCTAACCAAACGGCGGACAATAGCAGGGACAATCAGCCCTACAAACCCAATAGGTCCTGCGACAGAGACAGCGGCACCGCTCAGCAGGGCGATAGCGACAATGGTCAGCATCCGTGTGCGGCGAAGATTAACGCCTAAACCCACTGCTATGCGGTCGCCGAGGGCCAAGGTGTTCAATGACGGCGCTTGGCTTATGCCCAGTAGAGTCGCCCCAGCAGCGAGGGCGCTTGCGGTGGCGATCACCGGCCAGCTCAGTGCCGATAGGTCACCGGTCAGCCAGGTACGGATTTCAATCATGGTTTGCTCATCCAATAGCAGTACTGTCGCGGTCAGAGATGAAGCAAAGGCTGACAGCGCTACGCCACACAGGGTGACCTTTACCACTGTCAGCCCATTGCGTCCGGCTGAAGAAAAAGTAATCACCAAACTGAACAGGATAGCTGCTCCGCAAGCGGCTACCAGTGGGCGCAATTCCGGGGAACTGACCCAGTGACCAAAAGTGGTGCAGAGTACGACAGCCAGGGCTGCACCAGCATTTAGTCCCAGAATATGCGGCTCAGCAAGCGGGTTGCGGATCACTGACTGCAATAACGCGCCAGCAATCCCCAAGGCTGCCCCGACCAGCAACGCCGCGACGACCCTGATCAGCCGTAGATTAACGATAATATGGTGACTAAACAGGGTAGGCTGATAGTCGGTCAGTGCCTGAAACACGGTTACCGGTGCAATAAAGCGCGCACCGACCGCAAGATCGCCGATCGCGGCGATCAGCACTAGCGTGAGTAACACTAGTAGTAGCGGGATAAAGCGCTGTCCTGAGCGGCCTGGTTTCAGCGTGGGCATACTGACTGAGTCTCTTTGGGCGGAAATGGCAGGAAAAAGGGTTTGCCGGTATGTGGGTTAACCATCATTTGCACATCTAAATCGAACACTGAATGCATCAGTTGTGGTGTACAGTCGGCGGTATCGTCGAGCACCGCAGCCAGTTCCCCTTGCTTGATAAACACTAAGCGATCCGCATAGTTCATCGCGAAATTGACATCATGCAGCACCATAATCACTGTACGCTGATGATAGCGGGTTAGGTCACGTAGCAGCTCCAAGATCTCTACCTGGTAGCGTACATCAAGGAAGGTGGTGGGTTCGTCCAGCAAGATCAGCGGCGTTTGCTGAGCCAAGGTCATGGCAATCCAGCAACGCTGACGTTGACCACCTGAAAGGGTCTCTACGGCTAAGTGAGCCAGTTGCTCTGTACCAGTGAGACGCATCGCTTCTGCTACGGCCAGTTCATCGGCGTCTGACCACTGACGCATAAACCCCTGCCAGGGATAACGCCCACGAGAGATCAATTCCAGTACCGTCAAGCCCTCTGGCAGTAAAGGACTTTGCGGCAAGATCCCAAGCTGACGAGCAACCTGTCGGGTCGGCTGCTGATGAATAGCTTTGCCGTCGAGGATCACTTGACCTGACAGCGGTGAAAGCATTCGCGACAGGGTATTTAGCAGCGTCGATTTTCCTGAGCCGTTAGCACCGCATAAAATAGTCATTTTTTCTGTTGGGATGCTGAGGGAAATTTCCCCAGTCACCGGATGTTGCGGATAGCCAGCCCGTACCCTATCGAGCTGTAATCGCGAAGAGGCGGTAAGATTTTGTGTCGGGGTCAGTGGCAACTGTGCAGCGTCTGACGGAGATTTCATGATTGTGCCCATACGATTACAAATAATAATCAATATCATTATCTTTTGATAATTTTCACCGCTGTGGCTGTAGTAGTCAAGGGGAAACTTATTGTCTGACAGCGATCTCTGTAACATCCTGAAATGGCATGTCGTGTCGATGATATTGTTTTAACTTATTGTATTTAATTAATATTATATTTTTATTTGGTGGTTTTAGTAAATGATTGCTTGTAGTGATCATTTAATTAATTCAGTTTACTACTACACATGTTTATGATTGAATGATTCTCAATAACATTACTATTCGTGTTTCTGCTGGTTTTATGACCGCTGGAACACTGCGCAGCGGGCGGACTCTGTGGGCAGAGAAGCCGCTGTGACTTCTGGGTTGAGGATCATTTTTAGACATGACGATACACACGCATTTTTTCCGGCGATCTGCCGTTGCCCGTCAGCTTATATTGGCGTTGTATGGCACCAGTTGGCTATGGGCTAGCGGTTTAATGGCCGCAGAAATCCCTGATACTTTGACCGTGACGGCCAACGATCAGGCTTCACCGGAAAACAGTTATACGGCACCTACCACCAGTATCGGCAGCCGGACGGAGACCTCACGCCTTGAGGAGACACAGTCAATCAGTGTCGTAACGCCACGCCAGCTCAGCGACTACCAAGTCAGTGACTTGTCGGACGCCATGCGCTTCGTCAGTGGCGTTGCGCAAGGTAATACCTTGGCAGGTACCGAGGATGGCATTATGCGTCGGGGATTCGGCAGTAACTCGGATGGTTCTGTGTACCGCGATGGGATCCGCAGTAGCCAGGGGCTTAACCTGGATGCCACCACCGAACGAGTGGAAGTGCTGAAAGGCTCAGCTTCGTTACTATACGGGATCCAAAACCCAGGCGGAGTCATCAATATTGTCAGCAAAAAGCCACAATATCAGTGGAGCACTAAAGCGTTTGGTCACTACAACAGCACCGGTGGTGGGGCCGGGGGTATTGATGTTACTGGCCCACTTGGCAATGGCTTCGCATTTCGTCTGATTGCCGAAAAACAGGCACAGAATTACTGGCGCGGCTTCGGTAATGATAAACATAATCTGATAGCGCCCTCTTTGCAATGGATCGGTGAGCGTTCCAGCGTGGATATCAGCTATGAGAGTTTTGCTTATGATATACCTTACGACCGCGGTACTGCCTTTATTGACGGAAAACCGGTTGATATCGGCTATAAAACACGGCTGGATGATTACACCAACCATGCTTGGGGGCGTAATCAGACCTTTAGCAGTCACTGGGAATATCAGTTCAATGATACTTGGACTTCCAAGGTCAGCGTCGGCATGAATCAACGCCGCTACAGTAATAACGAAGTACGTGTGACCGCGATTAATCCGCTCACCGGGGCAGTCACGCGCCGTGCCGATGCCAACCGCGGTTATAACCATAAGACCAAATATATTGCTTGGGATATTAGTGGAACGCCAGAACTGTGGGGGATGACCCATAATCTACTAGTGGGTACCGATTATGAAATGAATCAGACCTATCGTGCCCATGCGTATACCGGTAAAACCAATAAGCAGTTTACCCTCGATAACCCGGTTTATGGGATGACGCCTATCACTGATAGCACCACCGAGAAAACCGCGCAGGCTAATCAGCTCAACCGTATCCACAGCCGTTCGGTTTATGCGAAAGACAGTATTGATTTGACCTCTCGCTGGACGCTGGTGGCCGGTGGTCGCTACCAGCATTATGAGCAACGCGAATCGACAGGCTTTGATCCGGTCAGCGAGAAATATAATGATATCGGTAATAAGTTTTTACCGCAGGCTGGCCTTATTTATAAATTGACACCAGACCTCTCACTGTACGGCAGCGTCAGTAAATCCTTCACGCCGTCAACCAGTGTGGATGATAACGGTCAGGTGGGAAAACCAGAACAGGGCACCACTTGGGAGACCGGCAGCAAATGGCAACTTTCACCATCGTTATTTGCCAGTTTGGCTCTCTATAATATTGAAGAACGAGATATTTCCCTGTCGTTGAACGGTAATAACTATGCGGTGGCTAAAGCTCGCTCTCGCGGGGTAGAAGCAGAAGTAAACGGTGAGGTAGGTCACGGCTGGGCGTTAAGTGCGAACTACAGTTACAATCAGGCAGTGATCACCGACGATCAAAATAACGCGGACAATAACGGCAACCGTTTACAGAATGCGCCTCGGCACTCTGGTGCGCTGTACGTAAGTCATCAGGTTCCGGTTTGGTTTGTTCCGGGAGAAGTACGCGCAGGTGGCGGTGTTCGCTATGTTGGCAGCCGTGCGGGTGATCCGGACAACAGCTTCTCATTACCGTCTTACACCGTGGCTGATGCCTTTATTGCTTGGGATAATCAGTTACTCGGTAAGAAAACTCGTTTACAACTCAACGTCAACAACTTGTTTAATAAACAGTATTACACCTCAAGTGGCGGAAACCTGCGGGTGGCGGAAGGGGAAAGCCTTAATGCCGTGGTCAGTGCCAGTGTAGAGTTTTGACAGGTCAGCAGACCGCTGCGTGCGGTCTGCTCTACAGGAATACGAGCAGCCAACCGGCTCAGGTCGCCGGCGGAATGCTGGCGGGCTGTAGCTGATAGACCCAGGCGGTGGTCAAAATCTGATCAGCAGTAGTTACCTCTATTGGGATACGGTCGTATCCCTCTTCAAACTCATCCAGTGCTTGCCAATGTTCATTCAGGTTTTCTGAACTGAACAAATACCCCTGCACCTGCGGTCCCTGAGGGTCAATCACAATGCCTGGAAATCCTTCAGCCGCACCACAGCCGTTATGATAGAAAAAGCCGTGAACACTGGCCTGCTGCCACTCTCCTCCGATGGCATCCATAATATGGGCATTACTGTACCCAGGTCTGAGGGTGCCGTATACAAATAGCCGGTTCATGGTGACCTCCACTATCAGATAATTTTGCAGTCAAAAAGTTACCCTAGCAGATATCACTGCCTGAAGAAATTGGTGATGTTGGTCACTGGCGGAAGGTACTCACTCTCCCCAAGCACGTATTTTTGAAGGAGCTGGAGACCAAGAGTCTGGACGAGTGGCAAGCTAGTTGCTGGGAGTTGGCGGAATATTTAGGAGCAGGGTGAACTCTAATAAAATAGGAGAGGGCGAGCCCTCTCCTAAATGATATTAGAACTGGTAAGTGATCCCCAGCCCGGTGGTGTCGTCAGTCAGGATACCAAACGGCGTCTGTTTGCTAAGCAGGTTGATACGGTAGTCGGCATAGACTGACATGTTCTTATTGAAGTAATAACGCACAGCGACATCGACATACTTCTGCAAGGTCACATCGCCATGGCCTTCGATGTCCTTCCCTGAGGCATAGAAATAGCCAATAGAAGGAGAGAAACCATTTAAGAAGGTATACTGGCTGTAGGCTTCGAAAATTTGACTCTTGTTGGCGTAACCATAGCCTTTGATTGGGGTAATATTCTGACCCTGTGAATATTTCACGGCGTTATAGAATTGACCAGGACTGTACTTCACCCCGACACCCCAAATTTCTGCGTGTTTACCGTCACCCAGCGCTAAGGCATTTTGCTGATCGGTACGGCGAGAGTTTGCAGCGGCGGTCACCAAGGAGAAGTCATTGGTCACTTTCCATTCAGCACTTGCCCCGTAACCGTCGCCGTTACCGTTATACACGGAACGTGAACCGTTATTTTCGCCTTGGTCGTTAGCACCTTGATACTGTACGGCAAAGATAAGTTTGTCCGTCAGACCAAAGAAATTATTATTACGATATGTCAGCAAGCCATTCGCGCGGCTAGTCATAAAGTTATCGACAAAGGTGTCGCCAAGGACATCGTAGATTGGCGCAAAATCGGTGATACTGGCCAGATCATAGTAAACACCGTAAGAACGGCCGTAATCAATGGAACCCCATTGTTTGGACTTCAGTCCAGCAAAGCCCAAGCGGCTTTTATCACCTTTACTCCCTGTACCTTCATCGGCATTTGCTTGCGCCTGATATTCCCATTGACCATAGCCGGTCAGAGTATCGTTAATTTTGGTCTGTCCCTTGAAGCCCAGACGGACATAGCTGAAATCTCCATCTTGGCTGCTCTTGGTGCTGAAATAATGGCGGCCACGGACGCTGCCATAGAAATCGAGTTTATTCCCATCATGGTCATAAATGGTTGCAGCATCTGCACCGCTGGTAAGTAACATTAGTGCAGTGAACATCACTTTATTTTTCATTATTTTCATCCGGAATAGGGTGTTTCAGGTTGTGTAATTGTATTTTTGTAAGTAACAGAAACGGTTTGGCTGTAACCTTTTATCAGGATTTATAGCGGATGATAATTTCAATTTTGACATCGCTGGCTTGATAAAATAGCAAAGCTTAATAATGTCAAAGCAATGTTACTGGTCTGCTAACCTAACTCTAAAAATACTCTCTTACAGGCGCTAATATCATCAATAGATGATTATTCTGATGTGGTTGGTTGAATCAAATAAAATGACTAATGGACTTTAAAATACTCATTATTGTGTGTCAGTGAAAATTGAAAAGATAGTCGGCTGAAAGGTATTATCGGTAGGTTAAAAAACGAACTGATAACAATTCCCCTCCGTATCGACAACAACTTAATAAGAGTTGTTAGCATTTAGGGGGGAGGTGAAAACGGTGAGGGCGGAAATAGATTTCTACTTTATGGGGAAATAACAGTGTAGAGGAAAATAAAAACCGAGAAAAGTTATGAATAGCGTGCGCATTATCAGCCAGGTGAATAATACCTATTCTGGCAATAATCCCCCAATACAGTTTAGGGAAAAGGACCTTAGCTGTGCAGCAGATAAAATTTCGCTTCCGTGCACCGGATGTCCGGATTGAGATCAGTGCATAGGCGGCGGTCCCAGAACTGATCGCGCAGAGTGGATTGCTGAGTTTTATTTCAGAAAACAGCTTAGCTGAACCGGCCTTCACCGATCGGCTAGTGCGGGTTGATGTGCCAGAAATGGTGATGGAACGGGGAGTGGGCATAACCTGTTTACCCGAGAATTGGCTGTCTCCGGCCACCCGGAAAGCGATTGACGTCACTTGCTATTATGCCACCGAAGCGCTACCAGAGGCTTTGGGTGAGATTAAGGAGTAAGCTGTTCAAAGGTAAACGACACCAAGTCATAGAATATTTTAGGCATCTTTGAGATGGACATCAGTAACCGGTTAGCATGCCGGCAACAAGGCTGTGGTAGTAGGCTGGATGAAATTGAGTTTACCGCTATATTGTCTTGATTATAGGTAAAACGACCTGAATTTCATTTTATAAACAAACCATTATCATATTTGCGATTGATTAATATTGAGGTTTTAAGCATCTACATCTATGGATGCTCAGCCATCCTCCGCCCTTCTGAATAAAACACCCCTTTTTTAACTTTTGAGATCCTTATCGTCTACTGCTTGCCAATATCGAGGGAAGATCACTGTATTGCTTTAACCAAACCCTAAAATGACTCAGCAAAAGGCATTGACCCTCAACAGAGCGACAAACATTTCGAGGATATCTCGGTAGGTAACGTTCTAAGGAAAGTAAATCCGACGATGGCAGCGATGGGGTTTTACCTGCGGGTGGGTGATGCGACGACCTGCGGGGGAAAGATACTGACCGGCGATGAAACCTTAAACTGGTACGGGGTTGCGGGCGCACGGGAAGGAGATGCGGTGTCGTGCGGCCAGCATTCCGGGATGTACAGCATTCTCGGGGGGACCGCGGATACATGGGATGAGGGAAGAAGGCTGGCAGGAACACTGGACAGTATCAGCTCCTGCCCATGTGGTGCTCGGTTTATACCGACTATCCCAGATGGCTATATCAAGGATGAACCGCCAACAGACAAAGCACGCTTGCAGGCTATTGCGCAACAAAAGATGGAGGAAAAACAGCAAGCACAAGAACGTGACCGCCAGCGGGTGTTCGCCAAATCTTGCCTGTGAGGTGAGGGGTGTAATGATGCTGGTGAACAGCAGGAACCCCACACAAATTTTGCGGCCATGGGGTTTTATCAGGCCGTTCCCGCTTCCGAGAGAGAGGTGTCCCAATATGGGCAGGGCGCTAAGAAAAAGAACCCTGTCGAGGCAATACCGAAGCCGAAAAAGCGAAGTGCCCTGTATAAATGGCTGAACGGTGATCATGAAGACATCGAATACCAGCAGGCGTTAGCCGCAGCCACCAGTGCTGCTAATGCACAGATGGCTGTTGAAGGTGCCAGCGTTCTGGGATTGGTAGGCGGAAATGCCATTACTTCAGGAACCTGGGCAGTAAAACTGGGTGAGTTAGCCAGCGGAGCCGGTCGAATCGCCGCCAGCGGTCCGGGAGCTCCCCTCGCTGCCATAGTGATGGGCATGATGCCTGGTAAGCTGAATGAGGGGGAGCAAGATTATTTAGACCGCCTGAGACTGGAACAGATGCGTGAAGCCCCCACGCGGGTGCGCTATACCTGGGAGCAGGATGATAAAGGTAATCCAGTTCCCCATGGCTGGCATACGCCCCCCGGTAAAGATAGGGTACGTGTGCGCAAGATGGCGTGGGATAGCAGCCGTCAAGCCTATACGTTCACTACCGAAGAAACGCCAGCTATCACCCTCGTTTGGACGCCAGACAGTTCAGGTGTCAATGTCCCTGCAAATACAGGCAATCAGCACCCGCTGAGGATACCTAACCCTGTCATTGTTGATCCGCTGCCGGAAGATACCCGTATTGAGGCGACGACGACACCGGCTCCGGACGAGAAGACCTTTGCAGATTATATTCTGATCCTGCCGCTATCGAATATTCTACCAATATATATTTATCTGAATGCTGATCATAAATATCATGTGGCTCCAAAGGGAAATCCTCCATTACCTGCCTTCCCAGATGCTAAAACAGCTAAAAAAAGGACCTCGGTTAAGGGCGGGGGATCATTGCGTTCAAGGTGGAAAGATCCTAAAGGGTGTATCTATGAATGGGATTCACAACACGGTACGGTCGAAATTTATGATCGTTCAGGGCACAATCATTTAGGCGAGTTTGACCCAATAACAGGTGAGCAAACTAAACCAGCAGATCCGACAAGAAAGGTAGAAAAATGACAATTATTTATACTATTGATGCTTTCGAACGTGTAGATGAACTACTCGTCTTCGAAATAAATATACCAAAAGAAAAACTCCCGGAAATAGCTAAAGTCATGGTTTGGACGGATGAAGACTATAGTGACTTTAGTGCAGGGATCGGTGGGTGGGATCTTACTAGCCAACAGGTTAAAGCCATTGAGAAAATATTGGATAAAAACTTTTTTCAAGAAGATTTGGATTTTCAAATATCGGGTGGGGGACTCTGAAATAGAGTTATCCTCGCTTTAAAGTGCGTTTTCAATTATCTATCAATTTCAGGGCTGCTCTTGATCGTAATCTTGATGCTATTAAATCAGCGTTATAAGAGAAAGATCCAGCATAAAATCAAATATAATCAGTGAGATAGAGGATGCAAAAACTAAACAGTGAGATGGGGTTATATAAATGACAGTGAATATTGATGCTTTGATAAGCTGTTTAGGAAAAAATATCAGGAACTTATTGATAATGAATTGATCACTTATAAAAGCCCACCTACAGGCTCATCTGGAGAGCCTGACCTAAGTCTTGATATGGCAAAAGAAGGTCTTTTCTTGTCCTTCAAGCGGGTAGGTCGGATATTGCAGGATATCTTCGTAAAAATCCAGAATAATAAGGCTAAAAACTGGATGTTTTCAAATGAATTACCAGAGCCATTGTAGAGAAACATGTTGAGGGAATGGGTTTATGAAAATATAGGTGTGCCATTAAGAAGCAGTCCTCCAAAGGTGGTTATGCGTAGGGCTTTTGGCTGGACAGATCTTTATGAAGTCCAAAACTGATCAACACCTACAATGATGCAGATAAGCTATGACACATCAGATCAAGTCAGGTCTGTGACATTTTTCACTGCTTCAGATCTTCGTTGGTAGCCGTTACTCTTCTTTCAAAAGCCGCAGAGAAAATCTTGTGTGCTGCTTTATTTATTTCCCCTTCAAATATCCAGAAAAAGTACCGCTAACTGTGGCGTACCCTTGCTCACAACCGTTTCTGGATTGAATTCAAGATCCCTTATGCATAGATAAAATCGTCTGAACTTAACCCTAAAAAACGACCTAATATAATATTCTCACGTCATTGATATGAAAGTTTACTGTATCTACATTTATGGATGCTTAGCTATCCACGCACCTTCTTAAAAACGCCACTGTTTTAGACTTTTGTGATCTCTGCTGTCTTCTGCTTGCCAATATCGAGGGCAGATCACCGTATTATTTTAACCTAACCCTGAAAATACCCCGTTAAAAGGAAATGACCGCCAATACAGCGACAAACTTATCCGAGCTCTCTCGGTAGGTAACGTCTAAGGAAAGTAAATCCGACGATGGCAGCGATGGGGTTTTACCTGCGGGTGGGTGATCCGACGACCTGCGGGGGAAAGATACTGACCGGCGATGAAACCTTAAGCTGGTACGGGGTTGCGGGCGCACGGGAAGGTGATGCGGTGTCGTGCGGCCAGCATCCTGGGACGTATAACATTCTCGGAGGGACCGCGGATACATGGGATGAGGGCAGAAAGCTTGCAGGAACGCTGGACAGTATCAGTTCCTGCCCATGTGCGGCTCGGTTTATACAGACCATCCCAGATGGCTATATCAAGGATGAACCGCCAGCAGAAAAAGCCCGCTTGCAGGCTATTGCGCAACAAAAGATGGAGGAAAAGCAGCAAGCACAAGAACATGACCGCCAGCGGGTGTTCGCCAAATCTTGCTTGCGAGGTGAGGGGTGCAATGATGCTGGGGAACAGCAGGAACCCCACACAAATTTTGCGGCCATGGGGTTTTATCAGGCTGTTCCCGCTTCCGTGAGCGATGTGCCCCAATTTGCGCAGAGCGCTAACAAAAAGAACCCCGTCGACGCTATACCCAAGCCGAAAAAGCGAAGTGCCCTGTATAAATGGCTGAACGGTGATCATGAGGAATTCGAATATCAGCAAGCGTTAGCCGCAGCGACCAGCGCGGCTAACGCCGAAAAGGCCGTTGAGGATGCCAGTGTTTTTGGCCTGATTGGTGGCCATGCCATTACCTCAGGAACCTGGGCAGTAAAACTGGGTGAGTTAGTCAGCGGAGCCGGTCGAATCGCCGCCAGCGGTCCCGGTGCGCCCCTCGCAGCCATAGTGATGGGCATGATGCCCGGCAAGTTGAATGAGGGGGAACAAGATTATTTAGACCGTCTGAGACTAGAGCAAATGCGAGAAGCCCCCACGCGGGTGCGTTATACCTGGGAGCAGGATGAAAAGGGGCACTCTGTTCCCCATGGCTGGCATACTCCCCCCGGTAAAGATAGGGTGCGTGTACGCAAGATGGCGTGGGACAGCGGCCGAAAAGCGTATACGTTCACTACCGAAGAAACGCCAGCTATCACCCTCGTTTGGACGCCAGACAGTTCAGGTGTCAATGTCCCTGCAAATACAGGCAATCAGCACCCGGTAAGAATACCTAACCCTGCCATTGTTGATCCGCTGCCGGAAGATACCCGTATTGAGGCGACGACGACACCGGCTCCGGACGAGAAGACCTTTGCAGATTATATTCTGATCCTGCCGCTATCGAATATTCCACCGATCTACATCTATCTACGTAATAATCCCGGACAAGTTACCGGTAAAGGTCAGAAGATTAGCGGGATATGGTTGTCGGATGCTGACACAGGTAATGGTTCTCCTGTCCCCAGTCAGATTGCCGACAGGTTGCGAGGACGGATTTTTGCAAACTTTGACCAGTTCCGGAAGGCATTTTGGTTGGAAGTCTCAAAAGATCCTGAGCTATCAAGGCAGTTTATCCCTAATAATATAAGTCGTATGAAGAATGGTAGAGCACTTCGCTCAAGGTTTATCGATACAGTAGGTAAAAGACGATCATTTGAAATTCATCATATCAAGCCAATAAGTCAAGGTGGCGAGGTTTATAATGTTGATAACATGGGTATCACAACCCCTAAAAGACATATAGATATTCATAGAGGTGTATAGGTTGAATACTTTAAGCGATTACTCAAGAAGTGAGTTCATTGCATTGATTGCAGAAATCATTAGTGATGCTGGTTCAGAAGCCCATCAAGATGCTCTTTTAGAGCGCTTCATTGAACTGGCAGAGCATCCAGCAGGCTCAGATTTAATTTATTATCCTGAACCAGGGAATCAAGCTACACCGGAAGCTATAGCAGAAAAGATTCATCAATGGCGTCAGAAGAATGGTAAATTAGGGTTCAAAAGCTAAGTAAGAAATCATAAAAAGTTAGTTGATCTTTTATCTATTCCCCACAGAAGCAGCACAACAGATCGGTGGTGTTGCTTGTTTTCTTCATTTATATGACTTCATCTAAATGTAAGTAGACCTGTTTTAGTTTCAGACACTTTTTGAGGTTTCCGGTTTTTCAGCCATCAACCGGTATTCTTCCGGCGTCAGGTTATTCAGGGATTCATGAGGTCGTTCACTGTTATATTCCGCCAGCCAGCGTTCTGTGATCTCCCGTACTTCATTCAGTGTTCTGAACAGATAAAAATCCAGTATTTCAGTTCGGTATGTCCGGTTAAATCGTTCAATAAAAGCATTCTGAGTGGGTTTTCCGGGCTGAATGAATTCCAGCTGCACACCGTGATCTTCAGCCCACTGGGCCAGTATCAGTGAGATAAATTCCGGTCCGTTATCCATCCTCAGTTTCAGCGGATAGCCATGGTGAGCAACGATTCGATCCAATACTCTGATGACCCGCTGAGCCGGAATATTCAGGTCAATCTCTATGGCCAGTGCTTCACGGTTAAAGTCATCCACCACATTGAATGTCCGGAAACGTCTGCCGCTGACCAGAGCATCGTGCATAAAATCAACCGACCAGCTCTGGTTTATTGCCTCTGGTATCGCCAGCCGTGCCGGATTACGTACCGGCAAACGCTGTTTTCCTTTACGTCTAAAATTCAGTTTCAGCAGGCAGTAAATTCGGTGAACCCGCTTGTGATTCCAGACATGGCCCTGCCGGCGAATGACCTGAAAAAGCTTCTTAAAACCGTATCGCGGATAGCGCTCAGCGTATTCTGTGAGGGCTTCTATGACAACGTCATTACGCCGTGTATCCGGCTTGTAGAAAAACACCGTCCTGCTCAGTGATAATGTCCTGCATGCCTGACGTGTGCTCATTGTAAACTGCGAGATCAAATAATGGGCGAGCTCACGCTTTATCACTGGTTTTAAAGCTTTTTTTCGATGACATCTTTCAGTGCACGGTTCTCAAGACTCAGATCAGCGAACATCTGTTTAAGACGCCGGTTTTCATCTTCCAGATCCTTGATTTTCCTGATATCAGAAGCTTCCATTCCGCCATATTTTGCTTTCCAGTTGTAATAGCTGGCTTCTGAAATTACGGCCTCGCGGCAGACATCTTTGACCGTTCGGCCGGCTTCAACAGACTTCAGAACGGCGATAATCTGGTGTTCAGTAAATCAGGCTTTACGCATAGCGATCTCTTCAGGAGGACATAATCAGTATGTCGGAAGATCTCTAAAAGAGAATGGTTTGTTTTGCAGGGAGCATAACGGTGTCCCTCGTTTGTTGGTAAAAGGGAAATAGAACCAGCATTACCAGCATTTTTACCATCAAAATGATATGGCTTCGAGTGGTTTTTAGTGAACGAGGATGAACGACTGAAGAAGGATAACCGATTGATAGAAATGCAGAAAGCAGACGTCGGTGAACGTCTGCTTCCCTTAAATTGGCTCCTCTGACTGGACTCGAACCAGTGACATACGGATTAACAGTCCGCCGTTCTACCGACTGAACTACAGAGGAATTGTCGTGAAGACGGGGCAGATACTAGCGTTGCTCGGAGGGCTTGTCAAAGTTGTTTTAGGTTTTCAGAGGCGTTTGCCGACAAATAATACAATGATAACAAAAAGTAAGCAGAAGCGGTTACTCGTTCGCCAGTTAACCGTATGCCCCGTGTAGACGGGGCAGTGACGTTAGTGTGACTGTGGGGACTTAGAACGGTGCATCAATATCGACGATATCGATCAGTTTATGGTTTACAAACTCTTTCAAGCCGAGGCCCAGGAGTTCGCGTCCATAACCGGAACGCTTTACGCCACCAAACGGCAGGTCAGCTTTAACCATGGTCGGGTGATTAACATAGACCATGCCGGTGGTGATTTTCTTGGCCAGTTGATAACCGTATTGCGGGTTGGAGGTAAATACCGAACCGCCGAGACCAAAGTGTGAGTCATTGGCAATATTCACCGCCTCTTCATCATCTTTGGCTTTAAGGATCATCGATACTGGTCCGAAGAATTCTTCGTAATAGGCCGGATTATCCGGGGTGACATTCGTTAGGATGGTCGGCTGAACAAAGGCTCCCTGGGTTGGCACCTTTTCACCGACTTCGATAGCCGTTGCACCCTGTTCGACCGCTTTGGCAATCTGCTGTTTAACCGCGTCAGCAGCACGCTGCGAGGATAATGGGGCCAGCTGAGTTGCCGGGTCCATAGGATCACCGGCTTTTAAGGCGGCAACGCCTGCCGTGTATTTCTCCAAAAAGGCATCGTAGATCTTCTCATTGATGATCATACGCTTGGAAGAGACACACACCTGGCCTGCATTCCAGTGACGGCCGAACACTGCCCAGTTAACGGTCTTTTCCAGGTCCGCATCGGCTAACACCAAAAAGGCATCGGCTCCGCCCAACTCCAAGGTTGATTTCTTCAAGTATTTTGCGGCGGTCTGCGCCACACTGGCGCCAGCCGTTTCAGAACCGGTCAGTGCCACACCCTGAACTCGAGGATCTTTCAAAACATCTTCAATTTTAGTATGCGGCAGGAACAGATTGGTAAAACCGCCTGCTGGCAAACCGGCATCCAGCATCAACTGCTGAAAAGCTTCTGCACATTGTGGGACGTTCGAAGCATGTTTCAGTAGCAAGGTATTACCGGCAGCCAATTGTGGCGCTAAAATACGGGCAATCTGGTAGAACGGGAAATTCCATGGCTCGATGGCTAAGATCACCCCCAGTGGTTGGTGGATCAGGACAGCTTGGCCTTCCGCCGGATCAGCGACCGGCAGTTGCTCATCCGCCAGCAATTTTTCTGAATGCTTTACATAGTATTCAAAGATGGCAGCAGACAGCTCTACTTCAGCCTCGGCTTCGGCAAGGATTTTTCCCATTTCCAAAGTGATGATCTCAGCAAAGCGACGTTTATCTTTACGCAGTAGATCCGCAGCTTTCTGTAGAACCGGGGTACGCTGCGGGATAGTCAGTTCACGCCATGATTTAAAGGTATTGTCGGCCAGGGTGATAGCCGCGGCGATGTCGCTATCAGTGGCATCAGGAAAGGTTTTTAACGTTTCGCCGGTATACGGGTTGGTAGTTGCAAAAGCCATAGGGTACCTTCTTTACTTTGGTTGCTGCTACAGGGCGAGAGCGACTGCAACAGTTATTGTCTGTGTTCGTCAGTTATAGATAAATACCATTAACTATTCCAATCGGATCTGACGATTGGTGCCACAGGTCACACTTTTCAATTAAATAATGATTAACTCTCTGTATTTAATGATTAAAAATAGTTAAGTCAGAAAGTGAAAAATGTTTTTTTGTTCGATAAAAACATGACTAAGACTGTGGATTTACCTTTTCTGATGCTAACGTGACAAAATATGGATGAAATAACGACTTTACTTTACCTGCTATGTTCTGTCTTTTGCAGACGCCGTTATCAATCGCCATGACGCCTTGTCAGTCATCATAGAAACCATCTTGTTGGGTGTCATTCTGAAACCGCATGCAGTGCGAGGCAGAGAGTGTATGAGTGTCTACACTGGGGAGTCATCGTCTCATGATACTGCGATAACCGCTTACAGCTATTGAAACCACACAGGGGTCTTTATGAGTCAACTTTTCAGTCCTGTTCAGT
Source organism: Tatumella saanichensis (assembly GCF_000439375.1). Classification (GTDB taxonomy): domain Bacteria; phylum Pseudomonadota; class Gammaproteobacteria; order Enterobacterales; family Enterobacteriaceae; genus Tatumella; species Tatumella saanichensis. The sequence continues at coordinate 134,626 of NZ_ATMI01000041.1, forward strand.
TAGGATCAATGCAACTGGATAACCGTATTGTTATTGCGCCGATGTGCCAATATTCCGCACAACAGGGCAATGCACAGCACTGGCACAGTGTTCATCTCGGACATTTGGCACTGTCAGGGGCTGCGTTGCTGATCATTGAAGCGACTGCCGTAGAACCTGCTGGTCGCATCTCACCTTATGATTTGGGATTATGGGATGACAACAACGAGCAGGCATTGACTGATAGGATTAAAGAGATCCGTGGCTTATCTGATATTAAGGTCGGGATCCAACTCGGGCATGCGGGCCGTAAAGCCAGTACCGACGTTCCTTGGGAGGGAGGAGAGCAATTGGGTCCGCAGCAAGGCGGGTGGCAAACGGTGGCACCTTCTGCCCTCGCTTATGCAGAAGGTGAAAATGCCCCCTTAGCCCTCACGCCGTCGCAATTGGATGCGCTGACACAGAAATTTGTCGACAGCGCTAGGCGGGCTGTGCGTGCCGGCGTTGATTTAATAGAAATCCACGCTGCTCACGGTTATTTGTTACATCAATTTCTGTCACCGCTGAGTAATCAGCGTACTGACCAATACGGTGGGAGTTTGGAAAACCGTATGCGTTATCCATTGGAAGTGTTTAAGGCGGTAAAAGAAGCCGTTGATCCTTCAGTGGTAGTCGGTCTGCGGCTATCGGCAACCGATTGGGTTGCGGGGGGCTGGGATGAAGCTCAATCGGTGACCTTCTGTCAGCAATTGGAAGCGCTGAACTGTGATTATCTGCATGTGTCGAGTGGCGGCCTGTCACCGCAGCAAAAAATCAGTGTTGGCCCTAATTACCAAGTGTCTTTTGCCAATACTATCCGTCAGCAGGTCAGCATTCCGGTCATTGCAGTTGGACTTATTACCGAGCCTCAGCAAGCGGAAGATATTATCACTGACGGTGAGGCTGACTTGGTTGCGTTAGCACGGGGTATTCTCTATGACCCACGTTGGCCGTGGCACGCTGCAGCCGCGCTTAATGCTGAAGTCAAAGCACCGCCGCAATACTTGCGCTGCGAGCCACACGGTGTAAAAGGGACCCTGATCAGTTCAGAGCGAAAAGAGTAATCTGTCCTACTCAACACGGTCGCTCTAAGTTTCAGCCTATGGCCGCCTTAAGGTGGCCATTTTTGCTATAGCAGAAATCCGCTGGCAGCTTGTCTCGTAGACAAATGGTATAATAACCGCCAGACCGAAAAGGTCTCTGTAAACCGTGATGGAGAAAAGATGGTTACCCCAATCCCCCTGAAATTTGTGGATATTGCTGAAGAGTATGCCGAAGAGTCCGCGATGCCGGTCTCGGACAATGAATTACAGCCACTGGCGCATTACTTCCAGCTGTTACTGACTCGTTTGATGAACAATGAAGAGATCAGCGAAGAGGCACAGCATGAAATGGCGAGCGAAGCAGGTATCAATGCACAGCGTATTGATGAAGTTGCGGAGTTTTTGAATCAATGGGGTAATGAATAGTTCTAAGTGCAGTTAAAGGAAATCTCAGGCGGTCAACGATGGCCGCCTAACATCTTTAAGTCGTTCAGTGCTTGGTACAGTGTTCTCATTTAACGCTTACTGAAGCGGATCACGCGCTAGTAAGATTGCACAACGTTTACAAGCCTATTGAGCCAGTCGATAATGCCTAAACGGTAGCATCCTCTAGGATAGGGCATCGATAAGAGCCGTAGATGTAGATGACCGGCTAAAAAGCAAAAACCCAGATATCCGAAGATATCTGGGTTCTTAGAAATGGCTCCTCTGACTGGACTCGAACCAGTGACATACGGATTAACAGTCCGCCGTTCTACCGACTGAACTACAGAGGAATTGTCGTGAAGACGGGGCGAATATTACCGGTGCAGCGTAAGGTTGTCAAAGCCCTTTTCGGCATTCGCGAACCGTTTGCTGATAAAAGCGGCAATCGATGAAAATGGCTATTTTGATGCTGCGGTCGAGAGAAGGAGCAGTACCGCTATGTAAAGAACTACGCACTGTCTGCAAACATTTTGCACTATGGTTGTGCAGTTCTCGGTAAAGGCAGACTGCGAAGCTTAAATTTTCCGCTGGCGAAAAAAGCGCCGAATCGCTTCTTTTCATAGTGTTTTTGTTATGACTGAACCGCTGATAAGGCTGTTTATTCATTTCTGGCCCGCTTATTGCAGTATCTCTGTTATCCAACTGCAGGCCATGCCTGTTTTGAGTTTCGGGTTCGTGACGGGGGAAGAAATGAATTTAAGACGACTGAAATACTTTGTGAAAATTGTCGATATTGGCAGCCTTACTCAGGCCGCAGAAGTATTGCACATCGCTCAACCGGCCCTCAGCCAGCAGGTCGCTACGCTGGAAGGTGAGATGGATCAACAACTGTTGATCCGTACCAAGCGAGGGGTGACGCCTACCGATGCAGGCAAGGTACTTTATACCCACGCCCGTAATATCCTGCGTCAGTGCGAGCAGGCTCAACTGGCGGTGCATAATGCCGGTAATATCCTCAGCGGGCAGGTCTCTATCGGCCTGGCACCAGGAACGGCAGCCTCTTCACTGGTGATGCCGTTGCTGCAAAAAATTCGCGAAACCTATCCTGATATATTGGTTTATCTCCATGAAAATAGCGGTCATGCGCTTAATGAAAAAGTGGTGAGTGGTCAGTTGGATATGGCCCTGCTTTATGATCGCACACCGGTTGCTGGCGTAACCTGCCAGTCGCTGATGAAAGAGGAGCTCTACTTGGTAGGTACTGGGATCTCTCCGGGAAGCAGTGTGGACCTGTCAGATGTGGCCGGAATGAACCTCTACCTGCCGCGTGATTACAGCGCTGTTAGACAACGTGTTGATGAAGCCTTCTCCCTACGCCGTCTCAGTGCTCATATTATTGGTGAAATTGAATCACTGGCCACTTTATCGGCCGCAATTTCCAGTGGTATGGGCGTTTCTGTGTTACCAGAGTCAGCTGCAAAATCGCTGACGGCTCCGATTAACGGCTGGATGGCAAAAATTATTTCCCCCTCGTTGCACTTGCCTCTGTCTTTAAATACCTCATCTGCCTTACCGCTGTCAGGTTCCGCCCAAGCAGTGAAGAACTGTTTAATGTCTCTGACCGAACAACCAGCCGCGGCAGAACGTGAACTGATGCTAGTGAGTTGATCCTTCCTGTTTATCTCTGACGCCGGCTTGCCGGCATCAGCTTTATTTCCATCCGGTAATCACAAAAACTTATTGCTACCGGTGCCACCTATGATTAGGATTGGCGCCGGTAAGAAAACGTTTGCGCAGTTATGGTGCGAAAACCGCTTTTCTGTTTACGAGATATACTGCTGCAATTTTCTACCCGAGCCAGAGACTGGCACGGGTTTTGCTTATGTCATTTTGGGGTGAACTGAAGCTAAACGTCCGTCGGATTTTTCTACGGAGGACATTGTGCTTTTTACAGATCGTCATAAAAACGAAAATCGTGCTAAGCGAGATCAACAAGGGACCGAAACATGCTTGAGAAACTCTTTAAGTTGAAAGCAAATAAGACCACTGTACGTACCGAGGTGATCGCCGGATTAACCACTTTCCTAGCGATGGCCTATATTTTGTTCGTTAACCCGAGCATCCTCGGCGCAACCGGCATGGACAAAGGCGCGGTATTTGTCGCGACCTGTTTGGCAGCCGCCATCGGTTCTGTGCTGATGGGGATGATTGCTAATATGCCTATCGCCTTAGCACCAGGTATGGGGCTGAATGCCTTCTTTACCTATACCGTAGTGCTACACATGGGGTATCACTGGCAGGTAGCCCTAGGGGCCGTCTTTATCTCCGCATTAATCTTTTTTGCCTTATCGCTGTTTAAGATCCGTGAGTGGATCATTAACAGTATCCCGTTACCGATGCGTTCGGCGATTGCTGCAGGTATCGGTCTGTTCCTAGCATTGATTGCCCTTGAAGGTGCAGGTATCGTGGTGGATAACCCCGCTACGCTGGTTGGCTTAGGGGACCTCACAAAACCGAGCGTACTGCTGGCTATCCTCGGCTTTTTCCTGATCGTGGTACTGGAAGCACGCCGTATTACCGGTGCGGTGCTGATCGGCATCCTGGTCGTGACAGTGATTTCTATGTTGGCAGGCTTAACTCCGTTTGCGGGAGTTTTCTCCGCGCCGCCATCGATTGCCCCGACCTTCCTTAAGCTAGATATCGCAGGTGCCTTTAATATCGGTCTGGTGAGTGTGATTTTTGCTTTCCTGTTCGTTGATGTATTCGATAACTCTGGCACCCTGATCGGTGTTAGCCGTCGTGCCGGTCTGACCGACGAAAACGGTAATATCCCTAATATGGGCAAAGCACTCGTCGCTGACAGTACCGCCGCTCTGTTTGGTTCATTATTGGGGACGTCAACCACCACCAGTTTCGTTGAATCTACAGCCGGTGTCAGTGCGGGTGGACGTACCGGTTTGACGTCTATTGTGGTGGCTATACTGTTCCTGCTGTCTCTGTTCTTCTCGCCACTGGCAGGTAGCGTACCGGAGTATGCGACCGCACCAGCGTTACTGTTTGTTGCCGTGCTGATGACCTCCGGTCTAGCAGAGATCGATTGGAAAGATATCACTACTGCTGCGCCCGTAACGGTGACGGCACTGGCAATGCCACTGACCTATTCCATTGCTAACGGTATTGCCTTTGGTTTTATCACTTGGACGGTGGTTAAACTGTTCAGCGGACGTGTTCGTGAACTTAATCCCGCACTGGTTATTCTTTCGATTCTATTCGTAATCAAACTGGGCTGGTTTAACGCCTAATAATACAAAAGGAGCTTCGGCTCCTTTTTTTGCGTTTGTGGTCCGCCCTAAAAGGGTATCAGTCCTCTGTCAGGAACCTTTTCGAATGTTAGATGCGGTACCACGATCCGCCATGGATCACCTTCAGAGTGAACCGCGAGGACACTAGCTTACCTATTGAGTAGTGTTTTTAAACAACCGGGTATAGAATTATCGAACCGCACTTTTGCCTGACGCGGTTTCCCTTTAAGGGAAGGTGTCGTGCAATCCAGCCCCTGATGGCGCTGTTGTACGAAAGTCTGACTCCATTCGTGGGTACCGCGGTGCAAAATCCCGTCTTGGTTGTGTCTGATGCAATAAAACGTAGCGCCTGGTATCCCAGACGGCGTTTTTATACCACGTTGTTGAAACGAGAAATCACCCCGCTGGCGATCCCTATTTTGATTGAAAATATGTGTGTGCTGCTGATGGGGGTGCTAAGCACTTTCTTGGTCAGTTGGCTGGGGAAGAGTGCCATGGCGGGAGTAGGCCTGGCAGATAGCTTTAATATGGTGATTATCGCGTTTTTCGCGGCCACCGATCTGGGTACTACGGTGGTAGTGGCTTTTAGTCTGGCAAAAAGAGATGGCGCTCGTGCTCGTGCGGCGGCCCGCCAGTCCTTAGCATTGATGACCGTATTATCGGTGTTATTAGCATTACTGATTTTTATCTTCGGTGCAGAGATCATTGAGCTGATCGCCGGTCACGCCGAGCCTCAAGTTAAAGCCTACGCTCTTGAATACCTCAGACTATCAGCCTGCAGCTATCCTGCTGCCGCCATCGCACTGATTGGCAGCGGGGCGTTACGTGGGGCAGGAAATACCAAAATTCCGATGTTGATCAATGCTGGGATGAATATACTGAATATTGTGATTACCAGTGTACTGATTTACGGTTGTCTTTCTTGGAAAGGACTTGGATTTACTGGGGCCGGATGGGGGCTGACAATATCGCGGTATATCGGTGCTGCAGTCGTGATTGCCGTACTGGCTCGGCAAAAAAACAGTGCCTTGACCCTACCATTACGCAGTTACTTCAGCCGTTGGAACTTAGCCATACTTTCAGAGGTCTTAAGTATCGGTGTGCCAGCGAGCGTTGAATCGGTGTTATTTAATGGCGGTAAGCTGCTGACGCAGGTGTACGTCGCGGGGATGGGTACCAGTGAGATCGCCGGCAACTTTATCGCGTTCTCCATTGCCTCCTTAATCAATATTCCAGGCAGTGCGCTGGGGTCCGCCTCGACGATCATTACCGGTAAGCGATTGGGCAAAAATCAGATCTATCAAGCTGATGTACAGATACGGCACATTTTTTGGCTGGCGACACTGGGACTGTGTTGCCTTGCTTGGATAGCAGCCCCGTTGGCAGGGGTACTGGCACGGTTCTATACTTCAGACCCAGAGGTTATCCGCGTCACCCGGCATCTTATTTGGCTGAATGCGCTATTTATGCCACTGTGGGCCGCCTCTTGGGTGTTACCCGCCGGGTTCAAAGGGGCTAGAGATGCGCGATTTGCAATGTATGTCTCGATGTTCAGTATGTGGGGGGCCCGAGTAGTGATGGGCTACTTGTTAGGCATTTATTGGGGAATGGGAGTCGCCGGGGTCTGGTTGGGGATGTTCCTAGACTGGACTGTACGTGCTGCCTGTTTCTGGTGGCGACTCACCAGTGGACGCTGGCTAAATAATTACCATCGTTTGCAAGCTAAGGCATTAGCTAAAGCCGCAAAGGTGCGGGAAGAACAGGGAAAACCGGCAGAATAGGCATTATCCTGCCATTTATATAGAGAAGGGTCCGTACGAATTGCTCGTGCCTGATGACTCACATGAAAGCGGGTCACAAAAAATGAAAAATAATAATCTGCGACTAATTACTCCTGGAGCGTCCTCCGGCGGTGAACCCCCCGTAAATCTGGAGGGGTTCAGCATATTTAAAACTCTATTTTTTGATCCCATGCCACTGCCAGGCTGGTGTTTCTTCGAACAAGAACGCAGCGCAATGGCCAACGCCTACTGGCAACAGGCAATGGCTCTGTTACCGGCGGAGCAGAGCGATAACTGGATGAACTGGCTACATCCAGAAGATAGAGCCCAAACTCGGGACGCATGGCAAAAGGCCATCCTGCAGCATAACGTATTTCGCCACAATCTGCGCTTGGCGGTGAAAGAAGGTGATTACCGTTGGTTTGTTGCCTACAGCTATACTGTGCCAGGTGTCGGATGCCGGATGGTGACCTTTTTTGAAGCGGACCAGTTGCAAGAAGACAATGTTAAAGCCTACGCGAATTGGCAGACCTCAAAGAGTATGCTCGATGCTAGCATTGACTGTATCAAATTGATCAATACCAAAGGGGAGCTGATTGATATGAATTCCTCTGGTTGTCAGGCCCTAGGTGTGTCGGCAGCGTCAGGTTTCGGAATGGAGTGGCTGAAATTATTACCGCCGGAAATCGAAGGCCCTGGGCGAGAAGCGTTGAAGCAAGCTGTTGATGGCCATAATGCTCGCTTCTTTGGTAAGAGTGAATCTGGCAGCGGCCAGACCCTGTTTTGGGACAATATCCTGACACCGGTTAAGACCGCATCCGGCGATGTTTCCAGCATCCTCTGTGTGTCGCGGGATATTACCGATCTACACTTGGCTGAGCAGCGCTTTAAATATATCAGCGAGCATGACGAGCTTACCGGTTTACCTAACCGACGTATGTTTAATGCGACCCTGAAGCATTATCTGCAACCGGCGACACCAGCCGCACCTGGGCTGGCAGTAATAGTGATCGATCTAGACTACTTTAAACTGGTTAATGATACCCTCGGCCATCCCGCCGGTGATTTTCTGCTAGAGACCGTGGCACAGCGGTTACAACGGGCTATGCCTGAAAATGCCTTTATTGCACGTATCGGCGGCGATGAGTTTGCGGCAGTGTTGCCGGGTATTGAGACCACGCAAGCTTTATTGGCGGTAGGTAAGCAGCTTATCGCTGACACTACAGTGCCGCTGAGTTATCAGAGCCAAGCTATCCATATTAGCCTTAGCATTGGCGGTGCGCTGTGGCCGTTACAGGCGACAGATAGTACCTCCATGATTAAAGCGGCCGATATTGCCCTCAATGAACTCAAACGCAGCGGCCGCGGCGGCATTTGCTGCTACGAACCGGCTATGGGGGGGCAGGTGGATAAACTCCATAGTCAGATGGAGTTGGCTAAAGAGATCATCTCTGAAGATGCTATTTTTCCATACTATCAGCCGAAAGTGCGCTTATCGGATGGGAAAATCATGGGTATGGAAGCGTTAATGCGTTTCTTTAACCGTAAAGGAGAACTCTGTTTTCCGGGACATATTTGGGCGGCGTTTGAGAATTATGTGCTGGTTGAACGTATCGGCTACCTGATCCGTGACAAAGTGTTCGCTGATATCCGTCAATGGATAAATCAATCCTTAGACGTTGTTCCGGTATCGGTAAACGCCTCGCCGGTAGAATTTATGCGGGATAATTATGGTGAAACGGTGCTGCGACAGATCCGCCAGTATAATCTGCCACCAGAGCTGGTGGAGATTGAGATCACCGAGCATATGTTCGACGGACGTGGAGCCTGTTATGTGTTTCGCGCACTTAATCTGCTGAAATCTGAGGGGGTAAGGATCTCTTTGGATGACTTCGGTACCGGTTATTCGGCGCTGGCCAATATTCGTGACTATCCGGTAGATGTAATCAAAGTAGATCGCACCTTCGTTGATAGCCTAAGTAAAGGGAAAGAGGGGCTTGCGGTGGTTAAGGCTCTGCTGTTACTGGCGACCGAATTGGAGTTAGATGTGGTAGCGGAAGGGGTCGAATACACCGAACAGCGTGAGTCATTGTTAAATGAGGGCTATCAGCTGGGGCAGGGCTTCTTATTCAGTGCAGCGGTGCCCGCTGTTACCATCAGCCGCTTCCTAAATAATCTCGAACGGCATAAGTTGCTGTAAACCGGTTAAACTAGATGCTGACAGGACGTTCAGCCCTGTCAGCCACCGTATCACCCTTTCAGTACTTTGCGGCCTTTTTGCACCGCGGGACGCTGCGCAATTAAATCTGCCCAGCGTTTGAGATGTGTATAGCTGTCGACATCTAGGAATCGGGCAGAGCCTTCATACAAGCCACCCTGAGCCAGCACGCCATACCAAGGCCAAATCGCCATGTCGGCGATAGTATAATCCTCACCGCTGATATAGGTATGTTTGGCCAGTTGTTTATCCAGCACGTCAAGCTGACGCTTAGCTTCCATGGCAAAACGATTGATCGGGTATTCTAATTTTTCCGGGGCATAGGCATAAAAATGACCAAAGCCCCCTCCCAGGAACGGTGCACTGCCCATCTGCCAGAATAACCACGACAGGGTCTGTGCTCGGCCGGCGGGAAGCTCAGGAATAAAACGGTGAAATTTTTCAGCCAGATAAAGCAGGATAGCGCCTGACTCGAAAATATTGATTGGCTTATCGCCACTCTGATCCACTAGTGCTGGAATTTTTGAGTTTGGGTTGATCTCGACAAAACCGGAGCCAAACTGGTCACCTTTCATAATGCTAATCAGATGGGCATCATAGCCCGCATCTTTGATCCCCAATTCCAGTAACTCTTCGAGTAAAATACTGACCTTGATACCGTTAGGGGTGCCTAAAGAATAAAGCTGGAAAGGTCGTGAACCTTTTTCCAGTGGCTGCTGATGTCGGGCTCCCGCCTCTGGACGATTGATACTGCCAAATTTTCCACCGGCAGGCTGATCATTCTTCCATACCTCGGGTGGGGTATATGGGGTGCTGCTCATACAAACTCCTTCCTGACGCTGAGAAACAGAGTCCTTAAGCATATCAGCTCGTTGCTATCAGACTTATCGGCCCGTGCTGCCCTTTTTGTGAACTAGCCCAGTAAGTCATGGCTGTATAAATAACAACCAATAACACAATAAGGTACTTTATAGTTAAAATTTTGTGGTACTTATGCTGGGCAATCGATTGCGTGCGGTTTACTATTCTTTGGTCAGCGTTAGGACACTCAAGCACTGCCAGTCTCTGGCATATTATCCACCTAAACCGGTTACGGTTTGACGATTATCAGGTCATCATGTCTTTCAGCACACCTAAAGAAATTGCCGTTTTGGCGGTACAGTCTGGCATCACCAAGAGCCAGTCCTCATTACAAAACTTATTGATCCTCGGCTTTCTAGGTGGTGCCTTTATCGCTATCGGCTTCCTGCTCGACCTGCATGTAGTCGCGCAACTGCCTGCTGACTGGGGTTCGTTTGGCGGATTACTTGGCGCAATGGTATTTCCACTGGGACTTATACTGACGATTATCGGCGGCGCTGAGTTGCTGACCGGTAATATGATGGTGATGACCTTGGCGGCACTGTCGAAAAAGATCACCTGGGGGGCCTTAATACGTAATTGGTTTTGGGTAACCCTTGCCAACTTTATCGGCAGTATTGCGGTGGCATGGTTTTTCGGCCATTTACTGGGTATGACCGAAGGAACTTTTCTGAAAAAGACTTTGGCAGTGGCTGCGGCGAAAACGGACGCTGACTTTAGTCAGGCGTTTATTTCCGGTATCGGCTGTAACTGGCTGGTGTGTCTGGCGGTTTGGTTAGGTATGGCAGGTAAAGATGCGACCGGTAAAATTCTGGGGATCTGGTTTCCCGTAATGGCCTTTGTGGCCATTGGCTTCCAGCACGTTGTTGCCAATATGTTTATTATCCCCGCAGCCATCTTTGCCGGTCAGGGAACGTGGGCTGAATACTTCTCGAATTTTGTGGCTGTTTTCGCCGGTAATGCAGTCGGCGGGGGCATTTTTGTCGCCCTGATTTACTACCGTGCTTACCGCCCAGAAAAACAGCTGTCCCAAGGTACTCTCTGAGTAGAAAGTACGTTAAGAAAAAGCCACTGCCATTGCCGGCTGTGGCTTTTATTATACAATGCGCTGCACTGGAGTGAACCTCAGGTGCAACCGTTAGCAGCGGATACCCAGTGTGGATTATTTAGAGACATCTTCGCCAAAGTATTTTTCGGAGATTCTCTGATAACTGCCGTCTTTCTTCATTTGGGTCAGCGCGTTATTAATTGCCTGCTGCAGTGAGGTCTCACCCTTTCTCAGCAACACACCGGAGGCACTGGCATTGTCCTGTGATGCAACAATCTTCACTGGTGCATCTGGACGGTGTTTTTTGAAATCAAGGAATGAGATACGGTCATTCACCGTCGCATCGGCACGTCCTTGAACCACTAGGTCGATTGACTGGTTAAAGCCATCGGTACTGATCAAGTTAGCCCCGGCATCACGGGCCAGTTGGCCGTAGTTACTGGTCAGTGACTGGGCGGCGTTTTTCCCTTTCAGGTCGGCAAAACTGTGGATACTGTCATTGCTGTTTTTCACAATCACCACGGCTTTGGAAGCAATGTACGGCTGTGAGAAATCATATTTCTGCTCACGTGCTGGTGTGATGCCCACTTCATTGATCACGACGTCATAGCGCTTGGCATCCAGACCCGCAATCAGACCATCCCATTTACCTTCCACAAATACAGGTTTAACGTGCAATTGCTGAGCGATGCCTCGGGCAATATCGACGTCAAAACCGGTCAGGTCGCCAGAAATAGTGTGATAGGTAAATGGAGCATAAGTACCCTCAGTACCGATTTTAAGCTCACCGGAAGACTTAACCTGTGCCAGGGAGTCATCGGCCATCGCCTGATGAGCAACACCCAGAGAAAGTAACGCTGAGAATAACAGTGTGTTTTTTTTCATTTTAAACTCTCCAAAGCGGATTCAGACCGGAGAAACAGCCGTCAGGCCACCGGTCAGGGTTGCGATATATTGGGCTGTTCGGGCTTTCTGAGGATGCCGGAACAGTTGGTCGGAATCCCCAGTTTCAATAATTTCACCCGATTCCAGAAAAATAGTATGGCTGGCGACAGAGGCCGCCAGCCGTAAATCATGGGTTGCCATCAGCATAGTGGTGCCTTCTTCTGCCAGTTGGCTGAGGACATTCACCACTTCCACTGACAATTCAGGATCTAAGGCCGAAGTGGGTTCATCACAAAGTAATACTTTTGGTGATGGCGCTAGGGCACGGGCGATGGCCACACGTTGCTGTTGCCCACCGGAAAGGGTCGCCGGCATATCATCGCGCTTATGCAGCAGACCGACTTTCTCCAACAGCGTTTCGGCGCGTTGGATAGCCTTTGCCTTCGGCCACTTGTGGACCACCACTAGACCTTCAGTAATGTTTTCCAGTACGGTTTTATGTGGAAATAGCGAGAAGTTTTGGAAAACCATCCCAGTCTGACGGCTGATCCGCTGAACATCTTTAGTGCGCGGTAGTTTACCGTTCAATGTCAGCGTTTCGTTATCTAGGGTGATGCTGCCGGATTGTGGTGTTTCCAGCAGGTTGACACAACGCAGCAGGGTACTTTTACCACTGCCCGACGGACCGATCAGCGCGGTCACTGAACCTTTCGGCAGCTGCAATGAAATATCTTTCAGGACATGGTTATCCCCGAAATACTTATTAATGCCGCTCAATGAAATCATTGCTTAAGCCTCCGTTTTTTCTTCACGGGAGAAATGCTTCTCCAGCTTATTCTGCAGTGAAGAGAGGATAGTACTGAAGAACAGATAAATCAGTGCCGCCTCGCTGTAGAGGATCAGAGGCTGATAGGTCACAGCGGCAATACGCTGGGCCGCTAGGAACATTTCCGGAACGGTGATCACGGACGCCAGTGAGGTATCTTTTACCAGAGAAATAAAGGTATTGGATAATGGCGGAACAGCAATACGGGCGGCCTGAGGCAGAATGATGCGCACCAGCGCTTGACGCCAGCTCATACCAATTGAGTGTGCGGCTTCCCACTGGCTGACCGGCACAGATTTAATGGTGGCACGGATTATCTCAGAAGAGTAAGCCCCAATGTTCAGCGTAAAACCGATTACTGCGGCAGGGAACGCCGAAATAGTGATACCGGCGCTGGGCAGCGCATAAAAAATCAGGAAAAGTTGCACTAATAACGGCGTTCCACGTAGCAGCCAAACATAGAAACGGACCAGTGCTTTGAAGGGCTTCGGACCATACAGCCTGATCAGTGCAATGATAAACCCCAGCGATAACCCCAGTACAAAAGACAACAGAGTTAGGGGTATAGTAAAGGTCAATCCGGCATGTAACATAGGCCAGAAAGATTCAGCGGCGAGAGAAAGCCATGCTGGCACAGTACACCTTCCAACGTTAATGTGAAAAAAAAAGGCCAGTACAAAAGACTGACCGTAGCTGACTATTTTAAGTGTTAACCGACAGTAAGGAAATATTATTTCAGAATAACCTCATGCCGAATGTGATTAACCAGGTGTCGAGTTCGGTTAATCACAGGTTCCGCAGGATATTAACGGCATCTGAAGAAATTAACTCACCGTTTGTGCTGAGGCTTTACGCCGAGCATCCATACCTATAGTACGGCCATTGACCAGCCAGCTAGCCTGTAAAGTTCGTACAGCAGCCAGCACTTAGCTGAATACCCCAGGGGGCCTGTGACAAACACTGTGACAATCCGTGTCTGTGGTGAGGGCAATTGTCGTCAGGGTGCTACGCTTAATACTGACAATCATCGTTATCAGATTTCTGCACCTGACACCCGAAAGCGCCACCGGAGGCAACAGTATGAACAAAAGACGTTCGATACCCGGCATTCACCCTTATGACGGTCCTGCCGGTGGGTGGGGAGCGTTAAAAGCCACCGCGATTGCTGTCCGCAGCCAAATGGACATTGTGACAGGCCCTAAAACCTTACTGCGTACCAACCAGCCTGACGGCTTTGACTGTCCCGGTTGTGCCTGGCCGGATAAAAACCATCATTCCACCTTCCAGTTCTGTGAAAACGGCGCTAAAGCCGTAACCTGGGAAGCGACCAGTAAGCGGGTGACCACAGAGTTCTTGGCGGCCAACACCGTCACTGCATTACTGGAAAAATCCGACTATGAGCTGGAAGGGTATGGACGTCTTACCTGTCCGCTGGCGTACGATCCACAGACAGATACCCTGCAAGAGGTCAGTTGGGAACAGGCAATGACCACTATTGGTGATACTTTGCAGAAACTGGATCCGTCACAGGTGGAGTTCTATACCTCCGGTCGAACGTCAAACGAGGCGGCTTGGCTGTTCCAGCTATTTGCCCGTGAATACGGCACCAATAACTTCCCTGATTGTTCGAATATGTGCCACGAAGCCACCAGTGTCGGACTGCCACAGTCGATTGGCATTGGCAAGGGAACCGTCTCTCTGGACGATTTTGACCACGCCCAACTGGTGATCTCTATTGGCCATAATCCCGGTACCAACCATCCACGCATGATGGGGACGCTTCACGAGTTATCCCGAAAAAATGTCCCGATCATCGTGTTTAACCCGCTACGTGAAAGGGCGCTCGAGCGATTTGCTGACCCGCAAAATGCCGTAGAGATGGCGACCTACAGTTCCACTGAGATTGCGTCCAGCTATTATCAGGTCAGGGCTGGAGGCGATGCTGCAGCACTCAAAGGCATCGCAAAAGCATTACTGGAGCGGGAAGATAACGGTGAAACCTGTCTGGATCATGAGTTTATTGAAACCCACACCCTGGGGTTTGCCGCCTTTTGCGACGATATCGCAGCGACCCCTTGGCAGGAGATAGAAACAGAAAGTGGCCTCAGTCGTGGGAGTCTCGACGCGGTGGCCGAACTGTATATTAAATCAGAGGCTACTATTATCACCTATGGCATGGGGATTACTCAGCATAATAAAGGTACAGAGAATGTTCGCTTGATTGCTGACCTGCTACTGATGCGGGGAAATATCGGCAAGCTTGGCGCCGGGATCTGCCCGTTACGGGGGCATTCAAACGTTCAAGGCAACCGTACTGTCGGGATCACCGAAAAACCGTCAGCAGATTTTCTATCTCGATTGGAGAAAGAGTTTGGTTTCACTCCACCCGCCGAACATGGCCATGATGCAGTCAAAGCGATGGAAGCGATGGTCGCGGGTAGCGCCAAAGCGTTACTCTGCCTGGGCGGTAACTTTGCGGTTGCCATGCCGGACCCGCGGGCCGGTTATCCGGCCATGAAAGCGCTGGACCTGAGTGTGCATGTCGCCACCAAGCTGAACCGTAGTCATCTGCTGGTGGCCCGACAGACCATCATCTTACCTTGCCTTGGCAGAACCGAGCTCGATGTGCAGGCTTCGGGCCGTCAATCGGTCACGGTTGAAGACTCTATGTCGATGGTGCATGCCTCCTCAGGAAAATTGAAACCGGCATCACCGGAATTGCGCTCCGAACCTGCTATTGTCGCGGCAATGGCAAAAAGTACCCTGCCAAACACTCGTGTGGATTGGGATGCGCTGGTGGCGGATTATGATCGCATCCGTGATTTGATTGAAAAAACGGTACCGGGCTTTGATGATTACAATCAGCGGATCCGCCAACCGGGCGGTTTCCGTATGCCGCTACCTGCCACCGAGCGCCGCTGGTCAACGCCCTCAGGTAAGGCTGAGTTTTCGGTATTCCGGGGGGTTCATGAAGATCAACGCGGTGAAGGTGAGGGAGTGGTCCGTTTAATCACTCTGCGCAGCCATGATCAGTATAACACAACGATTTATGCGCTGGATGACCGTTATCGCGGCGTGTTTGGCCGCCGAGATATCCTGTTTATGCATGATGATGACCTGACACAACTGGGGCTTGAGCATGGCGATGTGGTCGATATCGAAACGGCATTACCAGGCAGCGATCGCCGTCTAGAGGGGATTACGGTAGTAGCCTACCCCATCGCCCGTGGTACGGTGGCGTCTTATTACCCTGAAGCCAATGTGCTGGTTCCGCTGGACTATAACGACCCTCAGAGCGGAACGCCTTCCTATAAATCGGTGCCGGTGAGAGTGGTATTACGATCCCATGAAGTTAGCGCCATAGGATCAGTGGCCTGATAATCACCCCTTATTCGTTCTACATGTCGCTAAAGGTTTATGCTCTGCATAAACCTTTTTCTTTGCTTGAACTTTTGAAGGTAATAAGCCCCTCGCTTACGCGTAGATGAAAATATGATAAGCCCGAATCTATCGCCTCCATTTCCGATGATGGCTAATAGGGATGCAGTCTTATGACTGATGAAGTGTTAAGCCTATCAATGCATAAGGCTTATCTGTCTTTACCGCGTCTGCATAAAACGCCACTGTTTTAGACTTTTGTGATCCCTATCGTCCGCTGCTTGCCAATATCGAGGGCAGATCACCGTATTGCTTTAGCCTAACCCTGAAAATACCCCGTTAAAAGGTAATGACCGTTAACACAGCGACAAACTTATCCGAGCTCTCTCGGTAGGTGACGTTCTAAGGAAAGGAAATCCGACGAATGGCAGCGATGGGTTTTTACCTGCGGGTGGGTGATGCGACGACCTGAGGGGGAAAGATACTGACCGGCGATGAAACCTTAAGCTGGTACGGGGTTGCGGGCGCACGGGAAGGTGATGCGGTGTCGTGCGGCCAGCATCCTGGGACGTATAGCATTCTCGGGGGGACTTCGGATACATGGAATGAGGGCAGAAGGCTGGCAGGAACGTTGGACAGTATCAGTTCCTGCCCATGTGCGGCTCGGTTTATACCGACCATCCCAGATTGCTATATCAAGGATGAACCGCCAGTAGAAAAAGTACGCTTGCAGGCTATTGCGCAACAAAAGATGGAGGAAAAACAGCAAGCACAAGAACGTGACCGCCAGCGGGTGTTCGCCAAATCTTGCCTACGAGGTGAGGGATGCAATGATGCCGGGGAACAGCAGGAGCCCCACACAAATTTTGCGGCCATGGCGTTTTATCAGGCCGTTCCCGCTTCCGAGAGCGATGTGCCCCAATTTGCGCAGGGCGCTAACAAAAAGAACCCTGTCGAGGCTATACCCAAGCCGAAAAAGCGAAGTGCCCTGTATAAGTGGCTGAACGGTGATCATGAAGAAATCGAATACCAGCAGGCGTTAGCCGCAGCCACCAGTGCTGCTAATGCACAGATGGCTGTTGAAGGTGCCAGCGTTCTTGGCTTGGTAGGCGGAAATGCCATTACGTCAGGAACCTGGGCAGTAAAACTGGGTGAGTTAGCCAGCGGAGCCGGTCGAATCGCCGCCAGCGGTCCCGGTGCGCCCCTCGCAGCAATAGTGATGGGCATGATGCCCGGCAAGCTGAATGACGGGGAACATGATTATTTAGACCGCCTGAGATTGGAGCAGATGCGTGAAGCCCCCACGCGGGTGCGTTATACCTGGGAGCAGGATGATAAAGGTAATCCGGTTCCCCATGGCTGGCATACGCCCCCCGGTAAAGATAGGGTGCGTGTACGCAAGATGGCGTGGGATAGCAGCCGAAAAGCGTATACGTTCACCACAGAGGAAGAGCCGTGCATCACCCTGATTTGGACGCCAGACAGTTCAGGTGTCAATGTTCCATCAAATACAGGCAACCAGCACCCGGTAAGAATACCTAACCCTGTCATTGTTGATCCGCTGCCGGAAGATACCCGTATTGAGGCGACGACCAGACCGGCTGCGGATGAGAAGATTTTTTCGGATTATATTCTGATCTTGCCAATATCGGATATTCCACCGATATATAGTTATATAAACGCGGATCATAAATACTACACTCCGCCGAAAGAAAATCCTCCACTACCTGCGTATCCTGATGCAAAAAAAGCGCAAGCTAAAACACCTGTTAAAGGAGGTGGGAAACTACGTAATCGGTGGAAGGATTCAATAGGAAAAATCTATGAGTGGGATTCTCAACATGGCAGGGTAGAAGTTTATGATCGTTCAGGTCGCAATCATTTAGGTGAATTTAATCATATCACTGGTGAGCAAACAAAACCCGCGGATCCAACAAGAAAGGTGGAAAAATGACGATAGCATATACTATTGATGTATATAGTAAAGTGGATGAGACGTTGCTTCTTGAAATTGAAATCCCGGAGAATAAACTGTCCGATGTAGCTGAAATTATGGGGTGGAGTGAAGAGGATAAAAAGGAATTTTTATTAGGGATTGGTGTTTATAATATTAATGAAAACCAAGCGATAAAATTAGAAAGCTTGCTATGTAAAAAATTCTATTCCTCTGATAACTCTCTACAGATTTCAGGCGGCAGTGTCTAATACATTACAAATATCTCTGAAGCAGTACGAAATACTTTGGGTGCTGCTTCATCTTTATCCCTTCGCATCAAGGGATTTATATAAATGACAATAAATATTGAGGCATTGATCCGTTGCTTAGGCCAAACGTATCACGAAATGGTTGATCAGAACATTATACCGTATAAAACTAAACCCTCTGGAGAATATGGAGATCCTGACCTTAATCTTGTTATGGTCAAAGAGGGAGTATTTCTTTCTTTCAAACGAGATGGAATGATCCTTCAGGAAATAACGTTACGAATTCAGCGGGATGGTATAAAAGGGTGGATTTTCCCTAATGATTTGCCTACACCACTCAAAGCAGAAATGTCACGACAGTGGATGCATGATACCTTCGGGGAACCAGATAAAGCAGCTCCTCCACGCAAGGTAGCAAACAAGTCCCTTGGATGGACTGAACGTTATGCCTTAGAGGATTTTCATATGCCTGTAGCAATGCAAGTCAGTTACGATCTTGACGAAATGATAAAAAAAATAACTTTTCTCCCAGCTTAAGCCCTTCGTTGGTAGCCGTTACTCTTCTTTCAAAATCCGCACAGTAAATCTTGTGTGCTGCTTTATTTATTTCCCCTTCAAATATCCAGCGAAAGTAACGCCAACTGTGGCGTACCCTTGCTCACAACCGTTTCTGGATTGAATTCAAGATCCCTTATGCATAGATAAAATCGTCTGAACTTAACCCTAAAAAACGACCTAATATAATACTCTCACGTCATTGATATGAAAATTTACTGTATCTACATTTATGGATGCTTAGCTATCCACGCACCTTCTTAAAAACGCCACTGTTTTAGACTTTTGTGATCTCTGCTGTCTTCTGCTTGCCAATATCGAGGGCAGATCACCGTATTGCTGTAGCCTAACCCTGAAAATACCCCGTTAAAAGGAAATGACCGCCAACACATCGACAAACTTATCCGAGCTCTCTTGGTAGGTTACGTCTTAGGATAAGGAAATCCGACAAATGGCAGAGATGGGGTTTTACCTGCGGGTGGGTGATGCGACGACCTGCGGGGGAAAGATACTGACCGGCGATGAAACCTTAAGCTGGTACGGGGTTGCGGGCGCACGGGAAGGTGATGCGGTGTCGTGCGGCCAGCATCCTGGGACGTATAGCATTCTCGGGGGGACCGCGGATACATGGGATGAGGGCAGAAGGCTAGCAGGAACGCTGGACAGTATCAGTTCCTGCCCATGTGGTGCTCGGTTTATACAGACCATCCCAGATGGCTATATCAAGGATGAACCGCCAGCAGAAAAAGCACGCTTGCAGGCTATTGCACAACAAAAAAGGGAGGAAAAGCAGCAAGCAGAAGAACGTGACCGCCAGCGGGTGTTCGCCAAATCTTGCCTACGAGGTGAGGGATGCAATGATGCTGGGGAACAGCAGGACCCCCACACAAATTTTGCGGCCATGGGGTTTTATCAGGCTGTTCCCGCTTCCGTGAGCGATGTGCCCCAATTTGCGCAGAGCGCTAACAAAAAGAACCCCGTCGACGCTATACCCAAGCCGAAAAAGCGAAGTGCCCTGTATAAATGGCTGAACGGTGATCATGAGGAATTCGAATATCAGCAGGCGTTAGCCGCAGCCACCAGTGCGGCTAATGCACAGATGGCTGTTGAAGGTGCCAGCGTTCTTGGCTTGGTAGGCGGAAATGCCATTACGTCAGGAACCTGGGCAGTAAAACTGGGTGAGTTAGCCAGCGGAGCCGGTCGAATCGCCGCCAGCGGTCCGGGAGCTCCCCTCGCTGCCATAGTGATGGGCATGATGCCTGGTAAGCTGAATGAGGGGGAGCAAGATTATTTAGACCGCCTGAGACTGGAACAGATGCGTGAAGCCCCCACGCGGGTGCGCTACACCTGGGAGCAGGATGATAAAGGTAATCCAGTTCCCCATGGCTGGCATACGCCCCCCGGTCAAGACAGGGTGCGTGTGCGCAAAATGGGTTGGGACAGCAGCCGAAAAGCCTATATGTTCACCACAGAGGAAGAGCCGTGCATCACCCTCATCTGGACGCCAGACAGTTCAGGTGTCAATGTTCCATCAAATACAGGCAACCAGAACCCGCTGAGGATACCCAATCCGGTTGTTGTTGATCCGCTGCCGGAAGACACCCGCATCGACGCGACGACGACACCGGCTGCGGATGAGAAGATTTTTTCGGATTATATTCTGATCTTGCCCCTATCGGATATTCCACCGATTTATATCTACTTGCGAAACGACCCTGGTCAGGTAACGGGTAAAGGCCAGAAGGTTAGTGGTATTTGGTTGTCGGATGCTAACACGGGGAATGGTTCTCCGGTTCCCAGTCAGATAGCAGATAAGTTACGAGGGCGAACCTTTGGAAACTTTGACCAATTCCGCAAGGTTTTTTGGTTAGAGGTTTCAAAAGATCTTGAGCTATCAAGGCAGTTTCGGGGGAGTAACAAAATTCATATACGCAATGGAAACTCCCCTTTCACACGAGAACAGGATCGTGCTGGAGGAAGAGAACGCTATGAAATCCATCATATTACTCCAATAAGTCAAGGTGGAGAGATTTATAATGTCGATAATATGGGCATAACTTCACCCAAGCGGCATATCGATATTCATTCAACGAGGCAGAGTAAATAATATGGGTGAAAAAAAAACATTATCTGATTATACAGAAAGCGAATTCTTAGATTTAGTTCGTAAAATTTATAATGCCGAAGGGCCAACAGAAGAGGACGATAATCGCCGAGTTAGGGAGTTTAGACGACTTACTGAACATCCGTCAGGTTCCGACCTTATCTTCTACCCAGAGAATGGGAAAGAGGATAGTCCAGAAGGCGTTGTTCTGGAAGTTAAAGAATGGCGTCAAGCGAAGGGTAAATCGGGCTTTAAGAGTTAGTCTCTGGTTGTATAAATGGGTATAAAACCGCGTCTTAGGGAGCGGCGTTCAATTATCTACCCACTATAGGTAGGTAACGTCTAAGGAAAGGAAATCCGACGATGGCAGCGATGGGATTCTACCTGCGGGTAGGTGATGCGACGACCTGCGGGGGAAAGATACTGACCGGCGATGAAACCTTAAGCTGGTACGGGGTTGCGGGCGCACGGGAAGGTGATGCGGTGTCGTGCGGCCAGCATCCTGGGACATATAGCATTCTCGGGGGGACTTCGGATACATGGGATGAGGGAAGAAGGCTGGCAGGAACACTGGACAGTATCAGTTCCTGCCCATGTGGTGCTCGGTTTATACCGACTATCCCAGATGGCTATATCAAGGATGAACCGCCAACAGACAAAGCACGCTTGCAGGCTATTGCGCAACAAAAGATGGAGGAAAAACAGCAAGCACAAGAACGTGACCGCCAGCGGGTGTTCGCCAAATCCTGCCTACGGGGTGAGGGATGCAATGATGCTGGGGAACAGCAGGAACCCCACACAAATTTTGCGGCCATGGGGTTTTATCAGGCCGTTCCCGCTTCGGAGAGCGATGTGCCCCAATTTGGGCAGGGTGCTAAGAAAAAGAACCCTGTCGAGGCAATACCGAAGCCGAAAAAGCGAAGTGCCCTGTATAAGTGGCTGAACGGTGATCATGAGGAATTCGAATATCAGCAGGCGTTAGCCGCAGCCACCAGTGCGGCTAATGCACAGATGGCTGTTGAAGGTGCCAGCGTTCTTGGCTTGGTAGGCGGAAATGCCATTACGTCAGGAACCTGGGCAGTAAAACTGGGTGAGTTAGCCAGCGGAGCCGGTCGAATCGCCGCCAGCGGTCCGGGAGCTCCCCTCGCTGCCATAGTGATGGGCATGATGCCTGGTAAGCTGAATGAGGGGGAGCAAGATTATTTAGACCGCCTGAGACTGGAACAGATGCGTGAAGCCCCCACGCGGGTGCGCTACACCTGGGAGCAGGATGAAAAGGGGCACTCTGTTCCCCATGGCTGGCATACTCCCCCCGGTAAAGATAGGATGCGTGTACGCAAGATGGCGTGGGATAGCAGCCGAAAAGCGTATACGTTCACTACCGAAGAAACGCCAGCTATCACCCTCATCTGGACGCCAGACAGTTCAGGTGTCAATGCCCCTTCAAATGCAGGCAACAAGAACCCGCTGAGGATACCTAATCCGGTTGTTGTTGATCCGCTGCCGGAAGATACCCGCATCGACGCGACGACGACACCGGCTGCGGACGAGAAGACCTTTGCAGATTATATTCTGATCTTGCCAATATCGGATATTCCACCGATTTATATTTATTTAAGTCAACGAAAAGGAATGCCATATAAAGGCTATTCGTATCATCCAGCTCCAGAAACAGACGAAATAACGGGTATTTCCGATCTTATTGAAGTTAAAGGCCGAACACCTAAACAAGGTGGGGGAGGAACACGAGAGCGCTGGATGGACAGGAAGAAAAGACGGGTTTATGAATGGGATTCGCAACATGGTGAACTGGAAGAATACCGGGTGAGTGATGGGGAACATCTTGGATCCTTGGATCATTTAACTGGCTCTAGATTAAATTCTGCCGTTAAAGGTAGGGATATTAAGCGTTATTTGTGAGGTTGATATGTCTTATAAAATACGATTGCAGTGGTTTAACCAAAAAACATCTCAGGGAGAAGGAAAAGAATTCTCAGATGTTTTAGATAGTAGTATTTATTTTTTGGATAAGATTGGTCTATCTGATGAGCCTCAAATCTATGATGGTGTCTATGATGTAGTCGTCGAATGGTTGCCGTATATACAACCGTATTTTCAGCATCAACTTAATTTGCAGAAATATGATTATCAGCTAGCTTTTCGATCTGATTAACCAATTTATTGCTCTATCAGTCATGGTAGAGCATATTATCAACTTTAAGCGGGCACTGTTAATTACAAAGTTGATGTGCTAAATATAAACCTGAAATATAAATTTCATTTATTTAGATTCGAGATTTTCCTATGGTTTCTCTGACGCCAGGAGGGGGGTGATTCTAGGCCAGCTTATTGAAGATTTTTTTGTAAATACCCCTTAAAAAATTAATTGTTATACTTTTACGCCATAAATATTGACGTTTTAAGCATCTACATCTGCAGATAGCTTAGTTATCCTCAACGTCCAGAAAACTGCCCCTCTTTTGACTTTTGTGATCTGTATCGTCTGCTGCTTGCCAATATCGAGGGCAGATCAGCGTATTATTTTAACCTAACCCTGAAAATACCCCGTTAAAAGGAAATGACCGCCAACACAGCGACAAACTTATCCGAGCTCTCTCGGTAGGTAACGTCTAAGGAAAGGAAATCCGACGATGGCAGCGATGGGATTCTACCTGCGGGTAGGTGATGCGACGACCTGCGGGGGAAAGATACTGACCGGCGATGAAACCTTAAGCTGGTATGGGGTTGCGGGCGCACGGGAAGGTGATGCGGTGTCGTGCGGCCAGCATCCTGGAATGTACAGCATTCTCGGGGGGACCGCGGATACATGGGATAAGGGCCGAAGGCTGGCAGGAACACTGGACAGTATCAGTTCCTGCCCATGTGGTGCTCGGTTTATACCGACCATCCCAGATGGCTATATCAAGGATGAACCGCCAACAGACAAAGCACGCTTGCAGGCTATTGCGCAACAAAAAAATAGAGGTAAAGCTGCAAGCAGAAGAACATGACCGCCAGCGGGTGTTCGCCAAATCTTGCCTACGAGGTGAGGGATGCAATGATGCTGGGGAACAGCAGGAACCCCACACAAATTTTGCGGCCATGGCGTTTTATCAGGCCGTTGCCGCTTCCGAGAGCGATGTACCCCAATTTGCGCAGAGCGCTAAGAAAAAGAACCCTGTCGAGGCTATACCCAAGCCGAAAAAGCGAAGTGCCCTGTATAAATGGCTGAACGGTGACCATGAAGAATTCGAATACCAGCAGGCGTTAGCCGCAGCGACTCGTGCGGCTAACGCCGATAAGGCCGTTGAGGGTGCCAGTGTTTTTGGATTGGTAGGCGGAAATGCCATTACGTCAGGAACCTGGGCAGTAAAACTGGGTGAGTTAGCCAGCGGAGCCGGTCGAATCGCCGCCAGCGGTCCGGGAGCTCCCCTCGCAGCCATAGTGATGGGCATGATGCCCGGCAAGTTGAATGAGGGGGAGCAAGATTATTTAGACCGCCTGAGACTGGAGCAGATGCGAGAAGCCCCCACGCGGGTGCGCTACACCTGGGAGCAGGATGATAAAGGTAATCCGGTTCCCCATGGCTGGCATACGCCCCCTGGTAAAGATAGGGTACGTGTACGCAAGATGGCGTGGGATAGCGGCCGTCAAGCCTATACGTTCACCACAGAGGAAGATCCGCGCATCACCCTCATCTGGGCGCCAGACAGTTCAGGTGTCAATGTTCCATCAAATACAGGCAACCAGACCCGCTGAGGATACCCAATCCGGTTGTTGTTGATCCGATGCCAGAAGACACCCGTATTGAGGCGACGACGACACCGGCTGCGGATGAGAAGACCTTTGCAGATTATATTCTTATTCTGCCACTGCCGTATATTCCGCCGATCTATATCTATCTACGTAATAATCCCGGACAAGTTACCGGTAAAGGCCAGAAGGTTGGCGGGATATGGTTGTCGGATGCTAACACGGGGAATGGTTCTCCGGTTCCCAGTCAGATAGCAGATAAGTTACGAGGACGGACTTTTGCAAACTTTGACCAGTTTCGTAGGGCATTTTGGTTAGAAGTCTCAAAAGAACCTGATTTATCGAGACAATTTAAACGGGGAAACTCCGGTAATATCAATGTAGGTAAAGCCCCAGCACCAAGTGAAAGTGAGCAGGTCGGAGGAAAGATAAAGTATGATATTCATCATATTAAACCAATAATTGAAGGTGGTGAGGTTTATAATGTTGATAATATGGGTATAGTGACTCCGAAACGTCATATAGATATTCATAGAGGCGGATAATATGAAACAAATCAGTGATTATACAGAGGAAGAGTTTTTGAATTTTGTTCGTAAGATATTTGATGTCGATAACACTACTGAAGCAGAAGATATCCAAAATATCCTTGAGTTTAAAAGATTGACTGAGCATCCTAATGGATCAGATCTCATTTACTATCCACGAGAAGATCGGGAAGATAGCCCCGAAGGTGTTGTTCAAGAAGTCAAAGAGTGGCGTCGAGCGAAGGGAAAGTCGGGATTTAAGAGTTAGTCTCTGGTTGTATAAATGAGTATGTCACCGTGTCTGAGGGTACGGTGATCAATTATCTACCCACTTAGGGTCTGTAGATTATAAAACAGGTGAGGAGTTGAAACCTGCAGTTAAATGCCAAAATATTAAAAGATACCTTTGAGGTGAAAGATGGGATTTAAATTAACATTAGAATGGTTTGATAAAAGAGATGAGATCTTGATCAGTAAAGAGACTTCTGCAGATTTAGGTCTGGATGGCTTCCCAATCAAAAAATTTAATTTACCATTTGATGGAAGAATATATGACGGTGGATTCGATGTATTAAGTTCGTGGAAGAACGATTTACAACCATTATTTTTACACCACATTGATTTCGATAAATATGACTACCAGTTAGTATTTAAACGAGACTAATAAAACAATATGCGCTTTCCATTTTAGCGCTTAGTCGTTGTTTAGTGGCAGCACATTGTTCCTTATGTGCTGATTCATTCCTTATTCCTCCTAACATCCAGGCAAAGACCCACCAACTATGGCGTTCCGTCACTTCACCATTACCATCAATCAAGTGATATAAAAGAACGACAGTTAACTATTGCTATATTTATCCGATTGAAAATTATTTATTGATCGAAAAACCAATTTCTTTAATCGATCAATTTGTTTTCTTTGATAGTCTAGATATAGCATTAGTTGTCTATCGATGGAGGTAAACGATATGACGAGCAATAAAAATAATTAAATTCTATTAATTGGTTAAACAGGCTGTTTGTGGGACGGGTATGATGAAGCGAGAAGTAAGATCTCTTATCCTTTGTTTGCTACCAACGCCAAGCTATTCACTTCAATAGAAAGGATGGCGATAAAATCTGACGGGCGTTTAGCGTAGGGGGCTAGCAGGAGAAGGTAATGGTAAGGACGGTATCAACGCCAAAAAGCAAAAACCCAGATATCCGAAGATATCTGGGTTCTTAAATATGGCTCCTCTGACTGGACTCGAACCAGTGACATACGGATTAACAGTCCGCCGTTCTACCGACTGAACTACAGAGGAATTGTCGTGAAGACGGGGCGAATATTAACGGTGGTGTCAGGGGATGTCAACCCTGAAAAACGTTTCTGGAACCAACTGGTTATCTTTAAAGCACTCGCGCTAAGTGCGGGCGGTTGTGGGCAGCAATTTCACTTTTACGGCTGAGAAACCCGCCAGTTAGTGGATAAATGTTAATTTGAAAATTAACAAATTAAACCAACAATTAACAATCTGTCATCTTGTACTATACTTAGTTTCAGTAAGCCATAGGATGGCAGGTCATCGCTGGCATCCGGCGCGATAGTTAGGGCGTCGCGGTGCAGACAATATGTTCAGTACAGGAGCGAACCATGAGTCTCAGTGTTTATTCGGCCAGGCTTTCTGTGGCGCAGGGGATTTATCAGTTACTGAATCCGATCCCTTACGGTTTTTTTGTGGGCGCCATGATTTTTGACATCATTACCCTCTATAGCCCTGAGGTGCTGTGGCAGAAGAGTGCCAGTTGGTTAATTACTCTCGGCCTGATATTTGCCATTATTCCGCGACTGATTAATTTGGTGCAGGTGTGTCGAGGTCCCCGTAGATCCGCCCTCAGTGCGGACCGCTTAGGCTTCTGGTTCAACCTGCTCGCCATCGTAGCCGCGATCGCGAATGCCTTTGTTCACAGTCGGGACGCTTATGCCATTGTGCCCGAAAATGCCATGTTATCGGTGATCACCGTGATTTTCCTTGTTATCGCGGTGTTGGTCGCCGCGACGTCTTCACTCACGCTGACCGGAGGTCGCCAATGAAAATCAGCACCCCATTATGCCCGCTAGTGCTGGCCGGTTTATTGGCACTGAGCGGCTGTGATCAACAGGCGAAACTGACACCTCAGCAGCAATCAGGGGCAGACCCGCAACTTCCGGCAGCTCAGAATTTTATGATCCCGCCGATGCAGGTTCCCAAAGCGGCGGGCTGGGCACAGGGCGCTATGCCAAAAGTGGCGCCAGGCTTGCACATTGAGCGCATTGCCGCCGATCTGAAACATCCCCGTCAGATCTATGTACTACCAAATAATGACATTTTGGTGGTGGAAAGTAACAGTCCTGGTACGGAAGCGGTCACGACGCCTAAGCAGTTAATTGCCAGCATGGTGAAAAATCAGTCTGGGAAAGGGGCAAAAGGTGGAAATCAGATCACGTTACTGCGCCAGACAACCAATGGCTGGGAAAAACATCTTTTTCTACAAAACTTGAATTCACCGTTTGGGGTTCAGTTGATTGGTAATACCCTGTATGTGGCCAATACCATTAATATTATGCAATACCCGTATCGACCCGGTGAAACCGAGATAACCGATGCAGGTAAAGAACTGGCGGATTTGCCGGATACTATCAACCACCACTGGACGAAATCGCTGCTGGCCAGCCCAGACGGTAAGTCATTGTTTGTCGGGGTCGGTTCTAACAGTAATATTACCGAGAACGGACCGGAGGTCGAGTATCGCCGCGCCGATGTCCTGCAGGTCTTTACGGACACTGGTGCCAGTCGAGTCTATGCCAGCGGCATCCGTAACCCGACAGGACTACAATGGGAGCCGGTTAGCGGTAAACTGTGGGCCATCGCCAATGAACGTGATGAAATCGGCGCCGATTTGGTACCAGATTACCTGACCTCGGTGACACAAGGGGCCTTTTACGGTTGGCCGTACAGTTACTATGGTCAGCATGTGGATCCGCGTGCACAGCCGCAGCGGCCGGATCTGGTGGAAAAGGCAGTCAAACCTGATTATGCCTTGGGATCGCATGTTGCACCGTTGGGTCTGTGGTTCTATACGGGGCATCTGCTCCCTGCACAATATCAGGGTGGGGCGTTCATAAGCGAACACGGCAGTTGGGACCGCTCACCGCTTAGTGGCTATCAGGTGTCTTATGTCGCATTCCAGCAGGGACAGCCAACGGGAAAACCCATACCGGTGGTAACGGGATTTTATTCGGATGACCAAAAATCCCTGTATGGTGCCCCAGTTGGCCTGATGCAAGATCAGCAAGGTGCACTGATTATTGCTGATGATGTCGGTAACAGTGTTTGGCGAGTCACCGGCGGCTAAAGTAAGCTGCTCTCCTACCAAGGACGGTAGGGGAATATCAGTCAGTTACCAAAGGTGGCAGACTTTTTGAACGTCGACAGAAATAATCTGATGTATTCTGAAAAATAAACTGTGAAATCATTCAGATAATCATTGGTATACTTAGGCTTTACCCTTACGACACTGTGTTCGGTATTGATGAAGCCTGACAGCCAATGACTAAAAAAAACCGATTTTCCCGCCGCCACTTTCTATTATCTGGACTGGCGGTCAGTCTGCCCGCTTTGGCGAAAGAAGAGTTTGCTAACTTGATTTTTACGCCACTGCATCAGCCTGTCTCCGCCACTCCTACCACAGTAGTGACCACGTCATCGTCTGCACAAAGGATCAATACCCGTAAACTGGTCATGATTGACCCAGGACATGGCGGTAAGGATCCCGGCGCCATCGGTGAAAGCGGTGAGGAAGAAAAACACGTGGTGCTGGATATTGCTCATAATTTGCGGCGTTTATTTGAACATCATCCGCATATTGAGGTGCGATTAACCCGCGAAGATGATCACTTTATTCCCCTTTATCAGCGTGTTGAGATCGCTCACCAACATAATGCTGATATGTTTTTATCGATCCATGCGGATGGCTTTCCCAAACCGCAAGCTCATGGTGCCTCGGTGTACGCGCTTTCCACCCGCGGCGCCAGCAGCACTATGGCCCGCTATCTCTCCCAGCGGGAAAATGCGGCAGATGATTATGCGGATATCAGCGTCCAGACAAAAGATGCTCAGTTGCAGAGGGTGTTATTCGATTTAGTGCAGAACCAAACGATTAAAAGCAGCCTCGATCTGTGCCGACATATGATTAGCCACCTGCGTACGGTACACACTATGCACAGCTACCATCCCGAACAGGCGGCCTTTGTTGTACTCAAATCACCGTCTATTCCTTCTGCGTTGATCGAAACGTCCTTTATTACCAATCCCCAAGAGGAACACTTGCTGGGTACGCCGCAGTTCCGAATGAATATTGCCAAAGCCATCGCCGGCGGTATCGAAAGTTATTTTTCCTGAGACAGTGAGGCCTTGCCGACATACACTTAGACAGATAGGAAAATATCCTACACACGGACTGTGGTGAGTGTTAATGAGGGATCTTTCAGGCAGTGACAGCCACTGCCTGGTGGGTTGCGTAGAATCGATTATGGCTTGCTGAGGTCTGTTGCGACGTGATTCGCTCCTGTCGCGAGGCTGAAATCAAAGGCGTGACTGACATCTACCGGCTTGGGTAACACTTTCTCTTGATAGAAGACATCCGCTGAGTGTTGCAGCGCTTTTTGTAGTGATGAATTAAAGACGACTGGAGATATTTGGGCACTGGCTATCCATGCTTGGGTGACATTACGGGGCATCTGTAACTCATCAGCGAGTGCCACTGAGAATTGTTGAGGGTGCTGCTGTGCCCATCGTTGCGCTTTTGCCAACCGGGTCAGTAAGTCTTCGATGGCTGCGCGTTTATCACTATGGATCGCTTCCTCACGGGCAATGACGAACGAATACCCGCTCATTATTCCTTTGCCGCCACCGCCCGGAACCCGCTGAGCGTTATCAAGGAGCAACGCCGATGACAGATAAGGTTCCCAGGGGATCCAGGCATCGACTGAACCGCTTGATAAAGCAGCTCGGCCATCGGTGGGGGTGAGATAGCGAATTGATACATCGGTACGGGTTAATCCAGCCTTCTGCAGTAATCCTAGTAATAAGTATTCACCCCAGCCACCACGATTGACGGCGATGCGTTTTCCTTTAAGGTCACTCAGAGAATGTATCCCAGAATCAGGTCGTGTGATTAGGGCAATGCTGTCCGGATTGTTTTTCCAGGCACCTACCGCTTTCACCGGTGCGCCAGCAGCGAAGACATAGAGGAAGGGTAAATCGCCTGTAAAGCCGACATCTAGTGCCCCAGCATTTAAGGCTTCCTGAACTGGTGCTCCGGAATCAAATGAGCTGAGGGTAAGATGATAAGGAAGATGCTGTAGTTCACCTGATGCTTTGAGTGCCACTAATCGGTCACCTTTCACATCACCTATCCGTAGGGTGACGGGCTGGGCTGCAAATCCAGCGTGTGCAGAAATCGCTGCCAATAATATTAATGAACGTGCGCGTAATCTCATTAGGCTCTCCTTAATGACTGCGTTTCGGCAGCGACCTTTTGACGGGTAAGTGGGATCAGATGCTTGCCGTATTCGATAGCATCATTGAGTGGGTCGAAACCTCTAATCAGTATTTTATGAATACCGAGCCGGTAATAGGCCAGTATTGCTTCTGAAACCTGATCTGCGGTGCCGACCAGAGCGGTGGAGTTATAGCCACCTGATACCAGTCGGGCAATACCGGTCCATAGGCAGGTATCCAGCCATTCTCCTTGTTCTGCCGCATCGCGAAGTCGTGCTGAGCCAGTACTTTGCGGTTTCGGCAGTCCGAAATGGTGGCCTGACTCAGCGAGCTGTTGTTCCGCGACCCGATAGATATGCGCGGCTTTTTCACGAGCCTCTTGTTCCGTTTTGCCGATAATGGGACGGAATGAGATACTGAAATCAATATTGCGTTGATGCCGTGCCGCACTGGCCTGCACTGCTTTTACGGTTTCAGCGGCACCAGCCAGCGGTTCTCCCCACAGTGCATAGGTATCTGCGTACTGGCCCGCAATTCTGATTGCATCCTGAGAGGCACCGCCAAAGAAAACGGGTAAATGGGACTGCCGGGGTTTGAGCGCGGAGAAGGCGGATTCAGCCTGATAATAATGGCCTTGATGCTGGTAAGGTTGCTTGTAAGTCAAACTTTTCGCGATGACCTCAAGAAATTCCTCAGTACGCGAGTAGCGTTCTACCTTGCTAAGGAAATCGCCATCCCGACGTTGCTCGGGATCGCTGCCGCCACTGATGATGTGTACCGCAAGGCGCCCATCGAGTAACTGATCCAAGGTTGCTAACTGACGGGCTGCCAGAGTTGGAGAGACAAAGCCAGGACGGTGTGCCAGCAAAAACTTTAGACGTGAAGTTTGACTTCCTGCCAATGCGGTGACTAAGAAACCGTCTGGTTGATCGGACCAATATCCGACTAACACGCGGTCAAACCCAGCCTTTTCATGGGCTTGTGCAAACTCACTAATATATTTTTTATCAAAGACTGGACCCTGAGACGGGATAATTTCTGATGCCAATCTGTGTCCAATCATTCCTAAAAATTCAATACTCATATAGCCCCCTACGGCATCTATCAGGCAGTACGTGACGGTTAGGACAGCATAGGGAGGATATAAATATGAGTGAAGCATGTATTTTTTATAAGCTAATATAAAATTTTAGCATATAAGGCTGGCAGGTGGGGGGGTAATTACCGTCTCTCACTCTGTAAGCGACCGCTATATATCTACAGGGTCAGCTGCAATAGTGGCGGTACAACCCCTCACAGACATCCCTCCCATCAGGGCTTATGCCACACTCCATTTGCCTACTTCAGTGACGTACATTCTCTTCGAAAGTAGGGGGCTCCTTTTAGTACTTTGCTGGGTGAGTAACACCGTTAGACAGCCGTACTAGTCAACGCTGATTGTCATCTTAGCTTAGCGAAATTAATGATTTCACGGATGTTTCACGGCTGCATAAGATGCCTATGACTTATTGCACACCATAGGAAAGACCAAAGGGGCCTTTATGTACAGACCATTATTTGCCGCACGCCTTCGTAGGAGCCGCTGGAACGGCTTCGGTTTGCCTGCGTCCTTCAGCACCTTAGTGAAGCAGGTGATGATTCTGCAGAAGGCTCTATGTTGTCTTTCGGCTCACTCTGGCGCGGACACCACGCTAAGGGGATCTACTCCCACATCATTTTTACGCAGGGTACGACCGACTCTCGTCGCCTCGATCGTCGTCAGAGTGGGGTGAGTAATGATTAAAACACTTTCTCTTTTTCTGATGTTGTTCGGTGCCAGCAGCGTGGCCAATGCCGCAGAGGTCACCCTACGGGTTGCTGACCAGAAAGGCGGGATGCGTGCCGTACTGGAAGCCGCCAACAAACTCAACCAGTTGCCTTATCATCTGCAATGGACTGAGTTTCCTGCGGCAGCGCCGCTGGGAGAAGCACTTAATGCGGGTGCAGTCGATGCGGGCATTATCGGTGACGCACCGCTGTTATTTGCCCAAGCGGGCGGTGCACAGGTGAAAGCCATTGCGGTTGCTAAATCTAATCCTTACGGTACCGCATTGCTGGTCAACAATAACAGTCCCCTGAAGTCAGCACGTGACTTGAAGGGGAAAAGTATCGCCACCAATCGTGGTTCGATTGGCCATTTTGTTGCTTTGAAAGCATTGGCGAGTGCGGGGTTAACGGCCAAGGATGTGACTTTTCGGTATCTACCGCCAGCAGATGCCAAATTAGCCTTAAGCCGAGGGGATGTTGATGTCTGGGCCACCTGGGAACCCTACACCGCCTATGCCGAAACTCAAGATCATATGCGGGTACTGGTTAATGGGCGCGGGTTGTGGTCAGGGAATACTTTTGTTGCTGCGACCGATTCAGCGTTAGCGGATCCGGCTAAACGCAAAGCATTGCAGGATTTCCTACAGCGACTGGCCAGTGCTCAGCAGTGGGCCAATCAGCATCCCGATGCTTATAGCGCAACCTTAGCGAAAATGATTGGCTTCCCCGTACAGGCGGTGAAACTCTCTTTTACCCGAAAAAATATGGTCTGGCAGCCGATTGATGCTGCCACCGAGGCGGAACAACAACAGACCGCGGATTTCTATCATCACAGCGGCTTGTTACCAAAAGCCTTACAAGTCGCTCCGGCTTTTGACCGCAGTTTTCTTCTTCACTCGGGGGGCAGCCAAGCAACCTCCGCCGCGAATCATTAATAGGACAGTCTCTTATGGCCATTTTTCCAATCGGTACCACCGTGACTAATGAAAAGAGTGCCCGTCGGTACAATGTACCATTACGGCGTTTATCCAATGCCCTTGTTCCCTGGGCTGTACCTATTGCCATTGTAGTTATTTGGCAGTTGGCAGCGCAGGCTGGCTGGTTATCGGTACGGATTTTACCGGCACCGGTGACGATTGCGAAAACGTTTTGGCGCATGACACTCAGCGGTGAACTCGGCAGTAACTTGGCAATCAGTACCGCCCGTGCATTGACCGGTTTTGTGATCGGCGGCTCGATTGGATTGGTACTTGGCTTTATCACTGGACTTTCACGCTTAGGGGAACGCTTGCTGGATACCTCGGTACAGATGCTGCGTAATATTCCCCATCTAGCACTGATCCCGCTGGTGATTTTATGGTTTGGGATTGATGAAACTGCCAAAATTTTTCTAGTGGCACTTGGGACGCTGTTCCCAATCTATCTGAACACCTATCACGGTATCCGCAACATTGACCGCGGCTTGCTGGAGATGGCTCGCAGTTACGGTGTTAGTGGATTCAGATTGTTTCGGCAGGTGATCCTGCCCGGAGCATTGCCCTCGATAATGGTTGGTGTTCGCTATGCCCTGGGCGTGATGTGGCTAACGCTGATTGTGGCTGAAACGATTTCATCGGATTCCGGTATCGGCTATCTGGCAATGAATGCCCGCGAATTTTTACAGACCGATGTGGTGGTCGTGGCCATTATCTTATATGCGCTGTTAGGAAAAATCGCTGATGTCCTGACGGTAGCTTTAGAACATATTTGGCTGCGCTGGCATCCGGCTTATCAGTCGAAGGAGAAATAATCATGACGACCTGGCAACAAACTGACGGCACAGCGCTAAGCGTTCGACATCTCAGCAAGCATTATGGCGGTACTCCGGTCCTGAATAACGTCGATCTCGAGATCAAAGGTGGTGAGTTTATTGCCGTGGTCGGGCGTAGTGGATGTGGTAAAAGTACCTTTCTGCGGTTACTGGCCGGATTGGAGCAGGCCAGCGGTGGGCAATTACTCAGCGGTCAGCAGTTGCTGGCAAGCGTTCAGGAAGATACCCGACTGATGTTTCAAGAGGCGCGGTTGCTACCGTGGAAAAGTATCCGCGATAACGTCGGCCTGGGACTGAAAGGACAATGGCAGGATGCGGCGGTGGAGGCGCTACGGGCTGTCGGGCTGGCAAGCCGCGCTGGGGACTGGCCTTCGGCTTTGTCCGGAGGACAAAAGCAACGTGTGGCACTGGCACGCGCCTTGATCCACCGGCCTAAATTGTTACTGTTGGACGAACCCTTAGGGGCATTAGATGCATTGACTCGCTTAGAGATGCAGGAACTGATCGAATCCCTGTGGCAAAAGCACGGCTTTACGGTGGTGCTGGTGACCCATGACGTCAGCGAGGCTGTGGCGCTAGCAGATCGGGTGATCCTTATCGATCACGGCCACATTAGCTTGGATCTGCCAGTTGATGTACCGCGTCCGCGGCGTCGCGGTAATGCACAACTGGCCGAACTGGAGGCAGAAGTCCTGAATCATATTCTGACGCCCCCCGCCTCTGCCCTGGGATCGGTAAGGAGAAGTGCATGATAGCACCACATCCGGAGCGCCTCGGTCGGTTTATTAATCAGCTGTCGGCAATACTTGATCAGCTTCCGGCGCATCAACAAGGGGAGATCCTGTCCCGTAGTACCCCTTTAATGGCTGAGTTGGTTCGCGAAGATGACTGGTTAGACGCGACCTTTGCTGAACCACACCCGCAACATTATCAACAATATCTATTGTACCTCGATCCCGAAGCCCGTTTTTCCGTGGTTAGTTTTGTGTGGGGGCCGGGTCAGGAAACTCCCATACATGATCACGGTGTTTGGGGATTAATTGGCATATTACGTGGGGCAGAGCAGTCACGCAGTTTCAGTGTTGATAACAGCGGGCAACTGGTTGCAGGTGATTGTGTGGAGCTACGCCCAGGAGAAGTAGAAACCCTTTCACCGTTGGACGGAGATATCCACCAAGTACGCAATCTGTTCAGCGACCGAGTCTCAGTCAGTATTCATGTTTATGGTGCAGATATTGGTAAAACGGAACGGCGCGTCTTCTTGGCCGATGGCAGTGAAAAGCTCTTTATTTCGGGCTATGCCAATGTCCCTGTAACCCAACCACGGAGTCGTCACTGATGGAAAAAAATCTCTATTTTGCACTACGCAGTGCCGGAGAGATCCGCCAACAGTTGTTGGACGGTCAAGAAGTAGCGCTGGTGGATGTCCGCGAAGAAGCCCCCTATGCGACTGGACACCCGCTATTTGCAGTGAATATCCCGTTATCGCGACTGGATATTGATGTCCTTAGCCGTATACCGCGATTGTCGACGTCGGTGACGGTCTATGATGATGGCGAGGGCTTAGCGCTGCGGGCTGCACAACGCTTGCAACAGTTAGGCTACAGTGATGTGGCCTTGTTGCAAGGGGGGCTTGATGGCTGGCGTAGTCAGGGGCTGGAGCTATTTATTGATGTCAACTCACCCTCCAAAGCCTTTGGTGAACTGGTCGAACACCAGCAGAAAACACCGTCATTGGCTGCTGAAGAGGTTGCCGCACTGTTACAGCGCTCTGAAGATGTTCGTGTGGTGGATGTGCGTCGTTTCGATGAATATCAGACCATGAATATTCCCAGTAGTACCAGCCTGCCTGGCGGTGAATTACTGCTACGGATCCGTGATTTACTGCCTTCAGCGCAGACGACTGTGATTGTTAACTGTGCCGGACGTACCCGCAGCATTATTGGTACCCAGACCCTGATTGATGGTGGACTGGAGAATCCCGTTTATGCGTTACGTAATGGTACCATCGGCTGGACTTTGGCCGGTCAGACCTTGGAAAAGGGCCAGTCGCGACAGTATGGCGAACTGAGTGCCGCGACCACTGCTCGGGCACGGATAGATGCTCGTCGTGTGGCAGAGAAATACGGGGTTAAAGTTATTGATGCTCAGCAGTTAGCTGACTGGCAACAGCAGAGTGACCGTACCTTGTATCTGTTCGATATCCGTAGTGAAGCGGAGTACCTGGCGGGTCATTTGCCTGGTAGTCGTCATGTGCCCGGCGGGCAACTAGTTCAGGAAACCGATCACTATGCGAGTGTGCGGGGTGCCAGAATTGTACTGATTGATGATCTGCAGGCCAGGGCTGACATCACGGCTTCTTGGTTGGCGAGAATGAACTGGGAGGTGGCAGTACTTGATCCTGAACAGGCGATAGCCTTTAGCGAAATAAGACGCTGGCAGCCTCCTGTGCCAGAGGCCGGTTTACATCCAAGTGCTGAACCGGCGATTGTGGCCAATTGGTTAGAGAGTGGGACGACCCAGGTCCTCGACTTTACTACCAGTGCTAATTACGTCAACGGCCACATTCCGGGCGCTTATTGGTTATTGAAAGCAGATCTGCCAACCTTGGCCGCGAAGGGGCAACTGCCGGCAGCTGAACGTTACGTTGTCACGTGCGGCAGCAGCTTATTGGCAAAATATACTGTCAATCAGTTGCAGTCGCTGACCGGTAAGCCCGTGGTGGTGCTTGAAGGCGGTAATGCGGCGTGGCGGACCGCCGGGTTGCCGCTTGTGACCGGTGAGAGTGCATTGTTATCAGAACGTATTGATCGCTATCGGCGGCCTTATGAAGGTACCGATGTGCCACCTGAGGTAATGCAAGGGTATCTGGACTGGGAATATGGACTGGTGGCTCAGTTAGATAACGATGGTACCCACGGTTTCCGTAGCTGATCACGGCCTGCGGCCCTACATCGGCCATTAGGTCTGCCGCTGACATAATTCCCATGACAGTGTGCTGCGGGTGGATTATCTTATTGATGATAATAAGAGATTCCAACAGGCAAACCTTAATGGCCGGTGAAAAAATGACAGAAACTCGAAAAAATGTGGCCGCCGCCGATACGGATCGATCACTGGATAGGTTCGATATCGCAATACTGAAGATCCTGCAAAAAGACAGCTCGGTCTCTAATGTGGCCTTGGCGAATAAAATAAACCTCAGTCCGCCGGCCTGTCTGCGCCGCGTAGAACGCCTAAAACAGCAAGGTTTTGTTCAAGGAACTGTCGCGTTACTCAACCCACAAGCCCTAAAAGCAGGCCTGGTGGTGATGATTGGGGTCGTTCTCGATAGGTCTACCCCGGAAATCTTCAAAGAGTTTGAAGGGGCAGTCCATAACATTCGTGGTTGTATGGAGTGTCACATGGTCAGCGGTGAGTTTGACTATATTATGTTGTTGCGCACCACCGATAATCAGAGTTTTAACAAGCTGCATGCGGAGCAGTTACTGTTCCTGCCAGGTGTGAGGCAGATCCGTTCGTTTATTGGTTTACGTGAAGTGTTCTCTACTACCGAAATTCCCCTCTAAATTTTGTTCATCCCGGGTCGCAGACAGTGTTCCTGGGTGATCAGTTTACTTCTCCCGATCGCTTTTTAACCGTTTTTCGGCTTTCAGCCTGTTTATTTGGTGTTGCGTTTAGCACCAGAAAACAGGCTGTAACCCTGCCTGTCGCTAACCTATTATCAGTTCGTTTTAATTCATTGAAAATATTGGATATTTTATTTAACCCTTTAGAGGGTGACATTTTAATTGAGAAATATTATTTCTAAAAAATTGATTTGATCATAATTAAATTAAGTTTAATTGTTTTTTGTGTTTTTTTTATTACGTAAGTTTCATAAATTACGAAATTTACAAAAATAACGAATACTGTAAGGTAGTGATCAACAACTTAAGGGGCCGGAATCGTTATCCGGGCTACCAATATCACCAGGAGATAAATGATGAATCTTGAGAAATTTGCCCGTTACCCGTTAACTTTCGGACCCTCGCCAATCACCCCTCTGAAACGTCTGAGTGCGGAACTAGGTGGTAAAGTTGAAATTTATGCGAAACGTGAAGACTGCAACAGTGGTCTAGCGTTTGGCGGTAACAAAACCCGTAAAATGGAATACTTAATTCCTGAGGCTCTGGAGCAGGGTTGTGACACTCTGGTGTCTATCGGTGGGATCCAATCGAACCAGACCCGTCAGGTTGCTGCGGTTGCTGCGCATTTGGGCATGAAATGTGTGCTGGTTCAGGAAAACTGGGTTAACTACTCTGATGCCGTCTATGACCGTGTCGGTAACATTGAAATGTCTCGTATCATGGGCGCCGATGTACGTCTAGATTCTGCGGGCTTCGATATCGGTATCCGCGAGAGCTGGAAACAGGCGATGGATGAAGTAAAAGAGAAGGGTGGTAAGCCTTTCCCAATCCCGGCCGGTTGTTCTGAACACCCATACGGGGGTTTAGGTTTCGTGGCTTTCGCCGAAGAAGTCCGTCAGCAGGAAAAAGAGCTGGGCTTTAAATTTGACTACATCGTAGTCTGTGCGGTTACCGGCAGTACTCATGCAGGTATGGTGGTCGGCTTTGCTGAAGACGGTCCATCACGTAAGGTTATCGGAATCGATGCTTCTGCAAAACCAGAGAAAACCAAAGCGCAGGTTCTGCGTATTGCGCAAAACACCGCTAAACTGGTTGAACTAGATCGTGAAATTACCGAAGAAGATATCATTCTTGATACCCGTTACGGCGGACCTGAATACGGTCTGCCAAACGAAGGTACCTTAGAAGCGATTCGTCTGTGTGCCCGTACCGAAGGTGTACTGACTGACCCAGTTTACGAAGGTAAATCTATGCACGGTATGATTGATATGGTGCGTAACGGCGAATTCCCAGAAGGTTCTAAAGTGCTTTATGCACACTTGGGGGGAGCACCGGCCCTCAACGCTTACAGCTATATCTTCCGCAACGGCTAATGACCTTGTAGTCGTCAATGTTAAAAACCGGTTCTCTGAAAAGAGAATCGGTTTTTTGTTGCTAAGTACCTGCTTAGCAAGCATCTTCACTTTTCGTCGTCTATTGTCCGACAATTGACCCTAGACTGGGGTTTCTTATCTATAGTACTCCTACCATCCACTATTACGGCTAAACCCACGGCTGCAAATAATATTGCACCTATCCTCAGTGCTGCACTTTGGCGTTTTAATTTCCCCTCTTAGTTGGGGTTGTGTTCGGGCCGAGGTCACACGCAAGCTATTTTAGGGTCCTAAGCACCATCATAATGCCTTTATTTGGCGCAACACTGTCAGCGTAACGGGCAGGTGTAAGTGTTTTTTCCTACAAATGCCGATTGTCAGTGATTCGCGGCATAAAGTGCCGATGCCATTTATGCAAAAGGCATTTAATGCCAATTAAAAAGATGGCACATAAACTGCATCCTTATAAAAGGCCTAGCTGCACAACTCATTGAATTTTGACGAAGAGGTCAGGTTGTATAGGCGGAGTCGACTAATTGATTATCAGATAAATAATCTCTCGACTTCAAAAAGGAGCTGTTTCCAGCTATCGCTGTAAAAATGAGGTGTTTTTATAGAAATAACCACTAATGGGATGATTTTACGCTAGTTAGGCTTTTCTACTAGAAATCAGAGGTGAAAAACAGGCTGCATAACAGGAGACAGGATACCGATTCGTCACCTCAGTAGGCGTCAACCGAATAAGCACGATAGCAGGGTACCCTGCGTCACAGTAATATTACTCAATCAGCACTTTAACCAGTGAATTAACGGAGAATATCATGGCTGTATTTAAACCAAAATTTATCACTTTCGATTGCTATG
Organism: Tatumella saanichensis; assembly: GCF_000439375.1. Lineage (GTDB taxonomy): Bacteria > Pseudomonadota > Gammaproteobacteria > Enterobacterales > Enterobacteriaceae > Tatumella > Tatumella saanichensis. The sequence continues at coordinate 174,560 of NZ_ATMI01000041.1, forward strand.
GAACGCTTATTAATTTTGATATGGCCGGTGCTGCCAGTCGCTGCTTCGCTGATCGCGTCTCACCGGCTGAAATGTCGGCTTTTACCACCGATTTTTACCGCTATCGATTTGATGAAGTATTAGGTGCCTGGAAACCTTATTACGATGTGGTCAGTGATGCTCTGCAGCGTACCTGCAAAAAGTGGGGTGTGGCCTGGAAGCCGGAAGACAGCCATTATATCTACGAAGATTGTAAAACTTGGACTGCACATCCCGATGTTCCTGCCGGACTTGCCAAAATCGCTAACGAAATCCCTTTAGTGTTATTAAGCAACTCAATGAAAGACCTGTTACCGCACCATATTCCTCGGCTAGGTGCACCGATTCATATGGGTATTACTGCCGAAGAAACCGGCGCCTATAAACCGCAAATGCGCGGCTTTGAATATATGCTGGATAAGCTAAATTGTGGTCCGGAAGATATTCTGCATGTGTCTTCTAGCCTGCGTTATGACCTGATGACCGCCCATGATTTGGGGATCAAAAATAAGGTGTTTGTTAACCGGGGTCATGATGTCGGTAATCCGGCCTATGGGTATACCGAAATTAAAGATATTGGCGGGCTAGCAGCAGTCGTCGGTTTATAAGAGGGGAATACCATGAAAATGGAATCCTTCTGGCAGGATAACCGACCGGTATTTACCGGCGGTTGTCAACAAGCATTACCTGAGCGGGCCGACGTGGTAGTGATCGGCGGCGGTTTTTCTGGTATCTCCGCCGCCAGAAATCTCGCCAAGCAGGGTATTGATGTGGTGCTGTTAGAAAGTGAAGGGGTGATGAGTCAAGCCTCAGCACGCAATGGCGGCCATTGTAATAATGGTGTCGCCCAGAACTTTGCTGGACTGGTAGCCAGCAAGGGGGTCGAACGGGCTACCGAAATTTACCGTGCCTTTGATACGGCGGTGGATTATGTCAGCTCAGTGATCAGCGAAGAGCAGATTGATTGTGACTTTCGACGCAGCGGTAAACTCAAGCTCGCCAGTAAACCAGGACATTTTGCCGCATTGCAGTCATCGGCAGAGTGGATGCGAAAAACTGTCGATCCTGAGGTCGAACTGCTCTCCGCCAGTGATATTCGCCGTGAGATCGATAGTGACCAATTTCATGGCGGATTGCTGCAAAAGCGCAGTGCTCAGATGCACATGGGCAAATTTGGTATCGGTCTCGCCGAGTCTGCGGCCCGCTTCGGGGCGAAAATTTTTGAATATCATCCGGTGACTGACATCAAGCGCATTTCCGGTTATCAGCATCGGATCACGACTCCTCGCGGTGACATCCTAGCAGATAAAGTTCTGCTGGCCACCGGCTGCTCTAATCAAGGCCCCTTTCCTTGGCTACAGCGACGTATTGTTCCGGTGGGTAGCTTTATTATTACCACCGCTCCGCTGGAGGCCGAACGTTTACAGCGGCTGTTGCCTGGGGATCGCACCTACGTGACCTCCAGCAATATCCATAACTACTTTCGTACTACCGGTGATCACCGACTGGTATTCGGTGGCCGGGCACGTTTCTCTATCAGTAACCCGACCTCTGATGCTCGCAGCGGGGATATTTTACGGGCTTCTTTGAAGAAGCTGTTTCCCTCATTGGCAGATGTACCGATTGATTACTGTTGGGGAGGAATGGTCGACATGAGTGCCGATCGACTGCCCCATGCCGGGGAGGAGAATGGGCTGTTCTATACCCTCGGCTACAGTGGCCATGGCGCACAGATGTCAGTGTGGATGGGCAACGTGATGGCAGATCTATTGGCGGAAAAAGCTAATCTTAATCCGTGGAAATCGACATCCTGGCCAGCGCTGCCAGGCTATTTTGGTAAGCCTTGGTTTTTGCCGATGACCGGACTGTATTACAAGACCAAAGACCTCCTGTTTTAAGACACTTTACTCTTTGGAGAGGCCTGAATGAAAAAAGATAATGCACCTAATCACCTGGAAATGTTGCTTAAGCAAGGAACCTTGTCCCGCCGCAGTATGCTGAAACTGTTATCAGCAGGTGCGGTTGCCAGCAGCGGGATCATCGGTTTTCCGGACTTGGCTATTGCCGCCGAACAACCGGTGAAGGGCGGAAAAATGCGGGTCGCACTCTCTACTTCCTCAGCGTCGGATACCCTTGACCCGGCGCGCTCCAATAACAGTGCCGACTATACTCGACAGTTCATGTTCCTTAATGGGCTCACTGAAATTGATAATGAGCTGGTGGCAAAACCGGCGTTAGCCGCCGATTTTCATTCAGATGACGGGATCACTTGGCAATTTAATCTACGCCAAGGGGTCAACTTCCATAACGGTAAGGCATTGACCGCGGAAGATGTCGTCTGGTCATTATTACGTCATAAAGATCCGGCTGTCGCCTCGTCCGCTTTCAGCTTGGCTCAGCAGTTTAAAACCATCATTGCCACCAACCCACAACAAGTGACCATTGTTCTTGATGGGTCGAACTTCGATCTGCCTTTGATGCTGGCGATGCCTTACTTCTTGATCGTACCAGCGAATACTACTAACTTCGCAAAAGGGATCGGCACCGGTCCATTCCTATGCAAAACCTTTACTCCAGGATTACAAACCATCGGCACCCGCAACCCGCATTATTGGAAAGCTGGCTTGCCGCACCTAGAGGAGGTAGAACTACTGGGGATCACCGACCAGGCTGCGAGGGTAAATGGACTTCTGGCGGGTGAGCTGCAGATGTGTTCGTCTATCAGCGCCGGCTATGCTAAACAAATCAACGCCAGTGGTGGCCGCTGTAAAGTATTGGAAACCAAATCCGGCATGTACAGTGATCTGATTATTCGCACGGATATCGCCCCTGGGAACCATCCAGACTTTGTGATGGCCATGAAATACCTGCAACCCCGTGAATTATTGATAAAAACCGCTTTACAGGGATATGGCACAGTGGCTAATGATACGCCGGTTCCCCCTTGGCACCCGTTGTATAACGCTGACTTGAAGCCACGCCCGGTAGACACCGACAAAGCCCGTTATCATTTGAAAAAAGCCGGTATGGAAGGGGCTAAGGTCGAGGTGGTGACGGCACCGAATATTGAAGGTGCTAACGAAGACGGTTTGATGATGCAAAATCTTGCCCATCAGGCTGGACTCAACCTCAATGTCCGCCAGGTCCCGTATGACGGTTACTGGTCAACGCACTGGATGAAGGACCCAGTGGGTTTTGGCTCCATCAACGCGCGGCCGACCATTAACCTGTTACTGTCACAGTTTTACCTGTCCTCCTCAGCCAATAATGAGTCCAAGTGGCACAATCCGCAGTTTGACCAATTGGTGATTGCCTCACGGGGGGAGCGTGACGCCACCAAACGCAAGCAGATGTATGATGATATGCAGAAGCTGATTTATGACCACTGCGGCACACTGATCCCGATGTTTGTCAGTAACCTCGACGGCTACAGCAATCAGGTGAAGGGATTGGAAGCCTGGCCAAGCGGATTGATGATGAACTACCGCTTCCATGAAAATGTCTGGCTCTCTGCTTGATTTAGGTGTGCCTTTCCGTCGCGTCAGACTGCGGCGGAGAGGCAGTGATCATAGCGGTGCAAACCTTGTCCCTTTAACCCCTATACCCGTTCTGGTTTCCTTGAACGGGTTTTAGCCCACTGTCTGGACTGGAACTTTTGCTATGACTTCTGTGTCGGCCGAAAAGGGAGAATTGATGTTAGGTCTGCTTAGTGATGATGTGTAGTAAAAAACTTTTGAAAACAATTAACTATTATACTTTTACGCCATAAATATTGACGCTTTAAGCTCCCACAGTTATTGATTCATAGCAGTCCTCAACGTCTACAAAAATTCCCCTCTTTTGACTTTTGTGATCCCTATCGTCTGCTGCTTGCCAATATCGAGGGCAGATCACCGTATTGCCTTAACTTAACCCTGAAAATACCCCGTTAAAAGGAAATGACCGTCAACACAGCGACAAACGTATCCAGGATATCTCGATAGGTTACGTCTAAGGATAAGGAAATCCGACGCATGGCAGCGATGGGTTTTTACCTGCGGGTGGGTGATGCGACGACCTGCGGGGGAAAGATACTGACCGGCGATGAAACCTTAAGCTGGTACGGGGTTGCGGGCGCACGGGAAGGTGATGCGGTGTCGTGCGGCCAGCATCCTGGGACGTATAGCATTCTCGGGGGGACCGCGGATACATGGGATAAGGGCCGAAGGCTGGCAGGAACACTGGACAGTATCAGCTCCTGCCCATGTGGTGCTCGGTTTATACCGACTAACCCAGATGGCTATATCAAGGATGAACCGCCAACAGACAAAGCACGCTTGCAGGCTATTGCGCAACAAAAGATGGAGGAAAAACAGCAAGCACAAGAACGTGACCGCCAGCGGGTGTTCGCCAAATCTTGCCTGCGGGGTGAGGGGTGTAATGATGCCGAGGAACAGCAGGAACCCCACACCCATTTTGCGGCCATGGCGTTTTATCAGGCCGTTCCCGCTTCCGAGAGCGATGTGCCCCAATTTGCGCAGGGCGCTAACAAAAAGAACCCCGTCGACGCTATACCCAAGCCGAAAAAGCGAAGTGCCCTGTATAAATGACTGAACGGTGACCATGAGGAATTCGAATACCAGCAGGCGTTAGCCGCAGCGACCAGCGCGGCTAACGCCGATAAAGCCGTTGAGGGTGCCAGTGTTTTTGGATTGGTAGGCGGAAATGCCATTACCTCAGGAACCTGGGGAGTAAAACCGGGTGAGATGGTCACAGGGCTTGGGAGGATTGCTGCCAGCGGTCCCGGTGCTCCCCTCGCAGCCATAGTGATGGGCATGATGCCCGGTAAGCTGAATGACGGGGAGCAGGATTATTTAGACCGCCTGAGACTGGAGCAGATGCGAGAAGCCCCCACGCGGGTGCGCTACACCTGGGAGCAGGATGATAAAGGTAATCCGGTTCCCCATGGCTGGCATACGCCCCCCGGTAAAGATAGGGTGCGTGTACGCAAGATGGCGTGGGATAGTGGAGTGGCCGTCAAGCCTATACGTTCACTACCGAAGAAACGTCAGCTATCACCCTCATCTGGACGCCAGACAGTTCAGGTGTCAATGTTCCATCAAATACAGGCAACCAGAACCCGCTGAGGATACCCAATCCGGTTGTTGTTGATCCGATGCCAGAAGACACCCGTATTGAGGCGACGACGACACCGGCTGCGGATGAGAAGACCTTTGCAGATTATATTCTGATCCTGCCGCTATCGAATATTCTACCTATTTATGTTTATCTTAGTTCTGCCCTTAAAGGCAAAGAGTTGGCTGAAGCAGCGAGAAAGCTCGGTTATGACCGCCGTGTTTCAGCGGAGAAAATGCCCTTTAACTCTCATGGACAACCAGCATTTTTTAATGGGAAATATTATATAACTCCGGACGTTGATGGACACAACACATCTTATGGTTGGAAAAAATGAGTAAAAAAGGCGTTCGTTTAGGAACATATGATAAAAATTTAACTAGGATAAAGGAGTGACAATATGTTTGGTATTTTTACTGAAAATAAAGCGATTCAATCTTCATACAATGAAATGGTATCACCAGCTAAAATAATTATCAGTGGTTATGATGAGGAGATGCAAATACCGTTAACCTATTGGAGTATAGAACAATATAAAGATAGTTGGGTAAAGAGTGTTAGGCAAGGTTTAAAAAAAGGCGATCATTCAGTTCTGGCTGTGTCTATGTATAACCCAGAGACGGTTAACTTTATATTAACATGGGTCCTTTACTATAAGGGGTCTAAGGTTATTATTCAAAATAAAATGATTTTTGTGAGTGAGATACCAGGCTTTTCCAGTGATCGTTTAAATGAATATACTGGAGAGTATGAGGCCTATTCAGATGGAGAAAAGGTATCTGAGTGGTACACAACGGTTGATGAAGTGAAGGTGTTTCTTGAGTATTTAGAAGCTAAATCAATATGAATATAAACTGAATAAACTGCTGGTTAATCATATAATAGGGTGGTATTTAATTTTTTATTTCTCACCACTATTGTCAATTAATCTCTCTATTCAATGTATTATTAATAACTTGTATCTATTGGCAGTCGCTTGCTGATAGTTATTTTAATCAATAAAACTAGCCGAGATGATTTATTTTGAGGTGACTGTACATATCCTGTTTTATCGATCTATTTAAACGAGTCTGCAAAAAAAATATAACCCTATTAACTCGATTTTTCCCTGAATCTGTGTGTCTAGGCCAAAAAAGAGGTTCTCTTTATCTTGTTTGCTGGTAAAGCCAAGCTATTCACTTCAATGAGGGAAGATGGCGATAAAATCTGACGGGCGTTTAGCGCTAGGGAGCTTGCAGGAGAGGGTAATGATAAGTCTATTATCAACGCCAAAAAGCAAAAACCCAGATATCTGAAGATATCTGGGTTCTTAAATATGGCTCCTCTGACTGGACTCGAACCAGTGACATACGGATTAACAGTCCGCCGTTCTACCGACTGAACTACAGAGGAATTGTCGTGAAGACGGGGCGCATAGTAACGGGGTCGCTGCTGCTTGTCAAAGCTCTTTATTCCGTTATGACACTGATTGCTGCTTATTTCAGCAGGGGTTGTATCGGGAGGAGGAAAAACACTCAGATTGGCTGTAAAGCCGGCAAGGACGGGGTAGATCACTCTCGCGCACTGATAGGCACTGACGAAATAGAGAGGGTCTCAGTTTACGGAGGTTGGAAGGGTATAAACGGGTGTTGGATCATTTAGAAGATGTCACTACTCAATAAGCTGCGAGAAGCCGCTGCAACGAAGACGCTACAGCGGCCCCTTAGCCAGTTAGTGACGAGTGGGTTTCACTAAGGCAGCCACCAACAATGAGATAAGGCAGCCAAGGGTCAGGTAGGCCGCAACGCTATACCAAGAACCTCCTGAAGCACTAACCAGTGCAGCGGCGATAAACGGGGTAAAGCCCCCCCCAATGACGCTGGCCACTTGATAGCCAACGCCTGCACCACTATAGCGATAACGGGCACCAAACATCTCGGTAAACATCGGTTGCTGAACGCAGACCACCATATCATGGGCAATATTCGCCAGCATTAGCGAGAAAAAGACAATCCACACCAGTGAGCGGGCCTCTAGGGCCATAAAGAAGGGGACTGCGCTAAGCGCCCCGATGAGGGCTCCGGTAATGTAGATACGGCGTCTGCCATAGCTATCTGCCAGCCAGGCGAACAGCGGGATAGTCACACAGCTGATGGCACCGACCAGCAAGCCAATGTTCAGAAACAGCTCTCGGCCAAGTCCAAGGTTCTGAGTTGAGTAATTAAGGGCGAAGGTGGTAACAATATACATGGTCAGTAACTCACACAGTCGCAATGCCACAATCTGTAAGAAGGCCCCAGGATGGCGCAACAGTGCTTGGATCACCGGCAACCTTTTTGGCTGAGAGGAGATTGCCGGTTGCTCTACCACCTTTTCAAACTCTTCAGACTCGTGCATGCCATTGCGTACCCACAATGCCCCTGCCACCAGCAGTACGCTGAAAATAAACGGGATCCGCCATCCCCAACTGAGGAACTGCTGATCGCTGGTGAAGTGGCTGATCAATGAAACTAGACCGGTTGCTAACAGCAGGCCGACACCATAGCCGACTTGAACGCCGCTACTGTAAAAGGCTTTCTTATTTTTCGGTGCACTTTCTACAGACATTAAGGCCGCACCGCCCCATTCACCGCCAACGGCAAAACCTTGGATGGCGCGGAGGGTGACCAGCAATACCGGAGCCAGCCAGCCAGCGGTATCGAAGGAGGGGAGAAGGCCAATGGCGGCGGTCGCACATCCCATGATCCACACCGTCAGCATTAACATACGCTTACGTCCCAGGCGGTCACCAAAATGGCCAAAAACAATTCCGCCTAATGGCCGGAACAAAAAGCCGACACCGAAGGTTGCAAAGGCCGCTAAGGTCCCCATTGCTGGGCTGACTTGTGGAAAGAATTCGTGATTAAACACCAGTGCCGCTGTGATGCCGTATAACAGAAAGTCATACCAGTCTACGACGGCCCCGGCGAAACTTCCCCAAGCGGCACGTCGCGCACGGGAGAGAGCAGTCGGATTAACCCCTCCGCGGTCTGATGTCAGTGATGAGTCCATAATTGTCCTGCTAGAAATTAGTTTTTATTATTGCCTTGCGCGATATCGAGTCTCTGAAAGCAGAAAATTGTCACAGAGTTTGACTGAACCGCAGGGGTAAGAGACTAGCGCGACACGGCCCCCGTGAAAACCGTTTTACAGCATTAAACGGCAGAAAATATAAAATAAAGTTATAACAGGCCATCAGGGCATGGGTGCCACTGGGTAGATAGCATGGCAGAACGTACCGCCTTCGCCGACGGGTAGAGACGTGGCAATGGTTTTCCAGCCACAACGAGTAAAGACTTTTCTGGCTAGAATTGCGCGGATACACAAAAGCTGACCTAGAATACATTAAGCTAGACAGGAATATCGGTCAGACAGGAGGAACTGCATAATGAAAGACTTACATCACTGGCAGTCGGCGTTTGATCTTTGGTTCAAGGAGAATTGGAACCATAACGATAAGGCCCATGACTTGGCGCATCTACAACGGGTTTGGGCCAGTGCACAAAAAATTATGGTAGGAACAGCAGCAGATCCGTTAGTGGTACTGACCGCGTGTTATTTCCATGATGTGGTCAATCTGCCGAAAAATCATCCCGAACGCCACATGGCTTCACGCTATGCTGCTCGCGAAACACTGCGAATACTAGAGACTGATTTCCCTTCATTCCCTGCTGCGTTATACAGTGCCGTCAGTCATGCCGTGGAAGCTCACAGTTTCAGTGCTGGCATCTCTGCCGAAACCCTCGAGGCGAAGATCGTTCAGGATGCGGACCGACTCGAATCTCTAGGGGCTATTGGGTTAGCGCGAGTCTTTTACACCTCCGGTGCCTTGGGAAGGTCATTGTTTGACAGCCAAGACCCGTTTGCCCGTGAGCGTCCGCTGGATGACGTACGCTGGGCACTGGATCATTTCCAGAAAAAGTTATTGGGACTGCCAGCCACCATGCATACCGCTCAAGGACGGGCGTTAGCCGAATACCATGCGACATTTCTGGTGGATTTTATGGCCCGTCTGAGCAGCGAACTGTCACTCGATCCCTCCCAACTGGGGCCTGATGAAGCTATTCGTCGTGAGTTTATGGCGCGTATTCGTCCCAAAACATAGCCCTGTTACTGATCCCCTCGCAAGAGACCGACTGGCTGTTTTAGATGAGTTATTTGCGTCGAACGGGGGGGATTCAGTACAGTAGCGTTCTGTTCACTGTTCCGACCAGGAGTAAAATGATGGCCAGTATCAAACTGACTGTCCGACGGCTGTATGCGTTACAGGGTCAGCGCATGGTGAATACTCGGGCGACGGCCAGAATTTATGTCGGAGGCCAGCTAGTGGCCAACGAGGAAATTACCGGTCTGACGGAAAGTGCGGTCAGTAAATATATTCACCATGACTTGCCAAGCGGGCAAGAACTGAAGGTGGAGTGGGACACGCCAGGTATTGCAGATATGAGTGTCACTGAAATGGAGGTTTGCCCTTGCTGTCATGACAGCGAACCCGAAATATGAAGAATTACGACGGCGGCTAACCTCAACTGACTGTTGTCGATCATGTTAACGTTTAACAAAGGAAATCACTCTTGGCCGGAACCAGCTTACTTGCATTGCTTGACGATATTGCGACCTTACTGGATGACATCTCTGTGATGGGGAAGGTCGCGGCTAAAAAAACCGCAGGGGTCTTAGGCGATGATTTATCCCTGAATGCCCAACAGGTCACCGGAGTTAAGGCTAACCGGGAACTGCCGGTAGTCTGGGGTGTTGCCAAAGGCTCGCTACTGAATAAAGTGATCCTAGTCCCTCTTGCGCTACTGATTTCCGCCTTTATTCCTTGGCTGATTACGCCACTATTAATGATCGGCGGGGCTTACCTCAGTTACGAGGGAGTTGAAAAGGTGGTGCATTGGTTAACGGCTGATAAGGACCGTAAAAGTCCTGAACAGCGGCAAAAACGTTTGCAAAATCTCAGTCAGCAGGATGCTGCCAAATATGAGAAAGATAAAATTAAAGGCGCGGTCAGAACCGATTTTATTTTGTCGGCAGAAATAGTGGCCCTAACACTCGGCATTGTTGCCGGCGCACCTCTACTTAATCAAGTGGTGATCTTAGCGGGTATCTCAATATTGGTGACGGTCGCGGTGTACGGTATCGTGGCAATTATCGTTAAAATTGATGATCTTGGATTTTGGTTGGAGACGAAATCGTCACTACTGGCACAAAAAGCCGGCAGTAGTTTGCTGTTCCTTGCGCCGCTGATGATGAAAGTACTGTCAGTTGTCGGAACACTGGCAATGTTCCTAGTTGGCGGCGGTATCGTTGTTCACGGCATCCCGCGGCTACATGCTCTAATCAGTCAATTAACCGTGTCTGCACCTGCACTGGTCAGTTCGTTTATTACCAGCCTGTTAGCACCGATGCTGATTGGCGCTGTGATTGGGTCGATTGTGCTGTTACTGGTAAAACTGGCTGGAAAACTGAAGGGGGGAAAGGTATAACAGCCCGCAGACACTGAGTAATGGAGAACAGATGATGAGTGACGATATGTTTGAATTTGATATTGATGCCCAACTGGCGGATGCTGAAGCAAAAGCCCGTGAAAAAGCCAGTGAAGTGCCCGCAGACCTGAGTGATGAAGCCGATTGTGAAGGCTGCAAAATCTGAATCTTGCTGACACAGTTGAGCGTAACTGAGGCTGCCCATTGGGCAGCTTTTTTATGGCAAAGATTTGTCGCCGCCGACAGTAAGTTCTCTCAAATTGCCAATAAATGTCATATTGCTATTTGAGTCGGTAGGTGGACCTGCCCACGACATTTATTATTCACCAGTAGCGTCCATGCCAATAACATCTCGTGGAGCGGTACCAAGTCAAGCCGAATACTGGCTCCAAGTGAAGATACTCGGTGTGATAGTGTCACTAATCCTCATAAGCTGATGGATCACCTGTACGTTCTGAGTATTAATTTTTTTACGGATATTCCCTTTATGGGAAGAGATGGTTTTGGCTTTGATGTTTAGAGACTTGGAAATCTGTAGGGTGTTATAGCCGGACATCCACATCTTAAGCATCTCTGTTTCCGCAGGGCTTAGTGTGACAGGCTGGGGTCGCATCTGATTGACTCGCCGCCGGCGGTATTTTAAATCGAACACATAAGGCGACAACATTTGATCGATTTTTTCTGTTGCGAATGCTTTACTGACCACAATAATATTTTCCCGGAGATAGAGAAAACCATTGAAATGGCTATCCGGTAGTGACATCAAAACAATAAATAACCGATCTTCGCTGGCGGAGATGATAGATTGCATTTGTTCGCATTCGGACGTGAGATTTTCAAAACAGTGGCAGGAAATAAACACCAAACGTGCGTCACTTTGCGCTAAGACATATTCTAGTTGTTGCGGACTCTCTAGGTCGGAAAAACACTGCACCGGCAGTTGGAGGGGCTGGAGATGGGCCTTCAGGCCAACCCGAGTAAAATTACACGGGTCAATAATAATACATGACATAGAGTTCCCTGCGTAATGATTGTACGGTACGTATAATGGCACTCCCTAGTAAGGAGGTGCGTTTAAGGCTCATTTTACCGTTTTAACTAAGCTTACCGCGAAGCGCTATACGGAATACTGGTATTTCATCAGGCTGAACGTATATGGAATGATCATTCCATTGTTTTTACTACCTAAATTTCTGCCTGCCGAAGAATATATCAGGGGATAATAAATAGTACCAGACTAATTATGGTTATTAGTAGTTACTGATGGCTATATGAGCAATGTTGAAAAGTACCTTATGTCGAGCCTCTAAAACCCCCCAGGGATTTCTACATTCGCGAGTGGCGATTGGGTTGTTGCAGACAGGTACTCACCTCATGACAGCGGTAAGTAGTAGGGGATTACACTTTCCACTTATCAGAGAATGAGTGAAATTGGCAGCCTAGTGGGGGAAGACGTCATTAGCGGCTGAGGTTATGGGAGGGAACTGATAGTCTACGATAATTCTTAAAATCGAGGGGATGTATCGAAATAACTCCCGGAGTGATTATCCGGGAGTGAAGTATTATTTTTTTGCGGTCTGCTCGGCGGCAGCGATCCAAGAATTAAATAATGATTGGTGAGCATGTATCCAAGCATCAACCTGCGCTGAAACATCGGCACCGGTGTTTTCACCTTTGTGCATGCTCAAATTCTGCTGACTGATATCCTGTAACGGAATTTTCATTACGCTGAAGAGTTTTCTTGCTGCTGGGTTTTTTTCGGCCCATGCTTTATTCGCAATAATGTTTTCCACGTTCACGTTAAAGCCATAATTTTTCCCGTTGGGCAAACGGGTATCTTCTTTAGGCTGGCCTGGAGGCCCAGCAGAAAATGGTACCGTTAACCAAACCACGTCAGTACCCGGTTTGAGAATAAAACTGACCCAATAAGGTGTCCAAGTATAATACAGCACCGGTTTGCCGGCGTTATAGCGTGAAATAACATTAGCAATCATAGCAGAGTAACTGCCTTGATTCTGTTCCACGGTGTTGCTTAGACCATAAGCTTTCAGCTGAGCGTCAATCACTTTCCCACAAGCCCAACCCGCTTCGCAGCCGGTCAATGACGCTTTACCGTCGCCGGTATCATCGAACAGTCGTGCGATACGTGGGTCCTTAAGCTGCGAAATATCGGTGATATGGTATTTTTCTGCAGTTTTTTTATCGATCAGGTAACCCTGAGCAGCACCAGTAATATAGGGACCGGCACGGAAGAAACTCTTATCCCCTCCTGCGGCCTGATACATCTCAGATTGTAACGGCTCCCAATCATTGGCAGCGAAGGTGGCATCACCACGGGCGATGGAGGCGTAGGCAACGCTGTAATCAACTTCTTGAGTCGGTTTCACGTCGTAACCTAATTTGGCTAATGCACGATTCACCAATTCAGTCTGAAAAGATTCTTCTGCTAGGGGACTTTTTACCGGTTGGACAGTGATCCCTTTACCCGGAAGATCCTGTGCCGACACTGTTCCGCAGACAGAAAGAAATAATGCAGGGAGAATTATTTTTTTATTCACATGTTGCTCCTGTTGTTCAGATGTTTTTTACGCTAACAACCCCTTGAGAATAAATCAAATGCACAGTCCGCCTGTCGGCAGGGATATATTCTGTAATACGGGCATTATCGCCTATAAATTTATTTAGGATCCTTTAGCATAATAATTTACCGATGAACGCCGATAAGGTCGGGTTAATTTGTCCAGAACATGGGGCGATATTTAAATAAATAATGATTAATTGTGACAGTAACTATTCACAGGCTAACAAAATCTGAGGGGTAATGTTAATTCCAACCCAACAGGCGGCAATCGCCCGATAGTAAAGGGCTTAGGCAAAAAGAAGAAAGTGAATACATGTACAGAAGCCGCCCGCTCGTGCCGCTATGGGATCCAGCCACCAGCCTATCAGAAAGCTAAAATGATCATTGATGACCGTAGAGAAAAACTACTTGCCACAGAGCTTCGTAGCGACGCCACTGAAGGCTAAAAGTCGACAGCATACGTTCAGAACAAAATGCTGAGATAAGCTCAATAAGCAGGATGATTACACTAAAAGAAGGGATTTGAGGGCTATGGCAGTCGGGTAAGCCAAGCAGCACCGAGATACTACGTTGTTGGCTGTAAAAGCTGGCTGCCACGGCCACAAGGGCGTTATGGGGAAATTAGCCCCAAATCATGGCTGCCCAGCGCAGTAGTAACAGTCCTAGGCAGATCAGTACCAACATCAGTACCATTTTTCCGTATTTCTTACCAGGTGTGTTAGACATACAGCATTTCCGGTAGTAAGTGGACTGAGAGCCACAGTAGCAGATGGCGGATCAACACACAATCAACAGAAAAGGGAGATTGACTCCCTGAGTCGCACTGTGAGCCCGTCCAGATTACAGTTCATTTTTAATGCAAAATTCTTCCCAGCTCATTCCCAGCGCTTCGGCATGAGATTTGAGGTAATTTTCGATGGCCTGGGCAGCAACTGCTTTATCGGGTTCTGCCAACTGGATAGAAAAAATCATCCCGTCCAATTTTTTCTGTCGAAGAAAAGCGGCATAGATACGTTCAGCTTGGAGTTCACGACAGGCCTGAAGGGTCATTCCTGCCTGCAGTGCATCCTGTTGCGTAATTTCATCTAATGCCGCAGAAAAATCGGGATGTGCGGCAAAAAACATCTCGCGGGCGATGGCATAATAGTGTTCAGGCGTTTTCATACATAGCAGTCTGTCAGTTAGCAATAAGGAGGGGAATTGTATCTGCTTAGGCGTCAGATGTCAGGGGCTGTCCCTGTCAGTGATCAGATAAATGGCTATAATAGGCTTCTGGGGCTGCAATAGCGACAAGAGTCGATATAATGGGCCGATCGCATTTACTGTCACAGGTTGCTGAGAACAGATTATGAAAAAATGGATGTTATTACCTTTGCTGGCACTGGCTGGCTGCGCACAGATTGAGAACTATCAACAGGCTGTCAAAGTTCCAGCACCGGACGGTCTGGCAGGGGTTTGGCAGAGTGATGGCCCTCAGTCGGCACTGGTCAGTCCACAGGCACAGGCCTCCTTGATCATCAGTGATGCTGGCGACACTCTAGATTGCCGACAGTGGCAAAGAGTCATCGCTAAACCAGGAAAACTGGTACGGATTGATGACCAACTGATGAATATAAATCGTCAGTTACGCATGATGCCGATAGACCTGGATAACGGGGTGCTACATTATGACGGCCTCTCATTAAAGAAAGTATCTGCCGCAACGACAGAATGCCAGCAGGCCTTGGCCGAGAGCGCCCGATCTCCACAGCAGGCAGTTATTCAAAATATCGAGCCGACTCTGATGCAAAACCACTTTGCCGACCGTAACACCGCACAGTAATCACTGTAGTGTTTTGCCCTTGTCGTGACGTTAGCCAGACAGGGGCGTTTATCCCGTCATATCCTCATACTCTTGGTCATAGCTGCGTACCTGGGTGAAGCTTGCGGTGCGAACAGTCTCCGTCAATGATGCTCTAGGTTGTTCAATGCACACAATCTCGAGATCAATGGGCTGATTAACGGCCGATCCCGCACGCTATTCATCGCATAGCTCGGTCGTTTATAGGGGAATAATTTCTGAAGGTATCCGGTCATCTGTCGCTGAGGGTAGAGGTGGAACCTCTGTACCTGCCCTGACCGGTGACCTGCCTGTTAGAGTCAATGTGCTGTCTAGCTGTAGTTTAGGGTGGTTCTTACCCAGCCAAGCTAGGCATGACTGCCCGCCAAACAGGTATTCAGGAGTCACACTCGCAGCGGAGCCTGTACAGCCCATGAAACGGAAACATCAATGCTTAAGCCGCTATATCAGAGATTATAAATATATGCAGCAGCAGTGTGCCCACTGCGGCACACTGCTACGCCGAGTCCGTTTGTTATATGCCAACAAGCCGATCTCTCACCAGCAGATCCTTAGAATGGATCGTCAGATCACCGCTCAGGAGTGGGCGGTCTTTCGCAGTCAGTTGACCCCTGTGTGCCGTTTTTGCTCAGCCGTGACTGACAGCGCGCGAGGTCGCTTTTTTGATATTGAAGGGTTTAAACAGAATTTACTGGAGGATAAGGCTATCTGTCTGGCGACCTTAAGGGAATATGTACTGCGCCTACGGCGTTTAGATAAGCGATTAGCGGAAACCGGCTACTGTCCCAATGGAAAAGAGGTTCTCAGCCATCAATATTTGACAGATGTGTTGTTCCCAGAGAGTAAATGTGTGAACTACCAGATAGCCTTGGCGAAATATTTCAGTTACTACCCGCAGCATAAAGCTGCCAGTGATTTAGTGAGATCCTGACCTTTCGCCAAATCCGTGCGGAGCAGGGCATAATGCTACTATGCCTTTGTAGACCGATTGTGGTGAGGATAGCAGAAACAGAAATCTGGTGAGGAGCGAGTATCGCCCCTGCACTGACTAAAAGGGGCAGAAACTGCCCCGTTCAGCGTTAACCAGCGCCTCAATCAGCCCAGTGTCATCAGACTGGCGTTTCCTCCTGCAGCAGCGGTATTCACGCTCACCGATCTTTCCAGTAATAAACGTTCAGTGAGTAAGTTACTTTCACCGCGGGCAAAGCCTTGGACAGAAACTATCGGTCCGTTGCGTAGCGCAACTTGCTGGCAGACTTCGCTAAGCTGATCGGCATCACCATGGAAAATAACCGCATCAAAACTGGCTTCAAATGGAGCATCGCTAAAGTCGATTTCCGCGGCTACCAGCGGTGGTAATTGAGTATACCATTGACGATGTAAGTCGTCCTCCGGCCACAGTAGCCGACAGCCAGTACAGATCACAGCGGCCAGTTGACAGAAAGCATCTTGCGTATTGTCTGCCAAGCAGAGTACCCTTTCCCGTGGCAATAGTGCATAACTGTTACGTTCGCCGGTGGGGCCGGTCAGAAGTCTGATGCTGTGGCTTTGGTTGTGTTCAGCAAACCGCTGACATTGTGTATTCAATGCCGTCATCTGGTTGCTTTCTGCCCACGTACTCAGGGCGACGAAAGGTGCTGTTAATGATACGTCCTGATGGGAGTGCGGCAATTGTGACATTGTCAGCCTAATGGCATCTTGCGGTCGTGAGGAGAGCAGACGATACAGATAGAGTGGCCCTCCTGCTTTCGGACCGGTACCGGATAACCCTTCACCGCCAAATGGCTGAACACCGACCACTGCACCGACCATATTACGGTTCACATACAGATTCCCTGCGGCAATCCCAGCAGTAACCTTGTTTATTGTTTCATCGATGCGGCTATGTACGCCGAAGGTGAGACCATAACCAGCACTGTTGATTTCATTCATCAATGCCAGCAGCCCATCACGGCGGTAGCGGACAACATGCAGCACTGGACCAAAAATTTCCTGACGCAGGTCGCTGGCAGAATTGATTTCGATCAGTGCAGGTACCACAAAATGCCCACCTTTTAGGGCCGCCGTGCTGCCGCCACGGGTAATACGTGACACTCTGAAGCCTTTATCTGCCATGGCTTCGATATGCTGCTCAATCATCTGTCGGGCATCATCATCGATCACTGGACCTATGTCGGTATGCAGATATTCAGGATTACCGGTGCGATATTCCGCCATAGCACCGCGTAACATTTCCAGTGTGTGGTCGGCAATATCTTCCTGCAGGCAAAGTAGCCGCAAAGCGGAACAGCGTTGTCCAGCACTGTCAAAGGCTGAAGCGATGACATCGCTTACTACCTGCTCGGTGAGTGCCGAAGAATCTACAATCATGGCATTCATACCGCCGGTTTCAGCAATTAATGGGATCGGCTGGCCGGCCGGATCCAGGCGACCGGCAATATTACGTTGCAGTAATGAGGCAACGGCAGTCGAACCGGTAAAGATCACACCGCGAATAACCGTGCTGGTAACCAGTGCTGCACCGACGGTCTCGCCACGGCCGGGTAACAGTTGTAAGACACCGCGTGGAATCCCAGCTTCGTGCATGATTTCGACCGCTTTCATGGCAATTAACGGCGTTTGTTCGGCAGGTTTAGCCAGTACCGCATTACCGGCGGCCAGTGCAGCGGCTATCTGACCGGTAAAAATTGCCAGCGGGAAGTTCCATGGACTGATACAAACCACTGGCCCTAAGGGACGGTGTGTTTCGTTATCAAAACTGTCACGTACTGACGCCGCATAATAACGGAGGAAATCCACCGCCTCACGGACCTCGGCAATGGCATTGGCATAGGATTTACCGGCTTCACGTACCAAAATACCGATAAGCGGCTGCAACTGACTTTCCATATAGACAGCAGCATTATCGAGGATAGCGGCACGTTCATGGGCAGGGGTAGCAAACCAGATACTGCAGGCTCGGGTACTGGCTTCAAGAGCGGCATCCACTTCTTGTAGGCTGGCATGGCGGACAGTACCGACGAGATCGCGGGTATTTGCTGGGTTTTGCACGGCTACGGCTTTTTCCTCCTGTGGACAGGCCGGTGCATCAATTAAAGGCGCAGCATGGGCGGGCTGGCTGGCACTGTTCAGCAGTGCGCTCGACAAAGAGGCTAAACGGTGTTCATTCGAAAGGTCTAGCCCGACAGAATTCTGTCGGTCTTCACCGTAAAGGGTACGAGGCAATGGAATAGCCGGATGAGGCAGGCCGGTAATGCCTTCCTCGGCGGCCAGTGCTTCGGTAGCCGCCACAGGGTCAATGATTAAATCATCCAAAGACAGGCTCTTATCAGCGATACGATTAACGAACGAGGTATTGGCTCCGTTCTCCAACAAACGGCGAACTAGATAGGCCAATAGGGTTTCATGGGTGCCGACCGGCGCATAGATACGGCATGGGCGGTTCAGCTTACCGTCTGACAGAGGGCCGACTACCTGTTCATACAGCGGCTCCCCCATACCGTGCAGGCACTGGAATTCGTACTGGCCGGGATAATAGTTATTGCCTGCAAGCTGATAGATCGCTGCCAAGCTCTGGGCATTATGGGTAGCAAATTGCGGGTAGATCAAATTCGGCACCGACAAAAGCTTACGGGCACAGGCTAGGTAAGACACATCGGTATAGATTTTGCGGGTATAAACCGGATAACCCTCTAGGCCATCAGTCTGGGCACGCTTGATTTCACTGTCCCAGTAAGCACCTTTGACTAGGCGGATCATCAAACGGCGACGACTACGCTGTGCCAAGTCGATCAGATAATCAATCACAAAAGGACAGCGCTTTTGATAGGCCTGGATAACAAATCCGATGCCGTTCCAACCTTCAAGTTCCGGCTCGAAACACAGTCTTTCCAGCAGGTCAAGGGAAAGCTCCAAACGGTCCGCCTCTTCGGCATCAATATTAATGCCAATATCGTAGTCACGGGCCAGTAAGGTTAGGGATTTCAATGTAGGGTAGAGCTCTTCCATCACTCGATCATAGTGAGCCCGTTGATAACGGGGATGCAAGGCAGAAAGCTTAATAGAGATACCGGGCCCTTCATAAATACCACGGCCATTGGAGGCTTTACCGATTGCATGGATCGCTTGCTGATAGGATTTGAGATAAGCATCAGCATCTTTTTGTGTTAACGCTGCTTCACCGAGCATGTCATAAGAATAACGAAAACCTTTATCTTCCAAGCGGCGGGCGTTAGCCAGTGCTTCAGCAATAGATTCCCCGGTCACAAACTGTTCGCCCATCAGGCGCATAGCCATATCCACCCCTTTACGGATAACCGGCTCACCACTTTTGCTGATCAGACGGTTTAGCGAACGGGACAGGCTGTCTTCATTATGAGTGGCGACCAGTTTTCCAGTGACCAGTAAACCCCAAGTCGCCGCATTCACAAACACAGAGGTACTGCGTCCGAGATGTGACTGCCAGTTACCATGACTGATCTTATCGCGGATCAGAGCATCTCGGGTAGGTTTGTCGGGGATACGTAGCAGCGCCTCGGCAAGGCACATTAGCGCGACGCCTTCCTGAGAGGAGAGTGAAAATTCTTGTAGCAACCCTTGGACCATGCCCGAACGCCCACCCGCCGCTTTTTGATCACGAAGATGACTTGCTAATCGGTGTGCCAGCTGGTGGGTTTTCTCAGCCAACAACGGAAGCATGCGTGCGTGTTCCAAAACCATGGGCACAGCATCGGTCTCCGGGCGTCGCCAAGCGGCGGTGATCGCTGAACGGAGGACCGATTGTGGCAATACTTGTTCGGCAAAATCGAGGAAAGGCTGATGATTTTCTTCACGACCGCCAGTATCCGCTGGTACGTCGTGTTCCGCTGTATCTTCACTGTTGAGCCAAGGACTGTTTCCGGATTCTAACGATTCCAGAAGGTTGAAGACCGCCTGACGTAATAACCAGTGCGGCGTTCTGTCCAATTTCTGAGCCGCCTGCTTTAGGCGCTCCCGGGTGGGTTCATCCAACTTGACGCCCATCGTGGTAGTCGTAGCCATGGCACTCTCCGTTAACAATACAATTAGGTTGCACCAGAATATCACCTATGTTGCAACTTGTTGCAACCTTGAAAGTGCGATGCATAGCAAAACGTTATCGATGGTCACTTACTGGCTAGCGTGCGCTATCAGTTTAACGGTGGAGTATGCGCCGTAGATAGGCTGTATCGCATGAGGTTGCAGTCTCAGCGCATAAGATTGCAAGTATTGAAATTTGATCTGGCGCGGATTGTTGATAAAAACCAGGTGCAACCCAAAGCGTATAGTGTTAATTCTTTGTTAAAAGTGAAGAGTTTCACCTTCACCCTTCTTTTTCAGGCCATGGAGATGGCGAAAAGTTAGCCGCCACTCCCGGAAACGGAGAACACCATGACAGCGAGTACCCCTCTGGTAATCACCTTTATTATTTATATCGCCGGTATGCTGCTTATCGGTTTCTTTGCTTGGCGTGCGACCAAAAATTTTGATGACTATATTCTCGGTGGACGACGGCTGGGAAGTGTTGTGACCGCGCTCTCTGCCGGGGCGTCTGATATGAGTGGCTGGCTGTTAATGGGGCTGCCGGGCGCAATATTTATCGCCGGCCTTTCTGAGAGTTGGATTGCAGTCGGCCTGACGCTTGGGGCATGGCTTAACTGGAAGGTCATTGCGGGTCGTCTCCGAGTGCAGACCGAATACCATAACAATGCCCTGACGCTGCCGGATTATTTTACCAGCCGCTTTGAGGACCGCAGTAAGCTACTACGGGTGATCTCTGCCGCCATCATACTGATCTTTTTCACTATCTACTGCGCCTCCGGTATTGTTGCAGGTGCAAGGTTGTTCGAAAGCAGCTTCGGGATGAGTTATCAAACCGCGCTGTGGGCAGGTGCGGGGGCAACCATTGCCTATACGTTTCTCGGTGGCTTTTTGGCGGTGAGTTGGACAGATACCGTACAAGCGGCGTTGATGATTTTTGCTTTACTGTTAACACCGGTAATGGTGATCGTTGCTGTGGGCGGTATTCCAGAGGCATTAACGGTGATCCGTGCACATGGCTCCGGTTTTACCAATATGATGAATCGACTGGATATTCTCGGTGTTGTGTCCTTACTGGGCTGGGGCTTAGGATATTTTGGACAGCCTCATATATTGGCTCGGTTTATGGCTGCTGATTCACACCGTTCGATGCCTGCTGCTCGTCGCATCGGTATGATTTGGATGGTGCTGTGCCTGCTGGGGGCATTATCAGTGGGTTTCTTTGGTATTGCCTGGTTTGATGCCAATCCTGAGCAGGCTGCTGCCGTCAGCAGTAACGGTGAACGGGTATTTATCGAACTGGCAAAAATTTTATTTAATCCTTGGGTTGCCGGTGTGTTGTTGTCCGCTATATTGGCGGCGGTTATGTCCACTCTAAGTTGTCAGTTACTGGTTTGTTCCAGTGCCTTGACGGAAGATTTTTATCGCGCTTTTTTCCGAAAAAATGCTGGCCAGCGTGAGCGGGTTTGGGTGGGGAGGGCGATGGTATTACTGGTGGCGATCATTGCCATTTTACTGGCTAGAGATCCGCAGAATAAAGTCTTGGGGCTTGTCAGTTACGCCTGGGCAGGATTTGGGGCGGCTTTTGGCCCCGTGATCTTGTTAAGTGTCTGCTGGAAGAGAATGACCCGTAATGGTGCTTTAGCCGGCATGGTTACCGGAGCGATAACAGTTATTATCTGGAAGCAGGGCAGCTTATTCGGACTACTAGGTTGGGAAAAAACCGGCTTGCTTGCCCTGTATGAAATTATTCCTGGTTTTATTTTGGCCTCATTGGCAATCGTATTGGTGAGTTACCTAGGGGCTGTACCTTCCTCACAAGCGGTGGCGCGCTTCGAGGCTGCTCGTCAGGAATATTCTGCGGATTAACCCGCGCGACACAGAAGGATGCGACCAAATGCCATTACGGCGCATCCTTTTATTTGTGATGACCCAAATGTTCTTGGCGAGGGGGATTGGGCCGATTATCACAGGCGGATTAATTCGGCTGGCAACCTTGTCAGCCTGAAATTTAACCATGTACTGGTTCAGTGGATATGCTTAAGTTGAGTGATTAATGAGCAATAAATTAGAAAATACTCCACTTTCAATTGGTTATAATTATCCTTGGACTTTCGTTTTGGGGCACTGAAAAAATATTTCACTTTTATAGTAAAATTATTGTTGCATTCTTTTTCGCATAGGTTCAGGTTATTCCATGAGAGTTTCATCTATTATGAAGTTCCCAGGAGAGTACCTATGGAATGTTACTGTCAGTCTGTTTCAGGAAACTTTTCACTTCTACCGGCGGGTATCCATTCCGCACGTACTCATCATTCATCCTTTAACTTCCACTTGATTTCCCTTTTCCATTTCTTTTTAACCGATGCATGTACATCTCAGTATGTACGGTTGCTAATGATTGTTCGCGGCTCAAAAGGAAGCCTGTAAACCTCTAAAGCGTTCACATAACCGTGTTGCAGTGTGACACGGAAAATGAAACCAACTGTAAGGTGCTAACATGGGAAGACAGAAAGCAGTGGTCAAAGCACGTCGTGAAGCTCGTCGGGTGATTCGTCATGATTCCCGTAGTTATCGTCAGCGTGAGGAAGAGTCAGTCACTTCGCTGGTACAAATGAGTGGTCTCGACGCTATCGGTATGGCACGGGATAACCGTGATCGGTCACCCATCTCGGCCCGGAATAGTGCGCAGGCCCGTTATTTGGCGGCCATTGAAGGAAAGCAACTTATCTTCGCTACCGGAGAGGCCGGTTGCGGTAAAACGTGGATTAGCGCAGCAAAAGCTGCGGAAGCGTTGTCTAATAAAGATGTTGAACGGATTATCGTCACCCGGCCAGTTTTGCAGGCTGATGAAGATCTTGGTTTCCTGCCCGGCGATATCTCTGAAAAATTCGCCCCTTATTTCCGCCCTGTTTACGATGTACTGGTAAAACGACTGGGTGCTTCTTTTATGCAGTATTGCTTACGTCCTGAAATCGGCAAAGTCGAAATTGCCCCCTTTGCTTATATGCGTGGACGCACTTTCGAGAATGCGTTTGTTATTCTTGATGAAGCGCAAAATGTGACCGCGGCTCAGATGAAGATGTTCCTGACGCGGTTAGGCGAGAATGTTACCGTGATTGTTAACGGCGATATTACTCAGTGTGATCTTCCTTGTGGGGTGACATCGGGTCTTGCCGATGCACTACAGCGTTTTGAGGACGATGAGTTGGTCGGGTTGGTTCGTTTTGATGCCCAAGATTGCGTGCGTTCAGAGTTGTGCCAAAGAACCCTACATGCTTACAGTTAGCCGTTAAACTCTAAGACGATGGTCTCCTAATATTTATGAAAACCCAGCGTTGGCTGGGTTTTTTTTGCTTGTTTTTTGAGCGAGTAAAGTGCTTTTTAATTTATAAGTTAGCTCATTATTACGGGTGTACTGTGTCATTTAGTGAATACCATTTATATAACCAACTGAAAGAAATAATTATTTTTATTTTGATCTCGAAGGGAACAGGAGAGTTAAACGTTGAGATGGCGTGGAAAGGGTCGCAGAGCCGCGGATCTTGTCCTACAGTTTTAAGCAGACAACTTAACGATGCACGCTAACGCTACAGGAGGGATTATGGAAGCTCAGACAGTATTGATTACCGGAGCAGGCACAGGTTTTGGCAAGGAAAGCGCGTTTCTATTAGCCAAAGCGGGTTACCGGGTCATCGCTACTACCGAAGCCGTTGCACAGATCCAGACTCTTAAAACGGAAGCCAAAGCGGCAGGTTTAGATATACAGTTCCGTAAATTAGATATTACCGATGAAAATGATCGCTTGCAGGCGGCGGAATGGGATATTGATATTCTCCTGAACAATGCTGGTATCTCTGAAGGTGGGGCAGTCGTCGATCTGCCAGAAGATAAACTACGCCGTCAGTTTGAGGTTAATGTGTTCGGCACCGTACTGCTGACCCAATTATTCGCCCGTCAGTTTATCGAGAAGCGTAAGGGGAAAATTGTCATTGTTTCTTCGGTCGCGGGTATCACTACTGACCCGTTTGCTGGGGCTTACTCCGCGAGCAAACATGCGTTGGAAGCGTTTGCTGAAGCACTGCATATTGAGCTCAGTGAGTTTGGGGTGCAGGTGGCGACAGTCAATCCAGGTCCGATCCTTACCGGATTCAATGATCGTATGTTTGAGGCGTGGGAACACTGGTGGCCGGAAGATAAGGCAGATACAGTCTTCGATTACAGCAAGCTTGCTTTCCCACACGAGCAATATCAGCCGACTCAGGTCTCTGAATTGATTGTGCGAGTGGTGACCGGGGAAGAGACCCATTTCCGAAATGTGGTTCCGCAGGAGATAATCTCAGGCACTCGTCAGCAAATGGATGAAAAGTGGCAGCGTAAAGTCACCGAAAGGGCTGAACGTCACTCGTTGGTTCAGACTGCTTATGAAATTGCCCCCGAAACACCAAATGGTAAATAATGACGGCAGCACACCGCCCCATAAAGGGGCGGTTTTTTTGTGTGTTAACGATGCTTGCCGCGCGAAAATGGACTTTTGCTTTTTTCTCTAAAGTAAGAAATTAGTAAAAACAGTGCAACGATCAACAGGACAATAGCGATACCTAACAATAGATAATTCATCATAATGTTTCCCCGAGATAAAAATTGGAATTATTTCGATTTAATATTAAATAGATAAATATATATTCCACTTATACCTTAAAGAGATCTGTATCAAATAGCATTGCGGCCATGTCTTAAATGTCGACACAACATAAGTGTTAGGTCACCGATAACATCGCATCATCCCTTTCCCCATCAGACCTGTAAGACAGTATTCCGACGTGGGTTCTGTGATCCTTAGTGATTTTTTCGGGTTAATCTCAGATAAAAACAGTGCTAAGGGTATCTTTGATCATGGGTCATGACGAAACAGACTAACTGGAAGGGTAAAATGTGCGTTAAGTTAACCTAAGACTTTGTCATCCTCTTCTATGAAAAATTCACATAGCGTTGAGTGAACGGAAAACCGATCATCAGTGGAGCTTTTATGGATCGTCGTCAGTTCTTAGTAGGGATCACCAGCTGCTTAGCAGCTGCCCACCTCAAAGCCAGAACTTTGCCTGACCAGCAGTTACCACTATGGCCTAATGGCCCGCCGGGTGGTGGCGGCCCACAGGGACCCTTACGTGTTTCATCCAGTGGTGCGATTTCTCATATCCGAGTGCCGATGCTGACTTGTATCGCACCAGAAACCTCTAATGGTTATGGTGTGCTAGTGGCGGCAGGGGGAGGATACCGGCACATTGAGATGCGTAAAGAAGCTTGGCCGGCTGCGAAATGGTTAGTACAAGGGGGTTTTACTGCCTACATTTTGACCTATAGACTGCCTGGTGAAGGTTGGCATGACGGTAGTAGGGTCGCACTACAAGATGCTCAGCGAGCACTGCGAATTATCCATTCGCAACATACCCGATGTGGTGTGCTAGGTTTTTCTGCCGGAGGCCATCTGCTGGGTATGGCGGTAAATCGCCCCAATTATACCAGTTATGCCCCACAAGATAGCCTCGATAGATTGCCAGCAACTGCAGAGCGAGCAGCCCTGATTTACCCGATTATTACCCTCGATCCGCCCTATACGCATACCTCGACCCATAAGCTGCTGGTGGGCCCTCGTGGCAACTTGGCACAAGATAATCACTGGTCAGTGCAAAACTTTGTGACGCCTCAGTCTCCGCCATTTTTTTTGGTACAGGCGGAAGATGACCCGGTTTCCAATCCGCAAAATACCTTGATTATGCAACAGGCCTGCTTGCGGGCTGGGGTGCCGGTAGAATTATTACGGTATCCCACCGGTGGCCATGGTTTTGCTCTGGGACGGCCGGGTACGGAGACGGTGCAATGGCCAGCGCATTATCAGCAGTGGCTTCAGGAATGGGTCAACAACCGTAGCCGTTAATCACACCATTACCACCACCGGCAGAGTAATCGGCTCATAGAATGAAGGGATGGTCTGCGCCACTGCGTGGCTGGCCCTACGGGTGGCCTGCGGCCAACCAAAACTGCGTTTTGTCGAACCCTGCGAGGGTTCTCACCCTCCCTGTACGGAATTACAGGTAATAAAAAAGCCTGAACGTGAGTTCAGGCTCTTCTATGAAATGATGGCGGTGAGGGAGGGATGGTCTGCGCCACTGCGTGGCTGGCCCTTCGGGTGGCCTGCGGCCAACCAAAACTGCGTTTTGTCGAACCCTGCGAGGGTTCTCACCCTCCCTGTACGGAATTACAGGTAATAAAAAAGCCTGAACGTGAGTTCAGGCTCTTCTATGAAATGATGGCGGTGAGGGAGTGATGGTCTGCGCCACTGCGTGGCTGGCCCTCCGGGTGGCCTGCGGCCAACCAAAACTACGTTTTGTCGAACCCTGCGAGGGTTCTCACCCTCCCTGTACGGAATTACAGGTAATAAAAAAGCCTGAACGTGAGTTCAGGCTCTTCTATGAAATGATGGCGGTGAGGGAGGGATTCGAACCCTCGATACGTTGCCGTATACACACTTTCCAGGCGTGCTCCTTCAGCCACTCGGACACCTCACCACATTTTGTTTGCTTGCCGTCTCAGCGGCTAACGGGGCGGTACTATAGGGAGTCAGTTGCAAAGGGTCAAGATTTTTTTTTCTGTTTCGTTTCGCATGGTTAACTCCTGAGCGAATCGCGCTGTATTACAGCGATTCGCTCGGTTTTTATGCCGGCAAACCGCTTAATACTGGGATTACTCTTTAACGTGGCTGGCGTACTTTTTACGGAGTTTCTGCAATTTTGGGGGGATCACCGCGAGACAAAAACCATTACGTTGCCCTTCACCAGCCCAGTAGTCCTGGTGGTAGGCCTCAGCCGGGTACCATGTCTGTAAGGGTTCAATGGTGGTGACGATCGGCTGGTTGTGATCCAGTGCAGCCCTGGCGATCGCTGCCTTGGCTTCAATGGCTTGCGCCTCGTTTGCTGGGAAAATCGCAGACCGGTATTGGGTACCGATATCATTTCCCTGGCGGTTAAGCTGGGTCGGATCATGAGTCGCGAAACTGATGTCCAGTAAATCGCCATAGCTGACAACCGCCGGATCGAAGCCGATACGAATCGCCTCTGCATGGCCGGTATCACCCTGACAGACTTGCTGGTAAGTCGGGGAGGGAGTGTGCCCGCCGGTATAACCGCTTTCTACCGTTTCAACGCCCTGAATGCTTTTAAATACTGCTTCGGTACACCAGAAGCATCCTCCTGCAATCACTGCATATTCTATAGCCATAATCGTTACTCTCTGTTTAGACGGATAGACAGGTTAATTCTATCAGATAAGTGCGCAGGATCCTGTTTCAACTCCAGCAGCACAAAAGGTATATGTGGACAGATTTTTTCGTGAACTAGTAAAGTTTTCTGCAGGGAGTCAACAGAGCAGGGGGCGGTGAAGTTAAAAAAACGGTCTATACTTAACAATAGAGCAACAAATTTAACCTAAATCAGGGGGCGATATTAGCGGAAGCGGCCACACTAATAAAAGCAGCTAATGAGACTATTTCAGAACGGCGATTTCGCTCCACAATATTAATACCAGTAGCGGAATGATTTGCAGAATTTACAGGAGATCATGTGGAAAATAGAAAAGACCCTTTGCTCGGAATTAGCATGGAGCGTGCGGCCTTCTTTTTCGATATTGATGGTACCCTGGCAGCCTTACAGGAAACCCCGGAAATGGTCAGCATACCCTCTCATGTCCGTAAGGACCTGTCACAACTCAGTAAGCAGTGTGGTGGCGCACTGGCAGTGGTATCTGGCAGACCTTTATCTCAGATCGATCAACTGTTTAATCCGCTAGTGCTCCCTGCTGCGGGGATCCATGGTGCAGAGTGGCGGGATCTTCAGGGTGTGGTATCTCGTACTTCCACTGATCCTCAAACCTTGAAACGTATCGAACAGCGTCTTGAGCAGGGCATCAAACAGCTGCCAGGCGTAGTGTTAGAGAAAAAACGGATCGCTTTTGCGCTCCATTATCGACAGGCCAGGGCATGGAGTCATCAGACTAGAGAATTGGCCCGCACAGTAGCTGAGGAGTTTCCTGGGTTGGCGTTACAGTCAGGAAAATGTGTAGCGGAGCTTAAACCTGCCAGTATCGATAAGGGCGTCGCGATTACTCGTTTGATGCAGCAAAACCCTTTTAACGGACGGGTACCGGTTTTTTTCGGCGATGATTTAACCGATGAGCGCGGATTTAAAGTCGTTAACCAGTTACAGGGGATCTCTGTAAAAGTAGGGGAAGGACAGACTCAGGCCCGTTATCGCCTGCATTCTACAGACGATGTTTACGCTTGGATTAAGCAGGTTCTTGAGCCAAGGATTCGACAATCACCACCTCTGAGGAGCGTTCAGAATGGGACAGTTAGTCGTAGTTTCTAACCGTGTAGCCTTACCGGAAAACGGCAAAAGCAGCGCCGGTGGGTTGGCAGTAGGGATCCTAGATGCGCTCAAAGAAAACGGCGGAATGTGGTTTGGTTGGAACGGAGAAATAAGTGAAATCTCCGGTGAAGAAGAGAAGGTCACTATTCTCCGCGATCAGGGTATCGATTATGCTTCTTTCAGCTTGGATCAGAATGACTATGATCTTTACTACAGCCAGTTTTCAAATGCCGTCCTCTGGCCAGCCTTCCATTATCGGCTCGATCTGGTCGATTATCAGCGTACTGCTTGGCGTGGCTATTGCCGAGTCAATCTGTTGCTGGCAGATCGCCTTACTCCATTGCTTTCAGAGGATGATATTGTCTGGGTCCACGATTATCACCTGATCCCGCTGGCAGAGGCATTACGTCAGCATAACCAGCGACAGCCGCTAGGTTTTTTCCTGCATATCCCGTTTCCGTCTCCTGAAGTGTTCAATTCTATTCCCAACCATGCGCGGATGCTGGAAATGCTCTGTCACTATGACTTGTTGGGTTTTCAAACCGAAACGGATAAACAGGCCTTTCTGAGTACCTTGGCGCAGGAAACCTGTCTCAGACAAACGGAAGCCGGTTACTACAATGCCTATGGACGCTCATTTAAGGTTTCCCATTACCCCATCGGTATCGAACCGGAAAGTATCCGGCAGATAGCCTCAGGACCTTTGCCACCGAAAATGGCGGCAATCAAAGATGAACTAGGGGATGCGAAAAATATCATCGCTTGCGAGCGCCTCGATTATTCAAAGGGGTTACCAGAACGCTTCCTTGCCTTTGAGGCACTGCTAGAACATTACCCGCAACACCGCGGGCATATCCGCTATACACAGATTGCCCCGACTTCACGGGGTGAAGTTCAGGCCTACCAGACCATACGTCATAAGTTGGAAACTGAGGCGGGGAGGATCAACGGCAAGTATGGCACCCTGAGTTGGACGCCGCTTTATTATCTTAACCAGCATTTCGACCGCCGTTTATTGATGAAGATTTTCCGTTTGACGGATATCGCGCTAGTGACACCATTGCGTGACGGTATGAACTTAGTGGCTAAAGAGTATGTTGCCGCGCAAGATCCAGAAGATCCTGGCGTTCTGATCTTGTCACGGTTTGCTGGGGCGGCGGATGAATTGACGTCTGCTCTGATCGTCAATCCCTACGACCGTGGTGATGTGGCAGCGGCGATTAATCAAGCGCTGAATATGAGCCGCAGTGAAAGGATTACGCGTCATCAGCAAATGATGAAAGTGCTTAAATGGCAAACTATTGACCGCTGGCGTGATACTTTCCTGCAGGATCTGCGGGATACTGGACATATTGCACCGGCGGTATTGCCAGATAAAGGGCAGAGTACGGTGTTTCTTCCTTAAGACGTTAAGATGGGGTTGCTTGCCAAAGATCTGTCTAACGTTTCTCCCTGCCTGACCACACAAGCTTCCGTTTGACTAAAGGGGCACACTGTCCGATTAAGTAAGCATCGTTCAAAAGCTAATAGGGCCTGCCTGCCATTCGGCGGTGACCAATTTAAGAATATTTCATATCAATGATCCCAATCGATAATGATCCTATTCCCCCTAGGGGCGGGAAAGGGCAGATTATCCCTTGTCAGGAGCAAGAACCATGACGGAGGATAAAGTATGGAGTGCCATCTTCGGCTTAAAAATATTTACGAGTGTAATCTGTCCTATTTGCTGCTGGCCCGCCAGTTACTTGCCGAGGACTGGCCGACGGCGTTGTATCGTCTTGGGCTCAGCGACGATATGGCGACTGCACTCGTAGAGCTGTCCCCGACAGGGATGATTAGGTTGGCTGAGACCGGGCAGCTGATTTGTCAGTTGCGTATCAGTGATGTTGAGGATGTGCGGCGCATGAGCCGGAGTTCACGGATTGATGGACTGCAACCGCTGTATAACGACATTATGCTTGCCAGTAAAGGGACTGTACGGTGATCAATAGCCAGTATTTGCCTGATAGGAGGTTCTGCCATGTTGCGTGACGCAGCAGAGATCCTCTGTGCGGGAGAGCTCATCCGTCTTGGCGCACGCCTGCCATTGTTAGAAAGTGTCACTGCGTTAAGTCGACGTAAACTGACTAGGCTCTACAAACAGGTGGCCGGTACTCCGCCATCTACTGGGCAATTACCGTATTCTGCTGACTGGTTTATCAATTGGCAGCATAACCTGCATGCCACGGCATTTTATCATGTGTGGGTTGGGGTCCAGCCACAAAAAAAGGCATCTGCAGCCGCTTGTCTACTCAGTGCCTACCGATTATATCTGGAAAACTGCCCGCCCGGATGCGTATCTCCGCTGACCTTGACCCGTGCTTGGATGCTTATCCGATTCTGCCAAGCGGGGATGCTAGAGCTTATTCCCTGTAGCCACTGTGGCGGCAAATTCATTAATCACCGCCATCAGCCGCAAGGTAGCTTTATCTGTTGTTTCTGCCAACCACCGTCGCGTGCACAACATCGGTGCCAGCCCTTAGAGCAAGCATAGTGGTCGGCAGAGAACACATCGACATCCAGTGGGCATAAAAAAAGCTGAAAGCACTGTGGCTTTCAGCTTATTCGGGCCAGCCATAAACGATGGGCAACAGCAGTCCTTATCAGGACTGTGAAGGACGATTACATACGTTCTACGGTATTGATACCTAGGGTATCCAATCCGGCTTTCAGCGTTCTTGCGGTTAAGCTGGCCAGCTTCAGGCGGCTCTGGCGGGTCTGGTTATCTTCCGCAGCCAGGATGGGGCAGTGCTCGTAGAAACCTGAGAACAGGCCGGCTAGGTCATAGAGATAGGCGCACATCACATGTGGAGTCCCTTCACGCGCGACTTGCAGCAAGGTCTCTTCGAACTGTAGGAGACGGGTCGCCAGTGCCGCTTCACGGCTTTCGGTCAGGAACAGCTCACCGGTCAGTGACTGCTCATCCACTTCGGCTTTTCG
This sequence comes from Tatumella saanichensis, assembly GCF_000439375.1. Classification (GTDB taxonomy): domain Bacteria; phylum Pseudomonadota; class Gammaproteobacteria; order Enterobacterales; family Enterobacteriaceae; genus Tatumella; species Tatumella saanichensis. The sequence goes on from NZ_ATMI01000041.1 coordinate 206,081, forward strand.
GAACACAGACAATACGCGGGTGTAGGCGTACAGCAGGTAAGGTGCCGTATTCCCCTCAAAGGCCAACATGTTATCCCAATCGAAGATATAGTCGGTGGTACGGTTTTTTGACAGGTCGGCATATTTCACGGCACCGATACCGATCACTTCTGCCAACGCGTTCAATTCCTCTGGGTCCATCTCTGGGTTTTTGCTTTTCACTAGCGTGAGTGCACGCTCGTGGGCTTCGTCCAACAGGTCTGCAAGCTTAATGGTTCCGCCAGCACGGGTCTTGAACGGACGACCATCTTTGCCCAGCATCATACCGAACATATGATGTTCCAGCGGGATACTCTCTGGTACATAGCCCGCCTTACGGACAATAGTCCAAGCTTGCATCAGGTGCTGATGCTGACGGGAATCGATATAATAGAGAACCCGGTCCGCTTTCAGAGTTTCATAGCGGTATTTGGCACAGGCAATATCTGTGGTGGTATACAGGTAGCCGCCATCCTTTTTACGGATGATGACGCCCATAGGTTCACCTTCTTTATTTTTATATTCGTCGAGGAAAACGACGATCGCGCCTTCACTTTCCACCGCCAGACCTTTCTGCTGCAGATCCGCAACGATCCCAGGCAGCATAGGGTTGTACAGGCTCTCGCCCATGACATCATCACGGGTCAGGCTGACATTCAGGCGGTTATAGTTGAACTGGTTCTGTGCCATGGTGATATCCACCAGTTTTTTCCACATCTCAGCACAGTACTGATCACCGCCCTGTAACTTGACGACATAACTCCGGGCGCGTTCGGCAAAAGCTTCGTCCTGATCATACAGCTGTTTAGCTTCACGATAGAAAGCTTCGAGGTCAGAAAGGGCAATGTCGCTATTCTGCTCTTGCTGCTTTTTCTCAAGAAAAGCAATTAACATTCCGAACTGAGTCCCCCAGTCACCAATATGGTTAGCGCGGATCACCGTATGCCCTAGATACTCTAGGGTACGGGCAGCTGCATCACCAATGATGGTGGAACGAAGGTGGCCGACGTGCATTTCTTTCGCGACGTTTGGGGCCGAGTAATCGATCACGATACGCTGCGGAGCGACGCCAGAAATACTGAGTTTGTCACTATCCAACGCCAAGCTTGCTTGCGTTGCCAGCCAGCTAGGGTCGAGGAAAATATTGATAAAACCAGGACCGGCAATTTCAGTTTTTGCCGCAATTCCGTTCAGATCAAGGTTTGCAACAACCTGCTCCGCAAACTGACGTGGCGCCCGGCCCAGCTTTTTGGCAATGGCCATAATGCCGTTGGCCTGATAGTCACCAAACTGTGGTTTGGCAGACTGACGGACCTGAGGTTCACAGTCACTCGCAGCACCTGCTGCGATCATTGCCTGACTGACTTTTGCTGAAAGAAGCGCCTGAATATTCACCGAATTACCTTCATAAGCTGTTAAAACCCTCGCCGGACCCTCTGTGATGGCCGGCAGCCGCTAACAAAATGAGCGGTCATGGGAGTGTTATCGAAATTAATCTGCCAGTATACGTGAATCCGCCGGTGGCGTCAGTAGCCATGTCGCCGTACAGGGATGAACAGGGCAACGAGAAAATTTGTCCATCACTGTTATTTACATGTTGGCAGCCAGCCGCAAGAATAGCCGCAGTTTCCCGCGAATAAATAAACTTATGACTGATAACACCGATTTTTCAAGATTACTGCCGGATCTGGCACAGGACCTTAATCGTTTTACGCTCGATCTGGCGCATCTGGCCGGTCGCCTGGGGCTGTCATTACAGACACTGGCACCGGACCATATTTCTCTGCGCTGTCATCAGAATAGTACGGCAGAGCGCTGGGCGGCCGGCTTGGCACAGGTCGGGGAGATGTTCTCTCAGGCTGAGATCAATGGACGACCAGTTTGTCTGTTCCGCTTGAATCAGCCGCTATCGCTGCTGGGCCATCAGGTGTCGGTGGTTGAGCTGCCTTGGCCGGGGGCAAAGCACTATCCCCATGAAGGCTGGGAACATATTGAGGTGGTACTGGAAGGGGATCCTCAGACCCTTGGCCAGCGAGCGATGGCGTTGATTGCCGACCATGGTCTGACACAACCTGGCATCTCTTTTAAAACCAGTCAGCCTGCTGCTGTCGAAGGGGCATTGCCTAACCCGACCTTAGCGGTGACGGACGGCAAAACCACCCTTAAATTTCATCCTTATTCTCTTGAGGCCGTGGTCGCCAGCGAGCAGTCTCTGTTTTAATCCCTGATGACACGACGGCCACTCTTTCGGAGTGTGATTATATCAATGTGAGGCGGATCGCCGCTTTTCAGTGGTAATGCTGGCAGGATAATCAGCGTACAGCAGTCTGTATCCGTTATGGTGGTCAGTGTCATCGGATTGAAATGGGAGGGAATAATGGCAACCCTAGAAATCTGTTGTTACGGGGTCGAGTGTGCCTTCCGTGCCGCGGAGGCTGGCGCAGACCGTATTGAGCTTTGCGCTGCTCCAGCGGAAGGCGGACTTACGCCGTCCGCCGGTATGTTGGAGGCGCTCAGAGATACCCTGAATGTGCCCGTGTTTCCGATCATACGCCCGCGCGGCGGCGATTTTTGTTACAGTGACCGAGAATTTGCGGTACTGAAATCGGATATCGCCCGAGTACGAGAGTGGGGGTTTCCGGGACTGGTGACTGGCGTGCTGGACCGTGGCGGGCACATCGACCTGCCGCGAATGGCCCAGATTATGGCGCTCTGCGAGGGGATGCAGGTCACTTTCCATCGTGCCTTTGATTTATGCTGCAACCCGCTGCGAGCGCTTGACACACTGACTCAGCTTGGTGTTGATCGGATACTGACTTCCGGCCAACAGGAAAACGCCGAAAATGGCCTGACGTTGCTGGCAGACTTACAGCAGCGCAGCCGGGGGCCAATCATCATGGCGGGCAGTGGGGTGAGACTGAGTAATTTGCATCGTTTTCTGCAGGCGGGTCTGACTGAGGTACACAGTTCGGCCGCCAGGATTGTTCCCTCGGCGATGACGTACCGTAAGGCGGGGGTGGCGATGAGCGCCGTCGGCCCAGCTGACGAATATACTCGTAGGGTGGTGGACGAAGAGATGGTCGCGGCGATGAAAAGTATGATGTGAGAAAGCCGGCACAGCGCCGGCTTTCAGGCAGTGCTTAGGGCTTACGGGCCACCAGTACAGCACGCAGTGGGGCAGGGTATCCTTCAACCGTCCGTTGCGGATTTTCAGGGTCGAGGAATTCGGCCAGTGAATCACTGGTCATCCACTTGGTGCGCCGCTGTTCCTGTGTCGAGGTTACGGCATGGTCTGCAATACGCACGTCAACAAACCCGCATTTCTCTAGCCATTTTTTCAGGGCAGCCGCGCTGGGTAAGAAGTAGACATTACGCATCTGAGCATAACGTTCGCCAGGAACCAGCACCGCATTTTCATCGCCTTCAATGACTAACGTTTCCAGAACCAGCTCGCCGTCGCTCACGAGCTGATTTTTCAATTGCCAGAGATGGTCAAGTGGGGAACGGCGGTGATAGAGCACCCCCATCGAGAATACGGTATCAAAGGCATTAAGTGCCGGTAACTGTTCAATGCCGACCGGCAATAAATGGGCACGCTGATCATCACCCAACAGCTTACGCACCGCTTCAAACTGACAGAGGAAGAGCTGCATTGGGTCGATACCGACTACCATCGAGGCGCCTGCGCCCAGCATCCGCCACATGTGGTAACCACTGCCGCAACCGACATCTAGGATAGTCCGTCCTTCCAAGGGCGAAATATGGGGTAGCACCCGATCCCACTTCCAGTCCGACCGCCATTCGGTATCAATGTTGGTGCCATACAGGGAAAACGGGCCTTTGCGCCACGGCATTAATTGGCGAAGTAGGGTTTCAATACCCAGGCGCTGACGTGGCGTTAAATCGTCACGGTCAGCACTGACACTGTTGACCAGGTCAAGTTGTTGCGGCGACAGTAGCGGTAAGTGGTCAATCGATTTTTTCCATTGATGGAAATGACCGTGTAAATTCTCCCGCTGCCACTGGCTTAGCTGAGCGGGCAGGACTTCCAGCCACGGTGCCAAAGGGCCGGTAGCGATCTGCTGATAAAAACGTCCAAAATCAATCATTTTAATGCCACAAGTGAACCAAAGTTAAAACACTGAAACCATAATTCTGCGTGCGCAAAACCGGCTTTCGCCAGCCGTGCTTTATGAACAGAGACGCTGTCTGTTAGCATCACATTTTCCAACATGCTACGCTTCTGGCTGATCTCCAGTTCGCTGTAACCGTTAGCGCGTTTAAAGTCGTGGTGCATATCGAACAGTAATTCGCCGGTAGTAGCATCATCGAAACTGAATTTTTCAGACAGCACCAGAGCACCGCCCGGAGCTAATCCCTGGTAAATTTTTTCTAACAGTTGCAGACGCTCTGCTGGAGCGAGGAACTGCAAGGTAAAGTTAAGCACTACCAGTGAGGCGTTACTGATCGCCACGTCACGGATATCAGCCTCAATGACCTGTACCGGCGTCTCTGCACGAAAAGCATCGATATGGCGACGACAGCGTTCGACCATGGCGGGTGAGTTGTCCACGGCAATAATTTCACAACCGGGGTGCTGAATATTGCGTCGTACCGACAGCGTCGCCGCGCCTAACGAGCAACCGAGATCATAGACCCGGCTTCCAGGGCTGACAAAGCGTCCGGCTAGCATACCGATCATCGAAATGATGTTGGAGTAGCCTGGCACCGAGCGTTGGATCATATCAGGGAAGACTTCGGCAACCCGTTCATCAAAAGTCCAGTCACCTAATTTTTCAATGGGTGCTGAGAAAAGCGTATCACGGTCAGACATCACAGAATCCGCTGAAACCTTAAAAGCGGTATTCTCGCAGAATCCGTCGCTGGCTGCACCTCTGATCGCTGTTTTAAGCGGATTGAGATGCCGAAGCCGGTAGGTTATTGCTCAAAATAGACTTTCCTGCTGCGGCCATTCCGGCAGACCAGCGAACCTTTGACTTAAGGGCTGCAACTTTGGCCACAGTTGGTGTAACAGCGGAAACACTTCTCCCATGTCCGGGGTATGAATAAATAGAAATGGCTGATGTTCCGCCTGCCATTTCAGCAATTTTGGTATCCAGTCATTAAACAGGGAGACAGAGTCGGCGGTCTCTTCACTGCCGATAAAGCGGATCATGGGTTGCTCGGCGGTACAGAGAGCATGAACCGGGAGTCGCGGCTTTTTGCCTTTGGCGTCTAGTGCCGCGGTGCTGGTCGACGCTGAGGCATGCACAGCACGGCTATCGAGGATCACTCGATTTACGCCGCGATCCGCCAGTCCACGATTGAGGATCCGCTCTGCTTCACCACGGGCAAAAAAGTCTGGATGACGTACTTCGACGCCGTAATGAAAGCAGTCTGGTAACTGATCCAAAAAGGCCCACAGCTGCGGTAACTGCTGCGGGGCGAAACGGGCCGGTAATTGCAGCCAGTATTCACCGATGCGCTCACTGAGCGGATCCAGACGACGGAAAAAGTCGCTAGTCAGCTGCTGACAATCGAGGAGTGATGCGTTATGGCTGATGGTCGCCGGAAACTTAAAGCAAAAGCGAAAATCGTCATCGGTCATCGCCCGCCATCGCAACACGGTTTCCGGGTCCGGCAGCGCATAGAGGGTGGTATTGCCCTCCACACAGTCGAAATGACGGGCATAGTCTTCAAGGTTATGCAGCCCAGCCCGTTTCCAGCCGGGATGTTGCCATTGTGGCAAGCCAATTCGCAATGTCACAGGGTCTCCTTATAAAAGTCGTCAGCCGGATTTCACACGTTTGCCAAGACTGAGTTCGGCGCTGTACTGAGATGAAAAGAGGAAGAAAAGCAGTTACTGAAGCCGGCAGAATAACCTGAAACGGCGTCATCAGACACGTAATTGTCACTGAGTGGCGAGGAAAGCAGCGGTTTCTCAGGGCTCTACTTATACAGCGGCGGTTTTTCCAGTATAATATGCCCCATTTTGCAGCCGGTGATAGCCGGTGAATTTCCGGCCCGATAACAGACCGCTGCGGCACGGTCAAAAAAGGATAGCGTAATGCGTACAGAATATTGCGGACAGCTCAACCTGTCTCATGTCGGACAGAAAGTTACTCTAAGCGGATGGGTTAACCGTCGCCGAGACCTTGGCAGCCTGATTTTTATCGATATGCGTGATCGCGAAGGTATCGTCCAAGTGTTCTTTGACCCAGATTATGCACAGGCATTTGATTTGGCCTCAGAGTTACGTAATGAATTCTGTATTACCCTGGAAGGGGTGGTACGTGCCCGTGACGAGCGCAATAAAAATTCAGACATGGCGACCGGCGAAGTGGAAGTGCTGGCCACCGGCCTGACCATTATTAACCGCTCTGAGCCGTTACCTCTTGACTCTAACCACGTCAATTCAGAAGAAGCGCGCCTAAAGTACCGTTATCTGGACCTGCGTCGCCCAGAAATGGCTCAACGCTTTAAAACCCGTGCCCGTGTCAGCAGTTTTGTTCGACGTTTTATGGATGACAATGGTTTCCTAGATATCGAAACGCCGATGCTGACTAAGGCAACGCCAGAAGGCGCCCGCGATTACCTGGTGCCAAGCCGGGTGCATAAGGGCGAATTTTATGCCCTGCCGCAGTCCCCGCAACTGTTTAAACAGTTGCTGATGATCTCTGGCTTTGATCGCTACTACCAGATCGTCAAATGTTTCCGTGACGAAGATTTACGTGCTGACCGTCAGCCAGAATTTACTCAAATCGACGTGGAAACCTCCTTTATGACAGCACCACAGGTGCGTGAAATGATGGAGCGGATGATCCGTGAGCTGTGGCAGGATATCGTGAATGTCGATCTGGGTGACTTCCCACAGATGACTTACGCCGAAGCGATGCGCCGTTACGGTTCGGATAAACCAGACTTGCGTAACCCGATGGAATTGGTGGATGTAGCGGATCTGTTGAAAGCGGTGGAGTTTGCAGTCTTCGCTAGCCCTGCCAATGACCCTAAAGGACGTGTGGCCGCGTTACGCGTGCCGGGCGGTGCACAGCTTACCCGTAAACAAATTGATGAATACACCCGTTTTGTCGGCAATTACGGCGCCAAGGGACTGGCATGGATGAAGGTTAACCAGCGTGATGCGATCCCTGAAGGGGTACAGAGTCCGGTGGCGAAATTCCTCAGTGCTGACATTATTGAACAGATCCTGGTCCGTACCGGTGCCGTCGACGGTGACCTGATCTTCTTTGGCGCGGATAAAGCCACTGTCGTCGCAGATGCTATCGGGGCTCTGCGTCTGAAAACAGGTCGCGACCTGGGGATCACCGATGTTAATGCCTGGGCACCGTTGTGGGTGGTAGATTTCCCAATGTTTGAAGAGGACGGCGAAGGACATCTGGCGGCGATGCACCATCCGTTTACCGCTCCGCGTGATCTGACGCCGCAGGCGCTGATGGATGCCCCGGCAGAGGCGATTGCTAATGCTTACGATATGGTGATCAACGGCTATGAAGTAGGCGGTGGCTCGGTACGTATTCATAACGGCCAAATGCAACAGGCAGTGTTTACGTTGCTGGGTATTGATGAACAGCAGCAGCAGGAAAAATTTGGCTTCCTGTTGGATGCCCTTAAATACGGTGCACCGCCGCATGCAGGTCTGGCTTTTGGACTGGATCGCTTGACCATGCTATTAACTGGCACTGATAACATCCGTGATGTCATTGCCTTCCCGAAAACTACGGCAGCAGCGTGTCTGTTGACCGATGCACCAGGTGAAGCTAATCCAGATGCCCTTGACGAGTTGGCACTGCAGGTCGTCAAAAAAGAGAAGAAACCAACGGAAGCGGCTGATCACTGATGACCGTTTTCAAGCACCCGGTCTCGGTATTGGTGATCATTTATGCGCAAAATACCGGCAGGGTGCTGATGCTGCAGCGGCGTGATGATGCAGAGTTCTGGCAGTCGGTGACCGGAAGCTTGGAACCAGGAGAAGCACCCTGTGATGCGGCTCGGCGCGAAGTGGCTGAAGAAACCGGCATCGATATTGTCGACTCGGGTCTGATGCTGGTGGATTGCCAGCACAGTATCCACTTTGAAATTTTTGCACAGTACCGGCATCGTTATGCCCCGGATGTCAGCCATAACCAGGAACACTGGTTTATGCTGCCATTACCGGAAGAATGGCCGGTGCAGCTCACAGAGCATACCGCTGGACAGTGGCTGTCGGCCACTGAGGCCGCTGCGCTGACAAAATCTTGGAGCAATCGTGAAGCGATTGAGCGCCTTATTGCGGTCTGAGCAGCAGACATTGATTTTCCGGCACTCCCATTGGAGTGCCCTGTACCCGATTATCTAATTAGCAGATAGTGAGAGAGTTAATATGGCTGGACACAGTAAATGGGCTAACACCAAACACCGTAAAGCAGCACAGGATGCAAAACGCGGTAAAATCTTCACCAAGATCATTCGTGAGCTGGTGACCGCAGCGAAATTAGGCGGTGCCGATCCATCTTCTAACCCACGTTTACGTGCGGCTATGGATAAAGCCTTATCCAATAACATGACCCGGGACACCATGGATCGTGCCATTGCCCGTGGTGCCGGTGGTGAAGATAATGCCAACATGGAAACCATTATCTATGAAGGATACGGCCCAGGTGGCAGCGCGATTATGGTTGAGTGTCTGAGTGATAACCGTAACCGTACCGTTTCCGAAGTCCGTCACGCCTTCACTAAAACCGGCGGAAACCTCGGGACTGACGGTTCGGTAGCCTATCTGTTCAGCCGCAAAGGTATTATCTCCTATGCCCCAGGTCAGGATGAAGATGTCTTAATGGAAGCAGCACTGGAAGCCGGCGCAGAAGACGTGGTCAGCTACGATGATGGCGCGATTGACGTGTTCACCGCTTGGGAAGAACTGGGTAAAGTGCGCGATGCGCTAGAAGCTACCGGCCTGAAAGGGGACGAAGCGGAAGTCACCATGATCCCATCGACCAAAGCAGAAATGGATGCCGAAACCGCACCAAAACTGATGCGTCTGGTCGACATGCTGGAAGATTGCGATGATGTGCAGGAAGTTTACCATAACGGTGAAATCTCTGACGAAGTCGCAGCTAGCCTGTAACCGGCATCTGCTGTCGCAGTGGATTGAGAGAACATATGGCGATTATTCTGGGGATTGATCCGGGGTCAAGAATTACCGGTTACGGTGTGATCCGCCAGACCGGCAGGCAGTTAACCTATTTGGGCAGTGGCTGTATTCGCACCAATACCCCTGAACTACCGGAACGGTTGCGTCTGATCTATGCCGGGGTGAGCGAAATCATTACCCAATTTTCGCCGGATTACTTTGCCATTGAACAGGTATTCATGGCGAAAAATGCCGACTCTGCTCTGAAACTTGGACAAGCGAGAGGGGCCGCCATCGTGGCCGCCGTCAATTTAGCGCTGCCGGTATTTGAGTATGCTGCCAGACAGGTTAAACAGACGGTCACCGGTACCGGGGCAGCGGAAAAGTCACAGGTTCAGCATATGGTGCGTAATCTGTTAAAACTGCCGTCCAATCCGCAGGCGGACGCTGCCGATGCGTTGGCGATTGCCATCACGCATTGCCATATCAGCCAGAACAGCGTGCGGGTCAGTGACAAATCATTACTGCTTGCTCGTGGGCGATTACGCTAACAGGCTGGGTTAAACCAGAGGGGCTGGATATTCATCCAGCCTTTTTTGTGTTATAACCCTCAGAATCAACGTAAACAAAAAGGATAGAGACAGTGATTGGTCGTCTGCGGGGTCTAATACTGGAAAAACAGCCACCACTGGTGTTAATTGAAGCAGGCGGAGTGGGCTATGAAGTCCATATGCCAATGACCTGTTTTTATGAGCTACCAGAACAAAATCAGGAAGCAGCCATCTTTACCCACTTTGTGGTTAGGGAAGATGCGCAACTGCTGTATGGTTTCAACAATAAGCAGGAACGGACGCTGTTCCGTGAATTGATCAAAGTTAACGGTGTGGGTCCTAAACTGGCGCTGGCTATCCTTTCCGGTATGTCTGCACAGCAGTTTGTCCAAGCGGTTGAGCATCAGGAAATCGGCGCATTGGTGAAGTTACCGGGTGTGGGTAAGAAAACCGCTGAGCGATTGGTGGTTGAAATGAAAGACCGCTTTAAAGGACTGCACGGCGATCTGTTCTCCGGCGAGACATCGTTTGAACTTTCCGCGCCATCTTCCGCGCCTGCACAGAGCAATGATGCCGAATCGGAAGCGGTAGCGGCACTGGTGGCGCTGGGCTATAAGCCTCAGGAGGCCAGCCGTATGATCAGTAAAGTCGGCCACCCGGGGGCTGACTGCGAAACCTTAATCCGTGAAGCACTGCGTGCTGCAATTTAGAGGCCTGTATGATTGAAGCTGACCGTCTGATCTCCGCTGCGCCGCAAACCGAAGAAGAGACTTTAGATCGTGCCATCCGGCCGAAATTACTTGATGAGTATGTCGGACAGCCGCAGGTGCGCGAGCAGATGGAAATCTTCATTAAAGCGGCCAAAATGCGTAATGATGCCCTCGATCATCTGCTGATCTTCGGCCCGCCGGGGTTAGGGAAGACCACCTTGGCCAATATCGTTGCCAATGAGATGGGCGTCAATCTACGGACTACCTCTGGTCCCGTGCTGGAGAAAGCGGGCGATTTAGCGGCGATGCTGACCAACCTTGAGCCCCATGATGTGCTGTTTATCGATGAAATTCATCGACTCTCCCCGGTGGTCGAAGAGGTACTCTATCCGGCGATGGAAGACTATCAGCTGGATATTATGATCGGTGAAGGGCCGGCGGCGCGTTCGATTAAAATCGATCTGCCACCGTTTACCCTGATCGGTGCCACAACCCGAGCGGGCTCACTGACCTCACCGTTGCGTGACCGTTTCGGCATTGTTCAGCGTCTGGAGTTCTATCAGGTTAAGGATTTACAACACATTATCTCGCGAAGCGCCGCTTGTCTGGGACTGCCTTTGAGTGACGAAGGTGCACTGGAGATTGCTCGCCGTGCCCGGGGCACGCCGCGTATCGCCAACCGTCTATTACGTCGTGTTCGTGATTATGCTGAGGTAAAAGCCGCCGGTGAGATGAGTGGCGGTGTAACCGGCAGCGCACTGGACATGCTGGATGTCGACAGTGAAGGCTTTGATTTTATGGACCGCAAATTACTGCTGGCTATCATTGATAAATTTACCGGCGGACCGGTGGGCTTGGATAACCTCGCGGCAGCAATCGGGGAAGAGCGAGAAACCATCGAGGATGTGATTGAACCCTACCTGATCCAGCAGGGCTTTATTCAGCGTACTCCACGGGGTAGGATGGCGACACAGCACGCCTATCGCCACTTTAATATCGTCCGCGACCCAGACTAAACGCCGGTATCACCCGACGGTTTTCTTCAGCAGACTGAATACAAATAGTAGTCCACTGCACAGCACTACTGACGGCCCGGCGGGGGTATCGTAAAGGGCCGAAAAGGCCATACCGCCGGTTACCGACAGCATGCCACACACCACCGCCCCAAACGCCATCTGCTCGGGTGAACGGGCAAAACGCCGTGCGGTGGCCGCTGGGATAATCAGCAGCGACGTGATGATCAATGCGCCGACAAACTTCATCGCTACCCCAATAGTCAGTGCGGTCACCAGCATCAGCAATAGACGGCTACGGGGCAGGTTGACGCCTTCAACTTGTGCCAGGTCAGGGCTTAAAGTCATCAATAATAATGATCGCCACTGCCAACCGAGGAGCGCGACTACCACGGCGACACCGCCACCAATCAGCCACAGGTCTTGGGGCACTACCGACAAGAGATCACCGAAAAGGTAAGCCATTAGATCGACTCGTACCCCTGACATGAGGCTGACCACGACCAGCCCCAGTGATAAGGCCGTGTGCGCCATAATTCCCAGCAGGGTATCGACAGCCAAAGGTTGGCGATATTCGATGAGCACCAGCAACACGGCCAACAGCAGTGTGATCGCAATTACCGCGTAGTAAGGGTTGATATTTAGCAGTAAACCAAAGGCGACGCCCAGCAGTGAGGCATGGGCCAGCGTATCGCCGAAATAGGACATCCGCCGCCATACGACAAAAGAACCCAGCGGACCCGCCGCCAAGGTCAGCATCATTCCGCCCAGCCAACCGGGTAACAGTAATTCGAGCATCGGCTTATTTCCCTTTTGTCAGAACAATACGGCCGCGTAGATCATGGCGGTGGTTATGTTGGTGCCGGTAAATGCCTAGTTGTTGTGCGCCACGGGTGCCGAACATCGCCACAAACTCCGGATGCTGTGAGACCACCTCAGGTTTACCGGAGCAGCAGATATGCTGGTTTAGGCATAACACTTCATCAGTACGGGCCATCACCAGATGCAGGTCATGCGAGACCATCAGCACCGCACAGCCGGTTTGTTGGCGGATCTGATTGATCAAGTCATACAGGGCAACTTGGCCATTAACGTCGACACCTTGGGTCGGTTCATCAAGCACCAGTAACTGCGGGTCACCCAACAGTGCCCGTGCCAGCAGCACTCTCTGCATCTCTCCACCGGATAAATTCTGCAGGGTAGCATTTTCCAGCCCTAACGCATTGACCTGCTGTAGACAGGAGTGGACCGCCGCCGGAGTGGCCTGCGGTGACAATGTCATAAAACGACCTACAGTCAGGGGAAGCGCCGGGTCGATATGCAGTTTTTGCGGCACGTAGCCGATACGTAGGTTGTTGGCACGCACACAGGTACCCGAAGAGGGTTTTAGTAATCCAAGGATCACCCTGACCAGCGTTGATTTTCCGGCGCCGTTAGGGCCGAGTAACGTCAGAATACGGCCCGGTTGCAGTGTCAGGGAGATGCCGCTTAGCACATGGCGCTGATCGAAGGTGACAGAGATATCCGTCAAGGTGACGAGCATGGTCATAGTATTTACATTTTGTCACAAAGGGTATTATGTTATAATATCACAATTACTGACAATTACACTGAAGATTGACTCACTATGTTACATTTCAAGGCTAAGACACTGATCCCCCTTTTTGTAGCAGGCAGTAGTCTGCTGTTTGCTGCCACTGCTCACAGTGCAGTGGTAACCTCGATTAGGCCTCTGGGGTTTATTGCATCAGCGATTGCCAGTGGTGTTACGCCGGTTGAGGTGATCCTACCGGATGGGGCGTCAGAGCATGACTATGCGTTACGACCCTCCGATATCAAGCGGATTAAAAACGGTGACTTAGTGGTGTGGGTTGGACCACAGATGGAAGCGTTTATGGATAAAGCCGTGGCGACATTGCCTGAGGAAAATCGCCTTGAATTGGCAGCATTACCTTCGGTCCAGGCACTGTTGCAAAAGGGGGAACATGAACACGCAGAGGATCTGGGTCACGAGCACTCTCACAGCCATGATGATCACCCACAGGCAACGGAGAACTCTGATGTTCATCACTCACATGGGCAATATAATATGCACCTGTGGATGTCATTACCTATTGCAAAAGCCTCTGCGATCGCAATTCATAACAAGCTGGTGGAACTTATGCCCACCAGTAGAGACAAATTGGATGCTAACTTGGCACTATTCAGTGCTGAACTGGATCAGGCAGATCAACAGATCCGCAATCGGCTAGCACCGATGTCCCACAAAGGGTATTTCGTCTTCCATGACGCATACGGCTATTTTGAACACCATTACGGGTTATCGCCGCTGGGCTATTTTACCGTAAACCCGGAAATCCAGCCTGGTGCAGTGCGGTTACATCAGATCAGAACACAATTGGTTGAGCAAAAAGCGGTGTGCGTTTTTGCTGAGCCACAATTCAGGCCAGCCGTCATTGATGCTGTGACTCGGGGAACCGGAGTGCGTATTGGAACACTGGACCCACTGGGGATAGGCATCAGCCTGACTCAAGACAGTTACATCAGATTTTTAACGCAACTGTCCGGCCAGTACACAAGCTGCCTGGAAGGAGCATAAAAGGAAAATAAATAAGTGCAGCAGATAGCCCGCTCTGTCGCTCTGGCAATGAATACCTTGCCGCGGCCCCACCGCATTATACTGGGGTCGCTGACAGTAATTACGCTCGCGGTTGCCGTCTGGCGACCGCCGTTTTATCACCATAGCGAAGATTCCGACGTCATCGTCAGAACCATCGAAACCGATGCAGAAAACCTGCGAACATTATTGCCGGAAGCCAGTGAACCTGTGGACCAAACCACTTCTTCTCCAGAAGAAGAATCCCCATCGGAAGAGACCGACAGCAGTGATGTTGCAGATACCCGTGATTACACGGTATCGTCTGGTGATACACTGAGCAGCGTCCTTAACCAATTTGGTGTTGATCTCAATGATATCAATGCATTGGTTGCCAGTGATAAAGATTTACGTACCTTAAATGTCGGCCAGACCCTGAGTTGGACCCTGACCCCAGACGGCAATTTGCAGTCACTCAGTTGGAGCCTGTCCCGGCGCGAGAGCCGTGACTACCAGCGCACGGATCAAGGAACCTTCACTATGACACCTTCCATCCAGAAGGGGGTCTGGCAGGATACTGTTCTACGTGGAACGGTGCAGGGTAGCTTTGCCGTGAGTGCCGTGCAGGCTGGCCTGAGTCGTACTGAAGCCAGTACGGTGACCAAAGCGCTACAGTGGCAGATGGATTTTCGAAAGCTACGCAGTGGTGACAAGTTCAGCGTGCTACTCTCTCGGGAAAAGCTAGACGGTAAAGCCATGCAGAGTCAGCTACTGGCAGTCCGGTTACAATCGGGTGGCAAGGATTATTACGCGTTTCGTGCCGAAGACGGCAAGTATTACGACCGCAGTGGCTCAGGGTTGTCCCGTGGCTTTATGCGCTTTCCGACGGTGAAACAATATCGGGTTTCCTCAGGGTTTAATCCGCGTCGACTTAACCCAGTTACCGGCAGAGTTGCACCCCACCGCGGAGTAGACTTTGCTGTGCCAGTTGGTACGCCGGTACTGGCAGTAGGTGACGGTGAAGTCGAAGTGGCAAAAAGGAGTGGCGCGGCGGGTAACTACGTAGCATTGCGTCATGGACGTCAATATATGACCCGTTATATGCACCTTAGTCGTCTGCTGGTGAAGCCTGGGCAGAAAGTGAAGCGCGGCGATCGTATTGCGTTATCAGGGAACACCGGCCGCTCAACCGGCCCTCATCTGCATTATGAAATCTGGATCAATAACCAAGCGGTGAATCCATTAACCGCACGATTACCTGATATTGAAGGACTGAGTGGTAAGGATCGTAAGGATTATCTGGCGCAGGTTAAAGACTGGCAGAAACAGCTGACGTTATAAGGGCATAGCTCACCCAACGTGAACACTCCATAGCAAAGCCGGTGTATTTTCACTCGGCTTTTTTCAATTGTGCAGATGAATATTGCAAATTATCCCCTCAGCACTATCATAACCGGTTCATTACAGAGGTTAGTGCATGAAGAATGAGAAAAAAAGCGCTGCAGAGTTTATTCCGCAGTTTAAAGCGGAGTTTCTGAAACCCAAATTCTGGGGCAATTGGCTGGCAATCGGTGCCCTGGGCGGCATGGCATTGCTCCCCGCGGCGCTGCGTGATCCACTACTTGGCTCACTGGGACACCGAGTTGGTCGGCTGGCGAAAAGTGCCCGCCGTCGTGCACGTATTAATCTGATCTATTGTCTGCCGGAGCTTTCAGAGGCAGAGCGTGAAACCATTATCGATAATATGTTCAGCACTGCGCCTCAAGCGATGGTGATGATGGCCGAACTGGCGCTAAAAAAACCGCACAGTATTCGGCAGCGAGTGAACTGGCATGGCCGTGAAATCATTGATGAACTGCAGGCGCAGCAGCAGAATGTCATTTTCCTGGTGCCCCATGGTTGGGCCGTAGACATTCCGGCGATGTTGCTAGCGTCAGAAGGGCAAAAAATGGCGGCCATGTTCCATAACCAGAAAAATCCGTTGATGGACTATATCTGGAATCGCCTACGCCGTATCTACGGTGGCCGTATGCATGCCCGCAATGACGGTATTAAGCCGTTTATTAGTTCAGTGCGTCAGGGATACTGGGGCTATTATTTGCCCGATCAGGATCACGGTCCGGAGCACAGCGAGTTTGTTGATTTCTTTGCTACCTACAAGGCGACGCTGCCGGCGATTGGTCGTTTGATGAAAGTGTGTCGTGCCAAAGTGGTACCGCTGTTTCCGGTGTACAACGGTAAAACGCATCAGTTGGATGTGTATATCCGCCCGCCGATGGATGACTTGGCAGAGGCCGATGATAAAACCTTGGCCCGTCGGATGAATGAAGAGGTTGAAGTGTTCGTTCGGCCACATCCTGAGCAGTACACGTGGATACTCAAACTACTGAAAACCCGTAAAAATGGGGATATCGAACCCTACGAACGTCGCGACCTGTAACCGGTTACTGTGTGAGAGGGCTGGCGTTGCCGCCAGCCCTCTCACGGTTTACTCTACGCGCAGCACGCGGCTGGTATTGGTCGTTCCGCTGGCCCCCATCACATCTCCCTGGGTGACAATCACTAAATCGCCACTCATCAGATAACCCCGTTCGCGCAGTAAGCTGATGGCATCATGCACCGCCGCAACGCCATCGGTATAGGACTTAAAGGCGACGGGCGTCACGCCACGGTACATTGCCGTACGGTTTAGGGTTTCCGGATGACGAGATAGGGCGAAAATTGGTAACCCGGAGGTGATCCGTGAGGTCATCAATGCCGTTCTGCCAGATTCTGTCATGGTAATAATTGCCGTCACACCCTGTAGGTGGTTAGCAGCATACATCGCCGACATGGCAATGGCTTCCTCGATATTATCGAACTGCACATCTAGGCGGTGTTTCGAGACATTCAGACTAGGGATTTTCTCTGCACCCAAGCAGACATCGGCCATCGCCTTGACGGTTTCTGCGGGATATTGTCCGGCAGCAGTTTCCGCAGACAGCATTACCGCATCGGTTCCATCCAATACCGCATTGGCCACATCCATGACCTCAGCGCGGGTTGGCATTGGGTTAGTGATCATCGACTCCATCATCTGGGTAGCCGTGATGACGGCGCGATTCAGTTGACGGGCACGGCGGATCAGGTTCTTCTGGGTACCCACTAATTCTGGATCGCCGATTTCAACCCCGAGATCACCACGCGCTACCATCACCACATCACAGGCGAGAATAATGTCATCCATCGCTTGTATCGAAGCGACTGCTTCTGCACGTTCGACTTTGGCAACGATCTGCGCCTCACAGCCAGCTTCACGGGCCAAACGGCGGGCATAATGTAAATCCTCGCCGGTGCGTGGGAAGGAGACGGCTAGATAATCGACGCCAATGCGCGCAGCAGTATGAATATCGGCTTTATCCTTATCGGTCAAAGCGGCCGCAGACAGCCCACCCCCTAACTTATTGATGCCTTTGTTATTCGACAGTGGGCCGCCAAGGGTGACTTCGGTAAATACCTGAGTCTCTGATACCTGTATCACTTTCAGTTGTACCCGACCATCATCCAGCAGCAGGATATCCCCAGGCACGACATCTTGCGGCAGACTTTTATAATCGATTCCCACTTGTTGTTGATTGCCTTCCCCTTTTTCCAAAGTAGCATCTAATACAAAGCGATCGCCGGTATTGAGGAAGACTTTACCTTCGCGAAAGGTAGAAATACGAATTTTCGGTCCCTGTAAATCGCCGAGGATAGCGACATGGCGCCCAAGACGAGCAGCGATTTCACGGGTTTTGTCCGCACGAGCTTGATGATCTTCAGCACTGCCATGAGAAAAGTTGAGCCGGACCACGTTGGCTCCAGCAGCGATAATTTTTTCGAGGTTTTTATCCCGGTCAGTGGCAGGGCCCAGGGTAGTGACAATTTTGGTTCTTCTCAGTCGTCTTGGCATGAAAAACTCCGTTGATCATAAAGCAGGGTGCGCACAGACAGTACCCACAGGATAGCGACAGTTTATCTGATTACAGGGCAGCGTTTCGAGTACAAATGTTGTCAACCTGTTAACGCAAGCCTGTCCCTCTCTACAGTATCCCCGATAAAGCTGGCCGGTTCTTTGATTCTCTACAATCTCTGCTTAGAAACTGTGCCTAGGATCCATTAGGCGCGGTTTATAACTATCGCTCTGACAGGCAAAGGCTTAAACGGGAAGCATGCTAAGCTGTCAATATTACGGCTTAGCCCAATCCTGGCGCAGAAAGCTCCCGCGCAGCCATACTTTTATCGGTCCGCGATGAGGGATGTGACAACACTTTGACGGATCAGGGTGTTATCTGCGTATTTACCTGACGGCATAAAAAGAAGTACAGTGTCACGCAAATAAATTAATAATGAAAAGAGTCCGGCCTGCGCTGTCAGTGGGCAATGATGACTCGGTAATGAGGAGAGTAAAATGGCGGTAACCCATCAGGCCCAGGCATGCGATCTGGTCATTTTCGGTGCCAAAGGCGATTTAGCACGCCGCAAATTGTTGCCTTCCCTGTATCAACTGGAAAAAGCCGGCCAGATCCATGAGGGTTCACGCATTATAGGTGTGGGCCGTGCTGATTGGGATAAAGTGGCCTACACCAAAGTGGTGCGCGAGGCGCTGGAAACTTTCATGAAAGAAAAAATCGATGAAGCGCTGTGGGATAAACTCAGCGCCCGTCTCGATTTTTGTAACCTGGACGTCAATGATGCGGCTCACTTTACCCGTCTCGGTAAAATGCTGGATCAGAAAGAGCGTGTCACCATTAACTATTTTGCGATGCCACCGGGGACCTTTGGTGCCATCTGTCAGGGACTGGGTAAGGCCAAACTGAACGCTAAACCGGCCCGTGTGGTGATGGAAAAGCCACTTGGCACCTCCTTGGAAACCTCCAAACAGATTAACGACAGTGTCGGTGAATTCTTCGACGAGAGCCAGGTGTTCCGTATCGACCACTATCTGGGCAAAGAGACAGTGTTGAACCTGCTAGCGCTGCGCTTTGCTAACTCTATCTTCGTTAACAACTGGGATAACCGTACCATCGATCACGTGCAGATCACCGTGGCGGAAGAGGTCGGTATTGAAGGGCGTTGGGGCTACTTCGATAAAGCCGGTCAGATGCGCGATATGATCCAGAACCACTTGCTGCAAATCCTGACTATGATCGCCATGTCACCTCCGTCAGATCTCAGTGCTGACAGCATCCGTGACGAAAAGGTCAAAGTGTTACGCTCACTGCGCCGTATCGATGAGACCAATGTGCGGGAAAAAACCGTGCGTGGTCAGTACACCGCCGGTTTTGTGCAGGGTAAAAAGGTGCCGGGTTATTTGGAAGAAGAGGGTGCCAACAAAACTAGCAGCACCGAAACCTTTGCCGCAATCCGTGTCGACATTGATAACTGGCGTTGGGCTGGTGTTCCATTCTATCTAAGAACTGGTAAACGTCTGCCGTCGAAATGTTCAGAGGTGGTGGTCTACTTTAAGAACCCAGAAATGAATCTGTTTAAAGATTCCTACGCCGAGTTGCCGCAGAACAAACTGACTATTCGTCTGCAGCCGGATGAAGGTGTGGATATCGAAATCATGAACAAGGTGCCGGGTCTGGATCACAAACATCATTTACAGACCACCAAACTTGATCTCAGTTTCTCTGAGACCTTTAACGAGTCTCATCTGGCGGATGCGTATGAGCGTCTGCTGCTGGAGAGTATGCGTGGGATCCAGGCGTTGTTTGTTCGTCGTGACGAAGTGGAAGCGGCGTGGACCTGGGTGGATTCAATCATTAACGCCTGGGCCAGTGATGGTGATGTGGCTAAGCCTTACCAAGCAGGGACATGGGGACCGGTTGCGTCGGTGGCCATGATCGCTCGTGATGGCCGTTCATGGAACGAGTTTGAATAATCGCTGATCGTTGCAGAGCAAAACGGCCCGCTAAAAGCGGGCCGTTTTTTTGGCTTATCTGCTCTGGAATCAGCCGTTAACGCTGATAGACTTTGCGGCAGTGACTGCCCGTTCCACCGCTTCTTCGGTACTGTCGGCAACGGCCAACGCGACCCCAAGACGACGACGGCCAGCAATTTCTGGCTTACCAAATAGACGCACTTGCAGGCCAGCGGCCAATGCTTTATCGACATCGACAAAGCGGACATCATTACTGTTCAGTTCCGGTAAGATCACCGCAGAGGCGGCCGGTCCATACTGACGGATCCCGCCCACGGGCAGACCCAGGAAGGCACGGACATGCAGGGCAAACTCTGACAGGTCTTGAGAGATCAAGGTCACCATACCGGTATCATGAGGGCGTGGTGAGATTTCACTGAAGATGATCTCATCACCGCAGACAAACAGCTCGACGCCGAATAACCCATAGCCGCCCAAGGCTTTGACGACCGAGGCAGAGATCTCTTGGGCCCGTTGCAGAGCGATACTGCTCATCACCTGTGGCTGCCAAGATTCACGGTAGTCGCCATCTTCTTGGCGGTGGCCGATAGGGGCACAGAAATGGATCCCGTCCGCGGCACTGACGGTCAGTAGGGTGATTTCAAAGTCGAAGTTTACCACGGCCTCAACGATGACCCGACCGGCACCGGCGCGTCCGCCTTCTTGGGCGTAGGCCCAGGCTTTATCCAGACCCGCAGCATCGCGAATAAAACTCTGACCTTTGCCGGATGAGCTCATCACCGGTTTGACAATACAGGGAAAACCGATAGCTTCGGCGGCGGCGTAGAACGCTTCTTTGCTGTCTGCAAAGCGATAACCGGATGTCGGTAAAGCGAGTTCCTCTGCGGCCAAACGGCGGATGCCTTCGCGGTTCATGGTCAGTTTGGCGGCCCTAGCGGTAGGAACCACGCGTAATCCCTGCTGTTCGAGTTCCAACAGTTTATCTGTGGCGATCGCTTCAATTTCCGGTACCACGTAATCTGGCTTTTCGCGGGCAATAATCTCCGCCAGTGCCTCACCATCCAGCATGTTCACCACATAGCTGCGGTGGGCGACATGCATGGCCGGTGCATCGGCATAGCGGTCGACGGCTATCACTTCCACCCCGAGGCGTTGGCACTCCAAGGCGACTTCTTTCCCCAGTTCACCGGAGCCTAATAACATGACGCGTGTCGCGGAAGGACGTAATGCAGTACCGAGAGTAACCATCTTTTCACCCATAAATGCTTGTCATAAAAAACCGTCACAGTATAAAGGAAAACGATTGCGCAGGCATTAGCGGGCGATTTATTTTTTATAGTGTTACAGTCGACAGGTCGCAGTGCATTGTTTTCGTGACACTGTCACACACAACCCTTACCCGGACGTCTGATTGTAGGAAAAACAGTATGGCAGCCCCTGAAGCAGCAAAACATCCTTACCCGTTAGTGATGCATGGTGAGACCCGAGTCGATCCCTATTATTGGCTACGGGACGACCAGCGCAGCCGCCCAGAAGTGCTGGACTATCTGCATCAGGAAAACCAATACTGCCTTGAGCAGTTGGCCGCGGTAAAAACACTGGAAAACGATCTCTATAAAGAAATTGTTGCTCGTATTCCTGCCCGTGACCAGTCAGTACCTTACGATAAAAATGGCTATCTGTATCAGCAGCGCTATGAAGAGGGAGCCGAATACCCGAGCTGGTTCCGCGCGCCGTTAACCGCCACGGGGCAAGGCGATTGGCAGTGTCTGCTGGATGGTAATCAGCGGGCAGATAGCCGTGACTATTACAACTTAGGTGCCTTAGACATTACCCCAGATAATCGACTGATGGCGGTTGCCGAAGACTTTCAGTCGCGAAGACAGTATGAGATCCGTTTCTATGATATTGACAGGCGTCAATGGTTGGATGACGTACTGACCGGTGTGTCGCCCTCACTGATGTGGGCGAATGATAACCAGACTCTGTTCTATATCCGTCAGGATGAAGAGACACTGTTACCTTGGCAGGTGTGGCGCCATCAAGTGGGCACACCGGTAAGCGATGATCAGTTGGTCTATGAGGAGAGCGATGACAGTTTTTATCTCAGTCTCGGTAAAACCACCTCTGAGGACTATATAGAGATTATTATCGATAGCACCACCACCAGTGAAGTCTGGCTGGTGCAGGCCAATCAGCCTGATCACCCCCCAGTCTGTTTTCTGAGTCGTCGCGAAGATCATGAATATGAGTTGGATCATTACCAGCAGCAGTTCTATATCCGTTCGAATGCACAGGGTATCAACTTTGGTTTGTATAGCGTTTCGCAGAGTGATCCGCAGGAGACACAGTGGCAAACCCTGATACCGGTACGTGAGTCGCGGGTACTCGAATCTTTCCAAGTATTCCGTGATTGGCTGGTGACGGAAGAGCGGGAGAATGGTCTCAGTTGTCTGTCACAATATCATCGCTTCCGTGACGAGCGGCGAGACATTGAGTTTGATGATGCTACCTATGTAGCTTGGCTGGGGTTTAATCCCAACCCAGATACCGCAATGCTGCGTTACGGCTATTCCTCGATGACGACGCCGGTGACGACTTATCAGTTGGATCTCGACAGCGGCGAGCGCAAGGTCCTTAAACAGAGTGCAGTGAAAGGGTTCCAAGCGGACCGCTATCACAGTGAGTATCTATGGCTGACAATGGAAGATGGCTGTCAGGTACCGGTATCAGTGGTGTATCGCAAATCCCTGTATCAGCCTGGCAAAAATCCGCTGCTGGTCTATGGCTACGGCGCATATGGCAGCAGTATGGATGCCGATTTCAGCAGCAGTCGACTGAGCCTGCTGGATCGCGGCTTTGTCTATGCACTGATCCATGTGCGCGGTGGTGGCGAACTGGGCCAGGCTTGGTATGACGCCGGGAGACTGGAAAATAAACAGAATAGTTTTAGCGATTTTATCAGCGGTACTGAACAGTTACTGGCCCGGGGCTATGGTGACCCGCAGCGTTGTTACGCGATGGGCGGTAGCGCCGGCGGGCTACTGATGGGGGCGGTAATCAATCAAGCACCGGCGCTTTATCACGGTGTAGTGGCCCAAGTCCCTTTTGTCGATGTTCTCACCACGATGCTGGATGAATCGATTCCGCTGACGACCGGTGAGTATGATGAATGGGGTAATCCAGCGGATGAGGAGAGTTACCGGACGATCCGCGCCTATAGCCCTTACGATAATATTTGTGCCGGTGAATACCCACATCTACTGGTAACCACCGGGCTGTATGACTCACAGGTTCAGTATTGGGAGCCAGCCAAATGGGTCGCCAAGTTACGGGAAACGGCAACCGGTGATCAACTGTTGCTACTGTGGACCGACATGACGTCCGGACATGGCGGCAAGTCCGGACGTTTTAAAGGCTGTGAGGATATCGCCCAAGAGATGGCGTTTCTGATTGGTTTGTCCGAAGGCATTCTACCGGGGCAGACAGCTTAGGACTGACCTTTAAGATAGCGCTGCAGGGTCTGACGAAAGCCCGGGCGCAAATCATCCAGGTTATCCAGCATCCAGCGTAAGTATCCTGGGTTTTTGCGGGCAACCAGTGCCACGGGTTGTCCACGATATTTACCAAACGGAAAGATATCATCACTGACTTCAGTCGGCGGAGTATTAAGCGCAGACATCTGTGCCGGGCTCCAGCCAGAGTCCTGCATGATACGGACTAACAACGACGCCGTGACGTAGCAGTCGTACAATGCCCGGTGCGCGTGCAAATCTGCTGGTGGCTGAACTTCCAGTTTTAGGCTGTGGCGTAGCGCCTGATTACCGTATTTGCGTCCTGGCCAGAGCTTACGGGCCATCTTCAGGGTGCACAGCCACTCGCCACCCATTTCCGGTAATACCCGGCGGTCAAAAGAAGCATTGTGGGCGACGTAATAAGCGCTGCCGCGATAACGGTCAATAATTGCTTCGATAGGCGGCTTATTTGCCACCATCTGAGGCGTAATGCGATGGATAGCCATGGCTTGGTGGCTAATCGGTCGGTCAGGGCAAACCAAGTCACTCATTGGATTACAGATCTCACCGTCAATCACATCGACTGAGGCGATTTCAACTATGCCTCCCTGCAAACCGCAAGTTTCGGTATCAATGACACGCAGCATCAGCTTTTCACTTTCGGCTCATAGGGCAGGCGGGAGAGGGTCACCGACCGCTGGCGATAGAACGCCAGTCGTTCACGAAACCAATCACGTAAAGCCTCGGGCTGCTCACGTTCGACAATTTCGGCCACCACCGGCATATTATAACGCTCTTTAAAGGCCACTCCGGAGGCTGCTAAATCAGTATTGATTTTATCTTTTTCTTCAGCGCTGAGTCGCGCAAGGTTATTGCTCATGATGAACTCCCGATAATCTGGCGCCAAAGTAATGTTTTCCGGCGACAGGATCAAGTGCTGTACTGGGTGATGTGTGTTAAACGAGTGATGCAGCAGGGTTCCTTTCACCAGCATAGGAAAGGACTCGCGGCGGTGATAGTATAGATTTCCTATCAGTCAGGGGACAGGGAGATCTTAGCATTGGCGGAGTCCGGTTTTATTATCCTGCGTTTTTTCCATTTTAGCAGCTTACTGTTTAGCAGCGGGGCACTTTGCTATCTATGGTGGCTGACCCCCCGTGACTATCGACAAACACTGCAACCTCTGGTGCAGACTCCCATTCTCTGGTGTGCCTGGTTGGGGCTTATCAGTGCCATTGGCATTTTTCTGTGTCAAACAGTGTTAATGAGCGGCGAGGTAGAGGCCCTGTGGCAACCCCAAGTGTGGCAGGCAGTGGCCGGCACGCGCTTTGGTGACGTATGGGTACCAGGCATGCTGCTGGCGGTCCTTGCCGCGGCGATCGTCCGCTTTAAGCATCCAGCAGCGGTTTATCTCTTTTTTGTGATGACAATGGTGCAACTTATACTGGTGGCCGGTAGCGGCCATGCAATTGCCGGTGTGGGTTGGCGTGCTCCGCTGGGTTGGCTGCTGCAGAGTCTACACCTGCTGGCCGCCGCACTGTGGACCGGCGGCTTATTTCCGTTACTACGTCTGATGCGGGCCAGTGGCCAACAGCCTCTATCGCGTCATGCCATGCATAGCATGATCAATTTTTCTCGTGCCGCACACCTGGCAGTGATAGTCGTGGTGGTAAGTGGCGGGGCTGAGGCCTATTTGGTGGCAGGTTGGCCGCCGACGATGAGTGGCTGGTGGGGGGGATTGTTGTTCAAAACCAGCTTAGTGGCGCTGATGATTGCTATAGCGGTGTTGAACCGTTATTGGCTCGTCCCGCGTTTCACCCAGCTTGCACCTTACAGCCAACAGTGGTTTAGGCGGCTGACCCGTGTTGAAGGCGGGCTGGCGCTGATGGCGGTGGCGGTGGTCAGTCTGTTTTCGACCTTATCGCCCAACTGAATTCTGATATTTATCTGTTACTAAGGTCCTATACTGATGAAAAAAACGCTTCCTTTGCTATTACTCACCTTAATCAGTAGCTCTGCGCTCGCCGCGCAGGTCATTACCCTGAGCCGTTTTGAAACCGGTAAGGATCGCTGGCCACTTAATCGTGAAGAGATCATGCTAACCTGTGAAAAGGACGGCTCTTTATTTGCTATCAATCCTTCCACACTGATGAATTATCCGCTGAATAGCATTGCGCAACAGCGAGTCAGCAGCGGCCAATCACTGGGCGAGTCAATCACTCCGTTATTGCTGGATGATGTGGCGCATCCTGGGCGTAAAATGTCCCTGCAACCGCTGGTCGATAAAGCCCAGAGTCTATGCAGCCACTGATCTCAGTGATTGCGACGGCCTTGACTGGTATTTAGTGAAAGAGTGTCTATGATTAAATCACCAGCCGGCTTTGCTTGCTGTTGATCATTTTTAGCGCACGGCTCTGCCAGAGCCATTTCCCTGGACCGGACACAGGAGTTGTGTCCGGTCTTTTTTTATCTGTCAGCGAAACAGTCGACCATCGCGCACCAATTCTCGCGGGTAGCTGTTTTTGATACGTTGACCGACGCGTTTTGCTAGCCCCAACACCTGTCCCTGATAGATCACTAACATTTCTCCGTTCGGCACCTCAGTATCAGGATAAATATCTCGGCCACGGTACCATTCCTCGGCTTGTGTCTCACTGAGATGATAAACTGCCGTATGCTGCGGGTCTCCTAGTGCCACCACCGCTTCATACTGCCAGCGATAGCCTTTGTTAAAGGTTTCCGCTAACTTAAGTCCGATACGTGAAAAGCGTACTCGACCAAACAGCGGGACCGCAGCCTGTGGAAACAGCCATATCTCTTTATCACGATGCCAGAGTTCCGCCTGTTCTGGACAGCGGAGTCCGGATGCAGCAGCCAATTGACGGACTTCGCGGCTCAATTTGCCACTGAGCGGCGTAAAAGGGAATTTACCCACTTTATAACTCGGTACCGGTAATGGTTCTACGGCAGCGGTTTTACGCAGGCAGGCGACAAAGAAGCCTTCGCAGTTAAACACTTGCGGGAAAACATGCAGGTAGCCCTCAGGGGTTGCTACCCGTTCCGCCTCGGTAAATAACTCGTTGAGCGGAACCACTTCTACCGCCTGTGGATAGCGGTTCAGCAGTGACGCAAGCACCTGCTGGTTTTCTATGTGGTTCAGGGTACAGGTAGAATAGACTAGGGTGCCACCTGGTGCCAGGGCGTGGAAAGCGCTATCCAACAATTGCTGCTGGGTGACGGCGATCGCCTGACAGCTTTCTAAACTCCAGTTTCTCAGGGCTTGAGGATCCTTGCGGATCACCCCTTCGCCGGAACAGGGCGCATCCAGCAATATCGCATCAAACTGTTCGGGTAACGCTGGACCGAACACCGCGGCATCGAAATGTGTAATAGCCGCCTGAGTCACACCACAGCGGCTGAGGTTTGCATGCAACACCTTCACACGGCTGGCAGAATATTCATTGGCGAGGATCATCCCCTGGTTGCCCATGGCTGCAGCAATCTGGGTCGTTTTCGACCCTGGGGCCGCCGCCATATCCATTACATACTGTGGGCTATCGCTATGGGCAAACAGCGCACTAACGGGTAGCATTGAGCTGGCTTCTTGAATATAAAATAACCCACTCAGGTGTTCGGCGACGCTGCCGAGGGGCAGCGAGTCATCGGGACGATCTACCCAAAATCCTTCCGCGCACCAGGGAATTGGCGTCAGCTGCCAGTTGTAGCTAGCGACCAACTGCAGAAAATCAGCCACCGAGATTTTTAAGGTATTTACCCGCAGGCTACGGCGTAACGGCAAATGGCAAAAGGATTTAAATTCAGAAAAGGCAGCTTCATCGCTCAGCATTTGTTGCATCTGATCCAGGAAGCCAGCAGGGAAAAAAGAGGAAGTCTCGGACACAGCACAGTTCCGTCAGTAAATAATGGCAGCAGTGTAACATGATAACGGGCAGTGATTCTGCCCGTTATCCACAGTTAAGCTAGCGAGGAATGGCGGTTCCCCATTGCTGCCATTTGGCGGGTGCTTCGCTTTGCAACAGGAAATGTTTGTTACTGTCCGCTTCCGGTGCCAGCGGTACCGTCGGTGGTGTCGCAAACTCAATACCGCCGCGAATAAACTGCTGGAAGGTGCCGGTGGTGACCACACCTCCGGTAAGACCGAAGTTAAGTGAGTAACCGGATGCCAGCCAGAACACCGAGTTATTCCTCACCAGATATTGGTAACGCTGACTGATACGGAAAGCAATCTGTACGCGGTCTGCCAAGTTACCCAAGGAGGTACCGGTGACGGTGCCTACTTCTACGCCACGGAACAAGATGGGTGTCCCGATGGTTAAAGATCCCGCATCCAGCGCATCAACGAAGAAAGTCTTACCGTTCAGGTAACGAGAATCGGTAATGGTAGCTTGCTGCAGTTCAAAACTGCGCCGGGACGGACCTTTACCTGGGTCGACATTGACGTAAGGCTGCAATAACGATTCCAAATGGCTGACACCGGTAGACGATATTTCTGGGGTGATCACCGAGAAGCGAGTGCCGATGCGGGCGAAATCATTGACATATTCTGGGTAGAGGACAGCTTTCGCCAATACTTGGTTATTATTAGCACTTAGCGACAACGACTCGATCTGACCGACATTGATACCCAGATAACGGATTGGCATACCGGCTGACAGCTTGCTGGCATCATAGGTACTGAGGGTGATCTGACCACCTACTGCCCGGGCCTCGGTCTCGGTCGGGTAGAGGATCCGCGACTGTCCCTGGCGGTGGACAACCCCCTGAATATTATCGAAGCTAATGGCGCCTTTTAGCGCGCGGTTAAGCGGGGTGGCCTGGACGGTAATGCCGCTACCATTTACTTGAACCTTGGCGCCGCCTTCGGCCCAGAACACGGTATCTCTGGTGATCAGGCTTCGGTAAGCCGGATTGATGTGCACAGCTACTTCAAACCCGTCAGCCCGCGGGGTGACCGCGGTGATCTCACCCACCTGATAACGGCGATAAAGGACCACCGAACCGGCTTGAATATCTGGCAGGCTATTGGCGGTTAGGGTCAGGGTCGTGGATGGAGTATCTCCGGTAACCCCTTCTGCAGCATGTGCAGCATCTGCATACAGCGGATAGTTATTCGCCGGTTCGCCACGATCCCCGGTGGTCATGCGGATGCCGCCTTTTAACCAAGCGCCAGGGCTGGCACCGACCATTTGTACACCGTCAGGGCTGACATTGACGCGGATCTGGCTGTCAGCGATAAACTGGCTATTAGCATGGACAAAACGACGATATTGCGGGGCGATGGAGATCACGAAATTCACCCCCTTACCGGTCAGTTCACGGGTCGAGACCGTGCCAACGGTAACACCATTCAGTACTATCGGCTGCCCAGGAGCAATACCGTAACTGTCGGAGGCGGTCAGATGCAGGTTGAGAGCACCAGGCGTCACCATCAAGGTTTCGTCGGCCGGATAAACGCGGAAACGATCACGGGGCTCGCCACTACCAGGCACCAGTTGCAGGGTCGCGCCGGTCAGCAGGCTGCTGAGAGAAGGGTCGGTCAGTCCGAGTTTCGGGCTTTGTAGCTCAATACGGGTATTGGTGCGCATCAACTCTGTTACTGACGGATCGATGGTCAGTTCACCGGTGACGTGCTGCGGGTCTGCAAGGTTAACTGCAGTGAGAGTACCGACCTGTAGCCCCTGATACATCAATGCGGTTGAGCCGGCTGTCAGATTTTTACCGTCCGGCAGGTCAAGGGTAATTTTCACGCCGCGGTGGCTGTTCGCCAACGAATCATAAAGCTGATAGTGCTCATCAGGAACGGCGGGGGCACCGTCTGCCGGAGAATCGAAGGCAATGGCCCCATTGATCACCGCGGGTAAACTGTCCATACGAACACTTACACCGCTGAGGCTGAGGTGCGCATCAATACCGGAAACATTCCAGAAGCGGGTGTCTTTTTTCACTAACGGCGCGTAACGGCGGTCGATCAGTACATCGATAGTCACCCCTTGATCGCCATTATTAATGTTGTAGTTATAGACTTTACCCACCGGGATCTTACGGTAATACACCGTCGAGCCGGTGTTTAACGATCCGAGATCTCTAGCATTCAGGTGTAGCAGCAGTCCGTTGGTATTAGAACTTACTCTTGGCTGGGAATCGAGGGCGGTAAAGTTATCCTGCGGTGAGCCTTTACCGGGCATCATGGAGATATAGTTACCCCCGACTAGCGCATCCAGACCGGAGACCCCCGCTAACGAGGCTTGTGGGGTGACCAGCCAGAATTTTGTCTGCTGGCGCAGGGCATCTTTCATATCATTTTTGATGCTGGCGCGGATATGGATAGTACGATAGTCATCACTGAGAACAATGCCTTCCACCGTGCCGATCTGTACCCCCTGATAGCGGATAGGGGTACGCCCCGGCACGATCCCATCCGCAGATTGGAAGTTAATGGTAATGGTAGTGCCGCGTTCTTGGTAATTCTTCCACAGCAGCCAGCCGGTGATCAGCAGCGCAATTAAAGGCAGTAGCCAGAAAGGGGAGATTTTACGTTTTTTTGTTATCGCAGAATTAATCGGCATATTCGGCGTTTCCTGTGGCATAAGCGTCCCAAAGTAATCGGCTATCCAGCCACTCAACAGCAAGGATGGTCAGGATCACAGCAGAGCCAAAGTAGAAAGCTGCTGGTCCCATGGTAAAAGCCAGTAACTGGTCACGGTTCACCAGCGACATGGTCAGAGAAATCACAAATAGGTCAAGCATTGACCAGCGACCTATCCATTTTATTGCCCGTAGCAAACGCATGCGGGTTTTTAGGCCCTGCAGACAACGTAAGTGAATGCTGAGCAGCAGGCTCAGCATAATCAGAACTTTACTGAATGGCACCAGTATACTGGCAAAAAAGACCAGCAGCGCCACCGGCAGGTTACCTGAGCCGAGAGAGAGGATGGCCGAGAAAATGGTATCCGATTGCTCCGCACCGTTCAGGTAGATAACCGATATCGGCAGGAGGTTTGCCGGGAACAGAAACACAATCGACGCGATCAGCGCCGCCCAAGTTTTCTGTAAGCTGTAAGGACGGCGTAGGGTCAGTGGCGTGTGGCAGCGAGGACAGCGACCTTTTTCATCGGCCAGCCCACTGAAGTGACAATGCAGGCAGACGCGTAATTGATCCGCGGCCACGGCCACGGGCTTTTGCGGGTAAAAAGTTTGCCACAGTGACTGCGGGTTGAGATGGATAAGGGTCAGCACGCTGACCAGGCTTAAGGCGATCATCGCCACCAGTCCGTAACCCGGGGTCAGAGCCGCGTAGTCTTGAACTTTGATCCCAGCCACGGCAATTCCCACCAGATAAATATCCAGCATCACCCATTCTTTGATTTTCTCCAACGCCAGCAAAACCGGACGGAGATTCATCCCTAGCCAGTTTCCCAGCAGCAGGTAAATCAACATTAATGCCAAGGTCACCGGTGCGCCGATGGCACAGAAGGTGACCATGGCTGCGGTCAGCACGTCGTCACTGGAGATCATCTGCGAAATGCCGCCCAGTAAGCTGGCATCGATATTCATCCCCAACAACTGAATACTCATTAGCGGCCAGCTAAATGCGCAGGGCATCAGGATAAGCATGGTCACCGCAAGGGTGACCAGCCGTGTCAGAGACCAACTGTTAGCACTGCGAATTTTCGCCATACAGCGCGGACAATAGGCCGATTCGTGCGTTTTCAGCGCTGTTAAGCTAAAAACAAGGTCGCATTGCGGGCATCTGTGGTCCGCGGTATGTAATAATGCTGGCCTGATTGTGTTAATTTTCATAAAAGAAATTGATAGTTACCCGGTCAAGTACGTGAAATTCCCGAAAGGTGTCAGGGTGTCTGCTATATTCTGCAGACGGCGACATTGTGAATACCGGGACAACGGATGGTTTTGAGTATAGTCACTCTGCTATCGGTTTGATGAAGGTTGTGTATGTTTTTGTGCGTTTTGCAGGCATGCAAAAGAAAAAATAATAATTTGTTAATGTAAATGGTTGGTCTATGAGCAAACAAGCATTTTATGATGAGCTTAATCGCGATTTCAATGCCCTGACTTCCGGTGAGACATCCTTCTTGGCGTTACTCGGCAATTGCAGCGCTCTGTTATTTGAACGGCTAACGGAAGTCAACTGGGCCGGTTTCTACCTCCTCAGTGAACCCGAAACGCTGGTGCTGGGACCGTTTCAGGGGAAAATTGCCTGTGTGCGCATTCCCGTGGGACGCGGGGTATGTGGCACTGCTGTGGCCGAAAATCACATCCAACGAGTTGAAGATGTTCACGCGTTCGCCGGCCATATTGCTTGCGATGCGGCCAGTAATTCTGAAATCGTGCTGCCACTGACACTTAACGGTCAGGTAATAGGCGTGCTGGATATCGACAGTACGGCTTATGGCCGCTTTGATGAACAAGACGAAAAAGGACTGCGTCAGCTGGTGGATGGACTGTCTGAAGCCTTACCAGCCACTGAAATCGAAAGATTTTTGCAACTGAATGGCAGCTAATTGACAGGATGCATAGCATTTAGCAACGTTGTCATTATAATGGCGCCTGTTCATGCCCGTATTGGCCGGCAAAACCGTTGTAATCAGGAAATTTCATGGAAAATCAACCTAAGTTGAATAGTAGCAAAGAAGTTATCGCCTTTCTGGCAGAGAGTTTTCCGCAGTGTTTTTGCATTGAAGGTGAAGCTAAGCCTCTGAAAATTGGTATTTTTCAGGATATCGTGGAACGCGTTCCTGAAGGATCACAGATCAGTAAAACCCGTCTGCGTTCAGCCTTAAGACTGTACACCTCTAGCTGGCGTTACCTGCACGGTATCAAAGCTGGAGCCACCCGTGTGGATCTGGACGGTAATGCTTGCGGTCAGCTGGACGAGCAACACGTTGAACATGCTCGAAAACAACTGGAAGAGGCAAAAGCTCGCGTCCAGGCACACCGTGCCCAGCAGCGTGCTCGTAGAGCCGAAGCCGGTGACAACAGCGATGAAACGCGTAAGCCACGTAAATCGGCCCCACGTAAAGCGGCCAACGGTGATGCGCCCCGTAAACCACGTGACACTGCCAAAAAATCGTCCAGTCCGCGTCCAACTACCGCTGCAGCGCCACTGAAAGCGGTGACTGACACCTCAGTTCTGCAGACAGGCCAGGCGGTTAAAGTTAAAGCCGGTCAGAATGCGATGGATGCTACCGTGCTTGAAGTGGCCAAAGAGGGCGTTCGGGTTCAGCTTTCATCCGGTCTGGCAATGATTGTACGCGCAGAACACTTGCAGTTCTGAAACGGAGAGTGACCAGGGTATGAACACCTTTTTTAAGCTGAGTATGATTGCCGGCCTGCTTATGGCCGGCCAAACCTTTGCGGCGGATACCATCACCCGCGAAGACCAGATCCCGGTACTGCATGAAGAGCCACAGCATGTGACCGTCAGTGAGCGTGTTACCACCCGTTTCACACAATCTCATTACCGCCAGATTGACCTAAACACCGCGTTTTCAGAGAAAATCTTCGACCGCTATCTGAATATGCTGGACTATAACCATAATGTCTTCTTGGCGTCCGATATTGCGCAGTATTCAGGTAAAGCCGGTACCGTCGGTGAAGAACTGCAGACCGGTAAGCTGGATATTTTTTACGATCTGTTTAACTTGTCGCAAAAACGTCGCTTTGAACGTTATCAGTATGCCCTGCAGGTGCTGAAGCGTCCGATGGATTTCAATACCAACGAAACCATTAATCTGGATCGCAGCAAAGCACCGTGGCCGACCTCTGAGGCAGAACTGAACAGTCTCTGGGATGCGCGGGTTAAATTCGACGAGCTGAATCTCAAGCTGTCAGGCAAAACGGATGATGAAATCCGCGATACCCTAACTAAGCGTTATAATTTTGCTATCCGTCGTCTGGCTCAGACCAGCAGTGAAGATGTTTTCCAGACGGCGATGAATGCGTTTGCCCATCAGATTGACCCGCATACCAACTACCTGTCACCGCGTAATACTGAACAGTTCAATACCGAAATGAGCCTTTCTCTTGAGGGGATCGGTGCTGTGCTACAGTCGGATGATGACAATGTCACCATCAGTTCTATGGTAGCTGGTGGCCCGGCAGCCCGTAGTAAGCAATTGTCGGTGGGTGACCGTATCGTTGCGGTCGGAGAACCGGGCAAGCCGATGGAAGATATTGTCGGCTGGCGACTGGATGATGTGGTCGAGAAGATCAAAGGTCCAAAAGGTAGCCGTGTCCGTCTGGAGATCCTACCGGCAGGTAAAGGGACCAAAACCCGTATTATCACGCTGACCCGTGAGAAGATCCGCTTGGAAGATCGTGCGGTGCAGATGTCGGTACACACTGTCGGCAGCCATAAAGTGGGCGTATTAGACATTCCAGGCTTCTATGTGGGCCTGACTGACGATGTCAAAGTCCAATTGCAGAAGTTGGAAAAACAGCATGTAGACAGCGTTGTGATCGACTTACGTACCAACGGCGGCGGGGCATTGACCGAAGCGGTATCATTGTCCGGACTGTTTATTCCTTCTGGTCCGGTAGTGCAGGTGCGGGATAACACCGGTAAGATCCGCCAAGACAGCGATACCGATGGGATCGTTTACTACAAAGGACCATTAGTGGTACTGGTTGACCGGTTCAGTGCGTCGGCATCAGAAATCTTCGCTGCTGCCATGCAGGATTACGGCCGTGCGCTGATCGTCGGTGAACCGACCTTTGGTAAAGGGACCGTACAGCAGTACCGTTCACTGAGTCGTATCTATGACCAGATGTTGCGTCCTGAATGGCCGCCACTGGGCTCGGTACAGTACACGATCCAGAAGTTCTACCGTATCAACGGGGGGAGTACCCAGTTGAAAGGGGTTACTCCTGATCTGATTATGCCAACCGGCGTTGAAACAGTGAAAACCGGTGAGAAATACGAAGATAATGCACTGCCTTGGGACAGTATCCCAGCCGCGCAATACACTAAAACCGGAGACCTAAAGCCTTATCTGCCAGCATTACTGGCGGATCACGATGCGCGTATTGCCAAAGATCGTGAGTTCCAGTACATCCTACAGGACATTAAACGTTTTGATGCCATGAAGGATAAGATCGATATTGTTTCTCTGAATTATGCTGAGCGTGAAAAAGAGAACAAACAAGACGATACGATGCGCTTGGAGCGGATCAATGCCCGTCTGCAGGCCCAGGGTAAAAAACCGCTGACCAGCTTGGATCAGTTGCCGAAAGACTATAAAGATCCGGACCCGTATCTGGATGAAACGGTCGATATCGCCAACGATCTGGCACAGCTCGAAGCCAATAAAACGGCACCGGCTGCGGCCAAGTAAGGTTTGACCCCACAAAACACCGGCTAGAGCCGGTGTTTTTTTTTGCCGAAAATCCGTTGTAGTGGCTCACAAAATGTCAGTAATCGCACTAACGGGTGGAGAAATGTCTGTCAAAATGTAAAGTTATGTCGTTTCAGAGGTTTACAAGGGTTCGTCACTTGAAAACCGCGCTAATGCACATAGGATAGTGACAGATAAACTGCGTTAATGATGAGGAAAATAAACGTTTATGATGCGTATCGGGCTTTTCTTACTGACTAACCTGGCTGTGATGCTGGTGTTCGGGCTGATTTTGAGCCTTACCGGCATTCAGTCAGCCAGTGTTCAGGGACTGATGATCATGGCCGGTCTGTTCGGTTTCGGTGGTGCTTTTGTCTCCCTGCTGATGTCGAAGTGGATGGCACTGCGCTCTGTCGGAGGGGAGGTGATAGAGCAACCCCGTAATGCCACCGAGCAGTGGCTGATGAATACCGTTGCTCAGCAGGCAGCGCAGGCAGGTATTGCTATGCCGCAGGTAGCTATCTACCATGCGCCAGATATCAACGCCTTCGCGACCGGGGCCCGCCGAGACAAATCGCTGGTCGCCGTTTCGACTGGACTGCTGCAAAATATGAATCGTGATGAAGCGGAAGCGGTACTGGCTCATGAAATCAGCCATATTGCTAACGGTGATATGGTGACCATGACCTTGATACAAGGGATTGTGAACACCTTTGTGATTTTTATCTCACGTATCATCGCCCAGATCGCCGCCGGATTTCTTTCGTCGGATCGTGATAGTGAAGAAAACAGCAATGGTAATCCGCTGGTTTACTTTGCTGTTGCAACGGTACTGGAGTTGGTATTCGGTATTTTGGCGAGCATTATCACCATGTGGTTCTCTCGCCACCGTGAGTTTCATGCAGATGCGGGTTCGGCTCGGCTGGTAGGTCGTGAAAAAATGATCGCCGCTTTACAGCGGCTGAAAACCAGCTATGAACCGCAAGAACCTGGTAATATGATGGCATTCTGCATCAACGGTAAAGGCAAATCCTTGAGTGAGTTATTTATGTCTCACCCACCGCTGGACAAACGTATTGAAGCCTTACGCCGAGGCGATTACCTTAAATAAAGCCCTGTGACCGCCGATTTTCGGCGGTCATTTTCTTTCCGGAAGATAGTCACTGCCAAATAACAGGTTGTCACGCTTACTGAACCACGGACATTCTGTCACGCCGGTGATACCGCCGCGGGAATGTAGATAACGTGACACTGTCACTCCTTTGGCCGTCAAATACTCACACCGTAACCCTAGGCCCATAGCAATACTTTGGCTGCCGGTCAGGACACCGTATCCGGTGAATAGCATAACTAGCCAGATACCCGCCAGTATCAGAATGCTGCGCAATACCATTTTGTTATTCTCCTTGTAGAGTCAGTTCAACCTTGAACATTGTGATAGCCCTTGACAGCATGCCTGTCTGACTTTTAAAAAAGCATCGGAGATAACTGAAAGTTTTTTGAGCAGTTGCGAGGGGAACGGTGAACATCTGGTGAACATTTCCCGTTCCGAGAGTAGAATCACAGCTCTGATTATTTGCAGTGATACCGGATGTGGTGAGGCAACGATATGAATGATATGGCATCGGGCATGGGAAGCTTTATTCTCCCTGCATTAGTAGCGGCAGCAGTGATTTTTGCGCTGATCCTGTGGTTTTTTGTTAACCGTGCCAGTGTCCGTGCCAGTGAGAAAGTGGCACTACTGGAAGCGCTGCTTCACGAACAGAAGAAACAGAATGCGCTGTTGAAACGTCTGCTTGAAACCCAGTATGTTGAGGATGGGGTTGCGGCGCCTACCGCACCGATTGCTGAACCAGCGGTTGAAGAGGTGCCGGAACCGGAAAATCCTTACCTAAAATTTGTCCCTGAGCGTTAATTTTGCAAGGCCTCCTGCACAGGTTTCTTCTGCGCGGGAGATAAGAAAATCAGATTACCCGATTCAATTCGGGGGGCGAGTTAACAGACGGTGAGCATCAGCCGTAGTAGAGGCGAGCCGATGGTGACTCCTGTAATGGCGAGCGGAATCATCGCTAAACTGATATTCCTTCGGGTGCTTCGCTGTTTCGTCCATAATCTCATGTCGGTTGGCAGTGGCAGGCAAAATCATCGTTAGTTTTTTTTATCTTTTATTCATAATAAAAAGATATAACTTGCTGATTTATTCAAGTGAGGTGCGAAAATAATCGCAGCCGAAGGAGTAAATAAGCCGTAGACAAAGTCTGTTCGGCTAAACGATGCACTTCAGTGGCAATAAATCGACAAGTAGTCAGGCAACGGTATTATTGAACCTTGAACAATGAAGTGATAGCATTTTCAGGATCCATATTCCGGCAACAAGGGTATCGAGCCTGCTGAAAATGCGGGTGAAAGCCTTTGCTGCAGGGCAAGTACAAGATGCAGGTCTGTGTTGCCGGTCACTAATTGTGTCTTCAGTCTCACTTACCGGTTAAAAATGGCTTGCCATTAATTAAGGGATATGTGATAACAATTAACAGATTAATCGAGGTACGAATCTGTTTATGCATGGCATTATCAGTAAAGAAGATTTGAGTAAAGACGTTAACGTTAGAACTGCTTCCTTTGCCGAAACTAATATTAGTGCCTCATGCAGTCTGTTCCGCGTTTTTCTGTAACATCGCCTTCGGGCAAAATAAACAATTAAAGGAATTTGCAAAATGGCAAAGATCAAAGGTCAGGTTAAGTGGTTCAACGAGTCTAAAGGTTTTGGTTTCATTACTCCTGCTGACGGCAGCAAAGACGTGTTCGTACACTTCTCTGCAATCCAGGGTAACGGCTTCAAAACTCTGGCTGAAGGCCAGAACGTAGAGTTCGAAATTCAGGACGGCCAGAAAGGCCCTGCAGCGGTTAACGTAACTGCTATCTGATAAGCGACTCTTCTCCGGAAATGCGTCCGGTGTCATGAATTGCAAAACCCCGCCCATTGAGCGGGGTTTTTTCTTTCGGCAATGCTGGTGAACAGGTACACTGCCCGCTGATTTATTTCACGGAGTTTCTGCAGTGTTTATATGCCCGTTATGCCAGCAGCCTCTGCATCAGCAGTCCGGAGGCTGGCGATGTGCCGCCAATCATCAGTTTGACCAAGCCCGTGAAGGCTATGTCAACCTCCTTCCAGTACAGCACAAAGGGTCCAAAATTCCCGGGGACAGCCCAGAGATGATCCAAGCTCGGCGACAGTTCCTTGACCAAGGCCATTATCAGCCGTTACGCGATGCTGTGGGTGATATGCTGGCAGAAGTGGTTACCACGGAACAAGCTAAGGTTCTGGATATCGGCTGTGGGGAGGGGTATTACACAGCGGGTATCGCCGCACGACTGGCGGAACAGCCTAATGGTCAGGTA
The DNA here is from genome assembly GCF_000439375.1 of Tatumella saanichensis. GTDB lineage: Bacteria > Pseudomonadota > Gammaproteobacteria > Enterobacterales > Enterobacteriaceae > Tatumella > Tatumella saanichensis. The sequence continues at coordinate 244,293 of NZ_ATMI01000041.1, forward strand.
TTTGGCCTTGATGTGGCTAAGGTTGCGATACGCTATGCGGCCAAACGCTATAAGGGTATCCATTTCTGTGTAGCGTCTAGTTACCGCTTGCCATTCGCTGATAATAGCCTGTCAGCGATACTGCGCATCTACGCCCCCTGTAAAGATGAAGAATTGGCACGAACCCTGAAACCAGGGGGATATTTACTGACCGTGACGCCAGCTCCGCGCCACTTGATGCAGCTAAAAGCGCTCATTTATCAGGATGTGCAACTGCATGAAGAGCACGAGCATCCGTTGGAAGCCTTTGAATGTGTGACCGAGCAGCGCCTTAGCTATCCTATGCACACCGAGGGCAATCATGCGCTTGCCTTACTGCAAATGACGCCTTTTGCTTGGCGAGCCAGTGAGCAGGTTCGGCAGACCTTAGCGGCCAGTACGCAGTTTGACTGCGAAGCGGACTTCCGTTTGCGTCTCTGGCGGCGGAAAGCAGACTGAGTCGCAGAGATGTCAATTGGTATATAAATGTAAAATTATTTTTGACGACGTTACGGTAACTGATACATTAGCACTCTGTTTATTATTCAGGAGTAATGGGCTTAAGCCCGGGTTATGGATCGTCACCGACGTCGTTCAATTTTCACATTAGGGTTGCTTGGCAACACCGTCTCTATGCTGGTCTCATTTTGTCCGGTTCTGTCTCCGGTTCAACACAAGGTTTCACACCGGCCGTCCGCAGTTTCCACACTCTGTTTTGCAAGGGGTAACTAATGGAAATGTTAATGGATCCCTCCGTTTGGGCAGGGCTGGTCACGCTTATCGTACTGGAAATTGTTCTCGGTATTGATAACTTGGTGTTTATTGCCATACTCGCGGACAAACTGTTGCCAGGGCAGCGTGATAAAGCGCGGATAATTGGATTGAGTTTGGCGCTGGTCATGCGCTTGGGACTGCTTTCTCTGATGTCGTGGCTGGTTACTCTGACTAAGCCGCTGTTCCAGATCAGCGATTTTGCCTTCTCCGGCCGCGACCTGATTATGCTGACCGGCGGGATATTCTTGCTGTTTAAAGCCACCACAGAATTGCACGAACGTTTGGAAAACCGGCCAGAGAGCCATAACAGCAATAAAAACTACGCCAGTTTTTGGGTGGTAGTAGCGCAGATAGTGGTACTGGATGCAGTGTTTTCACTGGATGCCGTGATCACCGCAGTTGGCATGGTCAGCCATTTGTGGATCATGATGACGGCGGTTGTGATTGCGATGGGCATCATGCTGCTGGCCTCTAAACCGCTGACCCGTTTTGTCAACGCTCATCCGACGGTTGTTGTGCTCTGTCTCAGCTTCCTGCTGATGATTGGTCTTAGTCTGGTGGCAGAAGGCTTCGGTTTCCATATTCCCAAAGGCTATCTGTATGCGGCCATTGGTTTCTCGATCATTATCGAGTTGTTTAACCAGATTGCCCGCCGTAATTTTATTCGTCATCAGTCGCGGCGTCCGATGCGTGAGCGCACTGCAGAAATAATCCTACGTCTGATGGGCGGTAAGCGTAGCCAGCAGCCTTCAGAACAGACGTCCCAACCGGGCCACGATTTACCGCTGACAGAAGCGTTCAAGGATGAAGAACGCTATATGATCACCGGGGTACTGACCTTGGCATCACGTTCAATCCGCAGTCTGATGACGCCACGTGGTGAAATCTCTTGGGTCAATGCAGAAGATCCTGCCGATGAGATCCGTCAATTACTGCTGAATACGCCACACAGCTTGTTCCCAGTAGGGCGTGGTGAACTTGATGAGATCATCGGGGTGGTATGGGCCAAGGAGTTATTGGTGGCGTTGGATCACGGCGTTGATGTGGCTGAGTTTGCTGCGGCTACGCCGGCTATCATCGTTCCAGAAACCCTCGACCCTATCAACCTGCTGGGTGTGTTACGTCGTGCTCGCGGTAGCTGTGTTATCGTCAGTAATGAGTTTGGGGTGGTACAAGGGCTTATTACGCCACTGGATGTGCTGGAAGCGATTGCCGGTGAGTTCCCAGATGAAGACGAAACCCCAGACATTACCCCGGACGGTGACGGCTGGTTGGTGAAGGGCGGAACCGATCTACACTCACTGGAGCATCGCCTGGATGTCCATTGTCTGGTAATGCCGGAAGAAGATCATGCGTCACTGGCTGGGCGGTTAATCAGCCTTAAAGGGCAGATCCCGCAGGTGGGCGAGGTGATCGATATTGAGAACCTGCATTTTACCATCGTTGAAGCCACTGATTATCGAATTGATCTGGTGCGGGTCACCCGTGACCAAGACAACAATCCCTCACAGGGTGATTGAACCCGCGGTTGAGCATGAAACAACGCCTGATTTTATCAGGCGTTTTTTTTAACCGGTACGCAGAGGTAAACGCTGGTTAATCACATTGTACTTTAATGGCTAATCCGCCACGGGACGTCTCGCGGTATTTAGCATTCATATCTTTGCCGGTCTCATACATGGTCTCGACCACTTTATCTAAGGACACCCGCGGGGCACTGGTACGGCGCAGGGCCATACGGGCAGCGTTAATTGCCTTGACCGAAGCGATAGCGTTACGTTCAATACAAGGGACCTGCACCTGACCGGCGACCGGATCACAGGTCAGGCCGAGATTGTGCTCCATACCAATTTCAGCGGCGATACACACCTGTTCAGGGCTGGCACCTTGCAGTTCTGCCAGACCTGCTGCCGCCATCGAGCAGGCTACGCCCACTTCACCCTGACACCCGACTTCCGCACCAGAAATCGATGCATTCATCTTGTATAAAATCCCGATGGCTCCAGAAGCCAGGAAGTAACGCAACGCTACATCGGGCGTGACCGGCGCGACGAACTGATGATAATACGACAGAACGGCTGGGATAATGCCACAAGCACCGTTAGTCGGGGCGGTCACCACACGTCCGCCGGCCGCATTTTCTTCGTTGACCGCTAAGGCAAACATATTTACCCAGTCGATGACATTCATCGGGTCGGTGGAATGTTGACTGCCGGAAATCAGCAAGCGCCGTAGGGCTGCTGCACGACGTGGCACCCGCAGAGGGCCAGGTAGAACCCCTTCGGTATTCAAACCACGATCAATACAGGCCTGCATAGTCTGCCAGACATGGGAAAAATACGTGTCGATTTCCTCACGGCTGTGTAAGGCCAATTCATTTTTTAGCATCAATCCTGATACTGACTGCCCGGTCTGCTGACAGTGGTCCAACAGTTGCCGAGCCGTGTTCCAAGTATAAGGCACTTGCACACTGTCTAATGGCGATTGGCCGAACTCTTCTTCACTGAGAATAAAACCACCGCCTACCGAGTAGTAGGTTTTTTGTAATAGGCAGAAATCGTTTTCCCAAGCTGTCAGGGTCATGGCGTTTTCATGTAACGGCAATACCTCGCTGCGGAATACCATGCCACCTTCGCGGGGAAAATCCACCTCATGACGACCATCAGCTAACGGCAGACGTTGGCGCTGATTGACATCGGCAACAAAGCCAGGGATAGCATCGATATCGACGCTTTCTGGAGAGGCGCCAGCCAGACCCATAATAATGGCAATATCCGTATGGTGGCCATGACCGGTCAATGACAGAGAGCCATAAACATCCACCGAAACGCGGGTGGCTCGTGTCAGCATATTTTCCTCAATAAGCGTGCTGACAAATTGTCTGCCGGCTTTCATCGGACCGACGGTATGTGAGCTCGAAGGGCCGATACCTATTTTAAACATGTCGAAAACGCTTATCACAAAAAACTCCACAACTCAGGGACATAAAGGGGCAGGAATAGCCTGTAGCGATACTGTCAGGTTGACCTCGTCCAACAGAAAGGCGGTAATAGTCGCACTTCGCCGTAGGATCTTCCAAGAAATATCAGAATAGCACGATTTTAACGTATAAAACGGATATTAACCGAGTATCTGTTTACCGAGTTGGCGAATAATACCTGCAGTCATGCCCCAGATAAAATGCTTTTGATAGTCACAGACCCAGATTTGCTGAATTTCTCCATGACGTTTGATCTGCAGGGGTAAAAAGTGGTCTTGTTGTAGCAATGGCAACAGTGGAACTTCGAAGCTGAGCGCCACTTCATCCGGCGCGGGTCGTGGTTTGACGTTAGCAGGTAGCAAGCCGACAAAGGGAGTGACCGCGAAGCCAGTGCGGCTAGCCACCACCGGTAACCGGCCAATGATCTCAACGTATTCCGCAGGGATAGCCAGTTCTTCTTGAGTTTCCCGCAATGCGGTGTGGCACAATGTCAGGTCTGTCGGGTCCGCTTTGCCTCCTGGGAAAGCCACCTGTCCTGGATGATGGCGTAAATGGCTGGCGCGTAAGGTCAGTAACAGGCAGGGCTGCGGGTAATCAATTACCGGTACCAGTACTGCTGCCTGGCGGCCTATGCAAGAGGGGGCAGCCTGTTCGGTCTCAGGCAGATGTAACATAAAGCGCTGGCGGAACTGTTCAGTATTCATCAGTGGCCTGCGCCGATAACCCTTCTAACACCGGCAGAATGCGTGACAGTTTATGAAAGGTTTCCTGATATTCGTCATCGACCTGACTATCTGCGACGATCCCGCCGCCAGCAGTGCAATACAGTTTTCCCTCTTCAGCGGTCAGGGTACGGATGCTAATGCTAGTATCCATGGTCCCACAACAGCTGAGGTAACCAATACTACCACACCATGCGTGGCGGCGATGGGGTTCCAGTTCATCGATAATCTCCATGGCGCGTATTTTTGGCGCCCCGGTGATCGAACCGCCAGGAAAGCAGGCCCTCAACAGATCGGTATTGTCGAGGGCAGCGGGCAGGCGGCCGCGTACGGTGCTGACCAAATGATGGACTGCCGGGAAGGGCTCCACCACAAAGAGTTCGGGCACCGACACACTGCCGGGTGCAGCGACTCGGCCAATATCATTACGTAACAGATCGACGATCATCAGGTTTTCGGCACGATCTTTCTCCGCTGCTGCAAGATCTGCTGCCTGGCGGGCATCCTCAGCCGGATCCGCCGATCGCGGGCGAGTGCCTTTGATCGGACGGGTCTCTATTTCTCCCTCGCTAACCTTGAGAAAGCGTTCCGGTGATAGGCTAAGCAGGCAACTGTCCGGCAGGCGGATAAAGGCCCCGAATGGCGCGCGATTCTGTCGGCTCAATGCCAACCAGGCCTGCCATTCGCAACCCTGATAACCGGCACTGAAGCGCTGGGCTAAGTTTATCTGATAGCAGTCACCGGCGCGGATATAGTCCTGTACCTGATGAAAACGCTGCTGATACTGCGATGGGCTTAGGTTACTCTGCCAGTCCGAGGTTAAACGGAATGCCGAGCCAATGATCGGCTGCTGTGCCATCAGCCACTGATAGCGCAGTTGTGCATCAGTTAGACTGACCAAGGTGAGACGTTTCAGCTGGTGATCTGCTATCATAGCCCAGTCATAAATCCCAATGGCCATATCCGGGGTATGCAGATCAGCCATAGCCTGTTGTGGCAGAGTTTCGAAGCGTCTACCCAAGTCGTAGCCAAACAGACCTAAAGCTCCACCGACAAACGGCAGCCCATCAACGGTTTTTTCCAGCTTTGGCAGTTCGCCCAGGGCTTCTTTCACCAAGTGTAATGGGTCGTCTTGAACGATGCGGCAACTGGTACCATCGGTGACAGTGGTTTCGGCATCGCGGGTGGTGAGTGTCTTTAGAGGCGCGGCGCTAAAAATATCGTAGCGGTTGTCCGGATGCTGGGCGGCACACGAGCTTAGTAGCATCGCCCAGGGCTGATGCGCCACTTTGGAAAATAGAGCGGTGAGGGCATCAGGGGTATAGGGTAGAGAAAGCGTTTTCAGTGTCATAAACATCAGCGGGTCAGCATAGACTGACGCTAAGCCTGACACATTTTTTTACTGCTGGCATCCCTTATCTTCACCGCCATCCACCGCAGTCTAACAGAGGTTTCTATGTTTAAAGGTTTACCGGCACTTTCCGTTCAGCAACAGCAGCAGGCTGTTGAGCGTATTCATCAGTTAATGGCAGAAGGAATGGCCAGCGGGGAAGCAATTGCGATAGTGGCGGCAGAAATACGTGAAACGCACCAAGGCGGAGAAAGCCTGGCACGTTTTGAAGAAGACGAAGACGAGGCAGAAGAGGAAGAGTAACTGTCCTTACAGGGCAGCAATAACCTTAATCTCTACTTTGAACTTCGGATGCATCAACCCAGCCAGTACTGTACAGCGCACCGGTGCATTGCCAGGGGAAACCCATGCATCCCAGGCTTGGTTCATGGCCTCAAAATCCGCTTTATCTGTCAGAAAAATTGTGGCATCGAGAATTTTGCTTTTGTCGCTGCCGACTCGGGTCAGAATACGGTCGATAACCGCCAGGGCATCGGCGGTCTGGGCAAAGGCATCACCGTCCAGATCTTCGGGCACGCTGGTGTAATAAACGGTATTGTCATGGATGACGGCTTCTGACATACGGTGTTCGGCATCGATACGGGTAATGGTCATAACGGCTCCTTAATTTATCCGGCAGCCAGCCTGCCACAAGCGGCTTGTGTTGTCATCCCTGTTGGTCGTTAACGGGGATTACTGACATAATGGCAGCAGTAATCTATCTAATGAGAGGCGATGTGACTGACGACTTTTCTCCCGGCGGCGTACTGACCGGGGCCATTCCGGGCTTCCGGCCGCGAGCGGCTCAGCAACAGATGGCGGAAGCTGTAGCAGAGGTGATCCGTCAGGGAGGGGAGCTGGTTGCTGAGGCGGGAACGGGAACCGGTAAAACCTACGCATATTTGGTGCCTGCCCTGCGTGCAAACAAAAAAGTGATTATTTCCACTGGATCGCGGGCGCTACAGGATCAGCTCTATACCCGTGACCTACCAGCCATCGTCAATGCGCTGCAATTTAAAGGTAAAACCGCCATCCTTAAAGGGCGGTCAAATTATCTATGCCTCGAGCGGATGGATCAGCAGAACATGTCCGGCGGGGATCTACCGGTACAGGCCCTGACGGATCTGGTGAGTGTCCGGGGGTGGTCGTCACAGACGGTCGATGGCGATATCAGTCAGTGTGGCAGTGTCGCCGAAGACAGTAGCCTATGGCCTCTCGTCACCAGCACAAATGACAATTGTCTTGGCAGTGACTGCCCACGCTACGGTGATTGTTTTGTGGTTAAAGCACGTCAGCGGGCAATGGATGCAGATGTGGTGGTGGTTAACCACCATCTTTTTCTGGCGGATCTCGTGGTTAAAGAGAGCGGTTTTGCTGAACTGATCCCCGATGCAGATGTGATGATCTTCGATGAAGCCCATCAGTTACCAGATATTGCCAGTCAGTATTTCGGCCAACAGGTCAGCAGTCGGCAGTTACAGGATCTGGCCCGCGATATTATGATCGCCTACCGTACTGAAGTCCGCGATATGCAGCAGCTGCAAAAGTCGGCAGATCGGCTCAGTCAGGCCAGCCAGGATTTCCGACTAATTCTCGGTGACCCCGGTTTCCGTGGTAACTTGCGCGAGTTGTTGCAGCGCAACGATGTCTCGCGGATGTTGGTGTTACTCGATGATGCGTTAGAGCTTTGTTATGACGTGATCAAGCTCAGCCTCGGACGTTCCGCACTGCTAGATGCAGCTTTTGAACGGGCGGCCCAATACCGTACTCGGCTAAAAAGGATCAGTCAGACCAGAGAAGCTGGATTCAGTTATTGGTATGAGTGCCATGCCCGGCACTTTACCTTGGCGCTGACACCGTTGTCGGTGGCCGAGCGTTTCCGCGAAGTGATGGATGCCCGTAAATCATCTTGGGTATTCACCTCTGCAACCTTATCGGTTAACGGTAAGATGGATCACTTTGCACATCGACTGGGAGTGAATGCTGCTCGACAGCTGATCCTCAGCAGTCCTTTTGATTATCAGCGCCAGGCGCTACTCTGTGTGCCCCGTAACTTGCCGGAAAATCAGCGGCCTGGGGCGGCACGGCAATTGGCTACCCTGTTGGCCCCGTTAATTGAAGTGAACCGCGGGCGCTGTTTTTTTCTCTGTACCTCTTACCAGATGATGCGTGAACTGGCGGCAGAATTCCGCGAACGCCTGACCCTGCCGGTATTATTACAGGGTGAGACCAGTAAAGGGCAGATCCTGCAGCAGTTTATTGAAGCCGGGAATGCCTTGCTGGTGGCCACCAGTAGCTTTTGGGAGGGGGTGGACGTCCGCGGTGATGCGTTGTCCTTGGTGATTATTGATAAACTGCCATTCACCTCTCCAGAAGATCCGTTACTGAAAGCCCGTATGGAAGATGCTCGCCATCGTGGCTTGGATCCCTTTGATGAGGTTCAGCTTCCGGATGCGGTGATCACCCTCAAGCAAGGGGCAGGACGCCTAATCCGTGATGTCACCGACCGCGGAGTGCTGGTGATTTGTGACCAACGATTGGTATCGCGCCCTTATGGTGGGCTGTTCCTGAACAGTCTACCGGATGCGCCTCGTACCCGCGACTTACAGGTTGCTGAAACCTTTATTCGTCAGGGTAAGGTTCTGGTGGAGAACGGTGATAATTAATTGTGTATCTGCCTGTGAAACTTCCAGCGGATGCATATCTCTGCCCTGCGGGGCGGTGTATAATTGGTAGGTCGGAGCCTCCGGCCGGAATGCTTTCTTTTTTATCTGATACGAAAAATTATGCAAGATATCTCAAAACTGAAATTACTCGCCTTGGACACGGCCACTGAAGCCTGCTCAGCGGCCATTTATAACCAGCAACAGCAGGATGCCCGTTTTGAGATTGCGCCTCGTGACCATACCCGCAAAATTCTCCCTCTGGTAGCCGAGTTACTGGCCGGGCAACAGCTAATGCTGACTGATCTGCATGCGCTGGTGTTCTGCCGCGGGCCCGGCAGTTTTACAGGAGTACGCATCGGTATTGGTATCGCGCAGGGATTAGCCTTGGGGGCAGAATTGCCGATGATTGGCGTATCCACCCTGGCGACGTTGGCACAGGGGGCCTGGCGTCGTAGCGGTGCCTGCCGCGTACTGGCCGCTATCGATGCACGTATGGGTGAAGTCTACTGGGCCGAATATCAGCGTGATGAGCAGGGGATTTGGCAAGGTGAGCACAGTGAAGCGGTATTGAGTCCACAACAAGCGCTGACACGCATGCAAGCGCTGGAAGGGGAGTGGGCCATCGCCGGTACTGGCTGGCAAGCGTATCCGGAACTGCGCACCGGCCATAGCCTAATATTGACTGAGAGTGGCTGTGAGCTGCCTGCGGCGGAAGATATGTTACCGCTGGCGTTTACCCCTTGGCAGCAGGGCCGAGTATCTGCTGCCATAGAGATTGAGCCAGTGTACTTACGTAATGAAGTGACATGGAAAAAATTACCAGGCCGTTAAGCCTGATCGGAACTGCCTCTCGCTGGCGTGGTCTTACTGTCATAATCAAGGAGAATATTATGCTCAGAATGCTGAAAGCCGGACCGCTGCTGCTTACTGCAGTGATGCTGTTAAGCGGCTGTGTCACGGTGCCACAGAGTATTCGCAGTGTGTCACCGATGCCTCAGCAAAACCTGACGCGGGTGATGACTAATCCGCAACTGTTTATCGGACAGGAATCACGTTTTGGCGGTCGGGTGATGAATGTGACCAACAACAATGGCCTTACCCGCATTGAGTTGGCGGTTCAGCCGTTGGACGATTCTGCCCGACCAATACTCGGTGCGGCGACCCAAGGACGTATCTATGCAGATGTACACGGTTTCGTTGATCCGGTGAACCTGAATAATCAGTTCCTAACAGTATTGGGTAACATCAGTGGTACTGCAGAAGGGAAAATCGGCAATGCCCGCTACCAGTTCCTCGTGATTGATGTAACAGGCTATCAGCGCTGGCATCTGGTCCAGCAAGTAGTGACCGACCCAATGCCGGGCGGTCCATGGGGCGGTCCGTGGATGTTTTATGGTCCCCCAGGGCCGGGCCGTTTCCGTCATGGGCCTCCGCCGATGATGGCTCCGTGGGGTGGGTTTTATGGCCCAGGAGCTTCGACGGTACAAATGACGTTGGTTGAATAATGACAAAAAGGTCCGCTCAGCTGGCGGACTTTTTTGATCCACCGGTGGTGGAGCAGATAACATTTCTACATCTTCGGTAATGCCCTTATGAAAACCTTGGCGGGGCTATGCCCCGTCAGCGCCTGTACGCCGATTTACCGGCGTCTAACTACCCAGCGCTGTGATGTATTTCCACAGTAAGAGAGAAGACTATTTTGAATTACCAGCTTATTACTACCAGCCAGCAGTTGGCTGAGGTTTGCAGTGCTGCCCGTGAAAAAAGTGCCGTGGCATTGGATACTGAGTTTGTCCGTACCCGCACCTATTATCCACAATTGGGCCTGATCCAACTGTTCGATGGAGAACGATTGACACTGATTGATCCCCTGAAGATTGATGACTGGACATCCTTCAAGGCGTTACTTACCGACCACCAGGTGATTAAGTATCTGCATGCCGGTGGCGAAGATCTCGAAGTGTTTCTTAACCGCTTTGAGGTCCTGCCAGAGCCGATGATTGATACCCAAATCCTGGCTGCATTTATCGGCTATCCGCTATCGTTAGGTTTTGCCGCAATGGTCGCTGAGTTCGAAGGCATTACCCTCGATAAGAGTGAATCCCGTACCGATTGGCTGGCACGTCCGCTGAGTGAGCGACAGTGTGATTATGCAGCGGCAGACGTCTGGTACCTATTACCCATCGCACTTCAGCTTCACCAGCAGGCGGCAGAGAAAAATGTCCTAGACTACGTCCTCAGTGAGTGTCAGATGCTGTGTGAACGCCGTCGTGACAGTCTGCCTGCAGAGTTGGCTTGGGTAGAAATTGGCCAAGCATGGCAGTTACGTCCGGCTCAGCTGGCGGCGCTGAAGTTATTGGCAGCATGGCGTCTCAACTGTGCACGACGCAAAGATATGGCCGTTAATTTTGTGGTCAGAGAAGAGCATTTGTGGAAAGTGGCTCGCTATCAACCGGGAACTCTCGGTGAACTCCATCATCTTGGTTTAAGTGGTCCAGAGATCCGTTTTCATGGTGAGACCATGCTGAAACTGGTGGCCGACGCGCAGCAGCTTCCTGCAGAGGAGTACCCGCAGCCACTGACCAATCTCATCGATTGCCCAGGCTATAAGACACTGTTTAAAGAACTGAAAGCCTGCATTAAAGCCGTCAGCGATGATACCGGTTTTAGCCAAGAGCTATTAGCTTCTCGTCGACAGATAAATCAAGTACTGAGTGAGCATTGGCATCTGAAGCCGGTCAGCAAAACGCCGGAATTACTGAAAGGTTGGCGGGGTGAATTAATGGGGGCGGAGATCACCGCCATCATTGCTGGCAAGTAACCGCAATTCAATGCCGCAGACAGGCTGCGGCATTTATCCGGAAACGAAGATCACTTGGCAGCTTCTTCCGCTTCCGGCAACGTTACGTTCAGTTCGAGGATAGAGATATCCTCTCCCTTCTGATCCAGCTGGACAGTGACCATATCTGGATCTATTTTGACGTATTTGCAAATTACTTCCAGAATGTCACGTTTCAGTTGCGGCAGGTAGTGGGGCTCACTGTCCCCACGACGACGCTCGGCAACGATAATCTGTAATCTTTCTTTGGCGATATTTGCGGTACTTTTCTTACGGGATAAAAAGAAATCAAGTAATGCCATGGTTTATCCCCCGAACAGGCGTTTTAGGAAACCCTTCTTCTCTTCTTCAATAAAGCGGAAGGGACGTTCTTCACCGAGTAAGCGATCGACGGTGTCAGCATAGGCTTTACCTGCATCGGAAACGGTATCCAGGATAACCGGCTCCCCTTGGTTGGATGCCCGTAGAACAGACTGGTCTTCTGGGATCACGCCTACCAGCGGGATACGCAGGATTTCCAGCACATCTTCCATGCTCAGCATGTCACCGCGGTTGACACGGCCTGGGTTGTAGCGTGTCAGCAGCAGATGTTCTTTGACCGGTGTTTCACCTTTCTCGGCACGGCGTGATTTAGAGGCAATGATCCCTAGAATACGGTCCGAGTCACGTACCGAAGACACTTCGGGGTTAGTCGTGATGATCGCTTCATCGGCAAAATAAAGTGCCATTACAGCACCGGTTTCGATCCCTGCCGGGGAGTCACAGACCACAAAATCGAAATCCATGGCTGATAACTCATCCAGTACTTTCTCAACGCCTTCGTAATTCAGGGCGTCTTTATCCCGAGTCTGAGAGGCCGGCAGGATATACAGATTGTCGGTGCGCTTATCTTTGATCAGCGCCTGATTCAGGGTAGCATCGCCCTGAATAACATTCACAAAGTCATAAACGACGCGGCGTTCACAACCCATAATTAAATCCAGATTACGCAGACCGATATCGAAATCGATAACGACAGTTTTTTTCCCTTTCTGCGCTAAACCGGTAGCGATGGCCGCGCTTGACGTGGTCTTGCCAACGCCCCCTTTACCAGATGTAACTACAATAATGCGTGCCATATATGATGATTTCCTTAACAATAGAAAAGGGGTCTAACTAAGTGTCTGAATAGACAGTACACCGTCGGTAAGTGACAGGCGTGCCGCCTGTTGAAAAAATTCTGACGGAATCTGATCCATAATCCAGTATTCACCGGCGATGGAGACCAGTTCTGCCGCTAAGTGGGTACAAAAAATCTCGGCGCTCTGTTCACCACTGGCACCGGCCAAGGCACGACCACGCATCATTCCATAGATGTGAATATTTCCGTCAGCAACGAGCTCCGCTCCAGCACTGACACTGCTGGTGACAATCAAGTCTGCATTTTTAGCATAAATCTGCTGCCCGGAACGTACTGGCGTATTAATAATGCGGGTGCGGGCAAATTTTTCAGTCACCGTCACCGACTCAGGTTCCTCAGAGGCTGCCGGTTCAGGCTGTGGTTCGACAGCCGACGTTGGTATCGGAGCCGCTTCAGGGGCTTTGCGAACGTCTTTGCCTTCGGTCAGTACCGGTAACCCGCTAGCCAGTATCTGTTGTTTAAGGTGTTCATCTTTACACCCACTCACCCCGACAACTCGCAGGCCGGTGGCAGTCACCGCCTGTTGCATTTCCAGCCAGTTAAGGGCGGGAGGTAATGCGGCGATATTCAGTACCACCGGAGCATTTTTTAGAAATGCCGGTGCTTGTTCAATTTTTTCCTGAAGCGCCTGACGAATCACCCCGGGCTGTGAATGGTGAAGATGGATAACAGACAATGTAAAGCTGCTACCTTTGAGTTCGATTGGCGTTTGCGACATCTGTCCTGACTCAGTCCTGTTTTAGCAGTTTTATTTCTGAACAAGCGTTTAAATATCCGCCGTTGGCCCAGAAGCTTCAATATTCGAATGACTGCTGCCATGTTATAGTTACCGTATTATTCAGGCAAGTCACCATAGAGATTAATTCGGAGAAAAATATGTACTGTGCCATCTACAGAAGTACTTTGCGCGACCAGACCTACCTGTATATTGAAAAAAAAGATGATTTCTCTCGTGTGCCGGAAGAATTACTCAAAGGGTTTGGTAAGCCGGTGCTGTCGATGGTGATATCCCTTGGCGGACGGGAAAAACTGGCCACCGCTGATATTCACAAAGTGAAGCAAGAATTAGAAGAAAAGGGCTATTATTTGCAAGTGCCGCCTCCACCCGAGAACTTACTTAAAACACATTTGGCAGCGACCAAAAATAATGATTAAGATTACTCTGTAAATATATCCAGTATTAATTGCGGGGTGTTTTTTCATCCCGTTGCCAATTATTGCCCGTCAGCAATTCCTGCTGATCACTCACCAACAGTTTTGTTCCGCTGCGAGACATTCTCTGTAGGTAAAACTTTGTTACTGAATCCTCGACTGCCAGCCTACTGCTGGCGCAGTTGGCAGTTTTCTTTTACCCAGATTCTTGCTACTTATAACGGAGTGTCTGTTTATTTTATGTTAAACGAGGGCTCCACATGTATCAGCATCGCAACTGGCAGGGTGAACTGCTTAACTTGCCGAACGGTAAAGTCGTCTGTGTTGGCAGTAATTACGCAAAACATATCAGTGAAATGGGCAGTATCACCCCGGAAGAACCAGTAGTGTTTATTAAACCTGAAACCGCCTTATGTGAATTGGGGCAGCCGCTGTCATTGCTTCAGGGGTTCGGTGAAATCCACCATGAAACCGAGTTAGCGGTACTGATCGGACATCCTTTACAGCAGGCTACTGAGCAGCAGGTGTTAGCGGCAATTGCTGGCTACGGCATTGCGCTGGATCTGACCTTGCGTAGCGTACAGGCGGGTTTGAAGAAAAAAGGACAGCCGTGGGAAAAATCTAAGGGGTTCGACAACTCATGTCCGGTGTCTGGGTTTATTCCTGTCTCTGAATTCATTGGTGACCCACAACAAACCGACTTACGCCTTGAGATCAATGGCGAAACCCGTCAGTCAGGAAATACCCGCGATATGATCCATAAAATTGTGCCGCTGATTGCCTACATGTCTCGCTACTTTACCCTGCGACCTGGAGATATAATCCTTACGGGAACGCCGGAAGGGGTGGGGCCGCTCAATAGCGGTGACCAGCTGAGGGTCTCTTTTGCTGACCACAGTATTGAGACACAGGTTGCATAATACTTGCATAACCGGCAATGACTCTTTATAACGGGCGGCTGATTTAACCAAGAGAGTAACACCATGACAACACAGCCTCCTTTCTGGGAAACCAGGCGCCTTGAAGAAATGACTGATGAACAGTGGGAATCCGTCTGTGATGGTTGCGGGCAATGTTGTCTGAATAAATTACAGGATGCAGACACTGATGAGATTTACTTCACTAATGTGGCCTGTAATTTACTGAATATCAAGAGTTGCCGTTGCCGGCATTATGAAAACCGTTTCGATTATGAGCCGGACTGTATCAAGCTGACGCGTGAAAACTTACCGACCTTCTCCTGGTTGCCCCGCACTTGCAGCTACCGGTTGTTAGCCGAAGGCAAGCCATTGCCGGCTTGGCATCCGTTAATCACCGGTTCAGCCAAAGAGATGCATGCGAATCGTATTTCGGTACGTTATATTGCGGTAACAGAGAGTGAAGTACAGAACTGGGAAGATCATATCATCGATCGTCCAGACAAAAACGGCGGCTGATGCCGCCGTTTAAGCTCAGACTGTCAGCGTGAGCGGAATCGCGGCAGCTGGGCAATCAGTACCAAGATAGCGACCAGCATATAGACGACAAAAACCCCTAGCAGCCATTCTGGCATACTAAGATTTAGCAGCGTCCAGCTGCGGTCCAAGCAGTTACCATTGGCGACAAACATCCCCGGGAACCATTGATCTAAGGGCAGCCAACTAGGAAAGCGGGCTTTAAAATCGCAAGTGGCAAATAACGGCGGATTAATCTGCAACATAGTGTGCTGCCAGGTCAGTTTCAGGCCTTCTGCAGCACCGGCCAGCCAGATTAGGATGGCGATAAAGCGCAGCGGCGTGGCCGGTGCAATAGCCCCGACAATCCCAGCCAGTAATACACCCAGTACCGCGCAGCGTTCATAAATACACATCACACAAGGTTTTAGACCGATTACATGCTGAAACCAGAGGGCGGTTGCTTCAAAGGCAAACGCACTCAGAGCCAGCAATAGCCAGGCCCCACGTCCTCTGGAACAGCGATTTAACATTCCTAACATGCTGTTTTCCTTATTTAATTGCTACGAACTGAAGTGTAAACTAAAACCCCAAGGGATCCATCATCTTTACACCTCATTATCCGCTGAAACCGTCTGGCGGTGAACAAAAATTTTGTCTGCGAGATGAACGACGGAGTAAACACCCTGTGAGAATGAAAAATATTGATATTGATCGTCTTTTAGCCAATCTGGGAGCTATTTCACCTTTCAGGCATTTGATATGATGAGATTTCCCTGACAAAGTCAGAGCAGAGATTGAGAATTATGGTTATCAAGGCACAAACCCCTGCTGGATTTGCTGAAGAATATATCATTGAAAGTATCTGGAATAATCATTTCCCTGCTGGCTCGTTTTTACCGGCCGAGCGAGAGTTAGCAGAACTGATTGGTGTCACCCGAACCACGTTGCGTGAGGTGCTGCAACGGCTGTCTCGTGACGGTTGGCTGACCATTCAGCATGGCAAGCCTACCAAGGTAAACAATTTCTGGGAAACCTCGGGATTAAATATCCTTGAGACCTTAGCGGAATTGGATCATGGCAACGTGCCGCAGATGGCTGATAATCTTTGGTCGGTTCGCAGTAGCTTGGCAGCTATCTTTATCAGCAGAGCACTGCGCCATGATCCGCAGACCTCACAACAGGTACTGGCAGAAGCTTTTGATGGGCTTAAACAGGGGGTCGAGTTTATCGACATCGATGAAATGGTGTTCCGCAGGCTGGCTTTTGCGTCAGGTAACCCCATTTACGGGTTGATTATCAATGGCCTGAAAGGGCTGAATACTCGGGTGGGTAGACACTATTTCACGTTACCTGAAGCCCGCCGCCTAGCGGGTGATTTCTATCAACGCCTGTATGAGTTATGTAGCGTGGAAATCAGCAGTACTCAGATCAGCGAAACGGTACGCGACTATGGGCGCAGTTGCAGTCAGCTGTGGCGAGCCATGCAACAAAGCCTTAGCGCTGAAGGGCCGGCCACTTCTTGAAGCGGACTGCCAAGTGCTATGGCTAGACCGGGCAGTGTAGGCCAAAGAGAGTGACTTGCTTACCGGGGTTCGGCCTTGATAAGTGACGGCCACGCGCTCTTCTTTTATTCAGCGATTAGGCCGTGGGGGGCAGCGCTCCAAGATTTCTGTTGAACCCTCATCATTAACCTGTTCCAGGATCACATCAAACCCCCATAACCGATGAATATGCTTCATCACTTCGCGACGGCTGTCGGCCAGAGTGGCACGATTATGAGGAACATAGCGTAACGTTAACGAGCGGTCCCCGCGTAAATCAACGTTCCACACTTGAATATTGGGCTCTATCTGGCTGAGGTTATACTGGGCAGATAACTGCTGGCGCAGATTTTGATACCCTTCCTCATCATGGATAGCAGAAATTTCCAGATAATTTTTGCGGTCATCGTCGGCAACCGCGAAAAACCTAAAATCACGCATCACCTTTGGTGACAGAAACTGACTGATAAAACTCTCATCTTTGAATTCACGCATGGAAAAATGCAAAGTTTGTAACCAGTCTGAACCGGCGATGTCAGGGAACCAGTGTTTATCCTCTGCTGTGGGTTGTTCACAGATACGGCGAATATCTTTGAACATGGCAAAACCGAGGGCGTAGGGATTAATACCGCTGTACCACTGACTGTTATAAGGGGGTTGAGCCACGACGTTAGTATGGCTGTGCAGAAACTCCATCATAAAACGGTCGGTGATTTTGCCCTCATCGTAGAGATGATTGAGCAGGGTGTAGTGCCAGAAAGTGGCCCAACCTTCGTTCATCACTTGTGTCTGTTTCTGCGGGTAAAAATACTGGCTGATTTTACGGACGATACGCAAAATTTCACGCTGCCACGGTTCCAGCAGGGGGGCATTTTTTTCCAAGAAATAGAGCAGATTTTCTTGAGGTTCCGCAGGGTAGCGAGGCTGAGAGGCTTGGGCAGACTCTTTCTCCTGACGCGGTAACGTGCGCCACAGGGTGTTGACCTGACTTTGTAGATAGGCCTCACGATTTTGCTGGCGAGCTTTTTCTTCCTGTAGGGAAATCTTCTGCGGACGTTTATAGCGATCAACCCCATAATTCATCAGTGCATGACAGGAATCCAGTAACTGCTCCACGGCTTCAATGCCGTACTTTTCTTCACAATCTGAAATATAGTTCCTAGCAAACAATAGGTAATCGATGATTGATCCGGCATCGGTCCAGCTACGGAACAAATAGTTATTTTTAAAAAACGAATTATGCCCGTAGCAGGCATGGGCCATCACCAGCGCCTGCATGGTCAGGGTATTTTCTTCCATCAGATAGGCAATACAAGGATTGGAATTAATCACGATTTCATAGGCCAGCCCTTGCTGACCTTGCTTATACAGTTGCTCGGTTTCGATAAATTTTTTACCGAATGACCAGTGAGCATAATTGATAGGCATTCCAATACTGGAATACGCATCCATCATCTGTTCAGAGGTGATCACCTCAATTTGATGGGGGTAGGTGTCCAAATGGTAGAGTTTTGCTACCCGGTCTATTTCCGCCAAGTAGGTTTCCAGCAGTTCAAATGTCCAGTCCGGACCATCGCTCAAGCGTTGTTGCTGTTGTGCTGCCTCGTCGAAAAAGGGAGTCATAGCGCACCTCGTTTTTATGAAAAACGTTTTAGCCGGTCACCGCGGGGACTCTCATCCTGATAAAAATCACCCGTGCTCTACGTACAGAGTCATTATTTAAAGATAGTCGATAGTCGGCAGATGCAAACGTTTTCTGTCTGAAAAACGGAGACAAAAACAGTGCATAGCTTGTTACGGACGATTTTAGTGTTTAAAAGCGAAATAACCACCTATTTTTCAGGATAATATCCTGTATATAAGCTAATTTTATGGCAACATTTAAAAATTCTGGCAACCCATAAAAAACGGCCTTTTCGGCATAATTAACTACTGAAATTCCATTTTAAACCGCTTTAACTACTGAATATTAAAGGCGGTGCGAATTTCTGTTACCAAAACAGTAAAAAAAAGGTGAAATAGACTGAAACGGCGATCAGCGGGTAATTAGTGGATAACACTGCTCTGATGGTTGATATCAGGTTTTTTATGCTGTAGGGGGTGTAATGAAAGTTTTGATTCTCGGAAGTGGGGTGGTAGGGGTGACCAGTGCCTGGTATTTGGCGCAGGAGGGGCATGAGGTCACCGTGATTGATCGCAGCAGTGGCCCTGCAGAAGAGACTAGCGCTGGGAATGCTGGGCAGATTTCACCAGGGTATGCCTCGCCTTGGGCTGCCCCAGGGATCCCGCTGAAAGCGGTAAAGTGGATGTTCCAGAAACACTCACCGTTATCGATTCGTCCAGACGGTACCCGCTTTCAGCTGGAGTGGATGCTGCAGATGCTAAAAAACTGTACGCTGCCACACTATCAACAGAACAAAGAGCGCATGGTGCGCATTGCCGAATACAGCCGCGATTGCCTTAAAGAGTTACGTGCTACCAGCGGCATTCACTATGAAGGTCGCCAGGGAGGCACCCTGCAGTTGTTCCGCAGCGAACAACAGTATGAGAGTGCCTTCAAAGATATCAAAGTGTTGGAAGACGCGGGTGTCCCTTACCGACTACTGACCTCGGCAGAATTGTCCTCGGTTGAGCCAGCGCTGGCAACCACGGCCCATAAACTCAGCGGAGGGCTACAGCTACCTAATGATGAAACCGGTGACTGTAAACTGTTTACTCAGCGCCTGGCCGAGATGGCGACACAGGCTGGAGTGACCTTCCGTTACAACGTACAGGTCGATCAGTTAATCCGTGAAGGTAACAGCATCAGCGGAGTGCGCTGCGGCAGCGAAACCTTGACTGCGGACCGCTATATTGTGGCCTGTGGCTCCTATTCCACCGCATTACTGAAAGACATCGTGCAGATCCCTGTGTATCCGCTGAAGGGATACTCGTTGACCATTCCGATCAAAAATGCCGATGGTGCGCCGGTGTCTACCATCCTTGATGAAACCTACAAAGTGGCGGTCACCCGTTTCGATAACCGTATACGGGTCGGTGGAATGGCTGAAATTGTTGGTTTTAACACCGACCTGCTGCCTGCCCGGAGAGAAACACTGGAGATGGTGGTCAGAGACCTTTATCCTGAAGGCGGACATGTAGAGCAAGCCAGCTTCTGGACCGGGTTGCGTCCGATGACGCCGGACGGTACGCCAATTGTCGGACGAACACCGCTGACCAATCTGTATCTCAATACCGGTCACGGCACTCTCGGCTGGACAATGGCATGTGGCTCCGGCCGGCTGATTGCCGATATTATATCCGGTAAAACACCGGACATCGCCATTGATGACTTATCGGTCATGCGTTATCTGCCGGGGTTTGCGCCCCGAGCGGCACGAAATAATGCCGGTGTTACGGGTTAAGGTTTCAAGGAGAGGGGAATGTCACGACCGATTATCGCCACAGTAGATCAACAGGCGTTGCAGCACAATTTAGCGGTGATCCGCCAGCAGGCACAGGGCGCAAAAATCTGGAGTGTGGTAAAAGCTAATGCTTACGGGCATGGTATTGAACGCTGCCTGGCCGGTTTGAGCGCGACCGATGGTTTCGGACTACTCAATTATGAAGAGGCCATCCTACTGCGTGAAAAAGGCTGGCAGAAACCGATTCTACTATTGGAAGGTTTTTTCAAGGCCAGCGATTTGGCACTGCTGGATCGCTACCGGCTGACCACCAGTGTTCACAGTGAATGGCAAATCGAGGCGTTGGCCAATGCCAAGCTGTCGGCACCACTCAATATCTACGTGAAAATAAACAGCGGTATGAATCGCCTCGGTTTCCGTCCACAACAGCTAAAGGCCGTTTGGCAACGTTTGGCTGCGTTACCTAACGTGGGTGAGATGACGCTGATGACGCATTTCGCTTGTGGTGAAGACCCGCAAGGTGTGGTGGAACCGCTGGCGTGTCTTGATGACGCGGCACAAGGTATGAACATATCCCGCTGTTTTGCTAACTCCGCCGCGACCTTGTGGCACCCGCAAACCCATCACCAGTGGGTCCGTCCGGGCATTATCAGCTACGGCGCTTCGCCGTCGGGGCGTTGGCAGGATATTGCGGGTACGGGACTGAAACCGGTTATGCAGTTGCGCAGTGAAATTATCGCTATTCAGCAACTGAACAGTGGCGATGGTGTCGGCTATGGTTACCGTTACCATGCCAGCGGTGAGCAGCGTATTGGCGTAGTGGCTTGCGGCTATGCAGATGGTTATCCACGTCATGCGCCAACGGGTACGCCGATTGCGGTGGACGGGATCATGACTCGTACCGTGGGCCGAGTATCGATGGATATGATTATGGTAGACCTGACACCTTGCCCGCAGGCAAATATTGGTTCTTCGGTGGAGCTGTGGGGCCAGCAAGTAAAAATTGATGATGTGGCGCAGCCATGCGATACCGTGGGGTATGAACTGATGTGTGCTGTGGCACCACGGGTGCCGTTCCATGTGATCTGAAGCGATCCTCGGCAGTTCATTGCCGAGGTCGCTGGTGGCCGGATCAGTCCGGCCGATTTACGCTATTGACGTCCAACAACGCTTATTTGGCAATTTCGGTAACCGTGCCTTTCACGTAACGGGTGCAACGCCAAGCGGCTAGCGCCAGTAGAGCCCCTATTAACATCATCCAAGCCAACGCATGTTGCGGACGTAAGGGTAACGCCAGCATCATCAGACTCCCTGCAGCACCGCCAGCCATCTGAATAAATCCTTGTAGCGCTGAGGCCATTCCCGCTTGTTGCTGATAAGGCTCTAAGGCATAGCTGGTGGCAGGGCCAATAATGAATGCCAGTCCCGCCACGGCAATAGCCACTGGCAACATATAACTTAGCCAATAGACCTGTGCTTCATGACTAAACAGCATTGATTCGCTGCTCAGTAGTGCGGCCGCCACCAGCATACAGACACAGCCGGTTAGCAGGCAGAACGGCCGCCCGGCTTTACGGATCACATAACTGACAATACTGCTGACCAACATGATCCACAGCCCGTTGGCACCAAATGCAAGGGCAAATGCGAAGGTCGACAGTCCCGCCTGCTCCATCAGCACCTGCGGCGCCAGTGAGACATAGGTCAGTACCATTCCCAACGCTCCGGCATTAGCCAGTGAAAAGAAGATAAAGCGCGGTGATGATAGGATTGCCGCATAGGATTTCACAGGAAAAAAGGAGACCTTTAGGGTATTTTCCGGACGGGTTTCTGGTAGAAAGAGCAGGATCAGGATACCGATAAACACCGCATATAAACATAGGAAAGCGAAGGGCGCCCGCCAACCCCAGAACTCAGCCAAAGTGCCCCCGAGCAGCGGTGCCAGTGCTGGCACAATATTCAGGGCACCATTAAGAAAACCGAAGGTTTTAGCCGCTTCATCTCCGCTGAGACGATCTCTCACACCACTGAACGCCACAACCGCAGTGCAGCAGACCGCACAGCCTTGAATAATTCGCGCTGCCAAAAATAGCGGCCAGTGAACGGACAGTGTGGCAGTCAGGCTGCCTGCGGCATAGAGGATCAGTCCAGCCATCGCCACCGGTTTGCGGCCAAAATTATCCACCAGTGGACCGGTGACTAATTGACCGAGTCCCATCACCAACAGGAACAGAGGGATTGTCGACTGGACATTACTGACCGGAGTCTGCAGCCCGGCTGCGACCTGAGGTAAGGTTGGCAGATACAGGTCAATACCTAACGGTGCAAGCAGCACCAAGCTCAGTAGTAACAGAGTGTATTTATTCATAAAGTGCAGAGGACCTGAAAAAAAGCGGACAAGGTTACCCTGTTTCGCGAACAGCGAACAGCCCCGCAGTGATAATTTTTTAGCAGCTGGGGGAGCTGGCAGGGCGGGGAAATGTGGGTTTGCCGGGTGGAGGGCGAAACGCTACCCGGCAACGGTATTCAGGCATGCTGTTCCGGCATTCTGACCCCAATTTTTAGGATCTCATTGCCCTCTTTCTCAGCGACCGTCCAAATTACATGCAGCCATTCCAGTTGATCGCCGACCACTGGGGTACCTCCCAGTTGTTGGGTGATTAATTTACCCAGCGGCTGGTGTGCATGGGTCTCTGGATCCAGTTCAAGTCCGTAAACTTGGGCGACATCGTAAAGTTCAGCGCTGGCATCGAGGATAAAATCTCCGAAGAAGCGCTGCTCTAACGCGACAGGAGGACTCTGGCTGAACATTTTACCTAACGCGGGCAGGTCTTTTTCGCGGCCAATGACGCAAAGGATATCGCCTTCCTTTAGTCGCGTCGATCCGGACGGGTGCATCAGGGTATTCGCACGGAACAGTGCAGCAATACGGGTGCCATCCGGCATTTCCAATTCACGTAACGCGGCACCGACACACCATTTATCGGCATTAAGCTGATATACGAATTCTTCCCACGGGCTGTCGGGATGGATATCTAAACCGATGCGCTGGATTGGGGCGGCGGTAGGCGGAATAACCACTTTGGCGATCTTGGCGGCCTTACCAAGAGTTGTACCCTGTAGCATAAGAGAAACCAGCACCACAAAGAAGGCGATATTAAAAAACAGCTTGGCATTATCCAGTCCGGCCATCATCGGAAATACTGCCAAGATAATCGGCACCGCACCGCGTAATCCCACCCAGCTGATAAAAAAGCGCTCGCGCAGGGTAAAGTTACGAAATGGCAACAGTCCGGCGAATACCGACAGTGGCCGGGCAATAAAAATTAGCCACAGGGATAATAACATGGCCGGTACGGCGATATGCCATAGATCGGTCGGCACCACCAACAGGCCCAACACAATAAACATGCCAATTTGGCTGAGCCAGGCCATGCCGTCAAAGGTTTGCAAGATACCGTGGCGGTTACGTACTGGGGTATTCCCCAGCCAGCACCCGCAAAGATAGACAGCCAATATACCACTGCCTTGCAGTAATGTGGTCAGGGAGAACACGAGAATACCGCCACTGACCGCCAGCAGAGGATAAAGACCTGCTGGAACAGTAATTCGGTTAATGAGTTGCTGAATAGCGAAACCACCACCGATACCAAATACAATTCCCAGCCCGAACTCCTGTACCAGGTGTACTAGAAACATCATATCCAGCCCGCTTTGGCCTTTCTGGATCATATCGATTAGGGTGATGGTCAGAAACACCGCCATCGGGTCATTACTGCCGGATTCGATTTCTAAGGTGGAGCTGACACGTTCATTCAGCCCTTTACCGCCAAGTAGTGAAAACACCGCTGCAGCATCGGTAGAGCCGATGATGGCACCAATCAGAAAGCCCTGGATCAGATCAAGATGAAATAACCAGGCTGCCATCATTCCGGTCAAACCCGCGGTAATCAGTACGCCGACGGTAGCCAGCGACAGTGAGGGCAGCAAGGCGACTTTCAGGGAGCCTACTTTGGTACGCATCCCACCATCGAGCAGGATCACCGCCAGTGCCAAGTTAGACACCAGATAGGCGACAGGGTAGTTATTAAAGACTATCCCGCCGATTCCATCCTCACCCGCGAGCATACCGAGAGCGAGGAAGATGACTAGGATGGGAATACCTAAACGGGAAGAAAAAGCGCTTAACAGAATACTTGATGCTACCAGTACGGAGCCAATAACAAAAAGACTATAAATCGTGCTGGTTTCCAAAATAGCGGCTCCCCGAAGAATAAATTGAGGGTAAATGTCGTAGCCGGACGGCATTTTGCCAATCCGCTGGCACAAAGGGGTGATAAATAAGGAACCACTGTACGCTATTTTTAATGGTTTAGGGGAAAAAAAATCATCGTTTTTTTCTGAGATTAGTCAGATTTTCAAAGGTATAAACGATGTATTGATAGAAATGGAGTCTTTTATTAGGTATCTGGATGATTACCGCACAATTAATCCGTGAATATATCGGAAAAACAGAAGATTACTGACCGGGGATCCAAGTACCGCTGGCAATAAACCAAATCAAAAAGCCAAAGCCAGCAACAATGATAGCCAATGGAAAAAGATAACCGATCTTCATACTGTTTTCTCTCATATACATGGTGATGTTGGCGAAGTGAGGTGGTCGAGACCTTGGAGGTTCAGACGTTTACTGAGTTTTCTCACCCAAGAACAACGGACGATCACGGGCATTAAATCACTGCAGGCCGGTAGAAAACTGTGATCAATATTGCATTTCAGCGCAGAAAGTCTGGCCAGTCAGTTGCCGGCCAGACACTGGGTCATGAGGAGGTTACTTGGCGCTGAAAAAGCTCACGAAATATCGGGTAGATATCACCAGGCTCACGGATCTGCTGAATGGCGAAGTTATCAAACTGACGCTGTAGCTGCTCATACTCACGCCACAGGGTCTGATGGGCACGGCGGGTGATTTCAATGTAGCTGTAATAACGGACAACCGGCAGTAATTGTGTTGCCAGCAACTGATGGCAAAGGGGGGAATCATCCGCCCAGTTGTCGCCGTCAGAGGCTTGAGCAGCGTAGATGTTCCACTGCTGTGGGTCATAGCGCTGTTTAATCACTTCATCCATCAGTTTGAGGGCACTGGACACAATAGTGCCACCGGTTTCTTGTGAGTAGAAAAACTCTTGTTCATCCACCTCTTTAGCCTGAGTGTGGTGGCGAATATAGACGACCTCAACATTTTTGTAGCTGCGGCTGAGGAACAGGTATAACAGGATATAAAAACGTTTCGCCATATCCTTAGTGGCTTGATCCATTGAGCCTGAGACATCCATAAGGCAGAACATAACCGCCTGGCTGGAGGGCTCAGGACGTTTTTCAAAATTCTTGTAGCGCAAATCGAAGGTATCAATAAACGGCACCCGAGCAATGGCCGCTTTCAATTCCGCCATTTCACATCGTAACTGTTCCTGCTCGAGTAACTGCGCCGGTTCTTGATGTTGCAGGGCCTCTAGCGCCTGTTCGAGCTCTTTTAGGCGACGGCGCTTGGCCGCTGTCATCGCCGTACGACGCGCCAAAGAATTCTGTAGGGATCTGACCACACTGATATTGGAAGGGACGCCGTTGGCCGTATAGCCAGCACGATGTACTTTGAACTCTGTCAGTTGCGGCTGGTGAGTTTTTTGCAGATTCGGTAGTTCCAGATCGTCGAATAACAGATCCAAGTACTCATCTTTGGAGACAGAGAAACTGAAGCCATCTTCACCATCTCCCTGTTGACTGGCATCCCCTTGTCCGCTGCCGCCACTGCCTCCCGGCGGGTTTCGCTCAATGCGGTCACGGGTGATAAATTGATCGTTCCCCGGATGGACACGGGTACGATCTCCACCGCCACCTTGATGGAAGGCAGGCTCACGAATATCGTCGATAGGGATAGACACCGACTCACCGTGGCCGATATCGGTCACCGAACGTTTATTGATCGCCTCGGAGAGCGACTTTTTGATCTGTGCTTTATAACGGCGTAGAAACCGCTGCCGATTGACAGCACTTTTGTTTTTACCGTTAAGTCGTCGGTCAATAAAATAAGACATAGCTGCTCCCGGACATCACTGTTAAACGGGAGGCCAGCGGGAACCGGAGTTCCCGCTGTCCCGGTGACGGATTATGAAGACTTACGCACCCGTAGGTACCACTCACACAGCAGGCGCACCTGCTTACGGGTATAGCCTTTTTCCATCATACGGTCGACAAAATCGTCGTGTTTTTTCTGTTCATCCGTGGAGGTTTTAGTGTTAAAGGAAATGACCGGTAACAACTCCTCGGTATTGGAGAACATTTTTTTCTCAATGACGGTTCTCAGTTTTTCGTAGCTGGTCCAGTTAGGATTACGGCCACCATTTTGTGCTCGAGCACGCAGCACAAAGTTAACAATTTCATTGCGGAAATCTTTAGGGTTACTGATGCCCGCCGGCTTTTCGATTTTCTCCAATTCGGCATTGAGCGCTTCACGATCAAACAACTGGCCAGTGTCAGGGTCGCGATATTCCTGATCTTGGATCCAGAAATCCGCATAGGTGACATAGCGGTCGAAGATATTTTGGCCATATTCTGAGTAGGACTCCAAGTAAGCCGTTTGGATCTCTTTGCCGATAAACTCTGCGTATTTGGGGGTTAAATACCCTTTAAGGAACTCCAAATATCTGTCTGCGGTCTCCTGGGGAAACTGTTCCCGCTCGATCTGCTGTTCAAGCACATAAAACAGATGCACCGGGTTGGCGGCTACCTCAGCATGGTCGAAGTTAAATACCCTTGAGAGGATCTTAAAGGCAAAACGGGTCGATAGACCGTTCATTCCTTCATCTACCCCAGCGTAATCGTGATACTCTTGCCAGGATTTGGCTTTCGGGTCGGTATCTTTTAGGCTCTCACCATCATAGACCCGCATTTTTGAATAGATGCTGGAGTTTTCCGGTGATTTCAGTCGCGACAATATAATAAAGCGGGACAGGGTTTCCAGTGTTCCCGGCGCACAAGGGGCCTCAGCTAATTCACTATTGGACAGCAGTTTGTCGTAGATTTTGATCTCTTCCGACACCCTTAGGCAGTAAGGCACTTTGACGATATAGACGCGGTCCAAGAATGCCTCGTTATTTTTGTTATTGCGGAATTGTACCCATTCAGATTCGTTGGAGTGAGCGAGGATGATACCGTTAAACGGCAGGGCGGAGATCCCCTCGGTACCGTTATAGTTACCTTCCTGAGTGGCGGTCAGCAACGGATGTAGCACCTTAATGGGGGCCTTAAACATCTCAACAAACTCCATGATCCCTTGGTTAGCTCGGCACAGGGCACCGGAATAGCTGTAAGCATCGGGATCATTCTGCGCATAGTGTTCCAACTGACGGATATCGACTTTACCCACCAGAGCGGAAATATCTTGGTTATTCTCATCCCCAGGCTCAGTTTTAGCAATCGCCAATTGTTCGAGGATAGATGGCCAGACTTTTACTACCTTAAAGCGTGAGATGTCGCCACCAAACTCATGCAGTCGTTTTGCGGCCCAGGGCGACATGATGGTTCCAAGATAGCGGCGCGGAATACCATATTCCTGCGCGAGGATCGCGGCATCTTCCGCTGGGTTAAACAGGCATAATGGATGATCGTTGACGGGGCTACGCTGACCGTCGGCGGTCAGGACATAGATGGGGACCCGCTGGATCAGCGCCTTGAGACGTTCTGCTAACGATGATTTACCCCCACCCACAGGGCCGAGCAGGTAGAGGATCTGTTTCTTCTCTTCTAGTCCTTGAGCCGCATGTTTTAGATAGGAAACGATTTGCTCAATAGCGTCTTCCATACCAAAAAACTCTTCAAAGGCCGGGTAGCGGGGCACCACACGGTTTGAAAAGATACGGGACAAACGTGGGTCCTGCGCGGTATCCACCATCACAGGCTGGCCGATGGCGGTGAGTAGCCTTTCGGCCGCATTGGCGTAAGCACTGCGGTCCTGTTTACAGATTGAAAGAAATTCTTGCAGGGTGAACTCTTCGTCTTTGGCCGCTTCGTAGCGCTGCCGATAGTGATCGAATATATTCATAACGATGCCCGTCCTTTCATTTTTTAGCACAGGTAAAGGAGCAAAGTTCCGGCAGAATTCGCTCCGAGAATGAACGACTCTTATCTGATACAGCAACCCTTATGCCAGATTGGGTTGAGAGAAAAAACAGCCAAGGTGAGGAATATTGTGTTGAGCCGCTATGATTAACTGTAGTCAGAGATCGACAATCCAGCACTGGTATTTTTCAGGTTTTCACAAGATATCAATAACAAACCGTGCTAAGCCTGCACATAACCGCTATAACAGCTCGCAGGGATTGGGATCATCTGATGTTGTCCGCAATGAATAATGCTGATAATGGAGGGCTTTACACCCTCAGTGAAAAGGAAATTTTATTGTGAGAAAATGTCTTCTGATGCTGGGTATGATTGCCCTCGCCATCAGTTCAGCCACCGTTTCAGCCGCAGAAAATCTACTGACGCTGGGCATCTCTGGGCTTTATGTTCAGTCACCCTACCAAGGGGGAGATAACCGTGTTTATCCGCTGCCGCTGGTTAACTATCAAGGTGATAACTTCTTTGTTAATGGTTTGCAGGGCGGTTACTACCTGTGGAAAGGCAGTGAAGACCAATTCTCTGTGATCCTCACGACGTCAGGCCAGGAGTTTAACCCTAGCCGTAGTGATGATCCGGCAGTTAAGCAGATGAATAAACGTCATTTAACCATGATGGCCGGGGGAATGTGGCAGCATCAGGCTGACTGGGGGATCTTTAAGACCTCGCTGGTTGGGGATTTGCTCAATCAGAGCAACGGCTTTATCTGGAACAGCAACTGGCACTATCCGTTAATGCTGGGCAAGGTTGCTGTGAATCCGGGACTGGGGCTAAGCTGGAATAGTGCCCATCAGACTGATTATTACTATGGTATTTCCGGGCAAGAGTCCGCCCGCAGCGGCTTGGCAGAATATCAGGCGAGTGATAGCTGGCTCCCCTATGCGGAGCTGAGTGCGGTCTATCCGCTCTCCAAGCGTTGGCGGTTGGCAGCTGGTGCGCGTTATCAATGGTTCAGCAATCAAGTCAAAGACAGTCCGCTGGTGGCGCGTTCTGGGCAAACCATGCTCTGGACCGGCGTCAGCTACACCTTCTAAGCAAGCTGTGTTCAAGGGGCGCGGGGCGTATGCTCCCCGCGACACCCAATAGCCTTTCGCGGGGAGGCGTTCAGGCCGTAGCCGCCACGACCCTAATGATCACACCCATCTTCGCCGGTGCTTCAGCTTTGCTGACTAGCAGTCGATTGATACGGGCCGTTTCGACACACACCATAGTACGGTATCCATTAGCAGCCATATCTTCCATGCTGGAGGAGAGTTCCGGGCCTGGATTCCAAGTGACAACGTCACTTTTATACTGGTGACTTACTTCGATGTGGCGTTGCCCAACGCTATCGTCGATAACATTGAGATTAGCCGCGTCGGTGAAAATACGATCCACTCGACCAGGATAGGTTTGTGGCCCCTGCAATTCACCTAGCGCATCATTAAGGACTTTATCAGTATAGGCGCTGCCCAAACCGTTAACGGACACCCCAGCAATATCCTCTACTTCGAAGTAGCTGTGCAATGCTCCCGTGGAAGTGTGCTTACCATGCGCTTCCAGCTCAATTTCACAGTGTTCCCCCAAGCGGAAGCGGGCAATCAGTGAGAACTCATGGGGCCACAACCTAAGGGTCTGTGGTGAGCTTTTCAGTTCAAAGGTCAGCATCACCCCTTGTGGACTTTCATCATGGGCCATCAATGTCCAAGGCAGAGTACGGGCAAAACCATGGGAAGGTTTACCTTGACCACCAAACCAGGGCCAGCAGACCGGGACACCCCCGCGGATGGCAGTCCCGTTCTGGAAAAAGCTGTTGTCACTGAGCCAAATCACCGGTTTCTGGCCAGCAGGTTGCCAGGAAATTAGCTGTGCTCCCTGTAGGGCAATGACCGCCCGTAGCCGTGGATGGTTAATCACCAATAGCGGTAACTCATCTTTCTGTCGGATAGAAAGGCAGGGGCTTAACTGTCTTGTGACCGGCAATTTGTATAAGGAGTCTTGCAACTTACACCTCCACAGCGTGTTCAAAAACAAAAAAAGGGCGACCGTAGTCGCCCCTGAGAATATCCAGACTTACTGTAGAATTATTTGGCCGCAACCAGTGCGATCAGGTCAAGCACTTTGTGTGAATAACCGGTTTCGTTGTCGTACCAAGAGACCAGTTTCACGAAGTTATCATTCAGTGAAATACCGGCTTTTGCATCAAACACAGAAGTGCAAACTTCACCGTTGAAATCGGTAGACACAACATCATCTTCGGTGTAACCCAGTACACCTTTCATGTCGCCTTCAGCCGCTGCTTTAATCGCGGTCTTGATCTGCTCGTAAGTTGCCGCTTTGTCCAGACGGACAGTCAGGTCAACCACAGAAACGTTAGGGGTTGGGACACGGAATGACATACCGGTCAGTTTACCGTTCAGTTCTGGCAGTACTTTACCGACCGCTTTCGCAGCACCGGTAGACGATGGGATAATATTCTGAGAGGCACCACGGCCGCCGCGCCAGTCTTTGTGAGACGGGCCATCAACGGTTTTCTGGGTAGCGGTAGTCGCATGGACAGTGGTCATCAGACCTTCGATGATACCGAAGTTATCGTTGATCACTTTTGCCAGCGGTGCCAGGCAGTTAGTGGTACAAGAGGCGTTAGAAACGATATCTTGTCCGTTGTATTTATCGAAGTTAGCACCACGAACAAACATCGGGGTATCGTCTTTAGACGGGCCAGTCAGTACCACTTTTTTAGCACCGGCTGTGATGTGTTTACGCGCGGTTTCATCAGTCAGGAAGATGCCGGTCGCTTCAGCGACAACATCAACACCCACTTCGTCCCATTTCAGGTTAGCAGGGTCTTTTTCGCTGGTGACACGGATTTTCTTACCGTTAACGATCAGCGCGCCGTCTTTCACTTCTACGCTGCCGTCGAAACGACCGTGGGTGGAGTCATACTTCAGCATGTACGCCATGTAATCTGCGTCTAGCAGGTCGTTGATGGCAACGATCTCGATGTCTGAACGCTGTTGCGCAGCACGGAAAACAATGCGACCGATACGGCCAAAACCGTTGATACCTACTTTGATAGTCATATATTCCACCAGCTATGGGTTATTGAATAAGAATGAAAGCTTGGCTGTAAAATTACAAAAACCACCTGAATCGTCAAGCTTAATCGTGTCAATCCTTGTGGCAGATCAAGTGTCGAGCAGAGTTTAACGGTTTGGAATGTTAAGGATTATTCATCATCTCGTTCCGTTCAAGCTGATGGCCACGAGATAGACTAGGCTAAAAATGGGATTCAGATCACGTTAAATAATCGTCAGCGCTTTTTTCCAAGGCTAAGCACAAAATAGCAGCCATTATTGTTACTCAGTTGTTATAATATGCGCTATCTCATTTTCAGACAAAAAGCAGGTATTTGATGTCGAATGATAAACCTTGGGGAAACACTGCTTCCCGACCTCTGACCGAAATGCAGCGTTACGTGACCGGCGAACGGGGCACCGAACCCCCTTTCAGTGGTGCTCTGTTGCACAATACTGAAGAGGGGATTTATCACTGTCTGGTGTGTAATGCGCCGTTATTTTATTCGGACACTAAATTTGATGCCGGGTGTGGCTGGCCGAGTTTCTGGCAGCCGGTTTCGCCGGAAGCGATACGTTATCTGCAAGACAGTTCACATGGGATGCAACGTACCGAAATCCGGTGTGGGCAATGTGACTCCCACTTGGGACATGTATTCCCCGATGGTCCACAACCCACCGGTGAACGTTATTGTGTGAATTCTGCCTCATTAAGTTTTACTGATCCACAGGGAAATAATACGCCGGGGTAACTGAATGCAGAGTTTAGAGAATGTGCTGGCGGGTATGACACCTGAATTGTATCAGCGTTTACAGACTGCTAGCGAAACAGGTAAGTGGCCGGATGGAACGCCTCTGACCGCGCAGCAGCGTGAGCACAGTTTGCAACTGGTCATGCTGTGGCAGTCGAAATTTAACCACACCCCTGAGCATTTGAGCATCGATCAACAGGGGCGAATGGTGATCAAAAGTCGCCGCGAGCTGAAGGAAGAGCTAGGCATTGACGACAGCCATATCCCATTGAGGTTTAACAAGACCCATTAATGGACAACAGCGGCCCGAAAGCGGGCCGCTAGTAGGCTCAGTCGCGGGTCAATTCACCGCGCAGGTTGCTCTGCATCAGTTCACGGATTTCGTTGGTCTGATAGCCCGCAGACAACAGGTAATGTAACTTGGTCAGGGCAGCCTCGACAGTCAAATCAAATCCACTGATCACTCCAGCACTTTCTAATGCACTGCCGGTCGCATAACCGCCCATATTGACTTTTCCGGAAATACACTGCGTCAGGTTCACGACGACGATACCGCGTTCGGATGCTTGTTTCAGTACTGTTAGAAACTCGCGATTTTGCGGCGCATTGCCGACACCGTAAGAGCGCAGGATCAGTGCTTTGACCGGTTGTCTGAGGAAGTTACTGACCACATCTGCCGAAATACCCGGATAAATGGTCACTACACCGATAGGTTGTGGTGTGATGTTGTGTACTTTGAACGGACCGTTAGCGGCCGGTGCCGGTGGGGTATGCAGGCGACGAATATGAATACCGGCTTCCAATAGCGGAGTCAGATTCGGCGAGGCAAACGCATCAAAGCCATCGGCATGGGCTTTGGTAGAGCGGTTGCCGCGAAATAGGGTGTTATTAAAGAACAGCGTCACTTCATTGACTGGGGCATTGGCCGCCACATATAAGGCATTCAGCAGGTTCTGCTGACCGTCAGAACGCAGTTCAGCCAGTGGGATCTGTGAGCCGGTGACAATCACCGGCTTGCCGAGATTTTCCAGCATAAAAGAGAGTGCAGAGGCGGTGAAGGCCATGGTGTCAGTGCCATGCAGGATCACAAAGCCGTCGTAATCTTGATAGTTTTTATAAATATCATCGGCAATCACCTGCCAGTCTTGGGGAGTCATGTCCGAGGAGTCCATCAAGGGCTGGTACTCATGAATGCTGAAGGCCGGCATCTCTGGGCGATGGAATTCCGGCATCGCCAAGAGTTGTTGCTGTAAATGGCCTGAAACTGGCACATAGCCCTGAGCAGAACGCTGCATACCAATGGTTCCGCCGGTATAAGCGACATAAATATTTTTTCTTTGCATGGGCACGGGGTATCCGATTAATAAACGAAGCGTAATAGGCCAGCAGTATAAAAGCTATTACGATGAAAAACAGCCCCCGGCTTGCGGGGGCTGTACGGGAAGGAACCGGTGTAATGACTGGCGATCAGTTCATCACGCCGCAGTTCATACAAAATGCATAGCGGCTTTGAGGGTCGCTGGTCTGTGCACTGAGGCCCGGCTGTTTCTGCAGGTCGGTCATCACTTCTGCCAGTGGTGCAGGGAGAAATGCTTTGACACTAGCAGGTAGTACTACGCTGACAGAGCCGGTCATCTGATCGATAACTTGGTCGACAAAGGTGGGTTGTTCCTGATACCACTCCAGCTGTGGCTGGCTCACGCCTGCCAATTGTGCTGCTTTATTAATGGCATCATCAAAATCGCCGAGCTGGTCGACGAGACCGTTGGCCTTACCATCGCTGCCGGTCCAAACATGACCTTGGGCAATTGCATCGATCTGCTGCGGAGTTTTATGACGGGACTGCGCCACCAGACTGACAAAGTTACGATAGCCGTTTTCGATACTGATCTGCATCATCTGCTCAACCTGCGTTGGGAGAGCCTTAGTCATCGTCACATCTGCCAGCGGGGAAGTGGACACACCGTCGGTGTGGACACCAATGGTCGATAAGCTGTTCTCGATGGTATTGATCACCCCAAAGATACCGATAGAGCCGGTTAACGTCGTCGGGCTGGCAATAATATAATTGCCTGGGGTAGAAATCCAATATCCGCCGGAGGCGGCGACGCCACCCATGGATACCACAATCGGTTTACCGGCTTCACGGGCAGCCATTAACTCCTCACGGATGGCTTCAGAAGCGGTGACGCTACCTCCTGGACTGTTTACCCGTAAGATAATCGCCTTGATGTGTTTATTCAGACGGGCAGCACGGATTTGGCGGACCAGTGTGTCGCTGCCAACATTGCCAGAGGCTGATTCACCATCAACGATAGCACCATTTGCAACCACTACCGCGATATTAGCGGGTTTGCTGTTTTGTGTGCTGTCCAACGGATAGTTATAGATACTGACATTACGGTAATCTTTGGTCTGTCCATCCCAGCCAAATTTTTTGGTAAGGATCTGATCAACTGCTGCACGGGACTCCAGGCCATCAACCAACCGGCTGTTCAGCGCATAGGTTGCGGTGTCGCCATTTACCGCTTTGAGCGCAGTGATCAAAGCATCCGCCCCTGGGAACACTTGTTGAGGTGTCAGCTTGCGGTTCGCCGCAACGGTGTCTAGGTAGTTATCCCATAGTTGGCCAATCCAACGACTGTCGGCGTCACGGGCGGCTGGCGACATATCATCGCGCAGATATGGCTCTACCGCGGATTTATAGGTACCGACCCGGAACACGTGAGAGGAGACCTTAAGGGTATCTAGCAGTGATTTATAATAGAGGCTGTTGGTCGCCATCCCGTGAATATCCACGGCCCCTTGCGGGGAGAGATACAGGGTGGTGGCGAAGCTTGCCAGATAATACTGTGCTTGGCTGTAATTATCACCGTAGGCATACACCGGCTTACCGCTTTCACGGAATTCTTGTAATGCCTTACCGATGTAGCGCAGCGCCGGTTGGTCGCCACCAGAAAAATCCCGCAGGTCTAAGACAATACCGGTTATTTTGCTGTCATTTTTTGCCTGACGGATCGCATCGACGATATCAAATACTGAGTTCTGTTGCAGCGTTTCGCTGCGTGAACCCAATAACTCGCGGCCGATTTTTCCGAGGCGGTTCTGTGAGGAAGGCTGATCGACCACACTACCGTTTAGATCGATTTTCAGTGCACCGCCGGTCAAGGTTTTGGCTGATGAGCTGCTGCCTCCGCCACTGACCTGCAACCAGATACCGATACCGGCAATGATCAGTACGAGTAAAAACAGGTTGAGGATAAACTCCCTGATAAAATTAATGACCCGCCAAGCCACCGAAAACAGCCGGCTGATCAATCGCCACAATGTGCGCATAATTTCTCCGTTAAGTGTCAGCAGGCTGGGTGACAGCCTGAATTCTGATGGATTCAGGGCACATCCTAAAGAGCAGCGCTGTAAAAGTCAGCAGGAAATCACCGCAGACTGTTACAAATCACATTGTTATGCCAGACTTAGCTGATATTTATCGCACAAGAGGTGGTTATGGACGCATTGGAAATATTACTGCAACGTCGCTCGTCGGCACGTTTAACCGAACCTGCGCCACAGGGTGATGCGCGTGAGAACATCGTGCAAGCGGCGCTGCGTGCACCTGATCACGGCACCCTCAGGCCTTGGCATTTTGTGATGATTGAAAACGCAGGACGTGATCGATTTAGTGATTTGTTGGTCAGTGCTGCACAACGTCAGGGACTGGATGAGAAGGCGATCGACAAAGCGAAAAATGCCCCGTTCCGGGCACCGTTAATTATTGCAGTGATCGCCCGTTGCGAGGAACATCCGAAGGTCCCACACTGGGAGCAGGTTGTCTCTGCTGGCTGTGCGGTGATGGCGATGCAGATGGCAGCTCAGGCCCAAGGCTTTAACGGTATCTGGCGTAGTGGTGCCTGGACCGAAGACAGCATGGTCTGCGAGGCATTGGGTTGTCGTCCTCAGGACAAGCTGGTGGGCTTTCTGTATCTGGGTACCCCTCAGTTAAAAGCAGCACCTGTAGCGCCTCTGGACAGTACCCCGTTTGTCAGCCATTTCTGAGAGAAAGGGGCTACCCTTTCTGGCATGATGGCCCCTCGGCGTTCGCGGTTACTCGCTAGCTGACAAGGATGCCATACACCGGCATGCCGGTAAACCTCCAGTGGGAGGATCAAGTTTTTATCCCCGGCAGCCGGTTGTCCATGTCGGGAACTATAGGAAGATAGCGGTTAATGCGTTTGTTTATTGCCGAAAAACCCAGCCTTGGTAGGGCCATCGCCGAGGTATTACCTAAGCCACACCGCCGCGGACAGGGATTTATTGCCTGCGGTGATAATCAGATCGTCACTTGGTGCGTTGGCCACTTGCTTGAACAGGCGCAGCCAGAAAATTATGACCCCAAATTCGCCCGCTGGTCTTTAGCTGATCTGCCAATCGTGCCTCAAAAGTGGCAGCTTAAGCCGCGCCCTGAAGTGGCAAAGCAACTGAAAGTCATCGAAGAACTGTTGAGTCAGGCTAGCACAGTTGTCCATGCTGGCGACCCGGATCGAGAAGGGCAGTTGTTGGTCGATGAAGTCTTGGACTACCTCAAACTAAGTCCTGAAAAGCGACAGTCTGTACAACGATGCCTTATCAATGACCTTAACCCCCAGTCGGTTACTCGCGCGATCGAAAAACTGCGCGATAATCGTGACTTTGCGCCACTGTGTATATCTGCCCTGGCTCGAGCGCGGGCTGACTGGCTCTATGGTATTAACATGACCCGCGCTTATACCTTGTTTGGCCGTAATGCGGGTTATAACGGAGTACTTTCTGTAGGACGCGTACAAACGCCGGTCCTCGGCCTAGTGGTTAAGCGTGATGCCGAAATCGAAAATTTTGTGGCAAAAGATTTTTTCGAAGTAAAGGCGCATATTCTGGCGGCGGACGAACAGCGTTTTACAGCATTGTGGGTGCCCAGCGATGCCTGCGAGTCTTGGCAGGATGAAGAAGGGCGCTTACTCAACCGCTCGCTGGCGGAGCATGTCTGCAAACGGATTGCGGGTCAACCTGCGACCGTGACCGATTATCAGGATAAGCGTGAGCAGGAAACGGCACCGCTGCCTTTTTCTTTATCAGGCTTACAAATTGAGGCAGCACGCCGCTTTGGGCTGAGTGCCCAGACTGTGCTGGATGTCTGTCAGCGGCTGTATGAAACCCATAAACTGATCACTTATCCCCGTTCGGACTGCCGTTATCTGCCAGAAGAGCATTTTGCTGACCGGCATGCTGTTTTAGACGCAATCAGCAGCCATCTGGCTGATCAGCCAGCTCCCAAAGAACTGGATACTGACCGACGTAATCGCTGTTGGGATAATAAAAAAGTCGATGCGCACCATGCCATTATTCCTACCGCCCGTCGCGGGCAGGTAAAGTTGACGGAAAATGAGCGTAACGTCTACAGCTTGGTGGCACGTCAGTACCGGATGCAGTTTTGCCCAGACGCGGTGTTCCGCAAATGTGTGATTACCCTTGAAATAACCGGCGGTAAATTCGTGGCTAAAGCCCGCTTTTTGGCGGAAGCTGGCTGGCGGGTGCTGCTTGGCAGTAAAGAACGTGATGAAGAGAATGACGGTACGCCGTTACCTGAAGTCAGTCGCGGCGATGAATTGCTGTGTGAACATGGTGAAGTGGTGGATAAAAAGACCCAGCCGCCACGCTATTTTACCGATGCAACTCTGCTGTCAGCGATGACCGGCATTGCCCGTTTTGTACAGGATAAGTCGTTGAAAAAGGTCCTGCGTGAGACTGACGGACTTGGCACTGAAGCAACACGTGCTGGCATCATCGAATTGCTGTTTCGCCGAGGTTTTCTGGAAAAAAAAGGACGTTATATCCAGTCGACAGTGGTCGGTAAGGCACTGATCAACGCATTGCCACAACCGGCAGCCAGCCCAGATATGACCGCACATTGGGAATCTCAGTTGGGCGCAATCTCGGAGAAACGCATGAACTACGGTCAATTTATGCAGCCAATGCAGGAAAGTCTCGGCTCATTGATCAACCAAGCAAGACAGATGCGTTTCGACGGTCTACGAGGGCTTGGGAAAGTACCTGACCGTAAAAAAAAACCAGCACGTAAACCTCGCAAGGCCTGAATACACGCGTTGATATTACGGTCCGCGATGGCGGACCATAAATATTTATTTTCTCCTAATATCTCCACTCTTCGCAAATTATTTATCTCTTTTATTCCAATCATTATATTGTGAAGAGTGTTTAACTGCTGTCTGCGACGCTCTATACGATAAATTTATCCACTCGCACCTTTACCATTATTTTCTTATGCTCATAATTTACTGTCTGAAATTTTTTAAAATATCGTAAAATCTAATGAAATATTTTATTTAAATCCTGGTTTTTTTAATGTAGGGTCTTCCTGATAACAATGATGTGGATGGTGATTTTATATATATAAAGAAAGGAGTATAGGGTGAATAAAAAGATTAGCTTGTTAACTTTATGCATGGCAATAATATCAGCACCTATCGGTAATGTATTTGCTGCGGGCAGTGGTGGTTTTTCAGATACGACGGGAGGGGATTCTTACAGTGCCGTGACGGTCACGACTTTAGCTGAATTAAAATCCGCGGTGAGTAGTGGTCAGCATCATATTATCATCAGTGGTGCTATTTATGGTGGCAGTGGTTTGACGACGTTGAATTTCACTTCGGCAAATAACAACAATACCACGATTGAAGGTGCTTCTGGTGGTCATGCGTCCTTGGAAAATATCCAGCTAAAGTTTGACGGTGAGTTGCTGTCTTCCGGCACTAATATCCAAAATGTTAAAATTGCTAACCTTACCTTTTTTGGTAGCATCGCAGATCTTCAAGCTATGCCCACTCAGACGGTTGGCGCGACAGATACGACCAAGACTGCCGGTATCAATTATGAGGGTATTTCTTTAAGGCGTGTCACTAATGCGTTAATCACCCATTGTACTATTTATGATACTAGTGATGATTTGATGAGTGTCACCCTGAGTTCTGACAAAGTTACGCTCTCTTATAACCATTTCTATTTCACTGATAATTGGGTCAGTATGCAGCCTGACCCGGTATGGAATTGGGTTGGATATAACACCGATTTGGCCGGAGAGCGATTGGCTATGGTGATCGGTGCCAATTCCTCAGATTCTTTTGTTGCGACCCAAAAACTTCACGTGACCTTACATCATAACTGGATTGGGCCTAATGTCCGCGGCCGCCCGTTGTTCCGGGGTTGGGTACACCTTTACAGCAACTATTTTGATGGCAGTAAAACCTATTCTGATAATGATACCAATACGGCTGAGGATGGTAACGCGTACACCAAGAAACAGTATGAAGCTATGCAGATCAACAGCGGTAGTACGGTATACTCAGAGTCTAACTATTTCCTGTCGACCAATAACACGAATACCATTTCGCAAGACAGTAGTGGCTATGCCTATAATTTTTATGAAAAAAATAACACTTATGATCAGACGACAGGGACATCAGCAACCGGCAAAACCTTCTCCTCCCCAGTATCCTACAGTTATACGGTTACAGACAGCCAGGATGTCCCCGGTGACGTAACAACTAATGCCGGCCCGCAATAATCTCGACCCTACAAGATACATTTCTCAGGCTTAGCACCGGCAGCCACTGCCGGAGTTTAGTAGATGGCGAAGGAGGCACCTTCGCCATTTTTTTGAGGTAGAAAACCCTGTAGCCTGTCAACCCATGCCAGCGGATCTGTGCCTTGTGCTCTCTATTTCCGCGAGACCCACCTACACCCTTCTAGTCTGGTTAACGCTTTTACTGCCTGAAATCCGCGACCTGCCTGCTGACTGCGATATTGTGATTTAGGCTATTCATTTAGTACCTATCTATTACAGGGCCTCAAATCAGTTAATTCTCGGCGTAAGAGAAAAGGTGAAATGGCGAGCTTAGCCTGAACAATTCAGAGGATAGTCTTACCATTGTGGATTTCTTCACTCATTTCCCCTCATGAAAAATATGCCAGGCAGTTTATAATTGATATTTTTAATCGACAAGATCTTATTTTCTAATCAAACGCTGTTTTTTATTTCAGTATGTTCAAAAAATATAAAATAAGTTAATTTAAAATTAAATCAAGATAGGGAGGGTATACTTATCTCTGGCATTTATTCTGACCATGAAAGTTAGCTACCTAACGAGGTTCTTATCTCTGTATCATGGGTTGATTAACGTCTATTCAGCTTTTTGGGTGGGTTTTCTTGAGGTGTTTTGGAGTAATAAGCTTAATTAGCCCATAACGTAAAGATAAGGTAATTTTTTGTTTGATTAAGTAAAGACATCTCTTTATGATGAATTAAATGGCTTAGCAATTAGTGCTATTAATTATCTTTTATACAAAAGAGAAATAACTTGTGCTGGGAAAATTATTAATTTCACTTATGGCGACCATAATCATCTCCTTTAATTTTTCGCAAGCTAGCCAGGTATCTTCAGGTGACCTTAACGGCATGCTTCCCTCTCCAGAAATTACTCTTTACCAGATGGTTCCGGGGATCACGCTTAAACAAGGACTCAGCCAATGGGCGTTGACAACATCGTGTCAGATTAGTCATGTGCCGCACTGGCAAATTTACTGGCAAAGTAATGTCGATTACTCGGTGGATGCACCGTTGATCTTCCATCAAAATTTCCTTCAGGCCATTAGTAATATTATTCACTTATACGCTCGGGCACAAATACCTTTATATGCGCATATCTATCAGCAGCAATGCCTGATAGTAATCGATACTCGCTAGGGCAGAACGATGATTTATTACTGGTTGCTGTCGGTATTTATCGGCGGGTTAATGTTGTTCGATTATACCCCTACGCAGCAGTTTGCTGGGAAAATTGATGCCAATAATTGCCAACGGCAAGCGAACGATTTCCTGAAATGGGTTGCACTCTGGCAACAACATGAGGGTCAGAGAATCGGAAGTGTTCATGATATTCATTTTAGTACCCTTGCAGACACTCATTTTATTTGGACTGCGGATACTCCCGGGTTAGCAGGGTGTCTGATGGTACAGAGTGCACATAGCCGATTGATCGTGCGCCTACATCAGGGGCAACTGATAGACCCTGAAGGGGTTACGGTAGCGCTGACATTACCCGCCGATATCCCTGACGGCAGCCTTATCTATTACTATCAGGAATGAAATAGGCATGAAAATAAAGAAGGTTTCCGCCCCAACACTGGTAGCACTTTGTCTGATTCAGCTTTCAGGTTGCAGTAGTTGGCAGAGGATCAACAATGTTGGTAATGATAACGTCCGCATCACTGCGCAGACAGATGCATTGCTGATGGCTGGAGAGCATCCTTCATATGTGATAGATGAAAAAAGCCAGTGGATCAATCCCGAGCCCCTGCATAGGACGCTTTCTGCAGGCAATCATCAGCAACTTCCTTATTGCCAGCTTACCTACAACCACCCGGGAGCGAGTAATCTGAATGATCTGGCTGCACTGATCTCCTCGGAATGTCAAATCCCGGTGACGGTGACGTCAGATGCCCTAAGCCAGGCCCAGAATAGTAAGGCTGACAGCAGTCAGGATC
The DNA here is from genome assembly GCF_000439375.1 of Tatumella saanichensis. Taxonomy (GTDB): domain Bacteria; phylum Pseudomonadota; class Gammaproteobacteria; order Enterobacterales; family Enterobacteriaceae; genus Tatumella; species Tatumella saanichensis. The sequence goes on from NZ_ATMI01000041.1 coordinate 285,972, forward strand.
CGACCTTAAGTGACCCCTTACCGGAGGGGGCTAGCGACCAACTCAATCAAGGTGCCGGCAGTAGTGGAAGTAGTTTGCGTGATCTCTTTTGGCAGGGACCGGCTTCCGGACTACTGGACATGATTACAGCACGTCTGGGGCTAAGTTGGGAATTTGTAGACCATCGGGTAGTGATTTCCTATTTGACGACTCGAACCTTCCCGATCCTGTTTATGGATAATAATGCCAGCTTTTATGCCCGTACTGCCAGTGGCACGACTTCATCGCAGGATAACGCTAGCAGCCTTTCCGCGGCTAATAGTTCTGCGACCGGGAATGCTGACAGTGGGAAAGGTCAAGGGACGACCTCACAGGCGACGACCATGGAAATAAAATCCGGTCTTTATAAAGATATCGCCAGTACGGTTACCATGATGCTCACCCCAGGGAAAGGGCGAATGAACCTAACTGACGGTGAACTGACGGTACGTGACACGCCGCGGGTACTGAGTGATATAGGGCGTTACATTGATGATCGTAATATTCAGCTCAATCGTCAGGTAGTCTTTAATGTACAAGTTTATACCGTAGACAATAAGGACAATGATCAACTGGGCATAGACTGGAAAGCCGTCTTCAATAACAGTAGCTTGGGACTCTCTCTGACCTCCCCTTATGCGGATGCTGCCAGTGAAATGATGAGCAGTGGGATTTCGATCCTTGACGGTAAAGGCAAAGGTAGCACAGCGCTGGTACAGGCGCTGGCAGAACAAACACACCTCAGTGTGGTCACCCAGGTTTCCAGTATGACCACCAACCTGTCTGCAGTCCCCGTACAGGTCGCCCTTCAACAGGATTATGCGTCAGACTCCAGTACTGAAAATACCGCTAATGTTGGGTCTTCAAGCAGTGTCAGTAAATCGACCATTACCACGGGGCTAAATATGACGATATTGCCTTATCTGATGCCCGACTCAACGCGTATGCAATTGCAGTTCGCTATCAATATGTCAGATGACCCGACGTTCCGTACATTTACCAGTCAAAGTTCGTCCATTGAATTAATGAAAACTCGGATGAAAACATTTACTCAACGGGTGCTGATGAACTCTGGGCAGACGTTAGTCCTTAGCGGTTATCAGTCGGTCAGTAATAGCGATGACCATCAGGGCGTTGATCACTCGCATTTCTTCTTGTTGGGAGGGGGAGCCAGCGGAAGTAAAAGTAAATCGACCTTGGTTATCCTGATCACACCTGTGTTGATGGGGTAACGGAAATGACTGGCAGTACGGCTTTTTGCGTTCACCATCGCGGCGGGCAGTGGGTACTGGGGCTCGAGTGGCGTTATTTACCGGTCAGGGGGCGACGGAAAATCCGTCAACGGCTTTCCCGAAGCGCAGATATCTATCAGGTTAATTTGCCTCAGGAGTTTGGCGGCGAGCAGGGTTGCCTGCTGGGTACGACGCGCCTCAGTGCAGAAAATAAACGGCGGGATAAGAGCTACTCATTGGCGCTGGCGGTTTTACAGCAGTTACCGGCCAATAGCTTTGCGGTATATCGAGTTGATTCGCATAGTTACTGGTTTGTCGCCCGAATCGGTAACAGTTTATCCCCTTTCAGTGATTATCTGGGCGATGCTGAGGAAATGCTTCGGCATATCCGTCAGTTTCGGATGTTGAGTCCACCGGAGATCGTTTGGGACCAGCATCTGAGCCATCCTCGATCTGATGAGCAGGCGATAACTGAAGCGTTAAGCTTGGACACCCTATTACCGCAACATGATCCTCTGCCACGTAAGTATCGGCTAAGCCAAGTGGCTAACCATCGACGCCTGAGGCTGCCTGGCGCGTTGATATTACTGGCGGCTTTCGCGCTGTCTGCCTGGCTGTGGTGGAATAATTATCAGCAGCAACAACGTATTGCCGCCGCACAGCAGTATTTACTGCAACAGCAGCAGTTGATGGCGGCTCGTCAGGGGGCTACCCCTTGGCATAATTCCCCCTCGTTGGCTGACACACTTCAGCGCTGCCAAGGTGAAAGTGAGCCGTTGCCGCTATTTATAGCTGGCTGGGCATTGACTCAGGTCCAGTGCTATCCCCAAGGGGGGACGCTAATAGTCAGCTATCGGATGCATGATGCAGACACTATAGATGATTTCATTCGTCAATTACATCGAGCACATCTACCGGTGACTGAACAGCGCTTTAACCTTCCCGGTGCCGGAGATGAGGCCAGGTTACAACTGAGTTTCCTTGGCACAAAATTTAGCAGCCATGACAGCCCAATGGGAATCACTTTAACCGGACTTGTGAGTTTGGCACAACGCACTCGCGGCGAGTTGCAGCTATCACAGGCGATGAAAGTCCCGGGTGGCGGAGGTTATAGGGAGTATAGGTTTACGTTACTCACGGCACTGAGTCCTCGTCTTTTATTATCAGACCCCGCGATTAGCGGGGGGAATTTGGTGGCAGACAGTGTGGGGATCCAGCGTACTGGGGGAAAATTACTGATGACACTGGAAGGGCGTATCTATGAAAAACAGTAAATCAGTCATAGTAGCAGTACTTATACTGCACTCTAATACCGTCACTGCCGCGACGCAACTGCCTACGACTCCCTTTAGTCTGGGTGATTTGCAGCGCATTCAAGAGCAGACACTGCTTAGCCAAGCCAAGCTCGAAGAGGCTCGGGCTGAAAATGAATTACAAACGCTTTCTTCCCATCAATCGCAACCTACTACGCCGTTGAGTCAAGCCTCATCTACGGGTAGCAACAGTCTAGACATGCCGCAGAGGCTGACTCAATCATCGGTGGATCAGCATCAAATCGCGGCCTCTTTACCCGAAGTTGAACAGATTTGGGGAAATTCACATCATCTGCATGCCAGATTAAAGCGGGCAGACGGCGCAACAGTGATCGCCGAAGCTAACACTGTATTAGCCTCTGACGGACTGAAAGTGGTAGCGATTACACCTCACCAAGTCTTGGTTACTCGAGAGCAGGGCTCTGCGTTTGCGCTTGCGTTTTCTGGAGGAGCAAATGATTAATCGGCAAGAGATTTCGTCCTATATCTGTACCGATTTTACCGCGCAGCCACCTATCGTCTACTTTTCAGAAGATCATCGCCATGATCCTCAGACCGCTTCGGCTTTGGCGGGATTGCTGCGGCGTTCGCCACAACTCTGCTTTCAGCCTTTACCTTTGGATCAATTGCGTCAGCGGCAACGACAGAACAGGAGCGAAGAAATTAGTGAAGACATTAGTCGTTCTGAACAGCAATCTCGGGTGATCCATTATTTTAAAGAAGCAGTTAGGTGCCAGGCCTCTGATATCCACCTGCTTATTGGTTATCAAGGGATTACCTTGGTACAGCTGCGTATCCATGGCAAGTTGCGTACTCTCGCTCAACTCGAACGTGATGAGGGAATGCAATTAGCAGCGACTATTATCCTATCAATGTGTGATGTTACCGAAAAAAGCTTCAACGCTAATCGTGCTCAGGATGGGAGGCTACGCAGTGAATTTGTCCGAAAACTGGGTATTTTTGGTGCTCGTTATGCTCATACTCCGGCCGAATTCGGGTTGTATGTGGTCATGCGGGTATTACCTGATGACAGTCAAGCTTTACCTTCCCTGCAGGAACTAGGCTTCCTAGAGAGCCAACAACAGCAGATCAGGAGGATGCTCATCCGTCCTGAAGGGATAGTCATCATTTCCGGGCCGACGGGGTCGGGGAAAAGTACCTCATTGCGGTGTTTCAGTGGCTATTATCTGGAACAGACCTCCCATAATAAACGTCTATTGACCATTGAAGACCCGCCGGAAGGGAGGATCCCAGGAGCGGTACAGACGCCGGTGATTGCAGATCGTACGGATGCCCTGGCTTTGAGTCAGGCTTGGTCACGGGGGATTTCGTCTGCCCTGAGGCTAGATCCTGATGCGATGATTATCGGGGAAATCCGTGATAAAAACTCTGTCCGTGCTGCACTCAGTGCCGCAAAATCAGGGCACCTGGTACAAACCACTCTTCACGCTAACGATGCGATAGGCATCTTAGAACGGCTGACGGATACCCTTGACATTCCGCTTGCCGAAATCGCGGATGCCCGCTTGATGATCGGTTTAATTGCTCAGCGTCTTGTGGCGATCCTCTGTCCTGACTGTAAAGTCTGTTGGCTGAAAAAAGCCCCTCATTTAACCGCGGCGCAGCGTGAATTTCTGTCACAACATTGCCAGACGGAAAAACTCTTCTTTCGACATCCGGCGGGTTGCTCTTCTTGCTGGCAGGGAACTCAGGGCCGAAAAATGATTGCAGAAGTGATACGCCCTGATGATCGTTTTATGGAAATTTATCGCTATCAAGGCAAAACGGCCGCGCGACGTTACTGGCTTGATTCCCTGCAAGGAGTGACGCGTACTGAACACCTAAAGCATTATCTTCACTGTGGCATGGTGGACCCACTTGAAGCGGATTTACTGAGTCCGCTGGATGAGGATATCAGGACCACCGTAGGCGGAGGTGAGGGGTGAAACTAGCTTCTACACGTCTTCGGTTGGGTTATCACCGTCTAGGGTTTGCCTTAGCACGCCGCACCTTCAGTGGTTCGGACCGGATCAGTCTTTATGATGAGTTGGCGTTTTTACTGGAAAACGAATTCAAAATTGCGGATGCGATAGAGACATTAATTATTAGTGCCGGTTCTACGCATAGCCCAGCAATCTATTGCCTTCAGCAGATCAAAGTCGCACTGAATAATGGAATGTCACTGGATAAAGGATTGCAGGGATGGGTCCCTGAGCAGGAGTTGTTGCTACTCAGCGCCGGTGTCAGTGACGGTCATCTGGCAGCGGCACTACGTCGGGCAATGACCATCGCCCGCGCAACACGGGAGATGCGCTCTGCCTGTGGTTCTGCGCTAGCCTATCCGGGGCTGCTACTGATTTCCTGCTTATTTATGATCCAGCTAGTGAGTCAGCGTTTCCTGCCAAGGCTTGCGGCGCTGGTGAGTGAGGATCAGTGGCAGGGCGCACTCAAGTTACTGGCCCTCATTTCCCGTGGTATAAGCGGACATCTGCTGATCCTTATCAGCGCAGCATTACTGTTGGCGGGATGGATTATCTGGTCATTGCCAAATCTCACTGGCCGCGTCAGGCGTGAGCTACTGGACCGTCTGTTACCTTGGAAGTTGTATCGTGACGTTCAGGGTGTCAGCTTCCTGTTAAATATTTCTGCTTTACTGCGTGCCCAGGTGAAAACGGAACAAAGCCTCAGCCAGCTGATGCAGCGGGCTTCGCCGTGGCTTTACGAACGATTGGACGCCACCTTACAGCATGTCTGGCAAGGACAACATTTGGGAGCCGCACTCTTTGCCAGCGGCTATGCCTTTCCTTCAGCAGAGAGTGTTCGCAAGTTGAAAGTCCTCACCGCAGCGGATAATGCGGAAAATATCATCGAAAACTTTGCCAGTGACTGGCTAGAGAAAACCGTGGCTCAAATCAAACGACTGGCAACGGTCACCGGATATGTCTGCCTCAGTCTTAACGCCGGCTATATGGTTCTTATCCTGTTATCTACCCAGGATCTGAATACACTGATTTCTGTCCATCAATAACATAGGAAAATGAAGATGACTACTGCGACTGAATATCGTATTGACCGGGGTGCAATTTCTCTGTTTGAAGCGGGAATATGGATCACGATTTCGTTAATCGTACTGGTAATAGGGATTAGTGTCGGTGGTGGATTATTTAGCCGTAATGATACCAATACGGAAATGAGTAATATCAGCGAACTGATGACCAATACACGGAATATGTTGAAAGTCGGGGGGAGCTATAACTTTGCGTCTGATAGAGAGATGACGGGGGCACTCATTCGCTTCGGTGGTGCACCCGGCAATATGGCGGTGATCGGAGATAAACATTCTGGGCAAGCAACACTGGCTAATGTTTGGGGGAAAAATGTCACGTTGGTCCCAGTTGACAGCGGTAACACTGGCGCGGATAACGCCTTCACACTCCGTTATGAAGGTGTGCCAGCTGATGCCTGTACCACCTTAGTCACTAAGCTTAGCAGTGTGGATTTTATCGATCATATCGCCATCAACGGGCACGATTATCTGAGTAGCCAAGGTGCTGCCGCCGCGGCTTCAGACTGTCAAGCAGAAAAAGATAATCGCCTTGAATTTTATAGTGATAATTGACCGATGAGAACGCTTCTGTTGGTCGCCCTGATACTAATAGGTAGACAAGCTTATGCCAAAGATTGCTTCGAGAGTAGTGCTCGTCACTACGGTCTGAATGTGGGCTTACTCCGAGCTATAAGCCAAGTCGAAAGCGATGGGGTAGTCTCTAGGGTGGGCATTAACCGTGATCCCCAAGGAAGGATCCTAAGTCGGGACTACGGGCTGATGCAGATTAACTCTTCGCATATACCGCTGTTAGTGCGAGAGCACCGTATCACCGGTAGCGCACAATTACTAAAAGATGCGTGTGTAAATATTGATATGGGAGCGCGTATCCTGGCTGAGCACCTACAACGTTGTGGTAGAAATTGGGCATGTTTAGCAACCTATAATACGGGATTCAGTACGGGACGCGACAGGCTGCGACGGGTATATATCCATAGGGTGTATCTGGCGTATCAGCGGACAGTTAAACAGCGGATACTACAATGAGTACGCTAGATGTCATATTTATTACCGCTGCCTGGTTGATGGTGCTGCAGGCTCAGGCATTTATCCGCAGACATCAGGGGAGGTCGCCCAGAACTGGCAGTATCATTGTAATCATTACACTGTTTACACTAACGTTTTCTGTCTGTCGCCAACATATTCCCAATCAGCAAGCGCTGTTTAATTGCGGGATTTTTCTTCTTTGGGGGGTACTATTTACGGTAACGGATATCAGTAATCACTGGTTGCCAAGACGCTTTACTATGAGCTTTACCCTGTGCGGCGCAATAATGGTGATAGCGTTCAATGGGGGTGAAGCATTTGTTAGGCATTTGTTTGTTTGGCTGAGCTTAGGATTATTTTTTTATTTGTCAGGACACTTAGCTGTCAGGTGTGGTATTCGTCCTCAGGGGGTGGGGGATACTTTACTGATCAGTGGTTGTGGATTTTGGATGTGCTGGCAAAACCTGTGTTTAATAACGGGTAGCGGATTTCTATTATTATTTATACATGGAGTAGTCACTCATAAAAGGGTGTTGCCGTTTGCTCCCTATTTCTATTTGGCTTTTTCCATAGTTGAAGTGACGGGCTTACTTATTATGGAGTAACATATTTCGCCATGAATACCATCGATCGTGGAGACACATTGTTTTCACTAAGCCTAGTGCTTGCACTGATCTTAATTGCGGCGCCGATTGGCTATCAAAGATACAGTGATTATTTACAACTGCAAGAGTGGAATCTCACCGCGCAGCAGACAGATGTATTTTCAGCGGCATCATCAAAATACCTGGAGGATCATTATGCTGAACTGCAGCATCAATTGTTGGTGGAGAAGAATGTTGTCGTTACCGGCGCAGAACTGCAACAGAAAGGATATATTGATCCTCATATTTCCCTGGTGAATAATTTCGGGCAAAACTACAGTATTTATTTTACATTAGACAATCTGACTGATAAAAATATTAGTGCGTTGTTAATATCCCAGAATGGTAGCGAGCTCAATGAAAAGGCGATGCGCTATATTTCCAGATTAATGCATGGAGAGTCTGGGTTTATTAGTGCTGACAATCAGGCGACAGGTATTGATGGTGGCTGGTCATTAGATACCGGGTTATCAGGTATTCCAGCGGCACATGGTCATCTTATTTCCTTAATTTCTGCTGATATTCAACATAGTGTGTTTAAAGAAAGCGACAGATTGTACCGCTATCAGGTCGCTGGACATCCTGAACTTAACCAGATGCACGCTGATATTGACCTGGCAGGGCATCAGCTGCGCCATGCGGGAGGGATCGATGCCGTCAATATTGCGGTGAATAATGCGGTCTCTGCTGACAACCTTCAGGCTCATAGTGTTGTCCACAGTGACGGTAGTATCACGGCTGAAACAGATATCCGTACCGTTGCCGGATCGCTGGTGACTCGCGGCAGTCACGGGTGGATAAATAGCACACACAATGGCGGTTTTTATATGGATGATGATGATTGGGTCAAAGTCTGGAAAGATAAAGGAATAGAAACCGCCGGTGAGATTAAGTCAGGGAAATTGACGGCGGAAGGTAGAATAACCGCCAATGAGTATCTAAATATTAAAGGAAATGCCACATTAAATAGCCAGTGTGATGAGGAAGGATTGATTGCAAACGGTGGAGGGGCCGGAATACTTGATTGTTATGGCGGGGTCTGGACGGGATTTATGAAAAACAGTATTCATCTATCAAGCCTGGGCGCCCAGAACGGAATATATAAAGGAAAAAACGGAACCGGTGAAATGGTATGGTTATCTGCTACGGGCGGTAATTCAGTGCTCAGTCGTGTAGCCGGAGATGGGTATTGTTATAACTTTGCCAATTTGGCTGCAACGGTTAATGGGGTGCTGGTGGCCAGTAATAGTACGCAGGGGAAAGATATTACACCGAGTACCTCTTTGATCTTTGCTGTACCTCCTGGAGAAGCGTTTACGGTGACGTCATTACCTGGGAGTAAATACGGCTGTGGCTACGGAAAATTTTCCATGGCTGCGTACCAATAATTATATTTATTTTAAGTAAAGGAGGTTTCCAAAAAAATATAGGTATTCTCATTCTAAAAAAACTATGGAGTCAATAATGAAAAAAATGATGAAAAGTATGTTAACACTGCCGTTAGCAGGTCTGTTTATGACTTATGCAATGGCTGCCGATAATACCACGGATGTGCAGGAACCGGTTACAACCGACACCACACCCTATTACTATTCACTGAGTGATACCAGTGGTGGGGTGTTCAATTATATCAAGACCAAATATCATCAGGGGACGTCTGATAACTACGATATTCTGTTAGTTGGTGACTCCCTGACTGCGGATCAAGCCTTGAAATCGACAGTACTTCAGGCTCTGAACAGCGGTAAAGAGGTTATTTTTGATGGTAATAGCGGTGGAAAAAAGGCTACCCAACTTGCCAATGATGTGATCGGATCAACCCTGGATGCGGACGCCATCATGTTTAAAACCGCGCCAACAGGTGACGGTTATTTGATGACACCAGTGGAACTTTCAACGGCTGACTATTCAACAGACTCTTTATCCGATGAAAAAACCACCACCTCCGCGATCTCCGAAAATACACCGGATGCCATCTTCCAATAATACAGGGAAATTTTTAATGAAAAAGACAACATTACTTGCCTTACTGGCATTGTTACCTTTATCAGAAAGTTTCGCTGGAACCTGTCTGGTAGGGCATACCGAATCAACCATCCTAAATGGTAATTCAAAGGCCTTTTCTAAAATCCAAGATCGCAGTACTTGGGAAGATTGGATTTGGCGTGGGCCTATCTTTCTGTGCCCTAAAGGTTCTGGAGGAGTGACTAGTTGTACCTATATCTGGGGCCAAACCAAAACTACTAGTTATCAATGGGGTGGCACTGTTGGCCTGAATCTGGATAAAATCCCAGTGATTGGTAGTGTATTAAGCTTGGTCAGCGTCAGTGGCAATTACAGCCATCAACAAAGTTTCAGTACCAATTATAACTGGAACATTGCTGTCGAGCCTGGCTACTATGCGCAACCTATTCAGGTGGTGGTCCGCCGCTGGACACAGGGCAGTTATCGGGGGGGCTACGTGCATGATGCAAGCAAAAGCTGTTCTATAACGATTGCTGGCACGCCGCAACCGAACTGGTATAACTGGGATGACTCCGTGGTCGCAGGACGCTGGACCGCGAATATCGAACAATCCCGTTACGCTAGCTACTATGTTCACAAATAACGGAAGGTAATCTTCTGGCCGGAGGACAATCTCCTCCGGCTATTGGATAACAGGATCTGCCACTCAACGTAGTGCGACAGAGTTGCGATGAAAATTGCGTGCGGTCAGTGGTTAGATTGAAAAGACAATCAATCATAGGCCGTTTTTGTCCTTGCGGCAGGCCGTCAAAATAGTGCCTGCATCAGAATTGCTATAGTCGCTTTTGTGAATCGGCATCAAATAACATCACACGCTGATAATCAATGATTATCGGAATACTCTCTCCGGCCGCGGCCCCAGAACGTCGCGTCGAAAACAATACAACCTCATAACCGCAAAGTTTTCCGTGGATCAGTTCAGATAAACCGGTAGGCTCAATCAGTGTCACCTCGAGTGACAGTGAATCGGGGTGTGAGGCGTCAGCCAAGCTCATATTTTCAGGACGGATACCGTAGATAACTTCACGGCCAACAGGCTGTGACGCGGCAGTAGGGCCCTGCGGTAAAAAAGTGCCATCGCTGAGTTTCACCCCGTTGGCGGTGGTTATGCCTGGAATGAAATTCATCGCCGGAGAGCCGATAAAGCTGGCAACAAATTTATTGGCGGGGGTGTCATACAGCTCTAATGGTGTCCCAGCCTGTTGAATAACACCATGGTTCAATACCACGATACGGTCTGCCAGTGTCATGGCCTCTACCTGATCATGGGTGACATAAACGATGGTGCTGTTCATTCGTTGATGCAGTTGCTTAATTTCCACCCGCATTTTTCCACGCAGTTGGGCATCGAGATTGGATAGCGGCTCATCAAATAAAAAGACTTCAGGCTGACGGACGATCGCCCGTCCCATGGCGACACGCTGACGCTGGCCACCGGACAGTTCTTTGGGTCTTCGTTCTAGCAGATGGGTCAGGTTAAGGATCTCTGCAGCCTGACGCACTTTTCTCTCAATCTCAGCCCGCGGATACTTCTGTATTTCTAGGCTAAATCCCATATTACGCGCCACCGTCAAATGCGGGTACAACGCGTAACTTTGGAACACCATTGAGATATTACGGTCTTTAGGGGCAATATCATTCATCAGTTTTTCACCGATACGGATATCGCCGTCGCTTGCAAGCTCCAAGCCGGCGATAGTACGCAGTAATGTGGACTTACCACAGCCGGAAGGCCCTACCAGCACGATAAATTCTCCATCTTTGATCGTCAGGTTGATGTCACGTAGTACTTCGACATTTTCGTAGCGTTTATCAATATTAACCAGTGTAATTTCAGCCATAATGTTTACCCCTTAACGGCACCCGCGGTGAGTCCCTGAACCATATAACGTTGAATAAAGATGAAGAACAGACAGACGGGTATTAACGCCAATACCGCGGCCGCCATCATATCCCCCCAAGAGACCGCAAACTTTGAGACAAAACTCAGCAGCCCAACAGGAAATGTCATCACCTCGGTTTTGTTGATTAACATAAGGGCGAATAGGAGTTCACTCCAAGCGGCAGTAAAGACAAACCCCAAGGTAGCGGCCATGCCTGGTAAAGTCAGAGGGATCAACACTCGGTAAAGGGCCTTCAGCCGGGTACAACCTTCCAGCATGGCTGACTCTTCCAGATCCTTTGGGATCGCATCGAAAAAAGACTGCATCAGGAAAGTGGCAAACGGCATATTGAAAGCGGTATAGATGAGGATAAGGCCTGGGAGGTTATTGGTTAGCCCAAGTGGTGCCATGACTCGGTAAATGGGGGCGATGATCATTACCAGTGGAAACATTTGCGTGAACAGCAATAATGCTGATATCGCCACTTTTCCGCGGAACCTAAAACGTGAAAATGAGTAGCCTGCACCGGCGGCAATCAGGGTGGTTAGCAAAGCCGTACTGAATGACACGATCAGGCTATTGCTGAAAAAGGTGGGAAAATCGCTGTCGGTCAGTACCTTGGTAAAATGGTTGAGCGTAAATCCTGCCGGCAACAGAGTGACGCCTTTGCTGAACAGCAATTGTTCCGGCGTTAGGGCTATTTTGATGATCCAGTACAAGGGAAACAACGCAAACAGTAAATACACGCCAATGCTGAGACGATGGCCGATCAACAATAACAGTTTCATCTCTCCTCCTTATTTGATCAGCTGATGACGGATACGCAGCAACACCAGTGCATAACAGGTCATCAGTAATAGCAGGAACACGGCCATGGCTGAGGCGTAGCCAAAATCGAGCTTCTGATAAGCGGTAGTAAAAATATAACTGGACAGAATGGAGGTGGAACCCGCAGGGCCACCATCGGTCATGACCACAATCAAGTCGGCGAAATTAGCAATCCATATGGTGCGAAGCATGACAGTAATCGCAATCATTGGTGCCAGAAAAGGCAGGGTCACACGACAGAACTGCTGCCATCCACTGGCTCCGTCTATCGAGGCTGCTTCATAGAGGTCTTTCGGTATGGATTGCAGTGCTGCCAGCAGGGTGATGGCAAAAAACGGAATGCCGAACCAGACGTTAGCGATAACAGGGCCCCACATTGCCAGGTGCGGGTCTGACATAATATTGTAGGGCTGACGAAGAAAGCCGATATCGGTCAACCATTGCGGTAGCGGTCCGACAATAGGGTTCAGCAGCCACGACCAGGTCAGACCGGAGAGAAATGCCGGTACAGCCCATGGCAGAAACACCACTGCTTGAACCCAACGCCGGAAGCGGAACTCTCGGTTCAGTAACAGTGCCAACGCTAGGCCGAAAAAGAACTGTAGCAGTAACGAGCTTACCGTCCAGTTAAGGGTATGACTGAGGGCATTGAAAAAATGACGGTCATCAAACATTTCCGCAAAGTTATCCCAGCCGATCCAGCCGCTATCCATCGGGTCGAGTAGGTTGATATTTTGAAAAGCATAGGAAATGCCGATCATCATCGGCACAAAGATAAATAACGCAATCAATACTATCCCGGGGGAGAGATAGAACCAGGGTTCTGCCAGTCTCAGCAAACGCGTAAAGCGTGGCCGCAGTTGGTTGGTTGGCAGTGATGTCTCAACGGTCATCATCATTCTCCACGTCATGGTTTCACTGAGCAGCCATCCAGGCCTTCTGCGCTTTGGTTAGGTATTTTGCCCAGTCCTGTACCATATCTTGGGTGTCGTTTTCACCAAGTAGGGTTTCCTGACTACTTTCTTTTACCATCACCGAATTGAAGTACCCCCAGTTTTTCAGGTAAGTCGGCATGATAAGCGGGATATAATTCGGATCATTCAGCTCTTTAAACCAGCCATCAAACTGCGGAGCCTGATAGAAAGGATCCTGTTCTGCACCTTTATAAACCGGTAATGTGCCGACAAATTTTGACCATGTCAGGTTATTGGTTTTATTGCTCAGGAAACTGATTAACGACCAGGCGAGCGGCTTCTGTTTGCTTTGTTTCATTATCGACCAACCGGTGTAACCAATGGTCGGGTAGGCTTTTCCTGAAGGACCTTTAGGCATCGGGGCCACCGCAAATTCATCGGCAGGCATGCTGTTTTTAATGGCAATCAGTGCATCGGGATCTTGATCGAGCATGGCACATTTTCCGGAATAGAAACCGGAGACAATTTCGTTAAAGCCCCAGTTAACACTGTCTTTGGAAGCGCCGCCTTGTTGATAGATATCGGTTAACATCTGCGCACCTTTAATGGCTCCAGGCTGGTTCAGAGTGCTGTTACCCTGTTTGTCAAAGAAAGCTGCGGAACCGTTCATGGTAGCCATAAACATCATCCAAGCATTGGTACCGCCGACACCGCCGCGCAGACAGTAGCCACTGATGCCATTACCCAGTTGGCTAATACGTTTGGCATCACTGGCGAATTCGTCCAGCGTAGCCGGTGGATGATCTAGGCCCGCTTGACTGAACAGTTTTTTATTCCAGAACAGAGCGCGCAGATAAAAACCGTAAGGGATCATGGTGGCTTTACCATTCGCCGCCCTCGCCATTGCCAGCGTTTTATCGGTAAGCTGAGTGGTACCATCCCAGTTTTTTAGGTAGGGCTCCAAATCTTCCAGCATATTGTTGCCGGCGTAGAGTCCCTGCCATGTGTCTGGCATTTCGACAACATCCGGAATTTGTCCGCTTTGGATCATCGTGGCCAATTTTTCGAAGGCTTGGCCCCAGGGCAATGAGATCAGTTCTATATCCGTCCCCGGATGCTGTTGTTTATAGGTATCCAACATTTTCTGCAGCAGCGCCGTGCGCGGCGGGCTGGTGATAACTTCAACCAGGGTAAGTTTTGCGGCCATAGTGCTGAATACCGAACCTAATCCGACAGTGAATACCAGGGTTTTGAGCAGTAAACGTGTTGTCATTACAGAGTCTCCTCAGGGGCGATAGGGCGGGTTGCGGCGGAAAGCGCTTGGCAGAGGTCGTTCTGCAGGTCTTCTGTTTGCTCCAGACCGACCGAGATACGGATAAGACGGGGTGGCACAGCAAAATCGACGGCGGAGTTGAATTCACTGTCCTGGTTGATCACAGAAATGGCCGGCATTACTAGGCTTTCGAAGCCGCCCCAACTGACACCCATATGAAAAAACTGCAATGCATTGCAGAACGCCGGAATATCGATACTTTCTGCAACTTCAAAGGCAAATAGACCACTGTAACCGGTCAAAACAGACCAGCTCTCCGGTGCAAGACCGGGATGGTAGACACGGCTGACCTGCGGATGGTCACGCAAATACTCAGCCAGCAGCATACCGCTGTGGTGATGTTGCTTCATGCGCAGAGGTAGGGTACGTAGGCCCCGTATCAGTAGTGATGCTTCGTGAGCCGAGAGTTTACCGCCAAGGTAAGGGCTGATATGGCGGCTGATATTGGTAATATGTGGCTGGTCCGAGATAACCAGGCCGGCTACCACATCACTGTGCCCGCTGATATATTTCGAGGCGGAATGCACCACAATATCAATGCCACAGCGCAGAGGTTTCTGGAACAGAGGGGATGCCCAGCTATTATCGATAATGGTTACCGCACCCGCCTTGTGCGCCAGGTCAGCCAACTGTGTCAGGTTCAGTTCACTCATTACCCAGCTGACAGGACTTTCCAGATACAGCAGTTTTGCCCCTGGCAGAGCTGCGCGTATAGCCTCCTCATTTTCTCCGTCGATAAATTCGGTGGTTACACCGAAACGTTGACAGAAACCACGTAGAAAACGGTAGGTATCCGGGTAGACATGATTAACACAGACCACTTTGTCGCCGGGTTGCAGCACACTCAGAATAGCATTACTGATTGCTGCCATACCGCTGCTAAAGGCGAGACAGGCTTCTCCGCCCTCCAAGGCGGCAACCTTTTCTTGCAAAGCTCTGACGGTTGGGTTATCCACTCGTGAATAGAGTGGCTGGGTGCTTTCGCCTCGAAACCGGGCGATCATGCTGTCATAGTCGGTAAAGGTAAATAATGACGACTGGTAAATCGGCGGTGTAACGGCGCCATTTTCGTGGCGCGGGTCATGGGTAAGCAGTGTTTGCGGTGACTCTGGTTTATCGTTTTGCATTGATCACATCCTTCATATCGCGTTCAGTAATATCGAGAATTTGATGGCAAATTTCGCGTGCAGAAACGCTGTCGCGCTGACGTATAGCATTGAAAAGATCACGATGTAGGCTGAAAGAATCAGCAAACAAGGCCTGCTCAGGGGGGGATTCAAAGAAAGCGTGCATGCTGTCATAGATACCATTCAGCATCTGTAACAGAAGAGGGTTACCTGATGCCTGATAAATGCTGGTATGAAAAGCCCAGTCCTCAGCACCGGCGGAACCTATTGCAAGATGCACCCGTTCCATTTCATTTAGACGTTGCTCAATTTCCAGTAAGTCTGCAGTGCTAGCTCGCAGCGCGGCCAGCGCACAGGATTCGGATTCAATGATCCGACGGACTTCAAGGGCGTGCAGCATATTAGCGGAGTCATTTTTGAATCGCAGTGACAGAAAGCTGTCACTGGTACTGACGTCGATCAGCAGAAAAGTCCCGCTGCCTTTTTTACGGGCAATGATCCCCAGGGCTTCCCAACGTTTTAATGCCTCGCGGACGGTATTTCGACTGACGCCAAGCTTCTCGGCGAGTTCACGCTCAGGGGGCAGCCGACTGCCAGTTTGCGCACCTGAGTGCGCCATAAATCGGGTCAGCGCATCCAGGATCAGCGTATCACTGCGCGGCGCGATGATTGGGTGAAGCTGGCTATCTATTTCCATCACACACCTCAATTGGTCCAACATTACTACCAATTGATTAAGCAAAGGCTATGCCAGATCGTTAAAACCAGTGTGAACTAAGCGTTGTAAGATATTGATAAGTAAAAGCTATGAGTATTAATGGTGCGAGGTGCACTTCTGGGATGCTTTTCTGGACACAGCCTGCAACGTGGGAGAGAAGAGACGAGTGATGAGGGCCTGTGATTTGGCTGAGGAGTGTGACCGAAGTTGATCAGTATGACTGGCGGAATGAGAGGGATAGTTTGGCGCAAGACGACAAGCAGCCTCCTGAGAGCGGAGGCTGCAATGTTTTAGAAAGTGAACTCAGCCCAGCAGGGTGCGTGATCAGAGGGTTTCTCCATGCCACGTAGGTCATAGTCAATGCCGGTAGCGGTACAGCGGCGAGCTAAAGCTTCGGTCGCTAGGAGTAAATCAATACGTAATCCCCGGTTATCGTTGAAGCCTTTGGAACGATAATCAAACCAAGAGAATCGGTCGGTAGTCTGTGGGTTCTGTGCGCGCCAAGTATCCGTCAGTCCCCAGTCAAGTAAGCGATCCATCCATTCACGTTCTTCCGGTAAAAATGAACATTTACCGGTACGCAGCCAGCGCTTGCGGTTATCTTCACCGATACCAATATCACTGTCAGTGCAACTGATATTCATATCACCCATGATCAGCACCGGCTGTTGCGGCGATAAGCGCTGTTCTAAGTGATCCTGCAGGTCACGGTAGAATTTTTCTTTGGCTGGGAATTTGCTGGGATGCTCTCGGCTCTCACCCTGCGGGAAATAGCCGTTAATCACGGTGATATTACCGATTGGAGAGGGGATCTCCGCCATAATAATCCGGCGCTGCGCATCTTCTTCATCGGTAATGAATCCGCGTTGCACACTGATGGGTTCCATTTTGGTCATCAGCGCGACGCCATAGTGTCCTTTCTGACCGTGGAAGAATACGTGATAGCCCAGTTTCTGAACGTCCTCCAGCGGGAACATATCGTCATGCACTTTAGTCTCCTGCAAGCCGATAATATCCGGTTGATGCTGGTTCACCAAAGCTTCCAACTGATGGGGGCGGGCACGTAGTCCATTGATGTTGAAGGATACAAATTTCATGTGATAACCACTGTCAGAGAATTTACACGCGATGGTAGCGATTTTTTGCCTGCCTGTCACCGTAGCCATCAGTACCCATTAGGTTATGACGATGCAAAAAGACGAGGGAACAGGGATTGGCAGGATAATCGCTACCTGTCAGTTAAAGACGAGTGCGACTGAAGTGTCATTTGAAATGGTGGTGGGAGAAGGATGATTCGCCTGGCGGCTCACCCTACGGGCCGTGCTGACGCACGTTGCCTCACGGTGTTCGGCTCGAACCTTAGTCGAAGGTTCTCGTCCTTCTCCGTGGAGAATATACTTTATTGGGAATAAATTTTCGGATGAAGTGTCATTTGAAATGGTGGTGGGAGAAGGATGATTCGCCTGGCGGCTCACCCTACGGGCCGTGCTGACGCACGTTGCCTCACGGTGTTCGGCTC
>NZ_ATMI01000042.1 GCF_000439375.1 Tatumella saanichensis
GCCAGTGCTGGCAGAGTGGCACTCCAGTTGCCGTCTTTGTCGGCGGTGGCGGTGCCAATGACCTTGCCGTTATCCAGAATGGTGACGGTATCGCCCGCTTCAGCACTACCTTTAAGGATCGGCGTGCTGTCATTGCTGGTTTTGCCACTCAGATCATCACCGGCCGCATCCGTCAGGGTGATCCCTGAAGCCGCCGCCGGAGCGGTGGTATCAGTGGTCAGGGTAATGGCCGCAGAAGGCTGGCTGGTATTCCCGGCCGCATCGGTGACGGTGGTGGTGAAACTGTGCGCACCGTCGGCAAGGGTCGGCAGAGTAGTACTCCAGTTGCCGTCTTTGTCGGCGGTAGCCGTGCCAATCACCTTACCGTTATCCAGAATGGTGACGGTATCTCCCGCCCCAGCATGGCCTTTAAGTACTGGCGTACTGTCGTTGCTCGCTTTACCACTCAGATCATCGCCCGCCGTATTGGTCAGGGTGATCCCTGAAGCGGCAGCCGGAGCGGTGGTATCGGTAGTCAGGGTAATGGCCGCGGAAGGCTGGCTAGTATTACCCGCGGCATCGGTCACGGTGGTGGTGAGGCTGTGGCTGCCATCCGCCAAGGTCGGCAGGGTAGCGCTCCAGTTACCGTCTTTATCCGCGGTAGCCGTGCCAATGACCTTGCCGTTATCCAGAATGGTGACGGTATCGCCCGCCTCAGCGCTACCTTTAAGGATCGGCGTGCTGTCATTACTGGTTTTGCCACTCAGATCATCACCGGCCGTATCGGTCAGGGTGATCCCAGAAGCCGCCGCCGGAGCAGTGGTGTCGGTGGTCAGGGTAATGGCTGCGGAAGGCTGGCTGGTATTACCGGCCGCATCGGTGACGGTGGTGGTGAGGCTGTGCGCACCGTCTGCCAGTGCTGGCAGAGTGGCACTCCAGTTGCCGTCTTTGTCGGCGGTGGCGGTGCCAATGACTTTGCCGTTATCCAGAATGGTGACGGTATCGCCCGCCTCAGCGCTACCTTTAAGGATCGGCGTGCTGTCATTACTGGTTTTGCCACTCAGATCATCACCGGCCGCATCCGTCAGGGTGATCCCAGAAGCCGCCGCCGGAGCGGTGGTATCAGTGGTCAGGGTAATGGCCGCAGAAGGCTGGCTGGTATTCCCGGCCGCATCGGTGACGGTGGTGGTGAAACTGTGCGCACCGTCGGCAAGGGTCGGCAGAGTAGTACTCCAGTTGCCGTCTTTGTCGGCGGTAGCCGTGCCAATCACCTTACCGTTATCCAGAATGGTGACGGTATCTCCCGCCCCAGCATGGCCTTTAAGTACTGGCGTACTGTCGTTGCTGGTTTTGCCTTCGATATTATTCCCTGACGCATCAACGAGATTAAGATCACTTGCAGTTTCCGGGGAAGAAGAGTTTGACTGGCTGGAATTAGTCGTGCCGGAATGATGGTTGTTGGCCCCAACCATCATTGCCCCACCCCCCAGTAATACGGCGCCAGCTAACAATGCTGTATCAAACATCGTTGAACTTCCGGAGGCCGGAATGGCATCAAGGCTGGATATTTGAGAAAAATGAGGACTGTTTCCACTACTGTCCAGCCACCATAAAGCGCCGTGATTATCTTCTAGCACTAGATCACTGTGCTGACCATTATCTGCGACAACATAAAAATTTTTTACTGTCAGATGCTCGCCCGAGGTTGTAACGATGAGGAGATCATTACCCTGCCTACTTAGTGATGCTATTTGTTCACGGCTAAGATGAAGCAGAACAGTGCTTTGAGTTGAAAGCGTGACATTTGATGAGTTCAGAGTGAGTTTCTCACCAGTGCTTTTTATCGTAATAGAGATATTATCCATAGTAATAACAGTACCTGTAAAATATTCATAGAACTGAATATGACCAGGCATCATGCTTTTTACGCATATAAAATACGAAAAAAGCAATGACAGCTTCTGGTCTGTAATGTTTACCTGGAGTAAAAATTATTGTTTAAAAATCGATCTGAACAAAAATGACACGGTATTCGTTAATCAGTCACTGGTTTATCTGATTTAATTTTTTATAAATTATAGTGTAGTGAAACTTATATGATGGTGGGTTTTGTTAGCAAGTTCTTTTGGAAAACTCACTTTTCAGCATAATCCTATACTCTTTTTTTTGTTGTTTTTTTTCATAAAAAACAACAGGATACTAAATTGTTTCATAATGTTACTGCCATTTGTTGATCTAAATCAACACGTGAAAAAATTTTCAGTGGTAAAATTAGATTGGCATATATAATGCATGTAGGTATGTAATTTGTTGATTTATATGGCCTTTTGTTTTATTTGCACTCACTCCCACCGACCATAGTCACTATAGTAATTATTCTTAACTGTTAATTTTTTTAACTGCTTTAGGGGGGATGCCCCTTTGTTATGGGCCTATGGTAGTCTCTATGGAGGAGTGTAAATTCTCACTCAGTTTAGGAGGGAAAGCAGTACGTTAGGAGCAGTAATAAAAAACTTTGTGCAGAATTTTTTTCGAACCATATTTGATAATTAACATTTCATTTTTTTCGATATAATTACCTCTGTTTATTATTTTAAGAACACCCTGTACCTCGGTCAGTAATTAATCCTGTGCGTATTATATGTGCGTTCAGATAAGTAAACACTGATGGTGATATATTAGAGTGAGTATATAATAGTCTTACTTTTAATAGGGTTTAAAGAACTATAAATACCTTTTAACCCTTCAAGTTATTATTTTCTAGTTTACCACCAGTAAGGTAACAGGCTGTTATAATCGGTGATTAACCGGCAGCAGAAAACAGGAGTAGGAAAATGGCAGAAGGTCCGTTAACAGAAAAAGAGCTGGAATGGCTGGATGAGGTATTTGCACAGTACGGTGATGAGGCCTCTGTGCTGGATGTCTCTGGGCTAGATGGCTATTTGACCGCTATTCTCTCCGGGCCGCAGATACCGGAACCGGAGCGCTGGCTAGTCGAAGTATGGGGTGGAGAGAGAAAGCTGCCTCGCTGGCGTTCTGAACGGGAAATGGACCGCTTTATGGCGCTGACCTTCCAGCATATGGACGATATTGATCAGCGACTGTCACAGTATCAGGATCAGTTCGAACCGTTGTTTGGTAGCCAGGAAGTGGAAGGCGACGAGTACATCGTGACCGAAGAGTGGTGTTACGGTTACCTGCGCGGTGTTTCGGTGGCTGGCTGGCCAGCATTACCTGAGCATATTCAGTCAGCCTTCGAAACCATTGCCTTACATGGGCGGGAAGAAAACCTGCAGCAGCTGGAAATTCTAACCCCGGGTGAGTACCAGAAATCGGTCGATGCTATCACTCCGGCAGCACTGGCCTTGTATAACTACTGGTTGGAGAACCGCAGCGAGACTGAAACGGCCGTCAATGTTCCCTTTGTCGCCGAGGTCACCGCTGGACGGAACGACCCTTGTCCTTGTGGCAGCGGTAAAAAATATAAACAGTGCTGCCTGCACTGATAACACGACGGGGCCATCGTGGCTCCGTCAGACTGAAAATCGCCATTACCTCACGGAGTCCCTCTATGACGGTCTGCTTTTTTTCGATTACGGCCCATGCGGTGAGCTTTCACACTGCGCAGCAGCAGTTGCTCTGTGAACTGAACGGCGGCTATGAGGATGCTGGTGCTGGGATAATGGCCGCTGGGCAAGTCGATAACTATCAGTTGGAAATGCTGATTTATCGCATTGAAGAAATTCTAGAATCTCAAGGTGAACAATTACCTGCCGGTGCCGAAGCGATCAGCAACGACCCCTTGATCCATCAAGTGTGTGAACAGTATTTGGGCGGAGAAAAAGTCATCAGCCAGCAGAGTATTGAAACAGCGTTTAATCAGCTGGCAGACCGTCTCTCTTATGCCCCAATAGCACTATCAGCGTCACAGATCCCTGTATTCTGTTATTTCGTCTTCCTGCGTGAAATGTCCCATCACCTGCATATTCTCAGTTTACAGGCCGGTTAATTCCCCCAGTCTCTGGGTTACGGCGGCACTCTGCCGCTGTGATCACCGTTATTCGTTACTAAAGAAATTTTTTTGCTAAGTTGTGGCTACCTGTAGCCAGTATCCCTGTGGTTATGTAATATGACGTCCAGACATCCAGACGGATATACGTTTATAGTGTCACTTTTAAGAGATCCCGGGCAGTACTCTGTGGGTAAGAGATGAACCTTCATTGTTCCCAACACAGCTCTCTGGACAGACAGACAATGACAATAATCAGCTTGATCACAGGCGGACAGACAGGACCGATCATGAAAAAAATTGCACTCTCTTTATTAGCACTCAGCCTACTGGGCAGCACTGCGGCATTTGCCGACACAACCACACCGACGCCTCTTCCGGCAGCCTACGCCAATCATCATGGTCCAATCCGTATTGCGGTGATCCGTAACCTTGGGTCTGATGACAACACCACACAGTTTGTGGCAGGCGCGATTAAACAGGCCAGAAAACTGGGCTTTAAGGTCAGCACTTTTCTGAGTAACGGTGACGATGCCCGTTTCCAGGATTTCGTAAACCAAGCCATTACCCAGAAATATGATGGGATTATTCTGTCACAGGGCCGGGCGCCTTATTCCGAGAGCCTGGTGAAACAGATCACCAAAGCTGGCATTGCGGTATCGGTATTTGATACCGCGGTTCCGGACACTATCCCCGGTGTGACCGTCACCCGTCAAGATGACGCCTCACTGACCGATATGTCCTTTGGACAACTGATTAAAGACTTCCATGGTAAAGCCAATATCGTCAAATTATGGGTGGCTGGCTTCCCACCGATGGATCGTCGTGAGAAAGAGTATCAAAAGCTGCTGAAAGAGAACCCAGGCATCAAACAGCTGGAATCTCTGGGGGCGGTTTCGACCGATGTTCAGGGTGATACCGCCAACAAAGTCGGCGCGATCTTGGCGAAATACCCGAAAGGGAAGATTGATGCCATCTGGGGGTCATGGGATGCCTTCAGCCAAGGGGCTTACAAAGCGCTACAGGAAAATGGCCGTACCGAAATCAAACTGTATAGCATTGATATCTCTAACCAAGATCTGCAGATGATGCACAGCAAAAACAGCCCTTGGCAGATGACGGCCGCCGTCGACCCGCAGATGATCGGCGCGACCAACGTCCGTCTGGTGGCACTGAAAATTGCTGGGGAAACGACTCCCGCGACCTATGAGTTTAAAGCCTCTTCGGTCTCTCAGGCCCTGCTTAATAAGCAGAGCGGTGATGTGAACATGGCTAGCCTATCGAAAATCATCCCTGGCTGGGGCCAGAGTAACGACTTCGTTGCCCCGTGGTTTGCCACCCTGGAAGCTAAAGCCAAATAAGGGGGAGTCGCCATGAGCGGGCTACCTCAGCCTGAATACAGCCGCAATATGCGGCTGATTGGCCACAGTGATCAAGGCGGTCGTCCCGACGGCGTTCAGCTGATGGTCCACCGTGGCTACGCCTATATCGGTCATATGGTCTCTGCCGGATTTTCGGTGGTGGATGTGCGTGATCCCTGTCATCCAAAGACGGTGAATTACGTGGCTGCGCCGCCAGGCACTTGGAATATTCATCTGCAGGCCCACGATGATCTGTTGTTGGTGATCAACGCCCGCGATCTGTTTGCGGATGCGCGCTTTGCCGACGAAAAAGTCTATTACACTCGCCAGGTGGGGGATACCGTCCGCGATGTGCAGGACAAAAGCTGGAGTGCTGGGCTGCGTATCTTTGATATATCGACCCCTGATCAGCCACGGGAAATCAGTTTTCTGTCGCTGGACGGGATCGGTATCCATCGTATCTGGTATGTCGGCGGGCGTTGGGCGTATGTGTCAGCTCTGATTGACGGTTTCACCGACTATATTTTTCTGACTATCGATTTGGCGGATCCTCTTCAGCCGCAGGTAGCAGGGAAATGGTGGTTACCGGGCATGAATCAGCAGGCCGGAGAAACGCCAGATTGGCCGGAAGGTAAGCGTTATGCCTTACATCACGCAATCATCAGCGGTGATACCGCCTATGGGTGCTGGCGCGATGGTGGCCTGACCTTATTGGATATTAAGGATCGTAGTCAGCCGAAACTGATTAGCCAGCGTAATTGGAGTCCACCATTTGGTGGCGGTACCCATACCGCGCTGCCCTTGCCGGACCGTGACTTACTGGTGGTGCTGGATGAAGCAGTACTCGATCAGCAGCAGGACGGTGAGAAGCTGATCTGGCTGTTTGATATCCGTGATCCGAGTAATCCTGTCAGTATCTCGACATTTCCTCAGCCAGAAGAGGCGGATTATCTTGCCAAGGGGGCCCATTTCGGACCGCATAATCTGCATGAAAACCGCCCAGGCAGTTTTATCAGTTCTACGCTGATCTTCGCCACCTATCAGAATGCTGGTGTCAGGGCCTATGATATCAGCAACCCATATCGCCCGGTGGAAACCGGCGCACTGGTACCGGCAGCCCCACAGAAAATGATGGACACCCGTCCCGGACGCCCACAGGTTATCCAGTCCTGTGATGTGTTTGTCGATGCCGAGGGGATTATCTACAGCACTGATTATAACGGTGGTCTGTCGGTGATCGAATACCTAGGCTAACGCATAGCCGGTCATTCGACCGGCTATGTTTTGTTTATCGGTCGACCATCCACCTCATTCCACTCGCTTGCTACAAGGCTTACCGTCGCATGCCGTATTACGGCCTATCCTCACTAATTTATCGCCACTAACCAGTTTTTAAGTATTTTACTAAATCTGGCAGCATCCTTACCTTGAAGTCATTGATGATTTTTTGGTGCGCAGGCAGGCCTGTGCCATAACCCCGACAGGGATAGAGCTGATGACGACTGAAATACTGAAAACCGATACGCTAGTAGTAGGGGCAGGACAGGCCGGAGTGGCGATGAGTGAACACTTGTCGGCACTGAATATTCCTCATCTGGTACTGGAGCGTAACCGTATTGCCGGTCACTGGCGTAGCCGCCGCTGGGACAGCCTAGTGGCGAATGGCCCGGCCTGGCATGATCGTTTTCCGAATATGACGTTTGCCGACGTTAGTCCTGATGGCTTTGCGCCAAAAGAGAGTGTGGCCGATTACTTTGAGGCTTATGCCGCAAAATTTAATGCGCCAATCCGCACCGGTGTCGAGGTCAAAAAAGTCACTCGTCATCAGGGGCGTCCTGGCTTCACCGTCGAAACCTCTGAAGGAACCATAGAGGCACTGCGTATCGTGGCGGCCACTGGGCCTTTCCAAAAACCGGTGATCCCGCCAGTGATCCCGGCCGATATTGGTCTGACGCAGATCCACTCTGCGGATTACCATAATCCTCAGCAATTACCGGAAGGTGGGGTGCTGGTGGTCGGGGCTGGCTCCTCCGGTGTTCAGATTGCTGAAGAGTTATGCCGGGCCGGTAAGCCGGTATGGTTATCGGTCGGTGCTCATGATCGCCCGCCGCGCGCCTATCGTGGTCGTGATTTCTGCTGGTGGCTTGGGGTGCTGGGAGAGTGGGATGCCACCACCACCAAGCCCGGCAAAGAGCATGTCACGATCGCCGTCAGCGGTGCCAACGGTGGTTATACCATCGATTTCCGTAAACTGGCGAATGAAGGGGTGCACCTGGTCGGTCTGACGCAGGGCTATTCGGAAGGTACGGTAAGCTTTGCCGATGATCTGACGCAGAATGTGACGAACGGCGATGCCAGTTATCTGGGCATGTTACAGGCGGCAGATCAATATATTGCCCGCAACGGCTTGGATCTTCCAGAAGAGCCGGAAGCTCATGAGATCTTACCGGATCCCGCCTGTATGACCAATCCAACGTTATCCCTTAACCTGAAACAAGCGGGGATCACGTCCATTGTTTGGGCTACCGGCTATGCCACTGATTTCAGTTGGTTAGAGGTGGATACCTTTGATGCGCAGGGGAAACCAATCCAACAGCGAGGGATCTCTGCAGAGCAGGGTGTCTATTTCCTCGGGTTACCCTGGCTTTCCCGTCGTGGCTCAACCTTTATCTGGGGAGTCTGGCACGATGCCAAATATATCGCTGACCAGATCGCTATTCAGCGTCAGTATCTGAATTATCAGCCTCAGGGGCACGGCGAGTAATTTGCTGGGCGGTCTTTCAGAGAATAGGGGGCCGCCCAGATGATCACACAGAAGGTTAACGCCATTATGCTACAGTAAAAGTGTTTGCGGTTGCCTGTTGCCTCCGCCTGTCTTTTTTAATGGAAACCCTATGGTTACTCTGCATCATTTAAACGAATCCCGTTCTTTCCGTGTCCTCTGGCTGTTGCTGGAAGCAGATATTCCTCATCAGGTGATTTGGTATCAGCGTGATGCGGTGACTCACTTGGCACCTCCTGCCCTGAAGCAGATCCATCCGTTAGGGAAATCACCGGTCATTGAACTGGATGGTCGGGTGATTTCTGAGTCTGGGGCGATTGTTGAACTGTTGATTGAACGTTTTGCGCCACAGCTGCGTCCTGCTGCCGACACTGCGGCTTATGCGCAATACTATGAATGGATCCATTTTGCCGAAAGTTCGGCGATGGTGCCGGTTCTGATGCGGCTATTTAACAGCTTCGAAACCGCTGCCGGAACAGAATTACGCTGGTTGGAAAACTACGCCAATAACGAGTTCAGCAAAGTGTTTGATTACGTCGATCAGCAATTAAGCGATCGCCGCTATATTGCCGGTGAGCAACTGACCGGTGCAGACTTTATGATTGGCTGGGTACTGCTGTTATTACAGAAACGCGGCATGATCGATAATCGCTATCCGTCCATCCATCGTTATCTGCAGACCCTGTTGGCACTGCCTTCTCTACAGAAAGCCTTGGCGCAAGATAACGGTCCAGAGACCGAGTAATAGAACCTCCCGCCGCTTAATTAGCCGGCGGGGTGACGGTATTCAGGGCTGCCATTTGCTGACAGAGTTTCTCACGAGCCTGATCCAACATCTGCGGATTGGTGCGTGAAGACAAGCTATCGCGGCTTTTCCGCCCTAAGAAATAGTGGATCCGTTCGCTATTAGCGCCAGAAGGGTGGGGCAGGCCGCTGAGTATCCGGCGGCGGTCAATCAGCTGACGTTCGGCTAACATCTCAATCCCTTGGGTCGGCACCGGTCCGAGCGGCACAAACAGCGCATCGGGTAGCTGCTGTGCTTCTTGGGCAAAACCCCGTTCAATACTCTCTGCTAATAACGCGGAATGGCGGAACGACGGCGTATTATTGTAGTTTTTTCCCTGCACAAATAACGGTTGCGTAAACAGCGAAGTAAAATGCACCCGCGACAGATGGTGCGTGAACAGTTCAGCACAACTATCAATCTTCAGCCAGTCAGCCAGCCCGATAGCATCCAGTAACTGAGTAAGATTACGACGAATAGCGCCGCTGAACGCGCCATGTTGCTTGGCCTGATATAGCGCCTGCTCATCGCTGTCCCCCCGTAATAAGGCAGCCTGTGCAGCGGTCACCGCATTCAGCCACTGCTGATAGCCTGGGGTAATTCCCACCACCACCACCTGCGCCTGTAGGTTGAGATAGTCGAACGGAATATAGTATTCACTGAGTGCGCCCTCCTGATTCAGTAAAAAACGGTCTGGTACCCGGCGCACTGAATCGGGTTGAAAATCAATGATCGTTTGGCGAAACTGACTGAACATCATCAACGGGGGTCCTGGTGCCGAGTATGACGGGATCCTTATTCTAAAACCCCGATAGCGGTGCAGTCACGCCCTGATTATGCAGTGACTGCATGGCTATTGTCAGTACTAGTGGCTGATAATCTGACTCAGGAAATCTCTCGCACGCTGCGTTTTTGGTGCAGTAAAGAAGGCTTCACTTTCTGAATCTTCGATAATTTCACCGCTATCCATAAAAATGATCCGGTCAGCGATCCTGCGAGCAAAGCCCAGTTCGTGAGTCACGCAGCACATGGTCATCCCTTCGGCTGCCAATTCTGCCATCACTGACAGTACCTCGTTGACCATTTCAGGATCTAAGGCCGATGTGGGTTCGTCAAACAGCATCACTTTCGGTTCCATCGCCAATGCTCGGGCAATCGCCACCCTTTGCTGTTGTCCCCCAGAAAGCTGAGCCGGATATTTATGACTGTGTTGATCCATACCGACACGTTTAAGCAGAGCGTGAGCTTTCTCGGTAGCCTGCGCCTTACTGCGTTTCAGTATTTTGATTTGTGGGATCATCAGGTTATCCAGCACACTCAGATGCGGAAATAATTCAAATGATTGAAAGACCATGCCTGCTTTTTGACGCAGCTCAGGCAGATGTGTCTTACTGTCACCGCAGGACAGTCCATCGACGTAAATTTCGCCTTTCTGAAAGGACTCCAAGGCATTGATACATTTGATCAGCGTCGATTTACCCGATCCTGAAGGGCCGCAAATGACCACGACTTCTCCCTGCTTGATCGCCATTGAACAGTTTTTTAGGATCTGAACGGATCCATAATGTTTATCAAGATTTTTAACAGTGATCATAGTTTGCCTCCAAGAAGTGAATTCAGGCTGCTGGCGATAATATGTGTGGCATGGCGTAAGTCTTCAAGACCGACACGCTCGTCTGCACGGTGTCCATTGGCCTCAAGATAGGAGCGCGGTCCTGCGCCGTACATAATCGTGGGAATACCGGCACGACTGTACAGGCGCGCATCGGTATAGAGAGGGAGGCCGACCTGAGGAATGGTCATGCCGAGTCGCTTTTCTGCCTGCTGGCTGAAGATATCCGCGAGGGCTTGGCTGTTCCCTGTGGGGGCAAAGGGTTCAGAGAGTAGAATACGTTCAGCAGTCACTGTGATAGCGGGGTGTTGATCAGCAAAATCTGTTATCAGATCCAAGATCTCCTGCTCAACGAGTTGAGGATCCTCCTCAGGAATAATACGACGATCTAGACGCAGCGAGAAGTTATCAGAGACCACATTGGTATTGATCCCACCCTTGATCAGTCCGATCACTAGGGTTGGCTGGTCGATCCCACTGACTGATGAGTGCTTGTCGCGTAAGGTATCGCGATATTTGTAAATCTCCGCCATTAAAAGATGGCCGGTTTCGATAGCGTCATGGCCAGTATCCGGGAATGCCGCGTGTGCGGACTTTCCGGATACCTTGATTTCAAGGTGCAGGCAGCCGTTGTGGGCGGTGACGACAAAATAGCTGAGAGCGGCACAAACTGCATAATCGGGTCGCGATGCGCCACTTTCGAGCAACCAAGCTGGCCCGGTATGGCCTCCGGTCTCTTCATCGTAAGTGATATGTAATTCAACACTGCCGTTAAGGGGGGCAGCACTGTGTTTTAAGGCCAGCAGCGCATAGGTATAGCTAGCGATATCTGATTTTGACACCGCAGCACCACGACCGTATAACCAGCCATCCTCAATTTCTGCACCATAAGGATCTTTGGTCCAGCCACTGCCGGGGGGAACAACGTCACCGTGGGCGTTAAGCGCCACTACCGGACCCTCGCCAAATTTATAGCGGACGATTAGGTTGGTGGCGCTAATCATTCCAGCTGCGCTCACCCTTTCTGCAGGGACGGTCAGCACGTCGACGTCCAAACCCAGATCGCGTAATAACTCTGCGGTCATTAACGCGTGAGGCGTACAGTCGCCGGGTGGGTTATCGGAAGGTTTACGGACCAGCGCTTGTAACATGGCGACTTCGTCAGCAAAGTGGTCATCAATCCATGTGCTTATTTTCTGACAAACTTCAGTCATGAGTGCGTTTTCCTTCTTGATGAGTCGAAACGACGAATGTGGAAAGGGTCAATATTGATATCAGAGCGTCCGGTCAGGATTTGCTGAGTCAGGTTGTGGGCGACTACCGGTGCTAGGGTATAACCGTTTGAGGTGACTGCGTTCCAGAAGCCCGGCACTCCCGGTAGATCGCCGATGATCGGTGCTCCATCAATATTAATGTTCATGCCCGCCCAGCTGCGAACCATATTAAGCTCACCGAGCGGAGGTAAAACTTTTGATGCCACCCAGAGGTTGCCTTCAATGCTTTCGCGTAAAACCTGATTCATCCGCATCTCAGGGTTGAAGCCAGCACTCCAGCCTCCGCCAATCAGTAAGCTGCCGTGGGCAGTCTGCTTCAAGCTGAGATGTCTTCCGGCATGGGCAATCAGGTGATCAATCAGTACCGGCGCGCGCTCGGTGACAATCATCTGTAAAGGCGCACCTTTTACGGGGATCTTTGCTCCCACCATCTCCCCCAGCGTTTTTGACCACGCGCCGGCAGCATTGATGATCTGCCCAGCAATAATGATCCCACGGCTGGTGGTAACCTTAAAACGGCCATCTCTCTGTCGCTCAATAGCCTGAACATCCGTACCGCGCTTAAAACGGGCTCCGGCCTCACGGGCCAGCCGGTTAACCACATAAGTAGCGCGTAGAGGATTAATTTTTCCTTCGTCGGGACAATATTCGGCCCCGAGTAGGTGAGGAGATAGATGAGGGGAGAGAGCTGCCAGCTCGCGCGCATCCAGAAGCGTGGCATTAATCCCGTAGCGGCGCTCAAGCGCCACTTTCTGCTCGAGTTTCTGCATTTCTTCAGGTGTCTCAGCGACCATTAACCCGCCAGTGATTTTTAACTCCAGCGATTCACCACTTTTCTGTTCCAGTTGTTGCCACAACCGCACCGATTCCGGTCCCAGCGGTAATGTCTGTGCTGCTGGATCGCCGCCGCATTCGGCTCTCTCTCCGAAATCAAAAGATAACAGTTGGACATGCAGGCTGCCGGCATTGGCCCCTGATGCCTGAAGGTTGATATCATCACGCTCAGCCACTAATACCTCTGCGCCAGCAGTTGCCAGATAAAAGGCGAGACAGTTACCCATTACGCCCCCGCCCACTACCAGAAAATCGGTATGTTCAGTGGTAAAAGGAGGTGTTTCTATAGCACGGGCCAGATTAGGCGTAATCGCAGGTTTATGTCCTCCCCATTCCGGTTTCTCGGCAGTCAGAAAACGGACAGGTACCGGCCTTACTGGTAAACGCGGAGCAAAGAATCCTTCTACGGAGAGCCGGCGCTGGGTCATTTCACTGACCAGTTGCGCCACCACACCGGCGCAGGTTCTGCCCTGACAAAGTCCCATCCCGGTACGCAAATTACGCTTCAGTGCTGCGGGTGTATCCAGACCCGATCTAATGGCATTCCGCAATTGCCCAACGGAGATATTTTCACATCGGCAAATGATCGTGTTATCAGGTAATCCAGACAGAGAGACGGGAGGAGCCTGATATATTTTCCATAAGGCATGCTGGAATTGCTCTGCATGATGTAATTGCTTCACGGTAAGCGCAGGACGTGTCACACGGAGCGGAAAACCGAGATTTTGTGCTGCGCGTTGCCCGGCCAGTGTCCCGCGGGCCATCGCGACTCTGGCTCCCCCCAGTTTAGCACCGTCGCCAATCACAAAGACCCCAGGCACACTGCTGGCACCGTCTTGATCTGTCACAATGATCGGTGTACTGAAAGGCAGTGTGTTCAGCTGCTGTTTACAGCCCAGCATTCTCGGGATATCTGTCGAAGGGATAAAACCATGCCCCAAGCACAGGATATCGCACTCAATGCGTCTGGCGCTGCCAGGGCGCATTTTGCCCTCAGTATCAACCGACATTACGGTGACAGCTTCTAGCCGCTTATCACCATGAGCTTCCACCACCGTTTCTCCCCAGAGAAACGGAACGCGTTCATGTTTCAGTATCGTTAAGTAGTGACGGCCCTTTAGCAATAGGTCAGGTGCCGTTTTTAGCATGGTCAGTAGATGCCGGATCTGCCTGATACCGGGCTTTTGTGCACTTTCCAGTACGGCACAAACTTTGCCGCCAGCCTGCAACAGCTCTGCGGCGAATTGTAAGTTTAGCGGACCGTTACCGCTGACCAACACCTTCTGACCGGGAATGACTTGATAGGATTTTGCCAGTGTTTGGCCAGCACCGGTGGTCATGACGCCCGGTAACGTCCAGCCGGGAAATGGGACCGCTCTTTCATAGGCACCAGCAGCAATAATCAGCTGGCGGGGGCGGATAACATGGGGGATCCCCTGAATAGTGGCCGCGATTTCGTCGGCAGAAAAGGCCGCCCACACTATCGCACTCTGAATAATCTCGACACCGGCATCTCGTACATCATCAGCCAGCTTTTTGCCCTCAGCCCATTGAGAGGGTAACTCACCACGATACTGGTGTGACGCCGCCAGAGGTTTAAAAAATTGTCCGCCGGTCTGCGGACGTTCATCAAGCACCTTAACCCGAGCACCACAGCGCGCAGCAGATAAGGCCGCACTCAGACCGGCCGGACCAGCTCCAATCACCAACAGATCGCACTCTGAAATGACCGGAGGTTGAGACGTTACTGGGAGATTACCTGGAGCAGGTGATCGGCGATGTAATGAGGTGGAGATACGCATGTTATCTTCCACCAGCGTCATGCAACTGCGCGGTATACCAGCACCTTCCACCTGAACCACGCACTCGTAACAACTGCCCATCCCGCACCACAATCCTCGATGGCTGCCCTCTTCAGTTTGGCGAATAGCTACCTGATCCTGCCTAGAAAGGGCTGCTGCAACGGTTTCACCTGGGATCGCCATGATCGGCTGATGATCCACGATGAGCGTTACGGTCTGGGGGCTCTGCGAGATATTTGTCGTTTTCAGTTCCATAGTGCTTGTGATCTGCCAGTGCTTGTGTATACATTACGTATACGGTATACATTTCGTATACACAAGCATTTTCTCACGCTGGGAGATCCAATGACGACGTTACGCGGTACGTATACGGTTTTGATTACCCCTTTCACTCCTGATGGTTCAGCAATTGACGTGCCAGCTTTAGAAAATCTGGTAGATTGGCAGATTAATCAGGGAATTCATGGGCTTATACCACTAGGTAGCACCGGTGAGTTTTTATCGATGACCCGTGAAGAACGGCAACTGGTCACCGAGACTGTGATTCGCACCACCAGGGGGCGAGTACCGGTGCTGATGGGGACCGGAGCGGAGTGGACGCCAGAATGTGTGGAGTTAAGTAAAGAGGCAGAGTCTATGGGTGCGGATGGAGTGATGATTATCCCTCCTTTTTACAGCTGCCCTAATGAAGATGAGCTATTTGCCCACTACAAAGCCGTCGGTGAGGCGATTTCGATTCCGATCATGATTTACAACAATCCGGCCACGGCCAATGTCGATCTGCTGCCTGAGACAGTGGCGAGACTCTCTCATATCGACACGGTCAGCTATATCAAAGAATCCACCTTAGAAGTAACCCGGGTTCGCGACATAATTGAACTGTGTGGGGACCGGATGAATGTCTTTGCTGGCATTCTTGGTTATGAATCTTTCTGGCTGGGTGCCTGTGGCTGGGTGGCTGTGGCCTCCAACCTGATCCCCTCACTGTGTGCCGACATGTTTACTCAGGCTGTGGACCTCGAGAATAAAACCCGTTCCTTAGAGATTTACCGCCAGATTTTACCGGTCGTCAAAGCCGTAGGTGGGCCGCACTACGTAGCAGCCAGTAAAGCCGGTTTAACGATGATGGGCCTGAATGTCGGTATCCCGCGAGCACCGCGTCTACCGTTGGCCGCTGGCTTGGAGCAGCAGTTACACCATGAATTAAATAGCCTTGGGTTACTCAACTCTTTTTCCCGTTAATTTTGGAGAAGTCTGATGAATATAAAATTATCCTTACTGGCAACAGCGGCTGTGTTATCCACTGGATTAGCGGTAAATGCAGCTTACGCTGCCGATTGTTCCCCTCCTCAGGGTATTAAGCTGGTGCAGAATGGTGTGCTGGAAATGGCCACCAATCCGACGTTGCCTCCTTTACAGTACGTGGATAACGAAGGCCAGCTAAAAGGCATGCGTATTGAGCTGGGTGAGGACATTGCCAAACGTCTCTGTCTGAAGCCACATTATACCCGTATTGAATTCTCCGCGATGGTACCAGGCTTAAAAGGTGGGCGTTGGGACATGATCAATACCGGCATCTTTTTTACGCCGGAACGCGCCAAACTGATGTCGATGATCCCTTATGAGGAGCAGGCGATCAGTGTCTCTGTCCGTCCATCAGATGCCGCATCTATCAAAAAAATTGAAGACCTGTCTGGCAAAAGTGTCGGTGTGGAAATTGGTGGATTTGAAGAAGCCACCTTGCGTGACATGAGCAAAAAACTGGTCGCCGAGCACCTGAAACCGATCGATATCCATACCTTTGATAACTTCACTATCGCTTTCCAGGCCCTGAGTGCTGGACAAATGAGTGCCGTAGTCACCATTGATGCACTGGCTGCCGACTATCAGAAACGAGGCATGTTTAAGCAAGTGATTTCCGGACTCAATCCGACGCCGGTTGCCATTGCTTTTGCTGATCCGAAATTGGCCCAAGCGGCGGCAACGGTACTTAACCAAATGAAAGCTGATGGTAGTCTGACCACGTTATTCAAAAAATACGGCGTATCAATGACTTCTGGAACATTCAACGTTCAAGGTCCCTCATCTTAAGTCACAAGGAGTAACACTATGGTTCAGGGCTGGAGCTGGGAAGGATATTTTCATTATCTGACCAACCATTATATTTTTATGGGGGCAGTGAATACTGTCTACTTAACTATCGCTGGTATGGCCGGAGGCCTGGTGCTGGGGACAGTACTGGCTTTCGCCAGGTTGTCGCCATGGACCCTAGTGAATCAACTGGCCAGAGTTTATATCTGGATATTTCGCGGAACGCCATTACTGGTCCAGTTAATTATTATCTACACCGGTTTACCGCAAATTGGTATCCGCTTCACAGTGGTTGAAGCGGTGCTTATTGGTCTGATCCTCAATGAAGCCGCTTATCTGGCTGAAATTATCCGCGGTGGTGTTGAATCACTTTCTAAAGCACAGATCAATGCGGCCAAGGCTCTGGGCTTTAATCATTTTGGTGTCGCGCGTTACGTTATTTTCCCGCAAACCATGCGATTAATTTTGCCGGCGCTGGGCAACAGTTTTAATGGATTACTGAAAACAACCTCTGTGGCCTCGGTGATTTCGATGGAGGAGTTACTGCGCCGTACCCAGTTGTTGATTCAAGAAAAATTCATGGTGCTGGAATTGTTTATGGTAGCAGCGACCTACTACTTGATCCTCACCACTCTGTGGGACTTTATTCAGCGCCGTATTGAGCGACATTATGCCAAGGCCTATCAAAGTACTCACTCACCCACAGGAAAAAGTGCTGTTGCAGGCAACGTGGAAAAAATAACCATCAGTGAGGGGCAGCAATGAATTACGACCTTATTATCAAAAATGCGGAGATCATTACTGCGGCTGACCGCTACCATGGAGATATCGCCGTAAAAGAGGGCAAGATCCTGGCAATCGGTCAGGATTTAGTGGGCGACGGGGCTGAGCAGATTATTGATGCTGCGGGGCGCTGGGTCACACCGGGTGGGGTCGATGCTCATTGTCATCTGGACCAGCCTTCCACCGATGGGTCTGTCGGTGCCGATGACTTTTTTACCGGTACACGTTCAGCGGTATGTGGCGGCACCACTACCGTGATCCCGTTTGCCATGCAGTTCAAAGGACAGTCTTTGGCGGAAGCGGTCGCGGACTATCATAAGAGAGCCGGAGATAAGGCCTGCATCGATTACAGCTTTCATGTGATTATCACCGATGCGACGCCTGAAGTGGTTGCTGAAATTCCGGAAATGGTCGCCAAAGGGTATACCTCCTTTAAAATTTATATGACCTATGAAGCGATGAAGTTATCAGACTCACATATCTTGGATGTTCTGGAGGCGACCCGAGAATGTGGAGCCATGGCGATGATCCATGCGGAAAATGATGACTGTATTACTTGGCTGACTAAACGACTGAAGGCAGAAGGTAAGACCTCGCCGCGCTACCATGCTCGCGCCCATTCGGTGATTGGTGAGCGCGAAGCGACCCACCGTGCTATCTCACTGGCGGAATTAGTGGATGTACCGGTGTTAATTGTACACGTGTCCAGCCGAGCAGCTATTGAGCAGATTTACCTAGCTCGGGGCGAAGGCGTAAACATTTTCTCTGAAACCTGCCCTCAATACCTGTTTTTAACCGCGGAAGATCTGGGAATTGATGATGACTTTCACGGGGCGAAATGTATCTGTAGCCCACCCCCACGGGATGCCAAAAGCCAGCAGGCGGTCTGGACAGCGTTGGCTAACGGAACCTTTAGTATCTTCTCCTCTGACCATTGTCCGTTCAATTATGACGAAACCGGTAAGCTACTCCATGGGGAAGGGGCATCTTTTGATAAAGTACCAAATGGTATTGCCGGCCTTGAAACACGGTTACCGTTGCTGATGAGTGAAGGGGTGCGAAAAAAACGTATCAGTCCTGAGCGTTTTGTCGATCTCACCTCTACTCAGCCAGCCCGTCTCTATGGGTTATATCCGCAAAAAGGGACCATCAGCGTCGGGGCTGATGCCGATCTGGTTATTTGGGACTTTAGCGAGACAAAGGTCATTCGTAATGAAGATCTGCACAGTGCTGCCGATTTTACCCCGTATGAAGGGATGTCGCTGAATGCTTGGCCTGCGATAACACTGAGTCACGGTAAGGTACTATGGCAGGATGGTGTGTTTAATAGCGATAGCGGCAAAGGTAACTTTCTCCGCGCTAAAGCCCCTTTTCCGGTGCCTACCGCAGAATAATTCGCTAAAATAAGAATGTTTTAACTGCGCGGACACCTTACGCTAATGACTAATTATCAGGATCATGCCATGGCTGCAATTATGGCGGCCAGGCCGCTGTATATGAAATCAGCCAGTTTGTCAGATCAGGTTTATACGCTGCTTAAGGAATTGATCCTCGAACGAAAAATTCCTGAAAGCAGTGAAATGTCTGAATCTAAACTGGCTGAAGAGCTACAGGTTTCGCGGACACCGATGCGCGAAGCATTAGTCAGGCTGGCAGGGGAAAATTTACTGGTTAGGCGTGGCGCACGCTCTTATGCAGTACGGTCGGTCGATATTAAAGAATATCTGGATACCATGGCGTTACGTGAGTTACTGGAAGCTGAAGCCGTCACCAAAGCGATTGACCGAATCAGCCCAGATACCCTGCAACAGATGATAGACGAGTTGCAGGAACTGATGGTCGGTGAACATGAAGAAAATCTTTTCTGGCGTTTTGATGAGAGGCTTCATAGCACTATTGCGGAATCGACGGGAAATCTAGTACTGGCGCGTATTCTTGAGGGGCTAAGGATTAATGTCCGGCTTTTCCGGTTACACAGCCCGTTACATCGTCAGCAGGAAAATCATTCCGAGCATATGGATCTGCTGGTGGCAATGCTGGAAAAGAACAGTGAGCGTAGCGTGGTATCGATTCGCACACATATTCAGAATCTGCGTAACAATGTAATCAGTTCTTTGTAAGAAAATGGCAGTCGCTCAGTCGGCTGCCATGTTTAACTACTCCGCCAGCGCTTTCAGTGCCCGTGAGAAGAAATCCTCTTCGCCGAAGTTTCCGGATTTTAACGCCAGACCTATCGTTTCCTCGCCGCGTTTGGCTTGTAGAGCAGGGACACCGGTACTGATTTCTGCGCCGATAACCACGGAATCCAGCTTCAGACCGCTGACAATTGCTCCTGAGGTTTCCCCTCCGCCGACCACCAGTCGTCGTACACCGGCTGCCACCAGTTGCGGGGCCAGACTTGCAAAGAACTGCTCAATCGCCTGCGAGACCTTTTCACGGCCATACTTTTTCTGTAGCTGGCTGACACGTTGTGGATCGCCAGAAGTGTAGATCAGCGGTGCCTGCTGCTGGTGATCTG
This sequence comes from Tatumella saanichensis, assembly GCF_000439375.1. GTDB lineage: Bacteria > Pseudomonadota > Gammaproteobacteria > Enterobacterales > Enterobacteriaceae > Tatumella > Tatumella saanichensis. Next base: position 19,830 of record NZ_ATMI01000042.1, read on the forward strand.
CCACAAAGCTTAGCAGTGCCTGGCTATCAACCTCGCCACGGATAATCTGCTCAGCATCCAATTCATGGACGGCAAACTGTTGGCGATGATAGGCAATCTGTTTCAGGGTGGTGCGGGAACAGCTGCCGACGAGTACCACGCCATCGCCTTTAACGCTGAATTCAGGGGCGGCTTCACCACTTGCTTCGCCACGGCGGATAAAGTTATGTGGCAGGCCGCGGGCAATGGCGGAACCGCCGGTGACAAGCTTTGCCTCGGCACAGGCACTGGCAATCTTGAGCAAGTCTTCATCATTGATGGCATCAGTGACCACCAGACAGGTCTTTTGGTCGGCAAGAGCCTGTAACTGTTGCTTGATCGCTTCGCTGCCTTGTTGTACTTGCTGCCACGCAATAAAGCCGGGGGCATGCTGTGATTGTTCCGCCAGCACGCGACGGATATCTGGGTCTTTCATTGGTGTCAGCGGGTGGTTCTCCATCCCCGAGGCGTTGAGCAGTTGGTCAGCGACAAATAGATGCCCCTGGTAGAGGGTCCGCTTCATCGCGGGAAAGGCTGGGCAGACGACCACACCAGCAGTAGAGAGATGCTCTGCTAAGGCTTCGGCCACTGGGCCGATATTGCCCTCGGCAGTGGAATCAAAGGTGGAGCAGTATTTAAAGACAATCTGCTGGCAGCCTTGTGCCAGTAACCAGTCACAGGCGTGTAAGGACTGAGTTACTGCCTCAGCTACGGGCAGAGAGCGACTTTTTAAGGCAATCACCCCGGCTCCAATGGTCGGGTCTGCGGAGTGATCCGGTACGCCGATGTACAGCGCTGTTTTCAGCCCACCTTCTTCAGGCAGCCCTTTTGCCAAGGTGACACCAATGTCACTGGCACCGGTAAAATCATCTGCTATGACACCTATTAACATATCAGGCTCCATGAAGTTTATGAGATAACGATCGTAGATTAAGAGGCAGGCTCAGCTGCCGGATGTCAGAGATCAGTGGCGGCTTTCTAAACCGAACTTCTGATACGCTTCCGCTGCGCGGGCAGCGGTGACGATGTCAATGAGCTGGCGGCCGTGTTGTTTCCGTGGCGAGTGAGTAAAACAGGCTATCGAAAATGCCGTCACTTTTTGTAAGTCATCCGGTAGGTATCCACTGATCTCTACCCCCGGCACCACCAACAGCTCGCTGATTTGCTGGATGGCTAAATCAGCGTCTCCGGTGATCAGTTTCTCAGCGGTAAAACCTTCCGGGATCGGACAGGCTTTGGCATCGATTTCCTGCTCGATGCCTAGGGTTTTCAGGACGGATTTAAAGTGGATACCACTGGCTCCGCCGATTGAGTAGCAGATAGACCTGCCATTGCGCAGGGTCTCGATCAGTTTTTGCCGATCAGAGGTATCCGGCGCAGGCTCTCCCTTTTTAACCGCAAAGCCGATACGTGATATCACCAGTGGCTGACGAGTGGCTGGGTCGATGATCCCTTGGGCCTCCAATTCATCCATCGCCGGATCGGTAACAATCACCACATCACATTGCTGGCCGTTTTCGATGTTTTTCATTAATACGCTGGTTGGGGTCCAGTGCAGAGAGACATCTCCGTGCTGGCGACGGTAAATATCCAGTAGGCTGTCATCAAATGGCGAACGCACAACCAGAGCACTGTGGACAATCAGGGCATTTGACTCGTTCATAGCAAACTCCTTACTCGCTGTATTCAGGTTGACCGGGGCTTACAGTACCAGCCAGAGTGTCAGAGGAACCGTCACCACCGCCATCAAGGTACTGAGCATAATGGCGAAGGCGGCTTTTTCAGGATGGACATCCAACGCCGAGGCGACGGCGGCAATATTGGCCGGCAGGGGATTACAGGCCAGCATCACCATCACTACATACTCATAATGGGTCAGATGAAAGCGGCTAAAAATCAAAATAATTACCGCTGCATACAATCCCTGTTTCCAGATAATCGATAGGATGGCGAACTTCCAATCCGGCACCAGCTTGTCAAACTTGGCCAGTGACATACCGATAATCATCATGCCAAGGGTGGTATAAGCACCAACAAAACTGTCCACGCCACCTTTCAGTACGCCGGGCAGGGCGAAGTGAAAGGATTTAAGGATCAACGCTAGGACTGCGGCATGCAGCGTCGGCATTTTTAGTACCCGCATAAGGCTGTTTTTTGCCGAATAGCGGCCACGGGCAGTCAGATAATAGGCCGCGGTAAACTCGTAAATACTGGAAGCAACTTTCGCGAAGACGATAATACTGATCGCCGCGGCACCATCTGCAGTCCCTCCTAATAAGCCAATCGCCAGCGGTAAGACAAAATAACCGACATTCCCTTGGCCCCCGGCGGCACCGAATAAATTGGCACGGTTATCTTTCCATAATAGGCGGCCCACAAAATAAGCGAGCGCGGCAGCAATACAAGATACCACGTAAAAGACCACCGAATACATGACGTAACTTACCGATGCAGGTGAATTAAGAATTAATACAAAGCAGACAATCGGTGAAAATATATAAATAAGCAGATTGGCAATGTCTTTGGCATTGATACTGAGTTTTTTACTGGTATACCAACCCAGCATTGCCACCGCAATTAAATATGCCACCCGTGGCATAATGTCGTAGAAAGTCATATTCATTACCCTATAAGATTAGGAATAGAGAAGCGTTCTACCAGCGGCAATTAAAAGTAACCCTTAATTCATCAATACTGTCCTGTGACAGCGGGTGGATATTTTTTTCTGTTTTCAGCCATAGCTTGGCTGTTTCTTCTAATTCTTCGAGAATATAACTGGCGTGGGAGACGCTTCCCCCCCAGACTACCGGCCCAAGACGCTCCAACATGACGCCGCGTACCGAATTTGCTAGCTCAGCGACCTGGTTTGCTACCACCGCCGCCCCAGGACGCTGATAATGGATCAGCGGGATCTTGCCCACTTTCATCACCTGATAGGGGGTGATCGGTGGCAGTATCGCCTCTTCAGACCAGACACCTAACAGTGTCAGTAATACCAGCTCAGTAGAATGGGTATGCAGTACCGCCCCAGCGTTAGCGTTATTGCGGTAGATACCTTGATGCAGCAATAAGGTTTTTGAAGGCTTTAGCCCATTGACCCATTCCCCTTTGTGGTTAACTTTGGCAATCGCTGCTGGGTCAAGGGTACCTAAACAGGCATCGGTCGGGGTAATTAGCCAGCCATCATCTAGGCGCGCGCTGATATTACCGGAGGACCCGACGGTATACCTCCGACGGAATAGGCTCTCGCCAATCAGGCAGATCTCTTCACGGATATTATTTTCGTTTTTCATAATGACTCTCCTCACGGAAAATATCCACAAAGGTGATTTTAGGTGCATTAAGGGCCATTAAACTTTGCCTGCATTCTCCGGAAACGCTGTCAGTAATAATTTCATCTACGCCGTTCAGTGGGCAAACAGTATAAAACCCATACTTTCCGTATTTACTGCTATCGGAGATCAGAATATTTTTATTGGCCAGCGAAATGACGGTCTGTTTTACCACCGCTTTGCCTTCATAGGGGGTGGAAATACCGTGGGTCATATCCCAGGAGCTGGCACTGATAAAGGCAAGGTCAATATTTAAGGCTTTAATAAAATTAGCGGCGCTTAATCCAACACAGGAATAATTTCGTTTATCCACTCGGCCCCCTACATGAAACAGATCAATCGCCGGGTTGGACATTAATAACTGAGTAATCGAAAAATCATTAGTCACTACAGTCAGATGAAAATTTGCTGGAATGGCTCGTGCAATTTCAAAGGTGGTAGTGCCAGCATCAAGATAAATAATGGTGCCTTCCGCGATACGCTGTAGGGCACATCTGCCGAGCTCTTTTTTCAGCTTATGGTTCAGGTAAGACTTGTCCTGATAGGGCAGTTCCTGATGTAGCAGCTCACAGAGTTTTATGCCGCCATTCACCCGCTGTACTTTACCTTCCTGCTCAAGGATGCGTACGTCACGCCGAATAGTCATATGTGAGACGTTGATCAGCGCCGCCAGTGCATCATACTGTGCAACCCTGTTTTCGTGCACATAGCGGTAGATGTAATCGCGACGTTCGTTTGCACTCAGTACCATAGCCATAATAAGCCCGTAGATGTCATATGTATGTTTCTTTAGTGTTAATAGTGTAGTGCGGTTCATTTAACATTAAAAGTTGCTACCTCACAGTTCTGGTAATAGACAATACCGACAGATACATATTTAAGATTATGTTATTAAAGGATTTTTGTTGCTATTTAAGGTAGGGGTATTTTCACAAAAAAATGTGAAATTTCATCTCTTAACGTTTTTTGTGAAAGCGACGAGGGATTACGGAGGTAAAAACTATAAGTCAGACTTTGGATAAGAGCTGGCAGCCAGCTCAGCGTAATATGGCACAGCAAAAAAAAACCTCATCAGATGATGAGGTTTTTTATATCAGGCTGAGAAACGATTATTCGTCCAAGAAGCTACGCAGGACTTCTGAGCGGCTTGGGTGACGTAATTTACGCAGTGCTTTGGCTTCGATCTGACGGATACGCTCACGGGTAACGTCGAACTGTTTGCCCACTTCTTCCAGAGTATGGTCAGTGTTCATATCGATACCAAAACGCATACGCAGAACCTTGGCTTCACGGGCGGTCAGACCAGCCAGAACATCGTGGGTCGCAGAGCGCAGGCTTTCGGAGGTCGCAGAATCCAGCGGCAGCTCCAGCGTAGTATCTTCGATAAAATCGCCCAGATGTGAATCTTCGTCATCACCGATTGGCGTCTCCATGGAGATCGGCTCTTTGGCGATTTTCAGCACCTTGCGAATTTTATCTTCCGGCATCAGCATACGTTCAGCCAGCTCTTCCGGTGACGGCTCACGTCCCATCTCCTGCAACATCTGACGCGAAATACGGTTCAGTTTGTTGATAGTCTCGATCATATGGACCGGGATACGGATGGTACGCGCTTGGTCAGCGATAGAACGGGTGATTGCCTGACGGATCCACCAGGTCGCATAGGTTGAGAATTTATAACCGCGACGGTATTCAAACTTATCGACGGCTTTCATCAGACCAATATTACCTTCTTGGATCAGATCCAGGAACTGCAGACCACGGTTGGTGTATTTCTTCGCAATCGAAATTACCAGACGCAGGTTAGCTTCAACCATTTCTTTCTTCGCACGGCGCGCTTTGGCTTCACCGATAGACATACGACGGTTGATATCTTTAACCTGCTCGATGGTCAGGCCAGTCTCTTCTTCGATCTGTGCCAGTTTCTGCAGACCACGATGCACATCATCTTCCACTTCAACCAGTTTTTCAGACCATGGCTTTTTCAGCGCCAGTGCGGCCTTGAACCAAGTATCATTGGTTTCGTTGCCGGTGAACAGGGTGATGAAGTTCTTCTTCGGCATTTTGCAGATTTCAACACACAGTTTCATGATGGTACGTTCCTGACCACGGACGCGGTCCATCATTTCACGCATGTTGTTGACCAGGTAATCAAACTGTTTTGGCACTAAGCGGAACTGTTTGAACACCTCAGACAGATTTTGGATTTCTGCCATCGCATCGGCGTGACTGCGACTTTTGCTCTTGATGACGGTACGGGTGACCTCGTACTGAGTACGTAACTCAGCAAACTTTTCACGGGCCAGTTCAGGATCGATAGAGTTATCATCGTCTGAGCTGTCGTCATCACCGTCTTCATCTTCGTCTTCGTCGTCATCACGGTCTTCTTGAGACAGCTCTGATCCCACGTGAGTGGCGGTCGGTGCCAGATCTTCTTCGGCATTTGGGTCAACAAACCCGGTGATGATATCGGAGAGACGGGCTTCTCCAGCTTCCACTTTATCGTACTGCTCAAGCAGATAAGTGATCGCTTCCGGATATTCTGCTACTGAGCACTGAACCTGGTTAATACCGTCTTCAATACGTTTGGCAATGTCGATTTCGCCTTCACGGGTCAGCAGTTCCACAGTACCCATCTCACGCATATACATGCGTACTGGGTCTGTGGTGCGGCCAATTTCCGATTCTACGCTGGATAATACCTGCGCAGCAGCTTCAGCAGCATCTTCATCAGTATCCGAACTGTTTTCATTCAGCATCAGATCATCAGCATCAGGGGCTTCTTCTACCACCTGAATACCCATGTCGTTGATCATCTGAATGATATCTTCAATCTGATCGGAGTCGACAATATCTTCCGGCAGATGGTCATTGACCTCAGCATAGGTCAGATAGCCTTGCTCCTTACCACGGGTGACAAGTAGCTTCAGCTGTGACTGCGGGTTTTGCTCCATAAGACGGTATCCACACTTCTGTTAATGAGATTGGTGTTGGCCGGGGCGAACCGGCAATAACAGTAAAGGCGTTCAATGGCTGCGGCCTTCATCGCAGCAATGGGCATCTGCCCTCAGTAATCGGCAATTAAGCCGCGAGTAATCTTTTTGTTTTCACCACAGGTTCATTATAGAAGAACCTTGCAGAGTCTGTGATGGGTGGTGATTTTTTCAACAGATTTTTTCGTTAGCTCTGCAAAATATTTCATGGTTGTGACGTCGGACACTATTTTTTAGCCAGTGCTGTCACCAGTGATTGCAGCTCACGCCGCTCATCGCTGTTCAGCCCGCGCGTCCGGTCGTGGGCAATCAGTTGTTCCAGTCGCTGTTCCAGCGCTGAATTGATAATGCTGGTCAGTGAGTCGGCAAACACGGCCGTCACTTCTTCATCCACTATCATGTGGTTCCAGATCGCCAGTGTTTCAAGGGACTGACCGGTTTTTGTATCGCGATAATTCTCCAGTAACTGCGCCGTGGTCATGCCCGGGTGCTCATTACAGTGTTGCACCAGTTCCGCAAACAGTGGCAGACCGGCCATCCCGGTCTCCATCAGGCCATCCAGCGGCGGTACATATTGCGCCAGCTCCGGATGCTGCAACAGTAGGGCAATCAGAATACGCATGGTGGTGCGTTTCATCACCGGTGCCACAGTCACTGTTGCGCCCTCTGCTTTGGCCGGGACCAGTTTTTCAAGCTGTCGGTCATCAAGAATGCCGAGCTTATTGCCCAGCACCTGACGCAGATAGATACGCAGTGTTTCGCCGGGAACTTGACTGATCAGTGGCAACGCTAAGTTACTCAGTCTGGCTTTCCCTTCGCGGCTGCTCAGGTCGGTCTGCGGCAGTAAGCTTTCAAACAAAAAGTCTGAGAGCGGCATTGCCTGCACCATCCGCTGCTCGAAAGCCTGTTTTCCCTCTTTGCGGATCAAGGTATCCGGGTCTTCACCGTCCGGGAGAAACATAAAACGCAGTTGCCGGCCATCGGTCATATAGGGCAGGGCAGTTTCTAGGGCACGCCATGCGGCATCCCGTCCGGCCCTGTCGCCGTCATAACAGCAAATCACTGTATCGGTGTTTCTGAACAGCAACTGGATATGTTCACTGGTAGTTGAGGTACCGAGGGATGCCACAGCATAATCGACACCAAACTGAGCCAGTGCTACAACGTCCATGTAGCCTTCAACGACCAGCAGTCTGGCGGGTTGAGGGTGATTACGAGTCACCTCATAAAGGCCATATAACTGACGTCCTTTATGGAAAATTGGGGTTTCCGGTGAGTTAAGGTATTTCGGGGTATTATTACCCAGCACACGGCCACCGAAACCTATCACTCTGCCGCGTTTATCACGGATCGGAAACATGACTCTGTCGCGGAAACGGTCATAACTGCGGCCGTTATCGTTGGTCACCAACATTCCTGCTTCCGTCAGAGAATGTTTGTCGTCCTGCTGTTGCCCGAAACGCTTCAACACATTATCCCAGCCGGGCGGGGCATAGCCCATCGCAAAATGGTCAATCACCTGCTGGCTCAGACCACGGCTATTCAGATATTGTCGTGCAGGCTCTGCGGCGGCGGCGGTCAGTGACTTCTGGTAGAAGCTGTTCAGGCCCTCCATCAACTGATAGAGGCTCTGACGCTGATGACGCTCTATAGGCGTATCACCGCTGCCACTTTCGTAAGGCACTTCCAAACCGTTCATGGTCGCCAATTCTTCGATGGTTTCGACAAACTCGAGCCTGTCAAAGTTCATTAAAAAATCGATAGCATTACCATGAGCACCACAGCCGAAGCAGTGGTAAAACTGTTTGTCACCGTTAACGGTAAAAGACGGGGTTTTTTCGTTATGGAAGGGGCAGCAGGCGTGATAATTTTTGCCTTGCTTTTTTAACTTCACACGGGCATCGATCAGATCGACGATATCTGTGCGCGCAAGCAAGTCATTGATAAATATACGCGGTATTTTCCCAGCCATAGACTCCGGATCTTAGCTCATAAACGGCAACAAGCCGCGCTTCCTTTCGGAAAGCACGGCCTTTTACTTGACTCAGTCTGCGCTTAACACGCGAGGGAGCGGACTCCCGGGGGATTAGTACAGACGAGTGCGGCGTGCGTTTTCGCGAGCCAGTTTCTTGGCATGACGCTTAACAGCAGACGCTTTAGCGCGCTTACGCTCAGTCGTTGGTTTTTCATAAAACTCACGACGACGAACTTCAGCCAGAACGCCTGCTTTTTCGCATGAACGTTTGAAACGACGCAGTGCAACGTCGAATGGCTCGTTTTCACGTACTTTGATTACCGGCATGTAACTCTCACCTCAATAAAATTCGGTTTTTGCAGCTGGCTGCAGCGCCAGCTTATTTCAAAATGGTGCAGTATTTTACTCCAGCAAGCGCTGACTTGTAAAGCACCATGAACAAATTCAAACCAACAGAGCACCTGCCTGCGCTGCGGCTGCCGGTTTTTTTCAGACCGCGGAGTATAGCCTATTCTTTGGCCGGTAAAAAATCTTTTTAATGAAATCCTCCGGCGTAGGTCTGAAAAATAAGCTGTGGTACACTCCTGCGGCGAAATCAGAGGTGAGTGTGATGCGAGTTTTGGGTATTGAAACGTCTTGCGATGAAACCGGAATTGCAATTTATGACGATGAAGCCGGTCTGCTGGCTAATCAGCTATACAGCCAAGTCAGTTTACATGCCGATTACGGCGGGGTAGTGCCTGAACTGGCCTCCCGTGACCATGTGCGTAAAACCGTCCCGCTTATCCAAGCGGCGCTGGCGGAAGCCGGGTTGACGTCCAAAGATATCGATGCTGTGGCCTATACTGCTGGCCCCGGCCTGGTCGGTGCACTGATGGTTGGGGCTACGATCGGGCGCTCATTGGCCTTTGCCTGGCAGGTGCCGGCGATTGCGGTACACCATATGGAAGGGCATCTGTTGGCCCCGATGCTGGAAGATAACCCGCCAGAATTCCCGTTTGTCGCGCTGTTGGTTTCTGGCGGTCATACCCAGTTAATCAGTGTTACTGGCATCGGTGAATACCAACTTCTCGGTGAATCGATTGATGATGCTGCCGGCGAAGCCTTTGATAAAACAGCTAAATTACTGGGCTTGGATTATCCAGGTGGTCCGCTGCTGTCGAAAATGGCAATGCAGGGCGTGGCGGGGCGCTTTACTTTTCCACGGCCAATGACCGATCGCCCGGGATTAGATTTCAGCTTCTCCGGCCTGAAAACTTTCGCGGCCAACACTATCCGTAATCATGACGACGATGAGCAGACCCGCGCTGACATTGCGCGTGCTTTTGAAGATGCGGTGGTGGATACGCTGATGATTAAGTGTAAGCGTGCTTTGCAACAGACCGGTTTTAAACGGCTGGTGATTGCCGGTGGTGTCAGTGCCAACCGTACCTTGCGCGCACGAATGGCTGAGATGATGCAGCAGTCCGGGGGAGAGGTGTTTTATGCCCGTCCGGCATTCTGTACCGATAACGGCGCGATGATCGCCTATGCGGGGATGATCCGTGCCAAAGGAGGCAGCGCCACCGATTTAGGGATCACCGTGCGCCCACGCTGGCCGCTCTCCGAATTGCCGCCATTAGCCCCTTAACATTGTGCCTGACGGTGAGTCTGCACAAACTCGCCGTCAGTCGGTCAACGGCGTTTTTTGCGCTTCCACAGTCGCGACTCTTTGCCACGCCACAGTCGCTGAATATTATCGTGGTGGCGCAGAAGGATCAGGCAGGACAGCATCGACACCGGAAAGGTAAACTGCGGTTTAAACCACCACACATAAAAGGGCGCAATCAGGGCACTGATAATCGCCCCCAGCGAAGAATAGCCACTCAACAGCACCGTCAGTAACCAGGTGCCAATCATCAATCCACTGAGATCCCAGCCGATCGGAGCGATAGCCCCTAGCGCGGTTGCTACCCCTTTACCGCCACGAAACTGAAAAAACAGCGGATAAATATGACCGAGGCAAGCCGCGATAGCCACCAGCCCGAGGGCGAACGGCGGCAGATACAGACGGTAAGCCAGCCATACCGGCAGCATACCTTTGATAATATCGAAAATCAGTACCGCAACCGCCGCCAATCGGCCGCCGACACGCAATACATTTGTGGCTCCCGGGTTGCCAGACCCGCCATTTCTCGGGTCGGGATAACCGCATGCACGGCACAGCAGAACGGCGCCGGACACGGAACCACACAGATAGGCAAAAAGGATCATTCCTGCGGCGATTACTGTCATAATACCATTATACCCTGTCCATTATCCGGTCCTTGAGTTCGGATAATACGCATAAAGTGACGGAAGTGGTATCCGATCACGGCAAAAATACAGAGAGTGTCACGATGGATATAGTGTTTATTGAGCAGTTAACCGTGTTTACGACAATTGGGGCGTTTGACTGGGAACAGACTATTCAGCAGAAATTAGTGCTGGATATTGAGATGGCGTGGGATAATCGTCAGGCCGCCGCCAGCGATGATGTCAACGACTGCCTGAGCTACGCAGACGTCTCAGAAGCGGTCTTGCAGCATTTGCAAGGAGGACGCTTTGCATTGGTTGAGCGGGTGGCCGAGGAAGTGGCCTCGTTGTTAATCAGCCGTTTTGGCCTTGAAGGGGTGCGCATCAAAGTCAGTAAGCCAGGGGCGGTTGCTCAAGCGGCGCAGGTCGGTGTGCGTATTGAACGCGGCACACTGCCGCGCTAAGGGAGAAGACACTGCAGAGGTCACCCTCTGCAGAGAGGGCTTTAGGCGTCCAGCGGCGGATAACCGTCGGTTAACGCCGCGATGCGTCTGCGGGTCAGCTCTTGCCGGATGTCCGGCCCGCGAAAGCCTGCCGCAATCACTTCTGCCACCGGGACTGCGGCGGCAGTCTCAAACCGCTGTTGGGTCAGGGCTGCCTGGGGGTAAGGCTGACGGGTCAGCCCTTGACGCCCACGGGCATCGGCTTCGCTGGCCAATATCAGTTGGCTGACCCGCTCTGGGCGACGCCAAGCATCAATACTGTCAAACAGTCCGATAATCCGCTCTGCGGGTTGTCGGTCAATGGTATGGATCACATCATGGAACTCGGTGATCACCCGGGCAGTATCTCGGTAAGGATTCGGGGTTTTGAGGCGTTGGCAGAGGGCGGTGACCAGTGGTACACCGGCAACCCCGTGTCCTGGATGGGAGGGCCATACCTCTGGCGGTGTTAGGGCTTTGCCGGCATCGTGGAACAAGGCGGCAAAACGGATCACCGGATCGCGGGTTAACTCACAGGCAATTTCCAAGGTCATCAGACTGTGGATACCGGTATCGATTTCGGGGTGCCATTTCGCCGGGGCCGGGACACCAAACAGATTATCCAGCTCCGGAAACAACACCTTCAAGGCGCCACACTGCCGCAGCACACTGAAATAGACCCACGGATTATCCCCGCTCAGAACTTTCTCGGTCTCTTTCCATACCCGTTCCGCTGTCAGGTGATCAAGTTCACCGCTGGTAGAAAGTTGTTGCATCAGCGCTAGGGTTTCTGGAGCGATAGTAAAGCCCTGCCGATGGAAACGGGCGGCAAAACGCGCCACCCGCAATACCCGCAGTGGGTCATCGACAAAGGCTGGCGAGACATGGCGTAACAACCGCTGTTCCAAGTCACGCTGGCCGTGCCAAGGGTCAATAATCTGCCCGTTGCTGTCCTCTGCCATCGCATTGATGGTCAAATCACGACGTTGCAGATCTTCTTCAAGGGTAATATCCGGTGAGAAGCGGGTGGTAAACCCAGTATAGCCATGTCCGGATTTACGCTCGGTTCGTGCCAGCGCATACTCTTCATGACTGTCAGGGTGTAAAAAGACCGGGAAATCACGACCCGCCTGCTGATAGCCTTTATCCAGCAAGTCTTGTGGCGTGGCACCCACTACCACCCAGTCGCGGTCTTTTACCGGCAGATTAAGCAGAGCATCACGGACGGCACCGCCCACCAGATATGTTTTCACGCCATTGTTCCTTAATGCCTAAGCGACTGACAGATCCTGAATGCCGAACAATGTCCGGCCAGTCAGGATCACTGCATCCAGCGATCGTTTTTCTTACGGCGTGGGATCATGTGCGGCAGTAACAGTCCCAGCAACAGGCCGATACCCAGTACCCCGCCGCCGTACATAAACCACTGCATGATAATGGCACGCTGTTTATCATCTAACTGAACATTGGCGGCATTCACTTTCTTCTGCGCGACGGTCAGCTGATCTTTCAGCGCCTGGTTTTCCTGTTTGAGCGCATTGATGGCATTATCACTGCCAGCCACTTTTTTCTGCATATCTGCCGTGCGCTGGTTCCAGCTGTTATCAATGTTAGCCAGCTTGCTGGTTAACTCGTTAACCTGCTGCTGTAGCTGAGGCACCTGAGTACGCAGGCTCGGGGTATCGCTCAATTGCGACAGCGGGATCCAATTGGTGCGGCCTTGGCCGTCACGGATCTGCGCATAATGGGTATCTTGGTTAGTTTGCAAGACCGTGACCGGATCGCCAGCGTTCAGTTTACCAACCAGTCGATACTGATCACCGGGACCACTGCGGACCCAGGTGGAAAGTTCATCGGAAATATAGCGCGTGGTATCCGCATGGACCAGTGGCGAAAGGCCAGTGAAAGCCAGCAGAAATACCGCAGTTCGTGTAAGTTTATTCATTCGACGTCGTTTTTGCATATTATAGGGGTCAGTAAATACCGCTATCCGGAGCGCGGCCTGACGGAAAACCATGAGAACTGTCCTGTTCCCGACGATAGTTAAGCCTAACAAATCAGAGACAGTGCGTCTTTACTCGATTACTCTGAAAGCGGGGTCATTTCCCGCTTTACTGATCGCCAATCTGAACTCAGAGAACCTATGACCATTGAAACAGAACTAAAGTTCATTGCCAGCAAACAAGCTGCCGAAGTACTCAGCGATACCCTCAGCCGCTGGCCGAACCAGCACAGTGCACCACAGGCGCTGGCTAACATTTATTTTGAAACTTCTGATAACCAGCTGCGCCGCTGGGATATGGGGCTGCGTATCCGTGGAGTAAATCAGCAGTATGAAATGACGCTGAAAACCCGGGGCCAGACTATTGGCGGCCTGCATCAGCGTCCGGAATATAATATCGACCTCAGTGGACCGCAACTGGATATCCGCCTGCTGCCCGCCGACATCTGGCCACAGGGCACCGATGTAGAGGCTTTACAGCAGCAACTGGCTCCTCTGTTTCAGACAGATTTTGTCCGCGAAAAATGGCTGGTTAGCTACCATGCCAGTGAAATTGAGGTGGCTTTCGACCAAGGCGCAGTGATCGCCGGTGAGCTGCAAACGCCACTGTTTGAAGTGGAGCTAGAGCTGAAACAGGGCAGCCGTCAGGATCTGATGGCATTTGCCTTTGAATTGGTGCGTGAAGGCGGTTTACGCCCGGGCAGCCTTAGTAAAGCCGCCCGTGGTTATCATCTGGCAAAAGGTAACCCGCAGCGGGCCATTGAGCCTTTCCCACGGCTGCAGGTGGCTAAGAAATTGACCTGCGCTCAGGGGCTGCAGGAGATGCTGTCCCAGTTACTCTCCAGTTGGCAATACCATGAGGAGCTGTGGCTGGCGGGTAACCGCGAGGCAGGGCGCAGTATCAGCGAAATTCTGCTGGCATTACGTGAAGTCTTTACCCTGTATGGCGGGATGTTGCCGCGTAAGGCCAGTGGCCGCTTACGTGAGCTACTGCTGACCTTAGAGCAGGCGATGGAAGGGGCTGACCCGCAACAATTCTGCTATACCCCTTTATGGGCAGAGACCCAGTTAGCACTTACTCACTGGCTGATTGAGGAACCCTGGAAGCAGGTATTGGAAGAGAAACACCGTAAAAAACTGGACGGTTCTTTCAAACGTTTCTGTGATGTGATGCTGGGCCGAGTGGTTGCAGAGTTAAAACAGACCACCGCCGAGTTTAATCAGCCCTCTGAATATCAAGACAAAGCGCAACGTATCCATAAGCAATTACTGGCAGTTTGTCTGCTAGGGGGCGCTTATCCGCTCAGTGACGTGGATGCGTGGCTGGAACCTTGGTGGCAGATACTGAAAAAAATCACATCTGGCCAGACCCATGAACTGGCGTGGCAGCTACGCGCGCTGCATCGTCAGGTGCCATTCTGGCTAAACGGAAATGAACCGGCCAGAAGCGGAGACTGATCCGCTGGCCGCCGCTGACTCAGACTGACAGGAAAATGTATGTTGCCATTACCGGAGTTAATGCAGGAACAAGCCAATAAACTGGCCCTGACAGAGGCTTTTCCGCTGATCCCACTGGGAGAGCAAGCTGCACTGGCGTTCAGTGATTTTATCAGTGACCACCTGCAGCAGCATCCGCAGTGGCAACAGCATTTGCAACTACAGCCGCCACATCCTGAAGAATGGCAGCAATACCGGCATTGGCTGCAGGAGGCCCTCGAAGGGGTAGAGGAGGAAGCCGCGTTGATGCGCGTCCTGCGCCATTTCCGCAGCCATATGTTGGTACGAATTGCCCTGATGCAGGCGTTGGCATTGGCCAGTACCGCCCAGAGCCTGCAACAGCTCAGTGAATTAGCGGAGGTGCTGATCGTCGCCGCCCGTGACCGGGTCTATCAAGCGTGCTGCCGAGAATGGGGCACGCCCTGCAATGCCAGCGGCGAGCCGCAACAGTTGTATATCCTGGGCATGGGGAAGCTCGGTGGTCGCGAACTGAATTTTTCTTCCGATATCGATCTGATTTTTACCTGGCCGGAGAGCGGCTCCACCCGCGGTGGACGGCGGGAGCTGGACAATACCCAATTTTTTACGCGCATGGGGCAGCGGCTGATTAAGGTGCTGGACCAACAGACCATTGATGGCTTTGTCTACCGGGTGGATATGCGGTTACGGCCATTCGGTGACAGCGGGCCGCTGGTATTAAGTTTTGCCGCTATGGAAGATTACTATCAGGAGCAAGGGCGCGACTGGGAGCGCTATGCGATGGTTAAAGCGCGGATTATGGGTGAGCCGGACCAACACGGCTATGCGGAGTTGCAGCAGATGCTACGTCCGTTTGTCTACCGTCGCTATATTGATTTCAGTGTCATCCAGTCGTTGCGGTCAATGAAAAGTATGATTGCCCGTGAAGTGCGGCGGCGCGGCCTGACCGATAATATCAAGCTTGGCGCAGGCGGTATTCGTGAATGTGAATTTATCGTTCAGGTATTCCAACTGATCCGCGGTGGACGTGAGCGCTCACTACAGCAACGTTCTTGGCTGGCAGCCCTAGCGGCCATCGATGAGCTAGGACTATTACCGGCTAACGAGGTGACCGAACTACGTGAGGCGTGGCTGTGGCTGCGCCGGTTGGAAAACCTGTTACAGAGCTTAAACGATCAACAGACCCAGACGCTGCCTAACGAGCCACTGGATCAGGCCCGTTTGGCCTGGGCGATGGGGTTGCCGCATTGGCAGGCGTTACGTGGACAACTTGAAACCCATATGGCGCGGGTCCGACACATTTTTGAACAGTTGATCGGTGAAGAGGGGCCGGAGGCCAGCACCACCGACGATCACAGTGATTTTAGTGAACTGTGGCTGGGGGATTATACCGCCGAGGAAGTGGCCGTCCTGACGCCGCAACTGAGTGAGCCACAATGTCACCAGCTACTGACGGTGCTGCATCATTTTCGCGAAGATGTGAACCGTCGTACTGTCGGGCCGCGAGGCCGCTTAGCCCTCGACCAGTTAATGCCGCGGCTGCTGGCGGAATTGGCCGGGCAACCGCATGCCGGTGATATACTGCAACAGCTGATCCCGTTGCTGACGGGGATCTTGACCCGCAGTACTTACTTGGAACTGCTGACCGAACATCCCGGTGCACTGGCCCACCTGATCCGCCTATGCGCCGCCTCGCCGATGGTGGCAGAGCAGTTGGCCCGCTATCCGTTACTGCTGGATGAACTTCTTGATCCGGCTACGTTGTATCAACCCACCGCGACCGATGCCTATCGTGACGAACTGCGTCAGTACCTGATGCGCATCCCTGTCGAAGATGAAGAGCAGCAACTGGAAGCATTACGCCAGTTTAAACAAACTCAGCAACTGCGTATTGCCGCCGCCGATATTGCCCGTACCCTGCCAGTAATGAAAGTGAGTGATCACCTCACATGGTTAGCAGAGGCTATCCTCGATACGGTGGTTGGGCAGGCTTGGCACAAGATGGTGCAGCGTTATGGCCGGCCTTCGCACTTGAGCGATCCTCAGCAGCGGGGGTTTGCAGTGGTGGGTTATGGCAAGTTGGGTGGGCTGGAGCTCGGCTACAGCTCTGACCTCGACTTGGTCTTTCTCCACGATTGTCCTGAAGACGCCTACACGGATGGTGAGCGCAGTATTGACGGACGGCAGTTTTACCTGCGGTTGGCACAGCGGATTATGCACCTGTTCAGCACCCGCACTGCCTCGGGGATCCTTTACGAAGTGGATGCTCGACTGCGGCCTTCCGGTGCAGCCGGTATGCTGGTCAGTACTTTCAGTGCCTATCGTCAGTATCAGCAGCAGGAGGCCTGGACCTGGGAGCATCAGGCGTTGGTACGGGCGCGTATTGTCTACGGTGAGCCGGCGTTGGCGGCACAGTTCAATGAGATCCGCCATGATATCCTCTGCCAGCCCCGTGACGCGGAGATTCTTCAACAACAGGTGCGCGATATGCGCAACAAAATGCGTCATCATTTAGCCAATAAACATAAGCAACGCTGGGATATCAAAGCGGACCCGGGGGGCATTACCGATATTGAATTTATCGCCCAGTATCTGGTACTGGCGCACAGTGCCAACACGCCAGCATTGACTCGCTGGCCGGATAATGTCCGTATTTTCGCTGCCATGGCGCAGGCACAGATTATGTCGCAGGCGGAAGCGGATGATCTGACCTTAACCTACGTTACCCTGCGTGATGCTCTGCATCATTTGGCGTTACAGTCGCTGCCGGGCCATGTCGATGAACAGGTTTTTCTGCCGCAGCGTGACATCGTCAGTCACAGTTGGCAGCACTGGTTGGAGCAGCCACCGCAATCAGGGCAGATTCAGACGGGCGGATAACAGCCAGTTGCGGATGTTTGTGGTATTATCTGCCAAAATTTCCTCTGGTTTCTGCTGTCTGGAGTCGTTTGAATGAAAGTAACGCTGCCTAATTTTGGCCGTGCGGGTGTATTGGTGGTCGGTGACGTGATGCTGGATCGTTACTGGTACGGACCAACACAACGTATTTCACCTGAAGCCCCAGTACCGGTGGTAAAGGTCGAAACCATCGAAGAACGTCCTGGCGGAGCGGCCAACGTCGCCATGAACATTGCCGCGTTAGGCACCGCTTCTCGTCTTATTGGCCTGACCGGTGACGATGAAGCTGCGGCTAGTTTGAATCGGACGCTGCAAGATGTGAAGGTCGATTGTGACTTTGTGCAGGTCAGCACTCACCCAACCATCACCAAGCTGCGGATCTTATCGCGCAATCAACAACTGATTCGCTTGGATTTTGAAGAAGGGTTTGAGGATATCGATCCGACTCCGCTTCACCAGCGGATGCAGGCTGCCCTCAGTACCGCCGGTGCAGTGGTGCTCTCTGATTATGCCAAAGGTGCTTTGTCCAGCGTTCAGACCATGATCGGTCTGGCCCGTGACGCCGGTTTACCGGTATTGATCGACCCGAAAGGGACCGATTTTGAACGCTATCGCGGCGCGACACTGCTAACGCCTAACCTGTCTGAATTTGAAGCGGTGGCCGGTAAATGCCGCAGTGTGGAACAGATCGTCGAACGCGGTATGGCACTGATGGCCCAATACGATCTCTCAGCTCTGCTGGTGACCCGTTCTGAAAACGGAATGACCTTATTGCAGCCAGGTAAAGCGCCGGTCCATTTACCGACCCTGGCGCAGGAAGTCTATGATGTCACCGGTGCCGGGGATACGGTCATCGGTGTGCTGGCTGCGTCACTGGCGGCAGGTTGCTCGTTAGAAGATGCGTGTTTCCTAGCGAATGCTGGAGCAGGTGTAGTGGTTGGTAAGCTCGGGACTTCCACGGTCAGCCCAGTGGAACTGGAAAATGCCATCCATGCTCGTCCGGAAACCGGATTTGGCGTGATGGATGAACAGCAGCTTAAACGTGCGGTGGAGCAAGCGCGTGCCCGCGGTGAGAAAGTGGTGATGACCAACGGCTGCTTCGATATTCTGCACGCCGGACATGTCTCTTATCTGGCGAATGCCCGTCAGTTAGGTGATCGCCTGATTGTGGCGGTGAACAGCGATGCCTCAACCCGGCGATTGAAAGGTGAGACCCGTCCGGTGAATACCCTGGCCAACCGTATGACGGTGCTGAGCGCCTTGGAAGCCGTGGATTGGGTCGTGCCGTTTGAGGAAGATACGCCGCAACGTTTGATCAGTGAAGTGCTGCCAGACTTGTTAGTCAAAGGCGGTGATTACCGTCCAGAGCAAGTCGCGGGTGGGGAAGAGGTGATTGCCAACGGCGGTGACGTTCGTATTCTCAATTTTGAGGACGGCATCTCCACCACCAATATCATTAATACCATTAAGCGCCACTCCTCCTGATCGTCATAGCGGTCACGGAAAGAAAAAAGGGAGCCATGTGGCTCCCTTTTTTATCATTAGTGATTACTCGGCTTTGTCTGACTCGATAGGCGGCGTCACTACCACCGGCTTATCGGTGGCCGGTGCATCCAGCGTGTCCAGACGCTGCTCCAGTGCGGTCAGTTTTTCGCGGGTACGCAGCAGAACCTGGGTCTGAATATCGAATTCTTCGCGGCTGACTAAATCCATGCGGCCTAGTTGTGCCTGGAGTACCTGACGGATTTTCTTCTCAACGTCATCGCCTAATGTCTTGATCCCCTGCGGCATCGCATCGTGCACCTGACGGGCGAGTTGTTCAATTTTCTTTGTATCAATCATGACTGTTTCCTGTAGTGGACAATGGACGCCCGAAAGCGGATTCAGCGCCACCCGTGGCTGGCCTGGATAGGATCAAGTGTAATGCTTGAACGGCCAACGGGAAACCAGAAATTAAAAGCAAAAAAAGTTAATTGTTTTTGCAAGTCCTTTGATTGCCGTTTACTGAGATTGGGGATATAGTGAATTTGCTTATTCTCAGGGCGGGGCGAAATTCCCCACCGGCGGTAAATCAGTGTTCACTGAAAGCCCGCGAGCGCTTTAGCCTCTGGCTAAAGGTCAGCAGATCCGGTGTAATTCCGGGGCCGACGGTTAAAGTCCGGACGGGAGAGGGTAACGGTCCTTGCGGGCTGATCACCGATATATTTGTGTCTTACTGACATACCTCCTTTGCAGCCCTGATTCTGGTAACATTTATAAATCAAAGGATTTTTACCATGAATCAGACTCTTCTTTCTGAATTCGGCACGCCTGAACAGCGTGTAGAACGTGCTCTGGCGGCATTGCGTGATAAACGTGGTGTCATGGTTCTTGATGACGAAGACCGCGAAAATGAAGCGGATATGATCTTCGCCGCAGAAACCATGACCGTCGAGCAAATGGCCCTCACTATTCGTCACGGTAGCGGCATTGTCTGCCTGTGCATGAGCGAACAGCGTCGTCGTCAACTGGATCTACCGATGATGGTTGATAATAACACCAGTGCTTACGGGACCGGTTTTACGGTGACGATTGAAGCAGCTCAAGGGGTGACGACTGGCGTCTCAGCTCAGGATCGTATTACCACGGTTCGCGCGGCGATTGCGCCGGATGCGCAGCCTTCTGATTTGAACCGTCCCGGCCATGTTTTCCCATTGCGGGCCCGTGACGGCGGGGTACTGACCCGTGGTGGACATACTGAAGCGACCACCGATTTGGTACGTCTGGCCGGTTTTACTCCGATGGGCGTGCTCTGTGAGCTGACCAATGATGATGGCACCATGGCCCGCGCACCGGAAGCGATACGTTTCGCCAAACAGCATAATATGCCGGTAGTAACGATCGATGATCTGGTTGCATGGCGACAGGTTCACGATAACCGCCAAGCGGTCTAAAACTGCTTGTCTAAACTGATTGAAAAGCTGACTAAGGTCAGCTTTTTTATTAGCACACTGCCCACGCGTAGAGAGCCTTAGCGTTCTTTACCAGTTCCCGTAGGGATACTTTTTACCTTCAATAAAATCCTTAATGAACGGATCGTATCCATCTGGAATGCTGTAGTTAAACTTAATCCGTGAAGGGAATTTGTTGCAGACCGAGAGTTTATCCCCTGATGTTGTGGTGATGCTGAGCGGGGTAACCGGCAGGTTATCGCTGGCAGTGCTGTTCTGCAGCCAGATACGGACTTTACCTTCTGGTGCCAGACCAAACAGTAATATTTTATACCAAGAGGTATTGCCTCTCCGGTCTTTTCCGGTCGGTGTCGACATCTGTGTCTGCAGTTCAGGGGAAAAATCAATCACAGTCTGATAGGTTTTTCTGTCGATAATAGAATCCCAACAGAACAGCATTTGCGCCGGGGCGTGTCGAATTTTATTACGCTGAACCATTCTTCTTGTCCTCAAGCTCCAGTTATTTACAGTTCCTGAGTTTTCCTGAGTACTATCCAGTGTCCGATAGGTGTAGACCACTTTTTTACTGTCAATAATCAGTGCCCTGGTGACGATTGCCGGTAACCCCTTAGGGGTGAAAAAAGCAAAACCCGCTTCCCCATAGGGCATAGTTCCGGTTTGCTCAGGGGTCTGTGGCTCTCCGGCACGGCAGCCGCTAAGGGTTATCAGTAATAGCAGTAAAATAGGTTTTTTTAGCATCATCCATTCCTTTTAATGCTGCCGTGTGTGGTTTACCAATTGCCATAGGGATACTTTTTCCCTTTGATGAAGTCCTGAGTATCTTTTCCATACTCATAGCCATTAGAAAAACGGGTTATCCCTTTACAAATATCTAATTTATCTCCTGAGACGGTTTTCAGGATGGAGGGCGTAACGCGATAATTAGGTTCAGAACCACTTCCTTGCAACCAGACAGC
>NZ_ATMI01000043.1 GCF_000439375.1 Tatumella saanichensis
ATTAGCGCAAAGCAAGAAATCATTCTAACAAGCGGAGGCGGCTATATCCGTATTGCGGAAGGAGTGGTGGAGTGTGCGGCCCCGGACAAGATTATCCAACGGGCAGCGGTGTGGCAGAAGTTTGGCGGACAAAGTATAAGCCAGGCAATGCAGAGCTGGGAAAATACGGATTTTGCCATAACGCCTGAAGTCAGAAGGTTATCGGATGACTCACCGGTGGCCGGCTTGACGCTGGGTTTAACAGGCGGGGATGGCACACAGCAAAGTTTAGCGACCTCCGCTTCAGGTAACACTGCGGTGCAGAATAATGTAAATGTCGATTCTCTCAACGCCTCTTTGCTGGAGAAAACATAAGGCGCTCTGTTATTTCGGAACATATCTTCGTGGAAAGCACAAGGTTGATTGCCTCGGATGTCTTTCTGAAAAGTATTTTCCTGAAAGGAAAAAGGACGGAATTTATGGCCAATGAAAATACCACAGGTAATAACAGCAGTCTCTCAATGACCTGTATAAAACCAGAATGGGATGACAATGGAAAGGTCTGCTGGCCCGGCATACAGAATCAAAAAAAATCAGAGAATGCTAAAGCCGTTTTACTTCAGCCGCCTGTCAAAGCGATCCCCGTTATCTTCCTGCCAGGGGTGATGGGGACTAATTTGATGGGTACAGACGAAGGAAAGGAAAATGATATCTGGCGTGGCGATAGTATGGTAGTCGTATTTCTTAAATGGGCACGTAAAGATGGTAGTGAACGAAGAGAGTTGCTTAATCCCGACACCACAAAGGTGGATAACCGTGGGGATATTAACCAGACCCTCTATTCTCCCATTTCCGATGATGGGAAATTATTTGCAACCCGGCGGGAGCGGGGCTGGGGGGAGGTTTTATCCTTCAGCTACGGTAAATTTTTAAGTGTTTTACAAGGTGCGCTGTTGGATGACTGGCAGCAGGATCTGGTTAACTACGGCAAATCAGCGCCTGAGAAAAAGGGAGTGCTAAGCCAGCTGGTCGGCAAATCTCTGTCTGGGGGAAAAGATGCCGAAATCACCGGTGAATCTGTCCTGACCCAGGAAGAACTGAACCATTTTAAGAACTTTTTATTCCCAGTTCACGTTTATGGCTATAACTGGCTGCAGGATAATAAAACCTCGGCGGAAGGGCTGGTCGCCTTTATCGACAGGACGATAAGGCTCTATAACAATCACTGCGGCCACGGCATGCCTTTTCCTCCTGGGCAGGAAAAAGTCATTATCATCACCCATTCCATGGGCGGGCTGGTGGCGCGCTACGCGTCCCAGGTCAGCGGCGCAAAAGATAAAATTTTGGGGATAGTACATGGCGTGATCCCCGACCTTGGCTCACCGGCGGCGTACCGCCGCATGAAGGTTGGCGCAAGACAGGAGGGCATGGCTGGTGCCGTGCTGGGCAATACGGCAGAAGAGTTGATGCCGGTCCTGGCCAGGGCTCCCGCACCGCTTCAGCTCTTGCCCTCGGCTAAATACCTTGCCGGGGCGCCTTGGCTGACCGTGGAAGGGGCTGGCGAAGACGGCAGTGATCTTAAACTGCCGCAGACTCGGGATCCTTTTGGTGAGATATACCTGAATAAAACCCTCTGGTATCGCCTGTATGAGTCCGACATTATCGATAAGGATGAGGCAGTTAGTCAGAGTAACTGGGTTGAGTACAACGATCTCATTGATAAAAATGTACAGCCTTTTATTGAAGGTTTGGATAATCTCTACCATCCGAATACTTATGCTTTTTACGGCCATAAAATCGACTCCGACGGCACTTTAGCTTGGCGGAAAACCTCCATTACCTACCCGAAAAACAGGCATGAAAGTGATAGGAGGTTACCCAACAACTATCGGGAAATCCCCCTGCCATTTAATCGTTCCCAGATGTATGTGGTAACCTCGTCAAAAACGCCGGGGGATGGCACGGTGCCGGAGGAATCATTGAGCGCCATATGCCGCAACAGCGAAATCAAAAGTGTTCTGGCAACCGGTGTGGACCATCAGGGAGCCTACGACGTCAGCAGCATGAAGGATATTAAAGACAGGCCAGCCCTGCAGTTTACCCTCAGGGCCATTGTAAAAATGGTTCAGGAGATCCCGAACCCATGAAGACAATTTGGCAGCTTACAGCGTTATCGATTATGGCGGGAAGTATATTTTTAATTGCCCGGGCTACGGCATCCACACCAGTGCAGAAGGAAAGCTCAGTGATAAATAGTTTGTTTGCGCAAACCAAACCACAGTGCATCGGGCGCTATGTGATTGACGTTCCCGAGTCGTTTAACAATCAGCTTCACGATATGATTTTTATCGATGATTTTAAAATTGAAAGTAAACCGCTCTATCCGCCCGCATTTAAACAGCGGGTGCAATTAAGAGAGCAGGAACTGCGTGATGCGATAAGTAAGCCTGAAAACGATCCGAAAGATGCCCCTTTTTTAAAAGAGGTTATTCTTCTTTCTGATAGCAAGGGAGCAATTTTTGATCATAATGAGTCAGGTACTCCTGATATATATAGGCAACTGGAGGCACATGTTTATTCAGGCATGGTAGCCTTTGTGATAACTACTACTATCCGTGATTTTTCAGACAAGAAGCACCGCGAAAAAAAAACCAAATATCTAGCCAGAGGGTTTACTGAGGCTGACACAAATACCAAACCAGCCAAGCTTGCCGCCCTGCAGTCCCTGATATCGCGTTTAAGTGGCAGAAAGGATGAGGATATTCCGTCTGCTAAAGGGGTGTGTATACCGAATGGGTTTATCCGGGATGATGGCAGAAAGCATCTGGAAAAAATTACTTTTAGTTATGAAAATGACGACTTTATTTTAGGTATCTATACGAACAATAAATATCCTGGTTCTGAGGACACCCTGTTTAATCGTAGCGCACAAATTAATGAAGCGCTTAAAAGCTCAAATCAGTACACCATAAAGAAAGTTGCTCTCTCGCCGAATGGTATTCCGGCGGAGTCATGGTTGTTTGGTGGTATCAAAACCATTAGAAATCCGGCGACGGGGCAGGATGAGAAGATTACATTTTATGATTTTGATTTTAAAGCCAATGAGCGTGATGCTACAGCAGATAAGCCTAGACTGGGTATTGGACTCACCAGTGAGTATAAAAAAACGCGTTACAGCGAAGTGCAGATGATTGAAATCTGGGACCGGTTGGTAAATTCCCTGCGTTATAAATAACAGGTAAAGATGGAGCCTGACATTATACTTCGTCTCTTCCGAAGAGCCCGCTATGTGTAAAGAAAAGGAGTTCTCACCGTGGAGTGTATTTGTGAACGTATGGCCTTAGCGCTTGTGGCTACCGGAATACTTTGTATTACCCCTGTAATGGCATCCATACCAGTGCAGAAGGATAGTCCAGTGATAAATACTTTTTTTGCGCAAACCAAACCACAGTGCATCGGGCGCTATGTGATTGACGTTCCCGAGTCATTTAATAATCAGCTTCACGATATGATTTTTATCGATGATTTTAAAATTGAAAGTAAACAGCTCTATCCACCTGCATTTAAACAGCGGGTACAGTTAAGAAAGCAAGATCTGAATAGTGCAATAACTACACCAAGTAATAAACCAGAAAATGCACCCTACATCAAACAAATTATTCAACTGCAGGGTAATAAAGGTGTGATTTTTGATCGAAATAATTCAGGGTCCGCAGATTCATTCCGACATCTGGAAGCACATGTTTATGTAAATGGTATTGCATTCATTATTACTACCAAGATTTTAGACTTATCAGCTGATAAGTATAAAGAGGAGAAAAAAACATATCTCAATGCTGGTTTCTCCGAGATGGAAACTAACACTAAGCCTATCAAGCTAGCAGCCATGCAGTCTCTGATATCGCGTTTAAGCGGCAGGAAAGATGAGGATATTCCGTCTTCTAAAGGCGTGTGCATACCGAATGGGTTTATCCGTGATGATGACGGAAAGCATTTGGAAAAAATCACATTTAGTTATGAAAATGACGACTTTATTTTAGGTGTCTATACAAACAATAAATATCCTGGTTCTGAGGACACCCTGTTTAATCGTAGCGCACAAATTAATGAAGCGCTTAAAACCTCAAATCAGTACACCATAAAGAAAGTAGCACTCTCACCAAACGGTATTCCGGCGGAGTCATGGTTGTTTGGGGGTATCAAAACCAGTATAAATCCGGCGACGGGGCAGGATGAGAAGACTACATTTTATGATTTTGATTTTAAAGCCAATGAACGCGATGCTACAGCAGATAAGCCAAGACTTGGTATTGGACTCACCAGTGAGTATAAAAAAACGCGTTACAGTGAAGCCCAGATGATTGAAATCTGGGACCGGCTGGTAAATTCCCTGCGTTATAAATAACAGGTAAAGATGGAGACTGACGTTACACTTCGTCTCTTCCGAAGGGCCCGCCAGGCATACAGAAAAGGAATTCTCACCATGCAATGTATTTTTGAACGTATGGCCTTAGCGCTTGTGGCTACCGGGATACTTTGTATTCCCCCTATAGCGGCATCCACGCCAGTGCAGAAGGACAGTTCAGTGATAAATACTTTATTTGCACAAACCAAACCACAGTGCATCGGGCGCTATGTGATTGACGTTCCCGAGTCGTTTAACAATCAGCTTCACGATATGATTTTTATCGATGATTTTAAAATTGAAAGTAAACAGCTCTATCCGCCCGCATTTAAACAGCGGGTGCAATTAAGAGAGCAGGAACTGCGTGATGCGATAAGTAAGCCTGAAAACGAGGCTATAAATGCACCGTTTATAAAAGAAAAAATTGAGTTACCTGAAGGTAAAGGCGTTATTTTTGACAGAAATATTTCAGGGGAAGATGACCTCGGAAGAGTTTTAGAGGCACATGTATTAGTAAATTCGATAGCTTTTATTATTACGACAGAAATTCTTGATTTATCCAGTCATAAATATAGGGAAAGAAAAAAAACATACATTAAGGCTGGTTTTAGCGAGGCTCAAATGAATGAGAAACCAGCCAAGCTTGCTGCCCTGCAGTCTTTGATATCAAGGTTGAGTGGTAGAAAGGATGAGGATATTCCGTCTGCTAAAGGCGTGTGCATACCGAATGGGTTTATCCGTGATGATGACGGAAAACATTTGGAAAAAATCACATTTAGTTATGAAAATGACGACTTTATTTTAGGTGTCTATACAAACAATAAATATCCTGGTTCTGAGGACACCCTATTTAATCGTAGCGCACAAATTAATGAAGCACTTAAAACCTCAAATCATTACACCATAAAGAAAGTAGCACTCTCACCAAACGGTATTCCGGCGGAGTCATGGTTGTTTGGGGGTATCAAAACCAGTATAAATCCGGCGACGGGGCAGGATGAGAAGACTACATTTTATGATTTTGATTTTAAAGCCAATGAGCGCGATGCTACAGCAGATAAGCCAAGACTTGGTATTGGACTCACCAGTGAGTATAAAAAAACGCGTTACAGTGAAGCACAGATGATTGAAATCTGGGACCGGCTGGTAAATTCCCTGCGCTACAAATGATGGGTGAAAAATGGAGACTGAGATTGCACTTCGTCTCTTCTGAAGAGCCTGTCAGGCGTAAAGAAAAGGAGTTCTCACTATGCAATGTATTTTCGAACGTATGGCCTTAGCGCTTGTGGCTACCGGGATACTTTGTATTCCCCCTATAGCGGCATCCACGCCAGTGCAGAAGGACAGTCCAGTGATAAATAC
>NZ_ATMI01000044.1 GCF_000439375.1 Tatumella saanichensis
GCTCCTGTATCACCCATGCGTTTATTGCCAGCGACCCGACGGAAAAGGAGCGAGAAGATATCTCTGTTGGACTTGAAAGTCAGCGATTGGAACATATCCGAATTATCCTCTCCACTGACAACTTTACGCGTGAACACGACACAGTGTTGGATAGAGCCGGTGAGATAAAGAGTAACTTATACCGCGGCCGAGTGGAGAGAAAAGGGTCCTTTGATGTAAACGGTTTGCAGGCACAGGAATTACTCGCGACCGGTTTACAGGCATATCAGGATGAGCCTCGTTATAGCTTTAATATGTTTATCAATGAAATGACAGCTAGCTATAAAACTCCTAATTTCATTCTGACCTTAGAGAACGACTCTATGCCAGCGACCTCCTATAGCAAAGAGGAAATTATCGCTTTTTGGGACACCCTTAGCCGTAGCGTCCGTGTCCGTCCCGGAGCTTTTTGAACAGTCGAAAAGGGTGATGGATTACTAACAAGGTATCACAATGGATAAAATAATACGGAGAGGGATTGCTCTTGCTGTTTTTGTTGCGCTGGGATATGGGGGGTATCAATACTTTCGCCCTTATGCACCTTCTGCACAAAAACTGACATTATCACAGCAGGAAGCTATGAAAAAACTGAATTCCGAAATAAAACCTTATTGTGTCGGGCGTTATATGCTCGACCTGCCATCATCCTTTGTGGCCTATAATGATTCTGCGTCGTTGGAAAAAAATCGCTGGGCGGCGGTAATTTCTAGACCAGAGGATACATATAAAACTTATCTGGCGACAAAGAGGATGTATCCTCCGGGATTTAAGCAGTTAATTGTATTACGTAAAAAGGCGCTAAAAAATGGTTATACCCTGGATGCTCAGGATATGCCGTTCCTAAAAAAAGTTTGGTTATTGCCGAATGGAGTGGAGGGGGTGATTTTTGAAAGAAATGAAAACGAAGGTGTATCAGATGCAATGCGTATTCTTGAGGGCTATTTGTATACCAATGGTGTAGTTATAAAGTTTCAGAAGCAGACCATTAATGATTCTAGCCCTAGATATCTTGAACAGAGAGGAGAACGACCAGCTAGAAATTATGTCCCTAATGATGTTAGCCAGATGCAGTCGCTGATGGCAAGGATAAGCGGGAGGGAGAATGACGACATCCCGACAATACCAGGCTCCTGTATCACCCATGCGTTTATTGCCAGCGACCCGACGGCAAGGGAACGGGAGGATATTAACATAGGACTTATCAGTAATACTTTCGACAATATACGCATTGCGGTTTCCAATGATAACTTTACGCAGGAAGAAAACACTGTGCTGGATAGAATGGGGGAAATAAAAAGCAATATTTCCCGTTCGCGGGGAGGAATAGAAAGAAAAGGGGCGTTTAATGTTAATAGATTGCAGGCTCAAGAGTTTCTGGCTACAGGCTTACAGGAATACAATGATGAACCACGATATCAATTTGAAATGTATATCAATGAGATGACTGCCAGTTACCAGAGTCCGGGATTTATGCTGACCCTGGATAATCAACGTATGCCAGCGACCTCCTACAGCAAAGAGGAAATTATTACCTTTTGGGACACCCTTAGCCGTAGCGTCCGTGTCCGTCCAGGAGCTTTTTGACCGGTCGAAAAGGGTGATGGATTAATAATAAGGAACCGCGATGGATAAAATAAAACGGAGAGTGATTGCTCTTGCTGTTTTAGGTGCGCTGGGATATGGGGGGTATCAATATTTTCGCCCTTATGCGCCTTCGCCACAAAAACTGACGTTATCGCAGCAGGAAGCTATGAAAAAACTAAATTCCGAAATAAAACCCTATTGCGTCGGTCGCTATATGCTCGACCTGCCATCATCCTTTGTGGCCTATAATGACTCTGCGCCATTGGAGCAAAATCGCTGGGCGGCGGTAATTTCTAGGCCAGAAGATATGTATAAAACTTA
>NZ_ATMI01000045.1 GCF_000439375.1 Tatumella saanichensis
GATGCTACAGCAGATAAGCCTAGACTGGGTATTGGACTCACCAGTGAGTATAAAAAAACGCGTTACAGCGAAGTGCAGATGATTGAAATCTGGGACCGTCTGGTAAATTCCCTGCGCTATAAATAACAGGTAAAGATGGAGACTGACGTTACACTTCGTCTCTTCCGAAGGGCCCGCCAGGCATACAGAAAAGGAATTCTCACCATGCAATGTATTTGTGAACGTATGGTCTTATTGGCTACCGGAATACTTTGTATTACCCCTGTAACGGCATCCACGCCAGTGCAGAAGGAAAGCTCAGTGATAAATAGTTTGTTTGCGCAAACCAAACCACAGTGCATCGGGCGCTATGTGATTGACGTTCCCGAGTCGTTTAACAACCGGCTTTACGATATGATTTTTATCGATGATTTTAAAATTGAAAGTAAGTTGCTCTATCCACCCGCGTTTAAGCAGCGCGTGCAGTTAAGAAAGCAAGAGCTGAATGATGCAATAACTAAACTAGGGAATAAACCAGAAAATGCACCCTACATCAAACAAATTATTCAATTGCAGGGCAATAAAGGAGTGATTTTTGATCGAAATAATTCAGGGTCCGCAGATTCATTCCGACATCTGGAAGCACATGTTTATGTAAATGCTGTTGCATTTATTATTACTACCAAGATTTTAGACTTATCAGCTGATAAGTATAAAGAGGAGAAAAAAACATATCTCAATGCTGGTTTCTCCGAGATGGAAACTAACACTAAGCCTATCAAGCTAGCAGCCATGCAGTCTCTGATATCGCGGTTAAGCGGCAGAAAAGATGAGGATATTCCGTCTGCTAAAGGCGTGTGTATACCGAATGGGTTTATCCGTGATGATGGTGGAAAGCATAAAGAAAGTCTCACATTTCGGTATGAAAATGATGATTTTGTTTTTGGTGTCGATATGGATAACACAATCAAGGGTTCGGAAGACACCCTGTTTAACCGTAGTGCACAAATTAATGAGGCACTTAAAACCTCCAATCAGTACAGTATAAAGAAAGTGGCACTCTCACCAAATGGTATTCCGGCGGAGTCATGGTTGTTTGGTGGTATCCAAATCATCAGGGATCCGGTAACTGGAAAAGATGAAAAGAACACCTTCTATAATTTTATGCTTTATGCTAATGAGCGCGATGCCACACCGGATAAGCCGAATCTTAACATTGGTTTCGGCAGTGAATATAAAAAAACGCGTTACAGTGAAGCGCAGATGATTGAAATCTGGGACCGGCTGGTAAATTCCCTTCGTTATAAATAGCGTTGGTAAATGGGTCATGTTTTCCGTATATCCACAACATTTTAAAATGGAGGATGCGCAATGAGTGTTGGTTACTTTTTACGAGTCGGTGATAGTACCACCTGTGGTGGCAAGATCCTTACCGGCGAACCCACATTTCAATGGTATGGCATTTCTGCTGCCAGAGAAGGAGATATGGTTAGCTGCGGTCTGCACACGGGAACTTACAAAATCTTAGGCGGAGTGATAGATACATTCGATGGAAGCTCGGTTCTGGCGGGGTCACTTGATAGCTTTAGTTCCTGCCCATGTCACGCGAAATTTATCCCTGTTATTCCGGATAGCTATTCTAAGGCCTAAGGAATATCTGAGATATTGAAAAAAGTCGCCACTGGAAAAATTAAAACACTGCATCCCTCTGGGTTAGAAGATAAAAAGGAATGATTAATGAAGAATAAATCTCAAAGTAGCTTATTGCTTGCCGGCCTGATATCTCTGATTTTCATCACTGCCTGTCAAACGAAACCGGTCACCGTCGAGCGTAATCAAAACATTCAGGTAGTTAATCCATTTTCGGATTCAAGCCCTGAGGGGCAGTGCTATAAAATAACGGCTGAAAATAAAGAGTATTATGGTCGTCTGGATAAAGATGGTTATCCATTACAGATCCCTGAAATTGAAAATAAGGATATAGAAATTAGCTTGGGGTTATTAAATGATAGAGATTGTAAAGGAAAAGGAATCTAATATTCACTGTGTGTTTTTTATCTTTAATGAAATATATAAAAATCGAGTTTACTATGGCATGGCCTATCCCTGATATTCCTGATGAAAAATCTCTTCCACGACCAAAGTTCTGGTTCTGGATACTCGTATTAGTACTGATGTTGATAATGGGGGCTATTTCAAGCTTATGGATCTGGAAAAAGGTAACTTATGCTGAAGTTTTCTTCTACGGTGCTCTCCCCGCATCGTTGATTTGGTTATGCTTATTCGGGGGGGTGTTTAATCGCTACGAGCAGTCTGTCGCAGCATGTCGGGCCTGGGATTGCGAAAGAGAACAAACCAAAGCCGAATGGCGCAACTGGAGTCGACAGCAGCTTGCCGTGGTTGGTAACGTTTTGTTTTCTCCGGAAGAGAAAGGAATGGAGGCACTTCTGGACGAGTTGGAAAAAGTTCCTGCATTTCCTAAAAAAGTACGCCCATTATTCAACTCCCAGTATAACTTTCAAGATTTTATGAAGGAAACAGACAGAAAGCTGGAGTTGCAACATCCCGGATATCGTTATTCCCTGCACTCTGTGTATGTTTACCAGTCCCCAGATAGAATTGACGAAAAACGCATTGAGTTAATTTCTCAACAATGGGATCTCATTCCTAATTTAATCTATTCCATGAAGACTCTAGATGCTTTCTATGATGAAAAGAATTTTGATGGGTTGATATTAGTACTTTGTCTCCAGGATTGGCCCCCTGGACGTACAGGGCAGTCCAGTGAGTTTATCTCTGCTCAGCTTATTACCTCATCTGCTTATGCTCAGCAGCAATCATTGCCGATTATCGCTGGCATTACTCGTATGATGCCTTTGGAAGTGGGGAAGCTGAAAAATGAGTTAGATATGTTTTTTGACTATGTTCAGCCCGATAAGCAAAACCTGGAATATGTTTGGCTGTTGGGTGACGCTGAGAAAACAGCGGCTGAAATAATGCAATACGCGACTCGCCATCATTGGCCACTGCCGGAGGAAAGACCTTTACATTCTATCGATCTCTCTTTTGGACCTCCTGGAGAGGCTGCCTTGCCACTTTCTTTAGCCATGCTGGCAGAGGCCGTGACTAAAAAGGATAAGGATCAGTTATTGGTCAGTCAGATAGCACAGCAAACAGGGACACTTTGCTTGATTACTAGGGAGCTTTTCACGTGACTGAAAAAAAACAAATATCCAATGCGCGCTATGGTTCATGGGGATACTTCCTCCTGATTGTAGGTCTGGCGGGGATAAGTGCATTTGTACTCTTTATCAATCTGGAGAGTTTGAACAAACTCGGGATTTCAGCTCAAAAAATCTGGACGATTTGGAGTGCTGTGTTTGCCGTCTTGCTGTTTGGCTTAATAGGGTCGCCCATATGGTGGCGGTGGAAGCAGAGGAAAAATCAGGGGATCTATAGACCGCAGGTATTAGACTAGGAACTGATCACATCGACAGGTGGGAGCAACGAACCGAGTCAGGTATTCACCCGTCTTAACAATCATCTTCGGTCCCGCCACAGATCCTTCTGGCGCCACAAAGTTCGCCTGCTGCTGGTCACCGGCGATGAGGCGGCCATCGAACAGCTGGTACCGGGCCTGCAGGAAAACCAGTGGCTTGAAGGTCAGCGTACCGTCCTGATTTACGGCGGCAGTCTGACTGCTGAGCCTGATAAGGAAAAATACACCGCACTGCGCAAACTGCGACGCGGGCGTCCATTGGACGGTATTGTACGTGTACTCCCGCCGTCGCTTATTCTGAATCCACAAATTAGCGATAATGATTTACGTGGACTGGAAAAAATCAGTGAACTGCTCCGGTATTCTGCTCCGGTGTGGTTGTGGCAATTGTGCGACAGTCAGTGGTCGCAGGCAAAACGCGACCAACAGACGGTAGGGGCCAATTTCCCACTGCGCGCTCAACCAGACGATATTACTCGCCAACTGGAGCAGTTACTGCCGGCCCTGCGAACGCAAGGGATGAGCCAGGTCGCTCACAATAATGGCCACGACTTCCTGCTACGTCTAAGCAAGCACCTAAAAGAGGGGGGTATCGCCCGCTGGGTTCAGCAACTGGAACCCTGGCTCTTTGCGTCACAGCAACGTGTTCCACTGCGTGGCATGATGTTTAGCTTGCCGGACAGCCAGCCTATGCCTGAGGAAATGGCTAACGTTGAGACATATACTCCGCAATCACACCGCCATGCACTAACCCTGTCTCCAACCTGGCAGGGGATTGTTGATGATTGTACTCAGGTATATGGCCGTCGTGTAGGGATACCTTGGCAACAGACCCTTAATTGGACGCTGCTGGCCATGCTCGGCGTCTGGGGAGCGGGCATGTTGCTATCTTTCGCGGTCAACCGCTCACAGATTATCTCTGTGGCACAGCAAGCGCATGCCCTGGTAGAACATCCCTCGGTTACGGATGAACAACTGACGGCGCTGTATGCCCTGCGAAATGACGCCGGTCGTCTACTGCAGCGTATTCACAACGGGGCACCGTTATATCAGCGCTTCGGTCTAAACCATAACCAGCTGTTATTCGATGCAATGCTGCCTTGGTACGGTGTCGCCAATAACCGTCTGATCCGCGACTCAGCCAATGCGGCGCTGGTACAAAAACTCAGTGCGCTGGCAAACTCAGCTCCCAATAGCGACCAGCGTGCGGCGCTTTCGAAACCGGGCTACGACCAGCTGAAAGCCTGGCTGATGATGGCCCGTCCTGATAACGTCGATGGCGCGTTGTATGCCCAGACGATGAAAACCGTGCAGCCGACGCGGGTGGGTATCTCCGACGGTTTATGGCAAAGCCTGGCGGCGGATTTATGGGCGTTCTATATCACTCAACTGCCTGAGCAGCCGCAATGGAAAATAACGCCTGATGAACAACTGCTCAGCCAGAGTCGTCAGGTACTGCTGCAGCAAATTGGTCGCCGTAATGCGGAAAGCACCCTGTACCAGAATATGCTTAAGTCGGTACGCCGTAATTTCGCCGATGTGTCCCTGGAGGACATGACCAGCGGTACCGATGCACGGCAACTGTTCAGCACTGAGGCAGTGGTGCCGGGCATGTTTAC
>NZ_ATMI01000046.1 GCF_000439375.1 Tatumella saanichensis
GGGGGGGGGGATTGTGACGGATAAAAAATAACCCGCCGCAGCGGGTTACTTAACGCAGATTACAGTTTACCGGCGTTAGCGGTCAGGTATTTGGCAACGCCTTCCGGTGATGCACCCATACCTTCCTGACCTTTTTCCCACTGTGCAGGGCACACTTCGCCATGCTCTTCGTGGAACTGCAGCGCATCAACCATACGCAGCATTTCGTCAACGTTACGGCCCAGTGGCAGATCGTTAACCACCTGGTGACGTACAACGCCGTCTTTGTCGATCAGGAACGAGCCACGCAGTGCAACGCCCGCGTCCGGATGTTCGATACCGTAAGCCTGCTGGATTTCACGTTTGATATCCGCAACCATCGCGTATTTCACAGGACCGATACCGCCGTCGTTGATGGGGGTGTTACGCCATGCGTTGTGGACAAACTCAGAGTCAAAAGAGACACCGACAACTTCAACACCGCGTTTTTCGAATTCAGCGTAACGCTTATCGAAAGCGATTAATTCTGATGGACAGACAAAAGTAAAGTCCATTGGCCAGAAAAACAGCACCGCAGGTTTGCCGGCGATATGTTTTTTAAAGTTGAAATCTTCAACGATTTCACCATTGCCCAGTACAGCAGCCGCTGTAAAGTCAGGGGCCTGACGGGTAACCAGTACCATAATCACTCCAATCGGTTAGGGGGTTAATAACAACATACCTCATCACGGCAGTCATTACTCATAGAGTATCATCGTTTCATCTTCAGGCAAGAGTATGACAGTCACTGCCAGCATTTACAGCTTATTTTCCCGAGCCAGTTGCATAAGGCGCGGATAAAAAACAGAAAATAGCGATTCTAATGCCGCATAATTAACCGTGAAATCCTGATAGGAATCGCGCAGCAGTGCCAACCGTGGGCGGCGTTTTGCCATGCCTTGTAACACTAATTCGAGGCGCTGCGGATGTGCATATTTTTCCAGCCAGCGTTGTGGCCACATCAGCTGGTTAAGCTCCTGGAACGCGCTGGGGGCGGCAGGCAATATCGGTGCAATCGTGGCCTCTGCTTGCTGGCAGAAGTCGGCCAGCGAACACTGCGGATAATAGTGTGACCAGTCGCGGGCCAGAAAGTGGTCCCAAATCACATCCAGGGTTATCGGGGCGACACGCCGCGTCTGTTCGCGGAACAGTAAGCGAGCCTGACGCACTTCCGGCAACGCATCGGTAAGGCTGTCCAGCCTGCGGTGTAGGCGGATACCTGCTGCTGTTTCCGCATCCCAGTGGGGATCAGGATCGCCGCGGACAAAATCCGCCATCAGGTTGCCCGCCAACGAGCTTTCCGCCAAGGTGGCGAGGTGTAGGTGTGCAAGAAAATTCATGGGGCATTATAGGCTGAACGGACAGACAACAGCCAGAGGTTCAGTAATCCGCGCTTTTCCGCTACACTATGCCGCCTGATTTTTTGTCCGGAATAATCCGCCATGCGCGTTGCAGATTTTAACTTTGAGCTGCCAGAGTCACTGATTGCCCATTACCCTCGGGCTGAACGCAGCAGCTGTCGCCTGCTGTCCCTTGATGGACCGACAGGGGCACTGACCCACGGGGTGTTTACTGATGTGCTGGAGAAGCTGAATCCCGGTGATCTACTGGTGTTTAACAACACCCGAGTGATCCCGGCGCGGGTATTTGGCCGTAAAGCCAGCGGCGGGAAAATTGAAATGCTGGTAGAACGGATGCTGGATGAGCATCGGGTCTTGGCGCACGTCCGTGCCTCCAAAGCCCCTAAACCGGGTGCCGAACTGCTGCTCGGCGATGACGAGAGCATCCGCGCGACCATGGTGGCCCGCCATGATACCTTATTTGAAATTGCCTTTGAGGATCCGCGTTCGGTACTAGAAATCCTTAATCAAGTCGGCCATATGCCGCTGCCCCCTTACATTGACCGCCCCGATGAAGAGTCTGACCGTGAACTCTACCAGACCGTCTACAGCGCCCGCCCTGGCGCAGTAGCCGCGCCGACTGCCGGCCTGCATTTCGATGATGCACTGATGGAAAAATTGCGGGAAAAAGGGGTGGAGATGGCCTTTGTCACCCTGCATGTTGGCGCCGGCACCTTCCAGCCAGTACGGGTTGACAGCATCGAAGACCACACCATGCACTCGGAATATGCTGAAGTGCCCCAAGAGGTCGTCGATGCTGTGCTGGCGTGTAAAGCCCGCGGCAACAAAGTAGTCGCCGTCGGGACAACCTCCGTACGCTCGCTGGAAAGCGCGGCTAAGGCCTCACAGCAGGCCTTAATTGCGCCATTCTTTGACGATACTCAGATATTTATCTATCCGGGCTATCAGTACCAGGTGATTGATGCGTTAATTACCAACTTCCACCTGCCTGAATCGACCCTGATTATGCTGGTATCGGCTTTTGCCGGTTATCAACACACGATGCAAGCGTATCAGCAGGCAGTGGCAGAGCAGTATCGTTTCTTCAGTTACGGTGATGCCATGTACATCACCAAAAATCCGCAGGCCGCTGAACAGCAGCCCGCAGAATAATCCCTCCGGCGGCAGTCCGTCGGGGGTTCAGCAGTTCCACGTTTAACATCAGACTGTTTCTCTGGTGGAGGTTTTGTGAAGTTTGAATTAATGAAAACGGAAGGCCGCGCCCGTCGTGGTCGTTTAGTGTTTGATCGCGGTGTGGTAGAGACTCCGGCCTTTATGCCGGTCGGCACTTACGGCACCGTTAAAGGGATGACCCCTGAAGAAGTGAAAGAGACTGGCGCACAGATCCTGCTGGGTAATACTTTCCACCTGTGGCTGCGTCCAGGTCAAGAGATCATGAAGCTGCACGGTGACCTGCATGATTTTATGCAATGGCAGGGGCCGATCCTGACGGACTCCGGTGGCTTCCAAGTCTTCAGCTTAGGGGATATCCGTAAAATTACCGAAGCGGGAGTGCATTTCCGTAATCCGATTAACGGAGATGCGATCTTCCTTGACCCTGAAAAGTCGATGGAGATCCAGCACGACCTCGGGTCTGATATTGTCATGATTTTTGACGAGTGTACGCCGTATCCGGCGGACTGGGATTATGCGAAACGCTCCATGGAAATGTCTCTGCGTTGGGCGAAACGCAGCCGTGACCGCTTTGATGCACTGGGCAATAAGAATGCGTTGTTTGGCATTATCCAAGGAAGTGTTTACGAAGATTTACGAGATGTGTCCGTGAAAGGACTGGTAGAGATAGGATTTGATGGGTACGCTGTGGGCGGTTTGGCAGTCGGAGAGCCAAAAGAAGATATGCACCGCATTCTGGAACATGTCTGTCCACAGATCCCAGAGGACAAGCCGCGCTACCTGATGGGGGTCGGTAAGCCTGAAGACCTGGTGGAAGGTGTCCGTCGCGGTGTAGATATGTTTGACTGTGTGATGCCGACCCGCAATGCCCGAAATGGCCACCTGTTTGTCACCGACGGCATCGTGAAAATCCGTAATGCCAAACATAAAGCGGATACTTCACCTCTGGATGCGGAATGTGACTGCTACACCTGCCGTCATTACACCCGTGCTTATCTGCACCATCTGGACCGTTGTAATGAAATTTTAGGGGCAAGACTGAATACTATCCACAATTTGCGTTACTATCAGCGTCTGATGGCGGGTCTGCGTAACGCTATTGAAAACGGTGAGTTAGATCAGTTTGTGACCGAGTTTTATCAAAGAAAGGGCAAAGACGTCCCTGCCTTAAACGTTTAACTACAAAACCAATGAGGGAAATTTAATGAGTTTTTTCATTTCTGACGCTGTAGCCGCTGCAGGTACTCCGTCTCAGGGAAGTCCTTATTCTCTGGTGATCATGCTGGTCGTATTTGGATTGATCTTCTACTTTATGATCCTGCGTCCACAGCAAAAGCGTTCGAAAGAACATAAAAAGCTGATGGACTCTATCGCGAAAGGGGATGAAGTCCTGACCAATGGCGGTTTAGTTGGCCGTGTCAGCAAAGTCGCCGAGACCGGTTATGTGGTTATCGCCCTGAACGATACAACTGAAGTTGTGATCAAACGCGATTTCGTGGCTGCCGTGCTGCCGAAAGGCACTATGAAGGCGCTGTAATTTTTTCTCCCTAAGGGAATTGCCGTGTTAAACCGTTATCCTTTGTGGAAGTACATCATGCTGATCGTGGTCCTGCTCGTCGGTCTGCTGTATGCACTTCCCAACCTTTATGGTGAGGATCCGGCCGTGCAAGTCACTGGCGCGCGGGGTGCCGCCGCCAGTGAGCAAACGTTGGATCAGATCCAGTCTATTCTTCGGCAGGACAACATTCAGAGCAAATCTATTGCTCTGCAAAATGGTGCTATCCTGGCCCGTTTTTCTAATACCGATATTCAGTTACGCGCCCGTGAAGCACTGGTGAGCGGTCTGGGCGACAACTTTGTTGTGGCACTGAACCTGGCACCAGCGACCCCTTCATGGATGGGACTGCTTGCTGCAGAACCGATGAAGCTGGGCCTGGACCTGCGTGGTGGTGTGCACTTCCTGATGGAAGTGGATATGGGCACTGCGTTAGGTAAACTTCAGGAACAGAACTCTGACAGCCTGCGCAGCGATCTGCGTGATCAGAAT
The DNA here is from genome assembly GCF_000439375.1 of Tatumella saanichensis. Lineage (GTDB taxonomy): Bacteria > Pseudomonadota > Gammaproteobacteria > Enterobacterales > Enterobacteriaceae > Tatumella > Tatumella saanichensis. Next base: position 4,600 of record NZ_ATMI01000046.1, read on the forward strand.
ATTCCATACACCACAGTCACTAAAGCCAGTAACTATGGTGTCACCATCAACTTCGCTAACGAAGCTGATCGTGACAGAGCGATCAGTTACTTGACTCCACGTCATCGTGATCTGGTAATTAATGCTGCTGGCAACACTGCGTTGAATGCCGTGATGACCGATTCCCGTCTCAGCGAAGCTCGTGAGTATGCGGTTGATCAAAACATCACTATTCTGCGTAACCGTGTTAACCAGCTGGGTGTTGCTGAGCCGCTGGTACAGCGTCAGGGCTCTGACCGCATCGTGGTTGAGTTACCGGGTATCCAGGACACGGCCCGTGCTAAAGAGATCTTAGGTGCAACCGCGACCTTGGAATTCCGTCCAGTGAACACCAGCGTTGATCCTTCAGCGGTGGCTCAGGGACGCATCCCAGGAGATTCCGAAGTCAAAATGACCCGTGATGGTCAGCCAGTGGTGCTGTACAAGCGCGTGATCCTGACCGGTGACCATATTACTGATTCGACCTCCAGTATGGATGAGTACAATCAGCCGCAGGTTAATATCTCACTGGACAGCGCTGGCGGTAACGCCATGTCTGACTACACCAAAGATAATATCGGTAAACCGATGGCAACCCTGTTTGTTCAGTATAAAGACAGCGGTAAGAAAGATGCCAAAGGCAGCCCGATTCTGGTGAAACAGGAAGAAGTGATCAACGTGGCGAACATTCAGTCACGCCTGGGTAACAGCTTCCGTATTACCGGTATCAGTAATCCGAACGAAGCCCGTCAGTTGTCATTGCTGCTGCGTGCCGGTGCACTGATTGCGCCGATCTCGATTGTTGAAGAACGCACCATTGGTCCAACTATGGGTCAGCAGAATATCAATCAGGGTCTGCATGCTTGTCTGTGGGGGCTGATCGTCTCGATTTTGTTTATGGTGGTGTACTACAAGAAGTTCGGTGTGATTGCGACCTCGGCGCTTATCGCAAACTTGGTACTGATTGTCGGCATTATGTCATTGCTGCCAGGGGCGACCCTCACCATGCCGGGTATTGCCGGTATTGTGTTGACCCTTGCGGTGGCCGTGGATGCGAACGTACTGATCAACGAACGTATTAAAGAAGAGCTTCGTAATGGCCGCAGTGTTCAGCAGGCCATCCACGAAGGTTATCGGGGTGCGTTCTCCAGTATCGTTGATGCCAACGTTACCACGCTTATCACCGCGATTATCCTATACGCAGTCGGTACTGGGTCGATCAAAGGGTTTGCTATCACGACAGCAATCGGTGTTGCGACCTCCATGTTTACAGCGATCGTCGGCACCCGTGCCATCGTGAACCTGCTGTATGGCGGCAAACGAATCAACAAGCTGTCAATTTGAGGAGCACCTAGTGTCACAGCAATATAATGTTGAACAGTTGAACTACGGCCGTAAAGTGCATGACTTTATGCGCTGGGACTACCTGGCTTTCGCAATTTCCGGCATCCTGCTGATTGCTTCTGTACTGGTGATGGGCGTCCGTGGATTTAACTGGGGTCTGGATTTCACCGGCGGTACGGTGATTGAAATTACCCTGCAGAAACCGGGCGAGCTGGATACCATGCGTCAGGCATTACAGCAGGCCGGCTTTAAAGAACCGGAAGTTCAGAACTTTGGTAGCAGTCGTGATGTGATGGTGCGTCTGTCACCGCAATCCGGTAATGCAGACCAAGAACTGGGCAGCAAAGTGGTTTCGGTGATCAATCAGTCCACCAGCCAGACGGCGGTGGTAAAGCGGATTGAATTTGTCGGCCCGAGTGTCGGTAGCGATCTGGCGCAGGCTGGGGGAATGGCGCTGATCGTCGCGCTGATCTGTATCCTGGTTTACGTCGGCTTCCGTTTTGAGTGGCGTTTGGCGCTGGGGGCGGTCCTGGCCCTGGCCCATGACGTCATCATCACCATGGGCGTGCTGTCGCTGTTCCATATCGAGATTGACCTGACTATCGTGGCATCATTGATGTCGGTGATCGGTTACTCGCTGAACGACAGTATCGTGGTCTCGGACCGTATCCGTGAGAACTTCCGTAAGATCCGTCGCGGAACCCCTTACGATATCGTCAACGTCTCTCTGACGCAGACGTTAAGCCGTACCATTATGACCTCAGTGACCACGCTGGTGGTGGTGCTGATGCTGTTCTTGTTCGGTGGCGAACTGCTGCGCGGTTTCTCACTGACTATGCTTATCGGTATTACTATCGGTACCGTTTCGTCCATCTATGTGGCCTCTGCTCTGGCCCTGAAATTGGGCATGAAACGCGAGCATATGCTGGTTCAGAAAGTTGAAAAAGAAGGGGCCGATCAGAAGTCACTATTACCTTAAGTGCGATGATCCCCTAAAGAACAGGCAGCCAGCGATGGCTGCCTTTTTTATGGGCGTTTGCCACCACAAGGTCAGGGAGGCGGCAGCACAGGCATAAAAAAACCGGATCCGCATAGGGATCCGGTTTAGGGATATCGGTCTGACTGTCTTAATGCGCGCTGCGCGACGAAAATTCAGGGCTGAACTGATGAACGTTGACCACCAGCACTTGATCGCCTTTTAACGTCACCTGCGGCAGAATAAAGCGCGCCTGCTCAGCAGGGGCCAGCGGCACTGCCCGTTGAACAACCTGCTGCTGCAAGACTTTCGGTGTGGCCTGATGATAATTATTACCGGCAGACACTACCGCCAATTCCGCAGTTAGGGTGAAAGGTGGCAGTATTTCGGATTGCAAATTTTTCACCAGTAGCACCGGTAAGCCACCGTGGGCATTCGGCGAAATCTGCGTCAGCAACCGTCCATAAGGGGTGACTAGCGCAACCGGACTGTCTGCCAGCGGTAGAAGCCAAGCTCCACGGGTAGAGTTGGCATTTAACTGTCGCTGGTAACTGATTGCCGCAGACTGTGCCGACAGGCGGCTTAGGTCGCGGTTGAGCTGGCCGACGGTATTACTCAGCCGCGCGGGCGGCTGAGTGGTGCTGCATCCGGTCAGCATGACTGTTGCGAGAAGCGCTCCCGCGCTGGCCGTTTTTAACACTGTCTTACGCCTGTGGGATACGCAAAGCCTGGCCCGGATAGATTTTATCTGGGCTGCTGAGCATCGGTTTGTTGGCTTCGAAAATTTTGTTGTAGGCGTTAGCATCGCCGTACACCTGCTTGGCAATCGCGCTCAGGGTATCACCGGATTTCACGGTGTAGATCGTCGGTGCCGCCTCTGTGGAATCAGTGGTAACTTTATCTTCTACCTGCTTGATCCCTGCAACGTTACCAACTGCTACTAGAATCTTTTCTTTCGCTTCCTGGCTCAGATTATCACCGGTTACTGTTGCGGTACCGTCATTCACGCTGACATTGACCTTATCACTGTCAGGAATACCCAGTTGCTTGAGGTGATCCTGGATCTTGCTGCCATCGTCGGAAGAAACGGAATCCCATAATTTCTCGCCGGCTTCTTTGACAAAACTAAATAGTCCCATGATGACTTCTCCTGTTTTAAGGGCTGTTTAAGATAATTCGGGTTAAGCATAGACGCAAATCACAGGAAAGAATAACCGGCGATGTCTGAATTGGGAGGTTAAGGCATCTGAAGACATTTAGTTAATGGTAGCTTCGCGTTACACTGGAGAAAATCATCAACTAACGCTCAGGAAAAATCGATGCATTGTCCGTTTTGCGCCGCTGTGGATACCAAGGTCATAGACTCCAGACTGGTCAGCGAAGGGTCGTCCGTCAGACGCCGTCGTCAGTGTCTGCTTTGCAATGAACGTTTCACCACCTTTGAAGTGGCAGAGCTGGTGATGCCTAGAGTGGTAAAAAGTGATGATGTACGCGAACCTTTTGACGAAGATAAGTTGGTACGCGGCATGATGAAAGCCCTAGAGAAGCGCCCAGTCAGTGCCGATGCGGTAGACAGTGCGGTACATCGTATTAAAGCGCATCTGCGTGCTCTAGGAGAGCGAGAAGTCCCTAGCAAAATGTTGGGGAATCTGGTGATGGATGAACTGAAAATGTTGGATAAAGTCGCCTATATCCGTTTTGCCTCGGTATACCGAAGCTTTGAAGATATCCGCGAATTTGGCGAAGAGATCGCCCGGTTACAGGACTGAAGCGATGTCAGATGAAAAATACATGGCCAGAGCCCTGCAACTGGCACGCCGCGGGCGTTTTACCACTGCACCTAATCCGAATGTCGGCTGTGTGATTGTTCGCGACAGCCAAATTATCGGTGAAGGGTGGCATCAGCGAGCCGGTGAGCCCCATGCCGAAGTTCATGCTCTGCGGGCGGCCGGAGAGGCCGCCCGGGGTGCTACCGCCTACGTTACCCTGGAGCCTTGCAGCCATTTTGGTCGCACGCCACCGTGCTGTGATGCGTTAATTGCCGCCGGTGTCAGCCGGGTGGTGGCCGCGATGCAAGATCCTAACCCTGAAGTCGCGGGGCGAGGACTGTACCGGTTACAGCAGGCTGGGATTGAAGTGAGCCACGGTTTGATGCAGCAGGAAGCGGAACAGCTTAACCGCGGTTTTCTCAAGCGGATGCGCACCGGTTTTCCGTGGGTACAATTGAAATTGGGGGCCTCTCTTGATGGGCGTACAGCCATGGCCAGCGGCGAAAGCCAGTGGATCACCTCTATGGAAGCCCGCCGGGACGTGCAGCGATTTCGTGCCGAAAGTCACGCCATCCTCAGTACCAGCCGTACGGTCATCGCAGACAATGCGGCCTTGACGGTACGGCCCGGCTCTCTTGATCCGGAAATGCTCGCCGCGATTGGTGGTGAAGCCTCACTCCGTCAACCGATACGGGTAATTGCCGATCGCCAATTACAATTGCAGCCACAGCAGTCACTGATTTCAGAACCCGGTGAGACGTGGCTGATGCGCCCCCGTGAACAGGGTCAGTGGCCAGACAGTGTTAGGCAACTGTGCGTGCCGGAGCAGGGCAGTGGCCTGGACCTGGTGGCGCTAATGATGATCCTTGGCCGACAGCAGATTAACAGTGTTTGGGTGGAAGCCGGTGCGACCTTGGCCGGCGCACTGTTACAGGCCGGCGTGGTGGATGAACTGATCGTCTACCTGGCACCGACCTTGCTTGGAAATCAGGCCCGTGGCCTGTGTGACTTGCCTTGGCTTTCCCATTTAGCCGATGCGCCGCAGTTCCATTTTGACGATATCCGGCGGATCGGTCCTGATTTACGGGTCATTTTACGGCCTGCGTAAGAGTTTGCGCAAAAGCGAGAGCAGAGCGCGAAAGAATGTGCTAAAATTCGCCCCCCTTGCCGGGCGACCCGACTTATATGAAAGGAAACCTATGAAAATTATCGAAGCTGCTGTAGCAACGCCTGAAGCCAAAGTGGCCATCGTCATTGCCCGTTTTAATAATTTTATCAATGACAGCCTGCTGAACGGTGCAGTGGATGCCTTAAAACGTATTGGTCAGGTTAAAGACGACAATATTACTGTTGTTTGGGTTCCTGGCGCGTATGAACTGCCACTTGCAGCCCGCGCACTGAGCAAAACCGGCAAATATGATGCAGTGATTGCCCTGGGCACCGTGATCCGTGGTGGTACTGCGCATTTTGAATTTGTCGCCGGGGAAGCCAGTTCTGGCATCGCCAGCGTCGCCATGAACAGCGACATTCCGGTCGCGTTTGGCGTGTTAACTACCGAAAATATCGAGCAGGCTATTGAGCGTGCCGGTACTAAAGCGGGTAACAAAGGTGCCGAAGCGGCCCTGACCGCACTTGAAATGATTAATGTATTAGAAGCTATTAACGCCTGATTTTAAGGGGAATTTTGTGAAACCTGCTGCTCGCCGCCGTGCCCGGGAGTGTGCCCTCCAGGCACTCTATTCCTGGCAGATCTCCAATAATGACATTTCCGATGTGGAATACCAGTTTCTGGCGGAACAGGACGTCAAAGATGTTGATGTTAACTACTTCCGTGAATTACTGGCTGGTGTCGCGAACAACAGTACCTATCTTGATGGTCTGATGCAGCCTTACCTGACACGTAGTCTTGACGAAATAGGTGAAGTTGAAAAAGCTGCACTGCGTATTGCCCTGTATGAATTGAGCAAACGTGATGATGTGCCGTATAAAGTCGCTATCAATGAAGGCATTGAGCTGGCGAAAATGTTCGGTGCCGAAGACAGCCATAAGTTTGTCAACGGTGTCTTGGATAAAGCAGCACCACAAATTCGTCCCAAGCGTAAGTAATCTTCAAGGCCGGTTCTCCGGCCTTTTTCTGGTAATAACGTTTCTGCTGAGTGAACCCGCTTATGTCCTGTGGCGAATTTGAGCTCATTGCTCGTTATTTTAATCGTGTGACCAGTTCCCGCCGCGATGTCATCAAAGGTATTGGTGATGACTGCGCCCTGTTAAATGTCCCCGATAAACAGACCTTAGCTATCAGCACCGATACGCTGGTGGAAGGTATTCATTTCCTGCGTGATATCCATCCCTCTGACCTTGGCTATAAAGCGCTGGCGGTAAACCTCAGTGATCTGGCAGCCATGGGCGCGGACCCGGCTTGGCTTACGCTGGCCCTGACGCTTCCGGCGGTCAACGAAGAGTGGCTGAAAGCGTTCAGTGATAGCTTGTTTCAGTTACTGGATTATTACGATATGCAGTTAATTGGTGGCGACACCACCCGTGGTCCACTGAGTATGACGCTGGGTATTCACGGTTTAGTGCCAGAAGGGCGAGCCCTAAAACGTACCGGAGCTAAACCTGGCGACTGGATCTACGTGACGGGCACCTTGGGTGATAGCGCCGCGGGATTAGCACTGTTACAGCATCACTTCCGCATCGATGATCCCGCTATCCATGAAGTGCTGATCAAGCGTCATTTGCGCCCAGTTCCCCGTATCCTACAGGGACAAGCATTACGTGATCTCGCAAGCTCCGCCATTGATATCTCCGACGGACTGATCTCGGACTTAAGTCATCTGCTCCAGGCCAGCCGTGTCGGAGCCAGGGTAAATACTGAGGCACTGCCGTTATCACCGGCGCTGCTGGAAGGGTTTGGTCGCCCGCAAGCAGTATGTTGGGCCTTAAGCGGCGGTGAAGATTACGAGTTATGCTTTACCGTGCCAGAAGTGAATCGCGGCGCGCTCGCCGTTGCGCTGGATCATCTGGGGGTTGGCTACCATTGTATCGGCCAGATTGCACCAGAAGGCGAGGGGCTGAAGGTACTGGAAAACGGCAAACCTGCCACCGTTGATCTGAAAGGATATGACCATTTTGGGCGAAAATAGAAAACAAGTACTGTCACGGCTAAAATTGAGTAATCCTTGGCATCTGCTGGCGGTTGGCTTTGGCAGCGGCCTCAGTCCGGTGATGCCAGGAACCGCTGGGTCACTGGCGGCGATCCCGTTTTGGTATCTGCTGATGTTACTGCCCCAAGACCTCTATTATCTGGTGATACTGCTGGGGATCTGCCTCGGCGTCTACCTGTGCCACCGCACAGCAAAAGATATGGGTGTCCATGACCACGGCAGTATTGTCTGGGATGAATTTATCGGGATGTGGATCACTTTGGTCGCCATTCCAAACCGTCACTGGCAATGGGTGGCTATTGGTTTTCTGGTGTTCCGTGTGTTCGATATGTGGAAACCCTGGCCAATTCGCTGGTTTGACCGTAATGTCGCTGGCGGCATGGGGATCATGGTCGATGATATCGTGGCAGGGGTGATCTCGGCGGCACTGATTTTTGCGGTCGTTCACTACTTCCCCACCTTACTGCCATTCTGACCAGGCCAATAAAAAGCCCGCCTCGGCACTGACCGGACGGGTTTTTTTGATGCTTACTGGTTTAGCCAGCGCTCAATAGAGGCCTGAATACCGTCGGCATCCAACTCCAGATCGCGGCGCACTTCTTCTTGTGTGCCTTGCGAAATAAAGCGGTCCGGTAGACCCAGGTTTAACACCGGGATCATCCGTCGCGCGGCCATCAGCACTTCATTCACACCGCTACCGGCACCGCCTTTGATAGCACCTTCTTCCAGCGTCACCAAGTTGTCATGCTGTTCTGCCAACTGTAATACCAGCGTTTCATCCATCGGTTTGACAAAACGCATGTCCACCAGGGTGGCGTTCAGGCGCTCGGCAACCGTTTCTGCCTCTGCTAGCAAGGTACCGAAATTGAGGATAGCTAGCTTTTCACCCCGACGGGTGATCATGCCTTTGCCGAGCGGCAGCACTTCCAGCGGGGTGGTGGCTAGACCACGACCACTGCCACGCGGATAGCGTACGGCACTCGGGCCAGTCTGATGCTGGTAACCAGTATACAGCATATTGCGGCACTCATTTTCGTCGCTCGGCGTCATGATCACTAGGTCCGGAATGCAACGCATAAAGGCGATATCAAACGCCCCTTGGTGGGTTTGGCCATCAGCACCGACCACACCACCACGGTCAATGGCAAACAATACCGGCAATTTTTGGATCGCCACATCGTGGATCAGCTGATCATAAGCACGTTGCAGAAACGTGGAGTAAATAGCCACTACTGGTTTGTAACCGCCGATCGCCATCCCGGCGGCAAAGGTGACGGCATGTTGCTCGGCAATCGCCACATCAAAATACTGCTGTGGGTATTCGCGGGAGAAGCGCACCATACCGGAACCTTCGCGCATCGCCGGTGTAATGCCCATCAGTTTATTGTCCTGCTCAGCCACTTCGCAGAGCCAATCGCCGAAGACGTTGGAATAGGTCGGTAGACCGCCTTTACTTTTAGGCAATGCCCCGCTGGCTGGGTCAAACTTAGGTACCGCATGCCAGGTAATCGGATCTTCTTCCGCTGGCGCGTAGCCTTTGCCCTTTTTACTGATGATATGCAGGAACTGTGGGCCACTTAGCTCCCGCATATTGGTCAGGGTTGATACCAAGGTCAGCACATCATGACCGTCTACTGGGCCGATATAATTAAAGCCCAGTTCTTCAAACAGAGTTCCTGGAGAGACCATGCCTTTCAGGTGCTCTTCGGTACGCTTTACCAGCTCTTTAATCGGTGGTAATCCGGTCAGAACCCGTTTACCACTTTCCCGTAACCAGGAGTAGGTTTTTCCCGATAAGATCTGGGCCACTCGATTATTCAGTGCCCCGACATTTTCGGAAATCGACATGTCGTTATCGTTAAGGATCACCAGCATGTCCGGTTTGATATCTCCTGCATGGTTCATCGCCTCGAAAGCCATCCCAGCGGTAATGGCACCGTCACCGATCACGCATACGGTACGACGGCCAGCGGCTTCTTTTTCGGCCGCTACGGCCATACCCAGACCGGCACTGATCGAGGTGGAAGAGTGACCGACACTCAGCACGTCGTGTTCACTCTCTTCTCGCCATGGGAAAGGATGCAAACCGTCTTTCTGACGGATAGTCCCGATACGGTCACGACGCCCGGTCAATATCTTGTGCGGATAAGCCTGATGACCGACATCCCAGACTAGATGGTCAAAGGGTGTATTGTAGACATAATGGATCGCAACGGTTAGTTCAACCACACCGAGACCGGAGGCGAAATGCCCGCTGGACTGACTGACGCTGTCGAGCAGATATTGGCGCAGTTCATCACACAGGGCCGGGAGCTGCTCTTTTGGCAGTAAACGTAATTCTTGGACTGTACTTGCCAGTGCCAGTGTTGGGTATTGTGCGGTATCAAAACTCATGAGTGACTCATTATGGGGGTTATTTATCACGTTCAATTATATAGCCTGCCAGTGCCTGCAAAGCAGTGGTATCGAAAGAATGTGCGGCAACCCTGGCCAGGGCATCCATAGCTTCCTGATATAACAGGTGTGCTTTTTCCCGTGCGCCTTCAAGGCCAAGTAGGGCCGGATAGGTACTTTTTCCGAGGGCGATATCGGCCCCTTGGCGTTTACCAATCACCTCGGTATCACCGACGATGTCTAGAATGTCATCTTGGACCTGGAACGCCAGACCAATCGCATTGGCATAACGATCCAATTCGGCGAGAACCGGTTCTGCCTGTTCGCCAGCACTGTAAGCGCCGAGTCGAACTGCTGCGCGGATCAGCGCGCCGGTTTTATGGCGATGAATGGTTTCCAAGGCATCCAGCGCAACGGATTTTCCTTCCGCCGCCAAATCAAGTGCCTGACCGGCACACATCCCCAGAGCACCGCTGGCCGTGGCCAGTTCGCTGATCATTCGCAACCTGGAAGACAAGGTTACTGTCGGCATCGGTTGTTCTGCCAGTGCCGAAAACGCCAAGGTCTGTAAGGCATCACCCGCCAGAATAGCGATATCATCACCATAAGCGATATGGCAGGTCGGTTTTCCGCGGCGCAGGGCATCGTTATCCATGGCCGGCAAGTCATCGTGGATCAGAGAATAGGCATGAATGCACTCAATTGCTGCCGCCGGAACATCCAAGCAGGAGAGGGGAGTACCGAACATCTCTCCGGTGGCATACACCAGAAACGGTCGCATCCGTTTGCCCCCCAACAGGACACCGTAACGCATCGCCTCGGTCAGAGAGGCATTGTCGGAGGGCAATTGATCGAGCAGGCCGATTAACGCGGCATCAACCCGTTGATGGCGGGTGGTCATAAGCGTCAGCAGATCCATCAGTGACTGTCCGGCGTAAAGGTCGTCAGTTCGGCATCACTGTCGGGTTTCATTAAGATCTGAACCCGTTGTTCAGCTTTTTGCAGGGTTTGCTGGCCGGATTTCGCCAGTTTTACGCCTTTTTCAAATTCATTTAGGGCGTCTTCCAACGGCATATCGCCCCCTTCAAGGCGACGGACGATGCTCTCCAGCTCCTGTAACGCCTGTTCAAAGCTGACAGAAGTTTCGGTTTTTTTAGGCATAGTGAATACCGGCTCAACGATGTAAATATTTAATAATAATCACCTATGGTAGCTGACCATAAACGATTAGCAAAATGATCAATACCTCAGAGGTTGCAGCAGCAGACTCTCAACAAAAGTGATATACTTGCGCATCCTGAATTCAGGACGATGGTGTTATCGTCCGCAATTCCCTGATTTTAACAGTTAAGTGTGTAAATTCTTAACACTTATTTCCCTGAATAAGCCTGTGCCGACATGAAGTTTATCATAAAACTGTTTCCGGAAATTACGATTAAAAGCCAGTCAGTACGTCTGCGCTTTATCAAAATTCTTAACGGGAACATTCGTAATATCCTGAAAACCATTGATGAAGAGATCAAAGTTGTTCGCCACTGGGACCACATTACCGTGCGTTCCAAACGCGAAGAGCTGAAGTCAGTGATCGCTGAAGAGCTGTCCCGTATTCCGGGTATCCACCACATATTGGCGGTGGAAGAGCATACCTATAGCGATATGCACAATATCTTTGAGCAGACATTGGCCCTGTACCGTGAACGTTTGGAAGGCAAAACGTTTTGCGTGCGCGCTAAACGTCGTGGTAAGCATGAGTTCAGTTCTCAGGATGTAGAGCGCTATGTCGGCGGTGGATTAAATCAGCATATTGCCACAGCATCGGTGCGCCTGACTCACCCCGAAGTTACCGTTAACTTGGAAATCGACAATGACCGGCTGTTATTGGTCACTGAACGTTACGAGGGACTCGGCGGCTTCCCGATCGGGACCCAAGAAGATGTCCTGTCACTGATTTCGGGTGGTTTTGACTCCGGCGTATCCAGTTACATGCTGATGCGCCGCGGTTGCCGCGTCCATTATTGCTTCTTTAATCTGGGGGGTGCTGCCCACGAAATCGGTGTCCGTCAGGTAGCGCATTATCTGTGGACCCGTTTTGGCCGTTCACATCGGGTACGTTTTATTGCCATTGATTTTGAGCCGGTTGTCGGCCAGATCTTGGAAAATATCGATGACGGTCAGATGGGAGTGGTGCTGAAACGTATGATGGTGCGTGCTGCCTCCATGGTTGCCCAGCGCTACGGCGTGCAGGCGCTTGTTACTGGCGAAGCCCTGGGGCAGGTCTCCAGCCAGACTCTGACTAATCTACGCCTGATTGATAATGCCAGTGATACCTTGATCCTGCGTCCGCTGATCTCTCACGATAAAGAACATATTATTGATGTGGCTCGGAAAATCGGTACCGAAGATTTTGCTCGTACTATGCCGGAATACTGTGGTGTCATTTCTAAAAGCCCAACAGTGAAAGCGGTGAAGAGCAAAATCCTGGCGGAGGAAGAGAACTTCGATTTCTCTATCCTAGAGAAAGTGGTCGAAGAAGCCAGCAATCTCGATATCCGTGAAATCGCTGAACAAACCACGCGCGAAGTGGTCGAAGTAGAAACCGTGGCTGCCTTTGGTGCCAACGACAGCATCCTCGATATTCGTGCCATTGATGAGCAAGAAGATCGCCCGCTGCAAGCCGGTTGCGCAGAGGTGAAATCACTGCCATTCTACAAGCTTGGTAGTCAGTTTGCCGACCTTGATCAGAGCCGCACTTGGTTGTTGTACTGTGAGCGGGGGGTTATGAGCCGGTTACAGGCGCTCTATCTGCATGAACAGGGATACACCAATGTTAAGGTGTATCGTCCGTAAGCGCGGATGTGACTAGTCCTGGTATAGATTGACAGCTTTCTGTCTGTAAAACGCCTGATGAACTTCATCGGGCGTTTTGTATTTTAAGGATTGATGTGGCCTCTCATGGTTATAGATCGCCACAGATTCTTCTACCATGATCCGTGCTTGCGCAAGATCTGCCGGACGACTTAGCAAAAATTCGTTTTTCAATATCCCGTTTATTCGCTCTGCCAGTGCATTTTGATAGCAGTCATAACCGTCAGTCATGGAACAGGTAATACCATTTCTCTGATGCAGAGACTGATAACGTGTTGAACAGTATTGTATTCCTCTGTCAGAGTGATGTATGAGTGGCTCTTTGGTTTTCCTTTTCCTTAATGCCTGTCTGTAAGCCCTGATCACATTTTCTGTCTGCAGATTTTCACCAACATAAAAACCCCACGATCTTTCTTGAGCAGGCATCGGTGACAAGACTCAGATTAGCTGTTCCGGTGCGCAGTGGCAGATAAGTAATATCCGCAACCCAGACCTGTTCCGGATGAAGTGCCTTAATCTGCCCCGGACCGGGTTTGAGCAGAT
>NZ_ATMI01000047.1 GCF_000439375.1 Tatumella saanichensis
AGCACGATGTTTGTGCAACCTTTGACGCAGGCTTGGGAGACTGTGCTTCAGCCCTCCGCCGCCAGCTTGAATGATAAATGGCGCCGTTCGGTGGTGGCCAACTGGCACACGGCATTTGACGGACGTTTCCCGTTTGCGGCGAGTAAAAGCGATGCCTCTTTGCCGATGTTGGCTGAGTTTATACGCAAAGACAGCGGACGTATTGAGCGCTTCCTGATGACAGAACTTAGCGGAGTGCTACACAAAGAGGGCAGCCAATGGGTGCCGGATAAGGTCAACAGTCAGGGCCTGACATTTAACCCAGCCTTCCTTCGCGCCATCAATCAGCTGAGCCAGCTGTCAGATATTCTGTTCACCGACGGTAGTCAGGGCATCAGTTTTGAACTGCAGGCGCGTCCTGCGCCACAGGTGGTCGAAACCCAGTTGACCGTTGATGGACAAAAGCTGCATTACTTCAATCAGCTGGCAGATTGGCAGAGTTTCCGCTGGCCGGGTGACACCTACAAGCCGGGAACCATGCTGACCTGGAGCACGGTTAACGCCGGCGCGCGCCTGTTCGGCGATTACAGCGGGAGGTGGGGTTTTATTCGCTGGCTAGAGCAGGGTAAGCGCCAACAACTTGACCGTAGCCAGTGGATGATGAGCTTTACCACCCAACAGGGTCAAACCCTCCAGTGGGTGCTGCGCTCTCAGCTGGGAAAAGGTCCGCTAGCGCTGCTGGAACTGCGCGGTTTCACGCTGCCGGAACAGATATTCAGTTACCGACCTCTATTGACTGATGAAACTTCATTGCACCAGTGATAACCATTTCGGAATGTGATAAAAAACACTGACCCGCCTAGGCAGGTCAGTGCCAGCTTTAGGCAGCAGTAGTTTTCAGTAGATGGTCCGCAAGCCTTAGCGCTAGGGCGGTTCAGGTCAGGGTCGGGTTGACACAACCTACCGCCGGAAAGACACTCGTCCCGGCAATATACAGGTTAGGATGATCACGGGGGCGGCAGTCCGCATTAACCACCGAATCAGACGCTGAATTACCCATAATCATGGTACCAAGAATATGTTCTCAGTTCTGCTTATTCAAATCGCTGGCCACGATTTTCGCATTGAGGATACTGGCAATCTTTGTCACATCGGCAATTGCTGTATCACGTCCATTGTTCCAATAGTCATCAACGTTATAGTGGATTTCGGGTATGGGGATAGCAATCGCATCTCGGCGGTCACGGCTCGGTACGCTCCTATTGGCCGGATCTGGCAGCGTTTCTAAGTCGATAGCCAGCGAAATCTGACGCGCTGACTGGTATCTGATCTGTCGATAAAGTTCGTGGCCAAGGATCCCCTGTTTAATCAGTTTTGGCGATGAATGGCAAACAGCAGGAAATTCCATGACTGTTACAATATTCATAGTGACGCTGTCAGCATGATGCTTATACTGGCAGCCAGCCACCCAATGGGCCACTAACTGATTGTCAATGATGAAATTTTTAACAAAAAGTGCCCTGGTGTTTTCCCTGAAAACCGCACTGGCTGCCTTCGTGGCATTTTATATGGCCTTACGCCTAAATCTGGAAAAACCGGCCTGGTCGCTGACTACCGTATATGTGGTGTCGCAGCTCTACACCGCCTCAACGGTATCGAAATCACTGTTTCGTCTGCTCGGCACCGTGCTGGGAGGCGTTTTTATCTACTGTGTCTATCCTGCCACGGTGGAGTCTCCAATTATGTTCAGCTTGGCGGTCTCCGGTTGGGTAGCGCTGTGCTTGTATTTCTCACTCCATGACCGGACGCCGAAAAGCTATATCTTTATGCTGGCCGGTTACAGTGCTGCGATTATGGGGTTTCCGGATGTCACCTCCCCGTCAGCGATTAGCTATACAGTAATTTCTCGTATCGAAGAAGTGGCTGTCGGTATCCTGGTCAGCAGCCTAGTACACTCACTGATTTTCCCTACCAGTATGCGGGCACTCTTGGAAAATAGCGTGACCAACTGGTATCAACAGGCGAGTAAGGTGTGTGCTTCGCTGCTCAGTCAGTCATCGGCGACCGATACGCCGGAACGCGATCACATCCTCGTCCAAATGGCCAATTATCCAGTGACGGTTGAAATGCTGATGACCCATTGTGCCTATGAGACCACTCAAGTACGACGGTTGGTCAGAATGGTCTCGGTGCAGTATCAGCATCTTTCCTATCTGGTTCCGACGTTGACCGCGATCGAAAAACGGTTAAGTTTACTGGCGGCAGAAAACATCCCGTTTCCCCTTGGGGTCAGCGACAGCATTCGTCAATTTTTAGGGTGGCTGGAAGATCCGCAGCAGCAGGCAAAACAGCAACAACTTAATCGGCAACTGGCGACCGCACTCCAGCAGGTCGAGGACGGTTTTCATCAGCAAAAGATGTCCAGCGAAGAGAGTTTGTTGTTTGCAGGATTACTCGAAAGGTTACAAAATTTTGTCAGGATCATCAGCGCTTATCACAATGTCGAGTTACGTATCTCACGACTTAGTAGACGGCGTAGCGCTTCTGAACGTCGGCCGCCTAAGCATTATTTCGATAATGGAATGATAGCGTTATCATCCTTTACGGCATTTCTAGCAACAACGTTTGCCTGCCTGTTCTGGATAGGTACCGGTTGGAAAAGCGGCTATAACGCCGCGATGATGGCGGCAGTCACCTGCTCGTTTTTCGCCTCCCATGACAGCCCCTCCGGTGGGATGAAAGTGTTTTTTAAAGGTCTTGCCATCGCTATTAGCATCAGTATTTTTTATTCCATGGTGCTGTTGCCAGGTGCAGTTACCTTCGAGGCACTGATGATCTGTTTGTTACCCGCACTGATACTAATGGGTCTGATTATTGCTAACCCGGCCACTAACTTTATAGGCCTAATTATCGCCACCCAACTCCCCGCCTATATTGGCCTGTCACATGATTTTTCTCCAGCGCCGTTGGCCACCATCAATGCTGCGTTCTCTACCTTTGTCGGCGTTATTATTTCTATGGTGCTGACCGTGATTATTCGTAATAAACGGCCCTCAAAGATTGCTCGCCGAGCATTACGCGCCGGGGTTAAAGAATTGTTACAGCTTACCAATGATATTCGTTGGCAGAACGCGTCATTATTACAGCGTCAGCAGTTTGTGCAGCGGATGTTGGATCGGATCACCATTATTTTGCCCCGTAATAAAGCCGATCCAGCGTTGACGCTGAACGTGGAAAATAACCTCATCACTGAGGTTTGGCTGGGGGCGAATTTATTTGATTTCTATGGCCGCCATGCCGTGCAGTTACAGGAAAAGGGTATAGATACCGAACGATTATTTTATGAGATCAGTCACTATTTAAAACGGCGCTTAAAAAATATTCATGCTACCCCGCACAGCAATTTATTTGTGGAGTTAGAACGGTTGTTAGGGATCATTGAGCCGCTGGCCAGAGGTAACAGTAGCTTGTTCAAGCCACTTTGTTATTTATTCAACGTTCGTTTATCACTATTTCCGAGCGTACGTTGGCAAAGTTTTACGGTAATGACTAACAGGTCACAAGGTGACTGAATTCAGGTAGGAGAGGGTTGTGAATAAACCATTTAAAACCATTGTTCTGTTGCTGGGGCTAGGCAGTGGTCTGCTGCTCAGCAGCATAGTAAGGGCCGAAAACCTGTCTTATCTGTTTATGCCTGCAGAGCAGCAGAGTCAACCGCAGTCGATGCTGGTGATGATGCACGGCTACGGGGCTAACGAACAGGATTTTAATGATTTTCCGGTGATTGTACCGAGTGATATGATTGTAGTATCGCTGCGGGCACCGTTGCCGGTGGCCGGTGACAGTTATCAGTGGTATCGTAGCGGCGCCCAAGAAGCCGGAGATGTCCGGACCAGCAGTCAGGAAGTGGAAGCCACGGTTAAAACGTTGCAACAGCAGTACCATATTTCGCCAAGCCACACCTATATTGGTGGCTTCAGTCAGGGGGCGGTGATGACCTATGCGGTGGTGTTAAATGCACCGCAGTTGTTCCATGGTGCAGTTATTTTCAGTGGCCGACTTCCTGCTGGGCTAAATACTTTGGCAGCCAGTAACACGGCGACCCGTCAGCTGCAGGCTTTTGTTGGACACGGTGATGCAGACCCGCGTATTCCGCTGGCCCACGCACGTCAGGCAGTGGCAATGCTCAGCCAGCGAGTCGCGAATGTGACCTTTAAAACTTATCCGGGTATGGGACATACCATCAGCTTGGATGAGATAAAAGATTTTCGGCAGTGGCTGTTCGGCCAGCAGGCACCTTAAGCAGGGGGAAAGGCAGGTTTTTGGTCAGTCACAGGACAAGATTTCTGCTATAAAGGATAGCACCCCTCATCTGAACAGGGTGCAGTCATAGGGTGTACAGCCCGCCCTGAGCGGCTGAAAACTGTCAGGAGTGCCTGAATGGCCATCGATATTACCTTTTACCGCCATTTCGGCCCCGATATTCTCGAGGGCCGTAAAACGATTACCTTGCGTGATCATTTCGAAAGTCATTTTCATGCGGGGCAGCAATTGAAAGCTGGTTATCAGGACAACCAGAGGTACTTTGCTACCTTGGAAGTGATTGGCGTCACTCCGGTACTTTGGTCACAACTGACAGATGAACACGCTCAGCAGGAAAATATGACATTGGCGGAATTAAAACAGGTCATCAGTGATATTTATCCGGGCACAGAGCAGCTGTATATGATTCGGTTCCGCTGTCTGCCGGAATAAATCTTAGCCTTCGAACGCATATTCCGCAGGAAATGCGCTTTCCGGCAACTGTGACGAGTTCAGTAGACGGCTAAATTCCAGTTCAGCCCGAGTGACTGCTTGCAAAAATTCGGTAGTAGACAGGCTCTGTTTCTGGCTACTGACATAAGCCAGCGCCAATTCTTTACTGTTGAATCGATTTAATGAAAACATAATGTTTAGCTCCGAGAATAAAAAACAGTTCAAATGATAACCATATTGGCTCACCATGAACAGTTGTTAGCGCGTATCAGTTTGATAGGTTTTACCTTTATTAGCGGTAGTGACTATCGCTGATTAATGCTGCGTTCACAGAACGCTTAACCGGGGACATCATCTGGTGAATAAGTGGGCGTGATCAGAGTATTCAGGCTTTTGCTACTAAATAAGGTGAGCAGGGTCGTTCACACTATCACACGGTTGTACCCCGAGACCTTTTGTCACACTCTGAGCAGTATTATCGTTATTCGGTTGGAAAGTTTCGTCATAAGCTCAAACCGTTATTAATTGGCAGTGATAGCGCGACGATCAGCAAGAAAAAGTGACCACCATCATCTATGCTTAATAGCACCGACAGCTGAGAGCAAATATGGACTATCTTTACCAGACATTGGAGTCGTTTGCATGAATAAAAAAATCATACTCACTTTACTGTTAATGATAGCGCTTATCTCATTGGCTATTTTTTTTCGGGCCCAAAATCAGGCGTTATTATTACAGGGTGAAGTCGATGCACCAGAAGTGATTGTGACCTCAAAAGCTAAAGGGCAGGTGATCGAGCGTGAAGTGGCGCGCGGAGATGATGTAAAAGCCGGTCAGGTATTGATGACGCTGGCATCACCGGAGTTGATGGCGCAGCTTGGTGCTGCTCAGGCCGCCCGTGATCAGGCTCAGTCACAGCTTAACTTGTCATTGAGTGGCACCCGTGAAGAAAGCCTGCGTAACTTGCGGGCCGCCTTGGCTTCTGCACAATCAGACTACCGTAATGCCCGTGATCAATATAACCGGCAACAGGAAATCGCCAAAAAAGGGTACCTCTCTGCTCAGGCCCTGGAAACGGCGCGTAATAGCCGCAATACTGCCCTACAGGCCATGTTGCGGGCGCAAGCGAATTTAGACGAAGGCTTACAGGGCGATCGTCGTCAGCAGCGAGAAATCTATGCTGCGCAACTTGATGAAGCGGAACAACAGTATCTTGAAGTTAAAGCCCTTACTGATGATCTGCTGGTCAGGGCACCAGTCGATGGTGAAGCGGGGCCGATTCCTGCGGAAGTGGGTGAGCAGCTGACCGCCTATAGTCCGCTGGTGACCATCATCGAACTGCCTAAAGCTTACTTTGTGTTTAACCTGCGGGAAGATATTCTCGCCCATGTCCGAAAAGGGGATGTGATCCACCTGCGGGTGCCGGCGCTGAATAACGCGGTGGTGGATGCGAGGGTGCATTACATTGCGCCACTGGGAGATTTTTCCACCAAAAGCGCCACTCGGGCGACCGGTGATTTTGACCTAAAAACTTTTGAGGTCCGGCTGATACCGTTAAAACCTGTGGCGGGTTTACGTCAGGGAATGAGCGCACTGTGGCAATGGAAAAAATAAAACGTGGCCGTCGCTATTTCACCCGTGCATTTGACCGGGAAATGCGTCACGCCTTTCGCCGACCAGTGGTCCACTGGCTGACTTGGGTATTTCCGTTGCTGCTATTCTGGCTGCTGAGCACTAACTTCTCCGCTGGGACGCTGCTTAACCTGCCGGTGGCGGTGGTTGATAATGATCACAGTCAGTTATCCCGAGAGCTTATCCGTAAACTGGATGCCAGCCCACATGCCGCACTGACCGAATGGCCGGGAGGGTTAGTGGAGGCGCAGCAGAAACTGCGCAGTGCCAAGGACTACGGTATTCTTTATATTCCCGCCGATTTTGAATCGGATATGTTGGCCGGTCGTCAGCCGCAGGTGGTGTTCTATTACAACGCCTTGTTCTACGCCTCGGGACTGTATTCCACACAGGACTTTCCGGCGTTGATGACCGCACTTAACAGCGAATATCGTGGCGTGATTGAGCGCAAAATTGGTAAAACGGTACCCGCCTTGCCTCAAGTCTCGTTGATCTATCATAGCCTGTTTAACGCCAGCGGCAGTTATATCTATTATCAGCAGTTTGCCGCGACTATCCACTTGATGCAGCTATTTGTGGTGACTTGTATGATTTACGTGCTGTCACGCAGTAAACCGCTGATCTATTCCTCTTCCTTCTGTATGTCGCTACTGGGTAAATTGCTGCCTTATACCCTGATCTACACCGTAGTACTGATGGCACAAATCGCATTACTGGTATGGACTTCTAGTGCCCGAGTGGTAGGGGATCCTTTCTATATGTTCTGTGTGGCATTCTGTTACATCATTGCTGCCCAGAGCCTAGCGATATTTTTATTTACCTTTACCGGCAGTTCAATTACCGCCTACACCCTAATGGCGCTGATGGTCAGTATTGCCATGACCTTCTCCGGGCTGGCTGTACCTGAATTGTCTATGCCTTGGCCGGCGCAGGTGATTGCCAACCTAGAGCCGCTCACTCATGCGCTCTATGCGATGTTTGACCTCTTTTTACGGCAGGTGCCAGCGGCACCGGTGGCTTCAGTGTGCGCACTGTTACTGATCTATCCGCTGGCGGTGGCATTAATGGTTCACAAACGCTTACCGGTGCGCTTGCGTCACCAGGAGGCGATGCAATGAAAGAATATCGCCAAACGTTTGTCAAAGTGTTCACTGGGATGCTTAACCGGCCGATGTGGGGGATGGTGCTGATAACACTCTGTATTATGAGTATGGTGTACGCGAACCGTACCGTCTGGAATCTACCGGTGGGGGTGGTCGATCTCGATCACAGTACCGCCAGTCGAATGCTGACCCGTGATTTGAATGCTACCTCAAAGCTAAAAGTGATCAGCTACGCTGATCTACCGGCAGCCCGGCGTGACCTGGATTGGCGAAAGCTGTTTGCCATTATTATTATGCCGGTAGACTTGGAGAAAAAGATCCTTTCGGGTGAGCAGGTCGCGATCCCCGTATACGGCGATGCGACTAACCGACTGCCAAATGGCCAGATCCAGCAGGATGTAGTCGCCGCATATCAGCATATGCTTAGTCATTATGATCAGCAGATCCTGCTACAAAGTAATTTTACGCAGCCGGAAGCCGATCTGCTGCTGACTCCGATACGCAGTATTGTACAGCCGTTGTTTAACCCCGGTATTAGTTTTGCGGCGATTATTCTGCCAGGGCTACTGGTGATGTTGTTACAGCACTCACTGTTGATTGCCAGCGTTCGCGTCAACCTGACCATCAGTGCCGGCGGGAGACCCTCACTGCAGAAAATCTTGGGAGCATATTCGGCACTGCTTCCCATTTGGTTGTTTCTATCGGTGGTACTGTTTGTACTGTGGCCATGGCTCCTTGGCTACCGACAAACCGCCAGCTTGGCGGAGATCCTGTTACTGACCTTTCCCTTTTTGCTGGCAGTGATCAGTCTCGGCAATCTATTAACTGAATGTATCCGCCGCGTGGAGATCGTCTATTTGACTTTGTCCTTTGTCACCATGCCGGTGTTTTACATTTCCGGCACTATCTGGCCGGTACAGGCGATGCCCTGGGGAGTTAGGTTGATCTCCGGTCTGTTACCTTCAAGTTGGGCGGTAAAAGCCATTGCTGGGGTGAATCAGATGGGGCTGTCTTGGGTTAACGCTTTGCCGGATGTGATGATGCTATTGTTGCTATGCCTCGGCTTTAATCTATTGGAGTTCTTGATCTATACCCTCCGTAACCGCCGTCGCCGCCAGGCCCTACTGGCAAAATTACCTCTCTAGTTGCAAGCGGCCAGCTAGCCTGGCCACAGCTCTCAGACTACCGGCCAGCTTTCTGACAGCATAAATGCCCGTTGTTCGGCGCTGTAATTCATCCGTGAGTTCTTATTACCGGCTTGGCGGAGTATGGTGCTGCGCTGTTGCAGGGTCATCAACGGAGGTTGTCGCCAGATATCTGCAGGGGCAGCACTGCGCAGCCACTCTGCTAACCAAGTGGCAGGGTGAATGCCATTAACCTCCGGAAACAGTGTCCGATGCAAGCTGTTCAGTGAGGCCGCTTGTTGTGGATCATCGGTCTGTTGGCAGAGGGTCAAAAAAGGCATCAGTAATCGGCCACAGACTTCGCCGTGATGCCAAGGCAGGCAAGCACCCACTTCTCCGGCGATGCCGTGGATCACCCCCAGTCCGGCGATACTCAAGCTCAGCCCCCCCAGCCACGAAGACATCATCATTTTCTCACGGGCCGTGTCACCACGTTGGTCTCCCCGAGCCAGGTCCGGCCAAGCTTGAACAAACAGTGACATCCCCTGCAGTGAGAACTGGCGGCTAAACAAGGTACTTTTGCTGGAAAGCCACGACTCAAACAGGTGGGTAAAGGCATCAATACCACAGGCTGTTAGCAGTGCTGGCGGGCAATGACGGAGTAACGTCGGATCCAGCAGGGCGATATCCGGCACTAGTCGCGGATGGCGCAGTGAAGCTTTAACCTGATATTGTTGCTGGTCAGTGACCACCGCATTTTGTGTCACTTCACTGCCGGTCCCGGCGGTAGTCGGCACGGCGATCAGTGGCAAACGGTCACCATTCAGTGGAGTATCGCCGATTTTTTCCATATACCGTATCACCGGCAGCGGATGGCAGCACAGGGTGCTGAAGGCTTTACCGGCATCTAGTACGCTGCCACCTCCAATAGCCAATACCCGCTGAGCCGTGGCACGGTGCTCATCCACCCAATCGGTAAGCTGTTGCGGTGACGCTTCACCGCTAACCGTCACAATAGCCGTAAGATGTTGGCGGATCTCAGGCTCCAGTAGCTGCCAACGTTCACTAGTCAGAAAAGAGCGGTGAGTAAACAGTAGAGTTGGCAGCGGCGGTGAACTGAGGATGAATTTCAGTTGCCCAATACAATCTGGCCCGAAAATTGTATGCTGATTACAAAACATTTGAGTGATCTGGTTCACGGGCGTGACTCCTTCGCTAAAAAACTGAGTGTTGAGCAGAGTAGCGATTAATGCCAGCTCAAACTTGAAGAAGAGGCGAGGGGGACCAGAAATTTTTGATTAAAACGATCCCGCTCACAAAAGGGCTGGTAAACAGGCAGGGAGCAGTATGAGTACACAACGTTTTCTTTCGGCACTGGCCGCTGGAACTTGGCACCTGGGCAACGGACGTTATCCGGAAAAAATAGAAATCGCCGCCTTGCATCAAGCGATCGATTGCGGGATCACCACCCTTGATACGGCGGAGATGTATGGACGGGGACGCGCTGAACGACTGGTTGGACAGATGATGGCCACCCGACGTGAAGAGGTGTGTCTTATCTCTAAAATCTATCCATGGAATGCTAACCGATTGCTGGCTAAGTCTCACTGTCAGGCCTCTTTGAAACGGTTAAAGACCGACCGACTGGATTATTACCTGTTGCACTGGCGCTATCCGGGGTATCTGCCGGCAGCGGTAAACAGTCTTGAGGCCTTGCGTAAAGAGGGGCTAATCGGCGGCTGGGGAGTGTCCAACTTTGATGTACCGGACATGGAGCGTTTACTGAACCTACCGGGGGGAGAACACTGTCAAATTAATCAAGTGATGTATAACTGCAGCAGCCGCGGTATTGAGTATCAATTACTGGCGATGTGCCGTAAAGCGGGTATCCACATGATGGCCTATTCACCCCTAGGCGGAGCCGGTGCACCGCTACTGGGGACGCCAGTGCTTAAGCGTATTGCCCAAGACCATGCCTGCGAACCGGCAGTAATTGCCTTGGCGTGGATTTTGCGCCAGCCTGAGATGACGGCGATTGTTGAGACCGGTAACCCAGAGCATGTGCAGCGTAACGCACAGGCGTTGGCAATCCGCTTAACCAGCGCCGACCTAGCGGCACTCAATGGCGTGTTTCCCCCGCCGGTGACGCGCCAGCCGTTAGCACGGCGTTGACCGTCTCCGCCACTCATGGCCCCACCAGGGGGCATCGAAGGTTAACGGCTAAGCAATTCGGCTCGGTATTGGCTGAGCAAGGATTGTAAGTCATTCACCACTAGCGTCACTTTCTCTGGGTCCGGTAGGATACGGATCACTTGCAGATATTCATGTAACAACTGCTGCAGTTTCAGGTAAGCGCGCTCACGCTGAATAGCCAGCCGCTGATTAGACAGGTCATCGGCCGCTTCACGGATCTGTTGGTGAAACTCGGACAGGGTCTGTAGATAAGGAATGTTCAGTGCGGTAATACGCCGGTAAATAATAATCAGATTAATCCCGAGGCGATAACGGGTCAGCTTGCGACTGTCGAGGGTGATCAACAGTAACAAATCGTCGTAGAGCGCACTCAAACGGCTGATTTTACGTCGCTTTGGGTTAGTGGTCAGGGTTTGCAGCGACGTGGTCAAGATATTACGCAGCAAGGCATTGGAAACCGAACTCTTACTCAGGTCAGGGATCAGCCAGATAATCATCAATGTCACTACCGCACCGAGAATTTGCCCCAGCGCACTATCCAGATAACCGCTGAAGTTAAAGGTTTCCGGGTTAGTGATCGGGATCAGGTTGAAGACAAACATCAGTGAGGCACCGCTGCCGAGGATTTTCCATTGCACACAGAGTGAGAAAAAAAACACCAATACACCGATCGCGATGATTAACAACAGGAAACTCTGCTGGGTCGAGGGTACTACCACCAAGTAGTAGAAAAAGCTCACCGGCAGGATATAAATCATGCCATAGATAAAGTCGATAGCCACTTTACGGGGGGTATCGGCCCGCATCGCTAGGGTGGAGACAATACTGGAGATAATCAAAAAACCGGTGACTGCGGTAGAGGTAGTAGTGAACCACAGGCAACAGCCGATAAACCCGGTGAAAAAGGTACGTACACCGTTCACCAATGCATGGGCTTTCTGTACCGAGGCAGCCGCATTGATGGCATAGCGGCCAATAATCTCTCTCTCCACTTCATGCAGCGGCATTTTCGATTGGATGCCGGTACAGAGGATACGCAGTTCTTTAATCCCTTTGATCCATGAAGAAAGCGCATAAGGCGTGTGGCTAGCAGAGAGCTGATGGATCAGTAAGCTGAATTGGTGTAGCTGGCGGGTTAGGGAATGTCCGGAATCAATGGGCTGACTAAAAAGCATATACCAGCTGGTACTGCGTTTTTCTGGACGCTGCTGAAAATACTGCCAAGTTTCATACGTCAGAGTGCATAAATGAAACATCAGACCATTAATACCTTTCAGGCGCTGATGTAATACTGGATTATTATGGGTGGACTCCATTTTTAACACCTGACGCATGGCATTAAATTTTTTGCATTCTTCCAGCATTTTTTTAAAACGCTCTTCGAACTCTTGTTCATTATTTGCGGTAAAACAGCAGGCCATTAACTGAAATAGTGCCAGTGGGCAGTCATCAATAAAACGACGGATCTGGGGTTTAATACTTCGCGGCAGGAACATCAGGTCAGAAAATATAATGCATAACAGGCCAAGAGAAATTTCTAGTGAGCGGTAGATAGCAATTTGCGGTGCCGCCTGCGGGTCTTGCCAAGCGGTAACCAGAATGATAAACACCGAATAACCCGCTAGGCCGAAAGCGTAAGAAATTTCTTGTTTTACAATAGTATAAAGCCAAGAAAAGAAGCCGGCCCACAGGCAGCAGGCCAGTAGCATTAATACCGGCGCACGGGCCAGACCACAGATAATGATTACCGCACCCAACGAACCCACGGCGGTGCCAATCAATCGTAGAAAACCTCGGAAACGTAATACACCGGTCATTGGCTCGCCGCCGGAGGCAAAAGCCGGTGAGGCGGCAATAATCGCTACGGTCATCATCGACCATTTTGGGGTGTCCAGATGCAGGACAAAACTTAACACCAGCGCCATTACAAGGGCAAAGGTCGTCTTACCGGCGAACCTCAGCCGGAAAAATAATGAATTATGCATTTTTTATATTAAATCGTTATTTAAAATAATTGCAGGTCAGCGAACAGGTACACCTATACCGCTACCGCCTGGAAACAGGGGCAATGAAAGAGTTATTTTATTAACGGCGCATTGGGGCTATGTCCACACTCAAAGCGGGTGATAAACATTATCTTACGCCTTTGTGAAGAAACACAAAAGTGTGATTTACATCAAAGTAATAAAAAAAATATTACGGAAGTGTTTACCAAGTAGACAGGACTTCTGCGGTGAACCGGACAGTTCACCGCGATTTTATCAGGCATTGTCGCGGATGCGCTGCGCCCATTGAGAGATTTCTTCGCCGCTCCCCATATCGGCTTGCACCAGACCGTTAATCATAAAAGTCGGTGAAACGTGAATACCGTTTTGACGGGCATATTTGCAGTGCCATTTAATCAGTTGCTGCAAGTCTGGCTGATCAAAGGCTTCTTGAACCGAAACTCCACTGTATTTTTCCAGACGTTCGATGATTTGACGCGGGGTAGCATCCATGTTCGGGCCACGACAATGGTCTGTGAACTCGAACTCTTCACGATGATCGGCGACGGCCTGCATGATTTTCAGAGCAGCCTGATTACCATCTATCTGTGAACGGCCTGCAAGGATCGCGCGAACAATGACACCAGAGAACAGGTGCCAAGGCTGTGACTGCAGAATGATGCGTACCGTCAGATTATCGGCCCCCACCAGGGCGACCAGGTCATCCAGCTTATTGAAGGCTTTGACCGAGAAAGGGCAGGTTGGCTCAAGAAATACTTCCAGTAGGGCAGGGCCCTGACCCAGCGTTAGGGTCTTTTCTGACATCGGTGATACAGACATATTGATCCTCATTATTTTATCGGTGTGCCCTGAGCCGGTCAGCATGGAGCAACACCCTGCTGTCTATCCTTCTCAGCATAGAAGGGCCGCCTACAGGATGCAACAGCGGTGTACCTCCAAGCGGTCTGTAGGCAGAGGATTAACTGCTGGCTGCGGCGATTATTCGCGCCATAACAGTGCGCAAGGGTAGAGGAATGCACCATTTTTGGATGTTGGGCAGCATGAGCCAGATCCTTTTAGTCCGATATCTTGTTGAAAACCGTGAAGCCTTGCTGTTACCGATGGGTGGGTTCGGCAACAGAGTGGCCGACTTTCATAACAAAAAACGGACGCGCTATAGATTATTGATGTCTATCCGACTGGGGCTGTCAATGTGGTCTGGATCCTGCAAAGCCCTGTTAATCAGCCGCGACAACGAAGGATCTGGACAGTTTATGGCAAAACACGACTCAGCTTCCGCAGAGCCGGTTAATCCCGCATACAGCCCGCGGTTAACCAATCAGGATCTCGCCCCAGTGCATCAACAGCACTGGAACTGGTATAACCTTTTTTCTTTCTGGATGTCGGATGTCCACAGTATGGGCGGATATGTAGTGGCAGCCAGCTTTTTTGCGCTCGGACTGGCCGGCTGGCAGGTATTGGTGAGCCTATTGGTCGGGATCGTTATCGTACAGATGTTCGCCAATCTGGTGGCTCGGCCTAGTCAGGTAAGCGGCGTCCCCTATGCGGTGATCAGCCGCCAGGCATTCGGTGTGTTTGGCGCGAACATTCCGGCGATACTGCGCGGCTTGATGGCGATGGCGTGGTACGGTATCCAGACTTGGTTGGTCTCTAATGCGTTATTACTGGTACTGTTAAAATTTTTCCCACGCCTGATGCCGTGGACGGTCCCCCATTTTATTGGGCTATCCGCGTTGGGGTGGGGCTGTTTTTTAGTGATGTGGCTGCTACAGGCCCTGATTTTCTGGCAGGGTATGGATGCGATTAAGCGTTTTATTGATGTGGCGGGTCCGGCCGTGTATATCGTGATGCTGGTGCTGGCGATCTGGATCACCTCTCAGACCGGTTTTTCTGGTATTTCGTTGACCCTCAGCCAGAAGTCGCTGGCTCCTTCAGAGCAAGTTTGGCAGATGATCTCAGCCAGTGCCCTGGTAGTCTCTTACTTCTCTGGGCCATTACTGAACTTCGGTGATTTCGCGCGCTATGCCAGCGATATGCATCAAGTCCGCCAAGGGAACCGCTGGGGGCTGCCGTTCAACTTTTTACTGTTTTCGATCATCACGGTGGTGATTGTATCGGGGACACATTCTTTGTTCGGCCAGATGATCACCGATCCTATTGAAACCGTTACCCGGGTGGGCAGCGGGTTGGCTGTCGCAGTGGCACTGCTCACCATGATTATTGCCACT
Organism: Tatumella saanichensis; assembly: GCF_000439375.1. Classification (GTDB taxonomy): domain Bacteria; phylum Pseudomonadota; class Gammaproteobacteria; order Enterobacterales; family Enterobacteriaceae; genus Tatumella; species Tatumella saanichensis. The sequence goes on from NZ_ATMI01000047.1 coordinate 15,021, forward strand.
ATTGGTATCAACATTGTGGCAAATTTTGTGTCACCGGCGTTTGATTTTTCAAACTGTGCTCCCAACAAAATCAGTTTCCGCAGTGGTGGTATGCTGGCAGCTCTGGGGTCGGTGCTGCTGACTCCTTGGAACCTATTTCACTCACCGGAGTTGATCCACTACACCCTTGATGTGCTCGGGGCATTTATGGGGCCGCTATTCGGTATCCTATTGTGTGATTTTTATCTGATTAACCGCGCCACCGTGCGGGTGGATGATCTGTTCTCCGTATCGCCACAAGGAGCATACTGGTATCGCAAAGGCATTAATCCGCGGGCGGTGATGGCGCTAGTCCCCTCAGTGTTGCTGTGTTTGATGATCACCTATTTCAGTTATCTGCAGGCACTGGCAGATTTTAGCTGGTTTCTCGGTGTAATGTTGTCCGCAACGATTTATTTGACCCTTGCCAGACATCGCCGTTTACCTGCCAGAGTGCATCCTCAGACCGCGGTCTACCGCAGTGAGCTGTAAAGATTTTTTTGGCGGAATTGCTCCGTAGAAATATCTGCGGGGCAGTCGTCAGATCCTATAGTCGTGCTCAGCGACTCCGGCTATACTTCGCAGCGTGTTCATTAAGCGAGATAGCCACTTCAATGCCGGATTTTCAGAATTTGATCCAACAACTGTGTGACCAAGGCTGGTACTACCAGCAGAATGTCCTCGATGAGCAATGGGTGTCCGAACTGGCAGATCTCTGTCATGGACGGACTTTTTTACAGGCTGGTATCGGCAAAGGGCTCCAGAATATTATCAATGAAGCGATCCGCTCGGACAGCATCAGTTGGATCGAAAAAGATGAGCAGGCCTCTGCATTGCGTCGCTATTTGGCATTGACCGAACAGATCCGTACCTTACTTAACCGCGAATTCTATTTGGGTCTTAATGACTTTGAGGCTCATTTTTCTACCTACCCGCCGGGGGCTTATTACAAGCCGCATTACGACTGTTTTGCGAAGGATAAACGCCGAGCGGTGACCTTTATTGTCTATATCAATCAGAACTGGCAGGCGATGGATGGCGGTCAACTGAGTCTCCATCTGCCGGAAGGTGAACACCTGATTGAACCGGTGGCCGGCAGCATGATCTGTTTTTTATCGGAGCAGATCCTCCATGAAGTGAAACCGACCCGTTGCGAGCGTATGGCGCTGACCGGCTGGTTTATCCGTAATCATGGGCAGGACTACTACTACAGTTAAGGTGTTGAGTCCCCCCTGGGCTGAGGGGATTAGGCTAGCCGTTTGTTTACCACCTGCTGACCCGCATCTTTTTTCAGCAGCAGAAGATCCGCCATTGCCAGTACACACAGCAGCCCCAGGGCGATAAATGACAGCCGGAAACTCGCGGCGGGCAGATGCGCCAGAAAATGAGAATGGGCGGTGAGACGATCACTGGCCCACAGGCTGAGGGCGCAAAAGGTGATACCCACCCCCATCGACAACTGAGAAGAGGTGCTGAACAGTGAATTGGCATGGCTCATTAGCGGTTTAGGGACATCACAGAACACCAAGGTATTGATGGCAGTAAACTGTAACGAGCGGAACATTCCCCCAAAGAACAGCACCAGCATGATCAACCAATGAGGCGTCTGCGCGGTAAAAAAAGCGCAGGCTACCATCCCTGCGATATTGAGAAAACCGTTTACGGTCAGCACCGGCTTAAAACCGAACTGCCTGAGGATCACGGTTGTGGCCGGTTTAATCGCTAAGTTACCAGCGAATACTGCCAGCACCAGTAATCCGGAATGGAAAGCATCCAGATGAAAGCCGACCTGAAACAGTAATGGCAGCAGGAAGGGTACGGCTGAAATGGCTGCGCGGAACAGAAAGCCACCCACTAAGGTCGCACGGAAAGTATCAATTTGCAGAGCATCGAGCCGGATCATCGGCTCTGGCACTCGCCTCATGTGACGCCAGCTCAACCAGAAGCCGAACAGACTCACTATCAGCAATCCACAGGTCAGCAGGCGGGATACCGGTGCAGACACCATTTCTAGGCTACAAACAAAGCCGGTCATGGACAGGGTCGACAGCAGAAAGCCGCGGACATCAAAAGGCCGTTTTTCGGTATCGCTGCTGCTTTTCATCAGCACCTGCGCCAGGATAAAGGCGATAATACCCAGCGGCAGGTTAAGAAAAAAGATCCAGCGCCAGTTAAACCAAGTGGTAATAAATCCGCCCAGCGGCGGCCCGATAATCGGTGCTACCAGCGCAGGCCAGGTGAGGGTGGCAATGGCGGTGATCAACTGCTGTTTAGGGGTATTGCGCAACACGGCTAAACGGCCAACCGGGACCATCAGTGCCCCGCCAACGCCCTGCAGAATACGCATCGCCACAAATAGCGACAGGTTGTCACACAGGCCGCATAGCACTGACGATAGAGTAAAAATGGTCAGTGCTAGGGAAAAAACGTTTTTTGCACCAAAGCGGTCGGCAATCCAACCACTGACAGGGATCAACACCGCTAATGTCAGCAGATAGGCGCTGATCCCTAGGTTAAGCCGTGTCACATCACTGTGGAAGGTCTTTGCCATATAGGGCAGGGCAGTGGCGATAACCGTCCCATCCAAGAATTCCATAAAAAACGCCCCTGCCACCAGCAGGGCCACTCCGGACACAGATTTATTTGAATTTTTTATTGGGTCAGACATGACTGTTGCTTACCGGACATGTGAAAATGGGCAGAGAAGCTAGAATAACTAATGAATAAGGCTTCCGCCCTGATAAATGTATGTAAAAATGTTTATTAAATTTTAATAAAATGTATTGGAGTTTTCGTGGATCAACCAAAAAACCTGCATGTCGGTCTGGCGTTGCTGGCGATGGCGCTGGGTGGTTTCGCTATCGGTACCGGCGAATTTGTGATTATGGGACTGTTACCTGACGTTGCCCACGGACTGGGACGCTCTGTCACCAGTGCCGGTAATGCCATCACCAGCTATGCGTTAGGGGTAGTGGTTGGCGCGCCGCTGATTGCCGTTACCGGCGCCCGCCTCGCCAGAAAACATCTGTTGTTGGGCCTGATGACGCTGTTTACCGTCGGTAACTTGGCCAGTGCTTTCGCACCGGGTTACTACAGCTTTATCCTGATGCGTTTTATCAGTGGGCTGCCACACGGTGCTTACTTCGGGGTTGCGTCGCTGGTGGCGGCTTCAATGGTGCCGCAGCAGCAAAGAGGTAAAGCCATTGGCCGGATGATGACCGGTCTGACCATCGCCACCCTGCTGGGCGTGCCTCTCGCTTCTTGGATCGGGCACCATCTTAGCTGGCACTATGCCTTCCTGATGGTAGGGGTCTGTGCACTGGTATGTGTCCTGATGATGTTGCGCTACGTCCCTTACCAAGCCGGAGATCCGTCAGCCCATCCGTTGCAGGAATTGGGGGCGCTGAAAGCTCCGGTGGTGCTGATGACTCTACTGACTGGCTCCGCTGGATTCTGCGGGATGTTTGCTCTGTTCAGTTACATTACCCCGACCCTGGCCCATGAAGCAGGAATGCCGGAATGGGCGATCCCTTGGGTAATGGCTGCCTTTGGCCTCGGTATGGTGGTCGGCATGATGCTAGGTGGACGTCTTTCTGACTGGAGTGTACGAAAAGCCATTAGCGTGGCACTGGTGTGGAATCTGGTGGTCATGGTGCTGTTCCCATTGATGGCGATGCATGTTATCAGCGGTATGATCGTTACCTTTATGATTGGCACCACTGCTTTACTGATCCCTAGCCTGCAGATCCGCCTGATGGATGTTGCCGGTAAAGCGCAAACTTTGGCTGCAGCAATGAATCACTCGGCGCTGAATATTGCCAACGCTCTTGGAGCTTTCTTAGGTGGAGTGGTGATCAATGCTGGTATGGGCTGGACCTCGACAGCCTGGGTCGGCGGCGCATTGGGTATCCTTGGGCTGGTGGTCTATCAGTGTTCTCTGAGGCTGAAATCCTCTTCGTTATCGTAATCTTGCACACCGAACAAGGCGACCTCTGGCCTTGTTCGGTGAAACATCCTGTCACTTTTCCCCCCGTATGACTCCCATCCTCAGGTTTACAAACCGCTGGTTACCTTTTATACCCAATAATAACAGCGAATGCGTTGTACTCCGTCTTCAGGGCTTAACACTGATGCCCTGTCAGTCTCATTACTCAGAAGGGGAGAACTATGTCTGTTGCATCACGAAGAGATTTTTTGCGTGTTATGTCACAAATAGCGGTCAGTGCGCCCCTGCTGCTTACCGCGGCAGCCCGCGGCGAATCGACCTCGCCGCTGATGCCCGAGCACTTTATGTTATCCGCCAATGGTTGGGTGCCGAATAACCGCCATCTGCCGGTATTGCTCTATCGACAGGTACTACCGTTGTCAGGACAGGTCACTAGCCGCAATGAACAGGCCTTACAGCACAACGGCTGGCCACCACAGTGGGTGGCCGGTGTCTTTGACTTTCATCATTACCACAGTACTGCCCACGAAGTGCTGGGCTTTGTCGGTGGGGAAGCTAAGCTGATGCTGGGCGGCCCGGGAGGCAAAGTAGTGACTGTTAATGCCGGGGATGTGGCGCTGCTGCCTGCCGGAACCGGCCACCGCAATATCGGTAGCAGTGATGATTTTCTGGTGATCGGTGCCTATCCGCCGGATCAGCATTGGGATATCTGTCGCTCAGCACCGACCCCCGAAATGCTACAGCGTATCAATACCCTCGAATACCCACATCAGGACCCTGTCAGCGGCCAGCCGCGTCCGCTGATGTCATTCTGGCAGTCCGCGTGATCCCTATTGTTATCTTACTGGAGGCTATATGGCAGGAATAAAATCACTACTGAGTGCTGGGCTGTTACTGGCAGGAACAATGATCACAGCACAGGCGGCGACGTTACCCACCATCGGCGTGATTGGTGCCGGACAGATGGGGGGTACCCTCGCATCCTTATGGAGTAAAGCCGGTTACCCAGTGATCATCAGTTCTCGGCACCCTGATGAATTGAAACAGGAGGTCGTATCACTTGGCCATCAGGCCACTGCTGCCTCTGTGACGGACACCGCTAAAAAAGCCAATATTGTGGTACTGGCGGTGCCCTATGGTGCATTACCGGCGCTGGCAAAAACCATTGATGGGGATGTGAAGGGTAAAGTGGTGCTGGATGTCACCAACCCTTATCCTGGCCGTGATGGTCAGACCGCACAGGCTGCCCTGAAACAAGGGGTCGGTCGTTACAGTGCTGGGCTGTTCCCAGGGGCGCACTTGGTACGTGGCTTTAATTCCATTGCTGCCGCCACCCTCGATTCCGAGGCTCATCGTTCAGGGGATAAACTGGCAGTACCGATTGCCGGAGATGATAAACAGGCCCTAAATACCGTTTCGCAATTGGTAGAAAAAGCCGGGTTTGATCCCGTGGTGGCTGGGGGGCTGGATAAAGCCCGCTTATTCCAACCGGGCAGTGACTTGTTCCTCAGCAGCCTAACCCGTTCTCAGCTTCAGCAGCGTTTGAATCATTAACCGCTGAGAGAGGTGAGCGCCCTGGCGTAGGCTGGGGCTTTTTTATCTGCGGGTTTAATAGACAATTCTGACAGTTTGATGATGGTGTTTAGCTATACCACTGCGGTAACGGGATAATTAAGCCAAGAAAAAGGGGAGCTTGCGCTCCCCTTGAAGAAAACTGACGAATAAGGATTAACCCTTACGGCGGCGGCTGCGATAGAGGCAGAAACCGATAACCAGCAGCAGTACAATGATCACCCCAACCACAATGGCCGGTATCATATAAGGCTGCATGGCGACCAGTGCTGGTGGATGCCCCCCTTTGCGTACCCAAGCCACATCACCGGCTTGAACCGTGACATTCGGGTTACCGAAATTGTGCAGCACATAGTTACTGATATCGGCGATCTGCTGGTCATTCAGATGATCCACATACGACGAGGACGATCCGAAGCCCGGCATCAGCACTTGATGATCGGCAGTATTACGTTGCACACCGTACAGGATGGTCGCAATCAAGTTCTGCGGATGGATCATCCCTGTCGCAGTATTGTTAAACAGTGATGGATAGGCTTGGTTTTTACTGCCTGCACCGTCAGGCTGATGACAACTTGCACAACTACCACTGAACAGGGCCGCGCCGCTTTTCAACGAGTCACGGGCATTGTTCGGCGCCATACCGCGTACTGTATCGTCGACATCGGTGGCAGAAGAACCGTAACTATAGGATGGCTGTGTTTCACCCTCAGTGCGAATAGGCGTCGTCTGTTTTAGATAGGTGGCAATCGCATGTAGGTCACTGTCTGGTAGGTACTGCAAGCTGTGCTCAACGGCTTCCGCCATACCGCCCGCTGCCTGATTCTTCCCGGCGGTGCGGCCAGTTTTCAGGTACTGAACAATTTCATCATCGCTCCAGCCACCGATACCACTGACTTTATCCGAAGTTATATTTGGCGCATACCAGCTCCCCAGTGGTGCTCCGGCCAGCGGATGATCGGTATCCTCGTTCATCATAAAGCCGCGCGGCGTATGACAGGTATCACAGTGCTCCAAGCCGTTGACCAGATAATTACCGCGGTTCCATTCGGCACTTTTCGAGGAATCGATCTGGTAATCTTTGGTGTTGGCATACAGCATATTCCAGAATTTCATGCTGAATCGCAGGTTGAACGGGAATGCCAGATCCGTCTGAGTATTTACGCGATGAACCGGTTTGACCCCGTGCATAAAGTAGTAGTACAGCGCATGCAGATCACTATCGGTCATCATATGGTACGAGGTGTACGGCATGGCCGGATAGAGCTGCGCCCCGTCCGCTCGTATACCGTGCCTTACGGCATCGGAAAACTGCTGCTCGGTATAATGGCCGATACCGGTCATTACATCGGGGGTGATGTTGGTTGAGTAAATCGCACCCATCGGAGAAGCAATCGCATAACCGCCGCTGAACGCGGTTTTGCTGCCGGGTTCAGTGTGACAGGCCTGACAGTCAGAGGCGGTCGCTACTTCCTGCCCCTGCTTCAACAGCGTCTGGTCGAGGTCATCAGCATTTGCGCTCAAGGCACTGCATCCCGCATAAATCAGCGCCGCCGCACTCAGTTTGATCAGAAAGGAGGTTTTCATGCGAGCTCCTTCATATGCTGAGACATATCATGGGCTGCTTTCAGTCCTAATGCCGCCATACTCAGGGTGCTGTTTACCACGCTGGCAGAAGGGATAGCACCGCCACCCGGTAACCACAGGTTTTCATGGTCGAAGGTTCGGCAGTTGCCATCTACCACCGAATCTTTCGCCGATTTACCCATAATGGTGCCGCCCATAATGTGATTGTTGGCATTCAATGCAGTGGTGATATTGAATTCTTTAGCGTTAAACAGTGAACCGATATGCTGCAGCTGTTCATGAGCGGCGGTCGCCCCTTTACGCACATAATCCCCGACATCGTAGTGAATATCTGGACACGCCAGACCGTGCGGATCTTTACGGGTTTTGCTGAGCGTTAAACGGTTTTCTGGATCGGCTAACGGCTCTAGGCTGATGGAGAGGTCAACACCGTGGATAGAACGGTAACGGATCTCTTCATCCAGCGCTTTACCGACCAGTCCTTTCGCCAGCGCTTGCTGAGTAGCAGGGACCACTCGGGAGATATTGTTAAGGATCATCTTATTAGCTGAGTACTGACTGCGGAAATCCCCATCACGTGGACCGACCATGCAACTGCTCTGCGCCGGACCGCGGCCCAGCCAAACTGGCTCTTCTGTCAGGAAGCTGCAGTGGAAACCGGAGTGGTCCATCATATTCCGGCCAACCATATCAGAACTGTTGGCAATACCGTTCGGGTTGGCGCTGTTAGCTGCTAGCAACAGTAGACGCGGGGTCTCGATACCGTTACAGGCCAGGGCAAAGGCTTTAGCGGTAGCTTTATGTGAGGCACCTTTGTTGTCCAGCCAGTGCACCGCAGTGACGCGGTTGTTGTCATCAGTATCGATTTTATAGACCACGGATTCTGACAGAACTACCGCACCTTTCTGCTCGGCACGCTCAACGTGATGGATACCGTTATACATCGCGCCAATCGGGCAGATCGGCTGACAGTTATTGTTACCACAACAGACCGGACGACCTTCCCAAGGACGGGTACTGCGGCCTTGGGGGATCGGTACCAGATTATAGCCATGAGGGTTAACCACACTGGCAAAATAGGTATCACCGTGGGCAAATGGCACCATATCCATAGGATAAGGCTTACTGCGCTCTCTTGGCGACTGCATTGACGGATCGCTCGGTCCGGCAACACCGATTTCATATTCGGCTTCACAGTACCAGGGTTCCATTTCATCATAAGTGATAGCCCAGTCACGACCTACGCCGTACTTACTTTGCATCACAAAGTCGCTGGGCATATGACGCCAGCAGGAAGCCGCCCAGTGCCAGGTGGTGCCGCCGACAGTACGCAGATATCCCTGCTGGAAGCTGCCGGCGCTTGGACCAGTAACATTCACATAGTTATTTTTCGGGAAATAGAGTGGGGCAGGTGCTAGCGGTGACTGAGGATACAGTCCTTGGAAATCAGAACCGGCTCGGTTAGCAAACGGCATATTCCGCCAGTTTTCTACGGCCTGGGCACGGCTGATACGTAAACCTGCTTCGAGGATTAATACTGAATACCCTTGACTGACCAATCGGTCTGCAATCATCCCGCCAACAATACCGGATCCCACTATGACTATATCTGCGGAGGCATCGCCACTCGCAGTAAATTCTGGTTTTTTCATCGTAATAATTCTTTTTTTATAGGTGTGAATTAAAGGCTGTTGATTAACTCAGGATCTAACGGGTCTGGAACCGGCTCGGTCCACCACAGCGGACCATTACCGCAGTAGGTCGGAACCACCAGGCCGTCACTGACGGTGGCGTACATCAAGGCATCTTTATAGGCTACCAGTGTCCCTTTGTAGTCACTGCCGATAGTGCCGGTGTACCAGGCGGTCAGTATCTCTTGTAGAAAATCGCCAAGACCGGCTGCCACTGCTTTCTGTTTAAAACTGACAGCGCTGTCAGAAGGCTGACGCAGTCGGGCCAGTTGAGAAATTTTGCTGGCGAACTGGGCATCACGCTTATCAAAGGCTGTCAGAAAACGGGCGGCCAATTGTGGGTTGATATGTTTGTGTTCGGTGATCCCCTGCGACACGGAAATAAAGTCCCGAGTCGGATCACTGCCCCGCGGGACACTGTCCGCAAAGCTACGCAGTGGCAGGCACGTAGCCAGACCAGCGGCGGAAATGACCAGCGCAGATTTGATAAAATCCCTGCGACTGGAACCGATACCATTTTCGCTGGCATCAGATGGAAGACATTGCTGTGACTCTGGTTTCATTAGGAGTTCCCCCCCCTGTCAGACTATGTGATTGAAACCACACTTTATAACGAAAGGATAATGGCTTGTTAAATATAATTGATATTGATGTGTGAAAAAAAGCACGTTTTGCACATTTATGTAAATACTGACTTAGCGATGCTCAGTATCTGATATAAAAATAGCAAAGGGCTGCCAAGGGCTGCAGAAAAATTCAATGTTTATATCTTTCAATTACACGATTTTGTGAGGCAAAAACATTCAATGAATCTTAAGTAAAACTTACTGGCCGCCGTGCATGGGGACGCAACGGCGGCAGGGAGAAGTGGGCTTAATCGAGTTGACCGCTGACCTGTTGATGCAAAGATTTACTTGGGCCTTGTAATCCGGTCAAGGTAACTTGGGTATGATAGCGCTGGTAGCGCTGCTCAATGGCATCTAGGGCAGCCACCGACGACGTGTCCCACACCACTGCTGAAGAAAGATCGATAATCACTTGTGAGGGGTCAGTGGCGTAGTCAAAGTGTTCATAAAGGTCATTGCTGCTGGCGAAGAACAAGGTACCACGCACATGATAGGTGGCCGTCTTCCCATCCGCTGACAATTCGCGTTCGGTGGTGATCACATGACTGATGCGGCGAGCGAACCACAGAATGGCCAGTACCACGCCGCTTACTACGCCCAATGCCAGATTACTGGTGGACACCGTTATCACCACCGTAGCCAGCATAATCAGTGTTTCTGAGAGCGGCAGGCGGCGTAAAGTTGCTGGGCGCACGCTGTGCCAGTTGAGGGTCTTTACGGCCACCACCATCATAATCGCCGCCAGCACCACCATCGGAATGTGCGCCATGACCTGACTGAGCACGCTCACCAGCAGCAGCAGCACGATCCCCGCCACCAATGTCGACAGGCGGCTGCGGGCTTTGCCCAGTTCAACGTTTACCACGGTTTGACCAATCATCGCACAGCCGGCAATCCCCCCATAAAAAGCTGCCAGAATATTAGCAATGCCCAGTCCGACAGCTTCTTTCGCTTTAGAAGAGTGGGTATCGGTCAGGTCATCGACCATCTTGGCGGTCAATAAGGTTTCAATCAAACCCACTAATGCCACGCTGACTGCAGTCGGCCAAATAATGGCCAAGGTATGCAGGTTGAGAGGCACTTGTAATTGCGTCAGCCCTGGCAGGCCCGCGCTCATTGGACCTTCATCGCCTACCGTTGGCACCCGATAACCCAGACTCCAGGCTGCGGCAGTGATCACCACAATGGCGATCAGCGGTGCCGGTATCGCGCTAAACAGGCGCGGTAACAGCAACACAATGCCCAAAGTCACGGCAAACATTCCCCACACCAGCGGCGCTTGTCCCCAGATATGGGGTACTTGGGCATAGAAAATGAGTAACCCTAACGCGTTAACGAAGCCGGTCATGACCGAACGTGGGATATAACGCATCATTCGCGTCATTCCTGACAGACTCAGGGCAATCTGTAACAAACCCGCCAGTACCACCGTCGGCAACAAATAGGCGATACCTTGCTGGTGGACCAGCGGCGCGATCACCAGCGCCACAGAACCTGCTGCCGCGCTGACCATTGCCGGGCGTCCGCCAATCAATGACAGCGTTAGGCAGATCACTACTGAGGCGATCAAACTGACTTTCGGATCGACCCCCGCGACCACCGAGAAGGAAATCACTTCGGGGATCAGCGCCAGCGCCGTCACAATACCCGCCAACGTCTCACGACTTAGCAGGGTGGGTTTACGGATCACCTCAAAAATTCCGGGGGAGACAGGAGAAGGTTGTGCAGGAGATGTTTCCTGATTCATCTGTGGGTCACTCTTATGGTTATTCTGTTCAGGCAGGTGCCGGACGGGCCGGACTCGGTGAAAGCATGATTATAACGGATATTGCAGCGACTGCGTATCCATCACCTAGGTTATCCGGCAGTGTGACGGCCGGATAACCTGTTTATCAGTTATTTTTTTCCAGAGAATAAAAAACGCAGCACCGGAATACGCAGGTGAATTTCGTACAACATAAAAGAAAGGCCAAACACAAACAGCAACCCAGCAAAAAAGCCTAAGGTATCGCTGTGGATCAACGGCATGATCCACAACCCAAAAATCAGGGTTAGCGGGTGATGCACTAGGTAGATAAACAGTGACGCATTCACCAAATAGCTGACCTTGGCGGAAGAGTAGTTCAACAGACGATGACCACTGCTGAAACAGATATTCAGCATACATAACCCCATCACCATCGAAATCAACGCATCCAGCTCATATAACCAGCCATCGCCAGCACTGTGATGCAGATTGAGGTGGTAGAGCAGAAAGGCGATGATAGCACCGGTCCATAGCACGGGATGCGGGCGGATAAACAGGGCTTTGGCCTGTGGGTTAATCCAAGCAAATGCCCCCAGTGCAAAGAACGGCAAGAAAAACAGTGTCTGCATAACTGCCAAGGTAAATAATCCGTCAGATAATACCCCAGGCAGTTGCCACAGCATCAGTCGGCGGAAGGTCCCCCATAGCAACACGGCCAAAGTGAGGGCGCTAAACAGACGAGGCCAAGTCACGGTTAAGGCCGACAGTTTGTCATGGTGGCGGCGGAATAAGGAAAATAACCACAGTCCGGTAGCCGTTAGCAACAGCAGCACCAGCAGAAACCACAGGTGTGAAATAAGTTGCCATACTAAGGTGTTATAGCGTTGATACCACGAAAATTGATCCCAACCGGGAAACTTATCCGCCACATCTTTTAACATAAAAAACTGCGGTAAGGTGATCAACGGGATCGCGGCCAGAAAGGGGATCCCTACGCGTTCGAAACGGACTCTCAGCCAACGTCCCGGTTGATAGCGTAGATACAGCATGTAGGAGAAATAGCCAGAAATAACGAAAAAGACCTGCATGCGGAAAGAGTGTATAAACTCATTAAATAGGGTTAACCATAGCGACGGGATAGCACTGTTTATCGTCCAATTTTGGGTGGAATACATTAACGAGACATGAAAAGGCACACCCAGCAGCATCAGCCAGGCGCGAATGGAATCCAGAAAATACTCTCGTTCGGTTTTAGCAGGACTCATAGTTACACTCATCAGATAAATTAGAACTTTCCGGCCACAGCGAATGTTAAAGCCGGTCTATAATTGTATCAGACCTGAGAAAAGGGCTGCCGGTTTCGTTAAAGATTCTGAAAAAAAACACTGGCAGCAGGATATTAGCGACATTCTTCTGAGGTCGCTGTCAGAATTCCAAATAATCCATTACTATGAACGCGATTTTTCAGGCACACGCACGTAAGGGGGAGATGTGCTTAATAAAGAACATAAAAAAACAGGTTTACCCAAAATGCACTGGATGGGTGCTGCGGTCTTTCTGGCGCTGTATGCCAATCAAAGTTTTGCTTTTGATTTAAATGATGTGGCTAAACAAGCAAAGACACTGGCTGGACAAAGTTATGAAGCACCAAAAAGTAACCTGCCTGCACAGTTCCGTGATCTGAAATATACCGATTATCAGCAGATTCAGTTTCGCAGTGATAAAGACTATTGGGGCAAACTGCGTACGCCATTTAAACTGCAGTTCTACCATCAGGGCATGTACTTTGATCTGCCGGTGAAACTGAATGAAGTTACTGCCAATACTGTCCGTGAAATCAAATACAACCCAGATTACTTTAGTTTTGGCAATATTAATCATGACGCCAACGCGGTGAAGAACCTCGGCTTCGCTGGGTTTAAAGTGCTTTACCCGTTGAACACTAAAAAGAAAGAAGATGAAATTGCCAGCTTCTTGGGTGCGAGTTATTTTCGTGTAATTGGTGCCGGTCAGACCTACGGTCTGTCAGCCCGTGGCTTGGCGATTGATACTGCACTGCCGTCTGGTGAAGAATTCCCACGCTTTAAGGAGTTCTGGATCGAACGTCCTAAGCCACAGGATAAACAGCTGACTATCTATGCACTGTTAGATTCGCCACGCGCCACCGGTGCTTACCGTTTTGTTATCCATCCGGGACAGAGCAGCACTGTGGATGTCAGTTCCAAAATCTTCCTACGAGACAGTGTAGGCAAACTGGGCATTGCGCCGCTGACCAGTATGTTCCTATTTGGGGCTAACCAGCCGTCACCGACCATGAATTACCGTGATGAATTACATGATTCTGACGGACTTTCACTCCACAATGGTAACGGTGAGTGGATCTGGCGTCCGCTTAACAATCCTCGCCGTCTGGCGGTCAGCACCTATAGCCTGGAGGATCCGAAAGGCTTTGGTCTGCTGCAGCGTAACCGCGATTTCAGTCACTATCAGGACCTGGATGACCGTTATGATCAGCGCCCGAGTGCTTGGATTGAACCGAAAGGGAATTGGGGTAAAGGCCATGTTGAGCTGGTGGAAATCCCGACCAACGATGAAACCAACGATAATATCGTGGCTTTCTGGTCACCGGATCAAATGCCAGCACCAGGCAAAGAAGCTGACTTTAACTATCGTATTAACTTCACCCGCGACGAAGGTAGCCTGCATTCACCGGACGTTGCTTGGGTGAAAGATACTCTGCGTTCTGCCGGTGATGTTAAACAGTCAAATCTGGTGCGTCAGCCTGACGGCTCTATCGCTTTCATCATTGATTTTACAGGTAAAGCCATGAGTAAATTGCCTGCAGATACTCAAGTGGCTCCTCAAGTCAGCATCGGTGATAACGGTGAAGTAGTAGAAGAAAGTGTACGTTATAACCCAGTCACAAAGGGCTGGCGTCTGGTGTTACGCCTGCGGGTCAAAGATCCGAAGAAAACCACTGAGATGCGCGCTGCCTTAGCCAGCGGCGATAAAACGTTGACGGAAACATGGAGCTATCAGTTACCAGCCAATGAATAAATCAACTTTTAACCCAGAAAATTATATCGACGCTCTGCCGCTACCTGCGGCAGAGCAGTCGCAACTGAAATCCACCGCCAGTGACGATTTTGCTGGCTTTCAGCAACAGTTGGGGGATCACCAGGATCATGCTGCCAGCAGCCGTGAAGATGATACGCCACTGACCTCGGTCTCCTCTAGGGTGGAGATGGGGTGGCCGGGTGCCGTCGATCAGGGTAAGCAGTTCGGAAAAGATGATCTGCAACGGACTACCCTGAAAGCGATGCCGAAAGTCACTCGTGCCGGTATGTATCCAGAAGCCTGGGAAACCAATCCGTTAAGTCGGATGTGGAATGCCATGCGTGGCCGCTCGAAAAACCGGCCGCACCACGATCAGGCTAGCATTGATGCCCGTATCGCCGAAGAAAAATGGCGCACCGTGGGATCGATTCGTCGCTATATCCTGCTGATCTTGACCATGGTGCAAACGGTGATTGCCACTTGGTACATGAAAACCATCTTACCTTACCAGGGCTGGGATCTGCTCGATCCTTCTGAACTGATTAATCAAGGTGTTAAAGAGTCGGTGGTTCAGTTGCTGCCCTATCTCCTGCAAACGGGGATATTAATACTGTTTGCTATCCTGTTCTGCTGGGTGTCTGCCGGTTTCTGGACCGCCTTAATGGGCTTCGTGCAGTTAATGATCGGCAAAGACAAATACAGTATTTCCTATTCGACCACCGGGGATGAGCCGTTGGATCCGGAACACCGCACAGCGTTGATCATGCCTATCTGCAATGAAGACGTTGATCGAGTGTTCGCGGGATTACGGGCCACCTGGGAATCGGTCGTTCGTACCGGAAACAGCGACCATTTTGATGTCTATATCCTCAGTGACAGCTACGATGCCGATATCGCAGTGGCCGAGCAGAAAGCGTGGATGGAGTTGGTCCGTGATGTCGGGGGGGCCGGTAAAATTTTCTATCGCCGCCGCCGCCGCCGTGTTAAACGTAAAAGTGGTAACATTGATGACTTCTGCCGTCGCTGGGGCAGTCAATACAGCTATATGGTGGTATTGGATGCGGACAGTGTGATGAGCGGTGAATGTCTGACCGGCTTGGTGCGGATGATGGATGCTAACCCGAATGCCGGGATCATCCAGTCTGCGCCTAAAGCGTCAGGCATGGATACGTTGTATGCCCGTTGTCAGCAATTTGCTACCCGGGTCTACGGACCCTTGTTCACTGCTGGTCTGCACTTCTGGCAACTGGGTGAATCCCACTACTGGGGTCATAACGCCATTATTCGTGTTAAACCGTTCATCGAGCATTGTGCGCTGGCTCCGTTACCGGGGGAGGGCTCGTTTGCTGGGTCTATTTTATCCCATGACTTTGTAGAAGCAGCACTGATGCGCCGTGCAGGCTGGGGGGTGTGGATTGCCTATGATCTGCCAGGCTCTTATGAAGAGCTGCCGCCGAACTTACTGGATGAGCTGAAACGTGACCGTCGTTGGTGTCACGGGAACCTGATGAACTTCCGTCTGTTCTTGGTTAAAGGCATGCACCCAGTTCACCGTGCGGTGTTCCTGACAGGGGTTATGTCCTACCTGTCAGCACCGTTATGGTTTATGTTCCTGGCACTGTCGACCGCCTTACAGGTTGTACACACCCTGGTTGAACCGCTGTACTTCATACAACCGCGGCAATTGTTCCCAGTATGGCCGCAATGGCGCCCAGAACTGGCAATAGCCCTGTTCTCCACGACCTTGGTACTGCTGTTCTTGCCAAAACTGTTGAGTGTGATATTGATCTGGTGCAAAGGGTCTAAGGCCTATGGCGGGCCGGTACGGCTGTTTATCTCTCTGATGCTGGAAATGCTGTTCTCAGTACTGCTGGCACCGGTGCGT
Source organism: Tatumella saanichensis (assembly GCF_000439375.1). Classification (GTDB taxonomy): domain Bacteria; phylum Pseudomonadota; class Gammaproteobacteria; order Enterobacterales; family Enterobacteriaceae; genus Tatumella; species Tatumella saanichensis. The sequence continues at coordinate 31,150 of NZ_ATMI01000047.1, forward strand.
ATGCTGTTCCATACCCTGTTTGTGGTCAGTGCTTTTCTGGGCTTGAAAGCGGTGTGGAACTCGCCACAACGTGATGATGACGCCACGCCATGGAGCGAAGCCTTTATCCGCCACGGTTCGCAAATGCTGCTAGGTATTGTCTGGGCAGTGGGTATGGGGGCCCTTGACCTGAATTTCCTGTGGTGGCTGGCACCGATTGTTTTCTCGCTGATCCTGTCGCCGATCGTGTCAGTGATCTCCAGCCGGGCGACTCTCGGTTTGAAAAGTCGTCGTGCGCGTCTGTTCTTGATCCCAGAAGAGTACAATACGCCGCAGGAATTGGTCGATACCGATAAGTATCTAAAGTTGAACCACGAGCGTGCTCTAGAGAATGGCTTTATGCATGCACTGTTCCATCCGGCATTTAATGCCCTGGCGACGGCTATGGCGACCTCTCGTCACGTGCAGAGTCCACTACTGGACCATGCCCGTGATCGTCAGGTGGATCAGGCGCTAAGCGACGCGCCGGAAAAACTTAGCCGTGATCAGCGTCTGCTGATGATCAGCGACCCGGTGATCCTGGCACGTGTACACAGCCGTTTGTGGCAGTCTGGCGATAAATACCATCAGTGGCTGAGCCGTTATCAGCAATTGACACTGAATCCGCAAAGTCTTCAGCGTCAGTAATCGCTAAGCGACTCAAATCCCTCCCTATGGAGGGATTTTTTTTGTGCATAGAAAACCCCCAGCTAGGTTGGGGGGGAGTAAAGCTTTCAGCTTTCGGCCGGATATAAAAACTCCTTTTGACTTGTTAAAACATCTTGCGGTCCGGCAACTGCAAATGTTCAACAAGAAATCAAAAGGGGTCCCAATGGGGGGACGAAAAAAGCTTAGCGCACACCCGCTGAAACTGTAAATATCATATCGTCTTTGCACCCAAATACCGACGGCAGGTGTTCTATGGGGAAAAGCGTAGGGCTGTAGGCCGTATTTTGAGGAAGTTGTGTGAGTGGAAAAATGTACACATTGGTGAGGCTGAATGTTGTGCAGATCACATCCATATGCATCTTGAGATCCCGACGAAGATAAGTGTATCGAGCTTCATGGGGTACTTGAAAAGTAAAAGTAGCCTGATGCTGTATGAGCAGTTCGGCGATTTGAAATTTAAATACCGAAACAGGGAGTTTTGGTGCCGTGGGTATTATGTTGATACGGCGGAAAAAAATACGACGAAGATAAAGGAATATATAAGACATCAACTGTCTCAGGACAAGCTGGGAGAGTAACTGTCGATAGCGACGGGCCGTAAGTAACGGTTGATGCAAATGTCAGATCGTATGCGCCTGATAGGACGCGGCTAGTAGTAGAGCCTTTAGGCGCATATGAAAAACCTCCGGCTATGCCGGAGGATATTTATTGCCTAAGTCATTATCCCTTCGATCGGTCTGCCACCCCGAAAGGCTGGTACTGTGCATACTTACAAAAGCCAAACAAAATCTAGAAAATTTCTTATCCTTGCCGCGTTGAGAAACAGGCTACACTGTCCCCCCATTGAGCGTTGGCAAAGAGGTGTAGTGATGAAGGTGTTTATGATAGTGGTTGCTGCACTGTTACTGAGTGGCTGCGGCAGTATCATCAGCCGGACAGTTCCTGGGCAGGGACACGGACATCAGTATTATCCAGGCGTTCAGTGGGATGTGCGTGGCGGTGGGCTGAGTTTCCTGACGGTACTGGACCTGCCACTGTCGCTGATTATGGATACCTTATTGCTGCCGGTTGATGCCAAACACGGCAGCTACGAGTAAGCGGAAATAGGGTAGGTGAGATTACCAGCGCTCGGACTCAGTATCGTCGTCGGTCCACTCTTCTGCGGCACGCAGTCCCTCTTCGGTATCGGTAGGCGGTGTTAACTGAAATTCGCCGTCGTCCCATTCGTGAAGGGTGTTCTCGTCCAGCCACTCCTGCTGAAGTTCCTGCGGGTCAACGTCACCGTCCCACACTGCCTGCGCTGCTTCGTCAAATAACATCGGCAGGCATTCGCCTTCTTCAGTTGTGTCCTCGCCGAAAAACTCTGCTTGCCAGCGATAGTCGCCGTCCTGCATCACATACTTTTGCAGCGAAAACTGGGTGATATTCGGATCACTGTCAGAATCGGGATAGTCAGAAAGGAAAGTTTCGCGTGCAGCCTCAATGGCTTCCGGCAAGGTAGTGTAAAGATCCATAGGTTATGCTCCGGTCCTGATTCAACATGAACCTAAAGCATAGAACAAATCAGCGCGGGAACAAGGCAGCGTAGATAATTGTGCAGAGACCCCAGGCGGAGCTCTGCACAGGGGCATCAGTATAGGGAAGGCTCACCTTCAGGGCGAGTTTTAAAGCGGCGATGCAGCCACATATACTGGTCAGGGGCTAGTAAAATGCCTTCTTCGACAATCTGATTCATGCGGGTCGCGGTGGCTGTTTCATCGGTCAGCGGCACAGAGTCGCTGGCATCTGGCAGGATCACCATCTCATAACCACGACCATTTGGCAGGCGGCGCGGCACAAAAGGGACCACCGTCGGTTTACTGGTGCGGATCAACATATAGCTGCCGCGGGTCGAGGCCGCTTGTTTCACCGCAAACAGCGGTGCAAAGACGCTGGCACGGCGGCCATAATCGTGGTCCGGCGCATACCAGACGATCTGGTTGTTCTTCAGCGCGCGGATCATCCCTTTGACATCTTTACGGTCAATCATACTTTTGTTTGAGCGCATCCGACCGTAGGTCTGTAGCCAGTCCAGCAGCTTATTATCATTAGGCCGATACACCCCGATCCCCGGGTTATAGATGCCGAAAATACGAGCACCTAATTCTAGGGTCAAAAAATGCATACCAATCAGCAATAATCCACGGCCAGTGGCCAACGCAGTGTCGATATGTTCCAGTCCGGACACCGTAAACCATTTCTTCACCCGCCATTCCGGCCAGAACCAGGCCATTCCGGTTTCCATCAGACCCATGCCAACGGATTCGAAATTATGTTTTAACATCGCTTCACGCTCGGCGGTTGGCATATCCGGGAAGCAGAGTTCAATATTGCGTCTGGCAATTTTGACGCGGCTTTTGAGAAAACGCATCGACAGCCGGCCCAGATTCACCCCCAACCAGTAAATGGCAGGATAGGGCAGTAACACCACCATATAGAGGGCGCCGATGCCCAGCCAAGTGATCCAGTAACGGGGATGAAGTAGGCTTCGGTTAAATTCAGGCAATTGGGTCATTGTTATCTACTTTGGTCCGGGCTCCGTGTCAGGACAGGGAGTAATTTTCAGAATTCTGCAGTATTGTGCCACTTTTTAACAGACTCTAAAACGTTAACCTCCAATGTAATATTCTGTTATGGCGGCTAGCGCTGGAGTTATCAGCATTAACAGTGAAATCTGCGGTGAACAACCGTTTTGCCTGTCGGTAAATTCCGCTATAATATGCGCCCTTTGAAAAACCCTCGACGTATAGGAACGAACACCATGCCAGTGTTACATAACCTTGTTTCTAATAAAGAACTTAAAGAGCGCATGCTTGCGGAAACTGAACCGCGCACCACCGTTTCTTTCTACAAATATTTCCGCATTGAGGATCCCCAGGGGTTCCGTGACCGCTTATACCGTGCATTACTTGACCTGAAGGTGTTTGGTCGTATCTATGTGGCCGCTGAAGGGATTAACGCGCAGATCAGCGTCCCGGCCAGCCGCTATGAAGCCATGAAACAGACCCTATACGGTTTCGACCCAGCGCTGGACGGTTTACGCATGAATATTGCCCTCGATGACGACGGTAAATCGTTCTGGGTACTGCGTCTAAAAGTACGTGAACGTATCGTTGCCGACGGTATCGACGATGATAGCTTCGATGCTTCCGACGTGGGTGAGTATTTGAAAGCGGATGAAGTCAACCAGATGCTGGATGACCCGGATGCAGTATTTGTCGATATGCGTAACCATTATGAATATGAAGTCGGACATTTCGACAACGCCATGGAAATCCCAGCCGACACGTTCCGCGATCAGTTACCGATGGCGGTTGATATGCTAGCTGAGCAGAAAGACAAAAAAATTGTCATGTACTGCACCGGCGGTATCCGCTGTGAAAAAGCCAGTGCCTGGATGCGCCATAAAGGTTTCGATAATGTATATCATATCGAAGGGGGGATTATCGAATATACCCGCCGTGCCCGTGAACAGGGGCTGCCCGTCCGTTTCAAAGGTAAGAACTTTGTCTTTGACGAGCGGATGGGTGAGCGTATCTCCGAGGATGTGTTAGCACATTGCCATCAGTGTGGTGCTTCTTGTGACACTCACGTTAACTGCATTAACGATGGCTGTCATTTGCTGTTTATTCAATGTCCAACCTGTGCCGAAAAATACCACGGCTGTTGCAGCCCGATGTGTATGGAAGAGTCGCAGCTGTCACCGGAAGAGCAGCGCATCCGTCGCGCCGGACGTGAAACCAGCAATAAAATTTTCAATAAATCTCGCGGTGTGTTACGAATGACCCTACCGCAACCAGTTAAACCGGACTCTGCAGAGTAAGGTTCAACAAGCAAAACGCCTGCTCAAGCCAGGCGTTTTTTATATGCAATCACAAAGTCTTGCCCGTTACAGTGGAAATTCCAAGGTTTCACTGAGATCGCCCATTGGCGGGTGGCCATTTTTGCGCAGAGCGTGATCACGTTGCGTCAGCCCCGGCAAGTGGGGAAGGTCGAATACTCGGCTGATCAGCCGCAGTATCGAACCGGTGTCATATTGGCTATGTTCAACATGCCCTTTGCGCGCGAAAGGAGAAATCACCAGCGCAGGTATTCGAGTGCCCGGCCCCCAGCGATCGCCTTTTGGCGGCGCAATATGATCCCACCAGCCACCGTTCTCATCAAAGGTCACCACCACCACCGTGTTTTGCCAAAGCGGGCTCTGTTGCAGACCGTCAATAATATGGGCGATATGGCGGTCCCCGGCATCGACATCAGAATATCCGGCATGCATATTCAGATTTCCCTGCGGTTTATAAAAACTAACCGGCGGTAGCTTACCGGCAGCCGCTGCCGCCAGGAAATGGTTGGTGTCAGCACTGTCGCCCAGTCCACCATCACGCAGATGAGTTTGGCGGTATTCCTTATGCTGCGGACCGAGATTTTCAAAATAATTCAGCGGCTGGTGGTGTAGCTGAAAATATGGCCGTGGTGGAAACGTCTTACTGTCTTGGTGATCATCTAAGGCAAACTGCCAGCCACCGGCATACCAAGCCCAGTCGATGCCTTTCTGCGATAACAGATCACCGATATGGGTATGGGTTTGTGCAGGCAGTGTTTTCGGCGAACTCGGATCAGCCAGTGCTGGGTTTTTCGGGTCTCGGCTGCCTGACGGCCAGTAGGGAGGCAGCATGGTATTTACCGCATAGCCGTCTGGAGTAATTTGACTGGGACCAAACTGTGGTATCCCTTCGAGGGCACTGTGCGGCGAGGCGTCTAAGGGTTTGAGGCGCGGATCTGCAGGGTCATCGCTCATCAAGGTCGCCACTAAGTTTTTAGCCGGAGAGTTATATACATCCGGATAGACCGGTGGCTGAGCGGCCACCAGATACTGATGGTTAAGAAAAGAGCCACCGAATGCCCCTTGGAAAAAGTTATCACACAGAGTGTACTGTTGCGCCAGTTTCCACAGTCGCAGGTTCCAAGCACTGTCAGCATAGTAGCCCATCGTCAGGGCACCGCTATCTGCCCAAGCAACGAAACGATCGTTTTTGCCGCCGTTAATCTGCATCTGATTCTGATAAAACACATGCCAGAGATCCCGGGTGACCACGCCTTGGGGCAGATATTCTCCCGCTGGCCCTTTCAGGGAAAATGGCTGATTAGGTAGGTGTTGCAACCAGGGCACCTGCTGATCGATATGATACTGGGTGTGATTGACGGTCTGTGCATCAGGCACTAATCCCTTCCAAATTGGTGGCAGTTCGTTGAGCAGTGAACCGTCACGATCCCGTTGTTGGTACTGTTCTTTAGTCAGTGACGAGAGGGGCTTTTCTACCCCAGGAAAGTTGGCAAACAGGTTGTTGAAACTGCGATTCTCGGCATAGATCACTACAATATGGTGGATATGTTGACGCAACAGCCGGTCCTGCTCACGGGCTGGTAACTGATGTAGTCGCTGGGCTGGAGGAGTTTTAGCCGCGGTTGCCTGAGCCAGCGGTAGCAAGCCAGAGCTTAATCCTAATACTGAGGCCCCAGCCAGAAAACGACGACGTGCGGGGTTATCAAGCTCAGTGGACAACGCTCCATCCGAAGGGGGGGCCGGCTGATCACTGTTGTGGGGGGTGTCGTTTTTTTTCATCGATAGTCCTCTACGGGAGTCTGATAACAGAAGCCGCAGTGATGCTATGAGGCGAGGGTGACAGATCGATGACGCTATGCTGACAGTACTGTGACAGTCACAGCAGGAAAGCAGCCCGCAGCAAGGCGGGCCGGAGTGTTGCCGGTTTCAGTGGCTGAAGCGGTGCAATGAGAAAGGTTCTAAATCGTAATCAGGGACTTGATGTTGGGCAAACTGACAGGCGATATCGGCCAGTGCGGGGGCTAATGGCAAGCTATCACGGCCACCACCGCTGATGATTAAGCAGTCCGCATTCTGTGGGGCGATATCGATAATCCATTCACCGTCGGCGGTCTGCTGATAGCATTCAGCCGTACCCCGTAGACAGCCACCGACGCCGCTCAGCGTTTCCCGCAGAAAACCGAAACATTGGCTACCGTCCGACGCGACACTGCCAAACGGCAGTAGGGTATCCGCGGAAGACAAGGATTGAGCGCTGTCCTCACGGCTGACCGGCAGAGCATCCGCTTGGCTAGGGAATGCAGAGTATTGGCTGCCGTCCGACAGTCGCAACTGCAATGCCGGGAACTGATTATGTCCGCTGTAACGGCCATCTGCCTGAAACCAGCCGGTCACCTGACGAATTGCATTTATCGGTAACTCTGGCATCAGCTGATTTAACAGACTACCGCTGCTGAGCAGCACCTTATGTCCACGGTAGACCCCATCAACAGTTTCCACCCATTGTTCGCCCTCGTGACTCTGGATACTGATGACCGGGCAGTTAAATAACTGGCCAGCACCCTGTTCACAGGCCAGACGCACCCACTCGCCGACTATTTGCTGTGCATCAACGAAACTGCCTTGAGGGTCAAAGACTGCCTCGCTGTCCGCCGGCAGACTGATCTGTGGCCAGCGTGCCTGTAGCACTGACTGAGTCAACGCTTCACTATCTGACTTCTGGCGAACCGCGACGAGCAGGGCATCATCAGGCGGGGCGGCGTACAGCACACCGCTATGCTGTATTAAGGAAGGCTGGCTTGCGGCAAATTCTTGCCATAGCTGTTGGCTGCGTGCTGCTAACGCCTGACGTGCTGGCGATGGTTGAGCGGAGGGAAATGGGAGTCGTCGCAACCCACTGTGGCCCCCGAAGCTATGGGGAGGATGTCTGGCATCAATCATCAACACTTTCAGCCCAGCACGACTGGTGTAGTAACCGGTCGCAGCACCGACAGAGCCGCTGCCGACAATAATTAGATCATAAACCATAACAATAAGATCCCTGTATCAGGTAAGCAGGCAGCATAGCAGAGGTGGGCAGCACCAACAATAAAGGCACCCTTAGGTGCCTGTTGGTAAGAGACTAATGTTTTTGCGGAGCGGAGAACGTATTTTCTGCAGATTCTATTTTCGCGATACCCGCTTCCAGTATTGAGATAAACTGGCGGGCCACATCAGTCGTCAGCCAATAAGTCGGACCTACATCGGCATTCTCTTCAGTCTGTCCTGCAGAAGATAAGGAATGCAGGCGGATCATCATGGCATCGTAGACATCAACGGTACTGATATCCCATCCGACCAGTGGATGAGTCTGGATCACATCTTTCTCTCTATCCATAAAACCTCCTGTTACTCGTTTAACTACGTGTAGGTTGAGGTTTACTTCGTTCCTCGCCAGTAAAGACAAAGCCGTATCAGTATAGCATGCCGGCCTGAGGATGGCAGAAATCTAGCATAAAATTCTGCTGGCTTACCCTATGATTGCGGCTATTAGTCGGCGGATCCCGAGTAAGGGATGCAAAGATGGCGAGTAAGCTAATGAAAAATAAGATGACTACTTTTATGATCAGCAAGGTTGTTATTGATAGGAAATATACGCGGTGACAACGAATCAGAGGTTTCTGAAGAGGAAGCGGTAAACGAAGACGCTAACGGCACTGACTAGTCCTGGTATAGATTGACAGCTTTCTGTCTGTAAAACGCCTGATGAACTTCATCGGGCGTTTTGTATTTTAGGGATTGATGTGGCCTCTCAT
>NZ_ATMI01000048.1 GCF_000439375.1 Tatumella saanichensis
CGCTCTCAGCTGGGAAAAGGTCCGCTAGCGCTGCTGGAACTGCGCGGTTTCACGCTGCCGGAACAGATATTCAATGTCGATAGTGCAGTCACCGCCCAGGTACTGATGACCGATAGTCAAGATCGTGACCTCCAAGGCGTCGACTGATCAGCACAGGGTGAAATCTGCTTAACGGTTGTTAGGCGGATGATGCCCCAGTATGCACCAAAAAACGGGCTGCCCTGATATGCTTCGATAAATGACACTAGTCCAATGGGATAACCCTTGACGATAAGGTTTGATATTCAGTCGAGGGCACAACCAGCGTAAATACGTCTGCGTTACTATCTAGAAAGGCGCCCCCACCGCTTTTTCACTACTGTGTACTCGGCATTGGCAGGCTATCGTCGTCCGGCGGTGTTAAACGGCTATAAGTAGCCAGTAACTTTCTCAGATGTAACTCGGTTTCCGCTCGTAAGGCCGCCGTCTGTGAGGCTTTTGGCTCTAGCTGTGACAGCTGACGTAATGCCTCTTCAGTAGGAACAGTCTTGCTGAAGGCTCGGCTGATGGCAAATACTTGTGATTTGAGTTCGCTGACGGTCAGATACTTTCCTTTTTGCCCATCCAGGCGGTTTAGTTTATCGGTAAGTTGGCTGAGTAATGCCATACCATGGTTCCAGCCATTCAAGTTTTCAGCTGGTAGGGTGTTGGCGGCCAGTTGCTGCTGCCATTGCTCGGTAAGCGCTAGGGTCTGCGGGGTATTCGGCCAGAGCACCCGCGCTTGGCTTACCAATTGGCCGGTGTAATCATACCACCATGCGGGAGGCTGTCGCCCTAGTACGCTGATCTGCTGTCGGGCAGCGGTAAACCATTTGCGGCTATCAGGGAGTTGGTGATCCTTAAGAATGATGGCTTGCTGCCGGGTTAAGGCTACCGGCAATGGCGACACGGTAGCCATTACTGCCTGCTGCTCCGGTTGCGCAGTGATCCGCTGATAACCGCCTGTCAGCAGTAGTATTAGAAATAGCATGCAGACCATCCCCGCGCTGAAAGGACGCCAAGCGAAACCCTTGACGTCAGATCCTACCGTTACAGGCTCCACATGTTTTTGGGGCCCAGGCTGCGGGGCGACCGTTAAAGGTAGCGCCTCAGAGGGCACTGCGGCGGGCAACAGCGGTGTCACTGCCGCAGATGGCGTAGGGAGAGGAGATTCAGTACTGTCGCGATCTCTTGCGCTGATTGCGGCATGTTGTAATTGCTGTGCCAACACGTCAAAGCCGATTTGAGCGTTAAAACCCGCTTGCTGTAACTGCCGCGATATCTCAGTGAGATGCTGTTCTGTTTGTTCGAGAAGGTCGCGATCGCCGCTAGCGGGGAGTTGAGTGCGGAGATGCTGTTGTAGGCGACGACTGAGGGTGTTCAGGATCTCGGTGCGTGCATGGAGAGAGTGTGGCCACAATTGCTGCCAGTGGTGGCTGACCACTGACTCCAGCAGAGACAGACCTTGATGTATTCCCGTGACACCCGCCTGATTAGCCCGAGCCAAGGTATACCATGAGACAGTCTGTAAATCGGCACCGTTCTGTTCAAACAGGGTCAGGCAGAGTGATTCGACATAACGCCAGTTCATATCAGGGCGGGCCGGATGGGTCAGTTTGCGCATTTCATCGGCAAGGGCTGGGAAGGCGTTAAAGGTGCGCGGGTCGCTGCCACAGGGCAGCGGGTATCGTTCTGGTTGGATCACAGTAAGCTCCCAGGGTCAGCGCGGGATGTCAGACAACAGTCTGCGAAGAGATAAAATGTTGTCGAGTGAGATGCCGTAATATGACGCGGCCTTCAGGGATAAATTCGGTACCATAGCGCACCAAACCCAGTCCCTTAAGTTCTGCATCAATGGCATAACGCAACTCACCGGGCGTGGTTTGCTCAAGCATTATTACCTTTAGGCTTTTCAGCCGCGGCTCATATTTCAGCAGGACGTTGGACAGTACCGAAATCAGCTGGTGGGCAGTACCGGGCATCCCCTGTAAGATCAGGCTTAAATCTGGCATACCGTAGTCTGGGAGATGGGCCAAACTGCCGGCACGGCAGTTAAGGATCCGCTGCATATTATCCAGCACTGACAGGATCACTTGGTTTTCCTCACTGATCTGAGCAAGATCGAGGTAACCGCCGATATTGGCGTATAAGATGTCGTACAAGGAGGGACGAGGCATGTTAGTGACTCCCAACTGAAGACAGCGGCAGATGTGCCTTTGTGACTGCTATTGTTCGAGGCTGAGCGGTTAACTTCTTTGACTGTGCTGTTAAGGCCATCAGCAGAAAGAGGCTGTAGAGATCACTGGCGGTATCACCGTCTCTAACAGGGCAGTAATAGCGCCCAATCAAGGCCAGTTTCCCAGGCTTGCTGGGGATACCGCTCCCTTGGCGGGGAGCTAAACAGGTATTCGCTGTCGTAGCTTGACCACAGGGGATTGGTTTAAAAGAATACACAAGTAAATTATCCCTAATTTAAATATAGTAAAGTGCGCATAGCCGTACAGAGTGAGTGCAGCCGCACTGTTGGGGCTA
>NZ_ATMI01000049.1 GCF_000439375.1 Tatumella saanichensis
ACAAATATGATATCGGAAGATAATATCGAGATTATTTATAATAACGATGATTTTGGTCTTATTATTAACACCAGCAATACACGTCGAAAAACTGAAACGCTGCTAGAACGAGGTGATGAAATCAATTCCGCTATCATCAGGATTGGGGCTCGCACTTTGAAAAAAGGGGTTGTGAAACTGCCGGGGATAAATGCGGAAGAGTGGTTAATAAAAAGCAAACAGGACATTTATCATCCGGAAGAGAAGATTGTTCCCGCCTACAGGTTCACTTTTTATGGCAATGAGAATGTCGCCGATTTAAATCATCCTGTATTTTCCGTCGAGTTGAATAATTCTGGTCTGGAAACGAAAAATTATACAGATTCACAACTGGTCGATATCTGGGACAGGATCACCAGAACGTTCAGGTATCGAACTGGCTCTGCTACTGGAAACACCAGGCAGTAGATGTATTTTTCCGGGATCCGCTCGCTGCTTGCTACTGACGTCGATCATAAAGGTGCCTATGCCGTCGGGGACGCCGGTAAGGAAAACGGCCTTTCTGTAGCGATGAAGTTCACGTTACGCTCAATTATCAAAATGGCCGGGGAGGTCGCCTGATGCGCGTAAGACATTTATGGATGGGTTTAATTGTTGTCGTATTTATTCTCTGTACAGTTTTCTGGTTACTCACCCGCCCGTGGCCGGTCGCCCCTTTAGCGGAAAAGGAAAAACAAATGACGGATAAGCTTTTTGAACAGACCAAACCCCAGTGTCTTGGTCGCTATCTTTTTGATGTTCCCGTTACATTTAATAATGCTGATGTGGGTCAGGTAAAGATTAATGAAATGAGAATTACCAGCAAGCGGTTGTCTCCTCCGGCGTTTGCGCAACGTATCCGGTTACGAGAACAGGAGTTAAAAAATAGTCCTACAGTTGACCCCGAGGACCAGCCTTTTCTGAAACAGGTGTACCGGATAAATGACAATACAGTGATTTTTGATCATAACATAAACGGCAGTGTTCCGGGGTTTGGTCGAATTCTTGAAGGTCATCTGTACAGTAACGGAGCGGCATTTATCATAACTACTCAGATCCGAGACTTGTCCGATCCAAAATATAAAAAGGACAAAGAGGATTACTTAAATAGTGGAACTGCTGAAAATGCACTAAATACTAAGCCTCAGAAGCTTGCAGAAATGCAAAGCCTGCTGTCAAGGTTGAAGGGAAGGAAGGGTGAGGAAGTCCCAACGCAGTCCGGCGTCTGTATACCAGAAGGTTTTATTACTGATACAAATATGATATCGGAAGATAATATCGAGATTATTTATAATAACGATGATTTTGGTCTTATTATTAACACCAGCAATACACGTCGAAAAACTGAAACTCTGCTAGAACGAGGTGATGAAATCAATTCCGTTATCATCAGGATTGGGGCTCGCACTTTGAAAAAAGGGGTTGTGAAACTGCCGGGGATAAATGCGGAAGAGTGGTTAATAAAAAGCAAACAGGACATTT
>NZ_ATMI01000050.1 GCF_000439375.1 Tatumella saanichensis
GCTCCTGTATCACCCATGCGTTTATTGCCAGCGACCCGACGGAAAAGGAGCGAGAAGATATCTCTGTTGGACTTGAAAGTCAGCGATTGGAACATATCAGAATCATCCTCTCCACCGACAACTTTACGCGTGAAGACGACACAGTGTTGGATAGAGCCGGTGAGATAAAAAGTAACTTATACCGCGGCAGAGTGGAGAGAAAAGGGGCCTTTATTGTAAATGGTTTACAGGCACAGGAATTACTCGCGACGGGTTTACAGGCATATCAGGATGAGCCGCGTTATAGCTTTAATATGTTTATCAATGAAATGACAGCTAGCTATAAAACCCCTAATTTCATTCTGACCTTAGAGAATGATTCTATGCCAGCGACCTCCTACAGCAAAGAGGAAATTATTACCTTTTGGGACACCCTTAGCCGTAGCGTCCGTGTCCGTCCAGGAGCTTTTTGAACAGTCGAAAAGGGTGATGGATTACTAACAAGGTATCACAATGGATAAAATAAAACGGAGAGGGATTGCTCTTGCTGTTTTTGTTGCGCTGGGATATGGGGGGTATCAATATTTTCGCCCTTATGCACCTTCTCCACAAAAACTGACATTATCACAGCAGGAAGCTATGAAAAAACTGAATTCCGAAATAAAACCTTATTGCGTCGGTCGTTATATGCTCGACCTGCCATCATCCTTTGTGGCCTATAATGACTCTGCGCCATTGGAGCAAAATCGCTGGGCGGCGGTAATTTCTAGGCCAGAAGATATGTATAAAACTTATGTAGCGACAAAGAGGATGTATCCTCCGGGATTTAAGCAGTTAATTGTATTACGTGAAAAGACTCTACAAAACAGTAAAACTATAGATGTTCAGGATATGCCCTTTTTGAAAAAGGTTTGGTTGTTGCCGGACGGCATGGATGGGATGATTTTTGAACGAAATGAAAATGGAGGCGTTTCAGACGCAATGCGTATTCTTGAGGGCTATTTGTATACCAATGGTGTAGTTATAAAGTTTCAGAAGCAGACCATTAATGATTCTAGCCCTAGATATCTTGAACAGAGAGGAGAACGACCAGCTAGAAATTATGTCCCTAATGATGTTAGCCAGATGCAGTCGCTGATGGCAAGGATAAGCGGTAGGGAGAATGACGACATTCCGACAATGCCTGGTTCTTGTATTAACCATGCGTTTATTGCCAGCGACCTGACGGAAAAGGATGAAGAAGATATTAAGATAAGATTTATCAGTAATATTTTCGATAATATACGTGTTGTGGTTTCCAATAATAACTTTACACCGGAAGAAAATACCCTATTAGACAGGATGGGAGAGATAAAGAGTAATATCTCTCGCTCACGAGGAAGAGTAGAAAGAAATGGTGCCTTTATTGTCAATGGTTTACAGGCGCAGGAATTTCTAGCAGCAGGCTTACAGGAGGATAACGATGAACCTCGATATCAATTTGAAATGTATATCAATGAGATGACGGCCAGTTACCAGAGTCCGGGTTTTATGCTGATCTTAAATAATCAACGTATGCCACCGACCTCCTATAGCAAGGAAGAAATTATCGCTTTTTGGGACACCCTTAGCCGTAGCGTCCGTGTCCGTCCCGGAGCTTTTTGAACAGTCGAAAAGGGTGATGGATTACTAACAAGGTATCACAATGGATAAAATAATACGGAGAGGGATTGCTCTTGCTGTTTTTGTTGCGCTGGGATATGGGGGGTATCAATACTTTCGCCCTTATGCACCTTCTGCACAAAAACTGACATTATCACAGCAGGAAACTATGAAAAAACTGAATTCCGAAATAAAACCCTATTGCGTCGGGCGTTATATGCTCGACCTGCCATCATCTTTTGTGGCCTATAATGACTCTGCGCCATTGGAGCAAAATCGCTGGGCGGCGGTAATTTCTAGGCCAGAGGATACATATAAAACTTATCTGGCGACAAAGAGGATGTATCCTCCGGGATTTAAGCAGTTAATTGTATTACGTGAAAAGACTCTACAAAACAGTAAAACTATAGATGTTCAGGATATGCCCTTTTTGAAAAAGGTTTGGTTGTTGCCGGACGGCATGGATGGGATGATTTTTGAACGAAATGAAAATGGAGGCGTTTCAGACGCAATGCGTATTCTTGAGGGCTATTTGTATACCAATGGTGTAGTTATAAAGTTTCAGAAGCAGACCATTAATGATTCTAGCCCTAGATATCTTGAACAGAGAGGAGAACGACCAGCTAGAAATTATGTCCCTAATGATGTCAACCAGATGCAGGAGCTGATGGCAAGGATAATCGGTAGGGAGAATGATATTATCCCGACAATACCAGGCTCCTGTATCACCCATGCGTTTA
>NZ_ATMI01000051.1 GCF_000439375.1 Tatumella saanichensis
GCCGGATGTGTAAGTGCAGCGATGCATTGAGCTAACCGGTACTAATGACCCGTGAGGCTTAACCTTACAACGCCAGAGGCGTTTTGCGAGAGACGCAAGAATTTTCAGCGAGTTCCAGAATTGTTAATACAAAGAATTACGTTGTGGCCTGCGGACTAGAGTCCGAAGGATTTTGTGCTGAGACAAGGCGGCGACCAAGTGATGAGAAGGAGCATACATCGGTATGTGACTGAACAGCGCGAGGGA
Organism: Tatumella saanichensis; assembly: GCF_000439375.1. GTDB lineage: Bacteria > Pseudomonadota > Gammaproteobacteria > Enterobacterales > Enterobacteriaceae > Tatumella > Tatumella saanichensis. The sequence goes on from NZ_ATMI01000051.1 coordinate 247, forward strand.
AGCTAACGCGGTATCAGTGCAAAAGACACAGGACACAGCGAAAAAGAATTTGCCTGGCGGCAAGAGCGCGGTGGTCCCACCTGACCCCATGCCGAACTCAGAAGTGAAACGCCGTAGCGCCGATGGTAGTGTGGGGTCTCCCCATGCGAGAGTAGGGAACTGCCAGGCATCCAATTAAGACCCTAGGGTCGTGACTTTCACCGTGACACGTGAAAGGTGATATACCTGAATTCAGACGTTTTCTGAAATCAGTACAGAATCGGTGGAGCGGTAGTTCAGTTGGTTAGAATACCTGCCTGTCACGCAGGGGGTCGCGGGTTCGAGTCCCGTCCGTTCCGCCACTTAAATAAGTGCATATCCTTGATATGCTGAAAGAACCGCACAGTAATGTGCGGTTTTTTTTCGTCTGAATAAAGGTTACTGGTTAGTCTGCAAGCATGGGCCAGTGATGATGAAAGCCTCGCTCTCCCCTGAACTCACCATTGCGCTCAGTAAATGATTCCGCGTAGTGGCGTCGCGGTATGTCCGGCTCTACTGGCAAGAGTTATGACGAGTTCTCTGACAACGTGGTTTATCTGAGCACTATACAGGATTTGAATGTTCTATTGCTATGACTGACGGTGTCGTGGTGGGCTGGGAGAGACCTTCGGCCAAGACGACCGAAGGTAGAGAGTTAAGACTGTTTATGCGCTGCTTTCTGCTTTTTCGGGTAGAAATTGCCTTCTTTTAACGACATTTCGATTTCTTCCAACGAACGTCCTTTGGTTTCCGGTACCATAAAATAGATAAACAGGAAGCCCAGCAGGTTTAACAGTGCGTAGAACAGCATCGCTCCGCCAATACCCAGTAGATTGACCAGTGACAGTGCTGTCGCAGTTAGGATCAGATTTGACCCCCACAACATGGCAGCATGAAGACTGGTGGCTTTTTCACGGATACCCATTGGATAGACTTCAGAGCCGACCAGCCAGCCAATAACCTGGATCCCGCCGGAGTTAAACACCATAAAAGCAAACAGGCAGATCACCACCAGCCAGCCGTACTGACCACCGTGACTGTCGAGGATAAAGACTGTCCCCAGTAACACCAAACTGATAATCGCACCTGGCATCATCCACAGCGTCAAGGTACGGCGGCCAATACGGTCAACCAGTAACTTACCGGTAATGGTCAGGACCAAATAGATCACTGCGACCCCTAGCGCGGAGTGCAAGGCTGCGTCGCGGCTAAAGCCGGCATCAGTCAAAAAAGTAGGGGTGTAGTAGATCATCATTTCAATGCCTGACAGCTGGGTAAAGGCCGCAACACCTAGCCCGGCAATCAGTGCAGGACGTAGCCATGGTTGCTTAAGATCTTTCCAACTGGCAACCGATTTACGCTCTACTTTGTCATGCACTTTCTGGATATTACGCAATTCATGGCGTACTTCACGATCCGTTTCCCGCACCATGTTCAGGGCAACACGGGCTTCTTTGATGCGCTTTTGTCCGACCAGCCAGCGTGGGCTTTCTGGCAATGGCAGCATGCCGAACAACAAGATCAGCGCGGGGATTGCGGCGACCATAAACATGATGCGCCAAGTCCACAGGTCCTGCAAAAAGGCACCGACTAGTCCGGCAGTCAGAATACCGGTACCGATAGAGATATTAAAAAAGGTGACCAGACGACCGCGTTTATCCGGTGGGGCCAGTTCGGCAATATACACTGGGACAATCTGCGAGGCGCCTCCTACGGCGAAGCCGAGCACAATACGAGCGATCCCTAATTGAAGGGCTGAGCCGGATAAGCCGGAACCCATTACGCCAACAGCAAAAATGGCGGCGACTGTCATTACGGTATATCGGCGGCCGATGACCCCAGATAACTTACCACATGTTAATGCACCGATGACTGCCCCAACCAGTATCGCACTTGTGACCAGCTCTTGAGCATGGCTGCTGAGGGAGAAATCGTGGGTGATTTGCAATAAGGCGCCGGAGATAATGCCGGTATCATAGCCATATAAAAATCCGGCAATAGCCGCTATACCTGATGCGGTAAGCAAAAAGGCATCGGCACTGAGAAAGCTGGCAAGCGCATTGTCAGGGGGAGTGGGCGTCGTTTCAGAGCCAGTCGTGGGTTCTGCTGAGGGGGTCTGCTTATGAGGATCTAAGTCTGTCATAGTTACCCTTTATAGTGTTGATTATTGGGAAAGAGTGGTGTCCTTGCGAAAAGTAAATAAAAGCCGAATTATGGCTAAGCAGGTTCAGATAACAGATGGATAACGCACCTCCTTTACGTGTGAAGAAAATATAGCTACCTATTTAATCTATAGCAGTGAATCGCGATTCTGTCTTATTTTTATGACCGACATCACATTTAAACAGATAAATTCAGGGATTGATGCTGTCAGCAAAGCCATCTTTAACATAATGTTGGGGGGAGGTAAGAGGTGTATAGGGAGAGTTTTGGTGCCGGTCGTGTGAGTCCCCCTTACCCGCATTAGGGAGAAGGGGGAGCTGAGTCAGGCTTTCGGTCCGCTAGGGCGATCACCGATAATGGTTGCTCTATGCATTATACGGCGCTGTGGTCGATAATCATCGCAGGCATAATGCTGAGTAATACGGTTGTCCCAGATGGCGACATCATATTGTTGCCAGTGCCAACGTACGCAAAACTCAGGCTTAGTACTGCGTGTAAAGAGAAAATCTAGCAAGGCACGGCTTTCATCCTCTTCCAGTTCGACAATTTTTCGAGTGAAACCGGCTGAAACGAATAATCCTTTCTCCCCAGTTTCCGGATGAACCCGTACCACCGGATGGATAACCGGGGGATTCAGTTCTTTGGCGCGGGCAAAGCGTGCCGCATCCTCTGCTGTGGTGGCGAAGCGACTGACCGGAAATGAGAGGCTGATATCGTGTTCAGCATGCAGACCGTCAATCAGTGTTTTTAGCGGCGCGGATAACGACTGATAAGCGGCACTGCAACTGGCCCACAGGGTATCTCCGCCATACTCCGGCACCTGACGGGCGCTGAGTACTGAGGCCAGTGGTGGAGTTTGTGAAAAGGTGACATCAGTGTGCCAGAGTGCGTTATCCCGTAAATCGTTAAGATCCGTATCCAACACCATAATTTCTGGATGATCCGCTGATGCCGGATAAATAGGGTGGATATGTAGCTCTCCGAAACTACGGGCCAGTTGCGCTTGGCGTGCCGGAGTCAGCGGTTGATTACGAAAAAAAATCACCTGATGCTGCCGTAACAGTTCCCGGATCTGTTCTGTCTGTTCAGGACTGAGTGGCTGAGTTAAATCGACTCCCGATATTTCAGCGCCTAGGGCACTGGCAAGACGTCTCACTTCAGGCATTGTGTAGACTCCAACTGACGAAATGTTTCTGTAATTGGCGCAGACCAAATTCGATAATTAGGGCGATCCCCGCGATCAAGATGATCCCTGCGACGACGATCTCTGTGGACAGGTATTGTGCGGCAGATTCCACCATAAAACCTAACCCTCGGTTAGCGGCAATTAACTCTGCAGCCACCAGTGTTGACCAGCCGACACCCAGAGCAATTCTCAGTCCGGTCAAGAGATCAGGCAATATGGCGGGCAGGATCACCATACGGATCACCTGCCAGTAGCTGGCCCCCAGACAACGTACGACCTGAATACGGTTCTGGTCGACACGACGCACTGCTTTAGATGCGGAGATCACCAGCGGGGCGAATATGGCGAGGTAAATCAACAAAATTTTAGAAACTTCGCCAATTCCGAACCAAATAACAATCAATGGTAGGTAGGCAAGGGGGGGGACCGGCCGATAAAAATCGATCAACGGATCGACGACGGCTTTGGCAACACGGTTTAGTCCCATAATAATGCCAAGTGGGATCGCGGTGATCAGTGCAAAGACCAACGCGGTGAGGATACGCAACAGGCTGGCTTCAATATGCTGGCCGAGAGTCATATCCAGGTAGCCCTGGTGCCAGAGGCTATCAAAGGCTTTCAATAACTGTGGTAGGGTGGGAAAGAATAATGGATTAATCCAGCCGGCATAAGGTGCGACCACCCATAGCAGGCCGATGACCCCAACCGTACACCAAGAGATTAGCGTCGGATGTTCGGTAATACGAAAGGGTTTCTGCGGCTGGCGGGGTTTACCGGCTGAGTTTACCTGTTCGATCGCGCGGTTAGTCATGATCTTCCTCCAGTAGCAGATCGAGGATCTGCTGACGCTGCTGCGCAAATTCGGGATCAGCTTTCAGGGTTCTGACACTCTCTCCCTGGCGGAAACGTTGAGAAAATTGCGGGCTATATTGTCCCGTTACCTGTAGCGGAGGCCCTTTTAGCACATACAGTGAGCTGGCCAGTAATAAGCCTTCATCGACGCTGTGTGTGATTAACAGCACGCCCACCCCGGTCTCTTTCCAGATACGTAACAGTAACTGCTGCATTTTTTCCCGGGTCAGCGCATCCAATGCGCCAAAAGGCTCATCCAGCAATATGAAGTCAGGCTGAACCGCCAGACCCCGAGCGAGTCCCAGTCGTTGGCGTTGACCCCCAGAAAGCTGATGGACAGGCCGTAGTGCATGTTCCCCCAGCCCGACCAGATCCAGATAATGCTGTGCTTTGCTGCGCCGAAGTTGTTTACCGAGACCCCGGATACGCAATCCCAAAGCGACATTATCGATAGCATTCAACCATGGCATCAGCGCATCATCTTGGAAAACTACGGCCCGCTGTTTGGACGGCTTGGTCAGTAACTGCTGATCGAGGGTGATTTCTCCGTGATCGGGTGCTTTAAAACCCGCAATGATGTTTAAAATCGTTGATTTTCCGCACCCGGATGAGCCAAGTAACACGGTTATTTTTCCCTGTTCCAGGTGCAGAGAAAAATCCTCAACCACCGGCAGACGCTGAGCTCCGCGGCTATAGGCAAGGCTAATATGATTAGCGGATAAAACACTCATAGCCTGTCCTTAAGGTGCAGAGGAGGGAATAAAGCGGCTGCTAACATAGGGACTGTAGTCTGTCAGGACGCTGGGAATACGCTTTTGCTGGAAGAGAAACGCCGCGGTGTCTGCAGTGGCTTTCGCGGTTCCGCCCCCTAGAAATTCAGGACTGACCTGAGCCTGAGCATTAGGATAACGGTTACCGGCGATAAGCCCTGCGACATCAGCAGGTGTGACGCCGGTTAATTTTGCGGTTTCAGTGGCATAAGTACTGTCTTGTGCCCATTTTTCAGGGTGCTGACGGTATTCATCGAAGCTGCCCAAGGTCACCGCAGCAAACTTTTTCAGAACTTCTGGATGCTTTTCCGCAAAATCTTTGCGGGCAACCCAAACCTCGAAGGTTGGATGTCCCCACTGACCGACTTGAGCGGCATCGGTCAGCACGGTGCCGGATTTCTTAATTTCACTTAGGGCAGGTGACCAGACAAAAGCCCCGTCAATGTCGCCACGTCGCCAAGCTGCGGCAATTTCCAGTGGTTGTAAGTTAACGATATTGACCTCTTTCTCCGGAATGCCCCAATGTTTCAGCGCACCCAATAAGCTGAAATGTGAGGTAGAGACAAACGGCGTCGCCAGTGTTTTACCTTTCAGATCGGCGTAGCTTTTAATGCCGCTACCGTTACGTACCACCAGAGCTTCTGAAGATTGGATCTGATCGGCCACCAAGAATGCGACTAAGGGTGCGCCCCGGGAGGCTGCGGCGGCAAAGGGACTCGAACCGAGATCACCTATCTGGATCGCCCCTGACACCAGTGCCGCGACGACCCCAGGACCACTGTCAAAGCGGCGCCAATCCAGAGGCTGGCCAATCTCTTTCTGATAAGTGCCGTTGGCTTGCGGGACTTTGGATGGATCGACACCGGTCTGATAACCGATCGTAATTGTTTCAGCCTGTGCTGAAAGGGATAACACTAAGGCACTGAGTGCCAATACGATTTTTCCACTATGCTGCATCGCCATTCTCCCGAATAAAAAACTGATGCTAAGGGGGAAGATGGCGACTGAGAAATAACCAATCTGACATTGATAGACATTATTGATATAACAAAATGATATTAATATATCAGTAGCTTATGTGAAAAATAGCTAAGTGAGATGGGGCGGTGTTTTCGCCAGCTTTTGGCTGATAAAGTCAATAAATGCTCGGATGCGATGACTGACGACATTATCGCTGTAATAGACTGCGTTAACTGGGATACCTACCGGGATCACTTTTTCAGTCAGTAGGTTAACCAGTCGACCAGCGGCAATATCTTCATCCACCATAAAATCTGACAGGCTGGCGATACCGTTACCCTGCAGGCAGAGTTGTTTTAACGTTTCTCCGCTATTGGCGCTCAGGGTAGGGGTGATAGATAACAACTCTCCGTCGTCCCCCTGCAGTGGCCATTGGTTGAGTGTGGCCGGTTCACTGAAACCGAGGCAATGATGTCGGGCCAGTGCAGCGACAGTCTCTGGGGTGCCGTAACGGCTCACATACTCTGGGGAAGCTACCTGTCGACGATAACTGGTCAGCAGCAGCCGAGCACGTAGCGTGGAGTCACTGAGCGTGCCGGCGTGTATCGCGATATCGACTTTACGATCAATAAGATTGATAAAGGTTTCAGAAGAACAGAGTGATAGCGTGATCTGTGGATAGCAATCGCGGAACGGTCGGATCAACGGCGTCAGCAAATGCAGCATCACCGGGGTGGCAGCATCTATTTTAAGCAGCCCTGAAGGGGCATTACGGCTATTTAATAATTGCTCTTCGGCGGCATTCATCTGCTGCAGGATAGCTCGAGCCTGTTGATAATAGCCTTCGCCTTCCGGGGTAAGACGGAACTGCCGGGTGGTACGATCCATCAGACTGATAGCGAATTTATTTTCCAGCCTTTTGACACCGCGACTGACTGCCGAGGTGGCCATATTTAGGCGGTCGGCGGCAAGACTGAAACTGCCGCTTTCTACCACCGTCACGAAAATCAGTAATTCTTCTGATGTGGCTTTCAACGATCAATCCTTTTCGTGCAATAAAAACAGAGGTCGGGCTATTTAAACATGCGGATCTGCAAGCGTATATTGTAAAAAGAAGGAAAGAAAGGAACTGTCAGGGATCCTGCTGTCTTAGGATTGATAAGAGTACTATCATAAAGACTGTTTATTTCTGGGAGTATCAGAAGCCAGGTGCGTAAAAAAACTTATGCCATGCGATACCGTGCGGGTCAGCCTGTAGAGCGAATCTTTGCTCCGGACCTGCTGTTACCTGCCAGCCATGTCCTGCCAGGCGGTATTGAGTTACCGGACTATCAGACACTGAAGGTGCTGGTCTGGAATATCTTCAAACAACAACGGGATGATTGGCAATCTGTATTGCGCGGGTTTGGACGAGACAGTCATCTGGTGTTACTGCAAGAGGCGCAGACCACGCCGGAACTGGTCAGTTTTGCTACCCGCCACTATCTGTCTGCCGACCAAGTGCCCGCTTTTGTGCTGCCTCAGCATCCCTCGGGTGTAATGACTCTGGCGGCGACCCGCGCCATCTATTGTTGCCCATTGCGGGAAAAAGAGCCGTTACTGCGATTGGCAAAATCAGCGTTGGTCACGGTTTACCCTATGCCGGACGGTCAGTTTCTGATGGCCGTCAATATCCATGCGGTCAATTTTAGTTTGGGGATTGATGTATACCGTAAACAGTTGGACGTCGTCGGCGAGCAGATCAGGCACCATAAAGGACCGGTGCTAATGGCGGGGGATTTCAATGCTTGGAGCCGACAGCGGATGCATGTGATGTATCAGTTTATGCGCCAGCTCAAACTTCGAGAGGTGATCTTTCCTCAGGATCACCGGCGTAAAGCATTCGGTAAGCCGTTGGACTTTATCTTTTACCGAGACTTGTGTGTCGAGAAGGCTACCGTGCTGGAGACAACTGCTTCAGATCATAATCCGTTGCTGGCGGAATTTTCGTTTTGACCCCAATAAAAAAACGGGCTGATCCTCATCAGCCCGTTTTTATCCGGAGAAACTGTTAGCTGTTATTCACAAACAGCGTCAGTTTGTCTCCAGGACGGATATCACGCTCATCCGTTAACAGTGCGTTCCAGCGCCTGACATCCCTGATGTTGACACCATGCCGTGCGGCAATGCTGGAAAGAGAATCACCCTTGCGAACCTGGTAGGTGATACTGTTTCCATTATCGGCCAGCTGACTTACTGTCGCCTCACCGGTACTCAACTTCAGAACCTGTCCCGCTTTGAGACCCGCACCGCGTAAGTCGTTAAACGAGCGTAGCGCTGCCACGCTGATACCGGTTTTAGCCGCTACCCCAGAGAGGGTATCCCCGGAGCGGACTTTATAACTGCGGGACAGCGTCCCTGTGTTATCCGCCATCAGCTCAGGCTGGATCGCCTGAATATCCGTTGACGCCAGCGAACGTTTTAGCTGTGCAACATGGGCCACTGGCACCATTATATACTGAGGTCCTTGGATCCCTTTTGGTGCTGTTGCTCCACGCTTATAGCCGGCATTGAAGCTTTTTAGGCTAGAGACCGAAATCCCCGCCATCTCTGCGGCCTGCGTCAGTTTGATCTGCTGGCCAACTTCAACCCGTGCTAAAGCACGGCTTTCGTCAGGTGTCGGTAATCGAACGCCATAACGGGTGTTGTTTTTCAAGATCTGACTCAGTGCCAGCATCTTAGGGATGTAGACAGCGGTTTCTTTCGGTAGAGAAAGATCCCAGAAATCTGTCGGTTTCCCTCGCGCCTTATTGCGTTTAATCGCTTTCAGGACCGTCCCTTCACCGCTGTTGTAGGCGGCAACGGTTAACAGCCAGTCACCGTTAAACATGCGGTTTAGGCGCTGCAACATATTCAGGGCTACCCGGGTAGAGGCCACTACATCACGTCGCCCGTCATACCACTGGTTTTGTTTCAGCCCGTAGTTTTTACCCGTACTGCCGACAATCTGCCAGATACCTGCGGCATTGGCCGCCGAGGTCGCGTGCGGGTTAAAAGCGCTCTCCACTATGGGTAGCAGTACCAGTTCCATCGGCATTTTACGTTTCTGTATTTCACCGACTATCCAGTACATGTACGGTTCTGCCCGTAATGTTACATCGTGGAGATAGCTCTTATTACTTAGGTACTTATTTCGTTGTTCACGGATTCTCGCATTGTCCGGAATCCCCATCTTCAACTCGTCGCTAATGGTCGCCCAGAGATTAGTGTCTTCTGCGAGGCCGGTTCCATCATCCTGCCATCGCGGCGACAACAATCGGTCTCCGTAGCGTCCATTTTGTCCCTGACCAGCTGAAGACAGACTCTGTGCATGCTGAACCGGTACGTCTGCATCTTTCCCTGACGCCTGACATCCCACCAGCAAGACTGAGGCGAATAGGATCGCTTTAGCCTTCATGTATGTGTCATCATTGGTAGTAGATTAAAAGACGAGCAATGATACGTTACCGTGCCGGACAACACAATAAAAAATGTTAAAAGCTGTCCTTCTTACTGCGCAATGCTGCAAACACTTGCCAGGATCCTGGTAATTTCGTATCAGCCAATATATTTCTTTGTAAATCAGTGTCATGTGTTTTTAAAAAAACATTTATCTGTCGCTCAGTCGCCAGTGTTGAGGGCAATGTCATTTCATTTTTATCACGTAACTGCTTAATTTTATGATAGTAACTCTGTATCTGAGGGTTTTCTGGTAACACTGCTAAGGCAAACTGCATATTGGATAATGTATATTCGTGGGCACAGCATATCAGAGTGTCACCGGGCAGTTGGTTAAGCTTGTGAAAAGATTCGTCCATTTGTGTAGCCGTGCCTTCAAAAAGCCGTCCGCAGCCACCCGAAAATAACGTATCACCACAAAAAAGATAAGGTTTACTGTAGTAAGAGACATGGCCGAGGGTGTGACCCGGTGTAGCAATGACCTGAAACTCAGTATCCAAAATTGTGATGCTGTCCCCATTTTTGACCTGATGGGTGGTGCCTTTATTCAGGGTTTCCTGTGGCCCGTAAACGCTCATTTCTGGCCAGCGATCACGCAGTGCTGGCACGCCGCCTACATGGTCGCTGTGATGATGGGTGAGTAATATTGCCACCGGATGCCAGCCATTTGCTGTTATAGTTTCGATGACCGGTTGTGAATCGCCCGGGTCGACAATGATGCAGTCTCGGTGCTCATTGTTCAGCATCCAGATGTAGTTGTCCTGCAGCGCCGGTATGCTGGTAAGAACCCATGAAGTTAGATTCATAAACGCCTCTCGTGATCCTGACTGTTATGTGATGGTAAAAATGAAGCCTGCAAAAACACCTTATAGTCTGACGGCTCCACAACGCTGGGATGAAATGCCTTGGGGAGAGTATTTTAACCAATCTCTGAATCAGCATCTGCAACCTTATCTTAGTAAACTTTACGGTAGCCATTTACTGAAAATGGGGCAGTTAAGTGCCGCCGTGGAGACAGACAGTTGTCCGATCAGTCACCAGTTTACCCTGCAGCCCGGGCAGGCGGGAGGGGAGGTGGCCGGTGAAGCGACCCGTTTACCTTTCCTCAGTAAATCCATTGATGCGTGTCTGTTGGTACACGCCTTGGCCTGGGAGCAGGACCCCCATCAGGTGCTGCGTGAGGCCGACCGGGTACTGATTGATGACGGCTGGATGATCCTGACCGGCTTTAATCCCTACAGTCTCCTCGGCACAGGAAAGCTGCTGCCGGGAGTCCGCCGCCGCTCTCCGTGGAACAGTAAAATGTTTAGCCAAGGTCGGTTATTGGACTGGCTGAGTGTGTTGAATTACGAAATTATCTGCCGCAAGGGCTGTCAGGTGGTGCCTTGGCGGAAGCAGGGCGGGCAGTTTCTCAGCGCTCACCTGCCTGCTTTAGGCTGTATTAATATTCTGGTCGCCAGAAAGCGTACCTATCCACTGACGCTGAATAAAAATAGCCTGCCAGCGGGCAGGGCGAGGATACGCACCGCCGTGAATGTGAGCCGGCAGTGCTCAGAGGCTAAACCTCAGGACCCTGAAGGGTAACCGGTATCTTCTCCGGTGGGGGCGCCGGCTGCCTGACGAGCCAGCTCATCGCAGCGCTCATTTTCAGGGTGACCGGCATGGCCTTTTACCCACTGCCAATCTACTTTATGCGACTGTAAGGCTTGATCTAAGCGTTGCCAGAGGTCGACATTTTTGACCGGTTTTTTATCGGCGGTTTTCCAGCCTCGTTTTTTCCAGTTAAAAATCCACTGGGTGATACCCTGTCGCACGTACTGACTGTCGGTGCTCAGTGTGATATCACAAGGTTGTTTCAGTGCTTCCAGAGCAACAATGGCGGCCATTAATTCCATACGGTTATTGGTGGTGAGCCGGTATCCGGCACTGAACTCTTTTTCATGCTGGCCATAGCGTAAAATTGCACCGTAACCGCCCGGTCCCGGATTACCGAGACAAGAACCGTCGGTGAAAATTTCTACCTGTTTGCGCATCTCTGGTAGACTTCCTGTAGTTAAAAATCCAAGTCTGACATAAATGGGCCCTATGAGCACAGTAAAAAACCGCCAGATCGTTCTTGATACAGAAACCACCGGTATGAACATGGTTGGGGTGCACTATGAAGGTCACCGCATCATCGAGATCGGGGCCGTTGAAGTGATCAACCGGCGGCTGACCGGCAATAATTTCCACGTTTACTTGAAGCCAGACCGGCTGGTGGACCCGGAAGCGTTTGGCGTTCACGGTATCTCCGATGAATTTCTGATGGATAAGCCGGACTTCGCTCAGGTCGCGGATGAGTTTCTTGAGTATATCCGCGGTGCAGAATTGGTGATCCATAACGCGTCCTTTGATATCGGCTTTATGGATTATGAGTTTTCTAAGCTAAACCGGGGCATTGAGAAAACCGAAACCTTCTGTGAGATCACCGACAGCCTGTTAATGGCGAGGAAGATGTTTCCTGGCAAACGTAACAGCCTTGATGCGTTGTGCTCTCGATACGATATCGACAATACCAAGCGAACGCTGCACGGCGCATTACTGGATGCCGAGATCCTCTCCGATGTCTTCCTAGCCATGACTGGGGGGCAGACGACCTTAACCTTTGCCAGCGATAGCGATCAGTCTCAGCAGAACGAGGGGGCCGTGATTCATCGTGAAGTCCGAACCGCCGGTGGATTACGGGTGGTACGCGCCAGCGGCGAAGAGGTTGCAGCCCATGAAGCACGGCTTGATCTGGTGATGAAAAAGGGCGGTAGCTGTTTATGGCGTGTATAAGCGGCTGGATTTGCTGAATAAACGGTCTTTAAGCCTAAAAAAACGTCAAACGAATGTTTTTTGCGGAAAAAGCATTGACGGCATCGGGGAAGGTTATTAATATTCGCCTCGTTCCCGACGGGGAATGAAGCGGAGCGGTAGTTCAGTTGGTTAGAATACCTGCCTGTCACGCAGGGGGTCGCGGGTTCGAGTCCCGTCCGTTCCGCCACTATTTAGAGAAGCCGGTTCAGAAATGAACCGGCTTTTTGCGTTTAAGGCCGAGGTCATTGATGACTTCGGCCTTTTGCATTTTTATCCTTACCCCACAATGTTATCCCCCTCAGTGTTTACCCTGATTTCGCCAGCCCACGCCTAAAATGGGTTGGGAGGCGACTCTCTTTACCGGTTAATTAACATCGGTTGGTCCTTCTGTCTCCATTGCTCTGCCAACTCTCTTAAGAGCACGTGGTCATTCCTTTCATTAGCGCACTGATCGTAAGCGCCAGTCGTTATCACCGACCGCTGCGGGTCGCATTTCTCCAATTCTCAGTGGGTATATCGTTTCCCACCTATTTTATGGCGGATTGGTTACTGCAAGTGACTTTGCTAGTGAAAAAAATCTTAATTGGGTGCCTTTGTTCGACTCAATGACGGTAACTGTGATCGGTTTCGGGTCTTTATGCGGGGGTTGTGTGTAGAGTGCTTCAAGGTGCAAGGAATGCACAGTCACAACGCGAAGGATAATGCGATGACGGTAAATGCTCGACATGACGAGTCTAAGACACCGATAACCCCGCAGATCGATCTGCTTATTGGCAATGCCCTCCGTAAACTCAATAGCCTTATAACCTACCTGGCGTCGGCGATTTCAGCCAACGTCACGTGTTTGCACGTCCCACCCAACGTTACCCCCACCCTTTATGAATGTTCTTTTCTTACAAGGACAGTCAGATGAAATATTTACTGTTAAGCCCGCTGCTTACGTGTGTTTTGTTATTAACCGGCTGCTTTCAGCCTGCGGCTGGTGGAACCATTAAAGCTATCAACCACACCAAATGGGCGATTAACTATTTCAGCGTGGATAACCAGTCGGGCATCGACATTATTGGTCCGTTCCAGGGAGGTGGCGGCGGTTGCTGCTATAGCGTGCCCGCCCGCTGGACGCCGGGTATGACAGTACGCATTGACTGGGAAACTGGGGTAGGGGATACAGAAGGTTCTCCTGGTTTGGGCAATGATGAAAAATATCTCGCCTGGGCTAAAAAAATGAAAGCCCAGAATCGTCAGCACAGCAAAACCGTTCCAGTTCCTGACTATAACGGCCAGGATGTCTGCGGTATCACCGTGCACTTTTTGCCCTGCGATGACGTGAAGGTAACAACCAGTTGTTGGTCACCGAGAAATGCTAATTACCCGATAAAAGAGCCCATCAGGATGAAGGAGCCTCAAGTATGTCCCAAATAACGGAAGTCAATTTAGCCTGCCGATGCCACTCTCTCTTTCGCCCCGCCTCGGTAAGGAAAGTCAGATGAAATATTTATTGTTAAGCCCGCTGCTGGCGTGTGTTCTGTTGTTAACCGGCTGCTCGCAGCCTGCGGCTCAGGCCGGAGGCGGTGGCGGTGGAACCATTGACGCCATCAACCATACCAAGTGGGCGATTAATTATTTCAGTGTGGATAACCAGTCAGGCATCGACATTATTGGTCCGTTCCAGGGCGGCGGCGGTGGCTGCTGCTACAGCGCGCCCGCCCGCTGGACACCGGGTATGACGGTACGTATTGACTGGGAAACTGGGGTTGGTGGCTCTAAAGGTTTTCCTGGATTCGCTGATAGAGCTAAATACAAAGCTTGGAAGAAAAAAGCTGACGAACAAAAACGTCAGCACAGCAAAACCGTTCCAGTTCCTGACTATAACGGCCAGGATGTCTGCGGTATCACCGTGCACTTTTTGCCCTGCGATGACGTGAAGGTAACAACCAGCTGTTACACCTACGGAAGCCCGTCCTACCCGATAAAAGAGCCCATCAGGATGAAGGAGCCCAAAGTATGCCCGAAATAACGGAAATCGATTTAGCCTGCCACCGCCGTTTTCTCTTTCGCCCCGCCTCTGTAAGGGAAACCAGATGAAATATTTATTGTTAAGCCCGCTGCTGGCGTGTGTTCTGGTGTTGACCGGCTGCTCGCAGCCTGCAGCTCAGGCCGGAGGCGGTGGCGGTGGAACCATTGACGCCATCAACCATACCAAGTGGGCGATTAATTATTTCAGTGTGGATAACCAGTCGGGCATCGACATTATTGGTCCGTTCCAAGGCGGCGGCGGTGGCTGCTGCTATAGCGTGCCCGCCCGCTGGACGCCGGGTATGACGGTACGTATTGACTGGGAAAGAGGGGAGGCATCGACTAAAGGCTTTCCAGGATTTACTGATTCAAAAAAATATAGGGAGTGGAGGGACAAAATGAAAAAAAACGATAGGCAGATCAGCAAGATCGTCCCAGTACCTGATTATAACGGTGAGGATGTCTGCGGTATCACCGTACACTTTTTGCCCTGCGATGACGTAAAGGTAACAACCAGTTGCTTCACCTACGGTAGCCCGTCCTACCCGATAAAAGAGCCCATCAGGATGAAGGAGCCTCAGGTATGTCCCAAATAACGGAAACCGATTTAGCCTGGGTGCCGCCGCCACTCTCTCTTTCGCCCCGCCTCGGTAAGGAAAGTCAGATGAAATATTTATTGTTAAGCCCGCTGCTGGCGTGTGTGCTGTTATTGACCGGATGCTCGCAGCCTGCGGCTCAGGCCGGAGGCGGTGGCGGTGGAACCATTGACGCCATCAACCATACCAAATGGGCGATTAACCATTTCAGCGTGGATAACCAGTCGGGCATCGACATTATTGGTCCTTTCCAAGGCGGCGGCGGTGGTTGCTGCTACAGCGTGCCCGCCCGCTGGACGCTGGGTATGACAGTACGCATTGACTGGGAAACTGGGGTAGGGGATACAGAAGGTTCTCCTGGTTTGGGCAATGATGAAAAATATCTCGCCTGGGCTAAAAAAATGAAAGCCCAGAATCGTCAGCACAGCAAAACCGTTCCAGTTCCTGACTATAACGGCCAGGATGTCTGCGGTATCACCGTGCACTTTTTGCCCTGCGATGACGTGAAGGTAACAACCAGCTGTTACACCTACGGAAGCCCGTCCTACCCGATAAAAGAGCCCATCAGGATGAAGGAGCCCAAAGTATGCCCCAAATAACGGAAACCGATTTAGCCTGCCGATGTCACTCTCTCTTTCACCCCGCCTTCTGTAAGAGATGTCAGATGAAATATTTACTGTTAAGTCCGCTGCTAGCATGGCTTCTGCTATTAACCGGCTGCTCGCAGCCTGCAGCTCAGGCCGGAGGTGGAGGCGGTGGAACCATTAAAGCCATCAACCATACCAAATGGGCGATTAACCATTTCAGCGTGGATAACCAGTCGGGTATCGACATTATTGGTCCGTTCCAGGGCGGCGGTGGTGGCTGCTGCTACAGCGTGCCCGCCCGCTGGACACCGGGTATGACGGTACGTATTGACTGGGAGAGTGGGGAGGCATCGACTGAAGGTTTCCCAGGATTTGCTGATTATGAAAAATATAAAGCTTGGGAGAAAAAAATGAGTGCTCAGAATCGTCAGCACAGCAAAACCGTCCCGGTTCCTGACTATAACGGCCAGGATGTTTGCGGTATCACCGTACACTTTTTGCCCTGCGATGACGTTAAGGTAACAACCAGTTGTTGGTCACCGAGAAATGCTAATTACCCGATAAAAGAGCCTATCAGGATGAATGAGCCCAAAGTATGTCCGAAGTAACGGAAACCGATTTAGCCTGGGTGCCGCCGCCACTCTCTCTTTCGCCCCGCCTCGGTAAGGAAAGTCAGATGAAATATTTATTGTTAAGCCCGCTGCTGGCGTGTGTTCTGGTGTTGACCGGCTGCTCGCAGCCTGCAGCTCAGGCCGGAGGCGGTGGCGGTGGAACCATTGACGCCATCAACCATACCAAGTGGGCGATTAACCATTTCAGCGTGGATAACCAGTCGGGCATCGACATTATTGGTCCGTTCCAGGGCGGCGGCGGGGGCTGCTGCTATAGCGTGCCCGCCCGCTGGACGCCGGGTATGACGGTGCGTATTGACTGGGAGAGTGGGCAAGGTTCATCAGCTGGTTTCCCAGGATTTGCTGATGAGGAGAAGTATCTTGCTTGGAAAAAAAACATAGATGCCCAAAAACGTCAGCACAGCAAAGTCGTCCCAGTTCCTGACTATAACGGTCAGGATGTCTGCGGTATCACCGTACACTTTTTGCCCTGCGATGATATCAAGGTAACAACCAGTTGCTACACCTATGGTAGTCCGTCGTACCCGATAAAAGAGCCCATCAGGATGAAGGAGCCTCAAGTATGTCCCAAATAACGGAAGTCAATTTAGCCTGCCGATGCCACTCTCTCTTTCGCCCCGCCTCGGTAAGGAAAGTCAGATGAAATATTTATTGTTAAGCCCGCTGCTGGCGTGTGTTCTGGTGTTGACCGGCTGCTCGCAGCCTGCAGCTCAGGCCGGAGGCGGTGGAACCATTGACGCCATCAACCATACCAAATGGGCGATTAACCATTTCAGCGTGGATAACCAGTCGGGCATCGACATTATTGGTCCGTTCCAGGGCGGCGGTGGGGGCTGCTGCTACAGCGTGCCCGCCCGCTGGACGCCGGGTATGACGGTACGTATTGACTGGGAAAGTGGGGAGGCATCGACTGAAGGTTTCCCAGGATTTACTGATTACGAAAAATATAAGGCTTGGGAGAAAAAGATGAGTGCTCAGAATCGTCAGCACAGTATGATCGTCCCAGTTCCCGACTATAACGGCCAGGATGTCTGCGGTATCACCGTACACTTTTTGCCCTGCGATGACGTAAAGGTAACAACCAGTTGCTTCACCTACGGTAGCCCGTCCTACCCGATAAAAGAGCCCATCAGGATGAAGGAGCCTCAAGTATGTCCCAAATAACGGAAACCGATTTAGCCTGCCGCTACCACTCTCTCTTTCACCCCACCTTCTGCAAGGGAAGTCAGAGGAAATATTTATTGTTAAGCCCGCTGCTGGCGTGTGTTCTGGTGTTGACCGGCTGCTCGCAGCCTGCAGCTCAGGCCGGAGGTGGAGGCGGTGGAACCATTAAAGCCATCAACCATACCAAATGGGCGATTAACCATTTCAGCGTGGATAACCAGTCGGGTATCGACATTATTGGTCCGTTCCAGGGCGGCGGCGGGGGCTGCTGCTACAGCGCGCCCGCCCGCTGGACGCCTGGTATGACGGTACGTATTGACTGGGAAAGTGGGCAAGGTTCATCAGCTGGTTTCCCAGGATTTGCTGATGAGGAGAAGTATCTTGCTTGGAAAAAAAACATAGATGCCCAAAAACGTCAGCACAGCAAAATCGTCCCAGTTCCTGATTATAACGGCGAGGATGTCTGCGGTATCACCGTACACTTTTTGCCCTGCGATGACATAAAGGTGACGACCAGTTGTTGGTCACCGAGAAATGCTAATTACCCGATAAAAGAGCCCATCAGGATGAAGGAGCCTCAGGTATGTCCCAAATAACGGAAACCGATTTAGCCTGCCGCTACCACTCTCTCTTTCGCCCCGCCTCGGTAAGGAAAGTCAGATGAAATATTTATTGTTAAGCCCGCTGCTGGCGTGTGTGCTGTTATTGACCGGATGCTCGCAGCCTGCGGCTCAGGCCGGAGGCGGTGGCGGTGGAACCATTGACGCCATCAACCATACCAAATGGGCGATTAACCATTTCAGCGTGGATAACCAGTCGGGCATCGACATTATTGGTCCTTTCCAGGGCGGCGGCGGTGGCTGCTGCTACAGCGCGCCCGCCCGCTGGACACCGGGTATGACGGTACGTATTGACTGGGAAACTGGGGTTGGTGGCTCTAAAGGTTTTCCTGGATTCGCTGATAGAGCTAAATACAAAGCTTGGAAGAAAAAAGCTGACGAACAAAAACGTCAGCACAGCATGATCGTCCCAGTTCCCGACTATAACGGCGAGGATGTCTGCGGTATCACCGTACACTTTTTGCCCTGCGATGACATAAAGGTGACGACCAGTTGTTGGTCACCGAGAAATGCCAACTACCCGATAAAAGAGCCCATCAGGATGAAGGAGCCCAAAGTATGTCCGAAGTAACGGAAACCGATTTAGTCTGGGTGCCGCCTCCGTTTCCAGAGCAGGGACGTCTGCCAACCCAGGCAATTCAGGTCGGGCAGAGCTATTATCAGCAGAACAGTGCCGAGCATCTCTACCACCAGGAGCTTTGTCTGGTGGCCGGACGACGCGTGGAGCCGCCGTGTTGTAAGACGCTGCATATCAGTCTGTTTTTCGACGGTACGGGCAATAACCTCAACAATGACCTGTTGCTGTCTGACCCCAAGCGTCCAACCAATATCGCGCGGTTGTTTCGTGCCACTATCGGAACCGGTACGGCGGGTGGAGTACCCTCTAGCGAGCAGGAAACACTGTTAGATGGTGCTGAAGACGGTAATGGGAAATATTTTAAGTTTTACATGCCCGGTGTGGGCACTCCATTCCCGGAAGTGAACGACCCGGACTATTCAACCATGGGTCTGGTGGCCGCAACTAAGGGGGAAGAGCGTATTAACTGGGCGCTGCTGCGCATTATTGATGTACTGAAATTTTCAGCTACTGAAAAATGGTTAACCACCTCAGAAAGCCGACAGTCCCTCAGCAATATGGGTACCAACTGGAACCGACTCTGGTTGAGCGGCAGCCACAACCGTTACGAAGAGTTCAGCCGTTTACTGAATGAATTAGCTCCACAATTGAAACCCCTGCTTACGCAGCCGGAACCGGGTAAGCCTAAAGTATTAGGCATCAAATTGTACGTTTACGGGTTTTCTCGTGGGGCTGCCGCTGCGCGTACGTTTATACGCTGGTTGACCGAACTGTTTCCCCCACCAAAGGCTGAGGGCGAAACACCGCCGCAGTGTCTGCAGATTGGCGGGATGCAGTTGCCTATCAGTGTGGAGTTTCTCGGGTTGTTAGATACCGTGGCCTCTGTTGGGATAGCGCACGTGGTACCTATTGCTGACGGTCATATGTCCTGGGCTGACGGTACCATGGAGCTGCCGGGCGATAAAACCTATGGCGGACTGATCAAAAAATGTGTGCATCTGGTGTCCGGACATGAACAGCGGCTCTCCTTTCCGCTGGACTCAGTTCGCCGGGGAGACGGCACATACCCACCCTATGTCACCGAGGTGGTTTACCCGGGGATGCACTCGGATCTGGGGGGCGGTTATCCACTAGGGGATCAGGGAAAAGCTAATGGTATTGATGACCGTCGGCTGCTATCACAGATAACGTTAAATGAGATTTACGCTGCTGCTTTCCAGATTGGAGCGCCACTGAAGGTACCTATTGACTCACTTTCTCAAGATCTTAAAAAAGATGCATGGCGCGCTATACCCCCTGACCTTATCGAGCAGTTCGGAATCCATAAAATACTTGTCAAACGCTTCAACGCCTGGCGCGAGCTTACCCTAAATCTGACCACACCAAAAAAAATTCCTCCTGAAGAGGCGTCCCAATACCAGCCCGCTCGCGCCAGCGGTAGTCTGGAGACCGTCGTTGACAACCAGATCGCATGGATCACCGCCTGGCGTATCGATCGCTATGCCAGAGGTTCGATGCTAAAAACGCAATTCTATCAGGATGCCAACAATACCGAAGCGCTGCCTGCCGCACGCAAGGCGGCACAACAAGCCCGGGACGAGAAGCAGAAACAGGTCCTCAAAATACGTCAGGATCAGAGAGTAAAGCAGCCTGCCGACAAGATGGATGAGCTGGTGCTCTATCCGGGCGTCAAAGATTTCGACCCGGCTATGGCGAAGACCCAGTTGTTTGAAGCGGCGGAGGAGTTTGGTAAGGATTACCACGACGGCTACCGTATTCCGGATAATCTGGCGCAGGTGGTGCTGGATACTGTGATGCAGCCGATGATCTTCGTTCTCAATACCGATGATGAACCCAAGGAATATCGGCAAATAAAGTCTGACGGAGACGCCCGGGTAGCCGTCCTTTTTCCTGCCGCCGGTGAGGCCAGTAATGCGGAACAGCCCTCCGGTCTGGTTAGGGAATTATTCGATGACCAGGTGCACGACTCGCGAGCCTGGTTTATGTACGCAACGTTGGGCACCCGCGAAATGTGGGGTGGCTACTTCCGCTACCGGATGATGTATTTCAGCGACAAATGTAATAAGTCCCTGTCACCGCTGGTGATCGCCGGGGATCTGGTGGGGGTTGTCACCCTGACCACGGGGGTTGTACTGAGTTTCAAACAAAAGACCCTGACCGGAACGCTGGCGGGACTGGCCGCGACAGGTGCTGTTCGATCGTTGCAGGTTGAGGTACTGGATAAGATCACCCGGGAACCCTTGCCGGAATTACCGGGTGGGGAACAGCTTCGGGCATTTACCCAACAGCCGGGAGTGGTGGTTGCGCAGCAAAAAGCGCTGATGGCAGAACAACAGCTGGCACGGGCAAAGGCTGCAATCTCGGTCAGCTGGCTTGAGGATGTCTTGACGAAAACTGGACAAAACTGAGTAAGGAGAACCGATAAGTAAAGTCATCCGTTAAGGACACCGCCTACGGGAATAAGGTGGCAAAGTGTTAGCCGGTCACTGCCCGGGTTTTGGTTAGGGATTTGCCTGTAAGAGAGAGCCAGTTCGCTGTCACCAACAGGGTATAACGGCCATCGCGGAAGGGAGCACATTGATCCCAGTTGATAGACAACAACCATATTACGTCAATCAAATGGCGGATTAGCAGAGTTTCCACCGGGCGGGTGACACTTATAGGCCGTGGACCATGCTGACCTGGAAAATGGTTAACGGCGGCACACGTCTGTTCGGCGATTACAGAGAAACGTGGGTATTTATTCACTGCTGGACTAGGGAAGCGCCAACAACTTAACCGTAACCAGTAGATGATGAGCCTTACCCACTCCAGATGGTTAAACCCTACGCTAGGTACTAGCTTTCAGCTCAGCAAAGGTCCGCTAGCGCTGCTGGGTCTGCGTGGCTTTTCATAGATCCGAATCGGTCTTCGCACTGTTATATCCGCCACCCGCCGCAGTCACTGCCGCGGGGGGCGGGTGAGGCCATTATTTTGTGGTCCGCAGGATCCTAAGGCCGTTGGCTACCACCAGTAAGCTGGCGCCGACATCTGCAAATACGGCCATCCACAGTGTGCCGACACCGAACAGTGTCAATGACAGGAACACGGCTTTGATGATCAGCGCCAGCGAGATATTTTGCGTCAGGATCCATCCGGTACGCCGCGACAGTCTGACAAAGGCCGGAATTTTACGTAAATCGTCATCCATCAGCGCCACATCCGCCGTTTCTATGGCGGTATCGGTGCCAGCCATCCCCATAGCGAAGCCAATATCTGCCCGTGCCAGGGCAGGGGCATCATTGATCCCGTCACCGGCCATACCGGTGACCCCCTGACGGCTAAAGGTTTCGATAGCCTGTAATTTATCTGCGGGCAGTTGCTCCGCTCGGGCCTGATCAATCCCGACCTGACGAGCAATTTCTTCCACGGCAAAGGGATTATCTCCAGAGAGCAATAGGGTTTTCACCCCCAGTTGATGGAGTTCCTCGATGGCTTGGCGGCTGCTCTGTTTAACGGTATCCGCCAGGGCGAAGGTGGCCCGCAGTCCGTCACTGTCGCCGAGTAACACCAGAGTTTTGCCCTGACGCTCTAGCTCCTCGAAACGGCGGCTGAAAGGCGTCAGGTCGATCCCTTGATCCTGCAACAACCGGCGGTTACCCAGCCAGAACTGACCTGCGGGTGTTTTACCGGTGATCCCTTGCCCGGTCACTGAGACAAAGTCTGTCACCGGCAATAGAGAGGCATCCTGTGCGAAACGAGTTACGGCTTGAGACATCGGGTGATCAGAGTATGAGGATAAGCTGGCCGCTACCAGGATCATCTGCTGTTGCGTCGTCTCTTCATCACTGATCACCTCGGTGACCTCCGGTTTACCGTGGGTCAGGGTGCCGGTTTTATCCAGGGCCAGCCAGCGCAGTTTACGGCCCTGTTCTAGATAAACACCGCCTTTGATCAGGATCCCCATCCTGGCGGCGGCCGTCAGGCTGCTGACTAAGGTAACCGGTGTGGAAATAACCAGCGCACATGGGCAGGCAATCACCAGCATCACCAACGCGTTATAGATCCATTGCTGCCAAGCGCCGTCAAAAAACAGCGGCGGAATAACCGCCACCGCGATTGCTAGTATAAAAATGACCGGGGTATAGATACGGGAGAACTGGTCAACAAAACGCTGCGTTGGCGCTTTGCTGGCTCGGGCTGATTCCACCGAGCGGATGATCCGCGCCAGGGTCGTTTCCCGCGCCACGGAGGTCACTCGGTAATCGAAGGTTCCGGACTCATTGAGGGTACCTGCGAATACCTGATCATCGGTTTTCTTCTCAATGGGCAAACTTTCGCCGGTAATAGCGGATTGATTCACCGTGGAATTTCCACTGACAATAACGCCATCAAGGCCGATTTTCTCACCGGGCCGGACACGGACAATAGCCTCCAGGGCAACATCTGCCGGCTGCATAGCCTGCCAGCTGTTATCGGCCTGTAGGACCGTCATCCATTCCGGCGCCAGTTTTAGCAGGGTATCAATGGCATTACGCGCTCGGTCAAGGGCTTTCGCTTCAATCACTTCGGCAATATTAAATAACACCATCACCATAGCGGCCTCCGGCCACTGCTTTAACAACAGGGCACCGGTTACCGCAACGCTCATCAACGCATTAATATTTAGGTTGGCATTTTTAACCGCGATCCAGCCTTTTTTGTAGGTTTTCAGGCCGGAAAGCAGTATCGCCACAATGGCGACAACGGCTTGCCAGAGCGGTGGAACGCCGAGCCAGTTTAGCATTTCAGCCCCTACAGCCAGCACGCCGGCAAGCGCCAGCGGCCAGTAGCGGGGGGCTGGTGCCGGATGATCTGCTTGCTCGCTAACCTGATCCGGCAATTGCGGATCAAAACCGAGGGATCGGATCGCCTGCAACACTGGCTCTAGTGCTTGCGGCTGGTGGGTGACGGTCAGAATACGCTGCATCAGATCAAACTGCAGATCGATAACACCGTCCATCGGCGAAAGCTTACCGGTGATCAGGTTTTCCTCGACTGGGCAATCCATCTGCATGATGCGCAGGGCTGTGACGGTCCCCCGCTGGCCGGTACTCTGCCCAGGAATGGCGCTGAATGCCTGACGGGGTTTAACCCCTGAATTCTGCGGGCTGGCAGAGGGCTGCTGAGGCACTATTCGACGGATCTGCGGCCGGTGTTGAGGGGACGAGTTGGCAGCACTGTGATTATTGTTCTCCTGATTGTTCATTTTTTCTCCTTTCCGCTGTACTCTGGTTTGTACAGTAAAAACCCTGAAGCCACTACAGGGTCAAGACCAGGAGGCAGAAAAATGAAAATCGGTGAACTGGCGACAAAATCTTTCTGTAATGTCGAAACTATTCGTTATTACGAACGTGAAGGCTTACTGCCTGCCCCCCTAAGAGATCAGAACAATAATTATCGGCATTACCAGCAACAGCACCTGGATACGCTGTTATTTATCCGTCGCTGCCGCACCTTGGATATGGCTCAGGATGAAATAAAACGTCTGTTGCAGGCGAGGAGTCAGCCGGAGGCTCGGTGTGCGGTGATCAACGAGCTGATTGAAGAACATCGTTCTCATGTCCAGGTCAGGATTGCAGAGTTGGTCGCCCTGGAAAAGCAGTTAAGCGAGCTTAAGGATGCCTGCCACGCCAATATGCTGACCCGAGAGTGCGGGATCCTCAAAGAGCTGGAGCAACCGATAACGGAAGCGGCCACTGGCAGTGGCCCGCATATCGGCAGTACACATAGCTAACGACCGCCACCGATTTCCTTCTTACGCTTCGATAAAGACATTGTGTTACGGCTAAGGAGCGCTGATAATCGTTATGTAAAAATTTACACAACGAAGGGGATCAGGATGTCGGTAAGGTTAAACTCTGCGTCGTTACTGACGGCGCTTACTCTCTGTTTTTCGGTTTCAGCACTCGCATCGTCCGATATCCGGGTCACCTATGCGGGCTCGATGGGCAAAGTGATGGATCAGGTCCTTGGCCCGGCATTCGCCCGCCAAAGTCAGGGACAGTATCAGGGGCAGGGGCAGGGTGCCTACGGGATGGCGCGTTTACTGGCCAGCCATAAAATCACGGCCGATGTGTTCGTATCGATTACCCCAGGACCGATGCAGATCCTCAAAGATGCCGGCCTTATCGACACGGCAGTCCCGGTAGCCAGTACCAGTATGGTCATTGCCTACAGTCCGAAAGGCAAATACGCGGCGGCGTTTGCCGAAGCCAATAAAAAACAAGATGGCAGTTGGCTAGATGTCCTCGCGACCCCAGGCTTACAATTTGGCCGTACCGACCCGTATCTCGATCCTAAAGGTCAGAATATTGTGTTTACCCTGTTGCTGGCGGAAAACTATTATCAGCGCCCAGGCATTGCTGAGAAAGTGATGGGATCCGTACAAAATCCCCGCCAAGTGAGTCTGGAAGGGGGATTACTCACTCGACTGGAAAGCGGCCAGGTGGATGCCGCGGCGGGTTATGAAAGTGAGGTGATTTCGGCCAAGCTGCCTTATGTCTCGCTGCCGGCTGAAATTAACCTCAGTGATCCACAAATGGCAAAGCAGTGGTATGACAAGGTCAGCTTTAGCATTAAAGATAGCCAAGGTCAGGAAAAAACGTTGCATACCCAACCGCTGGTTTATTACGCGGCAGTACTGAAAAATGCCCCGAACGGTGTGGCGCAGGGCGAAAAATTTATCGACTTTATGCGCTCTAAGCAGGGGCAAGCCTTGCTGCATAGCAGTGGGTATGGTGCGCCCTTGGGTAAGGCTCTGTACTAAAGCATGATTTCCGGGAGAGCGTTACTCTTGGCGCTGCTGTTACCGGCCCTGGTACTGCTGGCGGTTCCCTTCGCCACATTACTGGGGATCACGCCGTGGACGCATTTCACGCTGGCGTATGGTGATGTACCAGCGGTAGTAGTGTCTTTGGGTTACGGGGTGATCGCGTTAGTGATTATCGTGTTGATCGGCTTACCGGTCGCCTGGTGGCTGGCGACCTCTACCCGACAAGGCTTGTTGCGTAAAAGTATTGAGCTACTGGTGCTGTTGCCGCTGATGACGCCGCCTCTGGCAATGGGGATCTTACTGATTTCAGCATTTGGCCCTTACTCCTTTTTGGGGGAGGGGTTATCGGCACTGGGGGTCTCGGTGGTTAATAATCCTGTGGCCTTCGTATTGGCCCAAATCTATGGTGGCCTGCCATACTTTATTGTCACCGCCCGCTCGGCATTTTCTGCTATTCCGCGGGGGATCTTGGAGGCCGGACAAACACTGGGGGCGAGTCCTTGGCAACGCTTCCGCTTATTGGCGTTGCCGCTCGCGGCTTCCGGGTTGGCCTCTGCGGTGGCACTGGCCTGGGTGCGTGCTATCGGTGAATTCGGCATTGTGATGATCTTCGCCTATTTTCCGCAGGGCATGCCGGTTCGACTTTATACTAACCTGCAAAATGATGGGGTGGATGCGGTCTACACGTTATTGTGGGTACTGCTTTTGGTGACCCTACCAATACCGCTGTTCTGTTTTATGCACTCAGCAAAACGGGAAAAACTCCGCTGAATCAAGCGCGTGCTTATAACAGTGAGCATCTTCTGATAGCGAACCGTTATAACTTTCAGACCGATAAATAGTAGCCACCCTCGACAGACTCTGAGAAAGTAATCCCCGACTTTGCGGGGGGGAAAGGGTCATGTTGATTCGCCACCCGTTATTTACCGGAGGAGAAGGGTATGGCATTACCACGGTTGATTATTATTCACGGTTATATGGCGGCCCCTGAACACCATTGGTTTGGGTGGCTCCAACAGCAGGCTATTAGGCAAGGGATGCAGGTGATTATTCCTAGGCTGCCTAACTCGGAGTCGCCGCAGCCTGATGCTTGGCAACGGATGTTGGAACAGACCGTTGGAGCACCGGATGAAAATACCTGGCTGGTGGGACATAGCCTAGGCTGCATCACTGCACTGCGCTATCTGCACCATTATACCGATTCTCGGGCCGGTGGTCTGATCATGGTTTCCGGCTTCAGTGAAGCGGTGCCGGGGCTGGAAGCTTTAGACTCTTTTACCTCTCGATTACCGGATCTACCGTCAGTCATCCGCCGTGTCAGTCAGCGAGCAGTTATTGGATCATTGGATGACGAGATCGTGCCGGTGGAATATTCTTTACGTCTGAGTCAGCAATTATTGGCACCCTTTTATGGATTACCCGGTCATGGGCATTTCCTCGGACAGCAGGGCGTTACAACCTTACCGCTGGCAGAGAAATTATTAACGGTATTCCGTTCAAACAGTACTGAAATTGTTTTATAAAAGATGGAGAAATAATGCTTACCATTATTCTTGCTAGCTGGGAGCGAATAGAGATAGCATTGCTTAACGCGAATGGTAAATAAAAAAATAGCATTGATTTCAGTTAAAAATGAAATAAATAGAGACAGGCTAGAAAAACGAGAGTGGCAGGCAAAAGGATAGAGCCCGATAACCGGGCTCCGTCATTATTAGTTCTGAGGACCGCCAGCCGGACCATGACCCAGGGAACCACCTGGTGCCGCCTGACCACCTGCCGCAACAGGCTTACCGTTCTGGACGGCATCGCTGTGATACTGACAACCTGCCAGTGCAACCAGAGTAGCAAGAACTAATAATCCTTTAGACGCTTTATTAATCATGTGTCACCTTTTCATTAGTTTTAGTGGATTTCAGGACTACGAAATAACTGTAGAACAGGATCTGGAGCTACGCAAAAAAACATTCAAAATTATTAATAAGATATCCGCTAGTGGTTATCTTAAGCATCACCGATAACGCCGCAGAATAGAATAAGGTGACGGCAATAATCAGACGTTTTTGTCAGGTTATGGCCGAGTCTACAGTTAAATCATTTATTATCCTATTGCCTAACCAAATAAAACGTCACCCAGCGGCACTCTAAGACAATCCATGGAAGGCTATTTGCCGAAAGTTGATAACCCATTGACGACACATCAGTGTGCGGCGGAGGAAGGTAGGTTGCCAGCAACGTAGGGAACCCTAGGATGGTCCTGCGGGGGGATATGAGTAAGCGGATTTGAGGAAAGCTAGCCTAGGTTGGCAGCCATATCCTGTCAGGCAATCTAATAGGGCGGCAGAAAACGTTCTGCCGCCCTCGAACTTATCAAAAGGTATTAGTCAACGTAGGCTTTCAGCAGTTGCTCTGCCGCCAACTTGCCCAGAGCATTAGCAGCAAACGGGCTGTCACCGGTCAGTAATTTACGGTCTTGGTGGACACTGCCCTTGATCTCGGTGTTCACCAGCGTCATGCCCATTCCTGTTAGTTTCTCTCCGAAATACCACGTTAGATGACCCAGCATATAGCCAATATCCGGCGTCTGTTTATCCGCAGCATCGGGGAAAGCGCACAGTGAATAGCCGTTAAGCGGATTTTCGCCGCTGCGTAGGGCGAGGAAGGCCGCCGGGCCATGACAGATCGAGATAACAAAACGATCGTTATGCATGAACCAACGCAAAACCTCGGCAACGTCTTCACTTTCTGGCAGGCCGATCAGCGCATCGTGACCACTAGGGATAAACACGGCAGCATAGTCGCTGTCGTCAGTCAGTTTACTCAGAATATCGGATAACTTTGCCGGTACTTGGAACTGTGACTGATACTTTTTAAAGAAAGGCATCACCTTTTTATCTTCATGGGGTATCGCTCAGTACTCAAACTTAGCCATCTGTCCCGACAGGGTGGCAATATCAAAATCAAAACCGGCCTGATGTAAATGATACATCGGCACTAAGGTTTCTACTGGATGGTTGCCAGTTGAGAACAGAGTGCCGTTATCGCTCGGCAAATAACGCTCATTACTGGCGATCACCAACATTTTTTTAGCGCCGCGATAGGGTTTCGCATACTCTTCATCGCTCAGGTCAGATACTGGGCGGGTGAACTGGTTGAGGGAATAAGCAGCAGGGAAAAAGGCCTTTTCTTCAGCCGGATCTTTCTGCGGATGTTGACTGTTAAGGTTAGTCATTGTCCATACCTCATTGGTTAAATAGCATTACTGTTCCGCACTCTCCAGTTCGCCACTGATCATCGCTACCCGCACAGCCTGTGGGGGGGGGGGGTAACACCAAGACGATGGCGTATCTGGCGGAGATGGTTTTCCACGGTACGTGGGGAGACTTCCAGTAGACCGGCAACTTCGGTGTGTTTTAACCCGCTGCTGACCAACCGCAAGATCTGATTTTCATGGGGGGTTAGGCGAGCGGTGCTGAAGGTCGCCGCGGCAGCCAGTATTCGCCGGGCAGTGAAAAAGGTTTCTGTCGCCAGCCAACGCATCACTATAGTGGCCTTAGGGGAACTGTTGATATCGTTGCCCCCAAGGCTAAACGTCCCCCAAGTCCGCCACTGCCGAACACCGGGATCTGCGCCCCTTGCAGGGCTCCATGTAACGGTTTATCGATCACCTGATACTCTGCTGCAGTATCATTACCGGCAATTTTCCGCCAGAAGAAAGGTTGAGAAGTCTCAAGCAGATGCTGATTGACCTAACAACGTTCAATATAGTTTTTTTCATCGAACGCACTGCCTTCCGGCCACTCCCCCTCGATCCAGAAAATGCGATCGATAAACTGCTCTTTCAGCGGGGAGATCGAAAACAGGATACTGCGATCATACCCATAGTGCCCGGCCAGTTGACTGGCATGCTGTTTAAGCCATGACAGCTCCTTTTCAGCACTTATTTTTAGGATACTCTCCAGAAGATCCATGTCCTCGCCACACCTAAGTCATTTGTATAACCCCTATTTTAGATGCCCAGTGGGATTAAGATACAAGGGAAATCACTTAGTTGGGGAACTTACTCTTACGGCTTGTTGAGGAAAAAAAACGTGATAGCAAGATTGGTGGTAGTCATTGATGGAAACTCTGAGTAGAGAATCAGAAAAGTTCAACCTAGCAGAAATATTCTGACTTAATCTCAGGATAGGAAATTTGTTGAGAGTGGAGAGTATAACAACGGAAAACACCGAGTTGCGAAAAATAGTTTCTAACTTTGAACTGAGTCACTGTAATCAACAGCAGATTACTGTGTGATAGACATTATTGGCAGAGTACCCATTTAGCCGATGAGGAATAAATAAGGCTGTGTGTTTCTAACGTTGCTCTTGGCTGACCCCATTGCGACACTTCAGTGATGTAAAAAGAATTTATCACCAGTCTTCCTTGGGAGCATTGGAGGCTACACAGTCTTAGGGGGTGTTTTGAGCTATTCTATAGTTAAACAACTAAATTTTTGAGAATATGGGCAGAGCGAATGGTGTTTTTCTACCGGTACATAAGGGGGCAACCTAGCTATAGCATCGATATCACTTAGTGTAACGTTATGGAATGAAAAATAGGAAATAAGATAACAGGGATGCTGATGTCTACTTACACAGAGATAGCAAAGCGTATAGCCAACATAATTATTTCACCTGCTAGTGCTGTAGGACTTATTGATGGTATTTTGTCGGTTCCTCAAGATCTGGGATATCTTGCTTATGGGTACTTTGATACCGATTCTCGGTTTACCAGAGAAACAGAACGCTTTCGTTTAATAAATGCTATCCGATTTGGTATTCTTCAAAATGAAAACTTTATCAGAACGATAGAGATCGTATTAGATAATTTCAACCAATATGTATCTGAAAGTAAGCGTGATAATATTTACGCAAAAACAGGTGCATCGGTAGTGGGAAGAGCGATTACAAATTCATTTGTGTCAAAAAAGATAGCGACAGCTATAGCTCAACGCAGTTCACTTATGATCTCACTGAGGGGGGGGTGCTAGGTAATTTTTTATTAGCCGGAGGTATGGCGGAAAGGAGTCTCTATAGATCACAAAGCCTTAAAGACAGTGATCCAGAAATTTATTATGAATTACGAAAGAAAGATTATGACTTTCTTTATTTTCTTGTTGAGCCAGCATTGCAACCGTTTATAGAGGCTTTGCGAGTCAGGCGTACGCAAGGCAGTGCTGCATTCACTCAGATAATTGAGATTATTGAAAATGAGGTTGGGGATGGTAGCTGATAAAAGATTGTCATTAGGAAGTCGCATCTTTTTTGGTTTTCTTGAAAATGCCATTTCATTACTAGGTGGGCTATGGGTGTTTTTTTGTTTTTACTGTTTTTTCCATTTTGAAACATGGCATGAAAGATCACTGTACATAGTAATAAGTTTTTTATTGGTCTATGGTTTGGTTAAAATCCTTCCAAATAGACCAGAGTAATAGTTGAATAGGAAATCAAAAATTAAGGATGATAAAATGTCTTTGCCAGCATATTTGTTTTTATATGATGAGAATGGGGTTAATCTTAAGGGAGGCTGTATGACTTCAGGCCGTGAGGGGGCTATTGAGATAATGAATACCCAGCATGGGATATCTTTATCTGTAGACCCTCATTCAGGTTCACTGACGGGCAGTCGCTTACATGAGCCTATGATAATAAATAAAGAAGTAGATAAATCATCTCCTTACCTCTTTGATTTTGTCTGTACGGGGAAACGCTTAAAGACCGCTATCCTACGGTTTTATGCAATCAATGAGTCTGGGGCGGAAAATGAAATATATAATCTCACCATGGACAGTGTGATTGTAAGCTCTGTTGTTTTTACTCACTCTTATATTCCAGGTGCAATAACGCCAAATATGATGGAGGTCGTAAAGTTGAGATACCGAGGGATAGCGTGGAACTACCTGGCTGGTAATATTTCAACTAATGATTTTTGGGGTAAGGGAACACAAAAAACAGAAGAGAAAAATGGCTGAAGTAAGAGGGGGCCGGGAAAGTTGGTGGGATGTGTGGGATTTCCGATTTATCACTGATGCGATATTATTGACGCTGATATGTAGCAAGGGCCCAAGAGGAGAGGCGTAGTTTTGTACATGATGAGGTATTTTAACTCGCACAATTTTCACCTCTCACTTTATAAGCTACTGGTCTTTCTGTCTTGGAGATCCATGACATCCTGTGATTTTTACACCGATAAAAACAGATTTCAGAACGGCGATAATCTGGTGTTAAGTAAATCGGGCTTTACGCATAGCGTTCTCCTCAGGGGACATCATCAGTATGTTGGAAGATCTCTAAAAGTGAATGGTTCGTTTTGCAGGGATACTTACAGCTCTGGCTATACTTGCAAAGCGAAGAGACCTTTTGAGTCAAAGCTGATCACTCTGATTCGATTGTAATCTACCTAATAAGCCGGTCAGGGCTAAAGCTATTTTTTACAGGGAAACTAGCCAACGAGTTTGAACACCCTCTTCCCGGTTTCAACACTACTTCCGCTGTCGGCCTTGCTTACCCAATCAGCCCACCATTGCATCATCGGGCGTCGCTGCTCAAGATAATCGCTACGGTTGTAAGCACGACGAACCTCATTCTTGTCCACATGAGCAAGTGCTGCTTCAATCACATCTGGTGGAAAGCCTTGCTCGTTAAGGGCCGTACTGGCGATAGATCGCAGGCCATGCGAAACCAGCACTCCGCCAAAGCCCGCACGCTTTAGTGATGCGTTAACCGTCTGACTATTCATTGGCTGGTTAGGTTTGATACGGCTGGGAAATATGAATTCCCGATTGCCACTTAACGGCTTCATCATTTCCAAAACAGCTATTGCTTCATCTGACAAAGGAACTGTGTGGTCACGGTTCATCTTCATGCGCGATGCAGGGATCTTCCATTCTCCTGCCTCCATGTCTATCTCTTCCCAACGAGCCTCAGCCGCTTCAGCAGGGCGGGTGATAGTAAGAAGCTGCCACATGAACAGACACCTTGTTGAAAGGCTAATGCTGGCCGTTCGCATAGTCTGCATTAACTGAGGCAGCTGATCCGGACGAATACTGGGCATGTTTTTCTTCTGTGGCTTCTCGAATGCCTTGCCAATATTGACACTGGGAACAGCATCAATCAGCCCCGTGTTTTGGGCATAGATCATGACCTCATTGATGCGTTGGCAAAGGCGACGAACAGTTTCCAGTGCACCTCTGGCTTGTAC
This sequence comes from Tatumella saanichensis, assembly GCF_000439375.1. Classification (GTDB taxonomy): domain Bacteria; phylum Pseudomonadota; class Gammaproteobacteria; order Enterobacterales; family Enterobacteriaceae; genus Tatumella; species Tatumella saanichensis. Next base: position 32,756 of record NZ_ATMI01000051.1, read on the forward strand.
TGGTTGCACAGCCTGAACCAGCGTATGAGCTTTGATATCTGTAACGCTAACGTCACCAATCGCTGGAAAGACATCTCTTTCAAGAGAGCGCCATATATCCTCTGCATAGTCCTCGGTACACTGGCTTTCTTCACATTCCACCAACGTTCCGCAACGAGCTGGAAAGTATTAGTTTTGGCTTCAAGCGAACTACGCAGTTGTTCTTGCTGATGTTCCTGAGGATCGATTTGTTTCGCAAGGAGAGAACGTGATTCTGCCCGATAGCTTCGAGCATCGGCAAGCGTAACTGACGGGTAGGGGCCAATACTCTTTTTCGCTCGCTTCTTGGTGAAGGGGCGAATGTAGCGAAATTGCCAGATTTTACTCCCGCTGGATTTGATCAGTAGCTCAAGGCCATCGCCATCATAGAGCACATAGTCCGCTTCCTTGGGTTTGGCAGATTCGATTTCCTTAACGGAGAGAGGTTTGGTTTGTCTTGCCATTGCCGGGTTTCCATAGTTTTAGGCACCTCAAAAACAATAAAGCTTTAAGAGGTGCCTAACAAGGTGCCTAAAAGGTTCGGATTTAATTAGTTCTCTTCGGACTTCGCGGGACAAATTGAGGGCACAAAAAAGCCCGCAGGGCTTGCGCCATGCGGGCTCTTAGGACTTCATCGGATGACTCTGGTGATCACCGATGGAGAATTTGGTGGAGCTGGCGGGAGTTGAACCCGCGTCCGAAATTACTACATACTATACATATTCATAAATAACAGTATTTTAGTAATTACATCAAGAGCTTATTTATATCTTTGTTTATTTAATTTTATACAGTTTGAGTTTTGTGTCGCCAATTTATCGCCTCTTAAACACAAGTGTATCTGATCGCTGTTGCATTGTTTACTGCCAGTTGTTTGAAAGTGAATTAATGACGGCCCATTGATTTTGAACCCAATGCATCAAGGGTTAGAAATCTGCTGAATTATTTCCTGCAAAGTAGCTTTTGCTACCTGAGGAATTAGCTCATCGTAATCCTCTAACCATTGCATGATAGGTTGAGTGAAATCGCTAGTTATGCCCACTTCAGTGCCCAATTCATCAACATACTCTGATGTACCGGATAAGACTTCACTGAATCTAATTAAATTACATATTTCAAAAGTTTTTTTCCCTTTATCGGTGAGAACATTATGATAATACTGCCCTTTTTTATTCTGTTTCAATTCCAGATGTTGTTGATAATCGTCAATATGCGGGTGTATTATACAGAATTTATCGCTATCATTAGGATAAAGGGTGCCGCTGGGCAGGAAACATGTAAGAGGGTCTTTATTAGACTTGAATATATTGCAATCTTTACATGTTACTGTTAGGTTTTTGGGAGTATACAGATATTCTGTATGAGAAGATTTGGGGATGATGTGGTCAATATCCCATTGAGTACCATGGAATTCTTGTCTATGTCGTCCACAGTAAGGACAGGTATAATCTTGGGCCGCTTTATAATATTCTCTAACTTCTTTTCTAAATGCCTTACGAGTTTCACACGTACCATCCCAGTGAGATGCAAGTCCATTGAACGTGTCTACATGTCTTTGCGACCTTGGGCTGTAAATAATAGGGTTAGTTATCATTTATTTCTTCACCTTTTGGAAGCTCAATATCTGTTCCAGTAATAGTCGAACAGGATCTCCATCAGGTATTCTATCTTGATTAACGAGATTTTTAACCTCATCAATAAAATTATAATCTACAATACTTAAACTTAATCCTCGTGCTTCTTTAGATAATATTAATACTAGCTTTCTTATGATGAAGTCATTTTTGTGTCCAGGGCTTTTAAATATCCCCGTCAATTGTTTATCAGCAGATTGCTCTCTATATTCATTTAAAGCTTGTGGTTTGTGTCTATTTTTGGGTTGTGCTTTATTATTTACCATTGCACTTTCTAAAGACAGAATGCATCCATTACTAAATTGCATCCCTGAAATTATTTGAGGGGAGTGCGTGGCTATTAATATATGTGATTCAAGATTGATGGGGAATAATAGTGAGAAAAATCTCATGAAGTTAAGTTGCCATTCTGGATGAAGGCTGTTTTCAGGTTCATCAATGCAGATTAAACAATTTTTTTCTGTATGGCAGCTTAGGACAATTGCGTGACCGAATAAGGTTTGTTGTCCTGAACTTAGACTAGTAATGCTTACTTCCTTTTGAGAGTTTGTGTGCATTACTTGAAAATCGACAACACTAAATACATTTAAGATAAAAAGGTAAGTAATAACATTTAAATTATCGATATCAAATACTATTTTTTTTCTTTCAGAATATATTTTACGGTCTGAAATAGAATAATAAATATCGTCTAGGTATTTTTCATCAATTTTTTCAGCATCGACCATCAACAGAATATCTATGAGATTATCAAGTTCTGAATCCTTAATTTTCACCCACATCTTTTCTATTGCATCATCTAGTGAACTTTCCCTAGAGTTTAACAAGTCAGATTTGAGAGGGGTATTTTTTTTCCCTATCACTATGCAACCATTAGATAATTTCGCTAACCCATTGGATAGATAGTGAAACATTTCAAGGATGTATTTTATGTCTTTAGTGTCATAGGTACATTTTAAGTGTATATGAGACTGCAGCCCAAACATTCCCATTGCTTCATTTATGTTTTTTGATAACTCATTGTCTTTATTGTGAAATTTAATTAGTGAGTTTTTTATGCAGCTATCAACAATGCTTGCAATACCTTTTCTGTAATTAGGATCTACAGTAGGATGTATGTAGGATGCTGCGTTATATTTTAACCCCCTATTTTTTGATGATTTATTTAATACGTTTGTCGATGTGAATTTATCAAATCTTGAATTACATAAGGCAATTATTTTTGCGGGTCTATCTGCAGAGTCAATAGTAAGTTCTATAGTAGGGTCTAAATAATTTTCATTTTTACCAACAAATAAAAAGGCGTTTACGGATTTACTTAATAAGCTGGATTTTCCGCTAGCATTATCACCCGTAATTATCGTATAGTAATTGCTTTCCATATCGCCTATGTTTTCACATGCATATATTTTATCTCTACTCTCGCTCATTATCGATTTTATTCTGAACATTATCACCTCAAATATTTTTAAATATATTTTTAATTACCATTGATCAGTTGTATTCTATTCCGTTTAGAGGGTTTTTAGTAACAGCATCCTCCAAATGGTCAGGCGCAAAATGTGCATAAACCATCGTCATTTTGATATCTGAATGCCCGAGGATGTTTCTCAAAACTAAAATATTCCCGCCGTTCATCATAAAATGGCTTGCAAATGAGTGCCGTAGGACGTGCGTACATTGACCTTCTGGCAGCTCTATACCTGCGCGCTTTAATGCTCGTTCAAACGCTTTTCGACAAGGCTTGAACAAGCGGCCTCTATTCTTAGGGAGCTGGTCATAAAGGGTAGGGGAGATAGGTACTGTTCTATTCTTTTTCCCTTTAGTTTTGGTATAAGTGATACGATATTTTGTGATTTGATGCCCTTGCAAGCTTTCTGCCTCGTTCCATCTTGCCCCGGTCGCTAAGCAAATTTTAGTCACGTGAATCAGGTCAGGGTTCAGAGATTGATTACAGGCATTAAGCAAACGTTTAATTTCGTTTGTAGCCAGGAAGCTCAGTTCGCTCTCTGCGATTCTGAATGTGGGTAGCCCCGCTAAAGGATTGACCCCTGACCAATGGCCAAGTTTTTTCAGAGTTCCAAAAACGGCAGAAAGGTTGCTTTGTTCCAGGTTAACCGTTCTTGGCTTGACTGCTGGTAACAAGCATCCTTCACTGTCTTTCACTGTACCGTTGAGGCGAGCTTCCCGATATTTAGCAAAGTCTGATGGCTGAAAAGAAGTTGCTTGTGGATCACCCAATGCATCACATATGACTTTCAATTTGTTTATTAGCTTTTGCGGCTGACTTAGGGTTTGGCCGTGTAATGCGTACCATTCAGTGACCAATTCCGAGAGATGCCTTTTGTCTTCTTTCATTCCCAGCCAGGGTTTTTTATTTACTTCATCCATGGTGAATGTTTCAAATGCTGTAGCTTCCCCCTTCGTAGCAAATTGTTTGCGTACACGTTTTCCATCGCGTCCGTTAGGGTAACATTCACACAACCATTTTCCGTTCGGCTGTTTCCTTATTGTCATGATCAAATACTCTTTATGATTTTGACTGCGCGTCCCACTACCTCAATATCATCAATACTGCACTCAAAGGATGTCTCACCTTGCTGGACAATCAGACGATTGCCGGGAATACGAGCAAGTTTTGCTATCGTCTTTATGCCATCAATATCAACGAGCCACACGCCATTTATTGGAGGGGGGCCGCTTCGGTCAACCAGGAACAAATCATCGCCTGACTGAATGAGCCACGGATCAGTCATGTTGTGGGGGATTAGGCTGTTATCCAATATGACTTTTCCATGGCTCACTAAAGCTCCAGCATCTAATACGGCCTTCTCAATTTCAGGTGCGACGACATCGGATAGTGGTTTAATATTGGCTTGGTTCACAAAACCAAAACTTTTATCCTGCTCATTATTATCACTGCTATCACCCTGGCCTGTAGTCAACCAAAGTAACGAAACACCTGTCTCAAGAGCACACTGTATAACCCATTCAGCGGGGAAACTGTCTCTTAAGTATCTGTTAGCCATTGTACTTTTCGATACAGAAAGATGATCGCATAGTTGTTGTCGGGAGCTGAAGTTATAAGCCTTTATCAGCCTGTTGATAGCTTCACGTCCACCGCTGTCATTGCCTACCTTGATTGATCTCATAATCAAAACCCTTGACGTTCATAAAAAGTGATCTTATATTCAGGTTGGGTTTGATAAACAAACCTAAAAAACTATAAAACGGGATAAAATAAATCAAACTTAACCGAGAGATACTGCACTATGAGCACTGATATTTCAATTCGTGTACCAAAAGAGATGGCAACGCCTGCAGAGTTCGCTGAATGGGAAGGTATTTCACGCGGCTCCGTGTATCAAAGGATTCACCATGGTCAGCTTGCCAAGTACATGGTCAGGAAAGAAAAAAACAAAGGTCGCGTCAGCCTGCGCTACCTAATGTACAAAACCGACCAGGTTCGTGAAGCACTCGGGCATTCTAATTTCAGCGTCATTGTTGGCTTGTCAGTTCGATTATGAGAACTTTTCAGGGGGCCGCTATGTTTGATTGCAAGATTCTTAAACATTCACACTTTACTGAAGTTTGTCAGGCTCCAGCGTCTTTTTCGGTCACATCTGAACTGGTTATGCAGCCTGAAGAACCATCTATTGCCTCACTTTTGGTAAAGCAAAGCCCGTCTATGCATTACGGTCACGGCTGGATCATGGGGAAAGATGGTAAACGTTGGCATCCTTGCATCTCTCAGGATTCTCTGTTGGCAGACCTTTCTACGTCTCAGGAGGGGAAATCATGGCTATCGAAGGTACTGCGGCGGTTGTTCCATTAAGCCCAGGAAAAAGGCTGGATGCTTTTAATCATATCGCGGAATTGAGGGCTAAATTATTTAGTCTGAATATTGATTCGGAGCTTGAACGGTTTATTAAGGATATGCGTGACCCACACGATATAAATAATAAACAGAATGAGAGGGCACTTACGGCATTATTATTTATGGCAAAAATCCCGGCAGGACGTCATAGCGTAAAAATAAGTGATCTGACTACTGACGAAAAACGGGGTCTGGTTAAAGCAATGAATCACTTTCGTGCAGTGGTGAGCTTATTTCCAAAACGGCTAGCCATGCCTGATTAATCCACAAAAGAAATTAATGGCGTAAACCCGTCGGGCTTCTTATTGCCCAAGTTCAGGAGAAACAATTATGCGTAATATTGAAAACCGAATTATTCAAACGGGAGCAGATGATGCTGGTATCAACCTGCTGCTGGCTGAGGCAAGAAAAGAAGAACGTCGGGGCCGCGCGGATGTGATGGCAACTCGTCTGGAGATATTGGCTGCACGTATCGTATCGCACCAGCTTAACCATAAGGAAGTTGCAGAACTTCTGCGTGATGAAGCGGCAAAGATCCAAAATGAAGTACTGGAGGCATACTGATGGGTGACTCAATGGACCTTGTACAGCAGCGGGTGGAAGAAGAGCGTCAGCGCCAGATACATACAGCACGCAATAAAAAGCAATGTGTTTCCCGTGTCCTTTGCATTGATTGCGACGCTCCGATCCCGCCAGCACGCCGCCGCGCTATCCCGGGAGTGCAGTGCTGTGTCACTTGTCAGGAAATTGCAGAGTTGAAAGGTAAGCACTACAGCGGAGGTACGGTATGAACACTATCCTTAAATGGGCGGGCAATAAAACTGCTATCATGCCGGAGCTCCTAAAGCATTTGCCTGCAGGCATGCGACTTGTTGAACCTTTCGCTGGGTCATGTTCTGTGATGATGGCAACAGACTACCCGCAATATCTTGTAGCAGATATTAATCCTGATTTGATTAATCTTTATCTGATGATCCAGAAAAATCATGAGGCTGTCATTCAGATCGTGAGGGCGTTATTTAAAGATTTTAATTCGGATATTCAGTATTACCGTGTCCGCCAACACTTCAATTACTCCATTTTTAATGGAGCAGAAAAAGCAGCATATTTTCTATACTTAAATCGCCACTGTTATCGCGGTTTGTGCCGCTATAACCAGAGTGGAATTTTCAATGTCCCTTACGGTAATTATAAAAATCCATATCTCCCTGAAAGGGAAATACGCGCTTTTGCCGAAAAGGCACAACGCGCAACGTTTATCTGCGCCAGCTATAACGAAACACTGGCGCTGCTACAGGCGGGAGATGTTGTTTACTGTGATCCTCCATATGACGGCACGTTTACCGCTTATCACACGGGCGGTTTTACAGAGGACGATCAGTATCACTTGGCATCTATTCTTGAACGCCGGTCATCAGAAGGTCATCCGGTTATCGTGTCCAACAGTGACACGTTCCTGACTCATTCGCTTTATCGTAATTTTACCCGCCATCGCATCACTGCAAAGCGCAGCATAGGTGTGGATGCCGGTGATAGAAAATCTGCAACAGAAATTATCGCCACAAAATCAGCAGACTGGTTTGGTGTCGACTTTGCGTCCGGTCCGGGTATCTCTATGGAAACTGAGATGCGGGCGCGGCAGTGAGTAAATTCACATTACATAACGTACCAACCATCGGCGGCTCGAATGAGGCCGCCATGGCTTATCCCTGGAATGCCCCTAAGAAAGCCATCAATCCCTATACGGAACCGGAGATTTCTGCACCGGTAACCGCGCTTTCAAACCTGATCACTCTTTACGCTGCGGATAATAAGCTGGAACAGAAGCGCCGTAAGGCACTGAGTGATTTGGCCTGGGAACGCTATTTCTTCAATGAGTCCCGCGATCCCATCCAGCGGGATATTGAACAGGACCGGCGGATTAGTTACGCCAAAATGGCCCGTGAGCAACAACGTTTTAATCCTGACCAGGTCATCCTGGCTGACGTGAACGCTATGCCATCACATATCAGAAAGCCTCTGCTAAAACGAATTAGCTATTTTCAGAATCTGGAACGCCCGAAAGCTTTTTCCCGCTATCTGAATGAAACGATAAGGCCATGTCTTGAACGACTGGATGGAGTACGTGATAGTCAGATGTCAGCTTCTTTCCGTTTCATGGCGAGCTATAACGGGTTGGAAGGGCTACTGATGCTGCCAGAAATGTACCAGGAGCAGGTCAAACGCCTTTCCATGCTGATTGCAGCACATATGAGTATGTGTCTTGATGCGGCCAGCGGAGAGCTGTTTGTCAGCAAAAATGTAAAACCAGAGGGAATTCGTCAGACATGGGAAAGAGTAGCCGCCGAAGCTCTACGCCTGGATGTAATTCCGCCTGCTTTTGAACAGTTGCGCCGTAAGAAACGCCGCCGTAAGCCGGTGCCTTATGAGCTGATACCTCCGTCTCTGGCACGTATGCTGTGTGCAGACTGGTGGTACCGCAAATTATGGCAGAAACGTTGCGAGTGGCGGGAAGAACAGTTGCGTGCCGTCTGCATGGTCAACAAGAAAGCATCTCCGTATGTCAGCTACGAAGCCGTGATATACAAACGCGAGCAGCGCCGCAAATCGCTGGAGTTCTTCCGCTCGCATGAGCTGGTCAACGAAGACGGTGACACGCTGGATATGGAAGATGTCGTGAACTCCAGCAACAGCAATCCGGCTCACCGTCGTAATGAGATGATGGCTTGTGTTAAAGGCCTTGAATTGATAGCAGAAATGCGCGAAGACTGCGCGGTGTTTTATACTATAACCTGTCCGTCACGCTTCCACGCAACCCTCAACAATGGCAGGCCTAATCCGAAATGGGACAGAGCTACAGTCCGGCAGAGCAGTGACTATCTGGTTAATACATTTGCCGCTTTTCGAAAGGCAATGCACAAGGCCGGACGACGCTGGTATGGCGTTCGTGTAGCAGAACCGCATCATGACGGTACTGTACACTGGCATCTTCTGTGCTTCATGAACAAAAAAGATCTACGTCCTATTACCACTTTGCTGCGTAAATTTGTCATCCGTAAGGACCAGGGGGAATTGGGTACTAATACAGGCCCACGCTTTAAGTATGAGCTGATCAACCCGCGTAAAGGTACGCCGACCAGCTACATCGCAAAATATATCAGCAAGAACATCGACGGACGTGGGCTTGCTAAAGAAATCAGTAAAGAGACAGGCCGATGTCTACGTGACAGCGCCGAGCATGTCAGTGCCTGGGCTTCACTACATCGTGTCCAGCAGTTCCGCTTCTTTGGTATTCCGGGGCGTCAGGCCTATCGTGAGTTGCGCTTGTTGGCAGGTCAGGCGGCGAGGATTAATGGCCAGCGAAAAGCTGGTACACCGGTACTGGATAATCCGCGTCTTGATGCGGTGCTTGCAGCAGCTGATGCGGGCTGCTTCGCTACCTACATTATGAAGCAGGGTGGTGTGCTGGTCCCCCGAAAACAGCACCTTGTCAGAACGGCATACGAACTTAATGACGAGGAAAGTACTTATGGTGATCACTGTATCCGTATCTATGGGATCTGGTCCCCGATTGCAGAAGGTAAAATTTGTACGCATGCGGTGAAGTGGAAAAGGATCCGTAAGGCCGTTGACGTTCGGGAGGCTATTGCCGACCAGGGCGCCTGCGCCCCTTGGACTCGTGGCAATAACTGTCCCCAGGTAGGAAAATTACATAATTTTTCACCGGACTTATCTGCCGGAGGAACGCCAGCACCTTTACCGGACTTCGAAAATATGAGCCGGAAAGAGCTAAAGGCACTAAACATCAGACTAAGGCAAGTGAAACCGAAACAACGAAAGAGCTACAAACAGGAAATCAGTGAGCAGCTGCGCCTTCAGCTTGAACGTGAGTTGAGAGGTAGGGGATTTGATGGCAGTGGAAAAGAGATCGATTTGTTGCTGCGGGGCGGCAGTATTCCATCAGGTACAGGACTGCGGATCTTCTATCGCAATCAGCGCCTGCAGGAAGATGATAAATGGCGACAGTGGTACTGATAACGCTGCTTTCATTTTTTCAACATTTTCAAATATTGTCGTACAGATCCGTTTAACGGCAGAAAGTATTTTACATAGATAAATACACATCATACTGTATGTATGAACAGTCATTTAAAGCGAAGTATTTGTGAATTGCTTCGCAACACGAGGAGTTATAACTATCTTCCCAGGGACAGGAGAGAAACAATGCAGGATTATCTTTTTGAATCGATAAAGCTCCAGCGCATTGATTTTTTTATCAAACTCGTAGCAGCCAGTGAGTGCAGCGAAGACGAAAAGCGGCTGGCGATCCAGTGGATGTCAGAGCTGACTGACGAGCTGATGGCCAAAATCCGCCACCATGAGTACCACAGGTCGATGGACGTAACCAGTTAAAGGGGGTCTGTATGTGCATTGAAATAATGATCGATAAAGAGCAGGAGATTAGCCAGACTACGCTGGACGCCCTTGAATCAGAGCTTTACCGTAATTTGCTTCCTCTGCATCCCAAAACAGAAATTCGTATCCGCAAGGGTAACGCCAATGGCATTGAGCTTAGTGGGTTAAAGCTGGATGAAGACAATAAGCGAGTGATAGAAATTATGCGGCAGGTTTGGGAAGACGACATCTGGTTACATTAAGGAACGTTGCTGGCGTAAGAACTTGATTCTGACGTCAGCAAGGTTGAACAACGAGAGTAGCGAGGCGTTAGCCATTGGTAAAAAAGACAGCTATATTCTGGACTGGTTGGCTTGTTTTGGTAAAATGGCGTTATAAATACTTAAAAGGATTCAGGGTTGATGCATTCGCATAGGCTAGTAACGCCAGGCTTAGCCAAGTTCGGCGAACTTTCATACCTAGATATCGAGTTTGTTTTCTCTGGTAATCAACAGCGTAAAGCTATGTACCAATTAGTATTCAGCCCTCCTTCATTAGATCCTGTCGCAGCAGAGACAATGCACAGAATGCTAGGAAATGAAGTATCTACTCTGTGTGTATCCGTAGTTAGTTTTGCGGATACCGTTCAACTTGACAGAGCGCAGAAGCAAAGAGAAAATCCAGTTGACGGCGAAGAACCGATCAACATGTTTGCTAAACCAGAAGATGCCTTTGATCTTAATATTGCAGAACTACAGTATCTTTACTGTACATTAGTTGACTTCATGATCAAAGTTGCGGACAATGAAGGCATTCAAATTTTGTACTTTGCGGCTGAACGCGAAGAACTTATGGCCACATACGAAAGGTATGTGAAGAGGCTAACGAACTGTCGTGGCCTAACTTACGTTAATGACGGAGCTTCCTATGCGATACGAACACAACACTACCCAACCTAAGGGTAAGATTGATTTCAAAGCTATCCATGACAGCAAAGTCGAAATGATGAAACGTTTTCTGACTGCTAAAGCTGATGCTGAGCGCAAAGGTGAAGTGGTCTTTAAGCCACTGTAATCATTTGCTTTATGTCGAAAACGAAAAGACCCTATCGGGTCTTTTTTTTCGTTTTTAACACGCTCAGTCATTTTGGGTGTAGCAAATGGCTCTAGTTAAGACATCGCCAGTTTAAATTGATTGAGTGTTGTGCATGACTATGCCGCATGAAATCGCATGATCGTTCGAGGATCGTTATGCTGAAGCCTGCCAGAACTGGCGAGCCTTTGCTTATGTTATGCAGGTGCATGAAAACCACTACACAAAGCGGGCAGGCGTGGCGGGGATACGAGGGCGCGCTAAAGAGACTTATTATTAAAAATTAGATAAAATATATGCATCGCATGAATTTTTCATAAAAAGCTAGGTGTGGTAGACATCGAAGCCCTCAGGATGTTTGTGAGGGCCAATAGTGGAGTTAGTATTTTCGTTCTACTGGTGCGTGGCTTACTGTCACACAAGCATCGTTAAGTGCAACGATAGTATCGCTTAGACTAAAGAAAGGGAAAGCTGAATAATTGAAGTACTGAGTTGATAAGTTTAATACTATTTCCGTATCTGTCGGTGAAAGTACTCTAGCGAAGGGAGTTATCTCGTTAAATACCCTATTAGGTTCAGTTACCAAAATAGCTACAGGATAGAAATGAATGCAGGCTCCGGTACTAAATCTTTCAGAACCTGAAATAGTTGTGTTCAGTAGGCTGAAAAGAGCACCGGTTATGTTCAGCCTATTTGGATAAAACCAGTAGCTAAAAGTATGAGTATCAGTAATATTTGGATTCTTTCCGAGAACAAAGTCGCAAAGCTGCTTGAAAAAAGGAATGTTTTCTCGGGGCTCTTTACAAAGAGTATTTGGTGATGCAGAGAGAACATGACCAATCATCCCTCGGAGATATGAATCTGCATCAACTTTCATGGATATTGTGTTGTACACTGAGTGCGGTTTTTTTAAATATAGATTAACTTTTGTGTTAATTTCATTAGTAACGCGTTTGATTTCAGTGTCGTACTTACCTAAGTTATTATTGCATCTGGCGCAAATAGTTTTAAAAACGCTTCCTTGATTAGCATTAACCCCTTTTATATCTGAATTTCTAAATTCAGTAATGAGGCGTTGCTCAATTTTATTTGGAGGGACTACGCACTTTGGCGGAACATGATCTTGGCTTAGCTTACCGTACTCTCCGCATATAAGGCAGTAGCCTTCTTTAATTTTTGTATACTTCCATCTATCTGATATCTTTGACAAAAGCCTACCCTCTCATTTTTTTCAATATGGGAATTATTTACGTAAACAGTTAATTGTTCAACTGTTCCACTGATGAGTTAATTAATACAATTATCTTCATCGAGTTCAAGACCATAGGGATTGAAGCAGATAATATCCTCTTCTAACCATTCATTCAGCTCTTCCAGTCTTCTTTGCAGAGGCATCAGTTCATTCCTCACAAACACCCGACTCGCCTTCTCTACATCCCCAAAACCCCCAACATTATTCGGCATAATGCCCATCATCTGCGGCGGCACGCGGTGTGCTGCCAGCATGTCATCGCGACTGACGTTCTTGATATTCAGAAACTCATCCCTGGCCGCAACCTCGGACAACGGTATGATCTGGATACCGTCCTTTTTGCCGTTGGGCGAGTACATAAACAGGTTGCGGAAATTGCCTGGTCCCTTGGCACTTTTCATGGCCTGACGGATATTGTTTACATCTTCCTGGTTCTGGGCGGCATCGGTCATATACATGATGAATCCTGCGTGGCTGCCGTTGATATAATATTTCCGGCGAAACAGGGTAGCGGACTCGTTCAGTAGGGCCGAAGGAATTGCGGACAGGTACTCCGGCAGGCCATAAATTTCCTGATTTAAATCCGGTTCCATCAGATGAAAAATGCTGTCTTTGGTGAACTCATAGGGCTGGGTAGTCATACCGTATTGCACAAACCAGTATGTGTCGAGATCGATCCCGCGCCGGGTATATTTTGCCAGCGATGGTTCCAGCGAGAGGATGCCGCCCAGCCGGTTAGTGCGTTTCTCCAGGTAGGCATTCCCGAATACCAGATAATCCTGCACAAAGCGGCTGAATGCCTGCTGGCTCAACAGCGGATGCGGGATAAAAGTGCTGGTCAGAATGTTACGCTTCACGTTAATCGGGGAGCTGTGATGCACAGCAGCGCGATAGGTCCGTGCCAGTCCGTCAAAGCTGACGGGCGGTTCATACCAGCGATCCATCTGTACACATTCCACATAGTCCAGTAGCTCGCGGCGGTCCAGAACGGGGACAGGATCACCAAAGCTGAAAGCTTCGGCTCGAGGAGTATCGTTATGTTGAATGTTATGGGTGTCTGTAGCGCGTTTTTTCTTACTGTTACCCATTAAAAAATCTCCACAATGTTGCTGGTATTAGCTGCTTCGCCCTGCAGCGGTTCGTTAAACAGTGCATGCATCGTTGCCCAGGCCAGATCTGCATGGCTGGCTTCTTCGCTGCGACTGGCCTCATAGGTTGGCCGGTTTCCGCTGGCGGTAGTGGCGCGACGGATAGCCATAAAGGACTGGGCTATGTCTGTGTGTCCGGCGTCAAACTCCAGACGGCGGTGGCTGATAATGTCGTATGCTTTGAGTACCAGGGCATTTTTGACATTGGGGTTATAGACAAACTCACGTACTGCGGGAAAGAACGCTTTCACGTTCTCATAGACACCGTGGCCGACACCGGTTGAGTCAATGCCGATATAGGTCACGTTGTACTGGCGCGTGAGTTTTTTGATGGCATCAGCCTGGGCGCGAAAGTCCATTCCGCGCCACTGATGGCGCTCAAGAATACGAAATTTACCGCCGGGTACGGTGGGAGGGGCCATTACCACACACCCGGCACTGTCACCGTTCTGTGTACCCTTTGCCGGATCGTAACCGATCCAGACTTCGTGCCAGCCAAACGGCCGCAGCGCCAGCGCCTGGAAATCGGGCCAGATTTCCCAGCTGTCCACCATGCACTGTTGCAGCTCGCTGAGCGGAAATACTGACGCCAGGTCGTCAATGAACTCGCACAACAGCAGGTTGCGGTATTCGTCCGGACTGTACTCCATACGCAACTGTTCGAGGTCAAACAGATTGCAGCCGCCATGCACGGCATCCTCTACGGTAACGATCTGCCGATACTGTCCATCAGGGCATAACAGGCCGGAGGCCAGATTGCGGTGGGTCAGGTCAATGTCTACTTTATCCGCTTTGGCACGGCCGCGGTTGAACAGTACGCCGGACCAGAACGGATAAGCGCTGTGGGTCAGGCTGGACGGCGTGGAAAAATAGGTTTGTCGCCATTTCTTGTGAATGGCCATACCGGAGGCAACCTTGCGTAGCTCCTGGAATTTCGGTATCCAGAAATATTCATCAAGATACAGATTGCCGTGGTAGCTCTGTGCCGTTCGTGCGTTGGTGCCAAGGAAATACAGACATGCGCCGTTGCTGAGTGCCATCGGGTCGCCTTTCAGTTCCACATCTACCTCTTTTGCAAAGTCGATGATGTACTGTTTGAAGACATGCGCTTGTGCCTTACTGGCTGAGAGAAAAATCTGGTTACGTCCAGTGGTGATAGCATCAAGCAGTGCCTCACGGGCAAAGAAGTATGTTGCCCCAATCTGACGCGATTTAAGCAGGTTACGAATGCGGTGTTTTATGCCTGCCTGCCACCAGTGACGCTGATATTCAAACATACCGTTACGGAAGATTTCTTCCAGCTTTTCGGTTTGCTCATCGGTGAAAACGTTCTTTTCGGGCTTCCTGCGCGGGCCTTTATTACGGTTGGCCACTTTCGGGTTTAAATCGGCTTCGTTCCCGCCATGGTTAAATTTATCAATTCGCGCATGGCGTTCTGATTGTCGCGCCAGCAGATCAATTTCCTTGAAGTCTTTACCTTCTTTTTGCGTCTTCATGATGAGCTGGCAGTAACGTGCCGCAGTGGTGAGCTGCATCTGATCGAGTGGCCCGTAATCGACCCATTTATCGCGCTTTTTCCAGCTGTGAACGGTTGCGACTTTCTCGCCCAGCATTTCAGAAATGCGGGCTATGCGGTACCCCTGAAAGTACAGCAGCATGGCCTGCCGTCGGGGATCGAGATCTGCGGGGGAAAGCATGGTGTTCATGGGCCAAACATACGGCCTTGCCTGGCGGCTTTCCCCGGCTGAGATTTGTATGGTTTATCGTACAAGCTCTGCGCGTTGTTTCACTCCCTCAATCACCGCAACCATAAGGCACAGGTATGTTTCTTAAACGGAGCACGGTTCATGACAGTGAAAGCAAAGCGTTTCCGTATCGGGGTGGAAGGTGCCACCACTGACGGGCGTGAAATCCAGCGTGAATGGCTGGTACAGATGGCAGCCAGTTACAATCCGACGGTCTATACCGCGCTGATTAACCTTGAGCACATCAAATCCTATCTGCCTGACAGTACATTTAACCGTTACGGCAGAGTCACGGGGCTGGTTGCAGAGGAAATCAATGACGGTCCGCTGGCGGGCAGGATGGCGCTTTATGCCGATATAGAACCCACAGCACCGCTGGTGGAACTGGTGAAAAAGGGCCAGAAGCTTTTTACCTCCATGGAGGTCAGTACGAAATTTGCCGATACAGGCAATGCCTATCTTGTGGGACTTGGTGCGACAGATGATCCGGCGAGCCTCGGTACTGAAATGCTCGCATTCAGCGCCAGAGCCGCACATAACCCACTGACAAGCCGTAAGCTAAATCCTGAAAATCTGTTTTCGGAAGCGGTCGAAACTCTTATCGAATTCGAAGAACTCCCAGATGAAAAAACGTCCCTGTTTGCCCGCGTTACCGCTTTGTTTAATAAAAAAGAGCAGAACGATGATGTCCGTTTTACCGATGTGCACAAAGCAGTGGAGTTGATTGCTACCGAACAGCAAAACCTGAGCGAACGCACTGACAACTCCCATTCCCGACAGAACAAGCGCCTTGCTGAACTGGAACTCTCCTTGCAGAAACAGCAGACCGCCTTTGCTGATCTTGAGCAGAAGCTGAGCAGCGAAGACCGCCGGAAAGACTACCGCCAGCGCGCTCCGGGTGGCAATGCACCGGCAGGCACTCTGACCAACTGCTGATGGAGCATAAACCTGATGAAAAAGAAAACCCGCTTTGCCTTTAACGCTTATCTGCAGCAGCTGGCACGCCTGAACGGTGTGGCAATCGAAGAACTCTCCTGTAAATTCACTGTGGAGCCTTCTGTACAGCAGACGCTGGAAGACCAGATCCAGCTGTCAGCTGCCTTTCTGACACTGGTTAATATCACTCCGGTCACTGAACAATCCGGCCAGTTACTGGGGCTGGGAGTGGGCAGCACTATTGCCGGAACGACCGATACGACGTCCAAAGAGCGTGAACCTACCGATCCGACGCTGATGGAGGATATGGATTATAAATGTGAGCAGACCAACTTTGATACGGTACTGACCTACGCAAAACTGGACTTATGGGCGAAGTACCAGGACTTTCAGGTGCGTATCCGCAACACCATCGTTAAGCGTCAGGCACTGGACCGCATCATGATTGGTTTTAACGGTGTGAAGCGCGCCAAAACGTCCAATCGTGCTGAGAACCCGCTACTGCAGGACGTCAATAAAGGCTGGCTGCAGAAACTGCGCGAAGATGCACCGGATCACGTGATGGGCAGTCAAATCGCAGAGGATGGCACTGTTACTGCAGATCCGGTAAAAGTCGGCCCCGGTGGTAAGTATGTGAATCTGGATGCTGTGGTGATGGATACCGTCAATGAGTTGATCGATGCGGTTTATCAGGACGATGACGACCTGGTTGTCATTTGCGGACGTGAACTGCTGTCTGATAAATATTTTCCTTTGGTCAATAAAGAACAGGAAAACAGCGAGAAAATTGCCGCCGATCTAATCATCAGTCAGAAACGTATGGGCGGCCTGCAGGCTGTACGTGCGCCTTACTTCCCGGCCAATGCGCTGTTGATCACCCGCCTGGATAATCTTTCTATCTACTGGCAGGAAGATACCCGCCGCCGTTCAGTCATCGATAACCCGAAACGCGATCGGATTGAAAATTTTGAATCCGTCAATGAGGCGTATGTGGTCGAGGACTATCGATGTGCTGCGCTGGTCGAAAATATCGAAATCGGTAATTTTATTCCGCCGGAAGTTCCTGCTGAAGAGCCAGAAGAACCAGAAGAGCCAGAAGAAACCGAAACCGGGGAATAGCGTATGAGTCTAAGTCCAGCCCGGCAGCACCGCCTGCGTATTCAGGCCGAACAGGCCACCCGAGTGGGGGGGAATGTTCGCCACGCAACCGGCTATGACCTGATGCTGCTGCAACTTGCGGAGGACCGCCGTCGCCTCAAAGGCATCCAGTCCACGGTGAAAAAGGCGGAAACCAAAGCTGAACTACTGCCGAAATATTGCACCTGGGTTGAGGGTGTACTGGCTGCCGGAGGGACACAGCAGGATGACGTACTGATGTATGTGATGCTGTGGCGCATTGATGCCGGTGATTATGCCGGAGCATTGGAGATTGGTCGTCATGCGCTGTCCCATGGCTGGGTGATGCCACTGGGTAACCGTAACGTACAGACCGTGCTGGCAGAAGAAATGGCAGACTCGGCACAAAGTGCTCTGCTTGCAGCAGTCGGTTTTGATGATGATCTGCTTCTAAAGACGCTGGATCTGACAATGGATCTGGATATGCCGGATCAGTCCAGGGCGCGTCTGCATAAAGCCATTGGTGCTGTACAGAGCGAGAGCAACCCTGCATCAGCCCTGAATCATCTTATTCATGCGCTACAGCTTGATCCCCGCTGTGGTGTAAAAAAAGAAAAGCAGCAGCTGGAGCGCAGACTGCGCAATGACAGCCGCTAACGAACGTGCCCCGCGCACGGGCGGCACCGGGTAGTGAAAGGCATGGCCATTCCAAATTCGGTTCACCGCCCACTTATTGAGGAGAAAGCCTGATGCAGTTTATTGCGCCCGAACAGGCCCCTGTACAGGCGGAGGTCATCCAAAATACACCTTTCTGGCCTGATGTCGATCTCTCGGAGTTTCGAAGTGTAATGCGTACTGATGGTACCGTGACGCAGCCGCGTTTAACGCAGATTCTGCTGTCGGTAATTTCTGAGGTTAACGCAGAGCTTTATGATTTCCGGAACCGGCAGCAGAGGCTGGGTTATCAGGCGCTGGCTGAGGTCCCGGCAGAAATACTGGACGGGCAAAGCGAACGTATCCGGCATTACCACAACGCCATCTTTTGCTGGGCACGTGCAGTTATCAATGAACGCTATCAGGACTATGACGCCACAGCATCAGGAGTGAAGCGAGGAGATGAGCTGGCGGAGGCCAGCGGTGATTTGTGGCGAGATGCCCGCCGTGCTGTAAGCCGGGTGCAGGATAATCCGCAGTGTACGGTAGAACTTATCTGATGAAAGTTCGGGTATATCAGTATGACACGGTAGACGCACTTTGCTGGCGGCACTATGGACGTACACAAGGTGTTACTGAGCAGGTTTTGCAGGCAAATCCGGGGCTGGCTGACTACGGAGCCTTTTTACCGCACGGACTGGAAGTGGAACTGCCAGATATTACGGCATCAGCCACTATGCAGACCGTCCAGTTATGGGACTGAATTATGAGTTTAGAACGGATCAGCTCCTTCATCACTTACTGTATCGCCGTACTGCTGGCATGGCTTGGTGATCTGTCACTCAAAGATGTGTCTACGGTAGCTGGCATCCTGCTTGGGGTACTGATGCTGGCTATCAATTGGTACTACAAACACCAGTCTTTAAGGTTATTACGCAGCGGTAAAATATCCCGGAAAGACTATGAAACCTTCAATCGTTAAGCGCTGCCTTATCGGGGCAGTACTGTCAATTGCTGCTACGTTGCCGGGTTTTCAGTTACTTCATACTTCCGTTGAAGGGCTGAAACTGATTGCTGATTACGAAGGATGCCGCCTGCAGCCTTATCAGTGCAGAGCGGGTGTGTGGACCGACGGGGTCGGTAATACGAACGGTGTGGTCCCTGGAAAAACCATTACGGAGCAGCAGGCGGCGAAAGGGCTTATCACCAACGTGTTGCTCGTGGAGCGGGCGTTGGATAAGTGCGTAGTGCCGCCGATGCCGCAGAAAGTCTATGACGCGGTGGTATCTTTTGCTTTTAACGTGGGCACTGGCAACGCATGCGGTTCTACGCTGGTTAAGTTGTTAAATCAGCGACGCTGGACGGATGCATGCCATCAGCTGCCACGCTGGGTATACGTCAAAGGTGTGTTTAATCGGGGGCTGGATAACCGGCGTGCGCGGGAAATGGCCTGGTGTTTAAAAGGAACTGGCACATGACGCGCCTGCTGTCAGTTTTGCTGCTGGTGATGGGTGTAGTACTGGCCGGGCTTTTGTGGTGGCTGAATAATGCCAGTCACATTATTGAGATGCAGGGCACAGAGCTGGTAAGTAAAACGCAGCAACTGACGGAGAAAAATAGCCAGCTTATCGGGTTGTCCATTCTGACTGAAACCAACAGCCGGGAACAGACACGGCTTTATGCGGCAGCGGAAGATACGGCGGCACTGCTTCGAAGCCGTCAGTACTGGATAAGGGAGCTGAAAAGTGAAAATGAAGATTTACGCCGCTGGGCTGATAATCCTTTGCCTGCTGACATTACCCGGCTGCGGGA
The DNA here is from genome assembly GCF_000439375.1 of Tatumella saanichensis. Lineage (GTDB taxonomy): Bacteria > Pseudomonadota > Gammaproteobacteria > Enterobacterales > Enterobacteriaceae > Tatumella > Tatumella saanichensis. The sequence goes on from NZ_ATMI01000051.1 coordinate 52,435, forward strand.
GCGTCCGGCCATCGCCGGAGGTGCGGCTTACCGTAAGTGGCTGTCCCGAAGTGACGCAGTGCCGTCTGGAAAGATCAGCGCCGCGCAGTAACGGCGATCTGAATACAGCACTGGATGAAACCGAAGCCGCCTGGGCTGCCTGTGCTGACAAAGTCGATATGATTATCACGTGTCAGGAGCGAGGCCGTGAACAAACCACAGTCTTTACGCAACGCCCTGAATAAAGCAGTAGCTTATGTGCGGGATAACCCGGACAAGCTGCACCTTTTTATTGATAACGGATCACTGGTAGCGACTGGGGCTGCCTCTATGTCATGGGAATACCGCTATACCCTGAACGTAATCGTTGAGGATTTCAGTGGCGACCAGAATCTGCTGATGGCTCCTGTACTGTTGTGGCTTCGTGCTAATCAGTCTGACGCTATTCACAATTCGGAATTGCGTGAAAAGCTGTTCACCTTTGAAGTGGATATTCTGCGTAATGATGTCTGTGATATAAGCCTGAGCCTGCAACTGACGGAGCGTGTTCTGGTGAGCACTGACGGCAGCGTATCGAACGTTGAAGCGATACCCGAACCGGGCGATCCTGAAGAAATATGGACGGTAAAACATGGATGAGCTGCAAAGGGTAGATGACTGGCTGGTGGCTCTGCTGGCGAATCTGGACCCGTCCGCACGTAAGCGTATGATGTACGAACTGGCGCAGCAATTACGCCGTACACAAAAGCGAAACATCCGGCTGCAGCGTAATCCCGATGGCAGTGGCTATGTGCCACGAAAAGTCATGGCCCGGACCAAAAAGGGGCGTATTAAACAGCAGATGTTTACGAAGTTGCGTACCACAAAATATCTGAAAACTGCAGCCAGCGCGAACTCTGCCAGCGTGCAGTTTGACGGGAAGGTGCAGCGTATTGCCCGGGTCCATCACTACGGCCTGCGTGATCGGGTAAGCCGTAGAGGGCCGACGGTACGTTATGCAGAACGTCGGCTGCTGGGGGTTAGCAGGCAGATAATAAACGTTACAAAAGGCACTTTACTGTTATGGTTGATATAACGATGTGGCGCAGCCACATCGTTAACTATTTAGTCCATAAATGGTTCGAGTATTGCACTTAATTCGTGATCATCCATTATGATCCATCTACAAAATGCAGAAAAGGCGGCTTCTCGTCTAATCAACATTTTCATTTTTTCAATTAAAAAATCTTTTTGTTGTTGTGGTGTGTCTTCCTCATAATATTCATTGATGTTTCTTATTAGTTTTTGTGTTGCTTTTGTAACTTGAGAACGAAGAGTAGCAGAGGTTAATTTCTTACTGATAGTATGGTCACTATTATATACTTTATTTAAAAGCTTAGCTGTAATTTCTGTCTTTTCATCGTTAAATAATGCTTCAACAGTAACTCTCTTAGTTCGATATGAAAACCCGGGGAGGAGTTTTATTTTATCCCATACTTTTTCTTGGCAGCAATCCAATAAGCCTTCGTATTTTGTTAGTTTTATATTATTACAGCGAGCGCATGATAAATAAAGATTTTCCCAATCGAAGGTTCTTTCATTATTACTTCCTTTAGGTTTGAAGTGTTCGATGTTTATATCTAATGGCTCCTTTATTTCACAAATGTAACATTTTCCAAAAAAACATGATTGTAAAGCATCATGTACGTCTGCACTATCGTAATGGACTTTTTTTGATAAGGAAATCGGCGCAGGATATGTCCTGGTAACTTTGAACATTACGGCTCCTGATGATTTTTATTTTTGTATTGAAGGATTTTCATTCTAGCGTAGTCTAAAAATGCACTTGCTTGGTTATCCATTGCCCCCTCAGATAAAGCTAAGGATTCTATTAACTGACCACCTAATTCTATGTTTTCTTTGTTTAAGGTTGAAATTATTTCTTCAATTTCCTCAAGTTTATCTGATAGTACTTTTGATATTGGATCTACACCGAATAATTCTTGAAGTATTATATCGTATGAATATGAAGATACATCCGTGATTTGCTGATTGCTTGATAAATCGTATATAACCGCATTAGTCACTGATGTCACAACAAATGGAGAGTGAGTAGTAACGATAAATTGTATTTTTGGGAATGCAGTTGTAAAAAACCTAAAGATTTGTTTTTGTAATGAAACGTGTAAATGAGCATCTATTTCATCAATGAATATTATACCTTCAATGCTGTCTGGTGTTAACTCCCACATTTCTATACGCATTATCAGATCAGCATAAATTCTCAGTATAGATGAGTAGCCAGACGATAAGGTCTGTAATGTGAACTTGGATTTATTGTCTTGATATAGATAGAATTTACCCTCTTTACTATCGAAGTTTAATCGGAAATTAGGGTCTTCGAATAACTTCTGTAAGTCTGACTCTATTTTATCAAACCAAACCTGTATTCTTACTGCTTTTTCATCATCCTGTTCAAAGGAAATTGCATAGCTTTGTGATGTCTTTAAACTAACTAAATAGTTTTCAAAGATGTTATCACCATCCCTTTGATTTGAAAAGTGGGCGTTCTCTTTAACTAGCTCTGAAAACATGGGGACGTTTTTGGGTGCGCTAATTGATGCTTCTCTTAGAGCCTTATGAAAACGTAATAATGAACGGGATTTGGAATTTTCCTTATTTCTCGTGGTGATATTTAAGTGGTTGAGGGTTTTTATTCTACTTTTTATTTTTCGTGATACTTCTTCATAAGATGAGTATGAGTTGCCATCGCGACCTTCACGTTCCATTAACTCTTTATAAATTGAAACTTGTTGCTCAAGATGTTCCTTGTTGTTATTGTTTTGATCGTCAAGTCCATCTTTTAAATATTCATAAATTGAAGTGATAAAGCTTGTTTTTCCACTACCATTCCCCCCAGTAATTATTAGATTTTTTCCATCAAGATATATCTCTGCTTTTTTTTCTGTATAAGGAATTGGGATGGAAATTTCATTTATCGCTGTAAGCATATGTCCTCTTGTGTCATCACTGATACAAAGCGTTAATTCATAAATATAAACTAAATAGATTTATAGTCCATCAAAAAGAAGGGCTAATGAACGCACAACTTACCGAAATCATGCGCCTTATCACCAACCTGATCCGCACCGGCACTGTGACCGACGTGGATCGGGAGAACTGGCTGTGCCGGGTGAAAGTGGGGGAGCTTGAAACCAACTGGATTAACTGGCTAACGCTACGGGCAGGGGGCGGTCGTAGCTGGTGGTGCCCGTCGCCGGATGAGCAGGTGGTGGTGCTGAGCATGGGCGGCAACCTGGACACTGCTTTTGCGCTGCCTGCTATTTATTCCAGCCAGTTTCCGCCGCCGTCGGGTTCCGTGGATGGTTGCGTGACGGAGTACCCGGACGGAGGCTGGTTTGAGTACGAACCGGTTACCGGCCGCTGGTATGTCCGGGGTATCAAGTCGATGGTGATTGAAGCCGCTGACAATATCACCTTCAAAACCAGCAAACTTCTGGTGGAGGCTGACAGCACTCGTATTAATAGTGAGTTGGTGATCAACGGTAGCGTCACACAGGGCGGTGGGGCGATGAGTTCAAATGGTATCGTGGCGGATAAACACGTGCACAGCAAAGTGAAGTCCGGCGGCGATACTTCCGGGGGGCCGGTATGACGCTCTATATCGGGATGAATCGTAATGACGGGCAGCGTATTACGGACACTGACCATCTGCGTCAGTCGGTGCGGGATATTCTGCTGACGCCACAAGGTAGTCGGCTTTCCCGCCGGGACTACGGTTCCCTGCTATCCGCCCTGATTGACCAGCCACAAAATCCGGCACTGCGTTTGCAGATCATGTCCGCAGTCTACGTGGCCCTGAGCCGCTGGGAGCCACGGTTTACGCTGGATACTATCGTCATCAGTAGCAATTTTGATGGCTCCATGGTGGTTGATGTTGCCGGGCAGCGTAATAACGGCGCACCGGTTTCTCTATCAATATCAACAGGAGCTGACAATGGCAGTGATTGATCTCTCCCAGCTACCAGCACCGCAGATAGTGGATATACCGGATTTTGAAGGGTTGCTTGCTGAGCGTAAGGCTTCCTTTGTGGCTCTCTATCCTGAGGATGAGCAAGATGCGGTGAGCCGCACTCTGGCGCTGGAATCAGAACCTGTCACTAAACTACTGCAGGAAAGTACCTACCGTGAAATCCTCTTGCGTCAGCGGATTAATGAGGCAGCACAGGCGGTTATGGTGGCGTATGCCATTGGCAGCGATCTCGATCAGCAGGCAGCCAACTACAACGTTAAACGCCTAGGGATAACACCTGCTGACAACGATACGATGATACCGGCCGTAACCGTTATGGAAAGCGATGATGCTCTCCGTTTGCGGGTTCCTGCTGCGTTCGAGGGGGTATCTGTTGCGGGGCCAACAGCAGCTTATGAGTTTCATGCAAAGAGTGCGGACGGACGTGTGGCAGATGCCAGCGCAACCAGTCCTGCACCTGCAGAGGTGGTGCTTACCGTATTGAGCCGGGAGGGTGACGGCGTGGCAGAGGCAGATCTGCTGGCGGTAGTTGATGAGGCACTTAACCGCGAAAATGTGCGTCCGGTAGCTGATCGTCTTACGGTACGCAGCGCAGAAATTATTCCATACACCGTAGATGCGACGATCTTTCTTTATCCGGGACCGGAAGCTGAGCCAGTGATGGTAGCGGCAAAAGCCAGCCTGCAAAATTACATTACCAGCCAGACAAGGCTGGGCCGTGATATTCGCCGCAGTGCTATTTATGCTGCATTGCATGTTGAGGGGGTTCAGCGTGTGGAACTGGCCGCGCCAATTGATGATGTGGTGCTGAATAAGATGCAGGCAGCATCCTGTTCGCAGTGGAGCATAACCAACGGTGGCACGGATGAATAGCCTGTTACCTCCCGGTTCCTCTCCGCTTGAGCGTCGACTGGCAGAGACGTGCAGCGGCATTTCTGAATTGCAGATACCGCTGCGTGATTTATGGAATCCGATAACGTGCCCGGTCAGTTTCCTGCCGTATCTGGCCTGGGCTTTTTCCGTTGACCGCTGGGATGAAAGCTGGACTGAGAGTGTAAAGCGTCGTGTGGTGCAGGATGCTTTCTATATCCATCAACATAAAGGCACAGCCAGCGCCGTTAGGCGCGTTGTAGAGCCTTTTGGATTCATGATCCGCATCATTGAGTGGTGGCAGACCAGTGAGGTGCCGGGGACGTTTCGGCTGGATATTGGTGTGCAGGACCAGGGCATTACAGAAGAAATTTATCTGGAACTGGAACGCCTGATCAGTGATGCAAAACCGTGCAGTCGCCATCTGATTGGTATCTCCATCAATCTGCAGAGTAGTGGCGCATATTTTGTGGGTGCAGCCACTTATACCGGTGAAGAAATCACGATCTATCCATACATAAACGAAACCATTATTTCCTGCGGGATCGCGAATGAGGGCATGGCGATCCATGTTATTGACACAATGAGAGTAAATCCATGAGCGCAAAATTTTATACCCTGCTGACGGATATTGGTGCGGCGAAACTGGCTAGCGCAACCGCGCTTGGCTTGCCCCTGAAAATTACTCATATGGCAGTGGGGGACGGTGATGGCACTCTTCCGTTACCCAGTGCAGAGCAAGTACAGCTGGTTGCTGAAAAGCGTCGTGCTGAGTTAAATATGCTGTATATCGACCCGCAGAACAGTAGCCAGATTATTGCTGAGCAGGTAATTCCTGAAACCGAGGGAGGCTGGTGGATTCGTGAAGTAGGTTTGTTCGATGAAACCGGCTCTTTGATAGCCGTGGGAAACTGTCCGGAAAGCTATAAGCCACAACTGACAGAGGGAAGCGGGCGCACTCAGACTGTGCGTATGGTGCTGATTACCAGCAGTACAGATAATATCACTTTGAAGATTGACCCGTCCGTGGTGCTGGCAACACGAAAATATGTAGATGATAAGGTGCTGGAGCTACAGGTAGATGTTGATGACCTGATAATCGGCCTGTCAGGTAAGCTTTCCAAAGATCAAAACGGTGCGGACATCCCTGAACCGGATCTGTTCATTGAAAATATTGGGTTACCTGATTTATTCAATAAACGGGCTTTAATAACCGGTGATTCATCGCAGAAGTTTTTGGTCCAAAGCGTCCCCGAAGATAATAATTCGGCGGTACCCGTTTTGCTTCTTAATTCTGAATTAAATAAAAAAGCTGCTTTAAATGGCGATGCCAGTCAGTCATTTGCTGTCTCGGGAGGAGATTCACCAAACAGTGCAGTGGCTTATAATCAATTTCAGTCCGGATCTAACGGCAACGGAGCGTGGGTGAAAATGCCTGGTGATGAGCAATGGTGTCGTCACAATCTGAGCATTCCCGCTAATTCAACTATTATATGGACATTTCCGGCAGCATTTAGTAGTACACCCGCTCTGTTTGTCTCTGTTTTTAATGGTGCTCCCAATGTCTGGTTCAATGGTGCATCTTCCAGTGACGCAAGTTTATATAATGCGAACAGTTCTGATATTAACGTTAATGTACTGGCAATTTGGTAATTACTATGTCTGATAATACTGCACATCTTACTCAGGATGCTGAACCTATTTTTTTCACTAACCGATTTTTTATTTTGACGGATAATGACGCCTATGTGACCGGAATGATGATAGCTATAAATCAGGATGAAGCTGACAGATATGAATCTAAGGATCTGGCAGAGGTACCTAAAGATATATTTGAATCTATTGGCCAGGACTCGAAGTATATTGATGGGCAGGTAATACAAGGACAGCCCCGCATTCCGGTGCTAAACGGTGGCAGTGTTAATGCGATTAAAAGTGGATTGCTGCGGGAGGCTACTGACCGAATTCAGATATTACAGGATGCCATCGATTTGGAGATGTCGGAGGAAGGTGATGATCTACGGTTAATTAACTGGAAAAAATACCGAGTATTGCTTTCCCGGGTAGATATATTGATGTCCCAGGATATTAGCTGGCCAGAAGCGCCGAAAGATTAAACAGATCCCCGCAACTGCGGGGATTTTTAGATCACTTCCATTGTGCCATCCGCTGTACATAACCTGGTACGTGCGGTGCGCGCATATCAACCAGAACATATGCACATCCCAGTAAACCGGAGAAACTGCCTTATGGCTCAGGATTACCACCACGGTGTGCGCGTTGTTGAAGTCAACGAGGGCACCCGAACGATTACCACGGTGAGTACCGCTATCGTTGGCATGGTCTGCACCGGCGATGATGCTGATGCGGCCATGTTCCCCCTCAATAAACCGGTCCTGCTGACTGATGTACTGACCGCCAGCGGTAAGGCGGGGGAGTCCGGTACACTTGCGCGCTCGCTGGATGCGATTGCTGGCCAGGCGAAACCTGTGACTGTCGTTGTGCGCGTGGCGCAGGGTGACAGCGAAGCGGAAACAACCTCTAATATTATCGGTGGTGTGACCGCTGACGGGAAAAAAACCGGTATGAAGGCGCTACTCTCGGCGCAGACACAACTCGGCGTCAAGCCCCGCATTCTCGGTGTGCCCGGACATGACACGCAGGCCGTAGCGACAGAACTGCTGAGTGTGGCACAGAGTCTGCGCGGGTTTGCCTACCTGGCAGCTTATGGCTGTAAAACGGTGGAAGAAGCGATTACCTACCGCGACAATTTCAGCCAGCGTGAGGGGATGCTGATCTGGCCTGACTTCATCAACTTTGACACTGTACTGAATGCAGAGGCGACGGCTTACGCTTCCGCCAGGGCGCTCGGTCTTCGAGCAAAAATTGACGAGCAGACCGGCTGGCACAAGACTCTGTCCAACGTGGGAGTGAATGGTGTCACCGGTATTTCTGCTGATGTGTTCTGGGATCTGCAGGATCCGGCAACGGATGCCGGTCTGCTGAATCAAAATGAAGTGACTACCCTGATCCGCAAAGATGGTTTTCGCTTCTGGGGTTCCCGCTGCCTCAGTGATGATCCACTGTTTGCTTTTGAGAACTATACCCGCACCGCACAGGTACTGGCAGACACGATGGCAGAAGCGCATATGTGGGCAGTAGATCTACCGCTTAACCCGTCGCTGGCCCGTGACATTATCGAGGGTATTCGTGCCAGAATGCGTAGCCTGGTCAGTCAGGGGTATCTTATCGGCGGTGACTGCTGGCTGGATGAGAGTGTGAATGATAAAGACACGCTTAAAGCCGGAAAATTACTTATCGATTATGACTATACGCCAGTGCCTCCGCTGGAAAACTTGCTGCTACGTCAGCGCATCACGGACCAGTATCTGATCAATTTTGCCAGTCAGGTCAGTGCATAAGGAGATAGTCACATGGCTCTGCCACGTAAGTTAAAACACCTGAACCTGTTTAATGACGGAAATAACTGGCAGGGGATCGTTGAGTCTCTGAGTCTGCCAAAATTCACTCGCAAGTTTGAGAAGTATCGCGGCGGAGGTATGGCTGGCGCGGTGGACGTGGATATGGGACTGGATGATGGTGCTCTGGACACGGAATTTTCAATCGGTGGTACTGAACTGCTGCTATTCAGGCAGATGGGTAAAGCCACGGTGGATAGCATTCAGCTACGGTTTACTGGCTCCATACAGCGTGACGATACCGGAGAAGTACAGGCCGTGGAGCTGGTTGTTCGTGGACGTCACAAAGAGGTGGATTCCGGCGAGTGGAAAACTGGTGAGAGCAGTACCACCAAAATCAGTAGCACTAACAGCTATGCGAAGCTGACCATCAATGGAGAAGTACTGTATGAGGTTGATGTGGTCAACATGGTGGAAATCGTTGGCGGTGTGGATCTGATGGAAGCACATCGTAATGCGCTTGGCCTTTGATTCCTCTGGTCATCATGGTCGCCCTTCTTAACAGGAATATAAAATGCGTGATCAACACACTGAAAAAACAATTCAACTGGATACCCCGGTTATCCGTGGTAAAACAGAAATCAAAGAAGTTTTACTGCGTAAACCTCAGTCCGGTGCGCTGCGTGGTACCCGCCTGCAGGCGATTATGGATATGGATGTGGGTGCGATGATGACCATTATTCCGCGAATCTCTACTCCGGCGCTGACCGCGCAGGAAATGGCAGAGCTGGACCCTGCTGATCTCACCTCGCTTTCTGTCGAGGTGGTGACTTTTTTGTTGCCGAGGTCGGTGCTTGCCGGTTTACCGACAGCCTGACGGTTGATGATCTGGTGGCCGATATTGCTACTATCTTCCACTGGCCACCGTCCGTCACTGATGTTATGCCGCTGACAGAGGTGCTGGAGTGGCGGTATAAAGCAATACAGCGAAGCGGGGCCTGCGATGAGCGACAATAACCTGCGCCTGCAGGTAGTATTAAATGCGGTTGATAAAATCACCCGCCCGTTCCGGGCCGCACAATCCAGTACAAAAGGGCTGACTGAGGCTATCAGAAAAAGCCGCGATCAGCTTAAAACATTAAATGAGCAAGCAGGGCGCATAGATGGATTCCGTAAAGCCAGCTCACAGCTGGCGGTTACCGGAAATAATCTCCGGGCTGCGCGGGAAGAAGCAGCGAAACTCTCCCGCCAGTTCGCTCAAATCAATAAACCTACAGCGCAGCAAGCGCGATTATTACTTCAGGCAAAGAACCGCGTTAATGAGTTGCAGCAGAGCTATAACGGTCTGCGGCAGTCTGTTCAGCGACAACGGCTGGCATTAAATAGTGCGGGCATTGATACCAGAAAACTTTCAGATGCTCAGCGCCGGTTAAAAGCAGATACCGGGTCTGCAACTCTGGCTCTGGCCAGGCAAAAGGAGCAATTAAAGACTCTGGGTGTACGCCAGGCCAAAATAAATGCGGCGCGGGAGAAATACAATACCGGCAATCAACAGCGGGCTATGGTGGCGGGGATGGGGTTCACCTCAATAGCTACCGGCCGCACAATGTTTAACGACCTGAAACAAACATTGAATGTCGGTTATGACTTTGACGCCATAATGAGTAAAACCCAGGCAGTCACACGCCTTCAGGATAAGAACAACCCTGAAATGGCAGCACTGCGACAGCAGGCCAGAACGCTCCCCTTAAAGTCAAAATTTACTGATATGCAGGTAGCTGAGGGGCAGTACTATCTGGGCCGTACCGGATACAGCGCAACGCAAATTCAGGGTGCGATGCCGGGGATCCTTAATCTTGCCACCGCCGGAGATATCGATCTTGGCACCACTGCGGATATTGCTTCGAATATTCAGACGGCGATGGGTATACCGGCAGAGAAGATGGATCGCGTTGCGGATGTGCTTACCGCACTGTTCACCCGTAACAATGTTGATATTCCTATGCTGGGTGAATCTCTGAAATATTCTGCTGGTGTTGGCCGTGAATACGGGCAGTCGCTGGAAACGATTGCAGCAGCAACCTCGATGCTGGGGAGTACCGGTATTCAGGGAAGCCAGGCCGGTACAGCAATGCGCAGTATATTAAGCCGCCTTGGCACCTCTAAAGCGGTTGCGAATCTGGGGATCAGCACCAAAGATAATGCCGGAAATATGCGTGATATGGTTGATATTCTGAAGGACATCAACAAAAAAACGGCGGGCATGGGTAATATCGATCGTGCACAAATATTTAAAAATATTGCCGGGGTGAATGCTGTCACGGGTTTCAGCATTTTAATGCGTGCCGCCGGGAATGGTTCTTTGGAAAGGATGCGGGGGAGACCAGGAGAATACGACGGCGAAGCGGCGCGGGTATCAAAAACCATGCTGGATAACATGGCGGGCGATACGACCATGCTCCAGGCAGCACTGGAAAACATCAGTGTTGAATTATTTGAAAAAAATAATAGCTGGCTGCGAGGGCTGGCTCAATCCATCACTGATGTGTTGCATGGAGTTTCTGAGTTTTTAAAAGCACACCCTGCATTCAGCAAGGCATTCGTTATTCTCGGTGCAGTCATCGCCGGAGCGACTGCACTTTTTGGTGGTTTAATGTTCGCCATCGTCGGATTACTGGCCCCGATTACGTTATTACGTTTTCAGTTTTCGATGCTGGGAATTAAAGGCGTCGGAGCGTTTGGACTACTCCGGAAGTCGCTGGGAGCGGTGGGTTCCGGGATCCTTTGGCTGGGCAAACTGATGTGGGCTAACCCGATACTGGCCGTCATCGGGTTGATTGCCGCCGGGGCTATTTATCTGTGGCAGAACTGGGAAACACTGGGGCCAAAATTCCAAAGAATGTGGGATGCTATTTCGTCTGCCGTATCCGGAGCCTGGTCTGTTATCAGGCAGACTATCAGCCAGAAATGGGATGAGATTGTAAATGATATTGCAGCTCTCTCCGTAAAATTTAAACAGGCGGGCGGAGCTATTATTGATGGCATCCTGAGGGGTATTAATGAGAAGTGGGAGTCACTTAAAAGCAAGCTGACATCAGTGAAAAACTACCTGCCGGACTGGATCACCGGTGGTGATCATTCGTCAGTTAAACCGCAAACAGCAGGTAATCCCGGAACCTTTGCCGGAATGTATGACAGCGGTGGATATATTCCGCGTGGCCGGTTTGGTATTGCCGGAGAAAATGGCCCGGAAATTATCAGCGGCCCTGTGAATATCACCAGCCGGCGACGTACTGCCGCTCTGGCATCTATGGTAGCCAGCGTGATGGGACTGGCGGCAATACCAGCAGCAGATGCTGTTCCATTACATCCTTTCAGTCTTCCGGCCAACGCATACTCAATGCCAGCAGAGAATACTGGTTTTCAGTCAGCGGTAATCCGATATGAAATTAATGCGCCAATCCAGATCATCACCCAGGCCGGACAGAACGCGCAGGATATTGCCCGCGAAGTTGCTCGCCAGCTCAATGATCGGGAGCGTAAAGCCAGGGCGAAAGCTCGCAGTAATTTCAGTGATCAGGGAGGATATGAATCATGATGATGGTGCTGGGATTATACGTTTTTATGTTACGTACTGTGCCTTATCAGGAATTGCAATATCAGCGCAGTTGGCGACATGCCGCTAACAGCAGGGTAAACCGCCGTCCGTCAACGCAATTTCTTGGTCCTGCCAACGACTCACTGACATTATCCGGTGTGTTATTACCGGAGATCACTGGTGGCAGGTTGTCATTACTGGCGCTTGAGCAAATGGCTGAGCCGGGCAAAGCCTGGCCTCTTATTGAAGGCTGCGGGACCATTTATGGCATGTTTGTCATCGAGAGTCTGAGCCAGACCAAAACAGAATTTTTTGAAAGCGGCATGCCTCGTCGTATTGAATTTACGCTGACCCTGAAAAGGGTCGATGAATCTTTGTCTGATATGTTCGGCAACCTCAGCGATCAACTGAGTAACCTGCAGGACTCTGCAACATCTGCGATAGGTAGTATAAAAAACAGGGTGGGGGGATTACTGCCGTGAGTTTTGGTACTGATCTTTTTGACCTCAGCAGTAAAAGCCCTGCGTTCAGTGTCACAATTGAAGGTAAGGATGTGACGACCGTACTGGATGCGCGTCTCATGAGTCTGACGCTGACCGATAACCGGGGCTTTGAGGCTGACCAGCTCGATCTGGAACTGGATGATGCTGACGGGCAAATCATTCTGCCGCGACGTGGTGCTGTTATACAGTTGTCCCTTGGATGGAAAGGACAGTTACTTTACCCAAAAGGAGGATTTACCGTTGATGAGATTGAGCATAGCGGAACGCCAGACTGTCTGACTATCCGCGCACGCAGTGCAGATTTCCGGGAAACTCTCAATACCCGGCGTGAAAAGTCATGGCATCAGACGACCGTGGGGGATGTGGTAAAAGAGCTTGCCAACCGACATAACCTTAAAACAGCTCTGGACAAGGAGATGGCGGCCGAAATACTGGAGCATATGGATCAGACCAGTGAGAGTGATGCCAGTTTTTTGATGCGGCTGGCCAGAGAGTATGGGGCAATTGCCTCTGTGAAAAACGGTTATCTGTTATTCCTTCGGCAGGGGCAGGGAAGAACGGCAAGCGGGAAATCCCTGCCGGTCATTATTATTACGCGTCAGGCGGGTGATGGTCATCGCTTTACCCTGGCTGATCGTGATGCTTATACCGGAGTTATTGCCAGCTGGCTGGACACGCAGAAGCCTCAGGATAAAGAAACAGCCAGTGTTCAGAACCGTCAAAAAAATACCAAAGCTAAAGCTCGGGAAGCAAAACAGGGCGATTATCTGGTGGGTACCGATGAAAATGTACTGGTGCTTAACCGGACGTATGCCAATCGCAGCAATGCTCAGCGTGCGGCAAAAACACAATGGGAGCGGCTGCAGCGTGGTGTTGCCTCATTCTCACTGCAACTTGCAGAGGGCAGGGCTGACCTGTATACCGAAATGCCGGTAAAGGTGAGCGGATTTAAACAGCCCATTGATGATGCCGAATGGACGATTACTACCCTGACGCATTCGATCAGTCCTGATAATGGTTTTACTACCAGTCTGGAGCTTGAAGTGAAGATTGATGATCTTCAGGCAGAGTAAGGTGGTTCTCAAAATTGAATATCAGTGTATCATTATTGAGATATTCATGGGGTGGAGAATATAAAAATGATGAATTGCCCAAAGTGTGGACATGCAGCACATACGCGCAGCAGTTTTCAGGTCACTGACAGTACAAAAGAGCGTTACTGCCAGTGCCAGAATATTAATTGCGGCAGCACCTTCGTGACACATGAGACAGTGGTGCGTTTTATCGCGACTCCCGCACTGATCAATAATGCCCCGCCTCACCCAGTGCCGGGTGGTCAGGAACTTATCAGTTTCTGACCATAAACCTGCTGCGGCAGGTTTTATTCATCGGGTATCTCACCTGTTTCGAGAAAACGTACAAAACTTTCCTCATCGATGACGATTGTCCCTTTCATACGGGCAGCTGTGACTTTGGATGGTCCTGCGTTGTAGCCACAACAAAGCATCTGCAAATTTTGAGTCACTGAATTTCTGACCGTCATATTGTGCGCCTGTGCCACTTCAGACAGGCGTTCTTTATCTGCTTTTTTGAAGCCGGTAAAGCAGATGTCAAAAGAGTGATTTTTGGGCTTAACTACCCTGGTAAGGTGGATGTAGTTTTCAGGCAGGAAGGACTGACAGGCGTGTTGTGCTTCAACAGCTGACGCACATTCTTTAAGTATTCTGTCCTTGCGGAAGGTTTTTATCGAATGGCTCGACTGGCAAATACCCTGGATATGGTTATCGCTGAGGCTAATACTGATTATCGAGTAGGAACCAATGCGTGCATTCGCATTAATGTAAACAAAGTGCATTTCTTCCATGTAATTCACCTTTTTTACACAAACGTCTAAGACGTTAATGATAGGTGTGCAAACTGGCTGTCGCCATTTTGCCGCCACTACCAAAGAAAAAGGGGCTACGTTTGCACGTAACCCCTTCTTTTGTTTGGTGGAGCTGGCGGGAGTTGAACCCGCGTCCGAAATTACTACACCGTCGGCACTACATGCTTAGTCCAGTCTTTACATTCGCTTATTAGCTGCGGACGGACACGCCACTAACAAACTAGCCTGATTGGATTTAACGCTTCAACCCCAGGCAGGGCATCCACGCGATCTCTTTTGGGTTTGACCTCTCTTGATCCCCGTCCTAAGAGCGGAGGCTAGGGAGAGAGGGCTCTAAGCAGGTTATTAAGCTGCTAGTGCGTAGTTTTCGTCGTTTGCGACTATTTTTTTGCGGCTTTTTACGAGGCCAACCGCCCCTCGGCATGCTCCTTGGGCTTCGCAAATCCCGTCGAATCCAGAATCAGCCCCAAGTACTGTTTAGCAGTGTACCAGAAGAACCACGAAACTTTCCAGTGGTTTAGCGATTTCCTTTCTTCATGATACGCGCTTTGTCGATTTTCCATTCGCGTTCACGAATGTCGTCACGTTTGTCGTGCTCTTTCTTACCTTTGGCGACGCCAATCTTCAGTTTGCACCACGCATTTTTCCAATACAGGGACAACGCGACAACGGTGTAACCTTCGCGGTTGACGCGGCCAAAGATGGAGTCCAGTTCGCGTTGGTTTAGCAGTAATTTACGGTTACGTGTCGGGTCACAGACGACGTGGGTGGAGGCACCCAGCAGTGGCTGAAAGGTGGCACCAAACAGAAAGGCTTCACCGTCACGCAGCAAAATGTAACTTTCGCTGATGTTTGCTTTCCCTGCACGCAGTGATTTAACTTCCCAGCCTTGCAGCGACAAACCGGCTTCATATTCATCTTCGATGAAGTATTCATGGCGGGCACGTTTGTTGAGGGCAATGGTTGCAGAACCGGGTTTGTGAGCTTTTTTCTTAGTCATAATATTGCTTATTTTACACCACTTATGCGCAGAAACCATCCCCGGTCACGGGGGAATAAGTGACATATTCTAGCATGTCATAAACATGAAGACATTTTTGTTTAACTGATGAAACTGGTATGATCTAAGAGTTTTCTAATTAGCAGGAAGTGTTATGGCCCAGATTAGTCGTTCAGCGCTGGTCCCGTTCAGTGCTGAAAAGATGTACCAGCTTGTGAATGATGTTGATGCCTATTCGAAATTTTTGCCAGGCTGTACCGGTAGCCGGATCGTCGAAAGTTCTGAAAACCAGATGACGGCTTCGGTGGATGTTTCCAAGGCTGGGATCAGTAAGACATTCACAACCCGCAACACACTGACCAATAACCAGCGTATTCATATGCAGCTGGTCGAAGGACCGTTCCGTAAGCTGAGCGGTGGCTGGCAGTTTGTCGCGCTGGGGGATGATGCCTGTAAGGTCGAGCTCAGCTTGGATTTTGAATTCACCAATATGCTGGTAGAAATGGCATTTGGCCGCGTCTTTAAAGAACTGGCCAATAATATGGTGCAGGCCTTCACTACTCGGGCGAGAGAGGTCTACAGTGGCTGATCTGCAGGTGGAAGTGGTCTACGCGCTTCCTGAAAAACAGTACCTTCGTACAGTACGCCTGCCGGAAGGCAGTACGGTTGAGCAGGCGATACAAGCCTCTGGTCTGACTGAACTGCGCAAAGAAATAGACCTGTCGGTTAATAAGGTCGGTATTTATAGTCGTACCGTTAAACTGCACGATGCTGTCGCGGCGGGAGACCGGGTCGAAATTTACCGGCCTTTGCTAGCTGATCCTAAAGAGCTACGCCGTCAGCGGGCGGAGCGTTCTGCTACCGCTGCTAAGAAATCTTAGTCGATAGCCGATAGGATCAGATCATTGCCCACAAAAAAGCGCAGACTGTTCTGCGCTTTTTTGTGCCTGATAGCCAGTAAAGCCTATTACTTGCTCAGTGCCGGTTTATTATTGATATTGGTCAGAATACCATTGTTATCAAAGGTCAGTGTCAAGGTCTGCTGTGTTACTTTCTCGTGACCCGGTTCTTGACGGAACACGTAATACCAGACGTTACTACCAAAAGGGTCGGTCATCATTGGCGTGCCGAGGGTATAAGCGACCTGCTGCTGGTTCATGCCGGTATGCAGCTTGCTGACATCGCTTGCCACCAGATAGTTACCCTGATTGATATCCGGACGGTAAACGACTCGTTCAAGTGTTGAGCAACCCGCGGTGGTCATCAACATTACTACTGCAGCAGCAGCCAGTATTTTACTGCGCATGTATAGATTCCTTTTTCGCACACATATGCCTGTGAAGGCGGTTGTTTGCCATCAACGATGATTTCTGCCTGTAATAGGTTTGGCTCGTCCGGCGCTATAAGATACCGATAATAATAGACCTTTCGCCGGATGGAAACCTTTGCAGGGCATGCATATGACTCCCGGCTGAAAAAAAAGTGCCGTATCAGGCTGCTAAAAGTTCTTTTGCATTAGCCAAAGTGTTGCGGGTGACTTCACTTCCGCCCAGTAAACGCGCCAGTTCATGCAGACGAGCAGACTTGTCCAACAGGCGCATCTGGGTTTCTGTCATTGAGCCATCGGTCATTTTACTGATAAAGAAGTGGCTATGTCCGCAGCCAGCCACCTGTGGCAGGTGAGTGACGCACATCACCTGGGTGGATCCCCCTAACTGGCGCAGCATTTTACCGACAATAGCGGCGGTTGGACCGCTGATCCCCACATCGACTTCATCGAAAATCATCGCCGGGGTTTCCATTTTCCGCGCGGTGATCACCTGGATGGCAAGGGCAATACGCGATAGTTCACCGCCGGAGGCGACACGAGCCAGTGGTTGCAACGGCTGACCGGGGTTGGTGCTGACCCGAAACTCTATCTGATCAGCGCCCTGCGGGGTGAGGCGATCCTCACGGAAGGTGACATCAATGGTGAACTGTCCGTGCTCCATAGATAACTGATGGATGGAACCAGTGATTTTTTCTGATAATTCTGTCGCGAAATGGGTGCGCTGTTGATGCAACTGCTGTGCTGTTTTTAGCGCCGCTTGATGGTAATGGCTCACCTGCTGACTGAGCGCTTCCAGTTCCTCATCGTGATTTTCCAGTTGCTGAAACTCTTCCAGTAACTGCTGATGCAGGTCTGGCAGGGTTTCTGGGGCAACATGGTGTTTACGGGCCAAAGAAATTTGCCGTGAAATGCGCTGTTCCAGTTCCTGTAAACGATTAGGATCCAAGTCAATTTTCTCACAGTAGTGACGCAGTTCATCGGCCGCTTCGCTGACTTGGATCGCCGCATCGTCAAGCATGGTCAATACCGGTGTCAGACTATCGTCCATGGCGATCAGTTCACTGACGGTTTGACGGGCGCTGTACAGTAGTGATTGTAAGGTAGTGTCTTCGCCATCGGACAGCATCTGAGATGCCTGCTGGCTGACGGTGAGGCGTTGCCCACTGCTGGCCAACTGCTTGTATTCGTTATCTGCCCCTTCATACTCACCGGCCTGAGGTGCAAAGCTGTTCAGCTCTTTTAACTGGTATTGCAGTAGCTCACGGCGAGCTTCACGCTCCTGTGTTTGTTGTTGCAGGGTCGCTAAGGCACGGCAAGCCTGATGCCATTGTTGATAATGGCGGTGCATTGTCGCAGTGAGTTCGCTCGGGTCAGCATAGGCATCGAGTAGGTAACGCTGATGTTCAGGCTTCAGCAGCAGTTGATGGGCATGCTGCCCGTGAATTTGGATCAGCAACTGACCCAACTCACGCAGTTGTGACAGTGGAACTGAGGTGCCATTGATAAAGCCACGTGAACGACCGTCTGCGTTAATCACGCGGCGCAGTAGGCACTCTTCGTTATCATCAAGGTGGTTTTCCGTCAGCCACTGGCGGGCGGAAGGGGAGCCATTCAGGCGAAAGCGGGCACAGATATCCGCTCTGGCCGCCCCGGGACGGACCATATCGGCGTCTGCCCGGGTACCCAAGCACAAGCTGAGGGCATCGATCGCAATGGATTTCCCAGCTCCGGTTTCTCCGGTGATGGCGGTCATTCCCTGTTGAAAATCGATGTCCAGTTCACGAACAATTGCAAAGTTGCTGATGGTCAGTTGTGCCAGCATAGTATCACCTGTATAGAAAAACATGACTGTTTTTTTATACAGTATAAGCCGCTTTTTTTTACAGTAAAGAGTGGCGGCCCATTTTTTAAAACAATTTTTTCGACCAGCCCAGCTTCGTACTTAATGTATTGAAGTAGTTGTAATTCTTCGGATGGATCAAATCCAGATGCTGCGGACTACGCTTCACTAAGACTTCATCCCCTTCGCGGATCGGCAGTGCAATCTGGCTGTCACAACTGACTTCTAGGTCACTGCGGAGTGAAGAAAAACGCAGATGGATCTCACTGTTGCTGTTGATCACCAATGGCCGTGCCGACAAGGTATGCGGGAACATTGGCACCAGACTGATCGCTTCCAGCCCAGGGGTAAGGATTGGGCCACCGGCAGACAGCGAATAGGCGGTGGAACCGGTTGGCGTGGCAATGATCAGTCCGTCGGAACGCTGGGAGAAGGCGAAATTATTGTCGATATAGACTTCAAATTCGATCATATGGGCGACTTTACCGGGGTGCAGCACCACTTCGTTGATCGCCGTGGCACTGCGGGTGCTATGCTGAGGGCGCTTGACGTGCGCTTCCAGCAAAAAGCGTTGTTCGGTAAAGAAGTGGCCTTGCAGGACCTCCGCTAGTTGTTGACGGGCATTTTCTGGGTCTAAATCCGTCAGAAAACCGAGATTACCGCGGTTGACGCCAATCACTTTAATATCATAGCGTGCCAGTACTCGGGCAGCGCCGAGCATATTGCCATCTCCGCCAATCACAACCGCCAGATCTGCCTGTTCCCCTATCTCGGCCAATGAGCCGGTCTTTACCTGCGTCAGGTTAAGATCTTCTGCAATCTGCTGTTCGACGATCACCTGATAGCCTTCACTCAGTAGCCAGTGGCAGAGCATTTCGTGTGTCGCTAGTGCATGGCTATGACGCGGATGGCCGACAATGCCAATACATTTAAATAATTTATTCATTTGCAGGTAAGTCCTTAGGGCAAATCCGTTGTCTAAATAACACCGTCCCTTGAATCCCGAATTTTGATCCCCATAATAAGCCTGTCGGCGATATCAATATGGAAAACGCGGAGATTTTCATGAGCAGTAAAGAACAGAATACCCCTAACGAGCAATTTTCAGAAGAGCAGGCCGCAGAACAACAGGCTACCACTGAACAGGCAGAGACCCACGGTGAAGCAGATGGCCGTGATCAGCGTATCGCAGAGCTGGAAGCTGAAGTGGCCCAACTGAGTGGCGGCGTCCGTGAAGCACAGGTGCGTGCTCAAGCGGAAATCGAGAACATCCGTCGCCGTACCGAGCTGGATATCGAGAAAGCCCACAAGTTTGCGTTGGAAAAGTTCTCTAACGAATTGTTGCCGGTTATCGATAACCTGGAACGTGCGTTACAGGTAGCTGATAAGAGCAACCCAGAGCTGGCCTCAATGATTGAAGGGATCGAGCTGACCCTGAAATCATTATTAGGTGCTGTCCGTAAGTTTGGTGTGGAAGTGGTGGGTGAAACCCATGTACCTTTTAACCCTGAACTGCACCAGGCGATGTCGATGATGGAATCAGACGACGTTGCTCCTAACCATGTACTGATGGTGATGCAAAACGGTTATACCCTGAACGGCCGCCTGCTGCGTCCGGCGATGGTGGCCGTGTCTAAAGCAAAAGCCTAATGGTTTAGCGCAGAGTATTCTTGATGGGCGTTCTGCGCTGAAAGCGACAACGGTGGGCAACGCCTGCCGTTGTCGTCGGCCTTTGTCAGCGCTCTGGCATCCAGTTAATCGGTGTCTGGCCAGCCGCTTCCAGTAAACGGTTAGTCTCTGCGAAATGGCCGCAGCCAAAAAAACCGCGGTGCGCTGAAAGCGGTGACGGATGTGGCGCCTGTAAAACATGATGTTTTTGGCGATCGATAATTTTCCCTTTCTTCTGCGCGTGCGCGCCCCACAACAAAAATACGATCCCTTCACGGTGCTGATTGATTTGCTCAATCACTTTATCGGTAAACTGCTCCCAACCCAGTTTGGCGTGAGAATGGGCCTTTCCGGCCTCCACAGTGAGTACCGTGTTCAGCAGTAGTATCCCTTGACTGGCCCAGCTTGCCAGATAGCCATGGTCTGGCCGTTCAAAGCCAGGGAACTCTTTCTCCAGCTCTTTGTACATATTCAGCAGGGAAGGGGGGATCGCCACACCCGGCAGTACCGAGAATGCCAGCCCGTGGGCTTGACCGGCACCGTGATACGGGTCCTGTCCAAGGATCACCACCCGAACCTGATGCAGTTCTGTCAGCCGAAAGGCGTTAAACACCTCTTTCTGTGGCGGGTAGACAGTAATCCCTTCAGCTCTTCTCTGCGCCACAGTGTGTAGGGTATCGGTAAAGTAGGGCTGTTGTTTCTCTTCTGCCAGCACATCATGCCATGTGACTGTCGTCATTGTTCTCTCCCGGGGGGTGGTCGGTCAGCGTAGTGTGAGTCTTTCGCCTGCAAAGCTCATCAAATAAATTTTAAATATTACAAACATAATTTAGTGTTTAAAGCTAATTATATCATCAGGTTAGAATTTTGGACGTTATCGCCGTAAGGATTTGTTGATAAAGGTCAAAGACTGAACAGTGGTTGATGGTTATACAATACCCTCAGCGTTATCCCAGTCGTGACTTTGGTTGACCAAAACTGCCGGGGAGGCAACTATGATTAATGGAATTCAAATTACCCAATCACCGAATGCTGCACTTGTAAATTCGTTCTGGCTACTGGATGAAGAGAAAGCCCAAGCCCGCTGCCTGTGTGCCAAAAGCGTTTATCAGGCAGATCAGGTTGTGGATTTACAGGAGTTGGGGGAGATTGAATATCGTGAAGTTCCGCTGGATGTGACACCGCAAGTGCGGGTTGAAGGCGGCCAGCATCTGAACGTCAATGTTCTGCGCCGTGAGACACTGGAAGATGCGGTGAAACACCCTGAAAAGTATCCGCAGCTGACGATCCGTGTTTCCGGGTATGCGGTGCGCTTCAATTCTCTGACACCGGAACAGCAGCGTGATGTGATCACCCGTACCTTTACAGAAAGCCTGTAAGGGGGCGCAGGTACTGGGAGAAATTCAATCAGTTAGAGTGAGAAGCAGGTGTTTATTCACTGATATGACCGCGCAGTGGCCCTACTGCCTAAAACCCAGGCTGTTACCTAAAAAAATCGCCCGTGATGGGCGATTTTTTTGTAGGTATGGTGTTTTTGAGAACAGTTATTGATCGTTCTGTTCGCTAGTCTGCGTGCTAGCAGGTTTACGACGCTTACCGACATTTTTGGTGTCGCGATGGCGCACTTTTACTCTTGGCTTTTTCTCTTCCGCTTTTTTCTTCTCTTTACGTTTTTCTAACTGACGCTTAGAGGCTTTTTTCGGGCCGGTGGCAGAAGGTGCACGTGTAGTCGGTCGTAATCCTTCGATAGTTCGGGCTTTTAATGGTTCGTTCAGGTAGCGGCCAATTTTCAACAGCAGTTCGTTATCATGGGCTTCGACCAGCGATAGCGCAGTTCCTTTGCGTCCGGCACGACCAGTGCGGCCGATACGGTGCAGATAGGTGTCAGCCGTTCTTGGCAGGTCAAAGTTGATCACGTGGGAGATATCGTCAATATCGATACCTCGGGCAGCCACGTCGGTCGCGACTAGGACGTTTACTACGCCTTCGTTTAAGCGTTTGATGGCCTCGGTACGTTTGGCCTGTACCATTTCACCTTCTAGGTGGCTGCAGCGGATCCCTGCTTGGCGTAACCATTCTGCCACTTCATGTAGACGTTCACGTTTGCGAACAAAAACGATAGAACGGGTGGCCTCAGGTTGTTGTAGCAGATGGATCAGCAGCTTGGTTTTGTGCTCAAGGTTATCGGCGCGGTAATACCATTGCTGGATCTTTTTGCGTTCACGACGGCTTGGTTCCGAGCCAATCACTACTGGCTCGTTAAGAATACGTTCGGCGAACTCCTCAATATGTTCCCCTTCCAGGGTCGCAGAGAACAACAGGGTCTGTTTCCGCCAGCGTGTTTCCGCAGCGATAGTCTCAATATCTTGAGCAAACCCCATGTCCAGCATGCGATCGGCTTCATCAAGGATCAGGGTTTCTACGGCGCGACAGTCAAAGTTTTCTTCTTTGATGTATTGCAGCAGGCGTCCCGTGGTGGCGACGACCACGTCCTGATTGGTGCTGAATACTTCCGCGTGGTTCATATATGCTACCCCACCGGTAATGGTCGAGATATCCAGACGGGTATATTTCGCCAGTTCCCGTGCTTGGTCAGCAACCTGCATCGCCAATTCACGGGTCGGTGTCAGGATCAGAATACGCGGTGGCCCCGATTTTTTGCGGGGGAAGTCGAGCAGATGCTGTAAGGCGGGCAATAAGAATGCGGCCGTTTTTCCGGTACCTGTTGGTGCTGAACCCAGGACATCACGTCCTTCCAGAGCCGGGGGGATCGCCTCAGCCTGTACTGCTGTCGGACGTGAATAGTGCTTATCCTGCAAGGCATTCAGCAGGGTTTCATCAAGTTCTAGATCGGAAAAAGTGGTTACAGTCATGGTCTACCTCTGTTTGGGGCGCCGATTATAGACACTTCGGACGGAATCTTCATCAATTGTCTGCGATTCAGTGTATAGGAAGTGTGCTTACAGAGGCGCGGGGCGGTTCTGTGCTGTTTTCCAGCGGCAATATTTTTTTCAGCCGGTTACACTGTGTGTAATGAGCCGTGGCACACAACGATGCAGGAGACAACGAATGCCGGGTACACATGCATTAAGGAAAAACGGGTTTACCTTCCGGCAGTTTTTTGTCGCACACGATCAGTGTGGCATGAAAGTGAGTACCGACGGAATTATTTTAGGGGCGGCGGCACCTTTACCGACTCAAGGACCGGTGTTGGACATTGGCAGCGGCAGCGGCTTAATTGCTCTGATGCTAGCTCAGCGGCTACAGACTGCCGGACAGGCTGTGACAGTGGAGGGCGTTGAGCTGGACGCTGCGGCGGTGAGACAGTCACGGCAGAATGTAGCGGAGTCTCCCTGGGCGGCGGCTATCCAGATCCACCAAGGGGATATTCTACAATGGGACCCTGCGTTCAGCCGCCGCTATGGACTCATCGTCAGCAATCCCCCTTATTTTTCCCCTGGGGTAGCTTGTCGTAACGATGCTCGTGCCACTGCCCGTTATACTGACAGCCTAACCCATGAGGCGCTTCTGGAAACGGCCCGTCAGCGGTTACTGCCGACAGGGCAGTTTTGTACTATTCTGCCAGTAGAGGCAGGAGAGTCACTGGTCACTTTGGCGGAGCAACAAGGCTGGTTTTTACGCGGTTTAACCCTTATCAGCGAACTGCCGCAGCGTAAAGCGCACCGCTTAATAAGTGTCTTGTCGCGTCAGCCGGGGGCGGTTACTCACCAGCAACTGATGATCCGTGATGACGTTCAGCAGTACTCTGCTGCTTATCGTCAGCTGACAGAGGCCTTTTATCTGCGTAAATCAGGTTAATCCCCCTGAATCTATCGACAGCCTCTATCCTTCGGGGAGAGTGTTTGGCATGAGGTCGTGGGTATAGAACTCATCTTTCTGTTCAGCCCAGCGTTGACGCCTCCAAATGCGCGGTGTTAAAGATGAAAAGTGGCGGGGGATAGGGTAACCTGCCGCCAGTGTTTTCGCTTTTGCGCGCAGTCTGAAGCAGACAGCGGCGCAAGTAGTGCAGGTTATCTGGCCGGAATGACCGGTGGAAGCTATGTTGACCGGTATTACCGGAACGTAGCGTAAGAAAATTGAACTTTTTTTAACGTTCTAGCTCCAAGAGGTTGCTTGCTCATAATGAATAAAGATGTGCTGGTGATTTATTGGGTATGGAACAAATTTTGTGGGGATACGACCTCGGATGAGCGAGCAGTTAGCAGACCAGGTTCTTGTTGAGCGCGTCCAGAAAGGAGATCAGAAGTCATTCAATTTACTGGTGCTTCGTTACCAGCATAAAGTGGCGGGTCTCGTGTCGCGTTATGTACCCCCGGGAGACGTACCGGATGTGGTACAGGAATCATTTATAAAAGCCTACCGCGCACTGGAATCGTTCCGCGGCGATAGCGCTTTCTATACCTGGCTATACCGGATTGCCGTCAACACCGCGAAGAACTATTTGGTGGCACAGGGACGCCGGCCGCCCTCTACGGATGTTGACGCTTCAGAAGCAGAAAATTTCGAAAGTGCAGGGGTTTTAAAAGAAATTTCGAACCCTGAGAACTTAATGTTGTCAGAGGAATTGAAACAAATTGTCTTTCGTACAATAGAAACATTACCTGAGGACTTGCGGATGGCAATTACTCTTCGTGAAATTGACGGTCTGAGTTACGAAGAGATTGCCGGGATCATGGATTGTCCGGTGGGAACCGTGCGTTCCCGTATTTTCAGGGCCCGTGAGGCTATTGATAACAAAGTTCAACCGCTGATCCAACGTTAATGATAGCGGCTACTCGAAAGGTAAAAGGCATGCAGAAAGAACAGCTTTCCGCGTTTATGGACGGTGAAGTCTTAGATAAGTCACTGCTGACATCTCTGGCCGATGACACTGAATTGCAGCAGCGCTGGGAAAGTTATCACCTGATCCGTGACACGATCCGCGGTGATCTCCCTGCGCAGATGCACTTTGATATCTCCGCTAAAGTGGCTGAAGCCATTGCAGAGGAACCGTTGCACAGCAATGTGTCGACCTTGATCCCTGAAGCACAGCCTGAGCCTTCACGCTGGAGCAAAATGCCGTTTTTCGGCAAAAAGCGTGCTTGGGCATCACAGCTGGTCCAGGCCGGTGTGGCCGCTTGTGTCTCGCTGGTGGTGATCATGGGTGTTCAACATTACGGCAGCAGCCAGCCTGGTCATGCCAGTGAAGGGTCCGACAGCCCGGCATTTAATACCTTGCCGATGATGGGCAAAGCGTCACCGGTAAGCTTGGGTGTGCCCTCCGATATCTTTGATGCTGGCTCGGCGTCGCGTCAGGTGCAGGAACAACAGCAACACGTTAATGCTATGCTCCAGGATTACGAACTGCAGCGTCGTCTGAATAACGATCAGTTCGAATCCGGCGTTCCTATGCAGGCGCAAGCTAGCGTACCGGGTAATCAGTCTCTGGGTATTCAGCAGCAGTAATGAAAAAACGTTTACTCCTTGCCGCCGCACTGGCCGGGTGTTTTACGTCTTCAGCATTTGCCACGGTGCAGAAACCTGTACCGGCGGCAATGCTTCAGCAGATGGAAAACGCCACGACCCACCTAGATTACGAACTGGCTTACATCAATGTCTCCCGACAGGGAATTGAGTCTCTGCGTTATCGCCATGCTTTGGTTGATGGCCAGACTTATGCCCAGTTATTACAGATGGACGGACCGCGCCGTGAAGTGATTCAGCGTGGTAACGACATCAGTTATTTTGAATCGGGTTTAGAGCCTTTTACCCTGCCAGGGGAACATATCCTCGATGGCCTGCCATCCATTCTCTACGCTGATTTCGCTCGCCTGCAAAATTACTATGACTTTATTCCTGTCGGCCGTTCCCGGGTCGCTGATCAGATGTGTGATGTATTGCGGGTGGTTTCTCGAGACGGTTCACGATTCAGCTACGTAATTTGGTTGGATTCTGATACCTCACTGCCGTTACGTGTAGATTTGCTTGACCAGGATGGAGAGCCTATCGAACAGTTCCGCGTGGTCAGTTTTGCAGTGGATAAAGGCGTCAGTAATCTGATGGCTGGCCTGAAAAGTGCTAATTTGCCACCGGTGCTTACTCTGCCAGAGGGCACCAAAGCCAGTTTTAACTGGACCGCACAATGGATACCGGCGGGAATGCAGATGATTTCCCAAACCCGCCGTCAGATGCCGAACTTAAATAAAGCATTTGAAACTCGGTTATACTCAGATGGGCTGTTTAGCTTTACGGTCAATGTCACCACGGCCGATAAAAACAGCCTGAACCAAACATTCCGCACTGGACGACGTACGATACAGATGGAAGTACGTAATAATAAGGAAATTAGCGTCGTGGGTGAATTACCTGCAGCTACGGCTAAACGTATTGCAGATAATGTTAATGTGGGTAACTGATTATGATGAAAGAATGGGCAACGGTGGCGTCATGGGAAAACGGTATCGCCACCTTACATACCGAAGCGAAGACGTCCTGTAATAGCTGCAACGCCCGCAAAGGCTGTGGTAGCCATTTGCTGAATAAGCTTGGGCCGGAGGACGCGGAAGTGATTAAGGTTGCCAGCCGCCAGCCACTGAAATCGGGCCAGCGAATTGAACTCGGTATTCGTGAAAGCAGCCTGCTTGGATCGGCGTTATTGGTCTATATGACGCCGTTAGTGGGGCTGTTTGCGGTTGCCGGTCTGTTTCAGGCGTTGTTTCACAGCGATCTGGCCTCTGCCTGTGGGGCATTGTTGGGTGGGTGCGGTGGCTTTATCCTGTCAAAAGGCATTGCTGCCATGATTGGCAGCAAAGAGGCTTTCCAGCCGGTGATCCTCAGTGTTGCCTTACCTCCAGATGCCTTGCGAGTCGATACCGCAAACTATGAGTGATGGCGGTTAGACTGGGGCCGACCTTTCTGTCAGCTACTGTCCCCCTTTCTGCATGAAATTACCCCCAGTCAGCGCCTTTCGTAGCGGGCGCTAACAGTGTAATATGCATCCTCATTAATGAGGCTGGCTCCACACGAGTCACAAGTGATGTGACTGATCATCTCTGTGCCCGGGTATTCAACAGACGTTTTTACGCGAAGATATTCATATAAATGAAGCATAT
The DNA here is from genome assembly GCF_000439375.1 of Tatumella saanichensis. Classification (GTDB taxonomy): domain Bacteria; phylum Pseudomonadota; class Gammaproteobacteria; order Enterobacterales; family Enterobacteriaceae; genus Tatumella; species Tatumella saanichensis. Next base: position 79,672 of record NZ_ATMI01000051.1, read on the forward strand.
AAGAAACTTTTCCATTATCGCGCACATCGATCACGGCAAATCGACACTTTCTGATCGCCTGATCCAGACTTGCGGCGGATTAACCGATCGCGAAATGGCTGCTCAGGTCCTGGATTCCATGGATCTGGAACGTGAGCGTGGTATTACCATCAAAGCGCAGAGTGTCACACTCGACTATACCTCTCCGGATGGTCAGGTCTATCAGCTGAACTTTATCGATACCCCGGGCCACGTTGACTTTTCTTATGAAGTGTCCCGTTCGCTGGCTGCCTGTGAAGGAGCACTGTTAGTGGTAGATGCTGGGCAAGGCGTTGAAGCTCAGACCTTGGCAAATTGCTATACCGCAATAGAAATGGACCTCGAAGTGGTCCCTGTCCTGAACAAAATTGATCTGCCAGCAGCAGACCCGGAGAAAGTGGCTCAGGAAATTGAAGACATTGTCGGGATTGATGCTACGGATGCAGTACGCTGTTCCGCTAAAACCGGCGTCGGTGTCCCGGAGGTGTTAGAACGTCTGGTACGTGACATTCCACCACCGGAAGGGGACCCAGAAGGTCCATTGCAGGCGCTGATTATTGATTCCTGGTTTGATAACTACTTGGGTGTGGTATCACTGGTCCGTATTAAAAGCGGCACCCTGCGTAAGGGTGAGAAAATTAAGGTGATGTCCACTGGCCAGCAATACAATGCTGACCGCTTGGGGATATTTACACCGAAGCGTGTCGACCGCACTGAATTGCATTGTGGTGAAGTAGGCTGGCTGGTGTGTGCGATCAAAGATATTCTTGGCGCGCCTGTAGGTGACACCCTAACCAGTGCCAAACATCCAGCAGACAAGGCGTTGCCAGGCTTTAAAAAAGTGAAGCCGCAGGTCTATGCCGGTCTGTTCCCTGTGAGCTCTGATGATTACGAAGCCTTCCGTGATGCCTTAGGTAAATTGAGCCTTAACGATGCCTCATTGTTCTATGAGCCGGAAAGTTCTACCGCGCTGGGCTTCGGTTTCCGTTGTGGCTTCCTGGGGCTGCTGCACATGGAAATCATTCAGGAGCGCCTGGAACGTGAGTATAACCTCGATCTGATCACTACAGCCCCGACGGTGGTTTATGAGGTGCAGACCACTGATGGCGGTATCGTCTATGTCGATAGCCCGTCTAAGCTGCCGCCGCTGAACAATATCGAAGAATTGCGTGAGCCGATTGCTGAATGTCATATGCTGCTGCCACAGGAGTTCTTGGGTAATGTGATCACGCTCTGTATCGAGAAGCGTGGCGTGCAGACCAACATGGTCTACCACGGTAACCAGGTTGCGCTGACCTATGAAATCCCTATGGCGGAAGTGGTGCTCGATTTCTTCGATCGCCTGAAATCGACCTCTCGTGGTTATGCATCCCTAGATTATAATTTCAAACGCTTCCAGGCCTCTGATATGGTAAGGGTTGATGTCCTGATCAACTCCGAACGTGTAGATGCGCTGGCACTGATCACTCACCGTGATAACTCGCAGTATCGCGGACGTGAATTTGTCGAGAAAATGAAAGAATTGATCCCGCGTCAGCAGTTTGATATCGCGATTCAGGCGGCGATCGGTAACCACATTATTGCCCGTTCTACGGTTAAACAGCTGCGTAAAAACGTACTGGCAAAATGTTATGGCGGTGACGTCAGTCGTAAGAAGAAACTGTTGCAGAAACAGAAAGACGGTAAAAAACGCATGAAGCAGGTCGGGAATGTTGAGCTCCCGCAGGAAGCGTTTTTAGCCATTCTGCACGTAGGCAAGGACACTAAATAAGGACTTGGCATGGCAAATATGTTTGCACTGATCCTGGCACTGGCAACCCTGCTAACCGGCATCATTTGGTGCATCGATAAATTTAAGTGGGCACCAGCTCGCCGTTTGAAACAGCAACAGGCGCAGGCACAGACAGGTAACGGTCTGGATAACAGTGCGGTGAAAGCCATCGACCGCAAACCCGGTTGGGTTGAAACGGCAGTGTCGGTATTCCCGGTATTATTTGTCGTTTTTGTCGTGCGCTCTTTTATATTTGAACCGTTCCAGATCCCGTCGGCATCGATGATGCCGACGCTGTTGATCGGCGACTTTATTTTAGTGGAGAAGTTTGCTTATGGTCTGAAGGATCCTATCACCCAGACCACGCTGATCCCAACCGGTCATCCGCAGCGCGGGGATATCGCGGTATTCAAATACCCGAAAGATCCCAGTGTTGATTACATCAAGCGAGTCATTGGTCTACCAGGGGATAAAATTGTCTTCGATCCTTTAAGCAAAACTCTGACCATCACCCCTGGATGCGGAGAAGGGCATTGTGGTAACGCCGTGCCGGTAACGTATTCCGACATGGAACCGAGTAAATTTATTCAGACCTTTAGTGGTTTCGATGGTAATGAAGTGGGTAATGGCTTCTATCAGGTGCCTCAGGACCAGACCATGAAAGGTGGCCTGCGTTTAGGGACCCGTAAAGAGACTCTCGGCGATGTGACCCATAATATTCTGCTGATTAACCAAGCGCAGAGCCAAGTCGGTCAGTATTATCAGCAGCCGGGTCAGCAGCCAGCAACTTGGGTGGTTCCTGCCGGTGAGTACTTTATGATGGGGGATAACCGTGATAACAGTGCTGACAGCCGTTATTGGGGCTTTGTGCCTGAGAAAAACTTGGTAGGTAAAGCAGTTGCTATCTGGATGAGCTTTAACAAGCAGGAAGGCCAATGGCCAACCGGCGTCCGCCTTAGCCGTATCGGCGGTATTCATTAAGTTGTATTGTGGGCCCGCCTTGCGGGCCTTGTTTCTTACCTTGGCACAGTGCCACTGCACAGGAAACAGAGAGAGCTGCTTCAGCCCTGTTCCCTGTGCAGAGTAACAGACGTAAAAAGAAGACTGGAAACGCATGAACCCCATCCTGATTAATAAGCTCCAGCGCAAACTGGGCTATACTTTTTCTCAAGCAGAATTACTACAGCAAGCGTTAACCCATCGCAGTGCCAGCAGTAAACATAATGAACGTCTTGAATTTCTGGGAGATTCAATTCTGAGTTATGTGATTGCTAATGCCTTATATCAGCGTTTTCCACGCGTCGATGAAGGGGATATGAGTCGTATGCGTGCGACCCTGGTGCGGGGAAATACGCTGGCCGAAATGGCTCGCGAGTTTGAACTGGGTGAATGTTTACGTCTGGGGCCGGGAGAACTGAAAAGCGGTGGTTTTCGCCGTGAATCGATCTTGGCTGATGCCGTCGAAGCGCTGATTGGCGGGATTTTCCTCGACAGTGATATCCAGCAGATCGAAACACTTATCCTTAACTGGTATCACAGTCGCCTTGAGGCAATAAGCCCAGGTGACAAACAGAAAGACCCGAAAACTCGCCTGCAGGAGTTTCTGCAGGGCCGTCACCTGCCATTGCCTTCTTACTTGGTAGTACAGGTGCGCGGGGAAGCCCATGATCAGGAATTTACGATCCATTGCCAAGTGAGCGGCATGGATGACGCGGTGGTAGGCGTAGGTTCCAGCCGCCGCAAAGCAGAACAAGCAGCCGCCGAACAGGCGCTGATTAAGTTAGGAATTGAATGAGCGAACAAACACCCCATTGCGGTTTTATCGCAATCGTTGGTCGGCCTAATGTCGGCAAATCCACCCTGCTGAACCAATTACTGGGGCAGAAGGTTTCTATCACCTCGCGGAAGCCACAGACCACCCGCCACCGTATTATGGGTATCGATACCCGTGATAACTATCAGGCGATCTACGTGGATACCCCAGGCCTGCATATGGAAGAGAAGCGGGCGATCAACCGCCTGATGAACCGTGCAGCGAGCAGTTCAATCGGTGACGTTGAGCTGGTGATTTTTGTGGTGGAAGGGACGCGCTGGACCGACGATGACGAAATGGTGCTCGGTAAACTGAAAGCCGGTAAAGCGCCAGTGCTGCTAGCGATCAACAAAATTGATAATCTGCAAGATAAGTCGATTCTGCTGCCACATATCCAGACCTTAGCGCAGAAAATGAACTTTATGGATGTGGTGCCGATCTGTGCTGAAGACGGCAAGAACGTGGATACCATCGCCTCCATCGTGCATAAACTGTTACCGGAAGCGGAGCATCACTTCCCGGAAGAGTATGTCACTGATCGTTCACAGCGCTTTATGGCCTCTGAGATCATCCGTGAAAAATTGATGCGTTTCCTGGGGGCAGAATTGCCTTACTCGGTGACGGTTGAGATCGAGCAGTTCGTCAGCAATGATCGCGGCGGCTATGATATCCATGGTCTGATCCTGGTCGAGCGTGAAGGCCAAAAGAAAATGGTGATCGGTAACAAAGGTTCCCGTATCAAGACTATCGGTATCGAAGCGCGTCGTGATATGGAGCAGATGTTTGAAGCAAAAATTCACCTTGAGCTGTGGGTGAAAGTAAAATCCGGCTGGGCAGACGACGAACGTGCGTTACGCAGCTTGGGTTACACTGACGATCTCTGATCAATGGAAGGCTGGCAACGCGCCTTTGTGCTGCATAGTCGCCCTTACAGCGAAACCAGCCTACTGTTAGATCTGTTTAGTGAAAATGAAGGGCGGGTGCGGGTACTGGCGAAAGGTGCCCGTTCCAAACGTTCCCAACTTAAGGGAACACTACAGCCTTTCACCCCTTTGCTGGCCCGTTGGTCCGGCAAAGGGGAAATGAAAACCCTACGCAGTGCCGAAGCGATTTCCCTAGCATTGCCGTTGACAGGGACCTACCTTTACTGCGGCCTGTACGTCAACGAGCTGCTGTCCCGGGTGTTGGGGCAGGAGATCCCTTTCTCTGAACTGTTTTTTGATTACCTCTACTGCTTACAGGGACTGGCCGCTGCCAGTGGTACCCCTGAACCGGTGTTGCGCCGTTTTGAGTTGGCAGTGCTGGGTCATCTCGGTTACGGGGTCGATTTCCTACACTGCGCCGGCAGTGGCGAACCTATCAGTGATAGCATGACCTACAGTTACCGCGAAGAGAAAGGCTTTATTGCCAGTATGGTCCTGAATCAGCGCAGTTTTACCGGTCGGCAGCTGATGGCGCTCTATGACCGACATTTTCCCGACAGTGATACCCTCAAAGCGGCAAAACGTTTTACACGTATGGCCTTAAAGCCTTATCTTGGGGGTAAACCGTTAAAGAGCCAAGAATTGTTCCGGCAATTTACGTCACCTGTCGGTCCGCGTGCCCCAAAAAGCGAATAGTGGGTAGTGCGGGCAGTACGTTATCACCTATTTCAAGATTGAGGATTGTCATGACGGAGTTACTGTTAGGGGTCAATATCGACCATGTTGCCACCTTAAGAAATGCACGCGGGACCCGCTATCCGGATCCGGTGCAGGCAGCATTTATCGCCGAGCAGGCCGGCGCCGACGGGATCACCGTACACTTGCGTGAAGATCGCCGCCATATCACTGACCGAGATGTGCGCTTGCTTCGCGAGACGTTACAGACGCGAATGAACCTCGAAATGGCGGTGACGGAAGAGATGCTGACTATTGCCTGTGAAACCCGTCCGCAGTTTTGCTGCTTGGTCCCAGAGAAACGCCAAGAGGTTACCACCGAAGGCGGCCTGGATGTTGCCGGACAACAGCAAAAACTTAATGATGCGGTACGCCGTCTGGCAGATGCCGGTATCCTGGTGTCGCTGTTTATCGATCCAGACAGACAGCAAATTGATGCTGCGGTCACCGCCGGTGCGCCTTATATCGAATTACACACTGGGGCGTATGCCGAAACCGAAGAGGGTCCGCAGCGCGACGCCGAGTTGATGCGTATCCGTGAGGCTGCCGAATACGCTGATTCTCGTGGGCTTAAGGTCAATGCGGGACACGGTTTAACTTATCATAATGTCCTGCCGATTGCGGCCATCCCACAAATGTATGAGCTGAACATCGGCCATGCAATCATCGGTCAGGCGGTGATCAGTGGATTGGCGTCCGCGGTTAGCGAGATGAAAACGCTACTGAGAGAAGCACGTCGCTAATGGCCATTGTCGGACTGGGGACAGATATCGTCGAAATTGATCGCATTCAGCAAGTGATCAGTCGCTCCGGCGATCGCTTGGCAAAGCGGGTATTGACTGACTTTGAATGGCAACAATATCAGCAACACCATCAGCCGGTACGTTTTCTGGCAAAACGTTTTGCGGTCAAAGAGGCGGTGGCTAAGGCCTTCGGTACCGGTATTCGGGGGGGGCTTGCCTTCAATCAGTTTGAAGTGTTTAACGATGTTTTGGGTAAGCCATGCTTACGCTTTTTTGGTCAGGCAGAAAGCCTGGCCGGTACGCTCGGTGTGCAACATGTCCATGTGACGCTAGCGGATGAACGGCGCTATGCCTGCGCCACGGTAATATTGGAAAACTGACCCGCGACTCAGGGCGTATGCCAGAGAGTGACAAATTTCTCCCATAGCGCGTCCTGGGTTTCAGTCTGCTGTGGATCGGTAATGATAGTGTTGTTGATCGGGCAGACACTCTGACAGGTCGGAGCATCATAGTGGCCGACACATTCGGTGCAGCGGTCAGCATCGATCTGATAAATCCGCTCTCCCATCGAAATAGCCTGGTTCGGGCACTCTGGTTCGCACATATCGCAGTTAATACACCGCTCTGTAATCAATAATGCCACGTCTGTCAGTTACCTTACGCTCTGTCTGGCGGCTATCGGAAGCCTGTTTTCTCAGGAGCGCACTCTAGCATATATACGTTTAAAGCCCAATAAACACCTGCTATAGGTAGGGGTAATACCCCCTATTCATCAGGGGGGAGTTGGGCTCAGGCAACTTTTTGCGGTGGCCAGACTTGCGGGAATAAAGGCGAGTTAAGCGGTTCTCCGTGTTTTAGGGTCAGTTCCGGGAACGGCGGGGAGGTCACGCCACCCCGATCGACAAAGGTGGCATCATCGCCGACCCAGCGCGCCGAAAATACTCTTCGGGAACGTGCGGAGGCATTGCCCGCAGCACCATGCAGCGTCCGGTAGTGAAAAGCGACCGCATCCCCAGGCTCTACTGCCCAACTGACAATATCGTAGTCATCGGCATGCGCCTCAATATCCGGTATCTCTTTGAAACGATTGTGTTCGTATAAGCGGCTACCGTTAAATCGGGTTGGACTGAACTCATCTTCCCACAAATGTGAGCCACGAATGCAGCGCAAAGAGATTGCTTGCTCAACCGGGTCTAATGGGATCCACAAGCTAACATTTTGCCGCCCTTCGACGCAGTAGTAAGGTTGGTCATGGTGCCACGGGGTAACGGTGCTGCCACCTGGTTGTTTAACCAGCGTATGTTCGTGAAAGAAGCGGGCGGTACGCGACTGCATCAATTGCGCGGCAATCTGTGCCGCAGGGGAGTGAAACACAAATTCTTTAAAACTGGGGATCCGCGACCAGTTACAGTAATCCTGGAAAAAAGGAGCTGACCCGTCGGTGGGGACTACGGTACGGGCAAAGCCGTACTCACTCGGGTTGGCCATTAACTCGGCGACGCCTTTTTCCAGGGGGGCGACCCAATCTTTGAATACCCCTTTCAATACGACTACGCCATCTTTCTGAAAGGTCTGTACGGTCTGTTCATCGATCTGTGGAGAGATTTTATGCTCGTTCATAGGATTTTCCCGGAGGTGAAACACATCCTAGTCTGCTGCAAATCCTGTACCCTTCACCGTCAGTCAGGCACAGCATTTTTATTGAGCCAGACAATAGTAAAGGTTATCTCTTTCTGAATACTGGTTTTTTTCGAGGAAATCTTCAGCGAGTGATGTGAAAGCAGGCATAATCCGTATCGAAATGCCATACTGTTGATCGGCACCGGAGGTACATACTGCACTGGTATTGTGCTGTATTGTCGCTGGGCTTTCCCTGAAAAAGATCAGCCGGGAACAGTCAGCCAGGAGTCCCCCTAAATGAGCGAGCAAGTAAGACGAATTGTGTTTTTTGACCTTGATGGCACCCTGCATAAGCAGGACCTGTTTGGCTGTTATCTACGGGATACGCTACGCCGTCAACCGTTGAATCTATTACTGGTGATCCCGTTACTGCCGGTGATTTTATTGGCCATGTTGGTAAAAGGGCGTGCAGCCCGCTGGCCGATGAGTGTTTTACTGTGGGCGGTGACCGCCGGTCATGGCGAGCAGTTGTTACAACAGCGGGAATGGGAATTTTGTCAGCGGTTTCGTCAGCAGGTGGTGCCGTTCCTTGGCGTTCGCCAGCGGCTGGATGACTATCTGGCCGCCGGGGATGCCGATGTCTGGCTGATCACCGGCTCTCCGCAATCGTTAGTTGAAACGGTCTATCAGGATGCGACCTTCCTCCCAGCGGTGAACTTGATTGCCACCCGTATCGAGCGCCGCTTTGGCGGGCGGGTACTGAGCCTGCGTTGCCTGGGGGAAGAGAAAGTGCGCCAGCTTGAGAGCCGTCTCGGTCAACCCCTAGAGCTGTTCAGCGGCTACAGCGACAGTCACCACGATAACCCGCTGTTGGCTTTCTGCCAGCACCGTTGGCGCATCACCCCAGCCGGTGAGATCCAACAACTCGAATAGAGCAGTATATCGCTTTTCCTTGGTCAATAGGAGACGGTGACGGTGACGGTATCAGAGTATGTTCCAGCAGGTTCATTAACTTGCTCTGGGTTGATACCGGCCGTGTAATTGACCGATTGAGAGGCCCCGGTTCCGGTCTCAGCATTATTGATTTCAGGTGTCCATGCCGAGCCGTCAGATTGATAGATCTGATACTGCAGGTAATCTGTTGTACCATTGATAACAGACGACATTTGCCGCCAGTTGCCTACTGTCGGATTACTGCCAGTCAGACTCACGGTGTAGGCTGCATTTTTGGTGCAGCGCACGGTTAATGCGCCCGATACGCTGGAAAAGTCAGCGGGGAGTGCTGCACTGCCGAAATTGATATCCGGAGCCTCTTGGATAATACAGTCGTTGGTTACAACCATCGTCAGCGTAATGGTCGAACTAGAACTGCCGCTGGTATTGACGCAGATTAGAGATATCCCGAGCTGACACTCTGTATAGGTCCAATTGATATTCAAGGTATCGGTATAGGTCCCTGCCGGAACATTGATACCGGCATTGGTATGAAAGTAAAATGGCAATGTACCATCGGCGGCATCAAACAACCCCAGCAGTCCGAGGAGTGTGGTAGTGCTCCAAGTAATAGTATTACCCACCGTATAGGGTGTTGAGCACTGGGAGTCAGAGCAGATAGAATAGGGTATAGCGCTCCCCGTCGTTGCATCGACCATTTGTGGCGAGCCATCGCTTTCGCCAGCAGAGGAGACAATTGCCGCAGTAATAGTGGTTGTCCCGAGTACGCTGAGCGCCGCGCCGCTGCAAGTAAAGCCAGACCCTGTCTCTACCGTCTCGGACGAATTATCTAAGGTAAATGAGCTTAGGCTGCCAAAGCTGCCGCTGGTGCTACTTGCGCTACAATCAGCAAAGCACTGCCAAGAAAAGCAAAGAAGTACTAAGGCAATGCCTGTTTGGATAACGTCTCGCAGGTGCATAATTATTCTCCAGGTGTAGAGGTATACCGGCACCTGACCGGACCGATTTCTGCAGGGACATGGGTGACTTCAGGTAAATCAAAGACTACCTGGCAACTGACAGGCAGCCCTTCAACGCTGACCTTATTGTGCCTACCCAAATGTGATAGCCAGGCTTGTCCACCGTAGCCGATAACCGAACGATTCCCAGTAGAGTCGTCTAAGACCGACGTTCCTGGAGGGAGTGGGGTGTTACTCTGATCAACAAAGGTAATCAGTGCCGAGCGTACGCGTTTTATATCAAATCTGACAATCGCACCGCTGCCTCCACGAACGGCAATTTTTTTCTCAGGCGTCATAATTTCGGTATCCGCCGGGAAGTTGAGGGGATTGAGGGTTAATTTTCCAGGATACCAGGAAGACACCCATGGAATTAAAATATGGCCGTGTTTATCCGTAGTGCCTACTTGACGGTTTTCATAACTGACTTCCGCCCCTGGGAATCCTGAGGTATCAGCAATAATAAAGGCATCGTTAATACTTCTCGAAAAAAAGAGGTCATTATCCATGGCCACGACAGAGCCACTCGCTTCCAGCCATTGAGAGTGGTCGACGGTATTTTGATACACCCCTGTACTTAATGTGGAATAGCGATTGACCCACTTGATAGCCGCCTGTGGGTCGCTAGGCTGTGTCAGGGAGCGGGAGAGAGTCCAGCCTAATCCTCCGTTTAACGGGGCCGTATGGCTATAACTGAATCGTTGAGTGAGTTTATGGTCCGCCAGCTGTTCAGTGCTGCTGTTAAGCGTATTATTACTACCCCAAGAAACCAGTAACTGTAACGCGCCAGTCACTGAGTGTTGACTGAAGTTATCATTGAGACTCAACCCTAAGCTGGCGTGACTTCCCAATGAATGGCTCCATGAGAGATTTCCCAGTCGTGTCTCAGAACTATCGCCTGCTCGAATTGCAAAATACGCCAACCCTACCGTGCCAAAGTTTCTGATAGGAGGAGACAGGCTCAGTGTCGCTTGATCTGATTGACGACTGGTTTGGCTGGCAGTTCCGTCATCGGATAAGTCACTGTAATGATTATCAGTGCGGATATGTTGAAGATTTAGTCCCCAGTAGGTACTGTAATATGACCAACCGGCAGTATATTGATTACCCTGATAATTTCGCGGGGTCTTGCTGTGGCTGACGGAGAGACTCAATGTCCCCAGATTACCGGGGGTTATATCTGTTCCCGTTCCTGCTAGCATGAGCTGGCTATCACCTTCCCCATGGAAAGAAGCGGTCAGGTGATTATTGATCCCGTAACGGTAAATCGTACTTATAGCTCCGCTGCCGTAGTCATCGCTAGCCAGACCATAATTACGGCGTAATACCCCTGCCGACATATCAAAATCGCTCAACCCTTTTGCCAGCAAGGTATTGGACACATAAAAAGGCAGGGTAGTTGAAACCTGCCTACCTAGGGCATCGGTCGTGACGACGGTTGCCTGGCCCGCCCCGTTGATAAACGGTACATCAGTCAGGTTATAAGGCCCCGCATTAACTGTATTGCGGCTGGCTTTGTAGCCGTTGATAAATAAATCGACAGTCCCCGGTACCGCAGCGGAGCCACTGAGGTTGAGTAGTGGATAAGTCACAAGGTCGGGTCTTACTGAAAAATCTCGGCTAATACGCAATCCAGCCATCCTCACGGAGTGGCTCCAGGTGAGAGAATTACTAATAAAATCCCCAGCCTGATAGCTTATCAGTCGCTGTGTATCGCTATATTTCCACTGTGTATCGTATCGCAGGTACCCGCGCGGCGGCTGAGTCATGCCATTGTCGGTGATCCGCCAGATACCGCTTTGCGAAAAGGTTCCTGCGTGGCCGAATAGTCGTGCTTCAAGGTAAGTCGATGTTGATCGCGAGGTGTGTTGTGACGTTTGGCTGTAGCTATCGTAATTCAGTAACAGACCACGGCTTGCTACCGGCCGCAGATGTGCCAGGTCAGACTGTTGTGTCAAATACTGGGTCGGCAACCATGAGTCCGGTACTCTGAGGTTAAGTTGCTGAGCGGCACTGTTATAGTCAACGGTGACACCCGCTAAACGATTAACGTCTATGTGTTGCTTGTCCCTAGAAACTGGGAAATGATTTTTTCTCAACACCCTGCTATCAATGAAATAGTGCTGATCTTTAACGAGCACCGGGACGAGTTCCGGGGATAGGTTTCCGTTTACTGATAAGCGCAAATAAAGCATATAACTGGTTGGTTGCCTCAGAGCGCTAATCGGAGGGGGTAACTGATTGTACTCTTCGGCGCTGCTGAGCACCGGTAGCGTAAAAGTCGCCGTAAAGACCAGAGGAGGAATAACGCTGCGCATGGTTATTCAGCCGCGGAAAGAGGTACCGGATTTACATTATCGGCCAAGCGGCTGAAAAGACGAGCGCCAATCGGCAGGCTAGCGGGGTCTGGAAAGCTTACTGTTTGGCCTGGTAGGACATAACCCAGAAACCCTTTTGCCAAGTAAACGGTCGTACCCGAAGTCCCCGCGGAAAAATAGGTATCACTTAGCCTGGCATGACTGCGGCCATTATTAGTGATCAGTAGACGATTATGGTTTGCTTGACGCTGCAGTTGCCAGCGTAGGTGCTGTTGTATCTGCGTGACCGGACCGTTCTGGCTGAGGGGCGATAACCCGTGACCATAGGAAAATAACGGTAAAACGTAGCGCATGCGCATAATTAACCCCGCCCCATTTTTTGGCTGGTCAAGTGAGGGAGCCACGGGGATTTCATCAATCACGATGCGATAGGCCATTTCTGTATTCACCGCCGGTGTATTAAGACGGATAAGACGCGCAACCTGTCGCTGACCAGCCTGAATAGTGACAAAGGGTGGGCTGGCAATAATCTCTTTCTGATCGGCATAGACGTCAGAGGAGTTTCTTTGTGCCCATTTAAATATTCTTATCTGTAGAGTGACCGGAGCATTGCCTTTATTCTGTAGCCATAATTCCGAGCCGCTCTGGGATGCTGCAATATTTTGAAAAATTGGCCATACCAGAATAGCGCTAGCGGCGTGACTGACCAGAGGGATAACGCTAAGTAGCAAGGTGAATACGATTAAAAGGCTATTTTTTTTCATTATGTTCTTTTTAATAGGTCAGCGTGACCGTGACTGTATCTGAATAAGTGCCTGCGGCGGGTAGGCCTGAGACGGCATAAAGGCGGCCATAGACAGTATAGGTTTGGGTGGTGCTTGGAAATGACGCAATACTGTAGGCCTGTTCCCCCGTTCCCCAGACATTGCTATAGCTTGCATCCTGATAAAGCTGATAACCCAGCGTAGTGCTGGTGGCGCTATTTTCCATATAGCGTCGCGCAGAGCTACCATTGTGTATGCCATAATCTAACGCAATAGAGACGGCAAGGCCGGGAGTACAGGTGACGATGACCGAACCTGCCCCTGCTGAGCTGGCGACATCCACATTTTCTGAAATGGATGACATCGAACCAAAGCTCAGTGTTCCGAAATCATTCACCGACTGAGTGTTATTGGTGCCTAATGCACATCCACTGGTGATCACCGACGAGACCGTAAAACTGCTGGTTGTCGTCGCCGCCAACAGCGGACTCACGGGGACCACCATCATCAGGGGTAAATAAAATCGGAACACCCTCATTCCGTGACTACCAGGTCAGTGTTGCGGTAATAGTGTCGGTATATGTCCCAGAATCAGGAGAAGTAGAGCTTTGATCCCCTGGACGAATTTGGGCATAGATCGGCACTGTCAGAGCGGTTTCGTCTGCGGTGAGACTGATGGCGCTGCCTGGTGTAATTTCTTTGCTGTAAGCCGAATCAGAATATAAACGATAAGGGATAACAGAGGTTGAGCTAGTGCTGGTCGAATTCGTCATGGTCCGCAGACTTTGGGCATTCTCATGTAGCCCGCCATCAAGGGTCAGGCTAGGGGATAGGTCACTGGTGCAAGTGATAGCCAGTCCGGTGCCGCTAGCCTCACCCGTTAAGCTGCCATCAATCACCGAAGAAAGATCGGCATAGGTACCAAAATCAATGCTTCCCCAGTTATTGGTACCTTCGGTGGCGGTACCATTGCTCACGGTACACCCGTCAGAAATACTGACCTGAACACCAATCTGCCCCGTTAAGGTTCCGTCAGTTGTGGCCGCCGTGGCGGGTAATGATATTGCGCAGCAAGTCACTGCACAGCCGAATGCTATCAGGAGGTGTTTCTTCATTTTCATTTGCTGACCTTTGTGTAGTGAAAACATTAATGTAATAACCCCTAGCCATCATGTAGTTGACAGGGTTTTTGAACCAAATTACTGGTGGAAAGCAAAAGGAAAGCTATTAACTTAATGTAAAAATAGGTTTTTTGTATTTGTTTATTTATTTACAATCTAACATTACCCTAATTTATTTGTTAATTAAATTAATGTAAATATTTTTATTTCATATACTAGGGGTTATTCCTGTCGGGAACATTGAGCGGGGGAGATATGATCCTATTTACTGAAAACAGTGATGATAGGCACCGTTAGGGGGGCTATTAGGCAATAGCCACTGATTCAGCGTTCAATGGAGGGTAAAGATGATCATACAGTTGTTATCCAAACCCGCCTTTATCGCTATAATGCGCGCCGATTCAGAAAGAGAAGGGGAATACCGTGACCGACAATAAAAATGATGAGTACTGGATGCGCTATGCGATGGCGCTGGCAGCGCGGGCTCAGGAAAATGATGAAGTGCCGGTCGGTGCGGTATTGGTCCATCAGGGAAAAGTGATTGCCGAGGGCTGGAATCATCCTATCGCTTGTCACGATCCGACCGCCCATGCTGAGATGATGGCACTGCGGGCTGGCGGTAAAGCGTTAAGCAATTACCGACTGCTGGAGACGACCCTTTATGTCACGCTAGAACCTTGTGCTATGTGTGCTGGGGCGATGGTACACAGCCGTATCGCTAGGTTGGTGTTCGGTGCCAGTGATGCCAAAACCGGGGCCGCTGGATCCTTGCTGGATATCCCCGGTCATCCGGGGATGAATCACCGTATTACGGTTGAAGGGGGCTTGCTGGCAGAAGAGTGTGCTGCTCAGTTGAGCGCTTTTTTTCGTGAGCGGCGGGCTCAGAAAAAAGCGCTACGCCAGGCGCAGCGCGAAGCTGATACCCTCAGTTCATCGCAATCTGAGGCTCAGACGGTGAAGGAAGGTCCGTGTCAGGAATAGGCACAATCTGCTGTTGTTGCTGCTGTTTTTGACGCATTTCCTGTAAGTATCCCACCAGACTGATATTGTACTTACGAATATTCTCAACGTAGTTGTAAGCCTCTGTTCCGCGCGCAAAACCGTAGGTTGTTAGCCGGTAATAGCGTTTTTGCTCTAGCAGCGGCAGGCGGTTTTTCACATCGGCCCAGCTGTCCGGATTAGCGCCCTGAATTTTCGTCAGCTTACGGGCATCCATCATATGGGCAAAACCGATATTATACGCGGTCAGCGCAAACCATATTCGCTCATCCTGTGGGATAGAGGTTGGTACTTTCTCCAATAGACCCTGAAGATACTGGCTACCACCACGAATACTTTCGGCGGCATCCAACCGGTTACCGACATCCAGACTTTCAGCGGTATTCTGCGTCAGCATCATCATTCCCCGCACTCCAGTAGGGGAAGTCGCTTGAGGATCCCAGTGGGATTCCTGATACGCCACCGCCGCCAGTAACCGCCAGTCCATATTGGCGGCATATTTTTTAAACAGCGGCGTTAACGCCGGCAGCGTGCTGTCGATGGCTCGCAAGAATGTACGAGTATCGACATAATCGAAACTGCCGGTATGGCCGAAGTATTTTTCGTCCAACCGTGCGAGGGTGCCCTCTTCATTAATTTGACTATAAAAATCAAGTAAGGCGGCATCCAGACTGTCATCGGCAGTTTTAGCCATATACCAGTTAACCGGCACTTCGCTGGATACGTCGAAGGCCACGGCCAGTTGCGGATGAATACGCTGCATCATCCCGATGGTAGCGGAGTCACCAATGGTGTAATCCAGTTTGCCTTCAGCAACCTGCTCCAGCATCGCCTGAGGGCTGACATTTTTCTCGGTCTTCCATTGCAGTTGTGGGTATTTACCGGCCTGAGCTTGTTGCAGCGTCGGGATAAACGAAGTCTGCGAAGGAACAGCCAAGGTTCCTTGCAGGTCGGCCAAGGATTTAGGTCGCAGTTTATCCACCCGGTAAACCAGTTGCTGGGTGCTGGTGTAATAGGCCGGTCCGCTGCGGTAGTCATTCTGGCGCTGGGTATCCCAGGCCAGTCCGGCTGCCAGAATATCGGCCCGGTGATGGTTAAGGTCATCGAACAGGCTGGCGACGTCCGGCCGCACGGTTACCTGTAGCTTTACGCCCAGGTAGCCAGCAAAGCGTTTTGCCAGTTCGTAATCCATGCCCGTCGGTACGTCAGAGTTCTTTTGCCAGGTCAGAGAAGAGCTAATGGTGCTGATACGCAACACTCCGCGCGATTTTATCTGCGAAAGCGTATCCTGCGATCCTGAGTTCCAGGAAATCGCGGGCCATAAAGCCATTGCCAGTAACAGTGTAACAAGACCGATCAAAAGATAATTTAATTTAAAATATTTCAAACAGTTATCTCGTTAATCAGCACCGGAGGTCGCCTTTTGGCAGGAAAAATACAGAGGGGTAGTCCCCCGGAGCGAGGTGCATTCTGAGCAACAAAACGTCAAAGCGCAAATTTTATAGCAAGAAATGTGTGTTTTCTGAGCAGTCTTTTCTCAGTATTAATTCAACGCAAACGGTTTCGTAACAGAGGGTTATTCTTTATAATACGTCCCGTTTTCCCCTGTTGCGCCCAATGAAGCGTCGCCCGGCGTTTCGAAGACGAGAGATCTTTAATGATGGAAATTTTGCGTGGTTCGCCCGCTCTGTCGGCATTTCGAGTAAATAAACTGCTTAGCCGCTTTCAGGAAGCTCATCTGCCCGTGAGTGATATTTATGCTGAGTATGTGCATTTTGCCGATGTCAGTTCACCCCTTAGCGATGATGAAAAGAATCGTCTTCAACGTCTTCTTAAATATGGTCCGTCACTGGCGGAGCATGAGCCTGCTGGCCGTCTGTTGCTGGTCACCCCTCGTCCGGGAACCATTTCACCTTGGTCGTCAAAAGCGACAGATATTGCTCACAACTGTGAATTACCTCAGGTACTGCGTTTAGAACGTGGCTTGGCGTTCTATATTCAGGCTGACAGCCTGACTGATGCCCAGTGGGCACAGCTGGCCGCGTTGTTGCATGACCGCATGATGGAAACGGTATTTACCGACCTGGCGCAGGCGGAACAACTGTTTGCCCATCACCAGCCACAGCCGGTAAAGGCGGTGGATATCCTAGGACAGGGGCGTCAGGCACTGGAAGAGGCGAATCTGTCGCTAGGTCTGGCACTGGCCGACGACGAAATTGATTACTTGCTCGATGCGTTCAGTAAACTGGGGCGTAACCCGAACGATATCGAACTCTACATGTTCGCGCAGGCTAACTCTGAGCACTGCCGCCATAAAATCTTTAACGCCGATTGGGTGATCGATGGCGTAGAACAGCCGAAGTCGCTGTTTAAAATGATCAAGAACACCTTTGAAAAGAATCCTGAGCATGTTCTGTCTGCCTATAAAGATAATGCGGCAGTGATGGAGGGATCATCAGTAGGCCGTTTCTATGCGGACGACAAAAAAGGTGTCTACGACTTCCATCAGGAAGACGCGCATATTCTGATGAAGGTTGAAACCCATAACCACCCGACCGCAATCTCACCTTGGCCGGGGGCCGCTACCGGTTCTGGCGGTGAAATTCGTGATGAAGGAGCGACCGGACGCGGGGCTAAGCCGAAGGCTGGTCTGACAGGCTTCTCTGTCTCTAACCTGCGTATCCCAGGTTTTGAACAGCCGTGGGAACAGGATTTTGGTAAACCGGAGCGTATTGTTTCTGCGCTGGATATTATGACCGAAGGCCCACTGGGCGGTGCAGCATTCAATAACGAATTTGGTCGTCCTGCCCTGAACGGTTACTTCCGTACTTTCGAAGCACAGGTCAATAGCCATAACGGTGAAGAACTGCGTGGTTATCACAAGCCGGTGATGCTGGCGGGCGGTATTGGTAATATCCGTGCCGATCATGTTCAGAAAGGAGAGATCACCGTAGGCGCTAAACTGATCGTGCTGGGTGGTCCCGCCATGAACATCGGTCTGGGGGGCGGTGCGGCCTCGTCGATGGCCTCTGGCCAGTCCGACGCGGACCTGGATTTCGCCTCTGTACAGCGTGACAACCCGGAGATGGAACGCCGTTGTCAGGAAGTGATCGATCGCTGCTGGCAGTTAGGTGAGCAGAACCCGATCTTGTTTATCCATGATGTTGGCGCTGGTGGTCTGTCGAATGCGATGCCAGAACTGGTCAGTGATGGTGGTCGCGGCGGACGTTTTAATCTGCGCGATATCCTCAACGATGAACCGGGCATGAGCCCACTGGAAGTCTGGTGTAACGAATCTCAGGAACGCTATGTGCTGGCGGTTGATCCGCAGCAGTTACCGCTGTTCGCCAAACTCTGTGAGCGCGAGCGTGCCCCTTATGCGGTGATCGGTGAAGCCACCGAAGAACTGCACCTGACGCTGAACGACTCTCACTTTGATAACCAGCCAATTGATATGCCGCTGGATGTACTGTTGGGCAAAACCCCGAAAATGACCCGTGATGTGAAAACCTTACAGGTTGAAGGTAACGCCCTGGTCCGCGACGATATTTCTCTGGCAGAGGCGGTAAAACGTGTGATGCACCTGCCGGGTGTGGCAGAAAAAACCTTCCTGATCACCATCGGTGACCGTTCGGTAACCGGTATGGTTGCTCGGGATCAGATGGTCGGTCCGTGGCAGATCCCAGTGGCTGATTGTGCAGTTACCACCGCTAGCCTCGATAGCTACCACGGTGAGGCTTTCTCCATGGGAGAACGTGCGCCGGTGGCGCTGCTGGACTTTGCTGCCTCCGCCCGCCTGGCCGTCGGAGAAGCACTGACCAACTTGGCAGCCACTGATATTGGTTCGTTAAGCCGTATCAAACTGTCTGCTAACTGGATGTCTGCCGCCGGTCACCCGGGGGAAGATGCCGGTCTGTACGCAGCGGTGAAAGCCGTCGGTGAAGAACTCTGTCCGGCACTGGGTCTGACCATTCCGGTGGGCAAAGACTCAATGTCGATGAAAACCCGCTGGCAGCAGGACGGTGAAACCCGTGAAATGACCTCACCGTTATCTCTGGTGATCACCGCTTTTTCCCGTGTCGAAGACGTGCGTCATACCGTGACGCCACAGCTGCAGCCTCAACATGACAATCTGCTGCTGCTGGTGGATTTAGGTGTCGGTGCCAACACATTAGGTGCAACAGCGTTGGCCCAGGTCTACAGTCAGTTGGGCGATAAACCTGCGGATGTGCGTAATGCCCAGCATCTGGCCGGTTTCTTCGCGGCTATCCAGAGCTTGGTCTCTCAGCAGAAGCTGCTGGCTTACCATGACCGCTCAGATGGCGGCCTGCTGGTGACTTTAGCGGAAATGGCCTTTGCCGGTCACTGTGGTGTTGAGGTGGATGTTTCTGCCCTAGGCCAAGATGTGCTGGCCTCGCTGTTCACAGAAGAGTTGGGTGCGGTGATCCAGATCAATGCTGCGGATAAAGACGCTGTGATGGCCATCTTTGCTGAGCAGGGACTGGAAGCCTGTCTGCATGTGTTGGGCCGCGCGCAACGCGGTGACGACTTTGTGATCCGCTCTGCCGATCAGGTGGTCTACCAGGAGCAACGCTCTGTACTGCGTCGCTGGTGGGCAGAAACCACGTGGCAGATGCAGCGCCTGCGTGACAACCCTGACTGTGCTGATCAGGAGCATCAGGCCAAGCTGGATAATAACGATCCGGGTCTGAATGTCAGCCTGAGCTTTGATCCTGCTGAGGATATCGCTGCTCCGATGATCGCCACGGGGGCCCGTCCTAAACTGGCGGTACTGCGTGAGCAGGGTGTTAACTCCCACGTTGAAATGGCAGCAGCGTTCCACCGTGCCGGATTTGAAGCCGTGGATGTACATATGAGCGATCTGCTGGCTGGTCGTCAGAACATGGATGATTTCCAGATGCTGGCAGCCTGTGGTGGCTTCTCTTACGGTGATGTTCTGGGGGCTGGGGAAGGTTGGGCTAAGTCTATCCTGTTTAACCCACGGGTACGTGACACCTTTGAACAGTTCTTCGGGCGTCAAGATACCTTGGCACTGGGCGTATGTAACGGTTGTCAGATGATGTCTAACCTACGTGAGCTGATCCCAGGTAGCGAACTGTGGCCACGCTTTGTGCGTAACCAGTCCGAGCGCTTTGAAGGGCGTTTCAGCCTGGTCGAAGTGGCAGACAGCCCGTCACTGCTGTTATCTGGTATGGCTGGTTCGCGGATGCCAATTGCTGTCTCGCACGGTGAAGGCTTTGCGGAACTGCGCGATAACGCACAACTGCAGGCACTGGAAGCGCAGAAGCTGGTGGCACTGCGTTATGTTGATAACTACGGCCACGTAACAGAGACCTATCCGGCCAACCCGAATGGCTCGCCGAAAGGGATCACCTCGGTCACCAATACCTCAGGGCGGGTCACGATTATGATGCCACACCCTGAACGTGTCTTCCGCACCGTCAGTAACTCTTGGCATCCGGCGGAGTGGGGCGAGGATAGCCCGTGGATGCGTATCTTCCGCAATGCCCGTAAACAACTGGGATAATTCCCAAATGGCAGTTGAGATAAGCGCTCTTCGGAGCGCTTTTTTTATCTTGGCGGTCCGATGTTGTTATCGAGCGACAACCACCAACCTAGGCTGTCTCCAGATAGCGACATTTAAGTGACTGATATTTATAGAAGGGGAGGGAGGCAGTGATTACTGTCTCCTAACAGCGACAACTACGCTGTTGAATAGTCACTGAACCTTTAGTAATGCTGTCTAACTCACTGATAATATTAATTCTCTATTTTTTGGCACGGGACTTGCTATAATCCCTGTACTGCTCATTCCGCTGTTTATAATGCCCGGCAGCCTTGCCAGGAGCTTATAAAATTTTGAATGATGCATTAAAAGGTGCCTGCCGCCCGATTGATGATAACTGCAGCGATGCATTTCATGCCCGGACGTCACGTTGAGTAAGGCACCGCCTCATTTTCTGCGCCGGTGAACCCGGAAGTCTGCCGGCCGCAGCAATGATTTTCTCGTTGTCCTCTCTTTTTTCCTGTCACGGTTCCCGCTAGCATCAAACTTTCCCCCTTTTACCGGCGGTGATTTTGAATAAGCGACATTTTGCTCCGCGCTCTCTACGACAACTGGTATTACTGGCGTTTATGCTGGTGCTACTGCCGTTATTGATCCTAGCTTGGCAGGCATGGGATAGCTTTACTGGTCTCAGTCAGCAGGCGGCGGCAACTAACCGCAATACCTTCACTAATGTCCGGCTGAGTGAATTGATGGCACGTACTGCGCTGGATGCAGAGCGCAGCTACCGGCAGTATTGCGTGGTGGGCGACCCGACGCTCAGTGCTCTGTACCATCAACAATACAGTCGCTATCAGGCCATGCTCAGCACTTTTCGCCAGCAATTACCGGATCTAGATATCGCCCGACAGATCAGCCAGCATTTGGCGGTATTAGCCCAACCTGAATGCATCCAGGGGGATCTGCCGCCGACAGTTTCCGATATTCTCAGCGATTTTTCTCAACAGAACAGCCTGTTGGTACAGGCGACCCGACAACAGGTGATGGCCAAGGGGTTACAATTGCAGCGTAATATTGCTGAACGCGGCGCGTTTTTTGGCTGGCAGGCACTGATACTGTTCCTGTTAAGCCTCGGGCTAATGTTACTGTTTACGCGAATGATCATCCGTCCGGTGAAAGATCTTAAGCAGATGATCCACCGACTGGGGGAAGGGGGGGAGATAGACCTGACCACTGAGTTTCGAGGCCCGGTGGAAATCCGTTCTCTTGGCCAACGGGTGGTGTGGCTGAGTGAGCGTCTGTCATGGCTTGAGGCCCAGCGCCATGAATTTCTGCGGCACCTGTCCCATGAGCTAAAAACCCCGCTTGCCAGCCTGCGGGAAGGAAGTGCATTACTGGCAGATGAAGTCAGTGGGCCGCTTAACCCTGAACAAAAAGAGATTGTGTCTATCCTAGATCAGAGCAGCCTGCATCTACAGACCCTGATCGAACAGTTGCTCGACTATAACCGCCACAGCAGTGATGGTGGTACCGGCATTACCCTTGTACAGCTCGAACCGCTGTTCGGCGAAATTATCAGTGCCCATGCGTTACCAGCCAGTGCGCGGCAGATAGAAACGGTGCTGTCTTTGGAACAACCGGTCTGTCTGGCAGACCGGCAACTGCTGGGCAGGGCGCTGGATAACCTTTATTCCAACGCCATAAACTACGGAAAACCAGGGGGAACCATTATGCTGACGTCGACACGGACAGCACAGCGGGTGGTGATTGAGGTGATTAACCAGGGAACGGCGATCCCGGCCCATGAACGTGAAATGATTTTTGAGCCGTTTTATCAGGGATCTCGTCAACGCCGCGGGCCGGTAAAAGGTAGCGGGCTGGGACTGAGTATAGCCAAAGATTGTATTCATCGAATGCAGGGGACATTATCGCTGGTCAGTCATCCGCAGATGGCAGTCTGTTTTCGTATTGAACTTCCGGCAGAAGATTAAGGAGCCCCCAATGGCGCTGCAGGCTGTGTGTCGTACCCTGATCTTCGCTCTGGTACTGCTGTTAACTGCCTGTGCGCGGCAGCCTTCACCTCGGAGCACTGAGACCGCAACGGAAAGTCAGGTCAGCGGGACAACTTGTCCGCTGATCTCTGCCGCATTGGCTGAACAACCTGCGCCTTGGCTGGCACTCATCCAATGTACCGCACAGCACCCATTGTCTGAAAATCAATCTCAGGCCGCCAATCTGCCCGCCACTGACTGGATTACCGGTTGGCAGCAAAGTATTCTAGAATCCCCGCCGCAGGTGGATGTTGCCCCATCTCAGGAAAGGGTCCATCAATTGCTGACACAGCAGCCGGTAGTACCGTTGAGCGTAAGGCCGCTATATGATCTGTGGTTGGAAAAGCTACAGGATAAGCGACAGCTGGCACTCCGCCAGCAGCAATTGAATTCACTGCGACAGCAGTCTGCTCAGGAAATGGCCCGCTTACAGCAACAGCAGCAGCAGACAATGCGTACGCTGGCGGAGAAGAAAAAGCAGTTGTCACGACTGACCGAAATTGAACGTCAGCTTTCGAACCGATAAGTCCCGGTCGCCCGGATTTCAGATAAGGCAGTAGGCCAATGACTCAATATACTTCACGATTACTTCTGGTGGATGATGACCCCGGTATCCTGACACTACTGGGAATGCGTCTGCGCAGTGAAGGTTTCCATGTCTCTGCCTGTGAAAACGGGCCGGACGCTCTGCGTCATCTGGTTAGGGAGCCGGTGGATTTGGTAATCAGTGATCTGCGCATGGATATGATGGACGGTCTAACGCTGTTTGAAGAGATCCAGAAGCAGGTTCCGGGCTTACCAGTAATCATCCTGACAGCCCACGGCTCAATCCCCGATGCAGTGTCTGCGACCCAGCAAGGGGTGTTCAGTTTCCTGACCAAGCCGGTGGATCGTGATGCCCTTTATCAAGCCATCGACCAAGCCCTCAGTCAACGTGGCAGTATTGGTGAGAATCCGCTAAGTGACACTATTGTTACCCGTAGTCCAGTGATGTTACGGATGCTGGAACAGGCACAACGGGTGGCACAATCTGATGTCAGTGTACTGATCCAAGGGCAGAGCGGCACCGGCAAAGAGGTTTTGGCAAAGGCTATCCACCAAGCCAGTCCCCGCCATGACCACCCGTTTATTGCCATCAACTGTGGTGCGCTGCCCGGTCAATTACTGGAGTCAGAACTGTTCGGTCATGCCAAAGGGGCATTTACCGGTGCCACGACTGCCCGCGAAGGGCTGTTTCAGGCAGCTGATGGCGGCACGCTGTTTCTCGACGAAATTGGTGATATGCCAGCTGAATTGCAGGTAAAACTGCTGCGGGTATTACAGGAACGCACACTACGGCCGCTTGGCAGTAACCGTGATATCGCCATTAATGTGAGAATTATCTCGGCAACGCATCGCGATTTACCCAAGGCGATGGAATGTCAGGAATTCCGTGAAGACCTCTATTATCGGCTGAATGTGGTAACTCTGCGCTTACCGGCGTTACATGAACGGGCCGAAGATATCCCGTTGTTAGCCAACACCCTATTGCGACAGGTCGCCGAACGGCACAAGCCGATGGTACGCAGCTTTTCGGCGGAGGCGATGAAACGCTTAATGGTGGCAAGTTGGCCGGGCAATGTCCGGCAACTGGTGAATGTGATTGAACAGTGCGTGGCCTTGAGCAGCTCGGCGGTGATCACTGACCGACTGGTCGAGGAAGCGTTAGCGGGCGAAAACACGGCGCTACTGACGTTTGCTGAGGCGAGAAACCAGTTTGAACTGAACTATCTGCGCAAGATTTTGCAGATGGCTGGGGGAAATGTGACCAATGCCGCAAGAATGGCAGGACGCAATCGTACTGAGTTTTATAAACTTCTGTCCCGACATGAACTGGACGCCAGCGATTTTAAAGGGTAACTTGCTGACGATTATTTTTACCGGCTCTCCGGTGGCCCCTTCATGCTCTGCGGAAAAGATGCCCGCATTGTCAGTGGTGAAAGCAAATAAGGTTCTGCTATGAAAAAAATTGATGCGATTATTAAGCCCTTTAAACTGGATGATGTGCGCGAAGCCTTGGCAGATGTCGGCATCACTGGATTGACGGTCACCGAAGTTAAAGGGTTTGGTCGCCAGAAAGGTCACACGGAGCTATACCGTGGAGCCGAGTATATGGTCGATTTTCTGCCTAAGGTAAAAATCGAACTGGTGGTTGCCGATGATATCGTCGATACCTGCGTGGATACCATTATGCGTACTGCACAGACCGGTAAAATCGGCGACGGTAAAATCTTTGTGTTTGATGTGGCCCGCGTGGTACGTATTCGTACCGGCGAAGAAGACGAAGAAGCCATCTGATTAGGCCGGCCAGTGCTGGCCGGCTGGGGTATGGTGGTTACAGGGTCTGATGTGGCCCGAACATTTCATAATGAATACGGTCCCGGCTGATCCCGCGGGCAGTCAACTGCACAAGCATTGACTGCATAAATGCAGCCGGACCGCACAGGTAATAGTCGCCGTCTGCTGAAATCACGTCGGCGGCGAGTTGGCCAATATCCATCCTGCCACTGCAATAGGCCTCACTGTGAGTGGCTATCTGTGAATACCAAGTCTGCTGGCTAAATTGTTCCAGCTGCGCGCCGAGAGTGTTCACTTCCTCAGCAAAAGCATGGCTGCCGGGATGTCTGGTGGCATGCCACCAGTTCACTTTGGCCGGATAACGGCTTTCCGCTAACTGATGTAGCATTGCCAGCATCGGTGTCAGGCCTGATCCTGCAGAAATCAGGGTCACCGGTTGCGGTGTCTGAGTGCCTTGCAACCTGAAATCCCCAGAGGGTACCGATAACAGTACGCTGTCGCCACACCGGGCCTGTTGATGGAACCAGCCGGATACCTTGCCATGGGGTTGGTGGCGCACGGCAATCCGGTAGTCTTTGCCTGCAGAAGGGCGAGTCAGAGAATATTGGCGCAACTGACGATATTCCCACCCCGCTGGCTGAAGGCTGACCGTCACATACTGGCCTGCGGTGAAGTCTGGCACCGGCAGCCCGTCCTGCGGCGTCAGAACGAAGCTCTTGATCCCGTCACTTTCTTCAGTAATCTGGCTGATCACAAAAGGACGATGACCTTGCCACCCCCCTAACTGCTGTGCCCCTTGCTGATAAATAGCCGCTTCTTGGCGGATAAATATATCGGCCAATACCCCATAGACCTCAGCCCAGGCGGCGAGAACCTCTTCGCCGGGATCAAGTAATTCATGCAGGGTGGCGAGTAGATGCTCGCCAACAATGGCGTACTGTTCTGGGTGGATATTCAGGCTGGTATGTTTTTGGGCGATCCTTTCTACCGCTTCTTGTAGCGCCTGCGGGGTATCAAGGTGAGCCCCATAGGCGCACAGTGCCCCGAACAGCGCTGCCGGTTGCTGGCCATTTTGCTGGTGGGTCATGTTGAAGATATTTTTCAGTTCAGGATGGTGGCGGAACATACGCTGATAAAAATATTCGGTGACCGCTGGGCCAGCGTCGCGGATCGCGGGTAGGGTACTTCTCACCAATTCCAGGGTACGGGCATCAGGCATCAGACTTTCCTCACAAAACAGATGAAATTATAAGGTGTATTTTTAATGCATGTTATTCCTGACCTTGAGAAAAGTAAACGGCTTCTTTACTGGTAGCCCTCGATCTGTGAGGCTATCCATTGAAAAGTCATTGCCCGTGGGGCGAAAAGTCACTGCTGAAAAAGCGCTTAATTATCAGGGGCGGATCCGCAGATTGTCTGATTGCCAATCGTTTGCGCAAAAAGAGTGTTTTCCGGCTACCGCCGCCCGCTAAAAGAGTTTACACTGTTGGCCGTTGCCCGCTGATGGGTGTTAAATTGCCGTTTTTAAGTTAGCTGAGTCAGGAGATGCGGATGTTAAAGCGAGAGATGAACATAGCCGATTATGATGCCCAGTTGTGGGAGGCGATGGAGCAAGAGAAAGTGCGTCAGGAAGAGCACATTGAACTGATTGCTTCAGAAAACTACACCAGCCCACGCGTAATGCAGGCTCAGGGTTCACAGCTTACCAACAAATACGCAGAAGGGTATCCTGGGAAGCGTTATTACGGCGGTTGCGAGTACGTAGACATCGTTGAACAATTAGCCATCGACCGTGCTAAAGAGCTGTTCGGTGCTGATTATGCTAACGTTCAGCCACACAGTGGTTCTCAAGCCAACTTTGCCGTTTTTACAGCATTGCTGCAACCAGGCGATACTATTCTGGGGATGAACTTGGCCCATGGCGGTCACCTGACTCATGGTTCCCCGGTTAACCTGTCCGGCAAACTGTATAATGTTATTCCTTACGGCATCGATGAAAGCGGCAAAATCGACTACGACGAGCTGGCAGAACTGGCGAAAACCCATCAGCCTAAATTAATTATCGGCGGCTTCTCTGCGTATTCCGGCGTGTGTGACTGGGAAAAAATGCGCGAAATCGCGGACAGTATTGGTGCATGGCTGTTTGTTGATATGGCCCACGTGGCAGGCCTGGTGGCAGCGGATGTTTACCCGAACCCACTGCCACACGCCCATGTGGTAACGACCACTACCCATAAAACCTTGGCAGGCCCGCGTGGCGGCTTGATCTTGGCGAAAGGCGGTGACGAAGACCTGTATAAAAAACTGAACTCCGCAGTATTCCCAGGTGGTCAGGGTGGTCCTCTGATGCACGTGATCGCCGGTAAAGCAGTGGCCCTGAAAGAAGCGATGGAGCCGGAGTTCAAGGCCTATCAGCAGCAGGTGGCGGTAAATGCTAAAGCCATGGTTGAAGTGTTGATTGCACGTGGTTACAACATCGTTTCAGGTGGTACCCATAATCACCTGTTCCTGCTGGATTTGGTTGACAAAAACCTGACTGGTAAAGAAGCGGATGCCGCACTGGGTCGTGCCAATATCACTGTTAACAAAAACAGCGTCCCTAACGATCCTAAGAGCCCGTTTGTCACCTCTGGGATCCGTATCGGTACCCCTGCTGTGACCCGTCGTGGTTTTAAAGAAGATGACGTCCGTCAGTTAGCAGGCTGGATCGCGGATGTGTTGGATAATATCAACGATGAAGCGACCATTGAGCGCGTTAAAGGCCAGGTGCTGGAAATCTGTGCCCGTCTGCCGGTCTATGCGTGATCGTTAAAGACCGTTGCGGCGGCCACTGACGAGCAAAAAAGACGGCATCCGCCGTCTTTTTTGTTTTCGGTGACCCGTCCTGAATAGCGTTGACACGTTCCTGTTCTAATTCTGGAGAACGTGATGATGACAGAGTTCAAACGCACCCAACGAGATTATCCTCTATC
>NZ_ATMI01000052.1 GCF_000439375.1 Tatumella saanichensis
GGTTGCTGTAACCGCCTGCGCATTGGAGAACATCAGCGCTGCATCAAGAATTGCCATTATATTTCCCCTTAGGATACGGCGGTTTCACCATCAATGATGGCGTCAGTTTCACGGAATGGGATGCCGCGGAAGTTGGTCCACGGGGTGCCTTGGGTATCCTGCACAACGTTCAGGCCCAGTGACGGTTTTTCGACGGCCTGCATATCGAAGAACCCGCCCAAAGTGCGGTTCATATACAGTCCCAGCTTCGCATTCTTGCTCGGCAGGATGTGGGTTGCAGCAATCAGCATGCGCACCAAGTCGTGCGAGAACTTACCGTTGGATTTCTCATCCATCATTTTGGTGACATCGATATTCGCGATGCGCACCACGTAACGCCAGTCCTTCACGGCCAAGCCGGTTTTCCACTGGAAGTGATCACGGTAACCCTGATACTGGCCTTTTGAGTCATCGAACAGAGTCTGCTCGCCCAGATCTGAATGGCTTAGCCCGGCCTTTGAACCTTTCGGGAACAGGCCGTGTACAGTGCTTTCACCCCAGCCAACCAGATAGATTGAGGTCAGGTTGCTACCGGTGCCGCCAGCATTGATGATGTTCTTACCATTCTCAGCGCCGAGTTCCGAGTAACGGGTTGCCAGACCATTGAACGACGCAGGGTCTTTGGCTTTGTCTCCGTAGAACAAGGTGGAAGCCATCTGCTGGTTCATACCCTCCAAGAAGGCTTGAGCCTCTGACAGGCGGAATGCGCCGGTATTACCGTTCAGGTCAGCCAGTTCTTTATCCACTTCGGAATAGGTTTCCAGAATGGCAACAGCCTCATCTACCTGAGCCGTGGTTGATTTGCCTTTACCCACGCCCTGATTAATGCGGCGCCATTGTGCTGCAGGGAGTGAGGTACGCACGGTGGTGCGGTGATGGGTCGGTGCGTTCGATTCGATGAACGGCATGTCCAACAGGATCGGGTTGTTCTGGTTCAGCATCTCAATGATGCGAGCCTGCTTCATGTCTGGGTCTTGACGCTTGGCCCAGTCACCCAGAGTTAATGCAGTATTGCCAATAGTAGCCATTGGTTATTTTCCTTAGTTGCTTCCGTAGAAGACTTCCTGAGTTGATTTCGGCCCACTTGAAGCCGGATCGCCTTTGATTGCCTTCGCTTCGGAAAGCGACTGGCCGATTTTTAAAAACATGCTGACGACAGCTGGGTGGTTACCCAGACCAGATTCACGCAGCATTTGGGAGAATTCAGGAGGCGCGAAAGCCTTTTCCGCCTGACGGACAATTGCCGCGTTGGCGTCAAAGTTCGCACCCCACTCTTTGCGGATGGATGCCAAGTGCTCGCCCTGCTGCTGTTCACGCTGCTGGGTTTGCGCTTCGAGTTGAGATGCCTGGTGTTCATTCCACTTACCGGCCAGCGCCTGTGCTTGGGATTTGGTCAGACCTGCTTCATGCATCCACGCTGCGGTTTGCTGTGCGAAAGCGCCGTCATCACCTTCTGGTACTGGCAGCTCGTAACCTTCTGCACTTTCAGGGCGGCCGAGTTTGGACCAAAGACTGCCCCATCCTTCAGCGTCACCTTCACTAGGCAGTTCTTTGAGGAATGGCTCTGACTCTGCTCCTACAGCATCACCACCCAGCAGTGCCGAATTGTCAGTAGGTGCCTGGTCTGTACCACCAGTTAAAGTCGCTTCACCACCGGCAGCGGCATCACCTTCCCCTGCTTGGTCCATAAGGACGTTGAAGTAATCCGATAACTTAAACATTGTCTTTCTCTGCCTCTTGAATGATTCGGATCAGCTCTTCCTGTGGGAGGCTGATGAAATGAATGATGCGGTTCATAACCTCGCGGCGACCTTCAGCAACACAGGTGGCCAGTGGGTCGACCTGCTTACTGACGGGCGACACAGTGACGCTGGATTCCTTCACTCGGCAGAAGTCGGCCAATACTTTCAGCACGATCTCCTGCTCTTTAGTTCGCTTACCGCTTTCGCCAAAAACTTTCCTGAAGGCGCGAGAACGCCTCAGATTTAACCTGATAAGAGATGTGCTCATGGTTACCTTACTGCGGTGACGGGAGTGGTGAGTTTGCTTTCTGCTGTGCAGAGGCCATCTTATCCGCGGCGGTGGCGATATTCGGCGCGGCCTGTACCAGATTTGCCATCTGCTGTTGCTGAACCTGCGCTGCCTTCATGTCTTGCTCTTCTGATTCGGTGAGCAGCAATGACTTCGGCATTCCGTTGATATCGGCCAGGTCACGCAACGCATCGCCAGTTTTGATGATCTGCAATACCGACTGGTCGAACTGCGCCAGCGATGTAGCAGCCTGCAGAGTCTGGAGAATGCCTGAGCCTTCCTCTGCCCGCTGAATCCTGACCAGTGGAGATTGATACTCGATGTCGTACTCTGCACCGGCATCAATCAATTGCTGTGGTGGATCAGGGAATAATCCGTTTCTGGCACAGATATCCACTTCACGCAGAATCATCGGCCCCAGTTGCTCTGACATGATTCGCCCCATGGTTGGTGCGAGTAGCTGGCCTTTTTCCTGAGCCCGAAGCATCGCCTCTGTCGCTGTCATCTGCGGATTCTGAACCAGAATCTGGAACAGCGTGACAAGGAACACATCATTAATTAGCTGGCGCTTCTGGTCCATCATCTCAAGGCCAAGCGATGGTTGCGCGCCGGTCTGGAATGGTAACGCTTTCGGGCTTCCTGAAGATGTAACTAGTCCGGAGTTAATGCTGCCGGGGATCATGCTGAAGTTATCCAGCACACCATCGTCTGCAACGAGGACCGGTGGCCGGTTTGCGAGCTGTGCGCCCATCAGCGTTTCCTTGTTCATCTCGTTCAGGACTTTGATGTCAGGGAGAGCCGTCATGCCCGGACCGCGACCATATGTTTCCCCCGGTGATTTGTAATAGCGGGCAATACAATACGGCATCGTGTGGTAGCCGCTTTGCTCGACAATGGTCCGGCCTTCTTTGGTCAGGTAATACGACGCCCACGGCATGCCAGTGTGATCTCGTTTCGGCTCACCACTATCTGTGAACTTAATTTCATCATTCGGACACACACGATGAATAAACTCGAACTTGGTAAGCGGTGAGCTTTCTGAGGCGCGCTGGATGCTCTGGGGCAGATTCTCCTTTCCGAATTGCTGCACGGCCTGGCGGGCACTGAGCTTGAACTTACGGTGAACCAGATCGACCACTCCCTGATAGTTTTCCTCGAAGTAAATTTCCCGCATGTGATAGCAGATGTATCGAGGACCCTTACCGGGCATGCTGTCGACGTAGACACAGCCGTTACCGAATGCGCCAATGCTGACGTAGTTCTCACTCATCTGGTTGGCAAAGTTAGCCAATGGTGAGTACCGGAGACGGAACAGCACTTTGGTACAGGCTTCGAAATACTCCTGCACTTCCGGATCATCAGCAAACTGCTCGTTGTTGAGCGTGTGCCATTGCTGCGTTCTTGGCGTAACGACTGATTCAACAGCCGCAGCGAATCGTTCCAGCGCCAGTATCGGGGTTGAGTCGATAGCCTTTTCTGACTTCTTCTGTCCGTCACGAACTTCACCTTTGAAGTCCGCACCACGCGGTAGGCATCGCTCGGCAACTTCCTGCCAGTGGTTTTCCCAAGTTGAACGGCTGGTCTCCATCGACTGCTGATCGCGGAATATCTGGCTAATCAAGTCATCATTGTCATCGGTCATATTAACCACCCAGCAGAGTTTTCTGCCCTGAGCTTGTTGCGGCTACATTGGCCGAACCGGTTGTTCCATTGCTCAGGTTTGCATTCACACCTTTGCGCTGTCGTTGACGAAGCAAGTCATCAGCCTGTGAAATGGTGGCATCCTGACTTACTTGGGCAGGAACATTAACCGCAGTTGTGCCGGAATTCATGCCGAGGACGGATCCAACGGACTTAACGATTGAGGCCATAGAGGTCACCCGAATAAGTTGTATTCTGTTTTAGCGAATCGCTGTTTCTTGCGAGGGGATTTGATTTGGTACATCTGCCGGGCAGAGCGGCGCATCATGTAGGCATAGCGGACTGCATCGAGTACGTCGTCGTTCGTTTTTACTATCTTCCCGAGCTCGTCACGATGGTATTGTCGGAACTCTTCAAAGAAATCAACACAGGTACTGAACACCTTGAACTTACCGTCAATCATGCGTTCACGGATTTCGTGAATACCTGGCTCAACTTTATTACCGCCATCCGGCCACGTTGCGTGCTCTTCCAGCATCCGGAAGCCTTCGGCTCGATACTGTTCTTTCAGTTGCTGGCCGCCGCCCTTTTCGTGCTGATGACCATCGTGAGGCCATGCAACCGGAACGTCTTGCGCCCAAGGTTTTACCAGTCGCCAAGCTTCATCGGCTTTCTTCTGCCTACCTTTCCAGACCTGTGCGATGTAAATCACATCAGCGTCACGGTCTTCCCATAGCTGAATATGTGCTTGCGGGTGATCCCAACCAAAGTCCTGACCGTCTATCACGAAGAAGTGGTCCGGGCACTGGAAAGGCTGGCAGGTGATTTCGTTATCCGCGATATCGTAAATACGGCCGTGGCCCAGCATCGGAATGCCTTTCGTTCGCATGTCACGCTGATGCGCTGGGAACGAGGCAAGTAGTTCGGCTTTAACTTTTTCACTCAAGTGTGGCGCATCATCCCAGCCCACGTTCATGCAGGTTTGCGCTGGGCTTGGCGTATCCATGAATCCGATAACCAGATCGGTTCGTCCGTTCTCTGGTGTAAAGGTCAGGATGCCGCGCCCACCATTACCCTTATCGCCGGTTGCGGTACGAGTCAGCACCTGCGGGAATATGTCAGGATCTTTGGGTTCTTCATCGATATGGAACCAGTCGACACTATCACCCATCAGGGCATGCTGGCCCTGTGAGTAGGACCAGAACTGGATCTTGGCGGTACCGCCGGACTTATGCTTGATATAAACCGACCGAACCGCATTGGGCGTACCGGTCATCGCCTCGACACTGACAATCAGGTCACCCGGTATCAATCCGCCTACCCATCCGTCATCAGTCTTTCTGCCGATGATTGGTGTCTGCAGAAGGTCGCGACACTTCTCACCGGAATAGCCGAGCACCCAAATCAGTGGCGGGTGATCGAACTTGTGACCATTCCAGCCATCCGGGTAATCACCCATGGCGTGAATGGCATCGATATAGGTCGCGGTTTCAGTTTTGCCGACTCGGTTTGCGGCGATTAGTGCTGACTGGGAGTATTCTTTGGTGCTTGCGATGAAACGCTTCTGCCATGGGTGGCGTGTTTGATAGAAGGATTTATACCGGTAGACGTCAGAGCGCCGTTTCTTTTCCTCAAGAAGCTTTACCAGCTCAATCTTCTGCTCCCGGCTGAGATTGTGCATTGGTTAACTCCTGAAGTTTTCTGTCCAGTTCAGCATCGGACAAGTCGGTGATCTGAATAGTTTGCTCATGTTGAATGCGGTCACCGTATTTCTTCGGTGCCAGTTTAGATGCGTACCACTTGCGGGCATCGACGCGCAGGCGGGAACGGGCAACACGCTCATGGTTAGTTTGCTCACGGCCGTCTTCATCGACAATGACGTCACCGCTGCTGTCGTCTGCGATTTCAATGATTTCTTCGGCCAGAACGTCAGCTTGGACTTCGCGCGCGCGTGCGTATTGGTTGCGGAAGTCATCGAAACTCTGAATCCATCTGAACACAGTTGTCCGATTAGGCATTCCTGGCCTTTCACAGATAGAGCGCAGGCTTTCACCGGACATAAGCAGATTACAGATATCGTCGCCTACCTCCGGTAAGTATTCAGAGGGGCGACCCATTTTTTTGGGTGCCATTTCTATTCCTTGTTGATTACGTTAAGCAGCAGCCATGCGGGAGCTGTTAGGTGCAGGTAATTAAAATAACGTCAAAAATTGATCTTTATCAAAAATGTGCTAAGTACTCGATTTACTGTATTGAGCTGTGACTCAGGTCACTGTATAGATAATGTCCCAAACAATAATTTTAAGAATAAAAATGAGTAACTTACTGCTGTTAACGAGTGCAATTATTTTGTTTTTTGTTGCAGTGTCTTTTGGAGTTTCAGCTTTTTTAGATGCCAGACGATATCGAAATATTTTCAAAAAAAATAATTTTTCCACAAGATAGTGATTCGGTGGGAAATTATTGGCAGGCTGAGCACTTCTTTGGTGGCTCAGCCGCTATACTTCCTCGTAACTGAGGAGGTTGATTTGACCAGATTAATTTTATTACTACTCTTATCTGCCGGACTAAGTGGATGCTCTTATCAGCGGTCCCACGATAAAACCACACCAGAATGTATGACGTACAGGCAAATGATGACTGCGCCTATACCACCCGATGCGATGAAGAACCTGCAAGACAAGTGTGTTGCCTCTCTGAGGCGCACATGAATACCAAGCAAGAACATCACCTGAAAAACAGATGAATACCAAACCAACTTTTTCATAGTTAATCTAATAAAAAAACCGCCTAATGGCGGCTAGTCTTGCTCAAGTATCTCGACATAGTTATCTGGAAAGACGATCCCCAAGCTATTTTGCAAATGCTTGATTTTGTCCAGCACTACTTGTCTTTGACCATCCTGATAGATAGGCTTGAGAACGGTTAGGATGAATGCACCATCAGAGCTAGCACCCTCTACGCCTTCCCCAGCAGCTAGTGCTTTTATGATTTCATCATTTATCGACATGTGACTACCTCATGGTGATAGATGACTCATACTATCATTTGCAGCGGTGATGCAGAGAGCCGTTGTGAAAGTGGCTCTCGGTTCACTACTTCGATTTTTTCTTCGGCTGCAATTTAGTGGCCCACGCCTTAGCCATACTCAGACAGTCATCGAACATGCTTCCCTTCTTGGTTGCAGAGGAGCAGCGGTAATGGTCGACAGCTTTATTTGCACATTGACGGGCTACCGTCTCCTCGTAGCCCTGCTTGATTAATTCACTGATGACGTTGCGATGAATGAAGTCAATCGGTGTCATGCTGGCTCTCCGTCAGGGAAGTCGCCAAGGTCAGATAGCCTGAACTGAATCAGGTCGCGAACGATCTGCTCTGCCTTTTTGATGGCCTTCTTCTCTTTCTTGCGGCGGGTCATTAATGCACTTCCAGTCTGGCCGTGTTCTTCAAACGAAAACCGCTCCGCTGCGGCCACGCGATTTTGCATTTCGTTAATCGCCATGTCAGCCAGTCCGGAGAAGTCGAGAAGGTTAATATCTTTGCTTCCCTCCAGCTCCGTCATGTGGTCAAACACCTGAGCCTGTAAGTCGTAGCTATAGCTCATTGCCATCAGGCAGGCTTCACGTTTAGGGAACTGATAACTCGGAAGTGATCGACCGGTGCTATCAATGTACTGAGCCAAAAATTTGGCTGAGTGTTCTTCGCCCAAAACTTTCGGGGCTTTGGTTAAAAAATGCTTATGCTGAAGTCTGGTGTATCTCTTACATGGAAACTTCAACCCTTCCGCTTCGGCTTTTGATTTCCGATCAGCATTAATGTAATCGACCATTTCCAGACTGCTCATTGTTGGCGCTTGAGTTGTGTTCAGAACAGATAATGCATTTTTCATAGCGAGTACCTTTTAGGGAGTTGAGCCTGTCTCACAGATACGCCGCGCCCGAGTGGCCGCTATGTTGCCAGCGACGATCTCAGGCTCAACTTTCTGAAAGGCTCGGGAGTTAAAAGCGCGTGAGGTGCGCCAATAAAAAAGCCCACCGGTTAAAGTGGGCTTGGGGTAGTGAAATTACTTGTCGGGTAATCACAATCGAGGCCACCGCAATGGCCTCTGTTCTGATTACTGCTCGCTGAGCCTCTGGCTTAGTTCGTAGCCCATTAATGGCCAGATTTTGGCAATCGCATTTGTGCGAGCAATTTTCTTTCCAATCTCCGCATCAAAGTTCGCGGAACTGACGCAGGCACTCTCGCCTGTCACTGTAAAGCCATTCTCTAAGACCAGAACACAAAAGGTGAGTCGATTGAGACTGTCAGCGCGACCTGCAGGTTGTGTACCCATATTGCTCTGCCCCAGAACACCCTCTCCAGCCGTGAAATAAAATTCACTTTTGACATTGCGCTCAACATCACCAGGCGTTACCCGAGTGGCTGTTTTGCCTTTGGCGACGATCTCATTTTCGATTTCGCTATCAGTCATAAATAACCTCTGTTCTGATTACAGGAACTTATCTTTCAGAGCGACCAGGTCGGCTTCGGCGTCTTCACCGAGGACTTTCAGACCGTGCTCAACAAATTCGACGAAAGCGTCAAACTTGGCTTTGGCCTGCTCCAGCGGTGAGCTGGTTGCAGTGGTATCTGCTTCGGATGTTGCCTGAGCGGCGGTACCGCTGCCTGATGATCCGGTATCAGTTGACACTGGAGTTTCGGCCGCTGCTGGGGCCTCGGTTGCCACTGGGGTAGCTGCTTCTGGTTCTACTACGGATTGATCTGACATTTCTTCTCTCTCTTTTTTCGTGTAAAGGCTTTTCAGCCACTGGATGAATTTCATTTTTCTTGCGCCTCAATATTCCTGATCGCCTGGCGGTCGATATTGGCCTGGTTCAGCAAGCCGAATAACTCAGCATTCAGCATCACGCTGTCGCCATAGGTGAAGGTGTCAGGGATTGCGGGTTTAGTGATTGGCGCTGTCAGTTCTGCCGGGATGGGCAGACACGGCATTGTGACTGTCTGGTACTCCGTTTGCTTTTGCTGCTTCGCGCAGCCGGTCAACAGCATCGCGATTAACGGCAGACTTAGCGCACTGGTCAGAAAGCAGGTAGGTTTTAATCTCACTCTGTAGCGCCTTATTGTACTGGTCTGCGTCTGCCCGCTGCTGGAGCACATCAGACATGATTACGTTTTGCTTCTGGATGGCAGCGGTTAATTTCTGCACGCCGTCAGCCAGGTCATCGTTTTTATCCCGCAGCTCATTAATCTGCGCGTCTTTGCTGTCGCTCAGTCTTTCCAGTCGCTCGTTTGTCGCGGTTAACTGGTGGTTGCTGGTATTCAGCCCCCACAGAGCAACGCAGACGAGAAGGATGAATAAGCATGGGATGATGACGTGGGCGTTGTTGCGGAGCTTGGTATAGAACGCTTTGGATTTTACGAGCAGTGTCAGCCAGAGCATAAAACCCCCTTAGCTTTCAGTAGTCGTGCTGTTCTGTCGTCCAGGCCGTTAGTGCCGCCGTTGATGATTCGGGTAATAGCCAGTAAATCATCTTTGTCAGCCAGGGCGTTCAGGCCGTGATTACTCCACCATGCAGCAGCCGACTCAGCAGCCAGTGCGTACGTTGTTAACTGGTCAGGGTCTGCGATGATATCGACACCCAGCTGGTTAACGAGAGCCTGGTAATTACTGCGACCGGTAATCTGAATTAACCCGCGACCACGGAACCGGTAACCGTCACCCGATGCTACATCGCCATTCCCGTTCCGGTTGGCGTAGATGATGTTGGCTATCATCGGCTGGTCAGCCGGGTGAGCATTGGTACCGGCATCAACTCTGCCGTATTTCAGTGCATCAGCCTGACTTATTCGGTTGCCAAACATTGCCAGCAGCACACCATAGCGATAATTCAAACCTTCTTCGATCTTCGCAAACCCTGCTGATTCGTGTCCGGCCTGTGCGAGAAAGTGTGCCTGGCGGTATGGGTTGGTAATGCCAAACTTATTCATCGCCGCGTTAATATTCGGGAACCAGACATCGCGGAGATAATCACCGATACCGGTGGCGGACTGGAAATTAGTTGCCGTCAGCATCTGCTTCCTCCTTGCTGTCGTTGAGGCCGAATTTCTGGCGGGCAAATGCAAACAGGGAATCGACACCGATGTACCCGACTGCCGCAGATACCGGCCAGCAGAGTTCAGGCGGGAAATTCCAGTGAAATATCGCGCAGATGGCGGTTAATGTCGGGTTGGCGAAGAAACAGAGAATGCCGCACATCAGTGCGCCGGCGATTCTGTCTGTCCATCGTGCTTTTCTGTTCCGTGACGTTGCGAGGATCGACATGACAAAGGCCAGGACAGAGTAACCTGCCTCGTTCCTGTGCGTGGCTAGCCATGAGAGCATCGCAGCCCAGGTGTCCGGCCTTTCGCTCATAGTCTGTTTCTTCATAGTCACCCCCGAACGGGGATTGAGGTGTAGGGGATTCACCCGCTGCCGTTAACGCTTCAGTTCAGAGAGGATGTTTAACGGGTCGTCGATTGGCAGAGGGTGAAATTTGGGCATAAAAAAAGGCCCTGCCGTAGCAGAGCCTGGATGAATTGTCATATCGCAGAAACGAAAAAAGGCCCGCAATCTGCGAGCCCTTTGAATTTGACTGGATGGAAAGCATAAAATCCCACCATTGGTGTCAAATTTACCCAAAAAAGTGTAATTGGTCAAGTGCAATCGTTTGGGGTTATCGAATTCACTCGAAAGAGGTGGTAACGAGCCGCAACATTCTGTTGGCGTGATTCTCTGATTTATCCAGTTCTGAGATTAGCGAGTCGTAAAACTGACTTACGCCCCGCTTCCACTGGTCGGCTGATAAAGCATAGGCCACGCCACGATAAACCGACTTCCCCGGGAGCTTCGAATAACCTACCCCGGAACACCGGTTACACTCCTTTTCAGTGAATACCCCGCTCTCCTCTGTCTTTTCCCGATCACATGCACGACCGGTTCCGTGACAGTCTTTGCATCGGGCCCCAGGCGTTGCCGCAGAACGTGACCATGAAGCAAAAGCGAAAGTTGCGAGTGTTTGCACCACTTTTCCCTTAACCTTGGTTTCAAGTTTGCGTAAGGCGGCCACCTTATCGCAGTGCTTTAATCCGTGTTGTGTCAGTAACTGAATTGCCTTCCGCTTGTCGTTCTCACTCAGATCCATTTTGCCACTGAAAGCTGTGAATCCGAGTGCAGAGCGACTCTGTACCATCCCGAACGCTCCCATAACATCAGTACCGGTTAATGCCTCTGATGCGGTTGCCCGTGGGGAGTCGGTGAATTGCGGAGATTTGGGGCTGTGAAATTTAACGGCGTTTTCGAGATTCATTAATCCTCCGCTTACTGCCAGGCTGTGCCGGGTAGCTGTGTGATATTTTGTAGTGGGCTGTCGGGGTGATCGGGGTGAAGTGGTTGAGCATTCGGGTTA
Source organism: Tatumella saanichensis (assembly GCF_000439375.1). GTDB lineage: Bacteria > Pseudomonadota > Gammaproteobacteria > Enterobacterales > Enterobacteriaceae > Tatumella > Tatumella saanichensis. The sequence continues at coordinate 11,157 of NZ_ATMI01000052.1, forward strand.
GCCAAATCATTGCTGTTCACCTCCTGACGAAAGCAGGATTGACAGCCAAAAAACAATCATTGGAGCTGCCAGTAATAGCTTCCACCCAAGAGGAACAGGAGCCTCCATTCCAAACCTTCGAGCTATTTCGGCCACCACTAGTAAATCTGACGCGATACAAATCATCCCTAAGCCTTTCATACTCCCTCCCGCTGTTTAATCAGCTCTCTGGTTTTCTTCCTGTAACGCGCCCTGAGCGATTCCAGTTCTTCTCTGGTGTATCGGTGTGACTCGTTGTTGTTTTCAAGCGCCTCGACCCGCTCAGGCCCGATTTTGGCTATCAGGCTGAGGCGGTACGGTCCGATATTTCCGGAGTGATAGGTATTACAGGATGAACATTGGCTATGGCAGTTATCCTCGTTGAATCTGAGCTGACTGGCCTTTGCCGTAGTCCGGAAGTGCCCGGCGTGATAGCTGACCGCCGACCTGCTGCCGCAACTGATACATACCTCCCCGTCCCGCGCCCGAATGAAGTCGTTAAACGCCCGCTGAGTCATGTTCACCCAGTGGCTTAACGGCTTCAGGTCTGCTTTCCGTTCCCGGTGCGCTTTCCGATCGGCAATAGCCTGCCGCTCAGCCTGTTTGGCTGATTGGTGCTTGCTGTATTGAATTGCGCAGGAGGTTGAGCAGACGACTTGAGTGGTGGTGCGGGGGAAGTATTTCGATTTACAGTGGCGGCAAGTTTTCGGTTTCGGCTTCTTCTGCCTGACCATCATCACCTCCATTTTCATCGCATTTGCAGACGCTGCATTCCAGGTGGTAAGGGAACGAGTTATCCAACTCAGAGAGCCAGCTTTTGCATTCAGGGCAGTACAGTGTTTCCCAGGGGACGCCGAATTCTGTTATCCAGCCAAGAACCTGCTTTGTCATTGGTATCGGTGGGATGCTCGACATGTCGTAGTTTCTGACAGATAGCTCTTTCTGAGCCATGTCTAATCGATGGTTTGCCGACGAAAGGTGCTGACGGGCAATAAGCAATTTTCTTCGTAGCTGGTAATTGGCTTCGGTTAAATCATTAATTCTCTTCCCCGGATGAATTATTGTTTTCATCATCACCTCCCAGGTCATAAAAGTTCGGACTCTTTGCGCTGTACAGTTCCTCACAGGTATCGCAGAGTTTGTTATCAGTGGCCGGGAAACCACAGGCTGTGCAGTCAGTTACCATGCACCCTCCGCATTCTTGTTCTGTCCCACTTAGCCCGCAGCAGTACAGAGGCATGGTCGTAAGACTTAATCTCACTGGCGGCTGGGATTCGCTTTCGCTTGTTCTGGCTTAACCTGGTAGGCCGGAATATCAGGTTATCTAGTGCGCGCTGGGTTGGGCTAAACATCACGCTTCCTCCGGATTCGTGTTGAGGTCATCAGCACGCCGTTAACGACGATGTGATGCTCACACTTGATATCATTCTGGAGTCGCCGGATAGTGCCGCGGTTAACGTGAAGTAGCTCAGCCAGTTTTGTCATTGAAGGCTGGATTTTTAGCATGTTGGGTATTGATGCCAGTTGATGTGTCATTCGTCCTGTTTCCTCTGCAAGTCACGACATGCGCCCGAAGTAATCGCCGCGATAAGTCACATCACGCAGTCTTACTCCGTTTCCTGCGGCCCATGCCGTTGAGTATTCGATCAGGCTTGTCATCCGTTTTACGCCCATCCGTGCTGTTGATTCCCGGATACTGCAAAACTCACCCTCAAGGCCAGTCGTTACCATCCCCGGACAACCCGTTGCCATTGCGTGACCTGACACAAACAATGCCTTCCAGTCGATAAGCGCCAATTTCTGTCGTTGCCATAACGCCTGATTTGAGACGTCAGCACACAACGCATGGAACATATCGTTCTGCGGTAAAGTTCGCTTTGAGTCGTTGATGGTTACCGTTAGTGGCCGGTGGTCGTCGGTAGGTAGCTGTTCGATGAAGTCTTTGAGATTTTGCTTTATCCGGTTATCTCTGAGGTAGAAAACCGTTTTATCCATACTGCTACCGGCTGATGCCGAATGTCTGGTGAAGCGCTGATTCCATTTTTCCCACACAGGCCTTAATGCGGCGTAGCTCAGTTTCCGGGAACGGGCTGGAGGCCATATTCCGCAGGCATTTCTGTAGCGGGATACTCTTCACCTTGTTCATACGGTTGCGGGCGTATGCTCTCATTGATTTAGGGATGCTGCGACCGTCTGCCCGGGCCGTAGCTCGGCATAGTTCAGCGTGAAGAATGGTTTCAGGAAACTCACTGTATTCCTGGTCGATAATCTCTCTTGCGGTGCGTGTTTCGTTCATAGGTATCTCCAAATTCAGGCACAAAAAAACCGCATTAAGCGGCGGTGGTTTAATTAAAACGCTGGCTTCTTCGGTCTTCCGGATGGCTGCTGTCTGGCGTCTCTAGTTTGGCGGGCTGACTGCTGATCCATATCGAAAATGGCTCCATTCTGTTGCATGCAGAACACCGTTCCTGTAGAGCCGTGCCGGTTTAGCCTCAGGATTAACTCTGTTTCGCTCGGAGGGACACTGTCATCAAAAGCCCCTTCTCGGTGGACGCCCACCCAATAATCACAATCCTGCTCAATTTGACCGGTATCGCGGGAATCACTAGGCAGTGGACGCTTATTAACTCGCTTCTCAAGCTCACGATTAAGCTGGGTCAGGAGTACGACAACGCATCCAAGCTCTTTCGCAAGATTTTTAAGCCCCTTGGTGATCAAACCGTAAGCCAGGTCGTTACGATCGGCTTTCTCAGCAGTCATTAGCGTCAAATAATCGACCAAAACCATGCCCACCCCCCCCTTTTGGCGTTTGACTTTGCGGCATTCGGCAACGATGTGAGCAAGGGACAGGCCCGGAGTATCATCGATATACAGCAGGTCTAACTCACTCAGCCGGTGAGCGGTTTTCAGCGCCTTATCGAAATCGGCGTCATAGTCACCTTCGTAATCTGAATCTTCGTCATTGGCCGGAACGTAGAAAATATTCGGGTTAACGCCGGATTTCTGTCCGACCAACTTTTCCAGAATCTGATCTGATGGCATCTCAAGGCTGAACATCAATGCGGGCTTCTGCTCCTTGACGGCGCAGTTAATCGCCATTTGGGAATACAGCGTTGTTTTACCCATTTTTGGCCTTGCACCAATGACGAATAGCGACCCTTTAACCAGACCTTTCGGCGATAACATCCGGTCTAGGGACGGGATGCCGGAGCTTAGGCCACGCTGCTCTCCCTGAGGATCGAAACGCTTCTCTAAGTCAGTTACCCAATCGCCCATCACGTCTGTGAAGGTTCTCAGCCCACGGCGGTTGCCGGTCTTTGCATAGTCGGAGATCTGACTTGCTAGGCTACTGACTGCCTCCAACTTTTCGACTGCGCTTTGAGTGGTTCGGGCATAAAGCATTTCTGTAGCCTGCGCCAGTTTCTGGATAGCAAACCGCTCCATGGCGTGCTCACGGATAACCATGGCGTAGCTGACGATATTGGCTGCCGATGGGGTGTTTTTGCACATGTCAGCGAGATACCCGATACCGCCGCAACTGTCCAGTAGCCCGCGCTTTGTCAGCTCCTCGGAAATGGTAATTAGGTCTGCTGGCTGGTTACGCTTGGTCAGATCGCGGATAACATCGAATAAGTTTCCATGAATCTTGCTGTAGAAACTTTCTGGCTTGAGTAGCGATAAAACCTTTTGAGTTCGCTCTTCGCCGCCATCAAGCATCAGCCCACCAATGACTGACTGCTCAGCATCATTGCTGTGCGGGGGTAACATAATTCCATTGCTCACAGGCTGCCCTCCCGAGTTTTAGTGATTGTGTCGCTTTGCAGCAGGTAGTCGAATGACGCCCGCCAGCCTCGGTTATTCTCACCAAAGTAAAATCGGCCGGCAGAATCCATGAAAGCGTGAAAATATGCCGTAGCAGCCTGAACGGTTGGCTCTTTCAACTCCCCAAGCATTCGCTTGATGGCATTGCGTCTTTTGGCGTTGATGGCTTCCGCATTTGGCAGTCTGTCACCAACTGCTTCGTTGTAGGCATCCATGATTGCCTGGTAGGGGATCGGCTTAGCTTTCTTGCGAGGCGATTGGTCATCTCCAGATGACATATCTAATACGTTAGTATTAGATTTATTAGTATATTCTTTATCTGTGGACAATCGCTGGACATCTGCTGGACACTTCTCCTCGTCAGCCCTTGCTGCGTCTGGGTTCCGCTTGGACATCTGCTGGACATCTGCTGGACATGAAAATTGCTGATATTCGTCGTATTTCACGACCTGAATTACTGTAAATCTGTTGGTAGATTTCGTCGAAATCATCCCGAGATTTTTAAACTTTCGCAGTAGAGATTTGACCCGATCTGAGGTTAATCCCGTTTCTTCTGCCAAGGTATTTCTTCCCGTCAGGAACTCACCACGCTGACACATCACATCGCCGTACTCAGTCTGAATGACTGCAGGCTCGTAATTGGCCCGCAGCAATAAGTGAACCCATAAGTGAGAGGCCTCAGCATCCTTGTAGAATGGTGTCTCCATGATTTTCCGGTGCAGCAAGGCAAACCCCTTACCGACTGAATTCGGTTGATCGTTGTGGCTCTTTCGAGTCGTAAAATTAGCGTATGCAACGTTACTCATGACTGCTTCTCCGTTTCAGTGCTTTGTTAAGCGCCTGGCGGAGTTTCACAGCCGCCGTTGGTGTATAGGTACGACAAAAGGCCGCTCTACTGGCCTCTTTCAACTGCTCAAATCGTTGTAATGCGATCGGCTTCATGTATAATTACTCCTGTGAATTGATCCAGTAATTCGCTTTACGCCTCGAAACTGTTCGCGCAGTTCGGGGCGTTTTCATTTCCGGTGATCTCAAGCTGATACTTGCTGAACTCCATCGCTACAGTCAGTAACCATCTGTACTGCTCCAGCGGGATTTTCTTTTCTCCCTTCATGACAAAATCCTCGACGCCAGAGGCTGCGAGCTGCTCCATCAGTTCAGGGTATTTTTCTGCGCGGCGTAGAACGGTTGAGTCGGCCACTCCGAGAAGTTTTGCCACCACCGTCTGCTTGGTCTTAACCAAGGCCCGATGCGCTGATTCCACCAGATGACGGCTGACAAACGCGATAGTCATATTGCGTGTTTTTGCATGTTCCATATCAAATAATCCTTGTGTGTGATTGAGTGATCAGCGGATGCTGTCACTTAGATTGGTCCCTGGTATTCCGAGGGTGGCAGGCTGTTAAAGAGCGGGTGATGCTTACTTTCTGGTGCTTGGGAAAGGCTTCAGTTCTTCAGCTTTAACTGAACCATCGTTCAGGACGGTCACAAAAATATTTCGTCCTGTCCGAATCGCTTTACTGATAGCGCACTGGATAACGCCAAAATCTTTCGCGGTCTTAGCCTGACCATGAATCTTGGCGTAATCCTCTAAAGTCATTTTGTTCATAGAGACCTCCTTGGATACCCCAAAAGAATACTATGAGTATTCATTAAAGTAAATATCCCAGGTATTTCATTATTGATTACTGTTGGTATTACAATGCGATCATGGAACCTAAAAAGACCCTGACGACAGAACAGCTTGAAGATGCAATGCGTCTGAAGGCCTTGTATGAGTCAAAAAAGAAACAACTAAAAGTTACTCAATACACGATTGCTGATGAGATGGGCATCTCTCAGGGCGCCGTCGGTCATTACATCAACGGACGAATTGCGTTAAACGTTCCTGTGGTTACTGACTTTGCAAGGATTTTGCAGGTTCAGGTTTCAGAGATCAGCCCCAAGCTGGCTAAAGAAGTTGGCCGCTACGCTGCTGCTTTTGAGAGCAACGTCAGCAACCTGACTGCATACGCCCCCGGCAAGAGTTACCCTGTCCTCAGCTCAGTACAGGCTGGCTGTTGGGCTGAGGCCATAGAAGCCTACTCCATCAATGAGATCAGCGAATGGCTTGAATCAGATGCCCACATTCAGGGTGATGCGTTCTGGCTGAAAGTCGAAGGTGACTCTATGACTGCGCCAACCGGCCTGAGCGTCCCTGAAGGCATGTATGTGCTGTTTGATACCGGCAAAGATGCTATCAACGGCAGTATGGTGATCGCCAAGCTGGTTGACTCCAATGAAGCCACGTTCAAGAAGCTGATTATCGATGGCGGGCAGAAATACCTGAAAGGTTTGAATCCGGCGTGGCCTATGATTCCTATCAACGGGAACTGCAAGATAATCGGCGTAGCAGTAGAAGCGAAGATGCGTTTCTCTTAGGAGCCCACATGAGCATTTTGACTATGATAGCCATACCATCAGCTTTCGCAGGTATAACCAGCCTGATGTATGCGGCCGGCAGTAAGAAGAAAGCATACCTGTACGCAGGATATGCCCTGTCTATGGCATCAGTTCTGTGTGCTCAGGCTGGGATGATGTGAGATAGAGTGAGGTTTGGGTGAACGAAAGGATTTTACCCGTAACATATTGTATTATAATGATTAATAAATCACATACTGATTTATGTACAGTTAATCTTGTGTACTTTATGCTTTATGTAGAGTAGTATTTTCACGCATTATAAAAAGATTCAGTCACGCCGACTGAGTGATTACCTAAAGTAAAGGAGGCACTAAATGGCGTATTCTGCAAATGCGGTTGCTAATGCCTTTATCGAGCGGGCAAAACAGGGAAAAATTCCTGATTTAACCCCAATGAAAATCCAGAAATTACTTTTTTATACCCAATCATGGTTTCTGAAGTTGTATGACGGAAAGCCAATTATTGATGATAGTTTTGCGCGCTGGCGTCATGGCCCAGTAATCACGTCGCTCTATCATGAGTTGAAAAGTTATGGGTATCACCCAGTAACCAGTAAGCTTACTCGCGCAGTCCCCGCTCCTGATGGGAAAGGGGTAAGATTGATTACGCCGGATGTTGATACTAATGACAAAACCGCTGTGGACATGATTGATAAAATCACTGAAGTTTATGGTGGGTTCACGGGAATTCAGTTATCAGCAATGACACATGCGGAGGGTGCTGCTTGGGATATTGGTGGCGGCGGGAATGGTTCAATCATTACCGCTGAGGAAATGGCTAACTATATCCACCCTCAGAAGCAAAACTAAGCATTAGGTACTTTAATGTCCGATCTGCCAAATCAAGATATTTTGAGCCAAATAGGGCTGCCACCAGATGCAGCCCTTCCTCAAGGTGATAAATCCCCTATTGAAGAACCCCCTGAAACACCGGCCGGAGAAGCACGTAGAGAGGAAACCTCAAGCGAAAAAGACCTGATGCTTAATGAGGCGGTAGAGGACAGAAAAGCAGATAGAGCTCTACGTGAAAAATTTGGAGATAAAGCCTATAAAGTGGTTAGGAAGACCCTCTATGGTTGGTCAATCTTGCTTTTTTGTTATGGGTTCTCTCGCATATTTGGTTACACCATCTTTCCCGATGACGTAATGATAGCGATCACGACTGCTGTCACACTAAATATATTTGCGGCATTTCTAGGTATTATCAGAGGTTTATTTCCATCGGCTAAAGAAGCTAAAGATAACAAATAGCAAATAAGCAGCCACCGCGCCGGGTTTTTTGTGCCCGTAATCCGCAAAGCCCTCCCCTCCTGATGACCGACCCGGTCGAGTGAAAAATAAATATTCAAAGTATTCATATAGATAGGATAATCACGCCACAAAAGAATACTCAAGGTATTTACATGAATAAATACTACAAGTATTCTTAAGTCATCGAAACGAAACATCGATGCGGTAAACGGACTACCTACCGCGCCGGACATGAAGTCAGGCTGCTATTTAAAAACAAGGTTCCTGTGAATACACAGGCCAGAGCATGAGTGTTTTGGGATGTGGCTGGGTGCGCGACATGAGAAGCAAGCTAAGCCACCTGAGTAGCGCTGCAAGTGCGCTTAATTAAGACGGATGCAAGCAAGACTCGCCAAGCCGCTTGAGCACGGAATGAAGCAAGAAACCAGCACATCACCAAAACATTCATTTGGAGAGAACAATGAACAGACAGAGACGCAGAATGGCAGAGTTCAACGCCCGCAAGGCAGCCGAAGCAATGCAGCTTAAACCAGTTGATCGCATTGAGCGGGCACTGAAAGCACCGAACTGGCGCAACCGTCCGGATCAGGTATCTCAGTGTATGCCAGACGTAGCAATTTATTCAGCCGGCCACCGCACCAAGAGTGACCGGATAACGTGCACCGGTCGTCAAAAGGTCAGAGGCCGGTCTATTCCTTTAGTGTGAGGTGAGTATGAATGCTTTAGATGTGCAGCGCGATGATCTTGGTTTTTGGACGCACCCTGATTTCTTTGAACCGGCTAACGGAAATGAATATGGCGCCCCGGGAGAGTTTGAGGCATGGCTAGCTAAAAATAAACTTGAGGTTTTCGTACTTGGGCTCGAATACGATCACAACGCATCAGAATTTGCAGAGAAATATGCTGATGGTGATCTAGATGCGAATATTTCAGGCTGGACTCCAACACGGCCAGATGGCGAAGGGTGGTTCATTGGTTCGATTCATGACACTGAAGATGGCCCGTACTGCATATGGTTAAGAAGTAAGACAGGTCGCTAACGCGGCCTTTTTTATTGCCATGAATAGATACCAACAGCCACTTATCCCTTGTGGCACAAGGTGTGCAAAGTATTCATGAATAGCTTTTTGAATAGATAGAGTCACTGAATAACTAAGCTAGGGAAGCATGGAAATTTGTTTAGGCCTTGGCATTCTGGCCTGCTTATCAATGGTTATTCTCGTTGTTCATACTGTGATGGAATACTTCGAGGATTAGTAACCCCCTATAGCTCATTTAAGAGTGGGCTATGTGGGTAATACTGCCCGATAAACAGGAGTGGAAGACCTGTTCTGATTAAATTTCGCCTCTGCTTATGCAGGGGCTTTTTTATGCCTGTCATATCAGCGCTCATTCACTGAGTGGGCGGTTATATGACCACATTCAGGAGAGGATTATGGAAAGCACAGAGTTACAGCTGTACAGCCTGCCAAAGACGGCCGGCGAACTGGAAGCGGCGTTTATCAGTGATGACTACACCGACCGGCTGATTGAAGAAATCCGCGCAAAAGCAAAGTCAGTCGTTGGTGACATCAACACCGCCAAAGGTCGCAAAGCCTACATCAGCATGGCGGCTACCGTTCGCAGCTCAAAGGTAGCGATTGATGATGCCGGTAAAACACTGGTTGCTGAGATGAAGAAGCGCCCTGCCCTGGTTGATGCCAGCCGCCGGAAAATCCGCGAGGCACTGGATGAACTGGCTATCGAAATTCGGCAGCCGGTGACCGACTGGGAAGCTGAGCAGGAACGTATCAAGGCAGAGGAAGCACTGGTCGCCGCCCACACCGAAGCGCTGGAAATGAACGAAGCATTCGATAAAGCAGCGGCTGAAAAGCTTGAGTCCGATCATGAAATCGCCCTGCTGATGAACGACAACTTCGACCGTAAACGAGAAGAAGCCGCCCGACTGGCAGAGCAGCAACGCATTGAGCATGAGCAACGTATCGCCCGGGAAGCTGAAGAGCGCGTGAAGCGTGAAGCTGAGGAAAAGGCCCAGCGTGAACGTGAGCAGGTAGAGCGTGAAAAGCTCGATTTACAGGCCGCCGCCGAGAAGGAAAAGCAGGAACGTATCGCTGCGGAGCAACGTGCAGAGCAGCAACGAATTGACGACCAGAAACGTGCTGAGCGTGACAAACAGGAAGCTATCGAAGCCGAGCGCCGCAAAGCCGCCCAAGCTGAGCAGGTGCGACTAGCTGAAGAAAAGCGCAAGGCTGATGAACTGGCCCGACGCACCGCAAATGAAAACCACCGTAAGCGCATTGGCTCTGAATCGGTTGGCGCACTGGAAAGTGTCGTTGGCCTTAGCCGTGAACAGGCTATCCGCGCATTTAGAGCTATTAAAGACGGTGAAATACCGCACCTGAACGTCAACTACTAATCACAACGGAGTATCGCTAATGGCTACCACCATCGGCGGCGTCATTGGCGCTGCTACCAACCTGTTAAACCACGTTAAATCATTCACCACTACCCAACTGGAGCGCATCCAGAAGTTCGTCAACGATGCTGCCCGTCCGGGGCCGGAGGCTTTCGCATGAAATACATTATCCAGGGCGCCGAACTGGTAATCGCATTCAGCGGATCGGTTCACTTCTATCCAAATACGCCAGCCGGCTTTGTGGAAATGGTCAGAGACTTCCGGAGGTCAAAATGAGCCTGAATCTAAAAATCGAATGCTCGGACGCACAGACGCGCGGAGCCATGCGCCCCGGAAAGGTCAGCGTTTCTCTTGAGGATTGCCAGATTGAAACGCTGAGCCGGGAGCAGCAGGCGGAACTGTGTGGCCAGATGGATTTTGACGTTCTGGCTGAGTATGTGGACTCAATGCGGAGGCTTGACCATGTGGCGTAGCAATGACACGGACTTCATAGCAGAAATGAAAGAGCTGGTCGGCGAGGAAATGGAAGCCATCCAGCAGGAGCAAATCGACTTGGCAACGGAACGCCAGAATCCGGCTATCAGTTGGCAGGAATTTGCGGGGGACTATTCATGAGTGTGTACAAAGCGATCAGCGCCGTAGCCAAGGAAATGGCTGAGAAAGGCATCAGTAAGGACAGAGAAAACCAGCAGCAACGATTTATGTTTCGGGGTATCGACCAAGTCTATAACGCTCTAGCTCCGGCCCTTGTGCGGAATGGACTGCTTATCCTGCCGCGCATCGTTGACAGAACGGTCACCGAACGAGCCACTAAAAATGGAGGCCTGCTGTTTTATGTGGTGGTAAAGGCCGAGTTCGACTTCGTTGGCGTCGAGGATGGCAGCATTCACACGGTGACTACTTATGGCGAAGCTATGGATAGCGGAGACAAAGCAACGAACAAGGCCATGTCGATCGCCTACAAATATGCTGCATTCCAGACTTTCTGTATTCCCACGGAGGAAACGGCTGTGGATGCGGATAGTGAAGTGCATCACCCAACAGCAATGAACCCCGATGATGCTGTGTCCACGTTCAGCAATGAAGCCTCCCTCGCGACCAATGAAGCACAGTTGACCGAGCTTTATCGAACCGCCTGGGCCGCGGTTGGTGAATCAAAGCAGCATCAGCAGAAGGTTGTCGAAATCTTCAAACTCAGAAAATCAGACTTTAAGGCGGCAGCATAAATGGCAAGTAAAGGCATAAACAGAATGACACTCGTTGGCCGGCTGGGTCAGGACCCGGAATTACGCTACTCACCATCCGGAACCTGCTTCGCCAACCTGTCAGTGGCAACATCCGAGCAGTGGCGTGATAAGCAGACCGGAGAGCAGAAGGAACTAACGGAATGGCACCGCGTAGTTATCAGCGGGAAGCCGGCAGAAGTGGCTGGAGAGTATCTGCGTAAGGGATCGGAGGTTTACCTGGAAGGTAAGCTGCAAACCCGAAAGTGGCAGGACCAATCAGGAGCTGACCGGTACACCACAGAGATTCGTGTGGGTGTAGGCGGTACGATGCAGATGCTAGGAGGTCGGCAGGATAACTCAGGCGCACCGTCAGGAAATCAGCAGTCTGGGCGTAGCCAGCCACCAACTAACCGGCAATCCAGTGGAGGCAGCCGAGCGCAGACAAATAACCTGCCACCTAGCAGCGAGCCTCCGATGGACTTCGATGACGATTTCGACATTCCATTTTAATCAAGGAGGCAGGCATGAAAACTTGTACGCGATGCGGTGAGCACAAGCCCCTTGAGGGCTTTCAGATAAGAAGCGCCTCCAAAGACGGACTGACTGCCTCATGCAAGGAGTGCTTAAAAAAATACGATCGTCTGCGGGCCAACTTACCACACAGAGTAAAAGCCCGAATGGATTACCAAAAGACTACTTCAGGTATGAAGGCTTCAAATAAGGCAAAAAGGGATTTTGTCCTCAGAAATCCGCATAAGCGAATGGCGCATATCAAAGTCGGAAATGCCCTGAGGTCTGGAAGATTATCTAGGCCTGATTGTTGTGAAAACTGCAAACAAAAATGCAGGCCCGAAGCGCATCATTGCGATTACGGCAAGCCATTAGATGTCAAGTGGTTATGCAAGTCCTGCCACGTTCAGTGGCACAAATATCATAAGCCAGTAATCCCCCTCCCCACTCTAACCAAATAAGGCCACATCATGAACCTGTCACCGGAAGAATCGGCGGTATTGTCACGCCTGCCAGAAAGGTATCGAGACATCGAAACTCGCAATGTCCTCCGGATGGCAGAGCGTGAACGCAAGGAATGGCTGGTCAGACAACGGATTGTCATGGGCTGCATGGATGCGGTCGAGGCTGCGAATAATGGGCAAGAGCACCCACAGCTTAATCAGATGGTGCCTCGAACACTGCAACGGATTGCGCATTTGGAGACATCAATACGACCGCCGGCCCCACAATGGATTGTGGACAAGAAGCGGGAAAAGGTCGCCGAGGGGTGGCACAGGGCTGCACAGAACGGTGGAATTCCGGGAATCATCATTCCGACTGCAAACACTCAAGGCCGCGGTGGCTTTGGCGATTAATCACCCTCCCTATCCGGAGGGTTACTTATTGGAGGGGAAAGTGAAACCAATAACCGAAGAACAACGCCAGGAATTGATTGAATTTATCCTAGCTGCGCAAGAATCTATGGGCGGAAATGAGCCTGTTAATCCCAACAAATTCGACATAGAAAAAATGACGCCGGGTGTGTTTGAAATCGCCCTCGCATCCCTGACGGCTGAAGCAAAGTATGCAAGACCTTTCGGCACTGATGGTGAAACATTAATTCAATGTGATGCTGAGCACGAAGAGGCAATTCCGCTTTACACCGCCCCGCCAGTGACGGTGATTAAGTTGCCTGACTGGAGCCAAGTAAGTCCCGATGGGCTTCTGGATATCAACGCGGACCTTGCAAGGTACCACTATTGGGAGGAAATCAAGCGCCTCAACGGACTGGAACAATCATGACCCAGATAACCTCTCGCATACTGGCAGGTAACTACCCTGCTTTCATTAAACGAATAGCGTTCCGCATTGCTCTGTGGGATGCGTACAGGAGGAAGTGATGGATACGCCAGTACTGGATATGTGCTGCGGCTCTCGAATGTTCTGGTTTAATAAATCTGATGCACGGGCAACATTTTGCGACATCCGAGCCGAGCAACACACCCTATGCGATGGACGCGCACTGAATATATCCCCTGACATTATCGCCGATTTCCGTAACCTTCCTTTTCCTGATAATTCATTCGCTCAAGTCGTTTTTGACCCACCCCACCTTGTTCGGGCTGGTGAAAATGGATGGATGCGGAAAAAATATGGGGCGCTGGATAAGGATAACTGGCAGCAGGATATTACTGATGGTTTTCGCGAAGCTTTTCGGGTGTTGCGGCCACACGGAACGCTGATTTTCAAATGGAATGAAACACAGGTACCTGTGAAGCAAGTCATCGCCCTAACCGACCAGGTACCGACTATCTGGCAGCGCACCGGTAAAGGGGATAAAACGCACTGGATTATATTTCTCAAGGAGCCACCCGCATGATACTCGCCGTATACGTCATCCTCATTATCTCCGGTAACCAGGCAACTCCCCTCACTGAAACAATCTACCCCACCCAATCACAATGCGAGCATCAGATAGAGGCTATGAAAGATATTCAGCCTAAGCATGAGCTTGTGTGTGGTGAAGTAAGAAGGAATACATGATGTTTAGTTTTATGAGGTATCTGAAAAATACCAAGTTGGTTATAGGCCAAATTAGAAATGGAGAGTGGATTCCCCGTGAAAATGGATGTGATGGAAAAATCTATAGCGCCCACCGAAATAGGCACAAGCTATGGTTAGCAAATGGCCCTTTCTTTTGTGAGGTGGTAGAAATTGATGGGGTTAGATGCAGGAAGGCTTTCGGGATTATCCTTCGTCATGTTGTTTGGTGGGCTGGCGCGAGAAAATTGCGTGGAGTAAAAGCAATACCTCCAACCCCTGACTTGGGTGATTAGAGGGGTATATGATGCGCGAGGTTATCCGCGGTGATACCGAGCCAGTGCATATCGTGGTAGCCAGTAAAGCAATTGATAAGCACCGATTGAAGTACGGAACTGGCAATAAGTATCACCATGTCGTGTATTCAGTCGGCTACCGTGACCGGCATTATCAAATCGAAGTAGTCACCAGAAAGACAACCATATCCGCAACGGTAATAACCGGATGCAGGAACCTATCAAGAGTTCATCACGAACAATAAATCAACCCACCCTATTCCCGCACCGGTCACCGGCGGCATCGTCGTGCCTGCGGGTTGGGTAAAGGAGAATGCTATGCACGTAGAACCAGGGGCATTGGTCACGATGAAATTTATCGAGGCCAATACCGGATATAAAAAATCCTACCTTTATAGCCAGATCGCTAAAGGTAATTTGGCGCCACCACTAAAGCGAGGTCACAAAAGCCTGTGGCGCGTCGAAGATGTACAGAAGTTTCAGCAGTATCTACAGGACGGAGCAACTCAGCATTAACCCCTGCAGCAGTCATCTATCCAGTCAGCCCACCACTGCATCATTTCTCGCCTTTTCTCACTATACTGCGCATGGTTATATATGCCACGGATGGCATTACCATCAGAGTGAGCAAGCTGCTTCTCAATCACTTCTGTCGGCCAGCCATTATCGTGCAGTATTGTACTGAACTGATGACGGAAACCATGACCAGAAGAAATACCCTCATACCCTATTCGCTTAATAACCTGCAGGACAGCGCCCTCACTAATAGGCTTAGAGCGATCATTCCGACCTGGAAAGACCAAGCCAGTAACTTCAGTAATTGGGTGCAAATTTTTTAGCAGCCAGTAAACCTGATCGCTCATTGGCACAAAGTGGACTTTCCTTCCTTTCATGAATTCGGCATCAATGGTTATCATCCGGTTGTCAAAGTCCACGTTACTCCAACGCATCGACCTCATCTCAAGCGTGCGCATCGCTGTGTACTGCAGAAGTCGAGTGGCACTGATGGTGATCTGGCTGCCAGTATGGGATGAAAGTGCTCGGTTGAAACCCGGTATCTGCTCTGCAGTCAGGTAGGGATAGTTCTTCTTTCGGTACCCACGCATAGCATCGGCCAGATCGGGTGATGGGTTGTACTTCGCGCGCCCAGTAACAATCGCGTATTTGAATACTTCCCCACACCGACGGCGAGCTTTGTTCGCGCGTTCGTGAGCGCCCCTATTTTCAAAAAGGCGGATCACTGAAAGAATATCCATCGGTTCAATCGTATTGATATCCCTGCTTCCGATCATCGGCAATATGTCATCTTTGAACATGCCGAGTAACTCAGAGGCATATCCTTCAGACCACACCTGCTTTTTATTGCTATACCATTCATCAAAAATTGAGGCGAAGGAATTATCTGCCTGACCGCGGCGACCGGCCTGCATCGGATCATCTCCAAGCGCCAGCGTTCTCTTCGCCTCAAAGGCTTTTACTCTCGCATCCTGCAGTGTAATGAATGGGTATTTACCCAAGGTCATGACCTTTTCTTTACCCAGCATATGATAGCGAAGCTGCCAAACCTTCTTGCCTGAGACTGGGACGTAAAGGTAGAGGCCGTCAGCATCGAGAAGTCGGTAAGGTTTTTCTTTCGGCTTAGCCGATTCAATCTGCTTAACGGTCAACATTGGGTAAAATATTCCGAGTAAAAAATTTTACCCAACTTTTACCCAAGAAAGTATGCGGCTGTCAACGGACGTGTATGGATGGCTATGGAAAGTTATTTATGATGAAGCCAGTGATTACGGGAAATCCTTGGAGGGTAGTGGACGGTGATGGAAGGCACACTGGTGTCCCCTGCAGGAATCGAACCTGCAACTAGCCCTTAGGAGGGGCTTGTTATATCCGTTTAACTAAGGAGACCTAGACACCGGAAAGTCTCTGGTGCTGGCGGCTATAGTAGCGTAAATAGCTACTTTATAACAAGTATTAGTACAGTTAGCCGTTATCAAGCCTGTAACGCGACAGCAGCTTGGCCCTAATATCGTCGAGATAAATAAAAAACTGACAACGCTCGAGTTCAGGATACGTCTCTTAAGGGCGAATGGGGAAGACGGGCAGAATGAGTGCCAAGGCCTCAAAAAATAATTATGCATACAAAAATGATGCCACGGTATATAGGCGCTACCCGCACTGCACTCCCCCCGCCGAATCCCCCCTAACCGACAAAATCACTGCCACTGTTTCTCGGCAGCGGCAGTGAACTTGAGCTAGCCACCACTGCCTTGGGAGGCATTTTTAAGGGGCAGTAAGTTCAAGCCATTGTTCCCCGCTTCGACGACCCGTGGTCTGTCCGGCTCCAACTCATTACGTTTTAGTACCTGCTTCCAATGATTCGTGTTCATCTGTGGGTCACGGAATAACCCGATGACCGCCACATATTCTGTGTTCGCCTCCATGGGCATCGTTAGGCTGACATCTGCCCCAGGTTTCAGCACCAGGTCGCGGCTGGCCAGCAGGTCACCGCTTAATGCACTTTCACCCTCGCTGATCAGCTGCTGGTAGACCAGTTTATCGAAGGCTTTACGATCCCGTAATTGCCAGACCCGGATGACCACCGATTCCGACAGAGAATTATTCTCTCGGCTATCCGTGTTCAAGGCTTCCCTGGCAGTCATATCCAAACGCAGTACTCGAATATTCTTATAAAACAGTGTATTAAACGTAGATTTAGTGCCCTCGGTGACGGTTTGTGTCAGTCCACACCCCGTTAAGCTAAGCGCCAATAACGGGATAAGACGGTAGGTAACTTTATTCAAAGAGGTAAGTAACACAGTCATTTCCTTCTGTAGATGTCGCGGGATCCAACCCGCGGTAATAACCAAGCTCGGTGGTAAAGGTGGGCGGTAGTGTGGTGCAGATATCGTTTAAATCAGCGTCAAGGACGCCTATGCTCCCCAGCCAGAATGGGGCTTCTCCGAGAGGCGGAGGCGCCAGTAATGCGGTACTTATGGTCAATGTTATGCGGGCACGGAAACGCCAGCCTAGGTAGACTCTCACCATCACCAGAAAATCCTGATACAAGTCCCCTTCCGGTTTCCAGCCGATCATCTCCTGTGGGTCTTCGGTGCGTAGTGCGATCAATAACTGACTGTTCGCTTCCCATAACTCATCACCTAGCGGAGTATTATTGTCCAACAGAAATCCCTGTTCCCCATAAAAGCCCGCTGGCTGACGGAGTGTCACCGCACGTAATGAATAGGGGCTGACAACCACTTGGGTGAAGGGTGCCAACAGCGTGACAATGGCCTGAATACCTTCCTGAGTTTTCCCTGGCTGACGTAATACTCCCAACAGAGCCAGAAAACGCGACACTGGGGTGGCAATATGTTCAGCGGTGCCGGGAATGCCGAGACCCACCAGTCCTAGCAGTGCGCCGGAAATCGCATCTTTTCCACCTGCTTCAAAGGTGGCCGGATAAGAGTATTTGCGCCAGATACGATAAAACTGAGTGAGGAACCGATGGTTAAAAATATCCAGAAATCCCTGCATCGCTTCATGCCCTTCCCTACCTTGGCAAATATCATCCAAAAAGGCAGTTGGTAGGGGTGAATCGACGCCATACAACCCCAGAAAAGTGGTGCGGACCACGGGGATGTTTTCAGCGCCGATGTCATGGTGCTCAATAGTTTTAAGTTCGCTGACCGGAAAGCCCATCCCCGGATGGGGAGCAAATCTCACCGCATCATCCCCCGGATGGCTGGTGGCACCCAAACCGGGCGCTGCCGGACGCTGTTTTTCCAGCAACTGACAAAAACGGTAGAAATTAATCTGTGGCAGTTCCGCCTCTAAACGCGGGGTTAACCAGGGATACGGCGATTGTGTTTCTCTTGCCATTCGAGGCGCTCTCCGGTGGGTTGCAGAATGATAATCAATCGATTAAACAGATAAATATCGGTATAGAGGGCAAAAAAGCGGCTGAGCATCTCTCCGAACAGGCAGATATCCCCCCGTCCGGCAAACCCATGGCTGTCCAAAGTGACCTCAATCTGCACCCCTCGCAGCAGAAACCCCTGCTCAAATCTTTCGGTCTCACTGTGCGCCACATCAATGATCGCCTCGAGGCGACGCCGGTTCATTTCACTGTGGGTCCACTCATAGAGACCAAGGGTCCCACGCAGGACTTCGGCATTATCCATCATTGATAAGAAACCGCTGCCGAGGTGGCTCAGCACCCGCCAGTGGAAACGATCTTGATCCGGCGGGTAACAGGGTAAGGTCGGTGCGCAAAGATTTTTAACGCTGATGCTGACTGAACTGGTTTTCATCACTGTATCGAGTACCGTGCTTTGTAGGGCACGCCGCGGCAATTGCCCGTGGGTGCCGGTGAGGGTCAGTGATAGGCTTTCGCCTGCCGGCACCCGGTGCTGATCAAAAGCTTCACCGCCTAGGATAAGCCAGCTGTTATACAGGCCAGAAGGACCACGGCGGACACGGGTGTGATAATAATAATCCGGCGCATCTTGGCGCTGCATGCCCCCTTTATGGCGGAAACTGGAAAAAGGCACATAATGGTGACCACCGGAAGACGTTACCGAGTTCACCGAGTAGATTTCAGTATGCCCATCTTGAACCCGCATCGGTCGCAGCAGATATTCGGTTTGTAATGAATTAATGGTCAGCGGGTCAGATTCCAGCGGAAATAAATTGATCACCGGGACGCAATGAAGTCGTAGGTGTTTTTCCGTAAAGCGGAAATCATGCTGCCACCTCCGCTTGAGTACGATCTCTGTCTCAAACCACGGCAGTTGGCTAGGCAAATCAGCTGTCTCGAGACCGCGCAAGGTGATAAACATAAATTTTTCGCGGAAGGTAAAGTATTCGAGCAGTAACTGATAGCCACTGAAACTGTTGCTGCCTTTCGGCCACAGGCCGTCATCGTCATCAAATCCACGGGTCATAAAATAGCCATCCAGCGGACGACGGTCTTCCTCCCCTGGCAGACGCAGATTGATATGGTCAACATTCAGGGTAAAGGCCTCATGCATCGCACACGCCAGCGGCGCATCGGCATTAAAATAGAAAGCGATATGGCTGACATCGATACGCCGCCAATCTGCCAGTGGGCTGCAGTTGAAACGTAATCTGATCACTGACCGGCCCTCGGGATCGGTGGTCAGGACAGCCTGCGCCAAGGACAGAGGGTGAAGAGGAATAGCTTTCGTTGTGGTGTAACAACAGCGGGTCTGAGCTTCACCAATGGGCCGTGATAGGACTTCAAACCCCTTTTCTACCGACATCGCCTCTTTCATTTCATGCCAATCTGCCGTGAACTCCACCACTGACATCGATGGAATAGTGCGCAGATAATGGGGCCATAATAGGCTGACCAGCCCTTCCGTGAGTTCAGGAAGATCATCGTCGAGCTTTTGCCGCAACCTGCCCATCAGAAAGGCGAATCCCTCAAATAGCCGCTCAACATAAGGGTCACGGGCATCTTGTTTATCCAGATTAAGCATCGCCGCTTGTTCAGGGTGAGCACGGGCAAATTCCTCGCCCGCTTCCAGCAGATAGCGCATTTCAGCGTCATAATAACGCAGGGTTAAATCGTCCATAAT
This sequence comes from Tatumella saanichensis, assembly GCF_000439375.1. GTDB lineage: Bacteria > Pseudomonadota > Gammaproteobacteria > Enterobacterales > Enterobacteriaceae > Tatumella > Tatumella saanichensis. The sequence goes on from NZ_ATMI01000052.1 coordinate 30,780, forward strand.
GTCTCGGTAGGAAAGTTGAGTGAAAGAACGTCAGTGGGTCCTGTCTCTGACGGGATAAACGCATATTGGGCAAACATTCAGCCGTAATCGCCCACAGGCTGTGGTACGTCACGACAGAGGAGAATTCTCAGTTACAGTTACCGTGATAGTCGTTATACGACGTTGGGCTAATGCCCCCGGGCAACGGCGGCGAGGAAGACACTCAAGGTGCTTCACCGCCACGTCTCTTATCGCTGCCATTTTTCTCGGCCAGTGAGGGTGTTAGGGAACCTACTTGGTTAACTCTCATCGATGTCGAGATTTTGGTTATTACTCACAGGTTCAGGAGGCTGCAGGTCAACGCTGAAGATAGCGTCCGGTAGCCGGAAGTCCCGCAAGCCCAGTAAAGCCAGTGGCCCGTTCCCCAATTGGGTTCTCAGCACCCATTGCAGTGTGCTGCCATCCGCTGCGGTAAAGCTCATCATCCACTGACTGCGATCGATCTGTTGTCGTTTACCCTGTTCCAACCAGCGTATAAAGCCCCAACTGCCGTTATAGTCGCCAAACAGGCGTGTCCCGGTGCGGGTTGTCGTCCAAGTCAGCATGGTTCCCGGTTTGTAGCTTTCTCCTGGCCAGCGGAACGACTGCCACTCTGCTAACTGGTTGTAATAGCGTAATGTCTGTCCGTCGATCACTAACTGCGTCTCTGTCACCCCGCCCACCGCCCGCGGTTGTAGTTCAAAGCTGAACCCTTGACTGCCGTCGGTAAATAAAATGTCGGATAACTGACTCAGTTGATTAATCGCCCGTAAGAAGGCGGGATTAAAGGTCAGTCCTTGGCTGTTGACGTTATCCACGACCCACTGGCTGCCCTCTTTTTGTAAAACACCGCCGAGCTCAGTAGACAAAAAGCGCTCGATCCGGCCGCTATCTTTACGGATAAACTCTGCCAGCATTGGCAGTGAGACCTCACTATTACTGGCCGTAAACGGGAAACGACCGTCAAAGGCACTTTGCCAGTTCGCCACCACCGAACGTTTCCATTTATTGTTGAGGCTGGCCGCGGAGGGTTGTAGCACCGTTTCCCATGCTTGGGTCAGCGGTTGGATAAACACCGTACCACCAAAACCACTCCACTCCTCCCCGAGGCTGGCAGCGATCAGGCTGCCGTACTGCCGGGTATCGGTGAGATCAACGCTGTTTCCGCGAAAAACAGTTTGTGCCAAGGTCTGCATCATTTGCCGTGGATCGGCCGCAGCGGCAACCTGTTGTAGCCGCAGCCGGACCTGGGTGATACGGGTCAGGTAGGTCTGTAGACTCAGGCTACTGTCTGCGGACATCACCGCGACTGCCGTATTTCTTCCCATCAGAGACAGTAGCGGTCCGAAGGTCTCGTCCAAGGGGCCCTGTGGACCTTGAGCAGACTGATCGATCATCATCTCATCATTACGGGACACCAGTTGTTTCGCCGAGTCTACCAGCGATTCAGACAAGCGTTTTGCTTGCTGCCCGCTCTGCCCCTGCCAGGCAACGGTATTCATCAGTGCTATCAACGGTGACTGACGACTATCACTCATCAGCGTCAGTTGGTCAGTGACATCCGCGATAGTATTAGCCGGTACCCACCGCAGACCGTTGAGGAATTCCAGCCAACTGGCGGCAAAGTCGGTAAAATAACGCTCGGTCAGTCGAGCTTTAAGGGTTTCCGGTGATAACTCTGCGGAAACAGACTGACGGTTGTCACTCAGCACCCAGTCTATTTGATCACGCCGAGAACTGGCCGCTTTTGCTATTGCCTGCTGCACACCCCCTTCCCAAGCTTGGCGAGTGAACATTCCCGGCACGGTCCGATCAGTGGTAAACAAACGACGGGCATCGGTCCCGGCAGTTATATCTTCAAGAGAGACGTCCGCAAAATTAAGCCTGACTGATTTGAGTAGACTCTGGTAGAGCGTGGCTTCTGCATTACGCCGACCCATTTGCTGCAATAGCAGTTGCCGACTTTGGGCGATCAGCGCGCTGTCTGCTTGGATTTTCCACTGAGCTTGACGGGGTAACTCTGACATATAGAAAGCCCACAGATCGGGTGCCAGGCTTTGCCATAACCCGGTAGAGATCCCTGGGCGCTGTGGCTGTACGCTGAGCATGGTGCGCGCAAAAAAAGCGGCATCGGCGTTGTCTGGTGATGACATCATCAGTAATGCCTTGAGTTGTTCATATCCCAGCTTAACCCGTTGCTGTCGCTGTACACTCTCCGGTTCAGTATTCACTAACTCGCTGAGGTGTTGTTCTAATGCCTGTTTGGCGGGATCACGGATCAGCCGATTTGCCGCGCCGGCATACCAGGGGAGCATCGCATTAAGTAGCGGCTGATGGTGATTAAGGCCAAAACGCTGATACCAGGGTGTACCTTGGGTGATCTGAGTGTGTAACCGGCCAGCATCATTGCGTAACTCATAGAGCGCAGATAACTGGCTGTCCGAGACCTGCGGCTGGGCGCTTAGCTCGCCAACGTGTTGTGCCACGGTAGCGATAAGATGACGGTTAAGGACGAAGGAGACCAACATGCCCAGTGTCCAGATGCCAACAAGGGTGAACACTGTGGCGGCCATCACCTGCCTGCGCCCTGTCAGCGGCGGTTTGCCAGAAATCCGCCCGCAGTCATCAATGATCCCCTGCCAGACAGGGGACAAACCCAGGCGATGAGGATGGGGATGAAAATCGGATGACGGTTGTTCCTGACCGGCACTGACCTCAGTCCCCCGCTCCGCGGGTGTGGCTAAACTGAACATTAAGCCTCGCAGCCAAATATGGGGTTGTGACCCATATAGCCACGGAGTAAGTTGTCGGACATATTGGCTAACACCGTCATTTTTCAGCTGTTGTCCAAGGCGAAGCAGGAAATCATAACGGTTATTTTCCGCCAGTTGACAGATCCCCTGACGGCACAGTCCCGGTAACAGACGTTGCAGTTGTTGGCTAATCTCCGTCGCTTGAGCACGGCGAGAAAAGCTTACGCCGACTGCCTGCTCACTGCGTTGCGCCTGCCCCCAGTCACTGTGACATAGCTGCCACAGCCAGACCGGTGGCGAATACCTCAGCCATTCGCTGACCTTCTCCAAACTGCGTAAATCGTGATCACTGGTTTGCTGGTCATACGTGGCTCCGGTCATAAGTACGCGCACAATCCCATCCAGTGGCCGCCCAGAGCGTAATCTGCGTAAAGCAAAAAACTTTTCACGGATAAGCTCTGCTTGCAGGCTGCCACCGTAAATCAACACCGTGCCTTGACCTTCCAGCCATTGTTGGGCAGCGAGGCCGGGAACCAGTTGTTCGATAGCGCTGTCATCACCGGTGATCAGCAACAACTTCACCTTCCTGCGCCACATGAGGTTATAGCGGCGACGCAGATGTTTTTTTAGCGAGACAATGGCAGCTTTCTTTCCGGCAGGTTGAACAGATTTTCCTCGGCGAGATAAAGGAATATTCAGCTTATCTCTGATCAACAAACGGGAGGCGATAAAGCCCATGATCAACAGACTGAGTAATGCCAGCCAGACGATGCATCCAGCAATGATCAGTGACTGTACAGCGGACCATTCTGTGGTGTGTTGCATGACCCAAAACCACCACGCTAAGGTCCCCATAACCACCAGCAATGTCGTCACAGCAACACAGAGTATGGCGGTAGCCGCTACCGATATTTCAGCAGATTTAGGTTTGTATTGAGTATCCATCAGGTTTCACTATCCCTAGTGCAAAAGTCGTTGTCGGGTTGCGGGCAATCCAGCTACAGGGCTGTTGAAAGTGTTCTGCGCCGAATGCTGCCAGCGACAGAGCGACCAAGGCCTCCATACCCCCAATCTCTCCCCAGTAAACATCCTGTATATGTGGGCGAAGATCCCATCCATACTCCCCTAGGCTCTCAAGCCCAGCTAAGCTGAACAGAGCGCAAATATCAGGAGGCTGCGTCAGTGTATTCTGTTTCAAAAGCCTGGCGGAGACGTCGGGTAATGAGTCTCCCATTTGCGTGGAAAATGTCTCACCGCGGGTCAATCGTACGACACCCTGAGGCCCAGCCTGCCAGAGTACGGCAGCCTCTCCCGCGGGGAGTTTCTGCCCGGGTGGGTGATCCGCTACGCAGCATCCAGCAATCAGTACCGTTTCCCCGAGACGGGCTTCGGTAAGCTGATGGCTTATCTCTGCTAAACTGACTTCCCCTTGCCAAGGGTCGGGCTGGAAGGGCAGAGTCACTTGAGGAAAAAGAGCCCGCATCTTCTCCCTGAATGCCTGCCAGGCACTGTCTGTACCTTCCCAATAACAGCTAAGGGGTGAAGTCAAAGGCAGCGCCTGATATTGTTCGTACCATTCACTTACCAGCAGTTCAGCCAAACGACTTTCCCGTACACGGATATCAGGCACTGACACGAGTGGCACGATCAGCCTGTTTTCCCCTTGAGTATTTCCCTGTTGAGGAGGTATCTCTCGGTTCAAGACCCTGATCCAGTCCGCCGGATAGCGACCCGCTGGCCCCAAAAGTACCCCTGCTTGCAGGCCAAAAGATTGCTGATGTTGCTGCCACCACTGTTGTTGGCTACGGGTCACCAAATGCGAGTGCAGTTCAGCATTGTGAGTGCTTGCCCGATACCAGAGCAGATGAAGTAACCCTCCTGTAGCGGCCACCATCACACCTGCCAGAACTCCGGCCGTCAGTACCAGCACAGGCGTAGGCCCTGCGGCGAGCAGGGCCATTAGGCTGCCGGTTATCAACATGACACCCATCCCGACCGCCAACCAGAACGTTTTTTTGGGAGGACGAGCCGTTTTGTAGCGCGGGAATTGCGGTTCGGCTCTCACAGTTCGATCCTACAGTCAGGAAATGAACTGACCAGTGTGCAGCCGCACACACATCGGTGACCATGCAGTGCCACCGGTTGACCATCCATCAGGGTTAATGAGCTGCCTTCAGCAATCGTTGTCAGACCATGTTGATTACAGCTAACCGGGTCTCCCTTACAGGCTATACCTTTACCGAAGCAGTCATAATGGCCAGCTAATACCCGCCCCCCGTATTCACGTAAACTGTCCCCTTTACGGATAACACTCTTCATGGTTTCTCCTCCCTGATCAGACAGATTGCTTGGTATCCTGTCCAAGCCAGTTATCTGGAATAGCTGCACGGGCAAGTCTCAATTGCTGGTCTGCCCTCTGCTGTTTGTGTGCGGCAACAACCAGCCCCGGCGAGTGGGTAAATGCACGCTGCTCCATACTCCCCGGCCACTCCGCCAACAGTTGTCCGGTAACGGCGTCCCGTACCTGCATCTCTAGCCGACTCGTCACCAGACCGTCTAAAGCTACTGGTGTGTTTCTTTGGGTAAAACTCAGCACCACTTCGCTACTGACTGGGGTGATGCCGACCAGGTCGCCGGCTATCACGACCGGTGACAGGGATTTATTGGTATTGGCAGCAAAATAAATCATCCGGTAGCGAAAATAGCCGGTCCACATCTCACGAGAGTTCAGCGTTGCATACATAAACCAAGCCCGTGAATCATGGACCTGTTCATCGAAAAGGGCCCTTACTCGCCCAGATGCCTGTTGTGCGTTACTCTGCTCGCCGCCTTCAGGAAACAGCGTCTTGACCCGCCGTTCCCCCTCACGCTTCATCCGCCGGTATTCTTCTGGTTCATCGTCAGAGTTAATGAGAAAAACCAGTTGTTGCAGAACTATATCCAGCACCTGGATAAGGTTTTCCGGAGTGCGGTAACCGTTGTGGTAGTCCTGTGCAAACTCCTTGGCAGCCTCATACAGCTGCGTCTTCGCCATATCTGGGTCGAAATCTTTGACGCCGGGAAGCAGCAGCAGGTCATTCACTTTGTCTGCCGGTGTTTCTGCCAGTTGTTGGCGGCGTAACCTTTCAATTTCAAGTTGTTTTTTATCGCGTGCTTTTTTCGCTGCTTGCCGGTCTGCTGGCTGAGCGTCGGTATTAGTGGCTCGCTGGTAGAAACCCGCTTCCAGCAACGACCAATTTGCATAGCGTTCAATACGCCAGCCGGTTATCCAGCCTAACTGCTCCTCCACTATCGTTTCCAAGGGGCTGGTAGCACGCAGCGGTAGATAATCCATAGCCTCCGCTGCACTGATTTTGTCGGCCGTGGCTAGGTTAAGGGTCAGTTCACGCTAGGCGTTAAAGCGGTTTATGAGAAGACCTGACACTAAAAATTGTGTAATCAGATCGAAGGGAATAACTCGCCAATCGTTTCTAGAAAATTCTGGAAGAACATCCTGTGGAACTTTCAGTGGAGCCCCTGCAGCAAATCCGGCAGCATAGAGATCATGCAAGGTGATTTGTGACAGAAGTAGACTATCATCAGGGCCGTTCCCTTTCCCTTGGTCAGCCGGTGGATAGCCACCGCCGGTATCTGAATGCATTCCCGGATAGATCACCTCGGTTGTCCCAGCGGGGTAGCTGCCCTCTCCTCGCCGCACTGAATCCAGAGGAAAGCTCAGCCGCTGTTCATGGGCAGCCACTAAATGAACACATTTTTTTATTAGCTGTGGATAGAGGGTATCGTCTGGCAACTCCATGGTATCACTGGCCCAAGACATATGACCGTTCGCCAAGGGGAGCGTGTGGGCAATACCGACCGAAGCCACCGTATCCAGTAATCCCAAAAACTCGACACTGAGCGGCAATTGTAATTTCTGTTCACCAATCTCCAGATACTGCGGGGGAATATCCCCTTCTTTCAAAGGCGGTGGCAACAGTTCACTGAGCCAACGGACAAAAGTTCGGGCCGCGGCAGCCCCTCGGGAAAATCCGTATATATACAGACGAATACCCAGCAGCCGCGGTTTACCTGGTTCTGGCTGGGTCAGCAGTGGCATTAATGATGATGCCAAGAGTTTAAGTAAACGTTGGAATTCCTCAAAACGGTGACAACTACCACCCTGCCAGAGCGAATTCCAACGGGTGGCCATCGCCTTAATCGAAGTGCGACTTTCTCCCTCTGAGAGCTTAATACTGTTATTTACTGGGTCTTTGCTGGTACGCATCAGCACATCAATAATGCGTAGCAGTGCCCAGTTAATCCGCTCTTCTCCTTTGGCAGCGGCGGCCAATCCCATCGTCGAATAATCCAAGTCGTTGACTTCCGGAAATGGTGTACCGACCCCAGGGATATAAAACTTAAAATATTTGCCTTCACCGTCAGTAGGGTTATCCATCAGACTCTCTTGCACCGCAGTCGGCACTCCTCCGGCCGTACCGCTGCCGATAGCCGCCCTAAACAGCCGAGCAATATTGCTTGGGTGTTTGACCGCAGAGAGATACTGGTCGTTATGTAAGTTATTGCCAGTGCCGTCGAAGAACAAGCTGATATGTAGTGTTTTACAGCAAGGCGGTCCCACCCGACGTCCGGCTGCCAAGCACAGTTCATCATGATAACGCCGTTCATCACTGCTTTGCTGATAGCAATTTTCCCTGACTGCGGCCTCCGAGGGTAATCTCCCTTGTGGAGGAAAAGTCGGTGGCAGCCAAACTGAAGCCATTTCTGTTATTTTGGACATACTTTTGGCTCCTCCATCCTAATAGGCTCTTTTATTGGATAGTTAGGATTTCTTGGAGACCAGCAACTGGTAGTAACTTTCACTTCATCACAGGGCAGAAAATGTACGGTGATCCCGCAGGTCTCCTCTCCATTATAATCGGGCACAGGAACGTTTTTGCTATGCTGACGATTATTAGCTTTCATTTTTGTTTCCCAAGCTTTGTATTTTTTATAATCCGCAAACCCTGGAAATCCTTTTGATCCTCCTTCACCGGTCTCCCAGTCAATACGAACAGTCATACCCGGTTTCCAGACAGCCGGTCCGCTGTAACAGCAACCGCCGCCGCCGCCCTGAAAGGGGCCGATAATATCGTAGCCAGGCTGACCATCGACGCTGAAAGAGTTAATCGCCCATTTGGTATGATTAATTGCTCTAATGGTACCGGCCTGCACCCTCGGTACCACACTGATAAGCAGTAGTCCCGCCAACAGCGGGAATAGTCGTAAATAGCTCATCTGACACTCCTTGTGAGATGTAAGTGTGGGAAGTAAGAGAGGTTATGTTGGGCAGCTTTGCGGCTCCTCCATCCTGACCGGCTCTTTTATTGGGTAAGAGGGGCTGCCATAGGTGTAACAACTGGTGGTGACTTTCACTTCATCGCAGGGCAGAAAATGCACGGTGATCCCGCAGGTCTTCTCTCCGTTGTAATCAGGTACGGGCACGTTTTTACTGTGCTGACGCTTCTGAGCATCAATGTCTTGTTTCCATAAAAGATATTTTTCTCTATCCTCATATCCTGGAAAATCCATTGAATACCCAACACCGGTCTCCCAATCAATACGAACAGTCATACCCGGTTTCCAAACAGCTGGCGGGCTATAACAACAGCCGCCGCCGCCGCCCTGAAAGGGGCCGATAATATCGTAGCCAGGCTGACCATCGACGCTGAAAGAGTTAATCGCCCATTTAGTGTGATTAATTGCATCCATGGTCCCGGCCTGCACCCTCGGAACCACACTAATAAGCAGTAGCCCCGCCAACAGCGGGAATAGTCGTGAAGAGTTCATCTGACACTCCTTGTGAGATGTAAATGTGGGAAGTAGAAGAGGTTATGTTGGGCAGCTTTGCGGCTCCTCCATCCTAATAGGCTCTTTTATCGGATAGTTAGGATTTCTTGGAGACCAGCAACTGGTAGTGACTTTCACTTCATCACAGGGTAGAAAATGTACGGTGATCCCGCAGGTCTCCTCACCGTTGTAGTCAGGTACGGATACGTTTATACTGTGCTGACGCTTCTGAGCATCAATGCCCTGTTTCCATAAAAGATATTTTTCCCTATCCCCATATCCCGGAAAATCCATCGAATATCCAACACCGGTCTCCCAATCAACACGCACGGTCATACCCGGTTTCCAGATAGCCGGTCCGCTGTAACAACAACCGCCGCCGCCGCCCTGAAAGGGACCAATACTGTCGTAGCCAGGCTGACCATCAACGCTGAAAGAGTTGATTGCCCATTTAGTATGATTAATTGCTCTAATGGTACCGGCCTGTACTCTCGGAACCACACTGAGAAGCAGTAGTCCCGCCAACAGCGGGAATAGTCGTGAAGAGTTCATCTGACACTCCTTGTGAGATGTAAATATGGGAAGTAGAAGAGGTTATGTTGGGCAGCGTTTCGGCTCCTCCATCCTGACCGGCTCTTTTATTGGGTAAGAGGGGCTGCCATAGGTGTAACAACTGGTGGTGACTTTCACTTCATCACAGGGCAGAAAATGCACGGTAATCCCGCAGGTCTTCTCTCCGCTATAGTCGGGTACAGGAACGCTTTTAGTTAACTGCCGACTTAATAATTTGACCTTTTTATACCATTCCCTTCTTTGTACTTCGTATTCAGAAACTTTTTTAGCCCAGATTTTTTTGTCTCCATTTTTATATTCGGGAAAAACAGGTTCAGGCATTTCAGGTATATCACTGGCAAAAGCAACCCCTCTTTCCCAATCAATACGAACAGTCATACCCGGTTTCCAAATAGCAGGCGGGCTATAACAACAGCCGCCGCCGCCCTGAAAGGGACCAATAATGTCGTAGCCAGGCTGACCATCAACGCTGAAAGAGTTAATCGCCCATTTAGTGTGATTAATCGCATCCATGGTCCCGGCCTGCACCCTTGGTACCACATTGATAAGCAGTAGTCCCGCCAACAGCGGGAATAGTCGTAAATAGCTCATCTGACACTCCTTGTGAGATGTAAGTGTGTGAAGTAGAAGAGGCTATGTTGGGCAGCTTTGCGGCTCCTCCATCCTGATCGGCTCTTTTATTGGGTAAGCGGGGCTGCCATAGGTGTAACAACTGGTGGTGACTTTCACTGCATCGCAGGGCAGAAAATGCACGGTGATCCCGCAGGTCTTCTCTCCGTTGTAATCGGGTACAGGAACGTTTTTGCTATGCTGGCGATTATTAGCTTTCATTTTTGTTTCCCAAGCTTTGTATTTTTTATAATCCGCAAACCCTGGAAATCCTTTTGATCCTCCTTCACCGGTCTCCCAATCAATACGAACAGTCATACCCGGTTTCCAAACAGCTGGCGGGCTATAACAACAGCCGCCGCCGCCGCCCTGAAAGGGGCCGATAATATCGTAGCCAGGCTGACCATCGACGCTGAAAGAGTTAATCGCCCATTTAGTATGATTAATCGCATCCATGGTCCCGGCCTGCACCCTCGGTACCACATTGATAAGCAGTAGCCCCGCCAGTAGCGGGAATAGTCGTGAAGAGTTCATCTGACACTCCTTGTGAGATGTAAGTGTGGGAAGTAAGAGAGGTTATGTTGGGCAGCTTTGCGGCTCCTCCATCCTGACCGGCTCTTTTATTGGGTAAGAGGGGCTGCCATAGGTGTAACAACTGGTGGTGACTTTCACTTCATCGCAGGGCAGAAAATGCACGGTGATCCCGCAGGTCTTCTCTCCATTGTAATCGGGTACAGATACATTTTTGCTAAACTGTCTGCTCTGTGCCTTCATCTTTTTAGCCCAAGCAAGATATTTTTCATCATCGCCAAAACCTGGAAAGCCTTCCATATCTCCAACACCGGTCTCCCAATCAATACGAACAGTCATACCCGGTTTCCAAATAGCAGGCGGGCTATAACAACAGCCGCCGCCGCCGCCCTGAAAGGGGCCGATAATATCGTAGCCAGGCTGACCATCGACGCTGAAAGAGTTAATCGCCCATTTGGTATGATTAATCGCATCCATGGTCCCGGCCTGCACCCTCGGTACCACATTGATAAGCAGTAGTCCCGCCAACAGCGGGAGTAGTCGTAAATAGCTCATCTGACACTCCTTGTGAGATGTAAGTGTGGGAAGTAAGAGAGGTTATGTTGGGCAGCTTTGCGGCTCCTCCATCCTGACCGGCTCTTTTATTGGGTAAGAGGGGCTGCCATAGGTGTAACAACTGGTGGTGACTTTCACTTCATCACAGGGCAGAAAATGCACGGTGATCCCGCAGGTCTTCTCTCCGTTGTAATCGGGTACAGGAACGTTTTTACTAAACTGCCTGCTCTGTGCTTCCATTTTCTTTACCCAGGCGAGATATTCAGCTCTCTTATCAAACCCCGGAAAACCCTCCATATCTCCAACACCGGTCTCCCAATCAATACGAACAGTCATACCCGGTTTCCAAACAGCAGGCGGGCTATAACAACAGCCGCCGCCGCCGCCCTGAAAGGGACCAATAATGTCGTAGCCAGGCTGACCATCAACGCTGAAAGAGTTAATCGCCCATTTAGTGTGATTAATCGCATCCATGGTCCCGGCCTGCACCCTCGGTACCACATTGATAAGCAGTAGTCCCGCCAACAGCGGGAATAGTCGTAAATAGCTCATCTGACACTCCTTGTGAGATGTAAGTGTGGGAAGTAAGAGAGGTTATGTTGGGCAGCTTTGCGGCTCCTCCATCCTAAGTGGCTCTTTTATCGGATAGTTAGGATTTCTTGGAGACCAGCAACTGGTAGTAACTTTCACTTCATCACAGGGCAGAAAATGTACGGTGATCCCGCAGGTCTCCTCTCCATTATAATCGGGCACAGGAACGTTTTTGCTATGCTGACGATTATTAGCTTTCATTTTTGTTTCCCAAGCTTTGTATTTTTTATAATCCGCAAACCCTGGAAATCCTTTTGATCCTCCTTCACCGGTCTCCCAGTCAATACGAACAGTCATACCCGGTTTCCAGATAGCCGGTCCGCTGTAACAGCAACCGCCGCCGCCCTGAAAGGGACCAATAATGTCGTAGCCAGGCTGACCATCGACGCTGAAAGTGTTAATCGCCCATTTGGTATGATTAATTGCTCTAATGGTACCGGCCTGCACCCTCGGAACCATATTGATAAGCAGTAGCCCCGCCAACAGCGGGAATAGTCGTGAATAGTGCATCTGACACTCCTTGTGAGAGCAACTCACCACAGAATTTAAGAAAGATATCTGTCCTATCCCCCCGTGAATGCTTAGGGAAATTGAAGTCGTCTTTACCCTAAAGCGTTAGCATAGCCATATCGGCAACAAGCTTTCCGCAGCATCTAGGGCCTGACCACGCCTCCATCAAGCGTTTCCGTATGAACTCTGTTTACCCTAAAAACATTTACTGCGACGGATCTTCAGATTGCCATTTTTTTATTACCCATGCTTCACGGGCATCACCTGTGATAATCCCTTGCTTGGTAGCCTCGAGCATGCCCTGATAACAGTCGGCAAAAAGTCTCTGCCGGCACGAGTACTTCCCTTCAGGAGGTGACCGATGTGAGAGCAGCATCATCACATCACAGATGCACATCAGGTCCTCAAACTGTGCATCATTAAGTTCTATTTTTTTAGGTAGGGCGCCACGTAACTGAGCAGTTGCCATACCTTTGATGCCTGCGCTGTTGCCATCCATATCCCGCCATGCCCAAAATAGCACCGGCTGCAATAAAGCGTGCTGCTGTTCATCAGTGAGGATATGAGTAAACAGCAGCGGAAACAGGCGAGTATCATAAAACCGAAAAATACCGCCCCGCCCCTCATGGAGGATATCCACACAGGCCGTCAGCCAGTTTGCCAGTCCGGAAAACGACCATAGCGAACATAGCAGTAGTAGAGGGGCACTCTCGGTTACCTGCTGACTGATTTCCTGAAGCCACTGAACCTGTAACGGATCTTCCACGTTGATCCGCACCAGTAGCGGAGCATCATCGACAATAAACTGCTCCGGAAGTCCTTGATATAGGGATTGCCATTGCACAGACAAAGCATTAACAGTGGTGATCACACTAAAATCCAGACCTGCCTGATCAACAATGAGGTCGAGATAATCATTTCCTGAGGCGCGGCAGCTCACTGTGACCTCTTTAATCCATTGTGCTGTCATACATTCCCCCTCGGAACAAATCCCTGCGCCAATGCTTGGGCTTTTTTCAGGCACTCTTGACATACTGATGACGGAAGTTCCGGAAGAGGAAACATTTCACTGGCTGGCTGTTGGAAGCGGTGATTGCCTTTGAGACTGAGCAGCCTCGGCCCATGAATTTCAATCTCCCCTTGTGGGGTGATCCTGATATAAGCCCCTCCGCACCCTAAGGTGATCCCATTCTTTGCTGTGAGCTGCAGGTGTCCTTGGGCAGATTGGACGGTAATATCATTGAGTGATGTTAGCGCTAAGCTGTCACCATGAGATTCCACGGCTAGCGGCCCCTTCCCTGATATCAATCTCAGACCTTCTTGTTGTGCCAATATCGACACGGCCTGACGGGCGTTAATGGAGCAACGCTGAGCGGCACTCAGATTTAGCTCCCCCAGACTCTGCACAAAAGCGCCGTTCCCTCCTTTGAGTAATACTGTTTCTGGGGTCACCGCGGCGATACCTTTTGGCGCAGACATCAGTAAAACCGGATCCTGAAGATCACTTGCGGACGTGATCAATCGATCGAGTGGCTGCGGATCCGGTACCGGGTTGCGATGGGTAGCACTGATCTTCCCCCACTCAATATTCTGATTATTTGCGCCTTTGAGTAGGCTGATCGCTGGAGCCATCTCCAGCACTTTTCCCTGTGCGTTCTGTTGGCCGTCGGCGGTAATAAAAATCCCCTGCTGGGCGCGAAGTGTGCCGTGGCTATCGGTTCTGAGCTCAAAACCCTCGCCGCGCTGCTGCTTTTCAGCATCCACCAGATGACCGAGATTCAGCTGACTCTTGCCGCCGTACTCGGTGCTGACCTTGATATGCTCCTTCCCGCGCTCGTCGTCGAGGCGGATTTTGTTATTCGCCGGGGTGCGTAACACGTTGCGCTTATAGTTTTGGATAGTCACCAGATCCTGATGGGCCGAATCGTGGAGCACACTGCTGATATAGGGGCGGTCCGGATGGCCGTTCTCAAAAGCGATAGCCACTTCGGTGCCTGCCAATAGCGGCAGGTGCAGACCGAAGGTATCGCCCGCATAAGGTCTGGCAAGACGCACCCACAGGCTCTCAAAACCTGCCTGCCGCTCTTCACGGTCAAACTGCAGGCTGATACGGTAGCGTCCCTGTTTATCGATATGTCCATAGGGGTCGTTTACAGTGGTACTGGTAATACGGGCGGGCAAAGTCCCCGCCATCACCGGATGTGCGCCAGGCACAGGGCGAAAACTGTACAAGATACTGTCAGGGATCCCAGTTAACCTGACTTGGAAATCTCGGTCTCGACGGGCACTGCAACTGAGTGTCGTGATCAGGGTCCCTTCAGCAAATACGGGGTCTACCTCATTGCCGCCGGTCACCTTCAGCACCTGTCCCGGACTCAAGGCAGGGCTGCTGGTGAGCGCTGAGACGCAAGTCTGCTAGTTGAGATAACGTTCATGCCGCAGACGGGCATAGAAGGCCCCCGTTTCAGTGACAGGCTTTCTGGGGATGGGGTCACCCGCTTGCAGAAAGTTATCGGCATAATGATAAGCCTCCCCATAGGTGGTGGGATCTTGCGCGGAAATATTGACCACAGTGTCTAACGGTTGGTTGGCCTGCCGATAGTTGTAGTCGCGGGTAGACACCTGTTGCACCGCCACTTGATGACGGCATTGCATCGCCCATACCGCATCGGTCCCGTTAGCATGCTGTCCTGAAGGGGGTACCGAGGGCAACGTGATAGCTTGCTGGTACTGTTGGCGGCTGTCGCAAAATTCGACGACATCGATATGCAGCCGTGTATCCGCGCTAAAACGGAACCAGATCCCCGTCTCGCCGAGCAGACGACTAATAAAATGCAGGTCATCCTCGCCATACTGCATGACCTGCTCGCGGCGCGGATACTCACGGCTCAATGAAAAGAGGAAGTCCTGACCGCGCATACCATGGCGTTCCCGCAGAATTTTCTCGACGATCTGTGGCACCGACATATCCAAGTAAATCGCGTTATGGGAACAGTGCTGCAGCAGCGCCAAGCGCGGTGATAGCGTCAGGGCATAGCAAGTTTCATCTTTAGAGGTACCCAGACGTTCAAAACCGGTCACTACTCCCTGGATCACCCGCAAGGGTTGCTGCATTTTGATGCCGTAACTCTGGTCAACCGGGGCCTGCAGCGTTAGAGAGGCCGCTTTCATCAGCATTATCTCTTTGCTGATGGCATGGTCAGCGCTGGTGAACTCAATACGGCAGCTGAACGGCCGGCTCAGGGCTTCATCGCCTTCAAACGCCAGCACATCGAGCTCTGCGTCACACCCCTTCACCGCCAGCTGGTGGTGGTTATGGCTGAATCTTATCTTAAGATTGTTGCTCATGAATTCACTCCTTGTGACATGTCAAACTCCAGTGCAACCCCTTGTTCTTCACTCCAGTTAAGCATCAGGGAGTGCAGTTTGAATTTTTGGGATCGTGTAACTCAGCAGCACGGGCAGCAGGTGGTTATCCCAACATAAGAACCAGTATTAGAAATATGTCTAGACCTGCCTCTTTTCTAACCTACATTTACTGTCTGGTGTTTCCCGTAGCTGAGCCAGTTCGATACCTGAACGTTCTGGTGATCCTGTCCCAGATATCGACCAGTTGTGAATCTGTATAGTTTCTCGTTTCCTTACCAGAATTATGTAACTCAACAGAAAATACCGGATGTTTCAAATCACCCATTTTTTCGTTACCGTAAAACTGGAACGTATAGTAAGGAACTCGCTTCTCTTCAGGATGATAAATATCCTGATTACCTTTCATCAGCCACTCTTCAGCATCTATACCTGGCAACTTTACAGTGCCTTTCTTAAGGGTATGAGCACCAACCCTGATGAGGGCGGCATTTATTTCATTACCTCGTTCCAGTAATGTGTTATCTTTACCAAGAGTATTGTTACTGTTAACGATAATCTCAAAATCAACTGGCTTATATATTAATGTAATATCATCTTGCGAGGTCGTATTTGTATCAGTAATAAAACCTTCTGGTATACAGACGCCGGACTGCGTTGGGACTTCCTCATCCTTCCTTCCCTTCAACCTTGACAGCAGGCTTTGCATTTCTGCAAGCTTCTGAGGCTTATCGTTTAAATCGATTTCTTTCGAGCCGCTGTTTAAATAATCCCATCTGTCTTTTTTATATTTGGGATTGGATAAATCAGTAATTTCACTTGTAATAATGAATGCTACTCCGTTACTGTACAAATGGCCTTCCAGAATTCGCCCAAAGCCCGGAACACTGCCGTTTTTATTACGATCAAAAATGACGATATTGTCATTTCTCCGGTACACCTGCTTCAGGTAAGGCTGGTCTATCGACCTACCCGTAGGACTATTGTTTAACTCCTGTTCTCGTAACCGGATACGTTGCGCAAACGCCGGAGGAGACAACCGCTTGCTGGTAATTCTCATTTCATTAATCTTTACCTGACCCATCGCAGCATTGTTAAATGAAACGGGCACATCAAAAAGATAGCGACCAAGACACTGGGGTCTGGTCTGTTCAAAAAGCTTATCCGTCATTTGTTTTTCCTTTGCCGTTAAAGAGGCTACCGGCCACGGACGGGTGAGTAACCAGAAAACTGTACAGAGAATAAATACAACAACCATTAATCCCAGCCATAAATGTCTTACCCGCATCAGGCGACCTCCCCGGCCAATTTGATAATTGAGCGTAACGTGAACTTCATCGCTACAGAAAGGCCGTTTTCCTTACCGGCGTCCCCGACGGCATAGGCACCTTTATGATCGACGTCGGTAGCAAGCAGCGAGCGGATCCCGGAAAAATACATCTACTACCTGGTGTTTCCCGTAGCAGAGCCAGTTCGATACCTGAACGTTCTGGTGATCCTGTCCCAGATATCGACCAGTTGTGAATCTGTATAAGTTTTCGTTTCCAGACCAGAATTATTCAACTCGACGGAAAATACAGGATGATTTAAATCGGCGACATTCTCATTGCCATAAAAAGTGAACCTGTAGGCG
>NZ_ATMI01000053.1 GCF_000439375.1 Tatumella saanichensis
CTGAGCCATGATCAAACTCTTCAATTTAAAGTTTGATTTGCTTAAAACATGTTTAAGCGATGCTCAAGTGTAAAACACTCATAATGAATTTCATTATGAGTTCACTCTTAAGACTTGATATATTTTACGTCCGAGGACGTTGATATCAATCTTGCGAGTGCCCACACAGATTGTCTGATAAATTGTTAAAGAGCGTTGCAACTCAACCGTTTAGGTTGTTGTTGCGAGGTGGCGTATATTACTCTTTTCACCTCAGGAGTCAATCACTTTTTCATGATTTTTTCTCCGGACCGAATCGCTTCAGTCCCTGTCACGCCGCAGCGCATCGCGCTTTGCCGTGTCAGTGGGAGCGCATTATAGGGAGTTAATTTTTTCTGACAAGGGTTTATTTGAAATTAATTTCTGAATGGCGCTTTTTCATACGCTTCGTACTAAAAGACGGCAAAACAGCCTATAAACATAAAAAAAGCGGACGATAAACGTCCGCTTTTTAAGGATACAGCTATTACCGCTTACTGATGGGCGACGATCACACCGTCCTGTACATCCATCTCAATGGTTTTACCTAGCAGCAATTTCCCTGACAGAATCTGTTGTGCCAGCGGGTTTTCGATTTCCTGCTGGATAGCTCGTTTCAAAGGACGCGCGCCATAAACAGGATCGAAGCCGGTTTCACCCAACAGCTTCAGTGCTTCATCACTAATATGCAAGTCGAAGCCACGCTCTTCCAGACGTTGGTACAGTCTCTGCAGCTGGATGCGTGCAATAGAGGCAATATGCTCAGCCCCCAGCGGATGGAACACCACCACTTCATCTATACGGTTAATGAACTCTGGACGGAAGTGCTGACTAACTTCAGTCATTACCAGCGTTTTCATGTCCGCATAGTCCAAGGCACCGAACCGCTCTTGGATCATGTCTGAACCCAGGTTTGAGGTCATGATGATCACCGCGTTACGGAAATCAACGGTACGGCCCTGACCATCGGTTAGGCGACCATCATCCAGGACCTGCAGCAAAATATTGAACACATCCGGATGTGCTTTCTCAACTTCATCAAGCAGAATGACGGAATAAGGACGGCGTCTCACCGCTTCTGTTAGGTATCCGCCCTCTTCATAACCAACATATCCAGGAGGTGCCCCCACCAGTCGGGATACTGAGTGTTTCTCCATAAACTCCGACATATCGATGCGCACCATCGCGTCATCACTGTCGAACAGGAAATCCGCGAGAGATTTACATAACTCGGTTTTACCGACACCGGTAGGCCCCAGGAACAGGAATGACCCTACAGGACGATTGGGATCAGACAGTCCGGCACGGCTGCGGCGGATAGCATTAGACACCGCCTCTACCGCTTCATTCTGACCAATTACCCGCGAGTGCAGTTCTTCTTCCATACGCAGCAGCTTATCACGCTCACCTTCCAGCATTCTGGCTACCGGAATACCGGTCCAACGCGCCAGCACATCAGCAATCTCCGTGTCGGTTACGCGGTTACGCAACATCTTCATGGATTTGCCTTCTGCCTGGGTCGCTGCCGCCAGCTGTTTTTCTAGCTCAGGGATTTTGCCATATTGCAGTTCTGACATTTCAGCCAAGTCGCCAGTACGACGAGCCTGTTCCAGCGCGATACGCGCCTGTTCCAGATCGGCCTTAATATTCTGGGTGCCGCTTAATGAGGCTTTTTCAGCGGTCCACTCCTCTTCCAGTTCGGCATATTCACGCTCTTTCTGGTCAAGTTCAGTTTCCAGCATCTCCAGACGCTTAACGCTGGCATCATCGGACTCTTTTTTCAGTGCCTGCTGTTCCAGTTTTAACTGGATAATACGTCTTTCCAGGCGATCCAGAGATTCAGGTTTCGAGTCAATCTGCATACGAATGCTAGAGGCGGCTTCATCGATCAGGTCGATGGCTTTATCCGGCAACTGACGATCAGCGATATAACGATGTGACAGGTTCGCTGCCGCAACAATCGCCGGATCAGTGATCTGCACATGGTGATGCAGCTCATAGCGTTCTTTCAAACCACGCAAAATCGCAATGGTATCTTCAACAGTTGGCTCATCCACCAGCACTTTCTGGAAACGGCGTTCCAGCGCAGCGTCTTTCTCAATATACTGACGATATTCATCTAAGGTCGTTGCCCCGACACAGTGAAGTTCACCGCGGGCCAATGCCGGTTTCAGCATATTACCGGCATCCATTGCGCCATCCGCTTTACCGGCACCTACCATAGTATGCAGTTCATCAATAAACAGGATCACATTACCTTCCTGTTTTGAGAGGTCGTTCAGAACCCCTTTCAGACGCTCCTCAAATTCACCACGGAATTTGGCACCGGCGACCAGAGCCCCCATATCCAACGCCAGTACCCGACGCCCTTTCAGGCCTTCAGGCACTTCACCGTTAATAATACGTTGTGCTAAGCCTTCTACTATTGCGGTTTTACCGACCCCAGGCTCACCAATCAGCACGGGGTTATTTTTGGTCCGGCGTTGCAGAACCTGAATAGTGCGGCGGATTTCTTCATCACGCCCAATCACTGGGTCGAGTTTGCCCTGCTCTGCCCGTTCGGTCAGATCAATGGTATATTTTTTTAATGCCTGACGCTGATCTTCAGCACCCTGATCGTTCACGTTGTCGCCCCCACGCAGTTGTTCTATGGCTGTGGTGAGTTTTTCACTGCTGGCTCCGGCAGATTTCAGAATATCCGCGAGAGCACCGCGTGAATCCAGCGCAGCAAGAACAAACAGTTCAGATGAAATATAAGAATCGCCGCGTTTCTGTGCCAGTTTGTCGCACAGGTTCAGGACGCGGATCAGGTCTGCAGAGGGCTGGACATCACCATCATTGCCCTGGACCTGTGGTAGTCGTTTTACAGCTTCGGTAATTTTCCCCTGAATTGCCGTTACATCAAGTCCGGCAGAGGAGAGTAAAGGATGCAGCGATCCTCCTTCCTGAGCCAGCAGTGCGCTCATCAGATGAAGAGGTTCGATAAATTGGTTGTCATTGCCGAGGGCCAGCGATTGTGCATCAGCCAGCGCCTGTTGAAATTTATTAGTTAGACGATCCAGACGCATAATTCCTCCTGTTAAAGGTCGAAATGCTACTGGAGATTAAATGAGGCCTGTGGCCAACATATTCAAGTTTTCCGACCTAAAAAATAAGAAAAACTACACAATCAGGATCGTCCGAGGGCTAAGGTTATAACAGCCATACCAAAGTTGCCAGACGTCCGGTCACCCTCTCGCGACGGTAGGAGAAAAAATCATCACTTCCGCTGTAAGTGCATAACCCGCCACCGAAGATCTGTTTAACCCCAGCCCGATGGAGCCGCATACGCGCCAGAGACCAGAGATCCGCCAGATATTTCCCGTCCGCCGTGGCGGTAAACGCCTGTGTGGCCGCACTGTCTTGCGCCAGAAAGGCTGCGCGGACCTCAGGGCCAACTTCAAATGCCTGAGGGCCGATGGCCGGTCCCATCCACGCCAATATTTCACTGGCCGGTACCCGAAAGCCTGCCAGCGTATTTTCCAGTACCCCATTGCACAGGCCACGCCAGCCTGCATGGGCGGCGGCGACTTGCAGTCCGTCTGCCGAACAGAAAATCACGGGCAGACAATCCGCCGTCATGACGGCACAGACCTGACCGGTCTGTGTGGTAGTCACCGCATCAGCGTCAGGCACAGAATTGGCATTACCCGGTAAGGTGACCAATTGGGTGCCGTGCACCTGATTTAGCCAGTGTGGCATGGCCGGTAAACCCGCCAGTGAACAGAGTTGGCGACGGTTTTTCTCGACAGTAGCAAGGTCATCCCCCACATGGGCGCCAAGATTCAGGCTGTGATAAGCCCCCTCACTGAAACCACCGTGCCGGGTTGTTGAGCAAGATCTGACCCGTGCCGGTGCCGGCCAGTCAGGGATGATCAATGTACTCACAGCCAGTCCATTTCATCGCGATGCTCAGCGGTATCCGCCTTCAGCGCATCGATCAGCTCAACCATATCCTGAGGTAATGGCGCATGCCATTCCATTTCGATACCGGTAATCGGGTGATACAGGCGTAACATAGTGGCATGCAACGCCTGACGGTCAAACTGACGCAGTACCGCGATAAATTCATCAGAGGCATTTTTCGGCGGGCGAGGACGACCACCATACAACTGATCACCGACTAGCGGGTGCGTCAGGTGTGACATATGCACACGGATCTGGTGAGTACGGCCCGTTTCCAGACGCAAGCGCAGACGCGTGTGCGCACGGAAATGTTCCATGATCCGGTAATGAGTAACCGCCGGTTTACCCATTGGATGCACACTCATATGAGTACGCTTGGTCGGGTGGCGAGCAATAGGCTCTTCGACAAAACCGCCCGCCGTCATGGTCCCAATTGCCACCGCTTCATATTCACGGGTGATTTCGCGGCGCTGCAGGCTATCCACCAAGTGGGTCTGCGCCGGAACGGTTTTTGCTACCACCATCAGACCGGTGGTGTCTTTATCCAGACGGTGAACAATTCCGGCACGGGGCACATCGGAAATCGCCGGATAATGATGCAACAAGGCATTCAGGACAGTGCCATCAGGATTACCGGCTCCCGGGTGGACCACCAGATTACGCGGTTTATTAATCACCAAGATATCGTCATCTTCATAGACAATATCCAATGCGATATCCTGCGCTTCCCAGCGCTGTTCCTCTTCAATTTCGGCATCAATGCTGATCTGCTCACCGCCGAGGACTTTTTCTTTAGGAATAGTGATCACTGTACCGTTAAGCGTGACCCGGCCCTGCAAAATCCACTCTTTTATCCGCGATCGTGAATAATCAGGGAACAATTCCGCTAAAGACTGATCTAAGCGTTGTCCAAGTTGCGCTTCGGAGACTGTCGCGGTGAGTTGTACTTGTTGTGCCATATAAGCTTCTTTCGTTAACGTTGGGTTTTACGGCAAAGCCGTTTACTATAATGTGCTATCTTAGCTGATCATCCATGGATGCTTCATAGAAAGCTTCCGCTAAAACTTTGAGGATAACCATTTCGTCATGACGCGTATGAAACATCTGGTGGCCGTTGCCACTCTGGGCCTGGCACTGGTAGGGTGTTCCGGCTCTAAAGACATTGTCCCGGACAACCCTCCTTCAGTGATCTATGCAACCGCCCAGCAGAAACTGCAGGACGGGAATTTTAAAGCGGCCATCACCCAATTAGAAGCGTTGGATAATCGTTATCCTTTCGGCCCTTACTCACAGCAGGTGCAGCTGGATCTTATCTACGCCTATTACAAAAATGGCGATATGCCAATGGCGCAGGCCACTATCATCCGCTTTATGCGGCTGAATCCTACGCATCCTAATATCGACTATGTCATGTATATGAAGGGCCTGACAGACATGTCTATGGATGACTCTGCCCTGCAACACTTCTTTGGTATTAATCGTTCAGACAGGGATCCGGCTTATGCCCGTCAGGCATTCACCGATTTCTCACAGCTGCTTCAGAGTTACCCAAACAGCCAATATGCCGCCGATGCAAGACTGCGTCTGATCGCCTTAAAGGACCGTTTGTCTGTACATGAACTGTCAGTGGCGCAATTCTATACCAAACGCGGGGCCTATGTCGCGGTTGTTAACCGTGTACAAGATATGCTGAGTAATTATCCAGACACTCGTGCTACCCGTGAAGCCTTACCGCTGATGGAAAATGCCTATCGCCAGATGCAGTTAACCGCGGAAGCAGATAAAGTTGCCCGCCTGATTGCGGATAATCAGAAACACTGATTTATTCAGGCAGATTGACTTTTAAACGACAAAAAGCAGCCAATCGGCTGCTTTTTTTATGACCTTATCCCATCAATAATGGCCGGAAAATTATCCGGATTCAATCACTATTTGCCATTTCCTCAGGAAACTCTGAGAATTTTTGCAATTAATCCTACGCCACTTTATTTTGTGATCTAGATCACATTATTATTGTTCTGTAACGTTAATCTGAATATCAATTCAATGGTAACGACAGAGAGGTAAGCAACATGATGATCAACATCACCAGCAAACAAATGGACATTACCGACGCTATTCGTAGCCATGTTGAAGACCGCCTGACCAAGCTCGAAAAATGGCAGACCCCGCTGATCAATCCGCATATTGTTCTGTCGAAAGAGCCCAGTGAATTTGTGGCCGATGCCACCATTAATACGCCGAATGGCCCGCTGGTCGCCACCGGCCGACATAACGATATGTATGCCGCGATTAATGACCTGCTGGCCAAACTCGAACGCCAGCTGAACAAAGTTCAGCATAAAGGCGAAGCCCGTCGTGCCTCTGCCAGCGTGAAAGACATTATCCCGGCTGAATAATTCCATAAGTTTACAGACGCGCCCACCGGGCGCGTTTTTTATTGACGCGCTACCTGCCAGAAGTTACTCTCAGAGTCTATTATCTAGGGATTTTACTATGCAACCTCTGATGTTTTTCTTCTCATTCTTTTTTAACCCCCACTGACCCTGGGAGAGGTTTCGTCCTGTAAGAATGAATGAGAAGACGAACAGAAAAGCCTCCCAATCGGGGGGCTTTTTTATTGGGTATAAAATAACAGGAACACAGGTGACAGAGATGAGTGCAGAGCCCTCTTTAGACCAGTTACGGGAAAAAATTACCCGTCTGGATGAACAGCTACTGACCTTGCTGGCAGAACGTCAACAAATAGCCGTGGCCGTCGGCAAATATAAAATGACAACCCACCGCCCGATCCGTGATATCGATCGGGAAAAACAACTCCTGGAAAAGCTGACCGAAAAAGGTCGTAGCCTGTCACTGGAAAGTCACTACATTACCCGTGTCTTTCAGCTCATTATTGAAGAGTCAGTATTAACTCAACAGGCATTGCTGCAGAAAGCGTTAAATCAGTCTCAGGAAAACAGCGCCAGAGTTGCATTTCTAGGCCCTAAAGGCTCTTACTCTCACCTGGCCGCCCGCCAATATGCTACCCGCCATTTTTCCCATATGACCGAAGTAGGCTGCAGTAAGTTTGCCGATATTCTGCAACAGGTGGATGCTGGTCTGGCTGACTATGCGGTGTTGCCGCTGGAAAATACCAGCTCCGGCTCAATTAATGATGTCTATGATCTGCTGCAACATACCCGTTTGCATATCGTCGGTGAAATTACCTTGCCTATCGACCACTGTGTACTCGTCGCCGAACAGACATCGCTGGACGATATCACTACCGTTTACAGCCATCCACAGCCATTCCAGCAATGCAGCCAATTCATTAACCGCTTTCCGCATTGGAAAATTGAATATACCGAGAGTACTGCTGCTGCCATGGAGAAAGTGGCAGAGTTACAGGATAACCGGGTAGCTGCCCTCGGCAGCGAGGCCGGTGGCGGGCTTTATGATTTACAGGTTCTGGAGCGCCAACTGGCCAACCAGCAGCAGAATATGACCCGTTTTATCGTACTGGCACGCAAACCGGTACGAGTATCGGATCAGGTTCCAGCAAAAACCACCTTACTGATGGCAACTGGTCAGCAATCCGGTGCCTTAGTGGATGCACTGATGGTGCTACGCAAGCAAGGGCTGGTAATGACCAAGTTGGAGTCTCGTCCCATCCACGGCAATCCGTGGGAGGAGATGTTTTACTTGGATGTTCAAGCCAATATTCACTCCTCTGAGATGCAGCAAGCTCTGGAAGAACTGACGGCCCTTACCCGCTTTATTAAGGTGCTAGGCTGTTACCCCGGAGAAGATGTGATACCGGTCAATCCAAGCTAATCAAAAGGGCACACAATAGGTGCCCTTTTTGCTGGTCGCATTATGCTTATTGACGTTTATCATTGGCGGAGCGCAGCAGTCCACGGCTTTCGGCTTGGAAGGAGCTGGCGTAATCGCCAAACCAGTGAGCAATACGCCGGAAGCTATCAACAAACTCGGCTTTATCGCCGGTTTCTAATACGCTTATCGCTTCACCAAAGCGTTGATAGTAACGTTTTATCAGCGCCAGATTACTTTTTGACGACATAATAATGTCTGCGTATAGTTGCGGGTCCTGAGCAAACAGCCGCCCGACCATCGCCAGTTCCAGACGGTAGATCGGCGATGATAATGCCAGTAACTGCTCCAGATCGACGTTCTCTTCCGCCAGATGTAAACCATAGGCGAAGGTGGCAAAATGGCGCAGTGCCTGAATAAAGGCCATATTCTGGTCATGCTCTACCGCACTGGTTCGATGCAATCGAGCCCCCCAAACCTGGATCTGCTCTAATAGCCATTGGTACGATTCTGGCTGACGTCCATCACACCAAACGACCACCTGTTTGGCTAAACTCCCTGAATCTGGTCCGAACATCGGGTGTAAACCCAGTACTGGCCCAGAATGGGCAGCCAGCATCGCCTGCAACGGCTTATTTTTAATCGAACATAAATCCACCAACAAACAGTTTTCCGGCAATGGCGGCAACTGATGGATCACCTTCTCCGTAAGGTGCACAGGGACACTGATCACCACCATTCCGGCATCCGCCAGCAATTCCTCGGCCCGCGGCCAATCGTCTTTCTCCAGCGAGCGGACGTGATAGCCAGACAATGTCAGCATTTTACCGAATAACCGGCCCATCTGCCCTTCCCCGCCGACAATCACTACCGGCCCGAGATCTGGATTAAGAGTTTTAAAACCTTTGTCGTTCTCACTGGAATAGGACTCGCGCATTACCCGGCGCAGTACATCCTCAATAAGATCAGCCGGAACCCCCAACTGTTCCGCTTCCTGACGTCGAGAGGCCAACATACTGGCTTCACGCTCCGGCACATAAATAGGTAATCCATAACGGCTTTTGACTTCACCGACTTCTGCTACCAATTCAAGGCGCCTGGCCAGCAATTCCAGCAAGGCTTTATCTGTTTCATCAATTTTATCGCGCAGTGCGGTCAGCTCAGCCACCATGACTTAAAACACCCCTTATAACGCCTGCAACGCGGTACACATATCCTGATGTATATCGTGCAACAAGGTCTCTGTTGTTTCCCAACTGATACAGGCATCAGTCACCGAGACACCGTAGCGCATCTCTGCCCGTGGTTGTTCCGAAGACTGATTCCCTTCATGAAGATGACTCTCAAGCATCAGACCCATAATGGCACGGTTACCGTCTTTGATTTGTGCCATGACGGATTCAGCCACCAGAGTCTGACGGCGGAAGTCTTTATTCGAATTCCCGTGGCTACAATCTACCATTAATGCCGGTTTCAGACCCGCCTTCTGCATCTCTTTTTCACAGGCCGCAACGTCTTCTGGCCCGTAGTTCGGTACTTTTCCGCCACGGAGGATCACATGCCCATCCGGATTACCGCGGGTCTGTAACAGCGATACCTGCCCTGCTTGGTTAATCCCCATAAAGCGGTGTGGCATTGCTGCGGCTTGCATCGCATTGATAGCCGTACTCAGGCTACCATCAGTACCGTTTTTAAAGCCGATTGGTAGGGAGAGGCCGGAGGCCATTTCCCGGTGGGTCTGAGATTCAGTGGTACGGGCACCGATCGCTGCCCAACTGAATAAATCGCCGAGGTATTGCGGGGTATTCGGGTCCAAAGCTTCGGTCGCCAGCGGTAATCCCATTTCTACCAACTTAACCAATAATTCACGTGCAATTTTCAGCCCCTGCTCAACATCGAATGAGCCATCCATATGTGGGTCATTGATAAGCCCCTTCCAACCTACGGTGGTACGCGGCTTTTCGAAATAGACCCGCATCACTAGACAGAGGCTATCGCTGTAACGATCGGCCAGCACCTTGTAGCGTTGTGCATACTCAATAGCCGCGTCAGGATCGTGAACAGAGCAAGGACCACACACCACTAACAGGCGCTTGTCACGCCCTGCGATAATGTCAGA
This sequence comes from Tatumella saanichensis, assembly GCF_000439375.1. GTDB lineage: Bacteria > Pseudomonadota > Gammaproteobacteria > Enterobacterales > Enterobacteriaceae > Tatumella > Tatumella saanichensis. The sequence continues at coordinate 9,896 of NZ_ATMI01000053.1, forward strand.
AATTACCTTCCGCGAAGCAGAAATCTGCTGCTGCTGCGCGTCGCTCAGCGGAAACAGTGCTTTTAGCTGATCCGGGGTCATCATTACCCGCTCTTCGGTAATGTGTACATTATTCAGTGCATCTTTTTGCATGATTAGCATCCTGTTGTATGACGGCTCTTGCCTGACGCGGGTTAGCGCAGAGACAGCCTACCACAGAGAGTAAAGTTTTCAATCCATCGGTGTACCATAATGTTTACAGCTGGCATTTAATATCGACCAAATACAAACAAGTGTAAATATTACTTTGCAACCTTAATGGTAACTGTTTGAAATAATTGATAGCTGAGATTTGAAAACGATGTTTTTTTTTGCGGAGAAAACAGCGAGTGGATATGAAAAGAGGTCAGGGAAAGAAGAGGCCCTGTGCAAGGGCCTCAGTCAATTAAACAGATTACGGCTTCACGCTGACATCAATACCTGGAAAGTATTTAGCCGCCAGCTTGGTAACCGTACCGTTTTTCTGCACGGTAGTAATAGCGCTGTCCAGTTCCTGCTTGAGTGCTGTGTCACCCTTACGCAGACCATAACCAATTCCGCTGCCCAGGATGACATCGTCTTCCAGAGGTTTGCCGACAAAAGCAAAGCCTTTACCCTGCGGCTTATCCAAGAATCCGGCTTGGCCCGCGGCAGACATCACTACCGTTCCATCAAGACGACCGGCTACCATATCGTTATACACTTGGTTCTGATCTTGGTAAGAGACGACATTGACCCCCTGACGCTCCCAATGCTGTTTGGCATAGGTTTCTTGGATAGAGCCCTGCAATACACCAATATTCTTCCCTTTCAGAGAGCTAATATTGGCATCTTTAATAACCCCGGTTTTAGCCACCAGCATGGTCGGGATACGGTAAATCGGCTGAGTGAAATCAATGCTCTTTTCACGCTCGGCCGTGATGTTCATTGAAGAGTTGATCGCATCAAATTTTTTCGCTTCCAGCGCCGGTATCAGGGCATCGAAGCTGCTTTCAACCCATTGACACTTCACTTTTGCGCTCTGGCAGATCGCATTACCTAAATCGATATCAAAGCCCTGTAACTGACCTTGGGCATTACGGCTTTCAAATGGCGGATACTGCGATTCCAAACCGTAACGTAATGTTCCCTCCGCAAAGGCATGGAATGCGGTACATAGGCCTAAGGCCACCCACACGGCTTTCATTTTATTTTGCATAGTCCTGTAACCCTGATAGTGATGGTTATTATTTTTCCCAGTGACGGGTAGTGATTGTGATCGGTCGTGGGCCTACGCTCTGCCAGGCCCGTGGGCGCATCACAGCATGAAGCGACACAGTGCTTCAGCACCTGCCAGTAAGGTGTTATCGTCCTTAGCAAATGACAAACGGATAAACTTGTTATCAGTACCGTCGGTATAGAAGGCTGACAGAGGAATAGTCGCCACACCGCACTCGGTAATCAGACGCTTAACAATATCACTGTCCGCATCCTGACTTAAATGTCCGTAACCCGCCAACATAAAAAAAGACCCTTGTGACGGCAGCAGTTGGAAAGGAGAGTCCACCAACAACGATGCCAGTAAATCCCTTTTCTTTTGATATAACGCAGCTAAGCCCAGATAATGTTCCGGATGTTGCAGGTACTCTGCGAAGCCCCATTGCATTGGTGTATCCGCGGAGAACATCATAAACTGATGGATTTTAATCACTTCATCCATAATGTCGGCTGGAGCCAAGCAGTAGCCTACCCGCCAGCCCGTCACATGGAAGGTTTTACCAAACGATGAAACGATGACGCTACGCTCTGCTAACGAGGGGTGAGTCGCCATGCTGAAATGTTTATGACCATCAAACAGCACATGCTCATACACTTCATCAGACAAGATCACGATATCGGTATCCCGTGTTAATCTATCCAGTTGCTGCAGATCGTCCGCGGTCAGAACCTGGCTACCAGGGTTGTGCGGACTGTTAATAATGATCATCCGCGTTTTCGGCGTAATGGCCGCTGCCACCTGCTGCCAGTCAATCCTAAACTCCGGCACCGTCAGTTTCAGGCCTACCGGCGTCGCACCCTGCAGGCGGACGATAGGCGCATAGCTGTCGAAGGCCGGTTCAAAGAAAATAACCTCATCCCCCTGATGAACCAACGCAGAAATCGCCATAAACAACCCCTGGCTGGCACTGCCGGTGACCAGGACCTCGCTACCCGGATCATAGTCACGGCCATATAACGCGCTGACTTTGCCGGCAATTTCCTCACGTAAGACCAATAATCCCGCCATTGGTGCATACTGGTTATGGCCCGCCTCCATCGCCTGGCTCACTGCACGTACCAGCTGGGGATCGCAGGGGAAGTTTGGGGCACCCTGAGAAAGATTGATCGCCTTGTGTCGAGCCGACAGATCGCCGATCACCGTAAAAATGGTAGTCCCGACATCTGGGAGCTTGGAAGACAACGACACAGCGGAAGGGATAGACATTATTCACTCCTAAGTGATGGCGACAGTGAGCTTGGAATAATGAGCTATTCAACGGCTACACCAATAGGAGCACAAGCGAAATGTTGGCATAATAGCCATGAGTTTTTTGCATAGCTGAGGGAGCCATGTCTAGACGCGACTTACCCATCAACGGACTACAAACATTTTTGGTCACCGCCCGTTACTTAAACCTAACTCGGGCGGCGACAGAGTTATGCATTACTCAGAGTGCGGTCAGTCGGCAAATCATTGCATTGGAAGCCTGGTTTGGCTTTCCATTATTTCATCGTCATGCCCGTGGTCTGACACTGACCCCTGGGGGAGAACGTCTATTACCCAAATTAGGTTCGTTACTGGAACAACTGTACCGTCTTACCGATGATGTCCGACAAGCACCACGTCAGCTACGATTGAAAGCACCAAGTTGCGCGATGCGCTGGCTAGTACCGAAACTGGTCAGTTTCGAACAACAGTATCCGAATATTCATGTGGCGCTGACCACCACCCTCGACCACCGACGCCGGCTGGAAGATTTTGATGCAGCCATTATCTATGGCCATGATGAAAACGAAGGGACCAAATTATTCGATGAAGAGCTAACACCGGTGATGGCCAGCCATTTTTCTTCTGCTGATCCTACTCTGGCCCTACAGCAACTTACCTTTTTACATCCGACCCGTGATACCCGTGACTGGCAACTGTGGCTGAAGCACAGCCCCCTAAAAGCTACAATGTTGCGCAACCAGCACTTCGATACCATGGATCTGGCACTGAATGCCGCCTGTCAGGGGTTTGGGATTGCGATTGCGGATATTCGCCTTGCAGAGCCTGAAATCACGCAGGGACGGCTGGTAGCCCCTTATACACAAAGAGTAAGAACCGGGGCGTCTTATCGGTTATTACAGCCACCGGAAAGTGTTCAGGATGAGAATCAGCAACGGCTAGTTCATTGGTTAAGTCAGGCAGATAGACAAATAACGGGCAGTAAAAAGCCCACTCAGGTCTTCCTGGCGGGCTTTGATGGCGTTAGTGCTGAAACGCCTGATTGAGGATAATTGAGGTGATTACCCCAGTGGCAATAGCCACTAACACATAGTTGCCGTTGATATACGACCAACGGTTACCCGGTGGGGGGGCCGGTAAGCCGCGTCCGCGCCAGTCATCAACTCGATAGTGCGGGCCGTAGAAGCCAGCAGGCATCGGCCGCCCAGGAGCGAAGCGATGACCGCGCCAGGCGAAATCACCGCCGTGACGATGTTCATGCCAACGCGGTCCACCGCCTGGACCGCCATGCGGGTTGCCAAAACCACCATGATGGGGACCGTCGGCAAAGCGATCAGCGCCACCATAAGGACCAGAAGGACCGCCATGATGTCCACCTGGACCACCTTGCTCCCCTCCCGGTCCACCATGATGTCCGTCATGACCACCACGGGGACTACCACCGTCCTGATGCCACGGGCCTGGCTGATCAGCACTGGCTGGGAAAACGCTCAGTGCGCTGCTGACTAACACAGTGGCACTCAATAGCGCACAGGTAAGTTTTTTCATCGTTTATCCTCCGGAAATGGTGATCCGGTGTACTTCATTTATCAGTGCGAGACCGCACCGTTAAGAATAATTGAGGTAATAATGCCAGTGGCCGCCGCCATCAGGACATAGTTACCGTTAACCGCCGCCCAGTAGTGCCCCTGAGGTGGCTGTGTCAGGCCACGCGCACGCCAGTCATTAACACGGTATTGATCACCACGGTAAGGTTTTGGCATCGCATGGCCACGACGGAAATTGTTGCCGTGGAATTCAAAGCGCTCACCCTGACGGAATTCGCGATGCTGCTGAGGACCGTGGTCCTGGGAGCGGTGTTGTTGCATCCCTTGCATCCCTTGCATGCCTTTCATTCTCTGCATATCGCCGTGAGGTTGTCCCTGTTGCGCAGCATGCGGTAGCGGCTGCCCTGGTTGATCACCCGGTTCAGCCATCGCTGACGTCATCACAGCACCATTAGCAATCAGTAAACCGGTCAATAAAGCCACTGTTGTACGTTTCATCGTATTTATTCCTTTATCAAGAGATGCTTATCACTATGAGGGATGGCCGACCGGAAAACAGGAAGAAAAATCCTGGATTAAAACCGCAGAGTGTGAGGATCCATTGCAGCAAGGAGTGTTTTTAACGTAATCCTTACAGCACTACAGCCGTTAGGCGATTGGAGGGTATATTACTCACAGCCCGCAGTCGCGGGCTGTGAAAAGTAAGAGGATCAGCGACGTAATGTATCGTCACCCCAGGCAACCCATTTATAGGTGGTCAAAGCTTCCAGTCCCATCGGCCCTCGGGCATGGAGTTTCTGAGTACTGACCGCCACTTCGGCACCTAGCCCAAACTGGCCGCCGTCGGTAAAACGGGTACTGGCATTAACATAAACTGCCGAGGAGTCCACCAGATCAACAAAGTTGCTAGCATTTTTCAGGCTGCGGGTCAGGATACCGTCCGAATGTTGGGTACCATGCTCGCGGATATGGCTCACCGCCTGTGCCAGTGAATCAACGTATTTAACATTGAGGTCTAGGGACAGCCATTCATCATCATAGTCAGCAGCCTTGACGGCCACCACTTCCGGCAGAAAAGTCCGCACTGCGTCAATAATATTGGTATCCGCATGCAGTGTGATCCCTTCTTCTGCCATACGCTGACAAAATGCAGGCAGGAAGATTTCCGCAATGTTTTTATCGATCAGCAGTGTTTCCAGTGAGTTACAGGCACTTGGACGCTGCTTTTTCGCATTGACGATAATATCGAGCGCGACCTCAGTGTCCATGGTGTCATCAACATATAAATGACAAACACCGATACCGCCGGTGATCACCGGAATGGTCGATTGTTCACGACATAGCTTGTGCAGGCCTGCGCCGCCACGTGGGATCAACATATCAATGTAACGATCCATCTTCAGCATTTCGGCCACCAACTGACGATCTGGGTTATCGATCGCCTGAACGGCTCCTGCTGGCAGACCATGCAACTTCAAGGCATTCTGGATCACACCAACGGTGGCAGCATTGGTTTTGCAAGTCTCTTTCCCCCCACGCAGGATCACTGCATTGCCGGTTTTCAGGCACAATGAGGCAACATCTACCGTCACATTAGGACGAGCTTCATAGATGACCCCGACCACTCCCAGAGGCACACGGCGACGCTCAATGCGTAACCCACTCTCAAGCACCCCGCCATCCATAATCTGACCCACGGGATCTGCTAAGTTACAGACCTGACGGACATCGTCGGCAATGCCCTTTAACCGCTCTGGCGTCAACGTCAGGCGATCCAGCAATGCTTCACCCATGCCGTTAGCTCGAGCTTGCGCCACGTCATCATCGTTAGCCGCCAAGATCACGGCAGACTCTTTCTCCAACTGTCCGGCAATAGTCAGCAGCACTTGGTTTTTTTGTTCGGTAGTTAGCGTCGCCAGCTGATAAGATGCCTCACGCGCCGCTTTACCCATCGATTCCAGCATGATAATTCCTTAACTTACAATCATATCGTCACGGTGAACCGCAACCGAACCGTATTCGTAGCCCAATATTTCACTGATTTGCTGGCTGTGATAACCGGCAATCATTCGTAAGGCATCGCTGTTATAGCGTGACACACCGTGGGCAATATCTTTGCCCTGCTCACTGCGGATCGAGATCACTTCGCCGCGAGAGAAATCTCCCTGCACCTGACGAATACCTTTCGGCAACAGAGAACTTCCGCGCTCCAGCAAAGCGGTCAGGGCACCATCGTCAATGATCACCGAGCCGGCGGGCGGTGCGCCAAACAGCCAGTGCTTACGGTTTTCCAGTGGATTTTTCTGGGCGTGGAACAAGGTTCCGGCCGGCTGGCCGTTTAACACTTCACTGATAAGCTCAGGTTCACTGCCGCTGGCAATGATCACATCAATACCGGCACGACAGGCCACATCTGCCGCCTGAAGTTTCGTCGCCATACCGCCGGTGCCGAGGCCGGAAACACTGCCACCGGCAATCATCCGCAGTTCATCATCAATAACATGGACATCAGTGATCAGGCTGGCATCTGGATTACTGCGCGGATCTGCGGTAAACAGTCCACGCTGATCGGTCAGCAGCAATAATTTATCGGCACCGGAAAGAATAGCCGCCAATGCCGACAAATTATCATTATCACCGACTTTGATCTCCGCCGTCGCAACCGCGTCATTTTCATTGATAACAGGGATAATCTGGTTTTCCAGCAGAGCATGTAGCATGTCATGGGCATTCAGAAAGCGCTCACGATCTTCCATATCGGCACGGGTCAGTAACATCTGTCCGACATGCAGGCCATAAATACCGAATAACTGTTCCCATAGCTGAATCAACTGACTCTGACCAACCGCAGCCAGCAGCTGTTTAGACGCAATGGTGGGGGGCAGTTCGGGGTATCCCAGATGTTCACGTCCGGCAGCAATCGCTCCAGAGGTCACAATAACAATCCGATGGCCAGCACTGATCGCCTGCGCGCATTGCCGTACCAGTTCCAGAATGTGTGCACGATCAAGCCGACGTGAGCCGCCGGTGAGCACGCTGGTTCCCAATTTGACCACTAGGGTCTGACTGCCACTCATATTTCCTACCATTAAAAAGAGGTAAACAAACCTTCCTTTTAACAGGTGTCGCGTCGGAATCCAACACTTTATCTTAAGCCGCCCCCAGATTTAGGGCTGTCGCATGCGCCCTCAAGACCGTAGTTTTTTTTCATCCGTGGGTTACGCCACGACACCGTAACAGGACAAAAATACTGCTGACACAACCGGCTATCGCACAGAGATGACCTCGTCCAACACGCAAGGTGATCTGGGCTCGCGAAGATAGCTGATTACGCAAGGTTAAAGTCGGGGCGGGTAGAAAGAGCCGGGTTAGCACATCGAGCACGGACTCGATCTAGGCCACGGCATGGAAGAGTAAACAAAGAAGGGCTCACTGCGGTGAACTGAACACGATGGCTATCCGCGCTAAAGATGACGTTTATAAGCATCCCGCATTCGTCGACAGCCCAATAAAGCCTCTGTATCAGGACGTTCGCTGACACACCCAACTGACAGGGGAAAGCCGAGAGCTCTCCCCAACGACTCATCAGTCCTCAACAATAATTTGTTCTGTACCCGGCTCTGGGATAAGTAAAATGTCCTGTTGATGCAGTGTGGCTTCAAGTCTTGGGAAAAAGGCCTGTAAGGTCTTTTCAACAGCCGCTTTATCCTCGGCTTTCTTTATATCCGTTTGCTGCCAAATCCCTTCTTTATCGAACAATCCATACGCATATTGATAAGTAAAATGCGCTTCTTTTGCTTCTACGGTCAGCCACCAGCCCCAGAACTCACGTTTATCGGGGGTAGGTTTTACATTGACACAAACCGCCAGACAATCAAAAAAGAAACGTTGTGAATCACATTTATCTTCTCTGAGATAAGGTCCCAGCTCATTAAAACGTTTCAGAACACGGCCTCTGGGGTGTCCGCCAGGTAAAGTCATTGCTAATCCTCCGGATGAATAAGGGTCAAGTTTTAGCAAACTTACAGATAATCGCAACCTATCTTTTATGACCCTTTTAATTGCTGCCCTAACCAATTACTGGTTTGCGCCAGACATTTCAGCCAACAGGTCATCTCTGGATGGGCCGACAAAGAAATCATTTGACCGGCGCTGGATGAGCGGCGGATAAGTTCTGACTCTGATGGCGGGCTGAAAGGGTCCTCCGCCACGCTGACGGAGAGTAACGGTACCGTTGTGCGACGCCCGAGTAAGCCCTGATTTTTTAATGAGAATGCACTCAGTTCATTCGCCAACATGCTGTCATCACGGTAGTTTTTACCAAGACGGCTCGCCAGCATATCCATAAACATCAGCGGCACCTGTCGCTGTAACAAGGGATCGGTGAGCAGGCTATGGACGATCGGCGCCTGGCAGGCGACTGCCCGTAAACGAGCACTCTCCAAATAGGCGAGACGAACAGCAACATTGGCACCGAAGCGGTGTCCCCATAAGGCGACCCTACGGCTGTCTATCCAAGGGATAGACGCCAACTGCTGCAAAACCTGCTGATGAAGCCAACTGGTGTCCTGTGTCAGACGCCAGCGAGCACTGTAGCCTACTGAGGGCATATCCAGCGTCAACATTGCCAATCCCCGAGGGGCCAAATACTGCTTAAACAGATGGAAATGATCATACTGTAGGGTATCCAATCCGCCGCACATCATCACTGTTGGGTAGGGGCCACCAGCCTGTGCCGGGAGAAACAAAAATGCCATCACCTTTTTGCCGGAGCCAACCTCAAGGTTCAGTTTTTTGACGCAGGTGGCAGAACGCTCCATGGCCTGTTCAAAGGCACGGTATCCCAGAGCTTGGGCGTGGTCAGACAGTTCATCGCCGCTGAGATGGGGATAGGCGGCGATACTGAATAACGCTGCGGCGTGTAACCCATACGCCGCCGCATCTGCCGCCGTTTCCTGCAAAGCTCTCTCCTGCCAGAGAGCGGCTTGGCGCGACCATTCATAAATCCAATTGCCATTGCGATAACCACGCACCGTATCCAGCTGCTGCTCAGAGGTTCGGGTGAGGCGACTTGCGGCAATGCGCGAGAGCACTTCCTTTGTTTCTAGCGGTGGGACACCTCGAAAATGCCAGTGAAACGGCAGTAGCGTACGATACCAAAGACCTGTCGTCGCGGAATGGCCTGTGCCCGCAGCAGGGGCACAAAGAGGCTGTACCAGTGTCGATGTTTCCGGATGTTCAAACCGAGGCTTGAACAATTCTTCACTGAGATTCTTTTTCTGCATACCCGTGACTCCGTTACCGGATGATGAGTAAGGAGTGTAACCGAGGAAGGATGTGGAAAGGAGAGATAACGCAGCATCCTTTGATCTCAAGGATGCTGCCAGAAGATATTATCAGTCTTTAACGATCGGTGGGATGTAAGCCACGCCCATATCCCAAGGCTGTTCGATCCAGGTATCTTGAGGGATATCGATCACATAATCATCGACCAGCGGACGTCCTGCTGGTTTAGCAAAGATCGTGACAAAGTGTGCTTTAGAATACATTTCACGAATGGCCTTCGCAGTACCCCCGGTGTCTACCAGGTCATCGATAACGATAAAACCTTCGCCGTCACCTTCGGCACGCTTAACAATTTTCATGTCGCGCTGGTGATCATGATCGTAGCTGGAAATGCAGACGGTATCGACATAACGAATTCCCAACTCACGAGCCAGCAGCGCTGCAGGGACCAGACCGCCACGGCTGACGGCGATAATGCCTGTCCACTGTTCTACGGGCAGCAAACGCTTCGCGAGGGTACGGGCATGGATCTGTAACATGTCCCAGGTGACGACGTATTTTTCGCTCATTTTTCAGGAGTCCCGGCCAATAAAAAAGCCTAAGTTAAGTGCAAGGTAAAAAAGTTTGCGCGGGATTATAAGGATATGATGGCCTAAAAACCAGCATCCGCTGCGTTGTGAGGCTTTTTTTCCTTGTCGCAGTGCCTTTCGCCGGCTAAACAATGCTATCCTCAGGCTATGCTGACTCGGGCCTCGCCCCGCTTTTATACCTTATTTCCGGACAGTCGTGTTCCGGTATTCGCACAGGAGTATTCATTGTGTCTGAACTTTCTCAGCTTTCTCCGCAGCCCCTTTGGGACATCTTTGCCACCATCTGTTCTATCCCCCACCCTTCATATCATGAAGAGGCGCTAGCACAACACATTATGGCGTGGGCGGCAGAGAAAAACCTGTGGTGTGAACGTGATAATGTCGGCAATATCCTGATCCGTAAGCCGGCCACGCCAGGAATGGAGAACCGCACTCCGGTGGCACTGCAGGCGCACCTCGATATGGTGCCACAGAAAAATAACGATACCGTTCATGATTTTACCACTGATCCTATCCAACCTTATGTTGACGGTGAGTGGCTGAAAGCCCGTGGGACCACCCTGGGTGCCGATAACGGTATCGGCATGGCCTCCGCACTGGCTGTACTGGCCGATGACAGCGTAGTCCACGGCCCACTGGAAGTATTGCTAACCATGACCGAAGAAGCCGGTATGGAAGGTGCGTTTGGCTTGCAACCAGATTGGTTACGCGCAGAGATCCTGATCAACACCGATTCTGAAGAAGAAGGTGAAATTTATATGGGCTGCGCGGGCGGTATTGATGCCGTGACGGATCTGCCTGTTAGCCGTGAATCCCAGGCTGCTGGCAATACCCAAGTAAAACTGACCTTGAAAGGATTACGTGGTGGGCATTCAGGGGCCAACATTCATATGGGGCTCGGCAATGCCAATAAACTGCTAGCCCGCGTGCTGATCACCTTAGCGAAAACAGTCGACTTCCAGTTGATAGACTTCAACGGTGGCACCCTGCGCAATGCAATCCCCCGTGAAGCCTTCGCGACACTCTCTTTAAGCCCGTCACAGCGTGCAGACTTTGAAAAAGCGGTGCATGACGCGCAGCAATTACTGAAACACGAAGCGGGTCCAAAAGATGAAAACGTTGTTTTACTGACCGAAGAGCAGAACAGCGAACAACAGGCACTGACTGCTGACAGTCGCGATACCTTCCTGCGCCTATTGAATGCGACGCCGAACGGTGTCATTCGTTTTTCTGATGCCGTACCAGGCGTGGTGGAAACCTCACTCAACGTCGGTATTGTCACCTTAAGCGAACAGAAGGGCGAGATCTTCTGTCTGATCCGCTCGCTGATCGACAGCGGTAAAGAATATGTGGTGGATACCCTCACCTCACTAGGTGAACTGGCAGGCGCTACCACCACAGCCTCTGGCAGCTACCCTGGCTGGGAACCGGATAAAAATTCTCCAATCATGGCCAAGACCCGTGAAATCTACCAAACCCTGTTCGGAAAAATGCCGGATATTCAGGTGATCCACGCGGGTCTGGAATGTGGTCTGTTTAAAAAGCCTTATCCATACCTGGATATGGTGTCTATCGGCCCAACCATTACGGGTCCACACTCGCCGGACGAACAGGTGCATATCGGCAGCGTCGATCTTTATTGGCAACTGCTGACTGGATTGTTAAAAGAAGTCCCCACTAAATAATTCATGACTTAGCGGTCACTAAGCCAGAGCCTGTCTCTGGCTTTTTTTATGCGTTTTATTGCTAAGCTCTGTGCTGATCATTGTGCTGTTATCGATTTCGGGTAAACCATCCTGATCATGATCGATAGAACCGCATAGCACGCGGCTTTGCGAGTGAACGTCACTCTGATACTCCCCAAAAGCCCTATCAAGCAGCCCATGACGGCAATGTTTTACGTTGCTGATATCATTCTGTATCCAGCCTAATGACCAACACAAATTGCTGAAGCACGGCCCTATAAAGATAAATTCACTAAATAAACTCGGCCAAACCAGTAAATATGATTGGCAATGCTGGACTTCTGGATGTCCAGACGGTTTTTGTGATAGCGTATGCTCCCTGTCAGACCGGCTGGGAACTGACTGATACCCGCGACAACGGATGTTGTCGTGTTTAACCACCCGACAGTGAATACACTATGGCTGAAGCTCATCGCCTCGAGATGCGCAATATCTCGATAAATTTTGCCGGATTCGCCGCACTGGATAAGGTCGATTTTACCCTGCACGGACACTCAGTGCATGCACTGACAGGTGCCAACGGTGCTGGTAAATCGACGTTAATGGCGATCCTTTCCGGCGCACACGCCCATTACCAGGGTGATATCTTACTCAACGGTGAAGTCCTGAATATCCACAGTCCGCGCCAGGCAAAGCAGGCGGGTATACATATCGTTCAGCAGGAAGTGGATAACGGCCTGGTACCCACCCTCAGTGTCGCTGAGAATATTATGTTGGACACCCTGGCGGCCAAAGGACAGTTGTGTCATTGGGGAGCACTCTACCGACAGGCAGCCTCCTTGTTGGAACAGCTGCATGTCAGTATCGACTTGCGTCAGCCGGTAGAACGCTGCTCGCTGGCGGAGAAGCAGCAGATTTTGCTCGCTCGAGCTCTCTCCCACGACTGCCGGGTGCTGATCCTTGATGAGCCAACAGCCCCCCTTGACCAGCATGAAAGTGAACAGCTGTTCCGCGTGGTCCGTCGTCTACAGCAGCAAGGGATCGCCATTGTCTTTATCTCACACCGTATTCATGAACTGAAAACCATCTGCGACCAATTGACGGTACTCCGTGATGGCAAACTGATTGAAACCTGCCCGATGAATGCCCTGAGCGGTGAACAGATCGTCGAAAAGATGATTGGTCATACCCTCACCGATCTTTATCCGCCACGCCGCCCACAGCACAACGGCAGCGAATTGCTGTGTGTTAACGGACTGCATGACCATGGCCTATTACAGGAAATTAACCTGACCTTGCATAAAGGCGAAATCCTTGGGATTGCCGGTCTAGCTGGGGCCGGAAAAACTGAGCTTTGTAAGGCGCTGTTCGGTGCCAGTAAAAGCAAGGTTAACAGCGGCCAGCTAAAAGGTCAGCCGTGGAAACCCCGCTCCCCTTCTCATTCGGTGGCCGATGGCATCGCCCTGGTACCGGAAGAACGCCGCAAAGAAGGGATATTTATTGACGAAGATATCGCGATGAACCTCTCTGTGAGTGCCGATAACCGTTTTTCCAAGGGCGGCTTTTTCAGTGTCCGTCAGTCTGTGCAATGGGCGCAGGACATTATCAGTACGCTCTCTGTGCGTAGCCGTGGCCCGCAACAAAAACTGCGTCGTCTATCCGGCGGAAACCAACAGAAAGTGGCTATCGGGAAATGGCTGGCCAATGCCTCGGATGTGCTGATTTTCGATGAGCCCACCAAAGGTGTCGATGTGAAAGCAAAATCCGACCTGTTTCTGCTGGTCGATCAACTGGCCAGAAGCGGTAAAGGCATTATCTATGCCTCCGGTGAGTTTAACGAGCTGGTGGGGCTGTGTGACCGGATCTGTGTACTGTGGGATGGGCGTATCGTCGCCGAGCTGGACGGCAAAACCGCCAACGAAGAATTATTATTGCTTTATTCAACCGGAGGAACCCCTGCGTGAGCAGCAAACCTGACGCTTTACCCCTGAACTCGGCCTGGCATCATCGGCTGTTTGATTTTCTCTACAAATGGGGCATGTTACTGACAGTTGTGGTGCTGCTGGCAGGCTTTGGTCTGACGGCAGATGGTTTCTTGGAACCCAATAACCTACTGAACATTCTCCGTTCGATCGCGATTGTCACCGTCATCGCCATGGCGGTTGCCATCTCGCTAACCGTTGGTGGCTTTGACCTGTCGGTAGGCTCAACGGCAACACTGGCCAATGCGCTGGTGATTTCGATGTTTGTCTGGCACGGCTTCGGCATCGCCACTGCCATCACTCTTACCTTAGCGATCTGCCTGCTGGTGGGGCTGTTCAACAGCTTCCTGATTGTGGTATTACGCATTCCCGATATGTTAGCCACACTGGCAACACTGTTTGTGGTGCAGGGTGTCGCTATGACCTACAGTTACGGTGGTTCCATCACCCAGAATATGGTGATGCCAAGCGGGGATATGGCGGAAGGGATCATTCCTGCTGGGTTTAGCTGGTTAGGGGAGATCCCTGGCATTGTGATCATCATGCTGGTCGTCACCCTGCTGACCCAGATTGGACTGTCTCTGACCAAGCATGGTCGCAGAATGTATGCGCTGGGGGGCAACCCGGAAGCCGCTCGCCTATCCGGGATCCGCACCACCCGTTACCGAGTGATTGCTTATCTGCTGGCCTCTCTGCTGGCCGGCTTGGGCGGTATTTTGCTGGCCTCCCGTATCGGCTCTTCCCAGGTTAACGCTGGCAGTGGTTACCTGATGGATGCGGTGGCCGCGGCATGGATTGGATTGTCTTTGGGCGGTTCCGGTAAACCGAATGCTCTCGGGACACTGATCGGTGCCATCATTCTCGGTGTATTGCAGAACGGCTTAGTGATGCTTTCTGTGCCTTACTATGCGATGGATATCATTAAAGGACTGGTGTTGGCATTAGCACTGGCCATGACCTATTTCCGCTCTCAACGAGCATAGTCACCACTGCGCCGGGGACAGCTCTCCGGCGCATTCATTGCTGCTACAACAATAACGGCAACTGCCTTTCCTGATCTGGGTCGGTCAAAGTGACATGCAGCCCCACTAGCCTAACGCCTCGCCCCCCTCGCCGTTGCTCCCATCCCTCACGGGCAATCTCCAGCAAATCCTGTTTATTCAACACTGACCAGACATGTTCGCGAGTCGTCTGCTGAAAGTCAGAAAAACGGAATTTAACGCCCTGTCGGCTGATACGAAGGTCAGGACGCACTTGCTTTAGCCGGCGCTCAAGTTCAGGATACAGCCGCTCCAGAACCGTCAAACAGTCCTGCCACTGATCAATGTCCCGCTCCAGGGTGGTCTCAACGCCAACAGATTTACGCACCCGGTCCACCACCACCTCTCGCTCATCAATGCCGTGGCTGCGCTCCCACAATATCCGACCGGATTTACCAAACCGTTTCAGCAGCATCGCCAAATCGGTATTACGGACATCCTGACAGGTATTCAGCCCCATCTCAGCCAGTTTACGGGCCGAGACCTGGCCGACGCCGGGAATTTTCTCTAGTGCCAGTCCACAGATAAAGGCATCCATCTCCACCGGCGTGATCACATACTGACCATCGGGTTTATTCATATCAGAGGCGATCTTCGCCAAAAATTTGATAGGTGCCACCCCAGCGGATGCGGTCAGTTGCAACTCCTGCCAGATAGTCTGGCGGATCTCTTGGGCGATCAGGGTCGCGGACCCTTGAAAACGTGAGCAGTCGCTGACATCCAAATAGGCTTCATCCAGCGACAGAGGTTCAATCAACGGAGTATAGCGGCTAAAGATTTCACGGATATGCGCTGACGCGGCTTTATAGGCATCAAATCGACCAGGTAGCAACGTCAGGTGCGGGCACAGTTTCAGTGCCGTTGCCGTGGGCATGGCACTGCGTACCCCGTATTTGCGGGCCGGATAGTTGGCGGTACTGATCACGCCACGCCGCTCACGGCTACCACCAATAGCCAAAGGGATCTCCCGTAATGCCGGGTTATCACGCATCTCTACCGCAGCATAAAAGCAGTCCATATCCACATGAATGATTTTACGCATCCGCTCCAGCTCCGGTAGTTAACTGGCAGTACTGTATAAATAATCAGTGTAAAAATCAACCTGACACCGTTGTTGCCAGGGTATGACAAATCCGTTGACAAAATTGACAGAATTTTCTCAGCTGCTGGCTTGATTAAACCTCAGACAATGATAATGTTGCCCGTGGCCGCACTATGCAGATATCACACCTGTCCACCGGCTTCACCGACTCTCTCTCACCCTTTTTCAAGGTATTTGCAGCATGCGTAAAATCGCACTCTTTATTGCGATCCTGTTAGTAACCGCTGGTTTTCAGGTTATGGCTGATGGTTTGATCCGCCCCTTCGCACCCGCTCCCGCCACTAGCCCGCCGCTGGCGATGCAGCCCGGCACACCGGTATTTATTCAGATATTCAAACAGGAGCGAACCCTCGATCTCTACGGTCTTGAGGGCAATCAGTACCGTTTAATCAATAGTTTCCGGATTTGTGATTTTTCAGGGGGTTTAGGGCCGAAACGGGTAGAAGGCGACTTTAAAAGTCCCGAAGGTTTCTATACCGTGCGCAGCAGTCAGTTAAATCCCGATAGCCATTTCAATAAGGCGATCAACATTGGTTTCCCCAACCAGTTTGACCGTGAGAACGGCTATAATGGCAAGTATCTGATGATCCACGGTAACTGCGTTTCAATCGGTTGTTATGCGATGACGGATACCAGTATTGATCAGATTTATGCGTGGGTCAGTGCCGCATTGCGGGCCGGGCAATCAGAGGTGGATGTGGATATTTTCCCATTCCGCATGACCGATCAGAATATGCAGTTACACCGTTATTCTGATTATTACAACTTTTGGCAGCAACTGAAGCCGGGGTATGACTACTTCCAGCAGCATCATCAGCCACCGGCGATGAGCGTTCAGAATGGTCGCTACGTGCTATCACAAGACCTGCCTCGCTCAGCGCCGCTGAACCGTGACCCGTTCAGCGGCAACCAGTCACCGTCAAAGCCCGTTTTCACGCTCGCCCAGACAAAATAACTGCCATTTACCTGGCGCAATCTTGTGCCAGGTTTCATTTCCGGTCAGTGGCTGAGTCGCCACCACCGTCACCACATCCTGCGGGGTGGTCTGTTGCTGAAAATCAATTTCAACATCCTGATCTAACAGCGTTGCCTTACCAAAAGGGGCCCGGCGAGTGATCCAGTGTAGGTTAGTCGAGCAATAGGCCATCAGATAGCGACCATCAGAGAGCAGCATATTGAACACCCCTTTCTGACGTAACTCGTCTGCCAGGCTGGCTATATAGCGGAATACCGCCGGCCAATTACCAGGTGTTCGCGGATAACGGGTGGCGAGCTTGTGTAAGATCCAGCAAAAGGCCTTTTCACTGTCGGTCTCGCCCACCGGCCGAAAGGTGCCGGTGTCCAGCTGCTGATAACCTTTTAGCTGACCGTTGTGGGCATAGGTCCAGTGACGTCCCCATAATTCGCGGGTGAAGGGGTGGGTATTTTCTAAGGAGACATTACCGCGGTTAGCTTGGCGGATATGGGCCACTACTGAGTGTGATTTGATAGGGTAGTCGCGTACCAAGTTTGCTACCGGCGAATGGATACTGGGCAGCGGATCTTTAAACGTCCGGCAACCCTTCCCTTCGTAGAAAGTGATCCCCCAGCCATCTTTATGGGGGCCGGTGCCCCCGCCACGCTGCACCAAACCGGTAAAGCTGAAACAGATATCAGTCGGTACGTTGGCGCTCATCCCGAGCAGTTCACACATCGCTACGCCCTCTTCAGAATCTTATCGCTGGGCGGAGGTCGCCCAGGCGTTATTCCAAAGAGATACCATGCAGTCAGCGCGCTGGCAAGGCCCGCAAGCCCGCCTTTCTGCGCTTTTTAGCCGCGGTGATAAGGGATGTTTACTTTTCCATCTCTTTTTCGATCAGCAAGATCAGGATATGGATCACCTTGATGTGAATTTCCTGGATCCGGTCGGCAAACCCGAAGTGCGGTACACGGATTTCAACATCGGCACTGCCGGCCATTTTACCGCCGTCTTTACCGGTCAGGGTAATCACTTTCATGCCCTGCGCCCGAGCCGCTTCGATAGCCTTGATAATATTGGCAGAGTTGCCAGAGGTTGAGATCCCCAGTAATACATCCCCCTGACGGCCCACCGCCTGGGTAAAACGGGAAAAGACGTGATCATAGCCAAAGTCATTGCTGACGCAGGAAATATGGCTGACATCTGAGATAGCAATCGCCGGATAGCCGGGACGGTTTTCACGATAACGGCCGGTCAGTTCTTCTGCAAAATGCATGGCATCGCAGTGGGAACCGCCATTACCGCAGGAGAGTACTTTACCCCCGGCTTTAAAGCTGTCTGCCAGCAATACGGCTGCCTGCTGGATCGCCTGAATATTGTTTTCATCCTTCAGAAAGTGGTTAAGCGTCTCTGCGGCTTCATTCAGTTCTGAACGAATAATATCCTGGTACATAGGGGGTCCTTAGATCGAAAAATTAACGCCGCCAGTGTAGCCCAACCAGTTTCCAGCGCAAGCCTCTGTGACGGGATCCGCCAAAGAGTGTTAGCTCGCTCGCATATCCAACCGTTCACCTAAGCCTAACTACATAGAAAAAGCGAGTGAGCACTAATGAAGCCAACACCCAACAATGCAGATGCCACCCGCAGGTGGCATCCGTTTGTGGCAGCACTCGCTTAGATCACCTGACGGACCCTTGCCACCAGCGCCTGAGCATCCCCTACGTGAGACGCCGCCAGTATCAACGTCCGCCCGAGGGTGATCGCATGGCGCAGACAATCAGTGCGCATCATATCATCTTGAATCTGAGTCATATCCGCCACATGCGACATGCCGACGGTACGGCGGATCAGTTCCACACCACAATAACCGATGGCATCTCGCCAGACTTTCTGCAAAAAGTGCTGCGCATAGCCGTTGACGGCCAGCGCCACATCGTGAGTGTGCTCGGCAGCACGCTTGAGGAAGTCAGCGCGGAAAGTTTCCCACAGCGTCACAATATCCGTGAGACGCTGTTCACGGACATCTGCCGCTTCACGAGGGGCCAGTAATCCGGGAGCGCCACAGTAGTTCAGTAACAGATTGCCCATTAAGGTACCGATATCAAAGCCCATCGGCCCAAAATAGCCGAACTCTGCATCAATAGCTTTCAGTGAGGTATCAGTCACGAACACCGATCCAGAATGAATATCGCCATGCAGTAATGCCTCAGCATGGCTCAGGAAATGTTGCTTCAGCCCAGCCACCGCCACTCTTAACTCAGCATCCTCGCGCAGCGACGCCACCAGAGGCTCCAGTGCCGACGGATAGCTGTTACGCGGATGATCGGTATAAGGATCATTGAAGAACAGGTCTTCGGTGATCTCACACATTTCGGTATTGATAAACTGCGCAACCTGCTGCTTTTTCTGAGCGGCAGCCAGGGCAAAATCAGAAGTCGAGAACAGCACCGCTGACAGATACTCTCCTAACTGGCGAGCCGCTTCGGGATAATGTTTACCGCTGACTAACTCACCACGCCAGATTTTATGGTCGGAAAGATCTTCCATAACCATTACTGCAAGCTCAGCATCGTAATGCGTCACCTGCACTGTATACTGCGGGCTATAACGATAATGTTCGGTCAGCGTTTCGGCTTCGAGGCGCGCACGGTCAAGGGTGAGCGGCCAAGATTCTCCAACGCAGCGGACATAGGGTAGCGCCTGTTTCACAATCACACGACTGATACCCTGCTGATCCAGAATTTTGAATACCAGATTCAGATTACCATCACCAATTTCCTGTGCGCTGACTAGCGTTTCAGGGTTTCCCAGCCCAGAAAACTGCCTCGCATATTCCACGGCATCGGTGGCAGTAAAGGTACGGTATTGCGACATTGTGGCTTTCCTCTCAGATCCCGGCCGGATAACTTAGGCCTTTCAGACGTCTACACTTCTATTATGCGCCGTATATTGGCATACTCATTGCCAGTGAAGCAAACCGGAAATAATTTTGATGCAAACTCTGCAAACAACCAGCCTGAGAATTACTGATAACCAGCTGTGGATCCTTGACCAGCAGGCGCTACCTCAGGAAAAAAACTGGCTCCCTGCCGCCACCACCGACCAGTTGGTCGCCCATATTCATGCCCTGCGCGTACGCGGTGCGCCGCTGATTGGCTTATCGGCCTCACTGCTGTTGGCGTTACAGGCTGAACAGGGAATGTCGCAGCAGGCGCTGCACACCTCATTAGCCACCCTGCGCGCCTCGCGGCCAACGGCGGTGAATCTGATGAATAATCTCGACCGTATGAAGCAGGCCCTGGAAGGCACTGATTATATCAATGCCATGGTCAGAGAAGCCCAGCGTCTGATCGAAGAGGACCGGCAGCTGTGTGATAATATTGCCCACGCCGGGACACCACTGGTCAACGCCGACAGCCGTATTCTCACTCACTGTAATACCGGCGGGCTGGCAACCGCAGGCAGTGGTACAGCACTGGGTGTCATCAGTCACGCGTGGCAGCAAGGTAAGGTCCAACATGTGTGGGTGGGAGAAACGCGCCCACTGTTACAGGGAGGACGTCTGACCGCATGGGAACTCACTGAAAAGGGCATCCCTTGTCAACTGATCACCGACAGCATGGCCGCGGCCTTAATGGCGGAAGGTCAGGTGGATGCCGTATGGGTCGGCGCAGACCGTATTGCCGCTAACGGCGATGTGGCCAACAAAATCGGCACCTACAGTCTGGCGGTGCTGGCCCATTATCACCGTGTTCCTTTCTATGTGGCCGCACCACATACCACTATCGACCGACACTGTCTCTCTGGAAAAGAGATCCCGATTGAACAGCGGGCCGCCAGTGAAATAACAGGTGTATCCGGTAGCTTTGGCGCAGTACAGTGGGCACCAGAAGGTATTTCGGTCCACAATCCGGCGTTCGATGTCACTCCGGCGGCGCTGATCAGTGGCTGGGTGCTGGATACCGGCTGCGTCACGCCGCAGCAGGTTACTGAGGGTTTTTTCCGCTCTGCAGAGTAAACCCCTTATCTGCATAGCGATTCCCCCGCTGTCCGCGGGGGATGTCCGCGACGTTATGGTAGACGCGGGTAGCTGTCGGCAATGGCATCGCCAGTAAAGCGAGCGATCCACCCTTCTGGGTTATCAAAAATGCGGATCGCCGTAAAATCCGGCTGTGATCCCATATCGAACCAGTGTGGCGTTCCCGCAGGCACCGAGATCAGATCATTCTTTTCACAGAGGATCTGATAGATATGATCGTCAATATGCAGGCAAAACAATCCGGCCCCCTCGACAAAGAAACGAACTTCATCCTCGCCATGGGTATGCTCTGAAAGAAACTTCTCACGCAGTGCCTGCTTATCCGGATGGTTAGCACCCATGCTGATCACATCCCAGCTTTTGTAGCCTTTCTCTGCCACCAGTTTTTCAATTTCATGCTGATAAGCCTTAAGCACCGTCTCAGCCGTCGGGTCGCTGCCCAACTCACGATCAGCGGCCCAGCGTTCAAAACGGATATGCAGTGCGGCCAGTTTGTCGCGGATCTGTGCCGCATCTTCACTTTGCCAGACAGGCTGGCTGGCATCGTTATCAGTAAAAATGGTTAATGCACTCATCTTACACACTCTCCACGCTGATCTGATCAAAGCGGCTGACCTGAGGATGAACACTGTCGTGATCAGCGTCGCCGCGGATTAACTGTACGGTTTTCCAGCCGGCGGCACGGGCTGCATCCAGTTCTTGATGGATATCGGACAGAAACAGGATCTGCTCTGCTTCCAAGCCCAGTTGCTTGCCAATATTTTGGTAAGAGATCGTTTCTCTTTTTGCTCCGACACGGGTATCGAAATAACCGCTGAACAAGCCGGTAATATCCCCCGCATCGCTATAACCGAACAACAGCTTCTGTGCTGGCACCGATCCGGAAGAGTAGACATTTAGCGCAATTCCCTGCTCATGCCACTGTTTCAAGGCGGGTAACACGTCTGCATACAGGTGCCCGGTAAAATCACCGCTCACATACCCTTCACGCCAGATCATTCCCTGTAAGGATTTCAGCGCCGTCGATTTACGATCTTCATCCATAAAACGGTACAAAGTGTCGATCAGATCAGCCGTAGTTGCTTGTGGCTGATGGGTTTCATCTCGCAGGCTTTCCAAGATCGCAGCCACTTCCGGCGTGTGCTGGTGCTCGGTGACAAAGCTCTCCAGACGCTGACGCGCATAAGGAAATAACACCTGGTGTACAAAGCGGATATCACTGGTCGTCCCTTCAATGTCCGTCACAATCGCGCGTATCATTCAACCTCCGCAGCATAGCTGCCTATAATGTGCAGAAAAGCCTGATGATTATCAGGTCGGGGGTTCTGCAAAGTGTTTAGCCGTCTAAGCGTCTTCATTGCCAAATTCTAGCATCCTGTTTATAGTGGCATCAATAAAGGCTTCGGTCATTCCAAGATTTATCATTCACAACACCCGCCGCGGATAAGGCAGAATTAAACATGACGCAGCAGACTTTCACTCCCGACAGTAAACTTCCGGCCCTTGGCACTACCATTTTCAGCCAGATGAGCGCCCTGGCGCAGCAGCATCAGGCCATCAACCTGTCTCAAGGTTTTCCTGATTTTGATGGCCCGGTTTATCTGCAAAAGCAGTTAGCGTGGTATGTCAGCCAAGGTGCCAACCAGTATGCGCCAATGACCGGAGTGCAGCCACTGCGTGAAGCCATTGCGGAGAAAACAGCACGCTGCTACGGTTATACACCGGACGTTAACACCGATATTACCGTCACTGCCGGGGCAACCGAAGCGCTGTTTGCTGCCATTACCGCACTGGTTCGTCCCGGCGATGAAGTGATTTGTTTTGACCCAAGCTATGACAGCTATGCGCCGGCGGTGGAACTGTCCGGCGGGATCCTCAAGCGGATCGCCCTGCAGCCCCCGGGCTTCCGCCCTGACTGGCAAGCCTTTGCCGACTTACTGTCCGACAAAACCCGGTTGGTGATCCTGAATACCCCACACAACCCGACGGCTACCGTCTGGCAGCAGAGTGATTTCGAAGCCTTATGGCAGGCCATTGGTCAGCAGGAAACCTACGTACTGAGTGATGAAGTCTACGAGCATATCTGCTTTGCCAAAAACGGTCATTACAGCATCCTGCAACATCCACAACTGCGCCAGCGTGGGATCGCGGTCTCCTCTTTCGGTAAAACCTTTCATATGACAGGTTGGAAAGTGGGATACTGTGTGGCACCCGCAGCCATTTCTGCTGAAATCCGTAAGGTACATCAGTACCTGACCTTCGCGGTCAATACTCCTGCCCAGTTCGCTTTAGCCGATATGCTGCACCAAGCGCCGGAGCATTATTTAGAACTGCCAGGATTTTATCAGCAACGTCGCGATTTTCTGGTCAATGCGCTGCAGGACAGCCGTTTCAAGATCCTGCCCTGTGAAGGGACCTACTTCCTGCTACTTGATTACAGTGATATTTCTGACTTGGATGATGTCAGTTTTTGCCAGTGGCTAACCAAAGAAGTCGGTGTAGCGGCGATCCCATTATCGGTATTCTGTGCCGGTGAATTCCCTCATAAACTGATCCGTCTCTGTTTTGCTAAACAGGAACATACACTGGCTGCGGCCGCGGAGCGCTTATGTCAGATTTAAAAGTCAGCTTATTGCAACAACCCTTAGTATGGATGGACGGTGAAGCCAACTTCCGTCATTTTGAACAGGTATTACAGCAAGTACCGGACAGTGATTTGATCATCCTTCCGGAAATGTTCACTACCGGTTTTGCCATGGAAGCCGCTAAAAGTTCCTTACCAGAACCGGTGGTGATTGCCTGGCTGACGGAGCAGGCGAAAAAATACGATGCTCTGATCGGCGGCAGCGTCGCCCTAACGCCGGCCGAAGGTGAAGGGTCGGTTAACCGTTTCCTGCTGGTCAGCCCCGCAGGCGAAGTCCATCGTTATGACAAACGCCATCTGTTCCGGATGGGGGAAGAACATCATTTTTATCAGGCTGGCAATCAGCGGGTGATCATTGAATGGCGGGGCTTTCGTATCCTGCCACAGATCTGCTATGACCTACGTTTCCCAGTGTTCGCCCGTAACCGTAACGATTACGACTTGGCGCTGTATATTGCGAGCTGGCCAGCCGCCCGTAGTGCACACTGGCAGGCGCTATTACTGGCGCGAGCTATCGAGAACCAGGCCTATGTCCTTGGCTGTAACCGTGTCGGCGAAGATGCCAATCAACTCAGTTACAGTGGCGACAGCCGCATCATTAGCCCGACCGGCGAGTTCTTGGCCTGTGCGGAGCCTCATGTAGCGACCGTCAGCAGCGCAGTGCTGTCCTTGGAAGCGTTACAGGCCTACCGCGAACGTTTCCCCGCATGGCGCGATGCAGATGCTTTTACCCTGAATTAAGGGGAAAAAAACGGGTCACTGAGTGACCCGTTTTTTTCAACACCACTTAACTGCCACGATAGGTCGACCATGCCCAAGGGGTGATCACAAACGGCAGATGATAGTGACTCCCCGCCTCCGGGATCACAAAATCAATCTGCGCGGTCAGGTAGAGCGACTGTCGGCCTGTCACCGCAAAATAATCACCGATTTCTGCCGTCAGACGGTAATGCCCCGGCGTCACCGGTTCCGGTGTCAGGGTTTTTAGACGACCGTCACTGTCTGTCTTGCCCGTCGCCAATTCAGACCAGCCTTCCGGCGACTGCTGTTCAAGCACAATCCGCACATCACGGGCCGGTTTTCCTAGCGCGGTGTCCAGAATATGGGTGGTAATGGTGCTCATAGCAAAACCTCCTGTAATCGCAATAACGTTATTTCACGTAATTGCTGCAGAGTTTCAGGCAGCTCTTCATTATCGCTATTTTTCAGCCGTTGCTGCAAACACGCGAGGATCTCCTGTGGACTGCGTCCCTTGGCGCGGATCAGAAAAATACGACCAAAACGTGCTTCATAGGCACGGTTACCTGCGGCCATTGCCTGTTTCACCACATCGTCCGCACTCAGTACCGAAGCCTGCTCACTGCGTGACGCTTGATGATGCGCCTGTTCTCCTTGAGCTTGTTCACCGATACGCGGATGCGCACTTAGGGCTTCCATCAGCTCCGGCAATTGCCAGTGCATAGAAAGTTGTTCTGCCACGGTCAACGCCTGCTCACTGCTGTCAAAAGGCCGGGCGGCAACCAGTTGCTGTTGCCAAGCATTAATCGCCACACAGGGTGCAACAGCTGCTAATGCCTCGGCGACCGTCAGGGCATTAAATTGCTCAATATTCATGACACTTCCTCAATGGATATCCGCAGGGTTAGGCCAGATGATGTCGTTCGGCCACACCCAATATCGCCAGTAGATAAGCATGGATAGCCAGTGCCACATCCTCAGTGGTAACGGACTCTGCCGGATGATGACTGATCCCACCGGCACAACGAACAAACAACATCGCCACAGGCCAACATTCAGCGATGGCAATCGCATCATGCCCTGCGCCGCTAGGCAACAACATCGATTTACCCTGCACCGCCGTCACCGCATCACTGAGAGCATCGCGTAAACCGCTGTCACAGGTGGTGGCCGGTATACCGTAGAATTGCTCGGCGCTGAAGGTCAAACCGCGCCGGGCGGCAATCGCCTCGGCTTCCTGTAACAGTTGCTGTAGCAAGTTTTGTAAGGGTTCATCCTCTGGCCCACGGATATCCAACGATAATTGGACCTCTCCGGGGATCACATTGACTGCGCCGGGGGCACAGGACAGCGTCCCGACGGTTGCCACCAACTGTGGGTCAGCCGCTTGAGTCTGCTGCTCGATAAATACCATCCATTCTGCCGCCGCCGCTAACGCATCTTTGCGGTGGGTCATTGGCACCGTCCCAGCATGTCCTGCCATGCCGGTAAAGCAACAGTTCAAACGGCGTGCGCCGTTAATGGCAGTCACCACGCCCAGCGCCAACTCGGCGTCTTCCAAGCACGGCCCTTGTTCAATATGCAGTTCCAGATACGCGATGAATTCGTCACGGCGGCGGGCAGCGTGGTGGATCTCTGCCGCATTCAGTCCAAGCTGTTGCATCGCCTGCGCCACGGTGATCCCCTGCTGATCCGGATGATCCACCCAACTCTCCGGCCAGCGTCCGGTGATCCCTTTACTGCCCAGCAGGGTGATCCCAAAGCGAGTGCCTTCTTCATCGGCAAATCCAACAATCTCAATGGCGACCGGTAGCCGTTTCTGTTGTTGATTCAGCCAACTGACCGTTTCAATCGCCGTCAGTACCCCTAGTGGGCCATCATATTTACCGGCATTACGCACACTGTCCAGATGAGAACCCAGTAAGATCGCTGGTGCACCGGCGGTCAATCCTTCATAACGGCCACAGATATTGCCGACCTGATCTTGCCAAACTCGCATACCTGCCTGCTCCATCCATTGCGCCACTTGCTGATTAGCACGTAGATGTTCCGCTGACAAATAAACCCGAGTCAGTTGACCCGGCGTTTCACTGATAGATGCCAGTGTCTCGCAACGGGCCATCGCCCGCTCACCGGCCTGTTGCGCCTGTTCGACGCTCATCGGATTAGCCATGGGCCGCATCCGCCGGATAGCTGTCCCAGGCTGCCTGCATGGCTGCACCTTGTGTGGTGGTAAATTTCAGACGGTTAAGCACTGACTCTAAGGCGCTGAGGGTTTGCAGCACACATTGTTTGCGGGCGTTATAGCCCATGGTGCCGATACGCCAGACTTTGCCATGCAGAGGACCGAAAGAGGTGCCGATCTCAATGCCGAAATCGTTCAGCATCATGCTGCGCACCTGATCGCCATTCACCTGCTGCGGGATCACGACCCCCAGTACGTTATTCATTTTATGCTGCACATCACCGAACACTTCCAGCCCCATGGCACGGATACCATTCAGCATCGCATCTCCGTGTAACTTGTGGCGTGCAATGCCAGCCTCTACCCCTTCCTGCAAAATAAGACGGGCACATTCTCTAGCCCCAAACAGTGCTGTTGTGGCTTCGGTATGGTGATTCAAACGCTCCGGGCCCCAGTAATCCATGATCATGCCGAGATCAAAATAATTGGAGTAGATCATCTCATCCTCACCTTCCAGATGATCAGCGGTACGGATCCCCTGTTCCACGCGTTTACGTTTGCGGATCACAGCTTCCATCTTCGGACTCAGGGTTACCGGAGAGGTTCCGGACGGGCCGCCAAGGCATTTCTGCATACCTGCAGAGACCGCATCGAGTCCCCAGGCATCGGTCTCAAGCGGGTTCCCTCCCAGCGATGCCGTGGCATCGGTATAGAACAACACATCGTGTCGACGACAGATTTCACCTAGCTCTGCTAGCGGTTGCAGCATAGTGGTCGAGGTATCGCCCTGTACCGTTAGCAGCATTTTCGGCTGGATACGACGAATCGCATCTTCCACCTGATCGGCAGTAAAGACTTCTCCCCAAGGAACTTCGATGGTATGCACCTCGGCGCGACAGCGGTGAGCAATTTCACATAGCAGATGACCAAAGCGACCGAACACCGGTACCAGCACTTTGTCTCCGGGGCGGATCGCCGACACCAGGATCGCCTCAATACCAGCACGAGAGGTACCGTCTACCAGAAAGGTCCACGGGTTTTGGGTACAAAATACGCCGCGATACAGCGCCATGACGTCGTTCATATAACCGGTCATCGCCGGATCATACTGGCCCACCAACTGACTAGACATAGCGCGTAACACCCGCGGGTCAGCATTGATTGGCCCAGGCCCCATCAGTAAACGTTGTGGCGGATTAATTGAGGAAAACTGGCTGAGATCCATAACTTGTTCCTTAAAAATGAGGATTACAAACGTACTGATGAAATAAACTGTTTGAGTTCCGCGGTCTGCGGAGCCGAAAACAAGGTTTTGCTGTCCCCCTGCTCCCAGACTTTTCCTTGGTGCATAAATACCACCCGATCACCAACATTGCGGGCGAAGTTCATTTCATGGGTCACCAGAATCAGGGTCATACCATCGGCGGCCAATTGCTCGAGCACCCGCAGTACCTCGCCGACCAGTTCCGGATCCAAGGCGGAGGTAATTTCATCGCAGAGTAACACCTTTGGCTCCATCGCCAATGCTCGGGCGATGGCAACACGCTGCTGCTGTCCCCCAGATAGGCTGGACGGCGAATAGTCCAGACGCTCACCAAGACCGACTTTTTCCAGCATCCGTACTGCCAATTCACGGCTCTCTGCTTTAGATTTTTTCAGGACCAGTCGTGGTGCCAGCATCACATTTTCCAATGCGGTCATGTGTGGGAACAGATTAAAACTCTGAAACACCATGCCTACCGATTGGCTGATAGTGCGCGCCTGGCTGTCGCTGTCAGTAATGGTCATGCCACCCAGTTTGATACTGCCTTCCTGATAACCTTCAAGACCGTTAATGCAGCGCAATAAGGTACTTTTCCCAGATCCACTTCGCCCGATAATTGAGACGACTTCGCCAGCATCGATATCTAGGTCAATGCCTTTCAGCACATGGTTATCACCGTAATATTTTTGCATTTGATTAATGGTGATGAGAGGCATCGAATTTCTTCTCCAGATATTGGCTGTAACGCGACAGCGGGTAACACACAATAAAATAGCCCAAGGCAACTAAGCCAAAGACTTTAAATGGCTCGAAGGTGACATTAGTCAGCATGGAACCGGCTTTGGTGATCTCGACAAAGCCGATAATTGAGGCCAGCGCCGTCCCTTTAATCACCTGTACCGCAAACCCGACGGTCGGGGCCAGCGCAATACGCAGCGCCTGCGGTAGGATCACATGCAGCATCGTTTGGGTAAAACTCAGCCCCACACAGCGTGAAGCTTCCCATTGCCCTTTTGGTAACGCGAGAATACTGCCATGCCAGATATCCAGCAGAAAGGCGCTGGTATATAGGGTCAGGGCAATAGATGCAGCGGCCCAAGGAGAGACATCAATCCCGAACAGTGCCACCCCAAAAAAGGCCAAGAACAGTTGCATCAACAACGGTGTTCCTTGAAACAATCCACAGTAGCCACGCACCAGTAACTGTAGGCTGCGAAAACGGCTCATTCTCATCAGTAGCAACGGGATCGTGGTCAGGGTACCGCCGAAGAACGCCACCAGCGATAAAGCCAGCGTCCAGCGCCCCGCTAGCAGTAAGTTGCGGATGATATCCCAATCTGTAAATGTCATCATTTTGCACTCACTCCCAGCCAACGTCGGCCAGCAAATAACAGGATATGACGCATCGCCATCGATAACAGCAGATAGATCAGGGTAGTCACCAAATAGACCTCAAAACTAAGGAAGGTACGTGACTGGATCAGGCTGCTCTGGAAGGTCAATTCCTGATAGGAAACCTGAGACACTACCGACGACCCGAGCATCACGATAATGCACTGCCCCACCAGCGACGGATAAATACGCTGTAAGGCCGGGGGCAAGATCACGCGTAGAAAGGTCTGCAGCCGGCTGAAGCCCAGCACTCGACACGCTTCCCACTGCCCTTTCGGCGTGACTTGGATCCCAGCACGGATAATTTCGGTACTGTAAGCCCCAAGGTTGATGATCATGGTTAACAGTGCGGCTTCACCGGCCGTCAGACGTAGGCCGATGTTAGGTAAGCCGAAGACAATAAAGAACAATTGAACCATAAAAGGGGTATTACGGATCAGGGCCACATAGCCGCCCCACAGGCGGCTCAATAGGGTTGGCTTGCCACTGCGCAATGCCGCACCGAGGATCCCCAGAGCCACACCGCCCAAAGTCGCCAATACTGTCAGCTGGACAGTGACCCACAATCCGGATAGCAATGCCTGCCGATATGGCCATAAGGCCGGAAAATCGAGATGTGTCATAAACAGTGATCAGCTCCCCAAACTGGCTGGTAGCGGCGCTTTCATCCATTTTTCTGACATCGCATTCAGTGTGCCGTCTTTGATTCCGTCACTAATCAGCGTATCCACTTCCTGCTTCAGTGCCGGTTCATCTTTTTTCAGGCCAATAAAGCAAGGGGAATCTTTCAGCATAAACTCTGCTACCGGTGCTGAGGACGGATGTTCACGGGTAATGGCAGCCACCACCAGGTTGCCAGTCGCCACATACTGAACCTGCCCCGCTAAGTAGGCAGACAGCGTAGTGTTGTTATCTTCGTAGCGCTGAATGGTGGCGTCTTTGGGCGCAATTGAAGTCAGCACCATGTCTTCAACGGCACCACGGGTTACCCCGATGGTTTTGCCGCTCAGTTCCGCAGCATCTTTTACCGGATGATCTTTCGGGCCGAACACGCCTAGGAAGAATGGTGCATAAGCACGGCTAAAATCGATCACTTTTTCACGTTCCGCATTTTTGCCCAGACTGGAGATCACTAAATCCACTTTATCCGTCTGCAGATAGGCAACACGGTTAGCACTGCTGACCGGCACCAGCTGTAACTTAAGTTTCATCTTGTTCGCCAGGTAAGCGGCCATATCGATATCGTAGCCCTGCGGTTGCAGATCGGTACCCACTGATCCAAAAGGAGGAAAATCCTGAGGGACCGCTACCCGCAGCACGCCACGGTGCTGAATATCCTGCAACTGGTCGGCTAATACGGCTGAACTTTGTGCGAAAAGTAATGCTGCGCCGGCACATGCCATCAATAATTTTTTCATTTTTCTACCCTGCCCCGTGAATGAAACAAAAAATTCTTTGTTATTCTTTTTGCAACTAATGTGCCAAAAAATCGCGACAAGATTTTTTTATTAACTCTCGGTTTTGATGGGGAATAGCGCGAGTAACAGCAAAAAAAAAGGGTGCGAGATTGCACCCGGAAAATGCAAGGCACCATCTTGGTGCCCCATCAGCGTGTTTCTAGCTCATCCAATTGCTGATAGAGATCGGCAATCTGATGGATGCGCTGCCGGCCGCTGGCTAAGGTCTCATGTAACAAGGCATTCGCCACTAAATTAACCAAGCTCATTGCGGCACTGTAGCTATCAAAGGCAGAAACACTCTCGAGCGGTGCAGACAATTGCCAGCGGCTCAATCCCTGCAGAGCTGTCACATTTGGTTCACTGAACAGTACTACCGGCACCGACTGTCGCTGTAACTGTTCCAGCAATGGGCGAATAATGGCCGGACGGCGACGAAAAGCTACTACCACCACCACATCCTGTTCGCCAAGATCCACCAATTCTTCAGATAACGTCTGTCCTGGTGTCGGTAACAACTGCACCTGGGGGCGGCTCTGCATCAGTTGCAAGCGCAGGTGCATGGCCACCGGGTAGGAGTTACGTAACCCAAACACCACTACCCGCCGCGCACTGCTCAGTGCCTGAATAATGCCACTAAACTGCTGTGCATCGATGCTGCCTGACAGCTGGGTCAGATTTGCTAGCTCCTGCTTATAATGTCGGGCCAGTAACGTGTTTCCCTGCACCGCATCACGGTTATCCGTTAGCGGCATACCGGTCTGGCGTAGGGTACGCAGCTCATCGTGCATATCCTTATATCTTTCATAACCCAAGCGCTTAAATAACCGGCTTACTGTCGCCTTAGAGACGCCACTCAGCCTGGCCAGTTCTGCACTGTTATAGCTAATCAAATCATCAAAGTGGTCAAACACGAAATCAGCCACCCGTTTTTCCCTTGGGGAGAGTTGTGAATACTGACTTTCCAGTCGTTGGTCCAAAGATTTCATCATCGCTCCTGCAACGTTTGTTACAGCAGAACCTAGCACGATTCGATCCACTCTGATGGCAGTCACCCTAAAAAAACAAATCAGGAACAAAAATTGCTAGGTATTGCACTGTTTTTATCTGTGCCCTCTGAGGAGCCTATGATAC
The DNA here is from genome assembly GCF_000439375.1 of Tatumella saanichensis. GTDB lineage: Bacteria > Pseudomonadota > Gammaproteobacteria > Enterobacterales > Enterobacteriaceae > Tatumella > Tatumella saanichensis. The sequence continues at coordinate 41,424 of NZ_ATMI01000053.1, forward strand.
AGAGTAATATTGCGCCAAACGGTATGGCGGTCACCCCCCATCATTTAGCCAGCCAAAGTGCGCTGGCCGTATTAAGGCGCGGTGGCAATGCCATCGAAGCCATGGTGGCAGCAGCAGCCACTATTGCCGTTGTCTACCCCCATATGAACGGTTTAGGCGGGGACAGCTTCTGGCTTATCGTACCGCCAGAAGGTGAACCGGTGGCTATTGACGCCAGCGGTGCCGCAGGTAGCCTCGCCACGGTTGATTTTTACCAAGGAATGACAGCTATTCCTTATCGAGGGACTCAAGCGGCACTCACGGTGGCCGGTACGGTCAGTGGCTGGCAGCAAGCTCTCACCTTATCACAACAGATGGGAGCCGCCCCTGCTCCGCTGGCAGAGTTACTGCAGGATGCCATCGGTTATGCTGCAACCGGTATTCCCGTCACCGAATCACAGGCTGCCGCCACCGCCGCCAAGCGCCAAGAACTGGAATCGTTACCCGGCTTTGCCGACATTTATCTGCCAGAGGGTAAGGTACCTGAGCCCGGCAGTCGCTTCTGCCAACCCGATCTGGCTGCTACCCTGCAGGCCCTGGCGGATGATGGATTAGACAGTTTCTACCGCGGCCCGCTGGCAGAGAAAATTGCTCAGGGGATGCAGACTCTTGGGATGCCAGTAACCGCTGCTGACCTGAAGCAGCATCACGCCAAAACCTGCGCCCCACTGCAGCTGCAGCACAGTGACGGAACACTGTATAACCTTACCCCGCCAACCCAGGGGCTGGTCTCTTTGGCGATTAACGGCATTACCGATCACTTACAGATGGCAGAAGCCAGTGAGGCTGATACCATTCACCGAATTGTGGAAGCAACCAAACAAGCTTTCACACTGCGTGATAACTATCTCACAGATCCTCGGGAAATGACGGTTGATGCCCAGTCGTTACTCGACCCGCAGGCAGTGGCCGCCATGGCAGCAAATATCGACCCTCAGCGTGCCGCACCGGTTGCAGGACAACGTAATCCGGGAGATACGGTCTGGATGGGCGTCATAGACCAGCAGGGAATGGCAGTCTCGTTTATCCAGAGCATTTATCATGAATTCGGCAGTGGCGTCGTCATCCCTGATACCGGCATCCTCTGGCAGAATCGCGGCGCCTCCTTCAGCTTAGAACCCAATAAACTACTGACCCTAGCGCCAGGCAAATACCCTTTTCATACCCTCAATCCAGCAGCAGCCCGCCTGAAAGATGGCAGAGTCATGGTCTATGGTTCGATGGGCGGCGACGGTCAGCCACAGACCCAGGCCACTGTTTTTACCCGTCATATTCAGCAAAAAATGCCATTGCAACAGGCGATTTCAGCCCCGCGCTGGCTGTTGGGTCGTACCTGGGGCGATTCCAGTGAATCCTTGAAACTGGAAGGACGCTTTTCCGAACATACCGTGGCGCAGCTAGTCGCCATGGGCCATGAAGTAGAAATGCTCAGTGATTACAGTGAAGCCACCGGACATGCCGGCGCGGTAGTTCGCCATGTTAACGGTATGCTGGAAGGGGCATCGGACCCACGCAGTAACGGCAGTGCAGCCGGTTTCTAAGGAGAATAAAATGACAACACAGGATAACTGGTCCTCCTATCTGACCCAAATGGAAGCGATACTTGACCTTGATCTTACGGATGAACGCCGCGCCGAACTCCTGGTACAGCTGACCCGTATTGCCGGCATGGCTGGCCCATTAATGGCGTATCCCCTCGATGATCGCCTCGAAGTGGCTGGGGAGTACAAGCTATGACCCTTCCATCAATGACCATCCGCCAGATCCAGCAGGCCAGACAGCAGGGTGAACTCAGTGCCACCGATATTGCCAAGCAAACCTTGGAGAGCATTGCCCGTTACAACCCGCAAATCAATGCGTGGACGGAAGTGACCCGCGAGCGGATGCTGCATGAAGCCGCCGCCGCAGACCAAACATTTAAGCAGGGAGAACGCGGTGGTCCGCTGACCGGGATCCCTTACGCGGTCAAAAACTTGTTTGATGTTCAGGGATATGCCACCCTCGCGGGGGCTAAGCTGTTCTCCGGCCGTGCAGCGGCCAGCCAAGATGCCTGGGCGGTCTCCCGCCTACATAATGCAGGGGCACTGCTGTCCGGTATGCTGAATATGGATGCTTACGCCTACGGTTTTACCACCGAAAATACCCATTTCGGGCCAACCCATAACCCTCGGGATTTACATCGCATTGCTGGCGGTTCTTCCGGCGGTTCAGCCGCTGCCGTTGCCGCTGGGCTGGTGCCTTTTTCTCTCGGCACCGATACCAACGGTTCGATCCGAGTACCCGCCTCACTGTGCGGCGTTTTTGGCTTAAAACCGACCTTTGGTCGCCTTTCAAGACAGGGCACCCATCCATTCGTTGCTAGCCTCGATCATATCGGTCCCTTTGCACGTTATGTGGAAGATCTGGCGCTGGTCTACGATCAACTGCAGGGCAACGACCCACAAGACAGTTTCCAAGCGATGCGTCCGTCGGAACCGGCATTAACGACCCTAGAAGATCCGGTTTCCGGACTGCGAGTTGGAGTACTGGGAGGCTTTTTCTCAGAATGGTGTGATGATGAGGCGCGTCAGGCGGTGGCTCGGGTTGCCGCAGCACTGGGAGCGAGCGAGGAGGTTATCCTTGAAGATGCGGCCTTGGCCCGCTCCGCAGCCTTTATTCTCAGCGCCAGCGAAGGGGGCAACCATTACTTACCAGAACTGCGTAACCGTCCGGAACTCTTCGAGCCTCATTCTCGTGAACGCCTGCTGGCCGGCGCCATGCTGCCAGGGACCTGGTATGTGCAAGCGCAACGCTTCCGCCGTCACTTCCGCGATCAAGTCTTGCCTCTGTTTGATAAGGTTGATCTATTACTGGCTCCGGCAACCCCCTGTAGTGCCACGGTGATCAATCAGGAAACGATGCTGATTAACGGTCAGCAACTGCCAGTACGTGCCAGTATGGGGATGCTGACCCAACCGATCTCCTTCCTTGGGCTGCCGGTGTGTACCGTGCCGTTACCTGCCGCGAACGGACTGTCTATCGGCGTACAGATCATTGCCGCGCCGTTTAAAGAAGCTGTCGCTCTGCGTGCCGCCCGGGCGTTAGAAAAGCAGCACATCACGCTGCCTCCACTTTCATTTATGGAAAAATCCGCATGAATGCACCTGTGATCAATCACCCTGCCACCCTGCAGGAAGTCACCACCCAGTTCCAGCGCTATGAAAAAGCCCTCACCGGGAATGATATTGCGGTACTGGACGAGTTATTTTGGCATAGCCCTCACACCGTGCGCCTCGGAGCCGGTGAGAACCTCTATGGTATCGATGAAATCCGTGATTTCCGTAACGCTCGCCCTTCCGCTAACCTGGAGCGAACACTGAGAAATACCGTGATCACCACCTACGGTACGGATTTCGCGGTCTGTAGCACCGAATTCACCCGTACCACCACCGACAAAATTGGTCGCCAACAACAGACCTGGGTGCGTTTTCCAGAAGGCTGGCGCATTGTCGCCGCCCAAGTCAGCTTAATGTCCTGATCCTAGCGCCCCCATCCGGGGGCGTTCGGCTTTTAGGGAGCCGGATGATGGGTAGCCCAGTGTTCAGCGACCTGCTGGCGAGTGCAGACCCACACATCCGAATACTGACTGATATGGTCAAGAAAGCGCTGTAAGGCGCGAAAACGTCCCGGCCTTCCGAGAATACGGCAATGCATGCCGACCGACATCATCTTCGGTGAATCCGCTCCTTCTTGGTACAACACGTCAAAACTGTCACGCAGGTAGGTAAAGAACTGCTCTGCGGTATTAAACCCTTGTGGCGTGGCGAAGCGCATATCATTACATTCCAGCGTATAAGGGACCACCAGATGCTGTCGTACCTCACCAGACTCACAGGTAACCGGCGTCCAGAAAGGCAGATCATCCCCGTAATTATCGCTGTCATAAAGGAATCCGCCCTGCTCCACCAGCAACCTGCGGGTATTGGGGCTATCTCGTCCGGTGTACCACCCCACAGGAGACTTACCGAACAGCTCAGTCAGGACGTCAATGGCCTGCTGCATATGCTGCTGCTCCTGATGTGGCGGCATGTCCTGATAATGGATCCAGCGCCAGCCATGACTCACCACATCATAATCAGCCGCTTTAATCGCCGCGACAATCTCTGGATTACGGGCCAGCGCCATCGCCACCCCAAATACCGTAAGAGGTAGTCCACGCTTTTCAAATTCCTGATGGATGCGCCAGAACCCTGCCCGGGAGCCGTACTCATACAGCGAATCCATAGACATATGCTGTGCCGGATAACTGGCCGCCCCGATAATATCCGATAAGAACTGTTCAGACCCGGCATCACCGTGCCAGACATGATTTTCCCCTCCTTCTTCGTAGTTGAGGACGAACTGTACTGCCACTCGGGCGTTACCGGGCCAGACTACCCGAGGCGGCTTACCGGCATAACCGATCAGATCCCGTGGATAGTGATCGCCGAGATCGTATTTCTGAAGGTGACGTTCGCTCATGTTAATGCTCTCCTGAATCGGGTAACTGTTCCCTTGCTGCCAAATGCGTCACAGTTCAGTAAGCAAGGATTGTGCCATCGCCATTTTCACGGCACTGTTGCACAATCATCCGGATATTCCCCTGCCGGTTTAGACTATCATAATGGCATTTATTACTCGGCACACGGATGCCACAGGCTATTCAGGAGTCCACCATGACTATCAAACTTCGCCCACTGGAACGCGAAGATCTCCATTTCGTTCATCAGCTGGATAACAATGCCAGTGTCATGCGTTACTGGTTTGAAGAACCCTATGAAGCTTTTGTCGAGCTTTCTGACCTGTACAACAAACATATTCATGATCAGACCGAGCGCCGTTTTGTGGTGGAGCATCAAGGACAAAATGCTGGCTTGGTCGAGCTGGTGGAAATCAACCATGTACACCGCCGTGCAGAGTTTCAGATAATCATCGACCCAGCCCATCAGGGAAAAGGGCTAGCTAGTCAAGCGGCTAAACTGGCAATGGAATATGGGTTTTCAGTGCTGAACTTGTATAAACTCTACCTGATCGTTGATGAAGAAAACGAAAAGGCGATCCACATATACAGCAAGCTGGGGTTTGAAATAGAGGGCGTGTTAAAACACGAGTTTTTTATCAATGGTGAATACCGTAACACCATTCGTATGTGTATCTTTCAACATCAGTTTCTGGAAAAGTTCCGCCAGCCCCGCTCCCCGATGGTCAGCCCGACTGCGCAATAAGGCAGCAACAAACGCCTACCTCAAGGTAAGGCAGAAACAGCCTGCGGCGACGCGGCTGTTTCTGCCAAGTGTTAAGATTCAGCCGAAGACACCGTTCAGATAACGTTCCAGTGCCATACGTGAACTGAAACCGTGTGGGATGCCATAATGCTCTCCCGGTTCATCCGTAGACAGCAACGGAAACTCGGTGTAGTGGTCACTGCTTTTACTTTCAGACGCCGGTTCTGCGAAGTTCTGACTTTTCGCTTTCAGGGTCGGATGGATCACCAATGCGGTACGTCCCATGCGGGCTTCCCGGTTAACATACACATAATCTTCCCCCCTACGGTAGCCATATGCTTTTGCGGTCACCAGATCCATCTCAAATCCTGCTTTTTCCAATACGCGGGCGACCTCATCCGGACGTAAATACATAGTTAATCCCCTTCATTCTTATGATACCGGTTAACTTTATCGCAGCACCTCTATCCTGTGGCTAAGATCATTCGGAATCTTCCTTAACTTTCAGCATAGTTCAGATCAGCGTCTATACTCAGTTAACAGGTATTAATCAAAACGGAGATTAAAAATGCCAGCTAAACCAAAAAAAATTGAAGCCGAAACTGAAGAAACTCAACTGGACGTGAGTGAACTCGCGGACAGCCTGGATGCATTACTCAAGTCTTATTCTGATGATGCTCAGGACGGCCTAGAAGAAGCGCAAAAAAATGCCCAGAAGCTTCTGAAGAAAGCACGTGCCTCGCTGAAAGACAACCTGCCGGATGCCGACGATATCGGCGAACCGTCATGCTGTGCAGATGCTTGGGTGCGTAGTAATCCGGTACCGGCTGCCGGTATCGGTGCTGCACTGGGCCTTATTGCCGGTTTCCTACTGGCAAGACGTTAATCTCTGGCCCGCTCAAGGCATAAGTTGATGCCTTACCTGTTACTGCCAGCCCGCTTTCAGGACTGGTAGTTTTTTTTGAACGGATATTCTCCCCCTTGCCCTCACCTCCGTACGCTTCCCCCTTTCAGCGACCACCACGTTGACGACAAGGCCAAAGGCCGATTTTGTCCAAAATAGCGCTACCTATCATCAAAACTTTTCAAAAATAGTCCTCAGGTCTGACTCACTCCCCCCACAATAATGTATCCCTCGTCATTCCATATTTTTAATAAAATCCCCCCTGACACTCATCCTCTAGCAACAGAAATAGCCATCACTCGCCCCCTTGAAATTAACAAAAATATGCTGACGAAGTCAGAGCATTATTCTGTCCTCCAAGGAACTAAAATGGATAAAATATTGACCGATGAATAGCATGAATATATTTGTGGTTGCTAAGAGAATATTTACACTTCCTACCGCCCTCTACTTCAAAAATTCAAAAAGAAATATCCCCCAAAATAACATAGCTACCTAGACCATAAGTCCATAATTAACACCTAAAAGCAGTAATAAATTTTATCTGTGCAGGATTCATTGGTGAATACCTCTACGTCACTTACCAGCGATACTGACAGTGTCTGCCAGAGGACTACACAGTAAGGCTACCCACAGCCCGTAGTCAGCGAAGAAATCCTCTTATCCAATAAGGGATAAGACCCGATCTTGGCTAAAAAAAATGACATAAAGTTTCGTGGCTTATTATTCATTTTTTATTTAATGAACAGAAAATATCGAGAGTGAAATATTTCCTGCCATCCCTTATCAGTACTGGAATAATCGCAGATCCGCACAGTTAACCAAGCGGAATAATGTCACACCAAGGGTTGCCAGATAAATTCATTGTGGTACGGTTAAAAAAGTAAATCACCCTCCGGACTGCATAACCCCATGAAAAAATAAATAACACTCAGGAAATGACAACTGAATGGCAATTAAACTTGAAGTAAAAAACCTGTATAAGATCTTTGGAGACCACCCCGGGCGAGCGTTTAAATACCTAGAGCGCGGAATGGACAAAGATCAGATCCTTGAAAAAACGGGGCTTTCCGTTGGCGTCAAAGATGCCAGTCTGGCCATTGAAGAAGGCGAGATATTTGTGATCATGGGATTATCCGGCTCCGGAAAATCCACTATGGTTCGCCTTCTCAATCGTCTGATCGAACCCACCCGTGGCCAAGTGCTGATTGATGGCTTGGATATCGCTGCGATCCCTGAGTCACAGTTACGCGATATTCGTCGCAGTAAAATCAGTATGGTGTTTCAGTCTTTTGCGCTGATGCCGCATATGAACGTGCTTAACAATACCGCTTTTGGTATGGAATTGGCCGGCGTTCCTCTCGCAGAGCGTGAGGAAAAAGCCTTAGATGCGCTGCGCCAAGTTGGCCTGGAAAAGTATGCCCATGCCTGGCCAGATGAGTTATCTGGAGGGATGCGCCAGCGTGTTGGCTTGGCCCGAGCGCTAGCGATAAACCCTGATATCTTATTGATGGATGAAGCATTCTCTGCCCTCGATCCCCTCATCCGTACGGAAATGCAGGATGAACTGGTCAAACTGCAAACCCGCCAGCAACGCACTATCGTGTTTATTTCTCATGATCTTGATGAAGCCATGCGTATCGGTGACCGTATTGCCATTATGCAGAATGGGGAAGTGGTACAGGTCGGTACCCCGGATGAGATCTTAAATAATCCGGCCAATGACTATGTGAAAACCTTCTTCCGTGGCGTCGATATCAGCCAAGTCTTCAGTGCCAAAGACATTGCCAAACGTGGTGCCAACGCCTTGTTGCGTAAAGCCCCTGGCTTTGGTCCGCGTACTGCACTGCAGCTGTTACGGGATCAGGATCGCGATTATGGCTATGTGCTGGATAAGCAAAAATTTGCCGGCGTGGTCTCCTGTGATTCACTGCAATTAGCACTGGATAACGGTACCCCGCTGGAAAGTGCTTTCCTGGCGCAGCCGGAGCCGGTTCCGGCAACCACACCACTTAACGAGATTTTCAGTCATGTGGCGGCGGCACCTTGTGCAGTGCCAGTGACGGATGAAGACAATCAATACATTGGCGTTATTTCAAAAAGCAGTCTGTTACGGGCTCTGGACCGCGAGGGGAATCAGTAATGAGTAAACCAGATACCAATCCTTGGGGCGACACCGCTTCCACCACCGGCAGCGCCCCAGCCTCAACACCTGCCGCTTCCGGTAACAGCGATCCTTGGTCATCCTCCTCGGCAGCCCCTTCCGGCAATACCGCAGATGCCAGTAGTGGTGGCGGAGATGCTTGGAGTACCGGTGGAACCTCGACTAACAGTAGCAGCAGTAACGACTGGCTGAATGCCACGCCACCGCCAAGTCATGAGCATTTCAGTTTGATGGATCCCTTCCATAAGACACTGATCCCGCTGGACAGCTGGGTCACTCATGCGATCGATTGGGTGGTCAACAACTTCCGCCCGGTGTTTCAGGGGATCCGCGTCCCGGTGGATTACATCCTCAGTGCTTTCCAGCATCTACTGACGTCATTGCCCTCTCCTGTCGCGATCCTGATCTTTACATTGATCGCTTGGCAGATGACCAACGGCGTCATGGGGATCGCAACGCTTGTCTCGCTGGTCGTCATCGGTGCAATCGGGGCTTGGGGCGATGCGATGGTCACCTTATCGTTGGTATTGACCTCATTGCTGTTCTGTATTGTTATCGGTCTGCCGCTGGGGATCTGGCTGGCACGCAGTGAGCGAGCAGCCAAAATTATTCGCCCGATCCTTGATGCCATGCAGACCACCCCGGCCTTCGTCTATCTGGTCCCGATCGTTATGCTGTTTGGCATCGGTAACGTGCCAGGCGTGGTGGTCACTATTATCTTTGCCCTGCCGCCTATCGTTCGCCTAACGATCCTCGGGATCAAACAGGTGCCGGCAGATCTGATCGAAGCCAGTGAATCCTTCGGTGCCAGCCCGCGTCAGATGCTGTTTAAAGTACAGCTGCCGCTGGCCATGCCAACCATCATGGCCGGGGTTAACCAGACCCTGATGTTGTCCCTGTCTATGGTAGTGATTGCCTCGATGATCGCCGTCGGCGGTTTAGGTCAGATGGTACTACGCGGCATTGGTCGTCTCGATATGGGGCTGGCCACGGTCGGTGGTGTCGGTATCGTCATTCTGGCGATTATCCTTGACCGTCTTACACAGTCTGTCGGAGGCAGCAGCCGCAACCGTCAGCAACGTCACTGGTGCCTCAGTGGCCCGGTCGGACTGCTGATGCGTCCGTTCTCCAAGCATTCCACTACCCGCTAATTGAACAGATGCCCGCCTGCTGCGGGCATCGCGATATCAGAGGAATACCTATGCGTAAATTATTCACCACAGCCACCACCATTACCTTACTGATGGCAGGTCACAGTTATGCCGCCGATCTGCCAGGTACCGGCGTTACCGTTCAGCCAGTACAGAGTTCTATCAGTGGAGAAACCTTCCAGACCCTGCTGGTCAGCCGCGCCTTGGAAAAACTGGGTTACACCGTTGAGAAGCCAGAAGAAGTGGATTACAACGTCGGCTACACCTCTATTGCGTCAGGCGATGCGACCTTTACCGCGGTTAACTGGCAACCCCTGCACGATGATATGTATCAAGCGGCGGGTGGAGATAAAGTCTTTTACCGTGAAGGCACCTATGTCACCGGTGCGGCGCAAGGTTATCTGATTGATAAAAAAACCGCTGAGCAGTACCACATCACCAATATTGCGCAGTTGAAAGATCCTAAGCTGGCCAAACTGTTTGATACCAATGGCGACGGGAAAGCCGATATGACCGGCTGTACCCCAGGCTGGGGATGTGAAGCAGTCATTAACCATCAAGTTAAAGCCTATGGCCTGAGCAATACCGTTCAAGTTAATGAAGGGAATTACTCTGCCATGATGGCGGATACCATCTCCCGTTATAAACAAGGCAAACCCATCCTCTATTACACTTGGACGCCGTACTGGGTCAGTGATGTCCTCAAGCCCGGCCGCGATGTCGTCTGGTTGCAGGTACCATTCTCTTCCTTACCGGGAGCCCAAAAGAATGTAAATACCCAGCTGTCAAACGGCGCGAATTATGGCTTCCCGGTCAACACCATGCACATTGTTGCCAACAAAGCATGGGCCATGAAAAACCCCGCTGCGGCAAAATTGTTTGCTGAAATGCGTCTGCCATTGGCCGATATTAATGCGCAGAATGCCCGCATGAATGACGGCCAAAGCAGTGATGCCGATGTCAACAGCCAGGTCAACGGTTGGATTGGTGCCCATCAGACCCAATTTAACCAATGGATCAGTGACGCATTGGCTGCAGCAAAATCTTAAGTTTACAATTACCGCTCAGGACAGCTTCGGCTGTCCTTTTTTTATCCCACATCGGTGTCTTTCGGTAGCTCTTCGCCTTTTATCAGCAGAAAAGACCGTTGCAGACTATTACCCTGCTAAGGGTTTTGATATCGTTAGGCTATTACTGTTTTAGTTAGGTGACTTTTGCAGAAGTAATTATCATTCTGAGGAAACACTGCCTTAGCGTACCGTCCCCGAACAGTAATCTATTGTGAACTTTATTTTTTCAGCGAGGCCGCTACGTGGAAAGCTCTTTTACCCCTATCGAAGAAATGCTGGATGTTCTGGCAGAACGTCACACCAATTATCCTGTACATGAAGTTCTCCTAACCCGTCTGTGCATGCATATTCAGGGAAAATTGCTCGATAATCGTAATAAAATGCTCAAAGAGCGCGGTATCAATGACACGCTGTTTACCGCACTCATGACCCTAGATGCCCGTGAAAACCAAAGTATTCAGCCCTCTGAGCTCAGTTCAGCATTGGGATCCTCACGCACCAATGCCACCCGCATTGCGGATGAGCTGGAAAAACGCGGCTGGATTGAACGCAAAGAGAGTGACAGCGATCGCCGCTGCCTGCATCTTCATCTCACCCAACAGGGCTACGATTTCTTATGTGAAGTGCTGCCGCCACAACATGAAAGCCTGAAGCACCTGTGGAGCGTATTAAACTCTGAAGAACAACAACAACTGGAAGCCATTTCCCGCAAGTTACTGCATCGTCTTGACGAAATGGGCACTCAGTTATAAGCACGGATAACCACGTCAAATACGTCAATAAGTCATGAAGTGCTAAATCACCGGTACGGGTTTTAGGTATGCTTGCGTGCCTTTTCTCCGGTACCGGCTTTTCACTTGAAAAGGTTGCAAGGTACCGGATTTTATACTTATACCTATCCGGAGAATACCATGAGTGCAGGTGAAGAAACGCTGCCACCCCGCCAGCCAGCAAAGAATAAAAGGAAAACCCTGCTTAGTCTGCTGGCACTCGTCTGTGTCCTGGCGGCTATCGGCTACTTTGTTTACTGGTTGCTGGTGCTGAGCCATTATCAGCAAACCGACGATGCTTACGTCTCCGGCAACCAAGTACAAATCATGCCGCAAGTCTCCGGCAGCGTAACCAAAGTCTGGTTCGATAATACTGACTACGTGAAGCAAGGCGATATCCTGGTCTCTCTGGATAAAACTGATGCCCAGCAGGCCTATGAAAAAGCAATGACCGGTCTGGCCACCAGCGTTCGCCAGACCCAGCAGGCGATGATTAACAGTAAACAGTATCTGGCCAACATTACCCTGAAAAAAATTGCCCTCAATCAGGCCCAAGCTGATCTACAGCGTCGTATCCCATTAGGTAAATCGCAACTGATTGGTCGTGAAGATTTACAACACGCCCGTGATGCGGTCACCAGCGCCCAGGCAGCCTTAGATGTCGCCACTCAGCAATATAATGCTAACCAGGCGATGCTACTGAATACCTCACTGGAAAACCAACCAGCAGTCCAGCAGAGCGCCACCGCGTTGCGTGATGCTTGGCTGGCATTACAGCGTACCGATATCCGCAGCCCGATTAATGGTTACGTTTCTCAGCGTTCCGTGCAGGTCGGTTCACAGATCTCCACCTCCAGCGCGCTGATGGCAGTGGTACCAGACCGACAGTTGTGGATCGATGCCAACTTTAAAGAAACCCAACTGGCCGATGTGCGTATCGGTCAACCGGCCAAAATTGTCTCCGATATTTACGGCGATGATGTGGTCTACCACGGTAAGGTAGTGGGACTGGATATGGGAACCGGCAGTGCGTTCTCTCTGCTTCCGGCACAAAATGCCACCGGTAACTGGATCAAAGTGGTTCAGCGTCTGCCGGTGCGGGTTTCTATCGATCCACAAGACTTGGCAAAACATCCGTTACGTATTGGCCTATCGACATTGGTGACCGTGGATACCAGCGATAAGCAGGGGGCTGTCTTAGCCACTAGCGTTCGAACCACACCTGCCTATCAGAGTAATGCTCTGGAGCTTTCTCTGGCACCGGTGAACCAGGTGATTGCAGCCATTATCCACGCTAACGCGGACTGATGGCCGGAGACAACAGTATGGAGAAGAAACCTCTAGAAGGTATGGCACTGGTCTTAATGACCATTGCCTTATCGCTGGCGACCTTTATGCAGGTACTGGACTCCACTATTGCTAACGTGGCGATCCCAACCATTGCCGGAAACCTGGGGGCATCCAACTCCCAGGGGACCTGGGTGATCACCTCATTTGGTGTCGCTAACGCTATTTCTATCCCCCTCACCGGCTGGCTAGCGAAACGCTTTGGTGAAGTAAAATTGTTTATGCTGTCCACCGTCAGTTTCGCCATCGCCTCCTGGGCATGTGGTATGTCCAACAGCCTGACAATGCTGATCGTTTTCCGCGTCATTCAGGGCGTGGTGGCAGGTCCACTGATCCCGCTGTCGCAGAGTCTGCTACTGAATAACTATCCGCCGGCAAAACGCAGTATCGCCCTCTCTCTATGGGCAATGACTGTTATTGTTGCGCCGATCTGTGGGCCGATCCTCGGCGGCTGGATCAGCGATAACTACCACTGGGGTTGGATCTTTTTTATCAATGTGCCTATTGGTATCATCGTCATCCTCTTGAGCCTGCAGACACTACGTGGCCGTGAAACGCGGATCATTCGACAACCCATTGATATTGTCGGACTGGTCAGTCTGGTGATTGGTATTGGCTGTCTACAGGTGATGCTGGATCGCGGTAAAGAGTTGGACTGGTTTAGCTCGACAGAAATCGTCACCCTGACGGTGGTCGCGGTTATCGCCCTACTGGTGTTATTGATTTGGGAGCTGACAGACAAACATCCGATTGTGGATTTGAGCCTGTTCCGTTCACGGAACTTTACCATAGGCTGTGTCTCTATCAGCTTAGCCTATATGCTCTATTTCGGGACTATCGTACTGTTGCCGCAACTGTTGCAGGAAGTCTTCGGCTATACCGCGACTTGGGCTGGTTTAGCGTCGGCGCCGGTCGGTATTCTGCCGGTACTCCTCTCCCCCATCATTGGTCGATTTGCCCATAAAATTGATATGCGCTGGCTGGTAACCTTCAGCTTTATCATGTACGCCATCTGCTTCTACTGGCGAGCCTATACCTTTGAACCGGCGATGAACTTTGCAGCCTCTGCCTGGCCACAGTTTATCCAAGGATTTGCGGTAGCCTGCTTCTTTATGCCACTGACAACCATTACCTTGTCAGGACTGCCGCCCGAGAGTATGGCCGCGGCATCCAGTCTATCGAACTTCCTGCGCACCTTGGCAGGTTCAATTGGCACATCGATTACCACCACGTTATGGAGTAACCGTGAGTCGTTGCATCACAGTCAGTTGACCGAAGCCGTAACCCCTTATAATCCCAATGCACAGCAGATGTATCAAAAGCTGGAAAATATGGGCATGAGTCACCAGCAGGTCTCGGCTTGGATGGCGCAACAGATCACCGAGCAAGGACTGATTATCTCCGCTAACGAGATTTTCTGGGCCGCCGGTGGAGTGTTTATTCTATTGCTGGTCACCATCTGGTTTGCCCGTCCACCTTTTGGCAGCGGTGGAGGGGGGAGTAAAAAAAGCGAGGCCGGTGGTGCGCATTAACCTGTACCAGTGCCGATGAGTGAATGACAGAAACGAAAAAAGCGCCTAATGGCGCTTTTTTTATCAGACAGACTTAGTGATTCTGACGCCACCACTGAGCAAGCAGAATACCGGTCGCCACTGAAACATTCAGGCTTTCAACATTTCCAGTACCGTCGATAGAGACACTGATATCCCCCTGCTTCAGAGTAGACTCGGTGAGACCATCACTCTCCTGCCCCAGTACCAATACCATCTTCTTAGGCAGTTCTGTCGTCGAAAGTGGCGTACCGGTGTGGCTGGAAGTGGTCACAATGCTGTAACCCGCTTTACGGAATGCATCCAGCCCGGCGGCAAAACTATTGGAGGTAATGGCCTGAACATGTTCAGCGCCACCTTCTGCAGTACGGACGGCGGCACCGGATTCCAGCAGAGAAGCATCATCGACTAAGATCCCTTTGGCACCAAAGTGTGCGCAGCTACGCATGATCGCGCCGAGGTTATGCGGGTTACCGACATTTTCTAATGCCAGTACGCACTCTTTCTCCCCGGCATTCGCCAGCCAATCGGCAACATCCTGCCCCATATGCTTTTTGATAATGAAACAGACGCCGCCGTGGTGTTCAGTACCCGCCGCTTTGACCAGCTCCGCATCGTCCACCACGTGGTAAGCTTTACGGTTCGCCGCTAACCAGCGTAAGGTTTCACGGAAACGCGGGGTCACGCTCTGCACAAACCAAGCGCGAACAATCGCTTCAGGACGGCTCTGGAACAGCGCCTGACAGGCATTTTCGCCGTACACGCGGGTCTCTTCCTGACGCTGTTTACGGATCACTTCGGGATCAACAATATTTCTCACCGCGGGTTCTTTCGTCGTCTGCGGCTCCTCAGCAGGAGAACGCGACACAGTCCGCCACGGAGAACGGGATTTCTCTTCCTGACGACGACCTGGCTCCTGCTGTCGTGACGGAGAACGACCTCCTTTGCCTGTCCGCGGGTTACCGGTACGTTGACGGGTATCATCCTCGTTGCGAACATACATCACTTTTACTTTACTGCTTTTGCCTTTTAAATCGTCGCTCATTCTTTCCTCCTGTTCTGGAGCGCGAAGATTACCTGATGTCACGCTGCTAATCTATCAACTTTGCCCCGAATCCCTTCATCTATCAGAGTAATTGCCGGATCCTGTTGGTGGTTGTTCTTAGTATGGCAGATAATTAACGCTACTATGAACTAATGACCGTCCCCGGAGGGGTGAATGAATACTGTATGTAGCCACTGTCTTGCTACCAATCGTATCCCTGATGACAAAATCAGCGATGCCGCTAAATGCGGTCGCTGTAAAGAACGGCTTTTTTCTGGCGAGGTGATCAATGCCAGTTCCGCCAGCTTCGATAAGCTGTTGCAGGATGATTTACCACTGGTGATCGACTTTTGGGCGCCTTGGTGTGGCCCCTGTGTCGGTTTTGCGCCGGTATTTGAAGATGTCGCGGAAGAACGTGCCCAGCATATGCGCTTTATTAAAGTGAATACTGAGAGTGAGCCTGAACTGGCGGCACGTTTCCGCATCCGCAGTATTCCCACACTGATGCTGTTCAGTGATGGTAAACACCAGGACACCCTAGCAGGCGCCCTGCCGAAATCCTCTTTTGAGCAGTGGCTAGATCAGTCCCGCTAATTGTGCGTTTAACTGGCTGGGAGAGACTACGCAGTGGCGGGCTTTTGCTTTACACTGCAGTTTTCTCGGATTTCCTGTGACTATGTTAGAAAATGCTGTACTGACACTCAGGGCACAGCGCTTGGCAAAATCGACACGCCCGTTCCTCGCCCGCGGCAACCGGGTGGTACGTTGTCAGCGCTGCCTATTGCCCCTTGCACACTGTTTATGTGCCACCATCACGCCACTGCCCGCCCGCAGTCAGTTTTGCCTTGTGATGTTTGATACCGAGCCAATGAAGCCCAGCAATACAGGTCGGCTGATCGCGGATATTCTGCCAGCAACCACCGCTTATCAATGGTCACGAACTCAACCTCCTCAAGCGCTGCTGGATACCGTCAACCGACAGGACGTCCAACCGCTGGTCGTCTTTCCCGGCCACTATGCGCCGCAGGGACGTGAAGTGATCACCACTCCACCGCAAAGTGGTAAGCCGCCGTTATTTATCATGCTGGATGGTACTTGGACAGAAGCGGCAAAAATGTTTCGCAAAAGTCCGTGGATGGATAATTTTCCGGTGATGTCGCTGAATGTTACCCGCCCTTCTCGTTATAGTTTGCGCGAATCCCCCACAGCCGGACAACACTGTACGGCGGAGGTGGCTATCGCCCTACTTGAACAAGCTGGTGATCAGCTTGCCGCAGATGGACTACAGTCCCACTTTGATAATTTTCGTGAGCGTTATCTGGCAGGTAAACCTTGGCATCCGGCCAATATCACGGAAAATCAAAAAGACCCACAGTAAACTGAGGCAATTATTTCAGGAGGATCACCATGAGCCAGCGTGGCCTTGAAGCGTTACTGAAACCCGAAACCATTGCCGTGATCGGGGCCTCAGAAAAACCTGGTCGTGCCGGCCACCTGATGATGCGTAACCTTCTGACCGGCGGTTTTAGCGGTCCGGTGTTGCCAGTGACGCCGAACTGGCGCTCGGTGTGTGGGGTCATGGCCTACCCGTCAGTGGCTGAATTACCCGTAATCCCTGACTTAGCCATTATCTGTACCCACGGCAAACGGAATATCTATCTATTACAGCAGCTTGCCAGCAAAGGCTGCAAAGCCTGTCTGATTCTTTCCGCGGCCCGCGAACAGTTTACATCCCTGAAGGCCTTAGCCGCTGAATTGGGTATTCGCCTACTCGGGCCGAATAGCCTCGGGCTGATCTGCCCCTGGCAGGGCGTCAATGCCAGTTTTTCACCAGTGCCTATTCGTGCCGGTAAATTGGCCTTTATTTCACAGTCAGCAGCAGTCTCCAACACCTTACTGGATTGGGCTCACCAGCGGCAGTTAGGATTCTCTTGGTTTATAGGTTTGGGGGACAGTGTTGATATTGCGGTGGATGAGTTGCTGGATTTTCTGGCCCGTGACAGTAAAACTCGAGCCATCCTGTTGTCGTTAGAAAACTTGGATGATGCCCGCCGTTTTGTTTCCGCTGCACGCAGCGCCTCTCGTAACAAACCCGTGCTGGTGATTAAGAGCGGACGTAGCCGGGAAGCTCAGCAACTGTTAGACGCAACCGAGAGTCTCGACTCGGCTTGGGATGCGGCTATCCGCCGTGCCGGTATGTTACGGGTAAAAGATACTCATGAAATGTTTTCCGCCGTTGAAACGCTGAACCTGATGCGCCCGCTACGGGGAGACAGGCTGTTCATTATCAGTAATGGTGCAGCGCCCGCCGCCCTAGCGCTGGATGAGCTCAATGCTCGGCATGGTCAATTGGCCCCTTTAACCCCAGCGCTCAGTGAAGCTCTTTCAGCGGTACTGCCTGCGAAAATTTCCCCCGCCAATCCGCTAGATTTACAGGATGATGCCACCAGCGCCCGCTATCTAGCTGTGCTGACGCCTTTGCTCCACAGCCATGATATTGACGCACTAATGATTATTCACGCACCGAGCGCTGTTTCCCCGGCCAGCGAATGTGCCACCGATATTATTCGTTTGGCAGCGCAACATCCCCGCGGACGACAAGTCACCCTACTGACTAATTGGTGCGGCGAACATTCCTCAAGGGAAGCCCGTGAGGCGTTTACCCGTGCCGGGATCCCGACGTGGCGAACACCCGAGGGTACGGTTACCGCCTATATGCATCAAGTCGAGTACCGGCGTAACCAGCAACAGCTTCGTGAAACGCCAGCCCGGGCTGCTCGCTTGCCCAAACAACACCGCGATGTACGTCGACAACTACAGCAGGCACTCGCCGAAGGTCGTACCCATCTTGATACCCATGAAGTCCAGACGATGTTCCGCAGTTATGGCCTAAACACCTTACCTACCTGGCTTGCCAATAACAGTGAACAGGCAGTGGCCGTAGCAGAAAGAATCGGTTATCCGGTGGCTTTAAAACTTCGCTCTGCTGATATCCCGCACAAATCGGGGATCAAAGGCGTGATGCTCTATCTCCATACTGCACAAGAGGTGGAGAGTGCTGCAGAGGCAATCCTTAAGCGAGCCTCTCAGACTTGGCCACAAGCGAATATTGAAGGATTACTGGTACAGAGTATGGCTCGCCGTGCGGGTGCTGAAGAACTACGTATTACTGTATATCCTGACCCGCTATTTGGCCCAGTGATTATCCTCGGTGAAGGCTCTGGCGAATGGCGCAGTCATCAGCCATTGGCTGTTGCACTGCCTCCGCTCAATATGACACTAGCTAAAAATCTGGTGATCAGAGCTATCGAGCTTGGGACCGTCAGGGATAAAAATGCCTTACAGCCGCTCGATCTCACTGCCGTTAGCCAGTGTCTGGTACAGATTTCGAATATGATCATTGATTGCCCAGAAATTCAGTGGCTGGATATTCATCCGCTGCTAGCATCTGGCCCTGACCTGACCCTGCTGGATGCTAGCGTGTCTCTGGCAACTTTCGGCGGCGATAGCGAGGCTCGGCTGGCTATCCGCCCTTACCCGCAACGCTTGGAAGAACGAGTCACGCTAAAGGACGGTCGTCAGGTACTGTTCCGCCCCATCCTCCCGGAAGATGAACCGGGTCTTCAGTCCTTTATTTCACGCGTGACCAAAGAAGACCTCTATTACCGCTACTTCAGTGAGATCAATGAATTTACTCATGAGGATCTCGCCAACATGACACAGATCGATTATGACCGTGAGATGGCTATCGTCGCGCTGTACGATAACGGAGACAGTGAAGAAATTATCGGCGTGACACGTGCTATTTCGGATGCCGATAATATTGACGCTGAGTTTTCAATTCTGGTGCGCTCAGACCTGAAAAACATTGGGCTGGGTCGACGGCTATTAGAGAAGCTGATCACCTATACTCGGCAACATGGTCTGCTGCGACTGAACGGCATTACCATGCCGGAAAACCTTGGCATGATCACCCTAGCAGAAAAACTCGGATTCAGGATGGAAAGGAAACTTGATGAAGGTATAGTAAACCTTCAGCTAACTTTACGTTAGTCGTTTAGGATCCAGAGAAGCGTAAAATTACGACGGCAGGATAAGGTTAATGTTACACTTCCTCCTCAGAACTATGCCCTTGTCGGTGACGACGATACATTGAACAGAGAAGAAGCGCATTGTGATATTGTCAAAATTCAAACTCAATAATCACCAACAGTACCTCGCGCAACTGCCCGGACTTACACAATCCCCTGCTGATTTCACTATGCTTTACTCAGCAGTGGAGTTTCATCGTACTTTGCTGGAAAAAATTGCCGCCGCGACTTCGCGGATCTGTCTGGTTGCCCTGTATCTGGAAAATGATGAAGGCGGCCGCAGCATCATGGATGCACTGTATGCAGCCAAGCGTGCAAACCCCTCCTTGGATATTACTCTGTGTGTGGACTGGCACCGCGCCCAACGTGGCCGTATTGGTGCGGCGAAAGCCATGACCAATGCAGACTGGTACTGTGAAATGGCCAGCCAAAACCCGGAAATTGCGATTCCGGTTTACGGCATTCCGGTCAATACCCGTGAGGCTCTAGGGGTTCTCCACCTGAAAGGGTTTATTATCGATGATTCGGTGATCTACAGTGGCGCTAGCCTGAATAACGTCTATCTGAATCAACAGGACCGTTACCGCTATGACCGCTACCAGGTGATCCGCAATCCGGCCCTGGCTGATACCATGTTTGAGTGGGTAGAGATCAACCTTAAGCAAGCCGAAGCGGTTCACCGCCTCGATCGTGCTGAACGCCCTTCCAGCCCAGAAATTAAAAACGAAACCAAGCAATTTCGGCAGGAACTGCGAACCTTTAACTACGACTTTGACGATAACTCGGATCAGGGTGGACTCACGGTCACACCACTGGTGGGTCTTGGAAAAAATAACACTCTCAATCAAACCATTTTCCATCTGATGCCTTGTGCAGAACAGAAGCTGATCCTCTGTACGCCCTATTTCAATATGCCAGCGATCTTGGTCAGAAATATCATTCGCTTACTGCGTCAAGGCAAACAGGTTGAGATCATCGTTGGCGATAAAACCGCTAACGACTTTTATATTCCCCCTGAAGAGCCATTTAAGATTATTGGTGCATTACCGTACTTGTATGAGATTAATCTTCGCCGCTTCATCAGTCGGTTACAGTATTATGTCGATAACCAACAACTAACCGTCCGTCTCTGGAAAGACGGAGCTAACAGCTACCATTTGAAGGGTATCTGGGTGGATGAGGAATGGATGTTACTCACTGGGAATAACCTCAATCCACGCGCCTGGCGTCTCGATCTGGAAAATGCCCTGCTAGTCCATGATCCGGAACTACAACTCCGCGATCAAAAGGCTAAAGAACTGAGCCTTATTCGCGAACACACCTCAATTGTGAACCACTATAATGAGTTGGATAGCATCTCAGAATATCCGGCTAGGATTAAAAAGTTGATCCGCCGCTTAAGACGGATCCGTATTGACCGCCTAATCAGCCGTATCCTGTAAAGCCATTTTTCGGTTATAAACGACAGTAAGTATTTGATAATAACAGCCCTGAATGATCAGGGCTGTTTTGTTTGCTCGTTGATCTGCTTACATCCTGTATCATCACCAATACCTCGGTCTGCGATAACCCTCGCCTTATCGACTGTTTTTCGCCGTCAGCCCATTACTCCCTATCAGGGCATCGCGTACGACAGTTCCGAATAGAACAGCCGCAGCTTGGGATTTAGGCAATGCATATTCTTTTAAGACTGAAAAGTATGTCATCACGGAAGTTATTCCTTAGCGGACCTGTCCCCGGGAATGGTAACGAATGAAGCTATAGTGATGTGAGTCCAGCCTCACCGATAGCATCAATAATGAGTTTTGCTTGGTACTTCTGTTTATTTTTAAAATATAGCTACGAAGTTTCATGGGTTCTTCGAGCAAACTTGGGGGCTGTTTAATAGTCGTTTTAATGGGACGGGTAAAAAGGATGATAGGGTATGGAGGAGCAGACAGCCCCGAAAGGCTGTCTGTAAGGAAAAATCAGAGAGCTATACCTTTCCCTTTTTTGTGCAGTCCCAAGGCAATCACGAAACTGATCGCGCCCATAACCGACACATACCAGAAAAAGCTGCTTTCAATACCTGTATTTTTGAGCAGTAACGCCACATATTCTGCAGAACCACCGAAGATTGCATTGGCTAGGGCGTAAGGTAACCCCACGCCCAACGCACGGATTTGCGGTGGAAACATCTCCGCTTTTAATACACCGCTAATAGCGGTGTAAAAACTGGTAGCCAGTAAGGCAATCACAATCAACAGTAATGTAAACCCAGTAGTGTTACCCGGATTTTTCAATAAAGTCAGCAGCGGAACGGTTAGCAGTGCGACACCGGCACCAAAGATAAGCATCGAAGCGCGACGACCGATTTTATCAGACAGCGCGCCAATAACTGGTTGCAGTACCATAAAGACCAGTAAAGCACAGGTCATGATGAGACTGGCCGTATCAACATTAAAACCGGCCGTATTCACCAGATACTTTTGCATATAAGTGGTAAAGGTATAGAAGCTCAGCGAACCGCCAGCCGTAAAGCCGATAACCATCAGGAACGGACGCCAGTGATTTTTTAGCAGACCGCTCAAGCTTCCCGCATCTTTATGTTCACGCGCAGTAGTATCTGACGTCTCATGCAGTGAGCGACGCAACCAAACAGCAATAACCGCTAATACCGCTCCTAGGAAAAACGGGATACGCCAGCCCCAAGCACGTAATTCGGCATCAGACAGGATCTGTTGCAAAATCACCACTGTCAGGACCGCCAGTAATTGTCCGCCAATCAGAGTGACGTACTGGAAAGAGGCATAAAAACCCTTACGCCCTGCGACCGCAACTTCACTCATGTAGGTCGCGCTAGTACCGTATTCCCCTCCCACAGACAGTCCCTGCAGCATTCTAGCTAACAGCAGTAGTGCCGGTGCCATTACACCAATTGAACTATAGGATGGCAGACAGGCGATGACCAACGAGCCGAAACACATCAGGCACACCGAGATCAGCATAGAATTTTTACGACCATACCGATCGGCGACATAGCCGAATAACCAGCCTCCGATAGGTCGCATCAGAAAGCCTGCCGCAAAAATACCGGCAGTTTTCAGTAACTGTGACGTCGTATCCCCTTCGGGAAAGAAGATATGGGCAAAATAGAGCGAGAAGAATGAATAGACATAGAAGTCGAACCACTCTACCAAGTTCCCGGATGAAGCACCGACGATAGCTTTAATCCGGTCTAGATTTGTCATGGGTGGTGTATCTGCAGAAGCGGCTGCAGAAAGAGGGCTTTTTGACATGGATAGCCTTAATAGTTATTAGACGTTTATTGGTCATTCCAGCATAAGTATTGGTGTGGCAAAGTAAAGAACATTTATCATTTTTCGTTATATAAACAAAGATTTCCTGAAAAAAACCATAGATGATTAGAGCTCCCCGATTTACTTTAGATATAAATTCCATAAAACAATCAATGATAAGTTTGAATAACTAGCATTCAAAACAAAAACAGAATCTGTGAGCATTTTCGAACGGAGGTAGCATAATGAACGTTCAGTTTTTATGATAATCTCAATACCATATTTAATCTATTTTCATGCATAAAAATACACATATAGGCCGTCGATTAAGGGGCCAGTCTAATTCGATGGCTCAAGTAGGTGAAGTGAGTCACTACTTCTAGCGCTGTTGCAAGGGTGCAGCAGGAATTAATGTTGTTTTTTTATACAGTTAATAACTACTGCCCAATACAGCAGAGCAACAATTCACCGGCGATGGCGTATTCGGGTACAGAACGGACCCAAGATTTTAGCAAAAGCAGCCGCTTTAGCGAGAAGTTGTGGTGAGCATTTTCATTTATAGACAGGAAAAGAGTCGTGAGGTAGGGCATTTTTCCGCCCCAATGCAAAAAGGCCATCCGTAAGGATGGCCTTTTTGACTGTTTGGATGCCTGGCAGTTTACGGCTCACTGCGTTCACCGCCCTACGGGCCGTTGCCGCAGGCAACGTTCAAAAGCGAGCTTTTGTCCTACTCTCGCAGAGGGAGACCCCACATGAGCGTTGTTTCGGCACTTATTCACGCACTTCACCGCTTATATTTGCCCCAATGCAAAAAGGCCATCCGTAAGGATGGCCTTTCTGACTGTTTGGATGCCTGGCAGTTTACGGCTCACTGCGTTCACCGCCCTACGGGCCGTTGCCGCAGGCAACGTTCAAAAGCACGCTTTTGTCCTACTCTCGCAGCGGGAGACCCCGCACTACCCTCGGCGCTACAGCATTTGCCCTACTTTACGGCTTATTTCGGATTATTTGGCCCAATGCAAAAAGGCCATCCGTAAGGATGGCCTTTCTGACTGTTTGGATGCCTGGCAGTTCCCTACTCTCGCATGGGGAGACCCCACACTACCATCG
>NZ_ATMI01000054.1 GCF_000439375.1 Tatumella saanichensis
AACTCACCGCCACTGACGTGGCGGTTTTTTTATGTGTGGTCGTTGTGCCCTTGGTATTAAAAATTTTGTAAAGCACATTTTGATAAAAATAGGACGCGGACGATTTACTTCCGTGGTGGTTACTTTATTCTATCACCTTGATTTAGCTGCCCCCGGAACTGCATTTTCTTCGGGATTAAACAGACTTAGATATCATTCCAGATAAGGAACACGGGAGATAATGGAAAACCTTAATCACATTCTGTTTTTGTGGATCAATGCGACACCAGCATCACCCCATGCCCTGATCGATCTGGCGTTGTTTATTGCGAAAGATCTCATCATGGTGGTTCCTCTACTGATTATCACACTGTGGCTATGGGCTCCCTCTGAGCAGGTAGTCCCGCAACGGGTACTAGTGCTGAAAACGGGCACCGCACTGATCTACGCATTGGGGATTGCACTGGTGGTAGGCTGGTTTTTCCCCCATCCGCGTCCTTTTGCTATTAATTTTGGTTACCAATTCCTACGCCATAGCGCTGATGGCTCTTATCCCAGCGACCACGGCACTACTATTTTTACCTTCGCGTTAGCCTTTATGTGCTGGCACCGTTTTTGGTCGGGATTACTGCTATTGGTCATTGGAGTCGCCATCGCATGGTCACGGGTCTATCTGGGCGTGCATTGGCCGATGGATATGCTTGGTGGGTTTTTGGTGGGCATTCTCGGTTGCCTGGCCTCCCAACTGGGCTGGCAATTGTACGGCGAACGAATGCTGGCCGGCTTCAGTGCCCTCTACCGCCAGTTATTTGCCCCGTTAATCCGTAAGGGCTGGGTCCGCCATTAATACTAAAACGGGCAGCGAACTGCGCTGCCCGTCTGACTTATCAGCCAAACCAGCGATGATAAAGTGTGCTCACCTGCAAACTGACGAAATCCATCATCCTACTCAGCCATCCGCCCTGTGGCACATCTTCCATCACCACTAACGGTTTCTGATCAATCGTTTTACCGCTCAACTGGAAATTGACTGTCCCGACAACCTGACCTTTGGTCAGCGGCGCTTCCAATACCGGAGAGTTTAGGGTATAGGACGCTTTCAAATTATTCAGTTGGCCACGCGGCAGGGTCACCGCAGCATTGGTAATCACCCCAAGATCGGCTGTTTTACTGTTACCGTACCAGACACGCTGCTGGACGAATGGCTTATCATCTTTGATAGGTGATACTGTTTCGTAATTGCGGAAGCCCCAGTTCAGTAAGTTTTCACTTTCACGGAAACGGATAGCATCGGTTTTTGCTCCTAGCACCACCGAAATCAACCGCATATCACCAGAGGTGGCAGAAGCCACTAAGTTGTTCCCCGCGCCGGAGGTATAGCCGGTTTTAATGCCGTCGACATGCAGGTCGCTACTCCATAACAGCCGGTTACGGTTCGGCTGACGGATTTTATTAAAGGTAAACTCTTTCTGCTGATTCAGCGCATATTCATCCGGTACATCATGGATCAGCGCCTGACCGATTAAGGCCATATCCCGTGCTGTACTGAATTGTCCCGGTTCATCTAGGCCATGAACCGTTGAAAAATGGGTATTTTTCAGGCCCAGTTTTTTTACATAATCGTTCATCAGATCGACAAAAGCGCCTTGGCTACCAGCGACGTAATCTGCCAACGCGATACAGGCATCGTTACCTGACTGAACCACAATGCCTTGGTTAAGGTCCGACACCGAGACCTGGTCTCCAGGTTTGAGAAACATCAGTGAAGAACCGCGTAACTGCGGGTTACCGGTGGCCCAAGCATCTTGGCCAATAGTGACCATATCGCTGGATTTGATTTTCCCGCTTTTTAATGCCTGACCGATGACGTAACTGGTCATCATTTTGGTCAAACTGGCCGGGTCCAGGCGGTCATCAGCATTTGATTCTGCCAGCACTTTACCGCTGGCATAGTCCATCAGGATCCAAGCTTTGGCATCAAGTGTTGGGGCGTTATTAGGTTGTTCAGCATAACTCAGTGTCGGGGAAACCAGCAGCAGAGCTAGCATCACTGCGCGGGGTCGGGATAAGTGACCTGTAAGTTGCATCATTGACAGTCCGTCCTTGTTAGCAATAAGTAAAAATCGGCGTTAGCAGGGAACAGTGGCAGTGGTTCCCGGAAACGGCCTGATGACGGCGGGTCGCGGAGACCTGCAGCGGGGGGTTCCGGAGTCTGGCAGAACACTCTGCTGAATATTTAATCTGCTGATTTCGTTCCCGATACTATCAATAACATATGCAGACCGTGATTGTATATGCCGCCCACACATTTTCATTTTACTGCACCTACCGTCAACAACTCCTCCGTTTGACATCGCCAATCCCCTGCTCGTGAGTCCTGAGATCACCGTAGCGCAGCCTAAAATAGCGGATCAGAATAAAGTACAAATTCTGGCAAAGCTGGATTAAAATCGCGCGCAAAGCGCTATTGCTTATTCCGGAACGGAACCATGTCCAACGAAACTACACAACCCCAGACACCTGTCTCCCTGACGGATGCGCCGAAAGTGGGCTTTCTCTCACTTGGCTGCCCGAAAAATTTGGTCGACTCTGAGCGTATTCTTACCGCACTGAGGACCGAAGGCTATCAGGTAGTCCCCAGTTATGATGATGCCGATCTGGTGATCGTCAATACTTGTGGATTTATTGACAGCGCCGTCCAAGAATCTTTGGAAGCCATTGGTGAGGCACTGAATGAAAACGGTAAAGTGATCGTCACCGGCTGTCTGGGTGCCAAGGAAAACCAGATCCGTGAAGTGCATCCTAAGGTGCTAGAAATCACTGGACCACACAGTTATGAGCAGGTGTTGTCCCATGTCCATACCTATGCACCAAAACCAGTACATAACCCTTTCCTGTCGCTGGTACCGGAACAGGGAGTAAAACTGACTCCGCGCCATTACGCTTACCTGAAAATTTCAGAAGGCTGCAACCACCGTTGTACCTTCTGTATTATCCCGTCGATGCGTGGCGATCTGGACAGCCGTCCGATAGGTTCAGTACTGGATGAGGCCCGTCGTCTGGTCGAATCTGGTGTAAAAGAGTTACTGGTTATCTCTCAAGATACCTCGGCCTACGGGGTAGATGTAAAACACCGCACCGGTTTCTGGAACGGTTCACCGGTTAAAACCAGTATGGTCAGTCTCTGTGAGCAGTTAGCACGGCTCGGGGTATGGGTGCGTTTGCACTACGTCTACCCCTACCCGCATGTCGATGAGGTGATCCCATTAATGGCGGAAGGTAAAGTTCTGCCTTATTTGGATATTCCATTGCAGCATGCCAGCCCACGTATCCTAAAACTGATGAAACGTCCCGGTGCGGTAGAGCGAACCCTGGAGCGGATCAAACACTGGCGTGAAATCTGTCCGGAACTGACCCTGCGTTCAACCTTTATTGTTGGCTTTCCGGGGGAGACCGAACAAGACTTTGAGATGCTGCTGGACTTCCTGAGAGAGGCCCGTCTGGACCGCGTTGGCTGCTTCAAATACAGTCCTGTCGAGGGTGCCACCGCGAATCAGTTAGCGGATCAGGTCCCTGAAGAAGTGAAGGAGCAACGCTGGCATCGCTTTATGCAGGTTCAACAACAGATCTCCGCCGAACGTCTGGCCGAAAAAGTCGGTCGTGATATTCTGGTGATGATCGATGAGGTAGATGAAGAAGGGGCCACCGGACGTAGTATGGCTGATGCACCAGAGATTGACGGTTCCGTCTATCTGAACCAGGAATTTTCGGTGAAACCGGGTGATATCGTGCGGGTTCGGGTTGAATATACCGATGATTACGATCTGTGGGGATCATTAAGCTCCTGATCACACTAGCCGGATCCTCAGCACAGCGATCCGGCCTACTTCTCTGCGCAGCCATCAGCGCATATCCCCTTCCCGTCGTCAGGGCACGATTTTTTCGACCTAATAGCGTCTAAACTGTTATTCTGAGCCGACTTGGCGTCCCCGGAGCGACGCCCTTCCCTATTGTCCATTCCAGATAGCACTCAATCAGGCAGGAGCCACTATGGAACCTTTTACTTCCGGACTTATCTCTCTCGACGAAGCCCTGACCCTTATCCGTCAACCCTTGACTCCGGTTCGCGACAAAGTCAGCCTGGCGTTGGAAGACGCGAGTGGTCGTATTACTGCCGAAGCGGTCACTTCACCGGTGAATGTTCCCCCTTTTGACAACTCCGCGATGGATGGCTACGCCCTTCGCCTCGCCGATCTGGCCCTGTCAAAAGAGGTGACGTTGGCGGTCGCCGGTAAAGCACTGGCAGGCGTTCCGTTCCAAGGTGACTGGCCCGCCGGGACGGTCATCCGCATTATGACTGGTGCGCCACTGCCCGAAGGTACCGATGCGGTGGTGATGCAGGAACAGACCGAGAAGGTCGGGGAGCATATTCGTATAACTGCCGACGTCGTCGCTGGGCAGAATATCCGTCGCGCCGGTGAAGATATCCGCATTGGTGAGGCTGTACTGCAAGCCGGTGAAAGGCTGGGTGTGGCTCGGCTGCCTTTGCTCACATCACTGGGGATCAGTGAAATTACCGTCCTTCGTCGCTTGCGGGTGGCGGTGTTCTCCACCGGTGACGAGTTGGTGCCAGTGGGTCAGCCGCTGCAGGAAGGTCAGATTTACGACACTAACCGCTTTGCTATCCGTCTGATGCTGACCAAATTGGGCTGCGAAGTGGTCGACCTTGGGATCATTGCCGATGACCCGCAACAGTTACGGACGGCATTTGAAGAGGCAAACCGCCAAGCCGATGTGGTGATCAGCACCGGGGGCGTGTCAGTAGGAGAAGCCGATTATACCCGCGATATGCTGGAAACCCTCGGCTCCGTCACCTTCTGGAAATTGGCGATGAAACCAGGCAAACCTTTCGCCTTTGGTCGTTTATCGGAAAGCTGGTTTTGTGGACTACCGGGTAACCCCGTGTCAGCAGTGGTGACCTTTTACCACTTGGTCCAGCCGATGCTGACCACCCTACTGGGCATGAAAGATGATGGCCGACGTCCGCTGCTGTCCGCAGTCGCTGCTCAGGCAATTAAAAAATCCCCAGGTCGTCTCGATTTACAGCGTGGCCACTATCACTATAACAATGATGGGATACTGCAGGTAAAACCAGCTGGTCATCAAGGGTCCCATGTCTTCAGCTCATTCGCTAAGGCGAACTGTTTTATTGTCCTAGAAAGAGAGCGTGGCAGCGTCCAGGCTGGCGAAACCGTCACCATCGAGCCATTTAACACCTTATTGGAAGACTGATACCATGACGGTTGCACTGACGGATGAAGAGATCCTGCGCTATAACCGGCAGATTGTGCTGCACGGTTTCGACTTTGATAAACAGGAAAAACTGAAAGCCAGCAGAGTGCTGCTGGTGGGACTGGGTGGTCTAGGGTGTGCCGCTGCACCCTACTTGGTCACAGCAGGGATTGGCGAACTGACATTACTCGATTTTGATAAGGTCTCTCTCTCTAATCTGCAACGTCAGATCTTGCATACCTCAGAGAGCGTTGGATCAGCAAAAACCACCTCAGCCCTACAGCGTTTAACACCACTCAACCCACATACCCGCCTTATCCCGCTGGCTAGGCCCCTCAGTGAAGAAAACGCTGAAACGTTGATTATGCACCAGCATGCGGTGGTGGATTGCAGTGATAACCTTGCGACCCGTGAGCTGCTTAATCGAGTCTGTCACCGACATCGGGTACCGTTAATTTCCGGGGCGGCGATCCGGATGGAGGGCCAGCTGGCGGTGTTCCGCTGGCAGCAAAATGAGCCTTGCTATCGCTGTATCAGTCGGTTATTTGGTGAGCAGGATCTTAGCTGTGTCGAGGCCGGCGTCATGTCACCGTTGGTAGGAGTCATCGGCAGCTTGCAGGCAATGGAAACTCTGAAGGTTGTGGCGGAGTATGGGCAGAGCCCGGCAGGAAAACTGATATTCTATGAAGCCATGACCTGCCAGTTCCGTGAACTGCGGATCCCAAGAGACCCGCAATGTGAGGTATGCGGTCATTGACTGATAGCACAGCAGGCACCCGCGTGCGATGCCTGCTGTATAATGACTCAGACAATACCCTGACTGCGCAGATAATCTTCGTAGCTACCGGTGAAGTCAGTGATGCCTTGCGGTTTCAGCTCAATGACACGGGTTGCCAGCGAGCTAACAAATTCACGGTCGTGCGATACAAAGATCAATGTCCCTTCGAACATGTCCAATGCCATATTCAATGACTCGATAGATTCCATATCTAGGTGATTGGTCGGTTCATCCATCACTAAAATATTCGGTTTTTCCATCATCAGTTTACCGAACAGCATCCGCCCTTTCTCCCCCCCAGACAACACCTTGGCAGGCTTTTTAATATCATCTTGGGAGAACAATAAACGACCAAGGATGCTGCGTACTGCCTGCTCATCATCCCCTTCCTGTTTCCACTGACTCATCCAGTCAAAAACGGTAAGATCATTATCAAAGTCAGCGGCATGATCCTGCGCATAATAGCCCAGCTGTGCATTCTCAGACCATTTAACGGTACCAGCATCCGCGGCCAATTCACCGAGCAGAGTTTTCAGTAATGTGGTCTTACCGATACCATTGGCACCGATAATCGCAACTTTTTCCCCGACCTCGACCAACAGGTCGAGTTTGTTAAACAGCGGCCCGTTATCAAAACCTTTCGTCAATGCTTCGGTTTGTAGAGCATTACGGAACAGCTTTTTGTTTTGTTCGAAGCGAATAAACGGATTTTGACGGCTGGAGGCTTTCACTTCATCCAGTTTTATTTTATCCATCTGCTTAGCACGGGACGTGGCCTGACGCGATTTGGACGCGTTAGCACTAAAGCGGCTGACAAACGATTGCAGATCAGCCAACTGGGCTTTCTTTTTGGCATTATCGGCTAACAGACGCTCACGCGCCTGGGTGGCTGCAGTCATATACTCATCATAATTACCGGCATAGACCCGTAATTCGCCATAATCCAGATCAGCCATATGTGTGCAGACCATATTCAGGAAGTGACGGTCGTGGGAAATAATGACCATGGTGCTGTTACGTTCATTTAGCACCTGCTCCAACCAGCGAATAGTATCAATATCCAAGTTGTTGGTCGGTTCATCAAGCAACAAAATATCTGGTTCTGAAAACAGTGCTTGGGCTAATAATACACGCAGTTTCCAGCCGGGAGCCACTTCACTCATTAACCCATAATGCTGCTCAACAGGGATACCGACCCCTAATAAAAGCTCACCGGCGCGAGATTCGGCAGTATATCCGTCCATTTCGCCATACTGCACTTCCAGCTCTGCTACCTGGTAACCTTCTTCTTCACTCATTTCAGGTAAAGAATAAATACGGTCACGTTCTTTTTTGACATCCCACAGTTCGGCGTGCCCCATAATTACAGTGTCAAGAACTGTAAATTTCTCAAAGGCAAACTGATCCTGACGTAATTTACCAATACGTTCATTAGGGTCATAAGAAACGTTCCCACCGGTAGGTTGCAGATCCCCACCGAGAATTTTCATAAAGGTCGACTTACCGCTGCCGTTGGCACCAATTAAACCATAACGATTCCCTCCGCCAAATTTTACAGAGATATTTTCAAACAATGGCTTACTGCCAAACTGCATCGTCACATTACTGGTTACTAACACGGGATAGCCTTTTCAATAAATCGAACTCAAAAACAGGTCAGAAACCCAATGTTTCTGCCATCGAGGGTACTTCTGTATACATTGCCCCGGCAGGGCACAGGGTTCGGATCCGCTGCCAGCGGGAATACAGCTGTTACTGTGCATCATAATACGCCTTATTAAAAGCAAAAAAGCCAGTAACCTTAAGTTACTGGCTCTCCCATTAACAAGGAGTATTTGCTGATCAGATCAGGAAGTCTTCCAGACTTTTTCCTTCGTCCAGCGCCTTTTTAATCGCAGCTGGAGTACGGCCCTGACCAGTCCATGATTTGGTTTCACCGTTTTCATCAGTGTACTGGTATTTAGCCGGACGTGGTGCACGCTTAACGCGTTTCTTGCTGACTTCTGCAGTACCGATCAATTCATTCGGATCAATACCGTCTGCTAGCAGCATTTCACGATACTTCAGTAACTTCTCTTCTTTCTCGCGGTTTGCCGCTTGTTCAGCTTCAATTTCTTCGCGACGCTCTGTGACCACGATGGTCAGTTTTTCCAATACTTCTTCTAAATCACTCAGTGCCAGATCACGAGCCTGAGCACGCAGTGTGCGAATGTTGTTGAGAACTTTGAATGCATCACTCATCGTATTTATCCTTGCTTATCGGGTACAATTAACTCTGGCGCTGAGATTACCTAATTTAAATAAAAAAATAAATAGCTCGCAACGGATTAGATAATAATATCTCAAAGAGTAGCATTAAAGGTGACATTATCAAACGCAGTGCACTATCGACACATACTCCTGATACTTATCTTCTGAAACCGGTCCCTCAACGGTCCGATTGAAATTATTATATTTCCTTTAAGGACGAGATAGCTTCACTATTCTGACCAACTTATTTGTCACCCGTTCGCCAGCCTACCTCATTACCTATATGTCGCCTCGATATCTCGGTGTTAACAGATGCTATGTGAATAATCTGATTCCGAGGGATATTGTGTAAACAAGCGTCTATAGGGGGTCAATTATTTCTCTGACAATTAATTTTACTGTATCAATCAATTCGTGCAAAACATATCACAATTCTAAGCAAATAAACTGGAGAACGACCTAGTAACCTTACCTGTTTTGAGGTTATTCTCGCCTAGGGTGATGTATCGTTTAATAATAGTGATGAAAGGACAAGACTTCTGCGACCAGCCCCGGAGAATACCGGAGCAGGGGAATGTTGGCATATTTAGCGCTTTAAGGATGCTTGGCTACAAAAGGTTTTAAATATTTCTAACGTTTCTTCGCTAACATGATGTTCAATACCTTCTGAATCTCGGTGTGCCGTTTCCGGACTGACTCCTAGAGCCAATAGAAAATTTTCTACGATATGGTGTCTTTCACGGCTCTGTTGTGCCAAGGTTTCCCCTTCATCGGTAAGAAACACGCCCCGATAAGGCACCTGAATGACCAGCCCAACACAGGCTAATTTTTTCAGCATTTTTGCCACCGTCGGCTGTGAAACACCTAAACGAGCAGCCATATCCACCTGACGGGCCTCGCCGAACTCATGGATCAAATCAGAGATCAGTTCGACATAATCGTCAATCAGCTCACGGCGATGAGCCTCTCTGACTTGGCGGAACCCTTCAACATGTTCCTCAATATCTTTAATCGGTCCTGGCCGAGAACCGTTATCTGTGCGGCGATGAACCATTGAGCTTCCTCTTTTTAATCCTGACAGCTTCTGTAGGAAGTTGTCATTCTGCGGCGTATTGTAAACCACCCTCGGCGAAGCTCAAATTTTTCATTAATAGCACTGGCTAATAGGTATAGCATTTGCTATACCTTGTTTAGGTTCTGAGGTTGTTTTGCGCTTAACAGGAGGAAGATATGACTATGACCCCCAATTCCCCTCGCCGTCCCGCGGTGACGCAGGCAGAGCCTTGTCATTGCCTCGCATGCCTGTGTCGCTGTTATCTGCTGCGCTCACCGTTTAAAAATCGCTTAATGCTAGTCGAGCTTATTTATCAGTGGCTGACTCACAAACTGGCTCGCCCTACCCTGGCTTCACCCCAAAATTAACAAAAAAGAAACATAATATTACAATTTATATAGCCCTTAACGCCACAAATAACATTCTGTTTTACATAGCTTCACCAATACGATTAGTGAGCAAATTATCAATTTGCTGATAAACCTTATTGCCACCCTATAAAAAGTAAGGGATTAATTGAGCTCCCCCGGTTTCTCAGGTGATACCTGAAACTGTTTATGACGGAGCATGGTATGAAAAAACCACAGGATCCTCATCAGCCGGTCCCTGCCCGACGGCGCTTTCTGCAACAATCGTTATCCCTTATACCACTGGCCGTGGTCGGTACGGCTTCTTTTACCAGTGAGGCCGCGACGCCAAAATCCCCCGCCGTCTCCCAGGACTATGTGCCGCAATTCTTTGACCCTGGACAATGGCGTTTCATACTGGCAGCTACCGACCGGCTGATCCCGACAGATGAGCTCGGCCCCGGTGCAATAGCGGAAGGCGTACCGGTCTTTATTGACCGGCAAATGGAAGTACCTTATGGATACGGCCAACTGTGGTATATGCATGCCCCCTTTATCGCCAATACTGACCCCTTATTCGGCTATCAGTCTGCCCTGACCCCTCGGGAAATTTACCGACAGGGTATTGCGCTGACCAATGGCTGGTGTCAACAACAGTGGAAAAAAGACTTCGCTGATTTAAGTCACGACCAACAGGAACAGATCCTCACACTGTTGGAGAAAAACACCCTTAAAAATGATTCGGTCAGTGGTGCCTTGTTCTTTGAGCAATTACTGGAGAATACCAAAGAGGGGTATCTGGCAGATCCTATCCATGGTGGCAACCAGTCTATGAGCTCATGGAAACTTATTGGTTACCCGGGTGCCCGGGCTGACTTTACCGATGCCGTTGCACAGCCCAATGAGCCCTACCCACTGGGCCCAGTGAGTATCTCAGGAAAAAGGATGGTCTGATGGCAACTCAAAAAAAAGCAGCCGATATTGTGATTGTCGGTTTTGGCTGGACCGGGTCATTAATGGCACGTGAACTGGCAGAGACGGGGCTGAGTATTGTTGCCCTGGAGCGTGGCGAAGCACGCGATACTTACCCCGATTTTGCCTACCCGAAGATCACTGACGAATTGACCTATGGTGTGCGATTGAAGCTGTTTCAGAATGCCGCACGTGAAACCGTCACCATTCGTCATAATGTGTCTCAGACAGCCTTACCTTACCGTCGCTTTGGCTCGTTTTTGCCCGGTGATGGTGTTGGCGGAGCCGGAGTCCACTGGAACGGAATGCTGTGGCGCCCCTTGGGCGCCGATATCAAACTGCGCTCCATCATCATTGAAAAATACGGGACTAAAGTGATACCTGCCGATATGACCCTACAGGATTACCCCTTCACCTATGAGGAGATGGAGCCTTACTTCGATAAATTTGAGAAAATTTGTGGGGCATCCGGTCAAGCCGGTAACCTGCAGGGGAAAATTCAACCCGGCGGCAATCCCTTCGAGATGCCCCGACAGGATCCCTATCCGACGCCTGCCCTGACTCGCCTTTATTCTGGCGATCTGTTCGCCCAGGCCACCACAAAACTGGGATATAACCCGTTCCCAACCCCTGCGGCTAACTGTACGGCACCTTGGACCAACCCTTATAATGTTCAATTGGGCGTCTGTAATTACTGTGGTTTTTGCGAACGCTTTGGCTGTTTCAATTACTCAAAAGGATCTCCGCAGAGTTGCGTACTGCCTTCACTGAAGGCCTTTCCGAACGTAGAAATCCGACCTCGTTCCCAGGTGATCCGCGTCAATACCGATAGCAGCGGTAAACAGGCGACCGGAGTGACCTATATTGATGAGCAGGGGAATGAAGTCGAGCAACCGGCATCACTGGTGATCCTCGCAGCTTTCCAGCTACACAATGTCCGTTTGTTGCTGTTGTCAAAAATAGGGAAACCCTATGACCCGCAAACCGGCGAGGGTGTGGTGGGCCGTAACTATGCCTATCAGATGACCGGTGGCGCCAAGCTATTCTTTGGTCCTGATCACCGTTTCAACCCTTTCGCCGCCACCGGCACTACCTCTACTTTTATCGATAACTTTAATAATGGCAATTTTGATCAGAGTGATGTCGGGTTTATCGGTAGGGCCACTCTCTCTTCGAGCTGCACCGGGGGGCGACCTATTGCTCAAACCCTGCTGCCGTCTAAGGCGCCGCGCTGGGGCAGTGGCTGGAAGTCAGCCATTAAACAGCACTATAACCACAGTATGTTCATCGGATCTTCCGGTTCGGTCATGCCCTACCGGCAGTGTTATCTGGACCTCGACCCTACCTATAAAGATGTACACGGTCAGCCACTGCTACGCATGACCTTTGACTGGCAGCCCAATGAGTTAACCATGACTGGGTTTATGGCGGGAAAAGTGGAGCAGATTATCCAAGAGATCGCGCCACCGTCTTATGAAATGGGCTTTAAAAATGCCCACAGCCATTATGACGTCCGACCTTATCAATCGACCCATACCACCGGTGGTGCCGTGATGGGAGATTCACCGCAAACCAGTGTGGTGAATAAATATCTGCAAAGCTGGGATGTGCCGAATTTGTTTGTGGTTGGGGCTTGCAGCTTCCCACAAAACTTAGCTTATAACCCGACCGGTACCGTCGGTGCTACCACACTGTTTGCCGCAGATGCCATCAAAAAACAGTATCTGGCCTCCCCTGGCCCGCTGGTGAAAGTATAAGGAGAGACTGATGAATAAATGTATTGCATGGACTCCCTTGGCATTATTCGTCAGCGGTTATGCACTGGCAGTGCCTGCGGGACAGGATACCATCAGCCGCGGGGAATATCTGGCCAGGGCCGGAGACTGCATAGCCTGCCATACCAGTAACCCGGCACAGCCGTTTGCCGGGGGGCTAAAAATGTCCACACCAGTGGGGGCTATCTACTCCACCAATATTACTCCGGATAAACAGACCGGTATCGGCAACTACAGTTATGAGGATTTTGTTAAAGCGGTCCGTCAAGGGATCAGTAAATCTGGCGACACCCTCTATCCGGCCATGCCTTACCCCTCATTTGCTAAAATTTCCGATCAGGATATGCATGACCTCTATCAATATTTTATGAAAGGGGTTAAACCGGTGGTGCAACAGAATAAAGCATCCGATATTCCTTGGCCGCTAAGTATGCGCTGGCCTCTGGGGCTGTGGCGGAGGATGTTTACCGATGATAAACGCTATCAGCCGGTGGAGGGGAAATCAGCGCAATGGCAGCGTGGTGCCTATCTGGTACAGGGCCTAGGTCACTGCGGCGCCTGTCATACGCCACGAGGGATGGCATATCAAGAAAAAGCCGCTGATCAGACAGACTCAGCCTGGTTGACCGGCAGTGCATTGGATGGCTGGTATGCCCCTGATCTGACCGGCAGCCAACCCGATGGCTTGGGTCGCTGGTCGGCGCAAGAACTCAGTGACTACCTGAAAAATGGTGTTAACGCCCACAGTTCAGCGTTTGGCCCGATGTCAGAGGTGGTCAGCCATAGCCTGAGTTATCTCGACCAACAGGATGTGGATGCCATTGCTGAGTATCTGAAATCCCTGCCAGCCTCGCATCCGGACACAACCACTCCCTCGGCCCCGATACCCGATAACAGTACCGCCCAGGCTCTGTTCAAGGGGGATGTCTCTGCCCGTGGGGCGGCAGACTATCTTAATAACTGTTCGGCTTGTCACCGGTCTGACGGTAAAGGTTATGACAAAACCTTCCCAGCACTGGCGGGGAACTCCGCCCTGTTGAGCGATGATCCTTCATCAGTGATCCACATTATCCTGCAAGGAGGACAACGGGCTGTGACCGCACAGATGCCGACTGGATTAACCATGCCAGATTTTGGCTGGCGTTTGTCGGATCAGCAGGTGGCGGATGTAGCGACCTTTATCCGGCAAGGATGGGGAAATCATGCCTCTACAGTTACCCCGCAACAGGTGGCGGCTATCCGCAACAACTTATCGCCTCAAACCATCAGCGCCAAGCCTCAATAAACGGTAGGCATAAAAAAACGGCCCCTAGGGGCCGTTTTTACTGTTCCTGAAATCGTAATGAATTCAGACTCAGAATTAGAAGCTGTAACCAACGCCAGCGATCCAAGTGCCAACATCAACGTTACGGATGCGGCTCTGCTCGTAACCTACGTCAACTGCGAAGTTGTCGATTGGGTTGAACTGCATACCTGCACCGTATGAGAAACCAACATCTTTGAAGCCGGTTTTGTTATAGTCGGTCTGGTTGATGTGCTGGTAACGACCTGCACCGATACCGACAACACCGTAGATGCTTGCCCAGTCGTTCAGACGGAAAGCAGGACCTGCGGTCACACCGTAGTACTGACCTTTATTATAGGTGTCAGAGGTGTTGTTATCTTTTTCAGTGTAAGTGAAAGAACCGATCCAACCCAGAGGGTTAGAACCGTCTTCGTAACGGTATTTCAAGTTGAAACCGTTAGCTTTGTGGGCAACACCCTGGTAGTCGCTCTGCGCGTAACCGCCAGTGATGGTGCTTTGTGCCATTGCGGAACCAGCAGATACTGCCAGAACGCAAGCCAGTGCTGAAAGACATGCAATTTTTTTCATAATCACCTCAAATGTGAAACGACTTCTTAATTTCCTGACAACGATGAAAATATAACAAAAAATAGTGGGAAACTCTGCCCGAATTTTGTTGTCTAACAGATTGTTTGGTGTAACAGAAAGTTACCAGTCAGACATAATTGCCTGATTTAACTTTACTTTAATCTGCTTCAGAGCCCTAAACTATTTTGTGCTACCCGAGAATCTTTAAGGATATTCTTAATAATATAGCCGGTTTTTTTCACTTCGCCGCAAACTATAGTACAAAAAACAAGCTGTTGATAAGGTTTTTTTTTATTGTTGGGCATGTGTTGAGCACAGAGATAAGGTAGACTCGCCAGCGTTTTTCCCCTGTCATCACTTTTTCCTATGGAACTGCGCGGTATGGCCCCTTCTGAAAATAAAAAAAACAGTCAATTGTTATTCCCTGTCATGTTGCTGATTGTAGCCATGATGTCACTACAGGGTGCCGCCTCTTTGGCCAAGCACCTGTTCCCACTTGCCGGCGCTCCCGGAGTGGCAGCTATGCGATTAGGGTTATCCACGATTATGTTGTGGGTGATCTTCAAACCTTGGCGTCTGACATTCGGTAAAGAGAAACGTCGGCCGCTGATTTTTTACGGACTGGCTCTGGGCGGCATGAATATGCTGTTTTACTTAGCCCTTCGCACTATCCCCTTAGGAATTGGCGTAGCACTTGAGTTTATTGGCCCTCTGACACTGGCCTTAGCTAACGCTCGGCGCATTACCGACTTTATGTGGATCCTGATTGCGGTAGGTGGCCTGTGTCTACTGCTGCCACTCGAAACCGGATTGTCGAACGTCGATCCTCTGGGGGCAGTCCTGGCGATTTGCGCTGGTGCCTGTTGGGCTATCTATATCGTCTTCGGCCGAAAAGCAGGTAGCGGTCACGGAGCAGCCACTGTAGCCGTTGGGTCTGCTATAGCCTCACTGGTCTATGTGCCGGTCGGATTAGGTTTTGCCGAGAGTGGCCTATGGCACTGGCAGATCCTGCCATTAGCCTTATTACTGGCGCTGTTATCGAATGCCATACCTTATTCACTAGAGATGATGGCCCTGACTCGACTGCCAGCACGACTTTTCGGTACCTTGATGAGCCTAGAACCGGTAGTGGCCGCCCTTTCAGGACTGATTTTCCTTGGCGAGCATCTTAACCTGCCCCAGTGGCTGGGGCTGACGGCGGTCATTATCGCCTCTGCCGGCTCAACCCTGACCCTGCAATCCTCGAAACCACGCTTGCGGCGAGTAAAAGTCAGAAAATTCTCCCCCTCCTCTTCAGACCAGCGCTGAGGTGGGCTATCGGTTTCAGCGATAGCAGCAATTGAGTGTGCCGCCGTGCAAAAGCCACAGCGGTTGCTATACTTGTTTGCAAATGAAGTACTGATTCCGATTAATCGACCAAGAGAGGAAATGAATTTATGAGTACCGCAAAACTGGTTAAAACTCAGCCATCCGATCTGATTTATACTCGTAACGATGTTGCTGACGCAGATAAACACGCGACCATCAATGTCCTGAGCAAAGTAGTGGTTGAACTGATCGACCTGTCGCTGATCACTAAGCAAGCCCACTGGAATATGCGCGGCACTAACTTCATCGCTGTTCATGAGATGTTAGACGGTTTCCGTACCGCCATCACCGATCATCAGGACACCGTGGCTGAGCGTATTGTGCAGTTAGGTGGCGTGGCACTGGGTACCCCACAGATCGTCACCCAGACGACTCCGCTGAAGAGCTACCCACTGGATATCCATGATGTGCAGGATCACTTGGTCGCCCTGGCTGAGCGTTATGCACTGGTGGCAAACGATGTGCGTAAAGCTATCAGCGAAGTCCCTGACGAAGACAGCGCAGATATTTTCACTGCAGCATCTCGTGACTTGGATAAATTCCTGTGGTTTATCGAAGCCAATATCACCAAATAAATGCCCTTCAAGGGCAGGGTAGACCCCCTGCCCGGGTCATGCGGGTGGGCGTAATGAATTTTTCAGTATTCTGGCCCGCTGTTCAGGCTTCTTAAATGTCCACGCCAGTATCCTACTCTGCTTATTCCCCTGCCCCATTTCTATTACACGCTGCTCTATCACCGCAGTCCGTTTTAAGATTTCCGCTAAGGGTTTCAGGTTCTCTCTTTTGGAGATCAGCGTGGTAAACCAGACCACCTGCGCGGAAAAATTCTGGCTTTCGTTAATCATTTTTTCAACGAACCCGCGCTCCCCACCTGTACACCAAAGTTCATGATGTTGCCCAGCGAAATTGAGTCCCTTGTCTGAGCAAATACCCAAGTTGCGGTTCTTACGATCACTGCCCTGTTGCGCCTCTTGTGCCGATCGATGAAACGGTGGATTACATAAGGTTACAGCGTAATTATCGCTTTTTTGGATAATCCCCTGAAAAATGGCGTTCGAGTTTTTTTGGCAACGCAGACGGATCGCCCGCTGCATTCCAGGATTAGCCGCAATCAGCGCTGTTGCTAGGCGTAATGATTCGGCACTGATATCCGAGCCGGTGAATCGCCAGCCGTATTCTGCATGACCGATCAGCGGATAAATGCAATTCGCGCCGCAACCGATATCCAAAAGATCCGCCTGACGCGGAATTGTGCCACCAGCGTCCTCTGCCAGTAAGTCAGCAATAAAATGCAGATAATCTGCCCGTCCCGGTATCGGTGGACAAAGATACCCGTCAGGCAGTTGCCATTCGATTCCGTAATACTGTTTCAGTAACCCTTGATTGAGGGCTTTAATCGCCTGCGGTTGGCTAAAATCTACCGACGTCTTGCCTGCGGGTGTGGTGACCAGCCACGGTGAAAGCGCCGGGTTGAGGTGGCATAGAGTCGGTAGATCATATTGTCCCTGATAACGGTTACGCGGGTGCAGAGAACTTTTTGCGGGTGTCTTTTTCATTAGTCATCACAGAATAACCGTCACTCAAAGGGCTTTCCCCCAGTGTAACGGTAAAATAAGTAAAGTTAATATCCGGCGGCAGCTAACTGCTCCACGCCAGCAGTAACATCCTGACAACGCCGAGCTAGCAGCAAACAACAGGCTACCTGCAGACGTATCGGTTGGGGCACCGGAATATCTCCGGCCAGTACCTGCTGAATCCAGTGAGCAGTCTGTTCCGCTGATTTAGAGACAGGAAGCAGCGCTTTTTGCTCTTCTTGGCGCTCCACCAATCGCTGAAGTGTCTCCTGTTGTGGTGAGACAGCGAATAATGCCGGTCCACGTCGTGGATTGGCATACACTTCCCCTTCACAGCCATTCAGTAATAGCGCCAGACTCTGGCTATGGCGGAAAAAGGCCGCCACTTTTGGCACATATTCCGGATGCGAAACCGCCGAGATCTGTAAGGCTTTGCCGGCTGCGTAGGGTGAGGCCAGTTTAGCCAAGGTATGGGCGCTGTTACGTAAGCCTAACTGCCAACGCAGCGCCAATTGCTTCGCCAAGGGTGGGCACCAGTCATCCACCGCCATAAAGGTCAGTTTGCCTTGTCGCAACTGCTGTTCAGCCTGTTGCGGCGAAGCAACCGCCGAAATACCGAGAGCAGCAAACACCGTCTCGCTGGTTACCCGGGTGGGATCCTGACGGATGCCGTGAACAAACACCGGAAACCCGAGTTTCTCCAGCAGCAGAGCCAACAATGGGGTCAGATTACCTTGACGGCGTGCGCCATTATAACTGGGGATCACCACCGGCATCAGTCCGCCATCCGGCAATGAAAACTGTGGCAGTTTTTCCTGGAGCGCACCGATAAAACCGAGCATTTCCTGCTCGCTTTCCCCTTTGATGCGTAGGGCGATCAGCACGGCTCCCAGTACCAACGGGTCAAGATCTTGTTGTAGTATGGCCTTATACAACTGAAAGGCAGTGGCTTGGTCGAGGTCACGGGCATGGTTCTTGCCGCGGCCAATCTCTTTTACTATCTGGGTAATATCCATCAATCTGTCCTGTCGCCGCGGTCTCTTCAAGGTATCTGCTGAACGGTCCTCAGCGCTTGGTCCGGCGTGGTGCCGTTTTTTTTCTGCTGCCGGTTGCGGCGTTGGTTCCATTGCCTGCTGGGCGCCGTGATACTGTGCTATCCGTTGACGGTACCTCCGGCTGCTCAATAGCAAATACCGGTAATGCCGCCAGTAACCGACTGCCATAACTTTTGGTCAGTAGCCGCCGGTCATAAATAATAA
The DNA here is from genome assembly GCF_000439375.1 of Tatumella saanichensis. Classification (GTDB taxonomy): domain Bacteria; phylum Pseudomonadota; class Gammaproteobacteria; order Enterobacterales; family Enterobacteriaceae; genus Tatumella; species Tatumella saanichensis. The sequence goes on from NZ_ATMI01000054.1 coordinate 18,522, forward strand.
CTTCGCCGAAACAGTTATGGCTACGGATCAAACGCCCCACCTGCTGGATCAAGGTGAACGAGGCACTGGGCAGACTCTGTATTTCAAAAGGATAGCGCTGCTGACTTTTCAGCCATTCCCCTTCGGTGACGATCACCGGACTGTCTACGGGGGGAAAAGCTATTTTATGAATATGAACCTGTGACAGCAAATCCCCTTTTAGATCCAGCCCTTCAGAGAAGGACTGTAATCCCACCAGCACACTCTGTTGGCCCTCAGCGACCCGTTGCCGGTGCAGGGCAATCAGTCTTGAACGCGGTTTGTCGCCCTGCACCAGTAGCATCAGACGTAAGTCAGTGACCTGGGATAAAAATAACTGCATGGCACGGCCACTGGAGAACAATACTAAACTACCGGTATGTTTTTTCTGTTCGATCTGCTCACGGAAATACCGCGCCATCTCCTCAATATGTTGTGCTTCCTGTGCCAGTTGCGGCTCATACTGCATCTGAGGAATGACCAGTTTCCCCTGATTGAGATGATCAAAGGGCGAATCCAAGGTCACGAAGCGATCACCGGCGGTCTCCCTCAGGCCTGACATTTCACTGAAACGGCGGAAACTATTCAGTGATCTCAGGGTGGCGGAGGTAACGATCACATGGGGGACTTTACGCCATAGCAGCTTTTCCAACTGGTCACTGACGCGGATACCGGCACAGTGAAACAGCAGATGCTGTTTGTCGTCATGGCGTTCACCGGTCAGCCATTTAGACACTGGCGCAGCGGATAACTGACGTGTTCCCGCCAGCCACCAGAGTTTGCTAAGTGATTCAATCCACCCCTGAAAGCGATTAAGCTGTAACAAACCTCGATGAATACGCACCATATCCTGTTTGCCGGTCATTTCACCCAGTGCGTTAATCAAGTAATCTGCGGCACCGCGCAGTGATTCACTTAACTTAGCAAGCTGCTGACAGCGATTCTCTGCCTCTTCGGGAAGTTCCCCCAGCACAAAGCGATATTCAATACCCTCGCCCTGCTCAATGAGCCGTGGCAGAAAGTCTGCTGCTAACTCCTGGATCAATTGCTGAATGATGCCGCAATGTTCGGCCAGACGTTCACTGTTAATCAGCGCTGGCGGAGATTTGAAGGTAAAATGGCTACGTAAGGTCGCCACCAGTTTCATAAACAAATCCAGCTGTAAGCCGGTGACCGCAGGGGTAATGTCAGCACTCATCTCCAAGGCATCTCGTGCCACGTCCGGTAGGTGATGTCCTTCGTCAATCACCAGCAGCATCTCTTTGGCGGGAGGTAGGACGGCATCACTTTCCAACGCCGCCATCACCAAAGCATGGTTAGCCACCACCACATCGGCATGCTCAATTTCACGGCGAGCAAGAAAAAAGGGACATTCGCGATACCACTGGCAATGGTGGGCAAGACAACTGTTTTTATCAGTAGAGAGTCGCTGCCAGAGAGTATCTTCGGTCTGTTCTTTGCAGTGATCGCGCAGACCATCCCACTCTCCGGACTGCAGGGCACTTTCTAGGCGCCGACAGACCTCTTGGTCTTGGCGATGACGGTCGTCAGAGATTTTCGGGCGGCTGCCAGCCGACTCCTCCAGCCACAGCAACAGATCACCCTGCGTCCCCTGCTCGGCGGTCGCAAAGGAGAGATTCCGCGGACAGACATAACGACGACGGCCAAAGGCGGCCGTAAAGGTCAGATCAGGGATAAAGGTTTTCAGTAACGGCAGGTCTTTGTCGTAGATTTGATCTTGTAACGCGACATTGGCGGTACTGATCACCAGTTTTTTTTCGGAGGCTCTGGCGATGGCGATACCCGGGATCAGATAGGAGAGCGTTTTGCCAACGCCCGTAGGGGCTTCAATCGCCAGATGACGGTCTTCATCTCCGGCCAAGGTTTTTGCCACCTCGGCGATCATCTGCCGCTGAGGTGCCCTTGGAATAAAATCAGGCACCTGGGCCTGTAACTTTTTATACCATTCGCCAATTTGTGATTTGAGTGCTGCCGTCAGAGCCATAACAACCATTTGCCAGAGAGAACAAACTGTATTTTTACACAGTACCGCCGTCGGTGACAGGGTTGCGGGATTATTCTACAGAAAAATATCCCAAGACATCCTGCCGTGAACACGGCATCATACTAAGACTGTTCTAAGGAAACAGAGTATTAACATTGGCTGGCTTCTATTATAATTTATCAGGAAGTCAGGGTCAGGACACAAGGCTATGTCACAACCAGAATTTTACACGATCGGGGATATTTCACGGGATTGCGCAATAAATCCTGTGACCTTGCGCGCTTGGCAGCGTCGCTATGGCCTGATCACACCGGTAAGGACACCAGGCGGACACCGTTTGTATACTGAAGCGGATCGGCAAAAAATCCTGGAAATTAAACGCTGGGTAGAGAGCGGTTTACCGCCAGCGAAAGTCAAAACCCTGCTGGAAGGCCAAGCCACCGATATCAGTGGCGAATGGGAGCAACGCCAGGAAGAATTGTTGGCAAAACTGCGTGACAATCATCCCGGCAAGTTACGTCAGTGGATTTTCTCCATCACCAAAGACAGCCCAGCTGGGGCTATTATTGATCAGGTCTTCCTGCCGGTTCGCCAGCGACTGAGGCTGAATCAGCGCACCGCAGACTTTATGAGCAGCCTGCTGGATGGTGTGTTTATCGATTTTGTCTGTTTTGCGTTGAGTGCAGCCCGTAAACGTCCGGGTCAGGATGCGCTGCTGGTCGGCTGGGCATCACAAGACCGAGCCCGAGTTTGGCTCGAAGGATGGCGGCTTTCCCAAGACAGTTGGCGTATCACTGTATTATCCGAGCCGCTAAAACAGATCGACCCGCAGCAATTACCTGAACAGCAGATTTTTCTGTGGACCGATAAACCGCTGACCCGAACCCAGCAGCAACAGCTGGCCGGCTGGCAACAGAGTGGCAGTAAGATCACTGCACTCCACCCCGGACGCTGAACCTTTGCCGCTGTCGCGGCACCACCACTGAGTCTATTTCAGGGAGTAGAATTCTGATGAACCTGCAAAAAACGGCTATTATCGGCCTGTTCCTGTTAATGGCACTGGGCGGTATTGGCGGCCTGATGCTAGTTGGCTACGCGATTGTTCTGCATGCCTGAGCCAGCATAGCTGCTACACCGCGCCAGCCGCTTGGTGCTGACGGTACTCAACCACCCGGCTCAGAGTATGGACAAACCACGGGGTGAAACGCTGTGGGGCTGCGGCCATTTCTGCCTGTAACTGCGATAAAGAACTGTAGCGCCAGGCATCAGCCTCTGCGGGGTTGAGTATGGGAGGTTGGTCGCAGTGGCCAAAAAAGATATGACCATACTCATGCTCGCTGAGTCCGTCGGTCACTGTCAGGTGATAACTGAGTTCAAATGCTGCAGTCAAGATAGTGCTAATGCCCATCTCTTCAGCTAAACGGCGCTCCGCGGCCTTATGTGTCTGCTCTCCAGGCAGCGGGTGTCCGCAGCAGGTGTTGCTCCACAATCCGCCGCAGTGATATTTATCTCTCGCTCTGCGCTGTAGCAACAGCTCGCCACGGTGGTTGAACAAATAGACAGTTACGGCACGATGCATCAACCCCTTACGGTGGACTTCCTGCTTTTCCATGGTGCCGGTTGGATTATCCTGCGGATCAACCAGGATCACTTCAATCAAAGACATACTCCATCCTTACTGTATTGCTCCTAATTATACATCTCCCTGTGCCGCAGGTTAACCCCAGCTATTCGAACAACCGTCCTGTACGACGCAACGCTTTATAGCGAGCCCCCTGAGGCACCGACCAGCGTAACAGTCCGGCAATCCCCTGCATCGCCAGACGGGTAGATTGTTGTTGTAATGCACTACGTTGAACTCGACCTGGTACTGAGGTCCAGCAAGGTAATAGGTCGCCAGCAGCCTCCAAGATAACCTTCATCACCGGTCGAGCCGCCGGAGTGGGTGGCGGTGCGGCATAGAGTATACGTGTGACTTCATGGGTACGGTCATCAATTTCTAGTGCCGGACGCATTGCCTGCAGATAGTCGTTCACCTGTTGCACGGTGAGTGGGATATCAGTGGCTCCCAGCGCTCGAGCTGTGAGGGCAGCCTCAGCATAATAACGGTTCTGCTCGGCAAGACTAAGGCTCGGATTTTTATAGCGTAGATGGGCGGCGAGAAAACTGGAGGTTTCCGCCACATGTACCCAGGTCAAAAGCGCTGGGTCGCTGGCAGCATAGGGCCTACCCAGGGCATCCTGCCCGTTCACATGACGATGAATAGCGGCGACTTTATCAATCAAATAGTTAGCATCACGGCGATTACCGAAACTGGTGACAGCAATAAACTGGCTGGTGCGGCGCAAGCGTCCGGTCATATCACTGCGAAAACTGGAGTGATCCCAGACGCCCGCCAGCGCCGCAGGGTGCTGCATTTGCAGCAACAGTGCGGCAATGCCCCCACATAGCATAGCCGGAAAATCCCCGTGAACCTCCCACACTATACTGTCCGGCCCAAATAATCCGGGGTCCCCCGAGGGTTGAGTTAAATCAAACTCGTTAAGGGATAATCCATTAATCTGCATCACCTGCTGGCCAATACGATCACGAAGTAAACTGAACATAACCGATACCCTAAAACCGGCCGGGAAGCCTTACCCGGCCTGGGGATTATTGATAATTGAAGTGCGTTTTTTCTGTTCTGACCGAGTCGAGGCCAATCATGACGTTAAACTGTCCAGGTTCTGCCAGATACTTCATTTGCGGATTCCAGAACTTGAGTTCGTCTTCGGTGATCTTAAAACTGACCTGCTGTGACTGTCCGGGCTGTAAGCTGATGCGTTGGAAGCCTTTCAGCTCCTCTACCGGTCGGCTAAGACTGGCAACCGGATCATTGAGATACATCTGTACCACGGTCGCACCGGCACGCTTGCCGGTATTAGTGACCGTCACCGAGGCTTGCAGATGCCCACCTTGGGTCATTTGATCCGAGGATAAACTGACCGGCGAGACGCTGAAGGTGGTATAACTCAGACCATAACCAAACGGATAGAGCGGCCCATTGATGGCATCATAGTAATGAGAGGTATATTTATCCGGATGCAGATAGTTGTACGGTCTACCGGTTGGCAGATGATTATAGTAAGCTGGGATTTGCCCCACTGAGCGCGGGAAACTGACCGGCAGCTTGCCTGACGGGTTGGTGTCGCCAAACAGCGCATCTGCAATGGCATGGCCCCCTTCGGTACCACTGAACCAGGTCTCCAGGATGGCATCTGCTTGCTGACTTTGCTCGCTGATATCCAGTGGCCGCCCATTCATCAACACGATAATCAGCGGCTTTCCGGTGGCTTTTAAGGCAGTCAGTAAACGACGCTGCGCCGCCGGAATACGGATGTCACTGCGGCTAGAGGCTTCATGGGCCATCCCTTGGGACTCGCCGACTGCGGCAACCACTACATCCGCCTTACGGGCCATGGCAACGGCTTGATCGAGTAACTGTTGCGGCGATTGCTTATCGACGCTCACTTCAGGGCCGTAACTGTTAAGGAATTTCTGTACCAGCGGATTATCGGTAATATTCGACCCTTTAGCATACAGAAGGGTGGCTTTACCGGCCAGCGCCTGGGTCATGCCCTCGCGCACCGTCACAGACTGTGCTGCCACCCCAGCAGCCGACCAACTGCCCATAATATCCTGCTTGCTGTCAGCCAACGGTCCTATCAAGGCAATAGTGCCCTGCTTTTTCAGCGGTAATACCCCCAGCCGGTTTTTCAGCAGCACCAAGGTTTCGGCCGCCACCTCACGGGCTTGTGGACGGTGTAAACGGCTTTCCGCATTGGTATCTTTCGGGTCATCTTGTGCGGGGCCAAGATGGCTATAAGGGTTGCTGAACAGACCCATATCGTATTTCACATTCAAGACGTGCCGAGTGGCCTCATCAATGGTCGCCATCGAAACGGCTCCGCTTTTCACCAGCCCAGGCAGATACTGACTGTAGTATTGATCACTCATACTCATATCAATACCGGCATTGATGGCGATCCGTACCGCATCACGGGGATCGCTGGCGACCCCATGGTTAATCAGTTCTTTGATCGCACCATGATCACTGATGGTGATCCCTTTAAATTTCCACTGATCACGTAACACATCTTTGAGTAACCAGCTGTCAGCCGTCGCTGGTACGCCATTGACCGAGTTGAGTGCGACCATCACCCCGCCACTGCCGGCATCCAACGCCGCTTTATAAGGGGGTAAATATTCCTGGAACATTCTTTGCGGACTCATATCCACCGAGTTATATTCCTGTCCGCCTTCCACTGCCCCATAAAGGGCAAAATGCTTGACGCTGGTCATCAGCGAATAACGGTCTGCGGGGCTTTTACCTTGCATCGACTCGACCATCGCTTTCCCCATTTCTGCCGTCAGTAAGGTATCCTCACCGAAACCTTCTGACATACGCCCCCAGCGTGGCTCATGGCTAACATCCACCATCGGTGCCCAGGTCATATTCAAGCCGTCGTCCGCCGCCTCATAGGCCGAAATACGGCCCACGGTTTTAATGGCCTGGGGGTCCCAACTGGCCGCTAGCCCCAGTGGGATCGGGAAAATGGTCCGCTGACCATGCACCACATCGTAGGCGAAGAATAAGGGGATTTTTAGGCGACTCAGTTGCATGACCTGATCCTGCATGGCACGGATATCCGGTCGGGTGACGGTGTTAAAAATCGCCCCAACTTGTCCGTTGCGGATCATCTCGCGGATAGCTTGTTTTGGATTATCTGGTCCGACACTGATCAATCGTAGCTGACCGATTTTCTCGTCGAGCGTCATTTTCGACAATAACTGGGTGACAAAGGCATCACGGGCCTGCTCTGAGCGGGCCTCGGGGGCGCTAGTCGGCGCCACTGTCGTATCGGCAGCCCATAATGGGGAAGAAAAACTTAACGCTAGTAAGGGGTAAATCCATTTCATGATCAGTGTCTCAGTCACATAAAAAGGGCCGGACGCAGGGCGACCGGCCTCCGGGAATGAAAACAGCATAGCATGTGACCCGCCACTGCGGGAGAGCGCGGCGCACGCTTTGTTTGCGCCGCCAACCAAGAGTTACTCTGGGTCTGCAGGCGCTGTGGCCTGAGACAGACTTTTTTGCTCGATGACCATTGTCTGCGGCGAGGAGAGCGCAATACCGGCTTTACGCAGCCGTACCAGTAACTCAAACAACAATTCACTTTTCACCGAGGAGATTAGCCGCTGGGTGGCAACGTTACCGGTGACGCTCAGTGAGATCCCTTGCGCCGAAAGATCTTTAAAACTGACCGAGGGCGCGGGATTCTCCAGAATACGCTCATTGTCTTTATACACACTGATGAGGATCTCTTTCACTTTTTCCGGATCGATATCCAGCGGGAACACCATCGGAATAGTGACCACCCCCTGCGCGTTCCCCATGGTGGCGTTGCGGACGTTTTGCGAGATCAACTGGGAATTCGGCACAATCACCGTCGATTTATCCGAGAGCTGAATTTCCGTGGCTCGCACATTAATGCGGCGAATATCCCCTTCGTAACCGCTGATGCCTACTAAGTCGCCGACTTTCACCGGCCGCTCGGTAAGTAGGATCAAACCGGAGATAAAGTTTTTCACGATCTCCTGCAAACCAAAACCGATCCCTACCGACAGTGCGCTGACAATCCATGCTAACTTATTCCACTGAACCCCCATCACCGATAGCACCAGCAGCAGGATCAGCACATAGCCGACATTGGTGAACAAGGTGACAATCGAGACCCGCATCCCCTGATCCATCGAGGTTTTTGGCAGAAAGTCCTGATCGAGCCAGCGTTTTACCGAGCGCAGCACATAGATACCGCCCACTAATGGGATCACCGCGGCGACTAACTGTGAAGGCACAATATTCAGTTTCTCCAGCCCTTTTCCTCCCCAAAAGGCGATCGCTTTCTGTAGCATTTCGGTAGGCGATGCGGAGGCAATGGTGCCGTTCAGCAGAGAGAAAATCAGTAACAGCACTAACGCCGATTTGAGCAGTGCCGCCAGCAGCGAGGCCACCTGACTGAGATAACGCTCATCGATATCTAAAGTGCTCTGTACCCGCCGTCCACAGGCATTGCTGGTGGAAAACAGCGCTTCACAGCCATCGCTGGTCAGGCAACTCAGCAGGTAGAAGCAACTCAGCAAAATCCCAATCCACACCACTTCATAGCTGAGGAAACGGCCAAAAGTGACATAACCAATCAGCAGCGCCAACAGGATCGCGATCCCTGAGAGTAACAATGCCAATTCAATAAGGCCCGCAAGCGTCGAGCGAGTCTGTTCTGGCGTATCATCATTCTGGATCCGCCTCCGGGTGCGGTTAATACGTACCACAATCACCACGGCAAACAGACCGATCAGCAGTGCTGTCAGGCCATTACCGAACACCGTAGTACTGACGCTGGTACCGACACTGTAGTTAAAAGATTCCATCGCCTGAAAAATAAACACCAGTCCGGCAATAATGGTCGGAAAAGGTTTTAGGGCAATGGCCACATCATGGTTGATGTTCGCCAGTCGCCAAGTGGGGCGACGTGTAGAGAGAAAAGCCCGTCCTAATCCAGCAATCAAGCCACTGGTAATACTCAACTGTACCAACCGCGAGATATACTCCCTGACGTCACTGTCGGCGGCGTCGGCACGGCTAAATGCCAAAGCGATAAAATTAAATGCCAACACAATCGCCAGCAACGTGGTCAGGGCAATAGCCGTAGCCAAAAAACTGCGACGTAACCGCCCTTCCGGCAGTTTATGAATACTTACCCAGGCGAGAAACTCCTCGGTATAGCGGCGGCCCACGACCATTACCAGTACCGCAGCCACCAGCCAGGCCAGGCTTCCTAAACGCCATTCGGGACTGATTGCCAGCGTAGCGGTATCTAAGAGTTCGTGGCCGAAACCTTGTATTTTTTCCCGGTCATAGGGGTTACTGTCATACAGCGGCTGCCAAAAGGCTGAGGAGAAAATGCTGCCAGAGTTGAGTGCTAACTGAGTTTTCAACTGATCACGACGCAGATTGAGGATCTGTGCTGACAGCACCAAGGCCCCATTTCTCAGGGCTTCTGCCTGTTTGATCTGGTTATCGATAGTATTTTTCTTGGTGGTCAGATGCCGCCTTTTGCTGGTGACATCAGCAGTTTCTTTCACTCCACTGCCGCTTGCCGGTGCAGGCCCAAGCACCGCCAGTTGGGCATCAATTTTCTGCCCCTGCGGCTGAAGGCTTTGTGACAGGGTATTAGCATTGTCAGACAGATCCTGAGCCATATCATTAAGCTGACTAAGGGTCACATCCGAGGTGTTGCCTGACACTTGGCCCTTAATTTTGTCCAAGATGACCTGCATTTTTGCCAGTTCTTCACTGGCATTGACCGGCGGCGCTTCGTTGGTTTGCGGGCTGGTGGTGGAAGGTGCAGGATCCGCTAACGCAGCTCCGGCAAACTGGACACTGAGCAGCAGTAACAGCACTCTGAAAACGGTCGGAAGTTTACGCATAGTGACCTTATATCTGAACGCCAACAATGTCAGTGCTGGCCGGAATTATCATTTTAGGCAGTTGTAAAGGCTTACACCGGACAGGGCTATCAGGCGGGTCTGAAATTATGCCGGTACAGGGGACTGTACCGGCAGGCTGTCACAGTGACTGCTCTCGCTTGTATGCCAGCGCGGCGGCCGGTACTGGAGCCGCTTTACCGGTTTCTAACCAATCGCGGATACGGGTGGCATCGGCAAAGTGAGTATATTTACCGAAGGCATCCATCACCACCAGCGCCACCGGATCACCGTTAATCTGGGTTCTCATCGCCAAACAGTGGCCTGCTTCATCGGTATAACCGGTCTTGGTCAGATGGATGATCCACTTATTATTGTAAACTAGATGGTCGGTATTGCGAAAAGGCAGCGCATAGGCCGGGTGCGTAAACACTGCCGTGTACTCTGGTGTGCGGCTAAGCTCTCCGATTAATGGATATTTTTCAGTCGCTTTCAACAATCGGACCAGATCCGCCGCCGTCGAGACGTTATGGATAGAAAGACCGGTCGGTTCCACATAACGGGTGTGCATCATCCCAAGGGCGCGGGCTTTGGCATTCATGGCGTTAATAAAAGCCTGATAACCGCCAGGATAATGGGCCGCCAAGCTTGCCGCAGCACGATTCTCCGAAGACATTAGCGCCAGTAGGATCATCTGGCGGCGGCTGATTTCACTGTTCACTTTCACCCGTGAAAAAACGCCACGCATTTCTGGGGTATGGCTGATATCCACATTGATTACTTCATCCAATGATTGATGAGCATCCAACACCACCATGGTGGTCATCAGCTTGGTCAGTGAGGCCATCGGCCTGACTTGGTCCGGATGGCTGGAGAAAAGGACCTTATTGGTTCTCAGATCGACCACCAGTGCACTGCCGGAAGCAATCTGTGGCTGGACGGTGAGACCGACATCTGGGGTAATGCGCTCAGCATGAGCAGGTAACAATGTCCCGCTTAGCGGTGACAGCAGGGCAATAAAAAGTAAAGAGTGGCGTAATTTAAAAGACATGGGGCATGTTATCCGGGTATTGTTCTGAACTGTGCGGGCACAGGCCGCCGTCTGATCGGCCGATTGGCGGATCTGTCCGGCTGGCGACAGCATCATACGCTGTTCACTGCAAAAAAACTTGAGACAGCCTGCTACTGTCTATGCCTGATTGTGTAAGAAATTCTGACAAACTCGGCAAGAATCAGGCTAACTTCGCTCACAGGATCGCGTAAGGAATAAATGCCGTGTAAACTGTGTTCAGGCTTTCGATTTCGTACATTAGCAGGGAATGACGCATTGGATATTAATTCATTGATTTCACACTACGGCTATCTGGCATTGCTGGTGGGCTGTATCGCTGAAGGTGAAACCTTTGTTCTGTTAGGGGGCGTGGCCGCCCATAATGGATTACTGCATTTTGCCGGGGTGGTCGCGGCGGCGATGGCCGGCGGTATTATTGGTGATCAATTGCTATACTGGCTAGGCAATCGCTACGGGATGCGTATTCTGTCACGCTTTGGTGATCACCAAGATAAAGTGGAAAAAGCTCGCCAGTTGATCCATCGCCACCCGAGCTTATTTGTGATCGGCGTTCGTTTTATGTATGGCTTTCGTATCATCGGTCCGATTATTATCGGCTCCAGCCAGCTGTCACCTCGGCGTTTTCTGGTTTTTAATGTGATTGGTGCCTTTATCTGGGCCACATTGTTTGTCAGCCTCGGCTACTTTGCCGGTAAGCTTATTGAACCTTGGTTTGATAAACTTGACCAGTATATGCAGCCACTGTTCTGGGTTGCAGGATTGGCAGTGGTGATGTACATAGTCTGGAAAGGGATCCGTTTTTTACGGCAACGCCGGTAAATCCCACGGCCAGTGGTAAGGACGATGCGTTCAGTTACACATCGAGTTTCCGAATCGCTGTTTAGTCCATATAATGTGCAGTCGGCCGGTTTTAAGGGCCATGACCATTATCCCTAACACGCCCGTTATTAGGCACTAATAAACTGTATAATTATGAAAAATAGCATTCGCGCGTTCGCTTCACTCGCACTGGCTCTGGTGGCTTACAGCCATTCAGCATTCGCAGTGCTCTACCCTTTGCCGGCAGCAAAGAGCAGCCTGATCGGTGAAAACCTCGAGCTGACTATTCCTAAAGACAGCACCCTGCCTCTGGAAGCTTTTGCTTCCCAGTATCAGATGGGGCTGAGTAATATGCTAGAAGCTAACCCAGGGGTTGACGTCTACCTGCCGCAGGGTGGCAGCAAACTGATCATTCCTCAGCAGCTGATCCTGCCAGATAACGCTCCCCGTGAAGGGATCGTCATTAACAGCGCAGAAATGCGTCTCTATTACTACCCTAAAGGCAGCAACAGCGTCGTAGTATTGCCTATCGGTATCGGTGAACTAGGTAAAGACACGCCGCTAGACTGGGTAACCAGTGTTCAACGTAAACGCCCGTTCCCGACCTGGACTCCGACTAAAGCCATGCATGCGGAATATGCGGCTAATGGCCAGAATTTGCCTGAAGTTTTCCCAGCCGGTCCAGACAATCCTATGGGTCTGTATGCCCTGTATATCGGTCGTCTGTATGCTATCCACGGTACCAATGCCAACTTCGGTATCGGTTTACGTGTTAGCCACGGCTGTGTCCGTTTACGCGCTGACGATATCAAATGGTTATTTGAGAATGTACCGGTCGGTACCCGCGTGCAGTTTATCAACCAGCCGATCAAAGTGACCGAAGAGCCGGACGGCTCACGCTACATTGAAGTTCATAACCCGCTGTCGACCACCGAGCAACAGTTTAACTCCAATGAAGAAGTGCCACTGACCATTACTCCGCAAATCAGCCAATTCCTGTCTGCCCCGGGTGTGAACCAGGAGCTGGTGAATGCGGCCCTAAAAGCACGCTCTGGCATGCCAGTTAAAATCAGTGGCAGCAGTGACGCAGTCAATACCACTCCGCAGCCAGTCGCTGAAACGGATCAGGCATTGCCAAAAGAAGAACCATTAACCCCGTTCTCGCAACAGGGTGCCAATGTCATCACCGAGGAAGGCCAAGGTAAATAACGTTGCCTGCTGAGCGCTCACAAACTCCGGCCCTGCCGGAGTTTTTTTTGAGACGTAATTGCCACTTCCTTCTCGTCATATTAACCCTAGATAGCCGATCGGAGCAGCGTTATTAACTGCCCTTCCCTGCTGCATCAAAGGTGTGAAGTAAACCGGTTGTGGTAGCGATCATGCCAGTCACAAGATAGCGTGCATAAAAAACGCCCTGCTAATTGGGGCGTTTAAGCAGGATAGCCTTCTACTGCCTGTCAGGAGGCTGTACCAGCAACAGAAGGTTGCCGCTTAATTAATCGCACCATCAGTATCACGCCCGCCAGTACCACCAGCATTGCCGCAAAGTAAATGGAACGAATGCCGGTCAGGTTCATCAATAGCCCGGCCAGTGGGCCGGTAATGCCTAGACCAAAATCGAGGAACGCTGAGTAAGTGCCGAGGGCCGAGCCTTGACTCTGAGGCTCTACCTGTTTGACGGCTTCGACCCCCAGAGCCGGGAAAATCAGTGAGAAGCCACAACCAGTGAGGAAGGCGCCGATGTCCGCCGCCCACACCACGTCTGCATGCCACAGTAAAAATAGGCCGACGGTTTCAGCCATAAAGGACACCAGCGCCACTTTTAGACCACCAAAGCGAGTGATACAGTTACCGGACACCAGACGAATACCGGCAAAACCGAGGCTGTAGAGGGTGAGTGTCATCGCCGCACCGGCCCAACCACGCTGACTAAAATAGAGGGTGATAAAGGTCGCAATCACCCCAAAACCAATAGTACCAGCACTCAGGCCGACTCCGTACACCCAGACTCGGCGAAAAACCTGACTAAAGGGTACCCGCTTAGCCACTTTCACCACAATCGCCGGTTTGGTGCTGGCCAGCCAAAAACCGACAATCCCCATCAGCGCGACCAATCCGGCAAAACCCCTGATCCCCATTAATTGATTGAGCATAACGCCTAGCGGTGCACCTAGTGCCATCGCCAAATAGGTGGCCACACCGTTCCAGGAGATCACCCGAGCCGTGTGCACTGGGCCGACCAGGTTCATTCCCCACAAGGTCGCACCGGTACTACTGAAACTTTCGCCGAAGCCTAAACAGACCCGCCCGAGGGCCAATAAGGCTAAGCTGGTCAATGGCGTGGCCGTCATAAAGGCGGCAATCACTGTCATTACGCCACTCATGCCGCACAGTACCAGTCCCAACATCACCACCTTTTTCGGACCAATACTGTCTGCGAGACGGCCACTCTGTGGACGACTGATCAGCGTTGAGAAATATTGCAGACTGATGATCACCCCTGCAATAAACGAGCTATAGCCCAGTTGGTGGTGGACAAAGCCCGGCAATACCGCGAGGGGCAGCCCTACCGACAGGTAGCAGAAAAAGGTAAAGATAATGACGGAAAGAATACGTAAGTTTAACTGAGTCCGACTCAGCGCTGCAGATTCGGCCATGATAGCAATAACACCCGGTGTGTACGGAACAAAAACACCTGTCATCATAACGGTGGGATGACAGACAGCGATAACTATACCAATAGCTTATCAGTTATCCGGGAAATTTCCGCAGCAATATGTTGCGAGGTCTTTAGCGGTCGGACTTGCATAAATACGTCGTCCGCTTGAGGGTAGGCTTTACGCAGGTAACCGAGCCATTGTTTGATGCGTGCGACATGGTAAAGGCCGGTGTCCCCCTGCTTTTCCAGCTTGCAGTACTTATTTAGCAGCTGTACCACTTCAGGCCAGGGCATCGGTGCTTCATTGTATTTGATTACTCTACTCAAATTAGGCACGTTCAGCGCTCCACGGCCAATCATCACATCCTGACAACCAGTCAATGCGCGGCACTGCATGGCACTGTGATGATCAACAATTTCACCGTTAGCAATTACCGGAATCGAAAGACGCTGCCGGATCTCACCGATAGCGGGCCAATTAATGGCTTCAGCGCGGTAACCGTCCTCTTTAGTCCGCCCATGCACCACTAATTCGCTGGCTCCGGCACTGGCAGCCGCATCCGCAATCTCGTGGCTATGGTGAATGCTGTCCCAGCCAAGGCGCACTTTCACGGTCACCGGTAAATGGGCCGGAACCGCCTCTCGCATGGCTTTTACCGCCTGATAGATAACCAGCGGATTTTTTAACAGAGTCGCCCCGCCGCCGCTACCATTGACCGTTTTAGACGGACAGCCGCAATTAAGATCGACACCATAGGAGCCGAGCTCCGTCGCGCGTGCTGCATTTTCTGCCAACCAGCCCGGATGCTGCCCGAGCAACTGGATCCTTACTAGGGTACCGGAATCTGTACGGCTCTGCTGGTGAAGCTCGGGACAGAGGCGGTAAAAGGACTTGGCGGGTAATAACTGGTCGACCACCCGTAGGAACTCGGTGATACAGAGATCATAGTCATTGACCTCAGACAACAGTTTTCTGACTAATGGATCCAGTACCCCTTCCATCGGGGCCAGTAATACCCGCACAGGCTTAGCTCCGCTCGCTGGTTTTGGGACCGTTGCTACGACGCTGACGTGGCTTACCGTTATCCTGACGCGGTCTGCCATTGTCACCCTGACGGGCCGGACGAGATGACTGTCCTCGCGGCCCCTGTCCACCGCCACCCGGACGACGATCACGACCGCCCTGGCGTCCATTCTGGATAGGCTCTGCTTTGATAGACGGATCCGGCTCAAAACCAGGGATTGCCAGACGCGGAATTTCACGCTTCAGCAGACGCTCAATATCTCTCAGCAGTTTGTGCTCATCGACACACACCAGCGATAATGCCGACCCGGTAGAGGCTGCACGACCGGTACGGCCAATACGGTGAACGTAATCTTCCGCCACGTTCGGCAGCTCATAGTTGACCACATGAGGCAGTTCTTCGATATCGATGCCGCGGGCGGCGATATCAGTGGCGACCAGCACACGTACCGCACCCGATTTGAAATCAGCCAGCGCACGAGTACGAGCACCTTGACTCTTATTGCCGTGGATAGCCGCGGCAGTAATACCATCTTTGCCCAACTGTTCGGCCAGGTGGTTAGCCCCGTGCTTGGTACGGGTAAACACCAAGACCTGCTGCCAGTTATCTTTGCCGATGAGGTAAGACAGCAGTTCCCGCTTACGTTTTTTATCGACAAAGTGCACCTGCTGACTGACCTGCTCAGAGGCGGTATTACGACGAACCACTTCCACCAGCGAAGGACGATCCAGCAATTTTTCCGCTAATGCTTTGATCTCATCAGAGAAGGTCGCGGAAAACAGCAGGTTCTGACGGCGTGGTGGCAGTTTGGCCAGTACACGGCGGATATCATGGATAAAGCCCATATCCAGCATACGGTCTGCTTCATCCAGCACCAGAATTTCAACCGTGGAGATATCCACCGCATTCTGATGAATAAGATCCAGCAAACGTCCCGGCGTGGCGACCAGAATGTCGACCCCACCGCGCAGTTTCATCATCTGCGGGTTAATACTGACACCGCCGAACACTACCAGCGAACGCATGTTCAGATAGCGGCTATATTCGCGAACGTTTTCACCTACCTGAGCCGCCAGTTCGCGAGTTGGGGTGAGGATCAGGGCGCGTACCGGGCGACGTCCTTTGACGGGCGGCTGGCTGGCAGATAAGCGTTGCAGCATCGGCAGGGTAAAGCCTGCCGTTTTACCGGTCCCGGTTTGTGCGCTAGCCAGCAAGTCACCGCCGGCCAGAACCACAGGGATGGCCTGACGCTGGATAGGTGTAGGTTCACTGTAGCCTTGTTCGCTGACAGCACGCAGGATATCGGCGCTAAGGCCGAGAGATTCAAAAGACATGGGAAATAGTTACTCCGGAACGCCCTGACCGTAACTTCACGGTGCAGTTTTCAGGGGGTAGTGTCATGTGACTTAGAGATAAGTCAGGGGCAAAAACTACGATGCATGATGGGTAATTCTAACAGAACTCTGCACACTGTGCGAGAGTCAGATGGGCGACCCGCAGCCGAGCCGCCCTCGCGCATTAGCTGCGTTTTTTTTCAATCTGTGTGACCGGTGGCTCTTTGGCCAACAGTGACACCAGTGCTGGACCGACCAACATCAATACGCCAAGTGCGCCGATCAGTAACGGGTTATGCAATACACGAGACAGCAGATATAAAGACATCATGGCCGCACCGAAATAATAGGTGGTGCTGGCTTCTTCCAAGTAATCCCCTGCACGACGCAGACGAGAAATACGTTGAGTCACCATCATGGCTGCCAATAACAGCACATAAGCGGCGACCAAGCCGGCGCTGACTTCGGGGAGTACGCGGTGTTTCCATCCCCAAATCAGGAACAGGACAATACTGAGGTGCATTGCGATATGGAAGCAGGTTTGCCCAGTGATAATCTGAACACGGTTAGACCATTTCATTTTTCTCTCCTGGCAGACTGTTAAGCCGCCCATACAAACCGGCGGAACCGGTGTGGATTATTCAGACTAATCCAGTTTTAAAAAAAGAACCTGTTTTTTTCATTTCCTGATGTGTTTTTGTGAAACAGGCATCAGGATCCTCTCGAATCGGAGGGTCACAAGCGGGGTATTATGCCATAAAAATCGCATTTTTTGTATTTTTTGCGATCTGCACCAGGTGTGTTAGTGAGTTATGCCCCCCACAGGCCAGTAAAACCGCGGGATACAGCAGAAAATTTTGTGAGTAAAAAAAGAGGCCCGCAGGCCTCTTTGGGGAGAAAATACTGTTAACGGCGGTTGCCAAAAATACGTAACAGCATCATAAACAGGTTGATAAAATCGAGGTACAGGGTCAACGCACCCACGATGCTGTAACGACGCAGATTGTCTTTGTCGCGACTGTCGATACTCTCACCCATCATTTTCAGTTTCTGAGTGTCATAGGCGGTCAGGCCGACAAACACCACCACCCCGATATAGGTAATGGCCCACATCAGCGCACTGCTTTTCAGCCAGAAATTGACCAGAGACGCGATCAAAATGCCGATCAGTGCCATAAACAACAGGCTACCCATTCGGCTGAGATCACGTTTGGTGGTATAACCAAACAGCGTCATTGCACCGAACATACCAGCAGTCACAAAGAAAGTGGTGGCAATCGACGAGGCGGTATACACCAGAAAGATGCTGGCCATGGTCAGGCCGGTAAGGGCCGAATAGAGCATAAACAACGAGGTCGCCAGACCGGCGCTCATTTTGTGCACACGAGCCGACAGGAAAAACACCACTGCAAGCTGAACAATCACCAGACCAAAAAAGGTGATCTGACTTGAAAAGACAAATTCCATTACCCGTGGCGTGCGCACCGCAAACCAGCTAACAAAAGCCGTCAGCAGTAAGCCACTGGTCATCCAACCGTAGACCTGGGCCATATAGGCCTGTAGGCCCGAACCGGCACGAGAGTACGCCGTATTACTGTCTTGACGCTGATATCGCTCCATGATCCCACCTCACTATTCTGTTAATGATACCTTAGTGTGCATAAAAAACGGCTCAAGTGCTATGGCTTATTGCCGAGCCAGACACTGACGAAACCGGCTATTCACTCGATCCGCATACCACGCGGTCGTCAGATCACGGGTAATTTTGGGACTTTCTAAGGTGATCCCCGGCAATCTGGCATGGGGCATCGGCGAGCCATTCACCTGATCTGCCAGCCGGAATACCCCCTTCCAAACATCACTTTGGGTAAATTCCGGACGCTCACCTAGGCTTAACTGATGATGAATATCCGCGGCACTGATCCCCAGCCGCGATTGCAAACTTAACACCGCCAGCTCGGTTTTCCCCGGTTTATCGCTGCCGTACTGCACCAAGTCGCCATCTAAGGCGAGATGTCTCCCCGTCACGCGGGCGACCGCAGCTTGGAACGCAGCATTACGGCTGGCATACCAGCCCGCATTATAATCGGCAAAGCGGTAAATCATTGCGGGGTAATTAACCGGATAACCCAGCAGATGCAAGGTGCCAAACCAGACGCTGCCACGACGACTGAACACTTCACGGCGTACGGTTTTATCTTTCTTCCAGGGATAGCCCTGATCATGCTGCTCGGCAAAGATCACGCTGACCTGCATCGGCCCGGCGGTCTGCACCGGATTATAGTTCCCGAACAGCCGTTGCCCTAGCGGCACGCTGTCGATCAGATCGTCGTAGACATCACTGAGCTGCCGCTCAGTGCGGGCCTGACGGATCAGCTGTGCATAACTCGGTCCTTGCGACGACGGGATTTTCAGGGCCTGGTTGACGACAAACTGCGGGATGTAATGCTCACCGGCACGGCGGTAAATCTCCTTTATGGCCATCTTAGGTAGCCCCGGGATCAACGGGTTAGTCTGAAATCCTGACTCCTGACCGGCCACGGCGATCACCGCGCACAGATTAGTGGCCGACGCGGGCAGTCCCTGATGACTGAAAGACTGAGCGATATCCTCCGCCCAACCGTCGCGGTCACTCACTCCCGGCGGCAGTAAACGCAGAGTTCTGGCTTTTACCACCGAGGTCGGTTCAGAGGGTGCCGAATGACGCTGGCTGCTACAGCCGCTGAGGATCAACAGCGGTAGCAGCCATAACCCTAACGCGGATCTCAAGGTGCGGCGGGTGAAGCGTGGCAGCGGCTGCCACGCCAGCATACCTTGACTCATGACGACTCCTCTGTCCAACGGTCGGCGGCCTGTTGATCGCTGTCACGGGCATCCAACCAGCGTTCGCCGGTGGACGTCGACTCCCGTTTCCAGAACGGCGCTTCCGTTTTCAACATATCCATAATGTATTCGGCGGCAGCAAAGGCAGCCGCCCGATGCGCTGAACTGACCCCTACCAGCACAATCTCGTCTCCCGGCCGCAGCGTTCCGGTACGATGAATAATGGCAATCTGCTGCAACGGCCAGCGCGTACGCGCCTGATCGGCAAGGGTGCGTAACACCTTCTCGGTCATCGCCGGATAGTGTTCCAGGGTCAGGGTTGCGACGCTCTCCCCGGCATTATGATTACGCACTTTGCCGGTAAAAGTGACGATGGCACCGTCCTGATCACAGCTAGACAGCCATTGATGGACCTGCTGGTGGCTGAAGTCGGCCTCCCCTGCCTGAATAAGCGTATTGTCGGTCATCAGTTAGCCTCCGGTCACCGGCGGGAAAAAGGCCACTTCATCCCCGTCCTGTAACGGCTGATCAAAAGGTACCAGCGTCTGATTGACCGCTACCAGCAACTTGCCCCGCTCCAGGGCCAGGGCTAACTGGGGATCGCGCTGAGTAAGTTCCCGGTGCAGACTCTCCACGTCAGCGAGGTTGCCTTCAACTTGTGTGCTGGCACAGCCCGCCAACTCCCGAACACGGGCAAAGAACAGTACATTAATCATTCGCGTCAACCCGGAAGTCGCCGGACTTCCCTCCCTGTTTGCTCAATAGTCTGATGCCGTCGATCAGGATATCTTTCTGTACCGCTTTACACATATCGTAGATGGTCAGTGCAGCCACCGAGGCGGCAGTTAGGGCTTCCATCTCAACCCCTGTTTTACCGGTTAGACGGCACAAGGACTCGATACGCACCTGCCCGCTTTCTGGCAGTGCACTCAAAGAGACTTCCACTTTACTGAGCATCAGTGGATGACAGAGCGGGATCAGTTCCCAGGTCCGTTTGGCTGCCTGAATACCGGCAATACGGGCAGTGGCAAACACATCCCCTTTGTGGTGCTGACCAGCAAGGATCATCTGTAAGGTGCTGTGCTGCATGGTGACCAGAGCTTCGGCGCGGGCTTCACGTACTGTCTCCTGCTTGGCCGAAACATCGACCATATGCGCCTCACCGGCACTGTTGATATGGGTAAGTTGGGACATAATCAGAGATTCTTAAGCTGAGAAACAAAATTGCAAGGGCGGGTGGTGGCATCAATTTGCTGGCAAATGATCCGTTGCCACGCCTGCTGACAGGCACTGGTAGATCCAGGCATGGCGAAAATCAAGGTCTGATTGGCCATACCGGCCAAGGCGCGCGATTGCAGCGTTGCGCCGCCGATCTCCTCGTAAGAGACCATACGGAACAGTTCACCAAAACCATTAATAGTGCGATCAAATAACGGTTCCAACGCCTCTGGGGTGCTGTTGGCGGCAGTGAAACCGGTGCCACCGTTGATCAGGATCACCTGAATATCGGGGCTGGCGATCCAAGTGGAGACCTGCGCACGGATCTGATAGCGGTTATCGCCGCAGATCTGCTGCACGGCCACGCGATGTCCCGCTTCCTGGGCAGCCTGAACCAAATAATCTCCGGAACTGTCCTGTGAGGCATCACGGCGATCAGAGACCGTCATCACTGCCACGGTCAAGGGGACAAACGCTTTCGGTGCTTTACTCATATTCTCTCCTGATCACCCGCCGATAAACGACAGATTCTGTGTATGACCGGTATGTCCTTGATGCAGAAAATGGGTCTGTTTTTTCTCGCCTAACGCGGCATGGATACGCTGTTGCAGGGCTGGTTGCTGGCTGTCATCCGCCAATAAATCGCGCAGCGGAATGCCGTTATCCCCGAACAGACAGAGGTGAAGATTGCCAAGGGCCGACACCCGCAAGCGGTTACAGCTTAGACAGAAATCTTTGGAATAAGGCATGATAAGTCCGATGGTACCGAGATAGTCTTCATGGCTGAACACCCGAGCAGGGCCATCATCCCGAGCGCGAGGCACCTCTTGCCAGCCCTCGCGCAACAATTGCTGACGGATCACTTCCCCAGAAATGTGCTGCTGACGAAACAATGCCCCGCCCTCGCCGGTCTCCATCAATTCGATAAAGCGCAGCTGAATGGGCCGCTGTTTGATCCACGCAAGAAAAGCCGGAAGTTGCCGACTGTTAGCCTCTTTCATCAGTACGGTATTGATTTTGACCTGAGTCAGACCCGCTTCGAAGCAGGCATCGATACCTGCCAGAATTTGCGGCAGTTTATCCTGACCGGTAATGGCATGAAATTGGCGCGCATCTAGGCTATCGATGCTGATATTCACTGCGCTCAAGCCTGCCTGCTGCCAGTCACGCACACCGCGCTGCAACCGGTAACCGTTGGTGGTCATGGCGATTTTTTTCAGGGCGGCATTGTCTTTGACCGCCGCGATGATGTCGGTGAAGTCACGACGCAAGGTAGGTTCACCGCCAGTTAGGCGGATCTTTTCGGTGCCGGCATCCACAAAGGCCCGGCTAACTTGGCGGATTTCATCCACGGACAGAAAGCCGTTATTGCTGACCGCTCCCGGTCGATAGCCGTCCGGCAGACAGTAACTACAGCGGAAATTACACACATCAGTGATTGACAGGCGTAGGTAATAGAAACGCCTGTTAAACTTATCGGTTAACAAAGACACAGCGACACCTTTTCCAAATCGGGAGATGCAGGCATTTCTTTCTGCACCCTGGCAACTCGAGGCTGCGGCCAGTCCGCCATATCCGTAAAGGAGACAGGTCAGAAAGGCTTTAAGTGTAAATTATCCGTTCGGATAATCGTCATGGCTGATTCTAGCGCGTAAACAGGGATTCCGCTATCCTGCCGCCGCGCGGGAGTTCACCAAATTGGCTCGCAGACACAGATTTATCTTCTGTTAACTGCCATACTGTTAACTGATGATATGCGCTGTGCATCGCCTTTTTTATTGCTGTTTCGGCAGCCTTCACCCCGCAGGAGTTTTATGAACCGTACCCTGGCAGATCTGGATCGCGTTGTCGCTATCGGCGGCGGACACGGCTTAGGCCGTGTGATGTCCTCCCTCTCCTTCCTCGGTTCTCGCCTGACGGGGGTGGTCACTACCACGGATAACGGGGGATCAACTGGGCGGATCCGCCGTTCTGAAGGAGGCATAGCCTGGGGGGATATGCGTAACTGTCTGAATCAGTTGATCACCGAGCCGGGGATCGCGTCGGCGATGTTTGAATATCGCTTCAGTGGTCAGGGGGAGTTGGCGGGGCATAATCTCGGTAACCTGATGCTGAGAGCGCTGGATAATCTCAGTGTCCGGCCACTGGATGCCATCACCTTGATCCGCAATGTGCTCAAAGTCGAGGCTGTGTTGATACCGATGTCCGAACAGCCGGTAGACCTGGTGGCCACTGACATTGAAGGTAATGCCGTTTACGGGGAAACGGAAATTGATGCCATGTCATCAGCTCCGGTGTCGCTGGGACTGTTCCCTGAAGTGTCAGCCACCCGCGAAGCGCTCGAAGCGGTGGCCGAAGCGGATCTGATCCTGATAGGCCCCGGCAGTTTTTATACCAGTCTGATGCCGGTGTTACTGCTGGAACAGATGGCCACAGCGCTAAGACGAGCCCCAGCACCGATGATTTTTATCGGCAATCTCGGTAAAGAGAGCGGTCCAGCAGGTCTGCTGACCGTCAAAAATAAGCTGACCATGATTGAGAAGGTGATTGGCCGCCGAGTCATCGATGCCTTGGTGGTAGGTCCGGCCACCGATGTCAGTCATCTGCAAGACCGGGTAGTGATTCAGCAGACCCTAGAAGCTGGCGATATCCGTTATCGCCATGATCGTCATTTGCTGCATATTGCCCTAGAAAATGCGCTACAGGCCATCAGCCGCTGATCAAGAAGCGGCGATAAACAATGCCCGCAACTCATGGAGTTCATCGCGTACCCGCGCGGCCTCCTCGAACTCTAGATCCATCGCATGCTGTTGCATTTTCGCTTCTAGCTCACTGATTTTCTTCTGCATCGCCTGCGGTGTTAGAGACTGATAACGACCGGCAGACTCTGCGGCCTGACGTCCTGATCTCTCATTACCACGCCCTTTAGCTTTCGCCATGCCCTGACCCAACTCGAGAATATCAGTGATTTTCTTGTTAAGGCGAGTCGGTACAATTCCCTGTTCGGCGTTCCAAGTTTGTTGTTTTTCACGGCGACGCTCTGTCTCTTCGATAGCCCGCGCCATCGAGGCAGTGATCCGGTCGCCATAGAGGATAGCTTTACCGTTGATATTACGCGCCGCACGGCCAATGGTCTGGATCAGGGAACGTTCGGAGCGTAAGAAGCCCTCTTTGTCAGCATCCAAGATCGCCACCAGTGATACTTCCGGCATATCCAGACCTTCTCGTAACAGGTTAATGCCCACCAGCACATCAAATTCCCCAAGACGCAAATCACGAATAATCTCCATACGCTCGACAGTATCGATATCTGAGTGCAGATAACGCACTCGCTCGCCATGTTCTTCAAGGTATTCGGTGAGATCTTCGGCCATACGTTTGGTCAAGGTCGTGACCAGCACGCGTTCATTGATCGCCACCCGCTGACGGATCTCTGACAGCAGATCATCGACCTGCGTTGCCACCGGTCGGACTTCAATAAGCGGATCCAGCAGACCGGTAGGACGAACCACCTGTTCGATCACTTCCCCCCCGGATTTCTCCAGTTCATAGGCACCGGGGGTGGCTGAGACATAGATAGTTTGTGGCGCCAACGCCTCAAACTCTTCAAACTTCATCGGTCGGTTATCCAACGCCGAGGGCAGACGGAAACCGTACTCGACCAGATTCTCTTTACGGGCGCGGTCTCCCCGGTACATGCCGCCAATCTGTGGGATCGTCACGTGGGACTCATCCACCACCAATAGACCGTCCGCGGGCAGATAGTCAAACAGGGTCGGCGGCGCTTCACCGGGACCGCGGCCAGACAAGTAGCGGGAATAGTTCTCAATCCCCGAGCAATAGCCAAGCTCATTCATCATTTCGAGATCAAATTGCGTGCGCTGAGTAATACGCTGCTCTTCCAGTAATTTATTGCTCTCCAGTAACACACGGCGGCGATCAGCCAACTCCACCTTGATATCTTCCATCGACTGGACGATACGTTCCCGAGGGGTGACGTAGTGGGTTTTAGGATAGACGGTAAAACGCGGTATGATCTGGCTGACCTGACCGGTCAACGGGTCAAACAGTGACAGGCGTTCTACCTCCTCATCAAATAGCTCGACGCGCAGCGCCAAGTCATCAGATTCCGCAGGAAAAATATCGATCACTTCACCGCGTACCCGGAAGGTACCACGCTGGAAAGCTTGGTCGTTACGGGCATATTGCAGCTCCGCCAGCCGTCGCAAGATACTGCGCTGGTCGATGATCATACCGCGGGTCAGGTGCAGCATCATCTTCAGATAGAGGTCCGGGTCACCCAGACCGTAAATAGCGGAGACTGAAGCCACCACAATCACATCACGGCGTTCTAATAAGGCCTTGGTAGCTGACAGACGCATCTGCTCGATATGTTCGTTTACCGACGCATCTTTTTCGATAAAGGTATCCGAACTCGGGACATAAGCTTCTGGCTGATAATAGTCATAGTAGGAGACAAAATACTCGACGGCATTCTCTGGGAAAAAGGCTTTCATCTCGCCATAAAGCTGCGCGGCCAGTGTTTTATTCGGTGCCAATACCATGGTCGGGCGGTTCAAGTCGGCAATCACATTGGCGACGGTGAAGGTTTTACCTGAACCGGTAACCCCCAATAACGTCTGATGGGCAAGGCCATCTTCCAGCCCCTCTTCGAGACGGCGAATAGCCTCCGGTTGGTCACCGGATGGCTTGAATTCTGAATGAAGTTTGAACACTTTGCTCATTATCTAATTACCTGTCGCGTTTTACCGAAGGGGGCCACTATTTTAGCTGGCGGAGGAAAATATGCCAATGTCGCTACTGGATATATAGCCAGTTCCGTTAATTTCATCCTGCAAAGACATTTTTTAATGGTAAATAATCTCGGTATGGCCCCGCAGCCCAAAAAACTGAAACGGTTATCCACTGCGCCCGTTAAACTTTGAGATTTGTCAAGAGATTGTCATCGTTTCAATTCGGAATTTCTCAGCCCATCACGCTAAGTATTGCTTTTAATTAACTTACTGAAATATCGTTATAATTAATAAAAGCCCAGTTTCCAGCCAGAGTGTTGCCAGCCCGCATATTCCCTTGCGTCAGCGCAGTTTTAAGATGCTAATACACATGGTTATCCACAGGAATAGTGGATAACTTAGATCAGCCCAATAGGCACAGGCTGTGGGTAATTTTCTGAACTGCTCGGGATAACGCTGAAAAAAAAATTTTTTTGTTTTTTTTCTCCCTGAGA
Source organism: Tatumella saanichensis (assembly GCF_000439375.1). Classification (GTDB taxonomy): domain Bacteria; phylum Pseudomonadota; class Gammaproteobacteria; order Enterobacterales; family Enterobacteriaceae; genus Tatumella; species Tatumella saanichensis. Next base: position 44,270 of record NZ_ATMI01000054.1, read on the forward strand.
TGGCCATAAAGATGTCGCTGATGAATCCACCGCATGGGGGATTTCGGACGCTATTTTTCACCAGCGTCAAGAGAGATGCTTCAGATTTTATCTGCTTTTATGCACGTTTTTACCCCTTTGCCCTGAAACAATGCCCTGACTGGGTGCAAACACGGCTGTGCTGTGTTTCGTTTCTGGCAACCTGGTTGCCGATATTGCTGTCAACATCCTTGCTGTGCTTATTTTTATGACAGCATATAAAAGTGGCCTGGTTATTGCTTTAATCAACCTGAAAACTGTCGCCTGAGGGAGAGGATACCGTGACACCTTTACGGATATCTGCCAGGCATTCTTTACATAGAGAGGAGTTCAACAGATGCTGAGTTTACGTGCTATCAATCAGTTTTATGGTCAGAACCATATCCTTTGGGATGTGGATCTGGATCTGATGCCGGGCTCATGCACTGCTGTGCTTGGCCAGCACGGAATGGGTAAAACCACTTTGGTCAACTGTATTATGGGCTACTTACCGCTGAACAGTGGCACCATGACTTGGCAGGAAAACAATGCGCCGCCAAAGGATTTAGCCCTACAACCCTGCGAACAACGTGCCGGAATGGGTATTGGCTATGTGCCACAGCACCGACATATTTTCTCGCAGATGAGTGTTGAAGATAACTTGGTCATTGCCTTGAAAGCAGCCCGTACAGCCCCTCCTCATGCTATCCCACAGATGATTTTTGACCTGTTCCCACACCTTTATGACTTACGCCATCAGCGCGGCGGTGATTTGACGCTCGACCAGCAACAGCAATTGGCACTGGCGAGAGCACTGGTACTACAACCGAAACTGCTTATCCTTGACGAACCGACCGAGGGGATGTCCCCGTGGATGGAAGAGGATATGGGTAATTTGTTGCGCAGCCTTAACCGCGATTACGGTATGACCATCTTGTTGCTGGAACAGCGTATTTCGTTCATCCGCCGAGTGGCGGATTATTTCCTACTGTTGCATCAGGGTCGGAATGTGGCTGCCGGGCGAGTTGCTCAGCTGGATGAGGGGATGATCAACAAATGGCTGACGGTTAGCTGAACACGTTCCTGCTAGTAACGGGTAATGGTCACCATTACCCGTTTTTTTGATTAAAGCGCGCGGATCACCACCCACATTGGACCCTGTCCGACCGCATAGCGGTTAACCGGGGTGAGAGAGCCATCTTGCGGTGAAATCGCATAGACTTCGATGTGGTGAGATTTCTGACCAGCAGCGATCAGGTACTTACCTTGAGTATCGATATTAAAACCGCGTGGCTGTGTTTCAGTCGCCTGGAAACCGCCAAGGGTCAAGGTCGCACCGTCATCGCTGACGCGGAACAGTGTCAGCGTACTGCTGGTACGGTCACAGGCATATAAGAACTGCCCATTCGGCGTAATATGGATATCTGCTGCCCAGCGTGTACCTTCAAAATCTTCCGGCATCATATCCAGAGTCTGCACCGTTTCAGCGCCCTGCTCCGTCAATGCCAGTACGCTCACTGTGCTATCCAGCTCATTGACCAAATAGGCATATTTTCCCTGTGGATGAAAGGCCATATGGCGAGGGCCAGCACCGGCGACCGTGGCAACCTGAGCATTGGCGTTCTCATTCAGTCGACCCTCGCTATCTAGGCGGAACGCACAGATGCGATCCTGCTTAAGGGCAGGTGCGTACAGGACTGAATTATCTTGACGGATATTCACTGAATGACAGCCATCCATACCACTTAGGGTCTGGGCCACCGCCTGAGGCAAGCCCGACGCATCCAGAGGTGACACGCTGACCAGCCCATCATGATAATACCCCGCAAACAGAGAGTGTCCCTGCTGATCGATATTTAGGTAGGTCGGGCTGCCCGGCAGAGCTGCCTCTCCCGCTTCACTCAAGGTACCGTCTGCAGCAATATGATAAGCAATCACCCGGAACTCTGGGCGTACCCCTACATACAGCAGAGGTTTCTGCGGATGGGCCACCATCGGCTGTACCTGTCCATCGACATCGACCACTTGCAATAAAGTCAGCGCACCTGCCGCCGACAGTTGCCAGACATGGATCTGCTGGCTTTCGGGACTAGCGGTATAAACTACTTGTTGCATGGATTCTCCTTACCTGGAATCTGTTTTTAGGGGACAGGTCACTGTAGCGTAATCTGCCCGCACAAAAAATGATTTATTGATCTCACCCCTTTGTCGGCCATCATGCTGGGTCTACACTCTGTTCAGACCTTACTGACAGGAAATACTGTTTATGAATTACCGTGTCATTGCGTTAGACCTTGATGGAACTCTACTGACCTCACAAAAAACCCTTCTACCAGAAACGGTCTCCGCCCTAGCGGATGCTCGGCGTGCCGGGGTAGACGTGATCCTGGTGACCGGACGTCACCACAGTGCCATTCATCCTTTTTATCAGCAGCTGCAACTGAGTACACCCGCCATCTGCTGCAACGGCACCTATCTGTACGATTATGCGGCCAAGCAGGTGCTGGACAACGATCCTATGACCCCTGAACAGGCAGAGATTGTGTTACAGCATCTGCAGGAACAAGGCATTGACGGGCTACTGTATGCCGATGATGCCATGCTCTACCATAAGCCCACTGCGCATGTTATTCGTACCCAAGCCTGGGGTGAGACCTTACCCGCAGCACAACGTCCGGTCTTTCAACAGGTTGCCTCCCTTTCTGACGCCGCCCGCCAGGCTAATAAACTGTGGAAGTTTGCTCTCTGTTATCCAGATAGCGATAAGCTGGCGACATTGGCGGATCAGGTCAGCAGCGAGGCCGGAGTGACCTGCGAGTGGTCGTGGGTAGATCAGGTCGATATCGCCCAACAAGGCAATAACAAAGGCAAGCGTCTGAAACAGTGGTTAGACGGCCGTGGCATCCCCCTTGAGAAAGTGATTGCCTTTGGCGATAACTACAACGATCTCAGTATGCTGGAGTCAGTAGGGCTGGGAGTGGCAATGGGCAATGCAGATGCGCAGATCAAGGCACGGGCTGGATTGGTAATCGGCGATAATGACCATCCATCTATCGCCGACACGTTACGCGAAAGGGTACTCTAAGTGCTGACTGCACAGCCTGCCAACACCGGCAGGCTGTCAGTGATCAGTGACTGGACACTGATGAATCATTGTTGCGACGAGCCCCGGAAATCAGGTTAAATAACTCTCCCAAGCCCCAGATGATCCCCAGCATAATTGCCATGACCACCGGCACCATAATAATTGCCATTAACAGGCTTTCCAGTAGTTCTAACATCGCTGACCTCTGTATTTAGGCTAATTTAAACCATCAGTTTATCGGCAGCCGCCACAGATGCCCATTGCTTTTTGTGCTTTTATCTTTTTTCAAGGCAACAGGATGCTACACTCCTCGCTCCTTAGCTTCTAATTGACGGATGACAGGACCTGATATGCACGCTGACCTCTCATTGAATATTCACCTTAATCAGACACTGTTTGCCGACCCACGCCGGATTGCGTTATTAGAAGCTATCGCAGAAACCGGTTCTATCAGTCAAGGCGCTAAACTGACCGGGATAAGCTATAAAACTGCCTGGGATGCCATAAACCAGATGAACCAGTTGGCGGATCAACAGGTTGTCGGCCGCCATGCCGGCGGGAAAGGGGGTGGCGGTACCTATATCACCGCCTATGGTCAGCGCTTGCTCAAGCTCTACCATCTGCTGGTACAGGTACAGCAGAAAGCCTTCGATGTGTTGCAGGAAGAGACTTTACCGTTAGACAGTTTATTAGCCGCCATCGCCCGTTTTTCCCTGCAAACCAGTGCCCGTAACCAATTATTTGGAACCGTTATCGCGCAACAGGATGATGACTTGTCAGAGCGCGTCACGGTTCTGCTCAGTGACCGTCAGACACAGGTACAGGTTGCCATTACCCGCTACAGCAGCCAACGGTTACAACTTACCCTCGGTAAAGACGTGCTGGTGCTGATTAAAGCGCCTTGGCTGGAAGTTAGTGTCACCCCCTCCCCCCATGGCAACACTTTTCCGGTGACTCTGAGCCAGGTGCTACACGGCGAACACGGCTGTGAACTGCTGATGACCCTGACTAATGGTGAGCAGCTTTGTGCCGCTCTGCCTGCCGAGTCGGCGGACTGGCGACCGGGACAATCTGCATGGGCAACATTCCGTCCAGAGAACGCATTATTAGCCAGCCTCAACTGACCTCATTTTGCTCAGTATTCTGTTTGACAACCTGCCAGTGGGCCGTTACAACAGTGTAATTCAATGCAAAATTCGGTATAAATAATGGCAGTATTGCAGATTAAGCAAGGTATATTTCGTCCTGGACAACATTACGCGCTGCATACCGGCGACTTAACCCTTAACGCGGGGGAAAGCTGGGCCTTTGTCGGCAGTAACGGCAGCGGTAAATCGACACTGGCGAAAGCACTATCCGGTGAGGTGCCCTTGGCCTGCGGTCAGCTACATGCTGACTTCACCCCAGTGGCACGGCTGTCATTGGAACAGTTATCGGCATTGGTGGCCGCCGAATGGCAGCGCAATAACACCGATATGTTTAGCGAAGGGGAAAACGACCAGGGCCGCTACAGCCGCGATATCATTATGGACAGCGTCAACGATGAGCCACGCTGTGAGATGCTGAGTGAAAAGCTGGGGATCCGTCATTTGCTCAGTCGCCCGTTTAAATTTCTCTCCACTGGGGAAACCCGCAAGGTGCTGTTGTGCCAGGCACTGATGGCAGACCCCGCTCTGCTTATCCTTGACGAACCCTTTGATGGATTAGATGTGCAGTCTCGTGAAGATCTTGCAGAACTGTTACGCCATCTGCATCAACAGGGTACCACTCTGGTGCTGGTCCTGAACCGTTTTGAAGATATTCCGGCATTTGTCGATCATGTGGGAGTTCTGGCTGAAGGTACCCTTAGCGAAACCGGTCCACGTCAGCAGGTGCTCAACCATGCACTGGTGGCACAGTTGGCGCACAGCGAAAACCTCAGTTGCGTCAGTTTACCGGAGGCGGACGATCCCCACGCAGTCCGTCACGACGTCGATGAACTGCCGGCGGTGATCCTGCGTGACGGTCATGTCTCTTGGGAGGATAAACCGGTTATTCAGCACCTGAACTGGCAGGTTGATCCCGGCCAACATTGGCAAATTACCGGTCCTAACGGAGCCGGTAAGTCAACGCTGCTCAGTCTGGTCACCGGCGACCACCCTCAAGGTTACAGCAATGACCTCACCCTGTTCGGCGTGCGGCGCGGTAGCGGTGAAACCATCTGGGATATCAAACAGCATATCGGCTACGTCAGCAGTAGCTTACATCTGGAATACCGGGTCAGCGCGTCGGTGCGTACCGTGGTGCTGTCCGGTTTTTTTGATTCTATCGGTTTGTACCAAGCCCCCTCTGATCGTCAGCAACAGCTTGCCAGTCGCTGGTTGTCACTGCTGGGGTTCCGTGATACTCAGGCTGATATCCCCTTCCACAGTTTGTCTTGGGGCCAACAGCGCTTAGTGTTAATCGTCAGGGCGCTGGTCAAACATCCACGCTTATTGATCCTCGATGAACCCCTGCAAGGGCTAGATGCTATCAACCGACAGCTGGTGCGCCGTTTTATCAATGTGCTGATCGGTGAGGGTCGTACCCAGCTGCTGTTCGTATCTCACCACGCCGAAGATGCCCCAGAATGTATTACGCACCGCCTAAGCTTTGTGCCAGATGACCAAGGCTATCATTACACTCAAGAAACGTTAGTCCTCGCAACCCCCTAACCGATGAGACTTCCCTGCCACCTACAGGGAAGGCCCTCACTCTCAGCAAAAATCAGATTCTGATCACAATTCACAGTAAATCTTCGATAAAAACTCAGACCCCACCCCTTGTGTAAACGATTCCACAGGGTGACACTATTCCTTACCTTTATTTAAGTGTCTGCTAAAGTCAGAGTATCTGTATTTTCAGCCAGCATTCTGTTCAGGAAATTCTATGTCTGAGTTTACTCCGGTTGATCATCCTCACCGCCGTTATAACCCGCTCACTGATGAGTGGGTGTTGGTTTCTCCACATCGGGCCAAACGTCCGTGGCAGGGTGCACAAGAAACCCCGCAACAGCAAATGCTACCCGCGCACGATCCGGACTGCTATCTGTGTGCCGGTAATACCCGAATCAATGGCGAACAGAACCCCCACTATCAGGGGACTTGGGTGTTTACCAATGATTTTGCGGCCCTGATGCCCGATACGCCACAAGCTGAGCAGCAGAGCGATCCGTTACTGCGTTGTGAAAGTGCCCGCGGTACCAGTCGGGTGATCTGTTTCTCCGCCGATCACAGTAAATCTCTGCCGCTGCTGTCTTTAGCGGAATTGGAACAGGTCGTCACGACCTGGCAGACCCAAAGTACCGAACTTGAAAAGCAGTATCCCTGGGTTCAAATTTTCGAGAATAAAGGCGCGGCAATGGGCTGCTCTAACCCACATCCCCATGGCCAAATCTGGGCCAACAGTTTTATTCCTGATGAGGTCCGCCGCGAAGACCTCCACCAGCGTCGCTATTACGAGCAACATGGCACGCCGCTGCTTCTCGATTATGCCCGCCGAGAACTGCAAGCGGGTGAACGGATTGTGACCGAAACTGAACATTGGCTGGCAGTGGTCCCCTGGTGGGCGGTCTGGCCCTTTGAAACTCTGTTATTACCTAAGGCTGCCGTGACCCGAATGAGTGGGCTGACCCCGGCACAGAGCCGCGATTTGGCGTTGGCACTGAAAAATCTCACCAGCCGTTATGATAACCTGTTCAACTGCTCCTTCCCCTATTCAATGGGATGGCATGGCGCACCGGCGGATGGTTCACCGGACCATCATTGGCAACTGCATGCGCACTTCTACCCCCCCCTGTTGCGTTCAGCCACAGTGCGTAAATTTATGGTCGGCTACGAAATGCTGGCCGGTGCCCAGCGCGACTTGACGCCGGAGCAGGCAGCGCAACGTCTCACCGCGGTCAGTGACATTCATTATCAGGAGAACCATTAACATGACACTTCACGACAGCTGTGCTCATCTTTTCAGACAACATTTTGATTATGAGCCGACCCACTGTATCAGCGCCCCCGGGCGGGTTAATTTGATCGGTGAGCATACCGACTATAACGATGGGCTGGTGCTGCCCTGCGCGATCAATTACCACACCGTGATCAGCTGTGCCCGTCGTGAAGATAACTATTTTCGGGTAGTGGCGGCAGACTATGATAATGCCATGGATGCATTCTCCCTGGACGAGCCTATCCTACCGCTGGCCGATCAACACTGGGCCAATTATATTCGTGGTGTCGTCAGTCACTTGCATCGCCGTCAGCCCAGGTTTAAGGGCATGGATATGGTGATCAGTGGCAATGTTCCGCAAGGAGCCGGTCTCAGCTCATCCGCCTCTCTGGAAGTGGCTGTCGGGACGGCCATTCAACAGCTTTGGTCTCTGCCGATGACACCCGCCGAGATTGCACTGGTTGGCCAAGAAGCTGAAAACCAGTTCGTCGGCTGTCAGTGTGGCATTATGGACCAGATGATTTCCGCTCTTGGCCGTCAACAGCATGCGCTGTTACTGGATTGCCGCTCGCTGGAAACCCGTGCGGTGCCGATCCCTGATAATACCTCTATCGTGATCATTAACTCTGAATTTAAGCGCACGCTGGTGGGCAGCGAATACAACCTGCGTCGTGAGCAGTGTGATACTGGCGCGCGTCTGTTTAACAAACCGGCCTTACGGGATGTAAGCTTGGCGGAATTTGAAGCCGTCGCCCATGAGATAGATCCCTGTGTGGCACGGCGGGTACGCCATGTGTTGACCGAAAACCAGCGCACCCAAGGTGCTGCAGACGCCCTCACCCGCGGTGATTTGGTGACCTTAGGACGCCTAATGGCCGAATCTCATGCCTCGATGCGTGATGATTTTGAAATTACCGTTCCGCAGATCGATCTACTGGTAGAGATCGTGAAATCGGTGATTGGGGAACGCGGTGGTGTCAGAATGACTGGTGGTGGCTTCGGCGGTTGTGTGGTAGCCCTGCTCCCAACAGAATTGGTGGAGCCAGTGCGAAAGGCCGTTGCCGCACAATACCAAGCCCGCACCGGCATCCGTGAAAGCTTTTATCTCTGCCAGGCCTCACAAGGAGCCGGAGTATGTCAACACAATCCTCTGTAAATGCTCCAGACGGGTTACCTATCCGTATGACGGTACTGCGTAACAGTGCCGGTATGGATGTCACCTTTATGGATTATGGCGCAACTTGGCTCTCGGCACGGGTGCCGCTGGCTGACGGTAGCGTACGAGAAACACTGCTGGGCTGTGCAACGCCTCAGGACTATCTGCATCAATCTGCCTACCTCGGAGCCTGTGTCGGACGGTATGCCAACCGTATCCGTAACGCCACCTTAAAACGGACAGGCACTACGCTCAGCGCCAATACGCCTCCCCATCAGTTACATGGAGGACCGGAAGGGTTCAGTCATCGCCGCTGGCTGATTGTCCGTCAGACGCCGAACGAAGTGGTCTATCGCCTACATTCACCGGACGGTGACCAAGGCTATCCCGGGACGATAATCGTCGAGGTGAGCTATCAGCTGACCGAGGATAATAGCCTAGTGATCCGCTACCAGGCGGAAACGGATAAGCTGTGTCCGGTGGCATTAACTAACCATGCCTATTTTAACCTTGATGCGAATCAAGGTGATGCCCGCCAACATCGGTTACAACTGGCAGCAGACCTTTATTTGCCGGTGAGTGCCGAGGGGATCCCTGACGGCCCACTGAAAGATGTCACGGGCACTGGCTTTGATTTCCGCCAGCCGAAAACCGTGACAACCGATTTTCTGCAAGACAGTGATCAGCAAAAAGTTCACGGCTACGATCATGCCTTTTTACTGACCCGTGCCGGTGATGACCGTGTGCCGGCGGCCCAACTGTGGTCGGCGGATCAACGCTTACAGCTATCGGTGTTTACAGACAGCCCGGTGATACAGTTTTATACGGCGAATTTTTTACAGGGCACGCCAGCACGCCAGGGCCGTTATCAGAACCATCAAGGGATTGCTTTGGAAACCGGCTATTTGCCCGACTCTCCAAATCATCCGGAGTGGCCGCAGCCTGACTGCTGGCTGACTCCGGGTGAGATCCGCCAATCGGTGACCCGTTATCAGTTCAGTGCACGGGCGGAATGACGAAATATAGTGCAGATGGCCTGTGCCACTCTTACACCTCGGGCCGTTTTCGGCTATGGTAAGGCAATCTTATCGGGCATATTGCGGTCCGGGGACAGTTTCCGTTCTTCTAGAACTTTATAAGCATTAAGGAGTTAAGCGATGGCAGTAACTAAGCTTGTTCTGGTACGTCACGGCGAAAGCCAATGGAATCAGGAAAACCGCTTTACCGGTTGGTACGATGTGGACCTGTCTGACAAGGGCCGTGAGGAAGCCAAAGCGGCGGGACAGTTACTGAAGCAAGAAGGCTTCAGCTTTGACTTTGCTTACACTTCGGTGCTGAAGCGTGCCATCCACACCCTGTGGAGTGTGCTCGATGAACTGGATCAGGCTTGGCTGCCTGTGGAAAAATCTTGGCGTCTTAACGAACGTCATTACGGTGCACTGCAGGGGCTGAATAAAGCGGAGACCGCTGAAAAGTACGGCGATGATCAGGTTCTACAATGGCGTCGTGGTTTTGCCGTGACGCCTCCTGAACTGGAAAAAAGCGACGAACGCTACCCGGGTCATGACCCACGTTACGCGTCACTTAGCGCGGAGCAGCTGCCAACCACCGAAAGCTTGGCACTGACCATTGAGCGTGTGATCCCGTTCTGGGAAAGCAGCATTCTGCCTCGTCTGAAAAGCGGTGAGAAAGTGATTATCGCGGCTCACGGTAACTCACTGCGGGCACTGATCAAGTATTTGGATAAGATGTCTGAAGATGAGATCCTAGAGCTGAATATTCCGACTGGGGTTCCGCTGGTATACGAATTCGATGAAAACTTCCAACCACTGAAGCATTACTATCTGGGTAATGCCGAAGAAATCGCAGCCAAAGCGGCGGCAGTAGCAAATCAGGGTAAAGCGAAGTAATGTTCAGGCCGGGTATCCCCGGCCTGTTTGGTTATCTGTCCTACCCGCGAGTCACTTAGGCAGTACCACGCCGTGTTTTAACTGCCGCAGCCAGTTGCTGCAATACCTGTTCGGTGGCCTGCCAGCCAATGCAGGCATCGGTCACACTCTGGCCATATACCAATGGCTGAGCCTCTGGGCTCTGATTACCTTCCACTAAATGGCTTTCGATCATCGCTCCCATAATGCTCTGATCACCACCAGCAATCTGTGCAGCCACGTCTGCGGCGACCTCAACCTGCTTCTGATATTGCTTAGAGCTGTTAGCATGGCTGAAATCGATCATAATGCGCGCCGGCAGTGCCGCTTTCTCCAACCCTTCTCTGACCGCGGCAACATCAGCAGCATGGTAATTCGGTGCTTTACCGCCACGTAGGATAATATGACAGTCCTGATTACCGGCGGTTTCGACAATCGCCGAGTGTCCGTATTTGGTCACTGACAGGAAGCAGTGACCTGCGGCCGCCGCATTGATGGCATCGATCGCCACCTTAATAGTACCGTCAGTCCCGTTTTTGAAACCGACTGGACAGGAAAGTCCGGAGGCCAGTTCACGGTGTACCTGTGATTCGGTCGTTCTGGCGCCGATAGCCCCCCAGCTCATTAGATCAGCCAGATACTGTGGGGTGATCATATCCAAGAACTCGCCGGCGGCCGGCAGCCCAAGATCATTAATATCAGAAAGCAGTTTACGGGCGGTACGCAGACCGTCGTTAATCTGGAAACTGCCATCCATGGCCGGATCATTGATAAGCCCCTTCCAGCCAACAGTCGTCCGCGGTTTTTCAAAATAGACCCGCATAACGATTTCCAGCTCCTCTTTCAACGCCTCACGCAGCGCTTTCAGGCGGCCAGCGTATTCCAGTGCCGCCTGAGGATCATGAATCGAGCAAGGACCGATGACCACTAGCAGACGGTCGTCTCTCTTCTGCAAAATCTGCTGAATCGCATGGCGACATTCAAATACGGTGGCGGCAGCCGCTTCAGAGGCTGGGAACTTTTCTAGCAGCGCAATAGGAGGAAGTAACTCTTTGATTTCCTTTATTCTTAAATCATCATTCCGATAGTTCATAACAGTCCCGTTTACAGTTAACCCAAGAGGTTGTTGCCAATACTCTAGCCTGAGCCATGGCTCGAGTAAATTAGCTTTGCCCTCCCCGGTTTACATAGGCGGCGCATTTATCGCACTTTGCAAAGATTCGCCTATTATCTCTGTGACCTATATCATATTCAGTAGGCCTTGCTCGTGAGGCTTACTCTGACTCATTTATCAGGATTATGCGTGACTTATGGCTCATTCTCATCACTCTCACTCTGACGGAGTGAACCGCAGCCGGTTACTGGCTGCATTAGTGGTCACTTTTGTGTTTATGCTGGCTGAGCTAATGGGCGGCTGGCTATCTGGTTCCCTGGCGCTGTTAGCGGATGCCGGACATATGCTGACCGATGCCGGAGCATTGCTGCTGGCTCTGCTGGCTACCCATTTTTCTCAACGCAAAGCGGCCGGTCATCGAACCTTTGGACTGTTACGGCTGACGACCTTGGCAGCCTTTATCAATGCATTAGCACTGCTGGTGATCACTATCCTTATTGTCTGGGAAGCGATAGTCCGTTTCCGTACACCGCAGCCGGTAGCGGGTGGCTTGATGCTGGGCATTGCAATTGCTGGATTAGTGTCGAACCTGCTCTGTTTCTGGTTACTGCATCAGGGGCAGGATAAACAAAATATCAATGTGCGGGCCGCCACCTTGCATGTGCTTGGGGATTTACTGGGCTCTGCGGGCGCGGTAGTGGCGGCGCTGTTGATCATGTGGACAGGCTGGACGACATTTGACCCGATATTATCGATACTAGTATCCGTGTTGGTAGTCAACAGTGCTCGGCAGTTACTCCAAGAGAGCCTGCGCGAACTGCTGGAGAGTGCGCCACCGGACGTGGATATTCCCAAGCTCAGCCGCCGTTTAACCGCAGCCATTGCCGAAGTACGTAATGTTCACCATGTGCATTTATGGCAGGTAGGGGAAAAAAATATTCTCACCCTACATGCCCAGGTGATCCCTAATTATCAGCATGATGCGTTACTGCAACGTATCCACCAGTGGCTAAATGAGCACTACCAGATAGCACATGCCACGGTTCAGTTGGAGTACCAGTTGTGTGCCGACACCCAATGCCGGTTGGGTGAATCTACGGCTTCACACGCTCATGCTGACCATGATCATGGCCAGTGTCACGGACGGGAGCGAAAATCTCGACACCGCGACGCGGCGGGTCATGACTATGACGCGGAACAGGACGTGCACAGCCATCACTGACACCGGGTTAGGTTATGCTGTTCAAGGCCGGGAGCGGGAGCCTACTGCTCCGGCCTTTTGCATCCACAACCGACAGCCGTTAGCAGCAATAAACGTCAAGATCAAGTACTCAATGGCCATCGCCCATACTCCCTGTACCGCAAAGACTCCAATACTGATCACATCAATTACTACCCAAAGGATCCAGTTTTCCACATATTTGCGGGTCATCAGCACCATCGCGACCACCGACAAGACCGTCATACTGGCATCCCAAAACGGATAGGCATCGGGCTGCAGTTGTGGCATTGCCACTGATATGCCTAGCAGCTTCATTCCATGGACTGCCAGTGATGATAGGGCAGCAAACACCTGATTGATATATATCGTGAGTAAGCCAATCGCCAGGGCAGATACCAAAGCCCAGTTGATGGCCTTCGGCACGGTCAGCCAACGCACCACCAATTCATTATTCGTCTCTGATCGTGGTCGACGCCAAGCGTACCAACCATACAGATTGGCGAGGAAGAAAAAGACTTGTAACAGCAAACTTGCATACAGTTGGATCTGAAAAAAGATCAGCGCAAACAAGGTTACATTGATTAGTCCAAATAGATAGTTACTGATCTTCTCTTTACTGGCCAGCCAGATGCAAACCAATCCCGCGAGCGTGCCGAGGGCTTCAATCCAAGAGAGATCATAGCCTCCTGTGCCTAGGGGGATATGTACCAGTAAATGATGAATGCTAAAAAAGTCCATTTTATCTCCTGAACAGTTCCACTTCTGCGGTTAGTTGTTTAATTTAAAAAACATATTAACCTAAATTATAATATTTATGCAAAAATATGCACTTTAAGTTATCTATAGTAAACTTATCGCCTGTTTGCGGATGACTGGTCACTCACTGCCCTCCAGCGCCAGCAACTGGGCTTTCACCGATATTCCCCCGGCAAAGCCTGTCAGCTTACCATTGGCACCAATCACTCGGTGACAGGGAACAATAATAGACAATGGGTTTCTCCCGTTGGCGGCCCCTACCGCCCTGACTGCCTTGGGCCGCCCTATCTGCTGGGCAATCTGTGCGTAGCTGCGGGTCTCGCCATAGGGAATACTGCTGAGGGCCTGCCAGACCTGCAACTGAAACTGGGTACCTTCTGGCTGTAATGGCAACTCAAATTGCTGACGTGTTCCAGCAAAATACTCACTGAGCTGACGGGTGGCTTCGATTAACAGCGGATGTTCGGGAGTGTACCGGTCTTGCGTCGCACGAATACGTGCTGGCCGATCATTCTGCCATGCGACAGCTGCCAGCCCTTGTTCACCCACAATCAGCGTTAATTCGCCAACCGGGGTCGTGACAATGGAAAAATGATAATGCATGCGACTTTCCTGATGGTGAAAGGTAGGTCTATTATGCCATCAGCGACATCAGTTTCTGGCGGTTTTCGGACAGTGGATTATGTTTATTTAGCTGGCCGAAAACCGCCGGTCATCCTGACACAAAACGGGCAAGCTTGGGCAAACACAGGGAGTTAACCATGACTGATGATGAGAGTGCCTGGCAGGCACTGATTAGCCGCGATGCCCGCTTTGACGGATTGTTCTATGCGGGGGTACTTTCCACCGGGATCTATTGTCGCCCAGTCTGTCCGGCGCGAAAACCACTACGTGCGAACTGTCGCTTTTTCCAATATGCGGCTCAGGCTGAGCAGGCTGGTTTTCGTCCCTGTCTGAGATGCCGCCCTGAACTGGCTCCCGGCAATGCACCGGTCGATCAGGCCGCGATACTCTGTCAGCAACTGACTGATATAATGGAAGCGAGCTTGGCAGATAAAGATTTCCGCCTCAGCCATCTGGCCGAGCGAGTCGGTCTCAGCGAACGTCAGTTGCGGCGCATTACTCAGCAGCAACTTGGCACCACGCCTATCGAACTGTGGAAAAGCTTACGGCTGAAAATCGCCCGTCAGTTGCTGTGTGAAACGACGTTGCCAGTAACTACCATTGCATTCACCAGCGGCTTTGGCAGCCTACGGCAGTTTAATGCTGTATTTGCAGAACGCTACCCTCTTAGCCCACGGGCCTACCGCAACGATCACCGTCTCGGCGAAGCGGTGCATGATCACCAAAGCCTGACTTTGCAGGTCGCCTACCGCCCTCCGTTTGACTGGCCGACACTGCTTGGGTTTCTCGAAAAAAGGCGCATCAGCGAGGTGGAATCCATCAACGATGATCACTATCTGCGAACTCTGGCTGTGGACGGTCATCAGGGCTGGATCCGCGTCGGTTGTCGACCACAGCGCCACTGCCTCATGGTAGAAGTCAGCAATTCGTTAGTGACTGTGCTTCCGGCAGTATTACAGAAAGTCCGTCAACTCTTTGATACTGGTGCCAATCCAGAAGTCATTAACGCTTATTTAGGGAGTGACCCGCTTCTGGGACCCGTGTTGGCAGAGTATCCCGGTATTCGGGTTCCGGGCTGCTGTGATCCTTTTGAGCTGGCGCTGCGGGCAATTCTTGGCCAGCAGGTAACAGTCGCAGCGGCCACTACACTGAGCGGACGTTTAGCCCATCGTTTCGGCAAACCCATCACCACCCCTTTTACTGAATTATGCCGTCTGCCACCAACGGCGGAGGATTTTCGTGAGGCTTGCGAAGAGGATTTTCAGGGTCTCGGCATTGTTCGACAACGGATCACGGCGATATTGGCTCTGGCAACCGCTGAACGCGAAGGTTTTTTTAAACGCTTACAGTTTCAAACAGCGGAACTGCAGTTTACTGCTCTGACCGCCCTACCGGGGATTGGGCCTTGGACGGCACGCTATATTGCAATGCGCGCTTTTAACCAGACGGACGCTTTTCCCAAAGAAGATATTGCGTTGCGCAATGCGCTGGGGGGACTCAGTCCCCGGCAGTGCGAGGCCTATTCACAGCGTTGGAGCCCGTGGCGCAGTTATGCAGTAATGCTGTTATGGCAGAAAATGGCACAGCAGGTCTGATAGAAGGGAGACTATTGACCTCCACTGACTGAGTGTCAGAACATCAGCAATATCGAGACCTAGTGCTGCACGTCGTTATCGTCGTGCCCCCTCCCATAATGTCATTATCTGTTTAATGCCCTGTAGGGTTTCTATCAGAGGGACACCATCGCGGGCCAGCGTTGAAATACCCAGCAGAAAACTGTCAAAGCTCACCGCCAGGGCCTGCGTCTGGTCACTGTTGACGAGCTCGCCGCAATCAATCCCTCGCTGAATACAGTGTCGAATCCCCTGTCGGGTGTGCCGTCTTGAGTTCTCCAGCGGTTTCAGCAGCAGACGGCTCTCCTCTGTACTGCAGGACATTGCACTAAGTGCTACCATACATCCGCGCGGGTGCCCCGATTCATACTGCATAGATGCAGATTGCGTTAAGGTCGTTTCCAGTGCTTGTCGGGGTGCCAAGCGGTTATCCCACAGGGGGGCTGTCACTTGGGCATGAGTATTGAGATAACATTGCACTGCCTCATTGAACAGTGCCGCTTTAGAGCCAAAGGCGGCGTAAAAACTGGGGGCAGTGATCCCTTTGCCAATGGCGGCTTTCAACTGAGTCAGTGAAGTGGCTTCATAGCCCTGTTCCCAGAACAGATGCATTGCTTGGACTACGGCTTTATCCCTATCAAACTGCCTTGGTCTACCTGTTTTCATCGTCTTTCCCCCTTTCAAATATACTAATTGATATAAAACTTATTGACAACAACCCTTCCTCCGGGAAGTATATGTACCGGTCGATACATATTAAGTTTATCCTACGCCTGACTTTGACATCAACTGTGTCACGTAAAACGCCGGAGAATGAGACGTCATGAAACAAAATCCATACCCAGATCGGGCAAGCAGCCTCCCCGTTTTAGCATTACTGGCCCTCGCAATGACCGGTTTTATCTGTATTCTGACTGAAACCCTGCCTGCCGGACTTTTGCCGGAGATAAGCGCCGGACTGTCTATCTCCCCCTCAATTGCAGGGCAGTTAGTCACCGCCTATGCCGCGGGTTCACTGCTTACCGCGATCCCCCTTACCCTGCTCACCCGCAGTTGGCCCAGACGGCGGGTCTTACTCAGTACTGTCATTGGCTTTTTACTGTTTAATAGCCTGACGGCCATATCCACATCACCCGTCGTTATCCTGAACGCTCGCTTTCTGGCGGGGGCCGCGGCAGGCCTGGCATGGAGCCTGATTGCCGGCTATGCACGACGAATGGTGGTCGCCCCTCTTCAAGGGCGAGCACTGACACTGGCGATGACCGGTACCCCGGTAGCCCTTTCTCTAGGGGTCCCCGCCGGCACTTGGCTAGGCGAATTTATAGGCTGGCGTCTGAGCTTTGCAGTGATGTCCGGGCTGTGTGTGCTGCTGATTGCTTGGATCCTGTTGGCCGTCCCTGATTATCCAGGCCAGGCCCGCTCGCACACTAAGCCCTCGAGTCCGGTACTCTCACTTCCTGGCATTCGCCCCGTACTAGGCGTAGTCCTGAGTTGGATGCTGGCCCACAATATTCTGTATACCTATATCGCGCCGTTTATCGCCCAAGCCGGACTTGCAGACGAGGTCGGTAAAATCTTGTTAGAGTTTGGTGTAGCAGCGATTGCGGGGATTTTCATCACCGGCAAAGTTGTCGATACCCACCTGCGTCATGCGGTGCTGGTTTCCCTAGCGATGTTTGCGTTGATGTCAGCATCCTTCGCTGTGGCTGCCGTATCCCCGTGGATCATCTACTTGGGAGTACTGATCTGGGGACTGACGTTCGGCGGTGCAGCAACCTTATTGCAGACTGCACTGGCAGATTCAGCCGGTGAACAGGCAGATATTGCACTTTCTCTTAACGTGGTGACATGGAACTGTGCAATTGCTCTAGGTGGCCTGAGCGGCGGCTTACTGCTGAAACACGCTGGTGCAGGATCTTTTCCTTGGGTCATGTTGGTACTGTTAGGGATAGCCTTACTGATTGCGTTCAAAGCCCGCAAAGCTGGCTTTACGGTGGGGAAACGCCTTTAGCTAATCGGCCTAAGAGAAAGTACTACTTCTCCTTTCACTCCGTCATCCAGAGAAAGCCGTGATCCCCCTAAACATAGAGCAAAAAGCACCCATAAGGTGCTTTTTCCTAAATTGGTGGGTCGTGCAGGATGACTCGCTACGCTCGCCCTGCGGGTCGTTGCCGGAGGCAACGTTGTCTCACTGCGTGAGACCCAAACCTGCTGCAGGTTCTCATCCAACACGATTTATCGACGGTGCACAGAAACGAAAAAAGCACCCATAAGGTGCTCTTTTCTGAATTGGTGGGTCGTGCAGGATGACTCGCTGCGCTCGCCCTGCGGGTCGTTGCCGGAGGCAACGTTGTCTCACTGCGTGAGACCCAAACCTGCTGCAGGTTCTCATCCAACACGATTTATCGACGGTGCACAGAAACGAAAAAAGCACCCATAAGGTGCTTTTTTCTGAATTGGTGGGTCGTGCAGGATGACTCGCTGCGCTCGCCCTACGGGTCGTTGCCGGAGGCAACGTTGTCTCACTGCGTGAGACCCAAACCTGCTGCAGGTTCTCATCCAACACGATTTATCGACGGTGCACAGAAACGAAAAAAGCACCGATAAGGTGCTTTTTTCTGAATTGGTGGGTCGTGCAGGATGACTCGCTGCGCTCGCCCTACGGGTCGTTGCCGGAGGCAACGTTGTCTCACTGCGTGAGACCCAAACCTGCTGCAGGTTCTCATCCAACACGATTTATCGACGGTGCACAGAAACGAAAAAAGCACCGATAAGGTGCTCTTTTCTGAATTGGTGGGTCGTGCAGGATGACTCGCTACGCTCGCCCTACGGGTCGTTGCCGGAGGCAACGTTGTCTCACTGCGTGAGACCCAAACCTGCTGCAGGTTCTCATCCAACACGATTTATCGACGGTGCACAGAAACGAAAAAAGCACCCATAAGGTGCTTTTTTCTGAATTGGTGGGTCGTGCAGGATTCGAACCTGCGACCAATTGATTAAAAGTCAACTGCTCTACCAACTGAGCTAACGACCCCTTGCGGGACAGTCTGCGATACATTCATCAGGAATGGTGGGTCGTGCAGGATTCGAACCTGCGACCAATTGATTAAAAGTCAACTGCTCTACCAACTGAGCTAACGACCCCTCGCGGGACGTTTTGTCTTTGAGCACTCATCTATTGAGTGGTGGGTCGTGCAGGATTCGAACCTGCGACCAATTGATTAAAAGTCAACTGCTCTACCAACTGAGCTAACGACCCATCAAGACAAAACCTTAAAAGAGAATAACTCACCACTTACTTGAAATGGTGGGTCGTGCAGGATTCGAACCTGCGACCAATTGATTAAAAGTCAACTGCTCTACCAACTGAGCTAACGACCCTCTTTTAATGCCACCGGTAGTTGTCTGCATATCTCCCGGCAACGGCGGCATATATTACTGATTTAGCTGGGTAGCGCAACTCTTATTTAAAAAAAACTGTCCGGTTGCCTACCTTTCATCCGTTAAGACCAGAAATCACGCGATCCCTGGTCACAACCAGACAAATCAGCCACCTGCCAGTCGTTTTTGCGCTGCTTTGGCCGACGCAGTACCAGGGTAAAGTTTAATGACCTGCTGGAACACGGCTTTCGCTTTATCGGTATCTTTTTTATCCTGCATCACCACACCCACTTTAAACAGGGCTTCTGGAGCTTTAGGTGATTTCGGATAACTTTTCACCACGGTCGCAAAATAATAGGCTGAATCATCCAACTGACCTTTGTTGTAATACAGCTGTCCCAGCCAGTAATTGGCGTTAGGCTGATAGGTCGAGTCTGGGTATTTCTTCACCCATGCCTGCAGGGCAGCAATCCCTTTATCATACTGTTTTTGCTTCAGTATCAGGTCAACTGCGGCATTGTAGTCGCTGTTAGCGTCCCCAGACTGGGTCGCAGGCGCAGCACTGTCTGCGGCGGTAGCAGTACCGTCAGTGCCAGCAGCAGGAGCGGTTGTCGCCGCACTGTTGCCGTTGTTATTACTGCTTAGGGTATCAATCTGCTGATACAGCTGTTTCTGGCGTTCAACCACCTGGTTCAGCTGATAGCTGTTTTCCTGGATCTGACCACGCAGAGAATCAATGTCATTCTGAGTATCACTCAGTTGCTGCTGTAACTGCTGAAGGAGTTGTGACTGAGCATTAGAAATACGCTCAAGGGAAGTGACCCGATCTTCAATCGAGCCAGAGCCAACGCTACTGATTGACGCCTGGGCATGAGCGGCCGGAATGGCCGCTACACCAATCAGTAACGACAGACTCAGGGTATGAAGTCTGAAGTTACTAATCATATTACTCTCTTAGTAGACCAACACGGCACGACGGTTTTTAGCCCATGCAGCTTCGGTGTGACCCAGAACGGCTGGTTTCTCTTTACCGTAAGAGACAATAGACATCTGGTCTGCAGAAACACCTTTGCCCTGCAGGTACATTTTAACTGCGCTAGCACGACGCTCACCCAGTGCAATGTTGTATTCCGGCGTACCGCGCTCATCCGCATGACCTTCGATGGTCACTTTGTATGAAGGGTTGCTGCGCAGGAAGTTAGCATGCTGATCCAGCATCTGAGCGTACTCAGGCTGAATGTCATACTTGTCCAGACCGAAGTAAACAATGTTGTTCTGTTGCAGTTGCTGCATCTGCAGACGTGCCTGTTCGTCAGAAGACATGTTACCGCCGTTAGCACCGTTCGCGCCGTATGCGCTGTCAGCACCCACAGTAGAACCGGTCTGGTCATTGTCATTTTTGTGTGAGCTACAAGCTGCTACAGCCAGTACAGGCAGAGCCAGCATTAAACCTTTCAGCATTTTATTCAGTTGCATTTCAACATCCTATTATAGTTTGCCATACATATTTACACATGCATCACATATACGGAGACCAGGCAGGCGAAGATACCTGTCCATCAGTCGCCGGAAGACGCGCTTTGAAACGCCCGTCAGTTGAAACCAACTGCAATACGGAGTCATAGCCCTGAGTTGAGCCATAGATCACCATGGTGCCGTTAGGTGCAAGACTTGGCGTCTCATCCAGATACGTGTCCGTTAATCGTTGAACGGCTCCGGTCTCTAGATCCTGTTTAGTGACGTTCTGTTTACCACTATTGGTACTGATCATCACCATAAATTTACCATCGGGAGAGACATCCGCATCCTGGTTCTGTGAGCCCTGCCAGGTAATACGTTGCGGTGTTCCACCGTTAATGTTCAGCTTGTAGATCTGAGGCAGACCTGCCTGATCGGAAGTATATGCCAGAGTCTGGCTATCAGGGAACCATGTTGGTTCAGTACTGTTATAGCGCGCATTGGTCAGCTGACGGATTTGACCAGAGGCCAGATCCATCACATACAGGTTCAGACTGCCGGTTTTCGACAGAACGAAAGCCAGTTTCTTACCGTCTGGGGAGAACGCTGGTGCACCGTTGTGACGTGGGAAGTCAGCAATGGTACGGATACGACTATTCGACAGATTCTGTACCACCAGTGAGGAGCGTCCGGTTTCAAAGGTGACATAAGCCAGTTCGTTACCGTCCGCAGACCAAGCCGGAGACATCAATGGCTCAGGGGAGCGATGGACCACAAACTGATTATAACCATCGTAATCGGCGACACGTAATTCGTACGGGAACTGTCCGCCGTTAGACTGGACAACGTAGGCGATACGAGTACGGAACGCACCTTTGATACCGGTCAGCTTCTGGAACACTTCATCACTGGCGGTATGTGCAGCATAACGCAGCCACTGTTTGGTGACTTTGTAACTGTTCTGAGACAGAACGGTGCCCGGAGCCCCTGCAGTATCCACCAATTGATAGGAGATCTGATAGCTACCATCAGCATTCCCTTGGATCTGGCCGACCACAACCGCGTCGATGCCCAGTGCTGACCATGCTGCAGGTTGTACCTGTTGAGCGCTGGTCGGTTGCTGTGGCAGACGGGAAGTGTCTAACGGATTAAACTTACCGCTGTTTCTTAAGTCAGCCGCAATAATACCGCCGATATCTGCGGGTGCTGCTCCACCTCCAGTCCATTGAAACGGCACAACACCGATTGGACGGGCGGTATTCACCCCTTGGGTGATTTCAATACGCACTTCTGCCTGGGAGACCACCACCCACAGCAACAGAAATACACCTAAGGTTATACGAAATGCCTGCTTCATCTTCTCTCCCTTATCTGAACCCACGCTCACGATAATTCGTATAATTTCCGATCATGCTCTCAGGAAAGAGCGACTACCTGTCTGAGCATAGCCGATCCTATCCATCACGACACGGTCAAGGTTTAAACTCCAGTGTCGCCTCTTTTACCGCCTGCCAAACTTCCTGGCTAGGTGGCTTTGGTATCCGCGCCATTTTAGCCGCGGTAATCGCTGCTTGGCAGAGTGCCGGATCCCCTCCTGCCGCGGTGGCAGAAATCAGGAGTCCGTCCGGTGCCAATCGGATACTCACGTCACAGGTTTTACCCACATAATTATCAGAGTCATAGAACTTACTCTGAATCGCACCTTGGACCTGGCCGATATAACTCTGTATCGCCGCACCGGATGCCCCGGATTTTTTCTGGGCACCCTGGCCAGCTGCAGAAGCACCGGCAGTTTTGCCACTCTTAGGCGCATTTTTGCCGGAAGACAGACCACCTAATAGATCATCAACTTCACTGCTGTTTTTAGCGGCGGCGGCAGCTTTCGCTTTCGCCGTGGCCTTAGCTTTGGCTTCTGCTGCCGCTTGGGCTTTAGCCTGTTGCTCTGCCTTAGCTTTGGCTTCTGCTGCCGCTTGGGCTTTAGCCTGTTGCTCTGCTTTAGCTTTGGCTTCTGCTGCCGCTTGGGCTTTAGCCTGTTGCTCTGCTTTAGCTTTGGCTTCTGCTGCCGCTTGGGCTTTGGCCTGTTGCTCTGCTTTAGCTTTGGCTTCTGCCGCCGCTTGGGCTTTGGCCTGTTGCTCTGCTTTAGCTTTGGCTTCTGCTGCCGCTTGGGCTTTGGCCTGTTGCTCTGCTTTAGCTTTGGCTTCTGCCGCCGCTTGGGCTTTGGCCTGTTGTTCCGCTTTAGCTTCTGCTGCCGCTTGGGCTTTGGCCTGTTGTGCCGCTTCAGCTTTCGCTTGGGCGGCGGCAGCTTTAGCCTGCTGTTCTGCTTCGGCTTTCGCTTGAGCGGCGGCAGCTTTAGCCTGCTGTTCTGCTTCGGCTTTCGCTTGGGCGGCAGCGGCTTTAGCCTGCTGTTCTGCTTCGGCTTTCGCTTGGGCGGCAGCGGCGGCTTTGGCCTGCTGTGCCGCTTCGGCTTTCGCCTCGGCAGCAGCCGCTTTTTGCTGCTGTTCTGCTTCAGCCTTGGCCTGAGCGGCTTGTTTAGCCTGTTCCGCAGCCCCCGCTTTAGCCTGTTCGGCATCATCCTGCTGTGCTGGCGACGTGTTCGGTTGCTGCGACTGTTGTTGCGCGGACTGCTTAGCACTTTGCTGTGAGTTCTGGCGGTTGTACTGTTCGACAACGGCTCCCGGATCAACCATTACCGCATCGAGATCACTGCCGCCACCGCCACCGCTGGTTTCGAGTTTTTCATTTAACGAGCTGATGATCAGTATGGCGATCAGCACAATGTGCAGTATCACCGAAATAATGATCGCCCGTTTCAGCTTATCGTTTTGCTCGGTTGCCTTCGACACTCTCGGTTCCCAAAAACGGATTAAAGTTAAATCGGTTGCGTCATCAGGCCGACAGATTTAACACCTGCCTGATGGAGCAGATTCAGTACCTTGATAATTTCGTCATAAGGCACCTGCTTGGCTCCGCCGATTAAGAACACCGCCTTGGGGTTTTCCTCAAGACGCCGTTGTGCTTCGCTGATAATCTGTTCCGGAGGTAACTGATCCATCCGCTGATGATCAGCGACAATGCTGTACTGCCCTACCCCGGAAACTTCAACAATGATCGGAGGATTATCATCCGTCGACACTGTTTTCGAATCAGTCGCATCCGGCAGGTCAACATTTACGCTCTGGGTAATAATCGGTGCTGTCGCCATAAAGATCAGCAGCAGCACCAGCAGAACGTCCAGCAGCGGTACGATATTTATCTCAGACTTCAGCTCGCGACGTGCGCGACCACGCGTTCTGGCCATAAATCAACCTCTGCTTACTTTGAGCTGTCGCTGGTAAAAGCCTGACGATGAAGGATTGCGGTAAATTCTTCGGTAAAGTTGTCGTAACCCTGCTCCAGTTTATTTACGCGCTGGTTAAGCCGGTTATAGGCCATTACCGCAGGGATGGCGGCGAACAAACCAATTGCCGTTGCGATCAGTGCTTCCGCAATACCTGGCGCAACCATCTGCAGGGTCGCTTGTTTTACAGCGCCGAGGGAGATAAAGGCATGCATAATCCCCCAGACTGTACCGAACAGACCGATATACGGACTGATGGAACCGACGGTGCCCAGGAAAGGAATGTGATTTTCCAAGCTTTCCAGTTCGCGGTTCATGGAGATACGCATTGCACGGCTGGCACCTTCTACCACCGCTTCCGGTGCATGACCATTGGCTCGATGCAGACGGGCAAACTCTTTAAAGCCCGCATAGAAAATTTGCTCGGAACCGGTCAACTCATCGCGACGTCCCTGGCTCTCCTGATAGAGACGAGAGAGATCAACACCAGACCAGAATTTATCTTCAAAGGCTTCGGCTTCACGGCCAGCAGCATTCAAGATACGGGTACGCTGAATAATGATTGCCCAAGAGGCAATGGAAAACACAATCAAAATCAACATAATGAATTTGACCAGAAGGCTGGCCTTCAGGAACAAATCAAGGATGTTCATGTCAGTCACTGCTTGAACTCCGCGACAATGGATTCAGGAAGCGCAATCGGCTTCATACGATGTATGTTAATGCAGGCAATCAGCACGTCAGCTTCATTGATCACCTTGCCTTGTGAATTCACAATACGCTGACGGAAAGTCATGCTGGCGCGCCCCATCTCTACAACCTCACTTTCAATCTGAAGAAGGTCATCAAGACGTGCGGCAGCAATAAAATCCACGTTCATCCGCCGTACCACGAACCCTACTTGCTGTTCTAACAGCGTTTGCTGTGTAAAGCCGCATTGGCGTAAGGCCTCTGTACGTGCTCGTTCATAGAAGGCAATATAACTGGCGTGGTAAACCACTCCGCCGGCATCGGTATCTTCATAGTAGACCCTGACCGGCCATTGAAATTTTAACTGACTCATGCTGCACCTAGCATTAGCTTCAAACCCGCCTACTATACGCAAGAGAATTGACCTTTGGAATGGGACAACACTGAGCTTAGAAAATAATTATTTCTGATGACACTCCGCAGCAGGGTTTTGCAGGATATGCTGACAAAGCCTTAAGATTTTTTACTTTTTGTTCAGGGGATTATTCGCGGAGGATTGCGACAGTGAATAACGAAACTGCCCCGCGCACATAGTATTACGGGGCATCATAACGGCTAATGGCCGTTAAAGAAAAAACAGAACACGGCCGCCAGTAAAATCAGCAAACCCGGTAACGGGTTAAACAGCAACTGCCAGCGTCTGGTTTGCAAGCGTAGACCACTGCCGTGGATCACCCCGCTACACACCGCCCAAATTAATGCCAGTACCCATAAAACAGCATAAGGCTCAGGCACGATGGCCAGGCGGGACGGGTCCCACAGTACACAACCCGCCACCAGCAGAGCGAGTAACAGGGAAAGGACCCGTACAGGGCCCTTATCCGCTAACCGGTAAATGCCGATCATTTCTGACATCAGATCTCTTCCTGATCGTCAGTGATATGTTCCAGCGCCAGGGCTGTCATCACACCGAATGAACAAGCCAGCAGGGTGCCCAGTATCCAAGCAAAGTACCACATAATAATCGTCCTCTTAGTACAATGAATGAGAGTTACGTTCGATATCGTCTTTGGTGATACGGCCAAACATTTTGTAGTAACACCAGCTGGTGTAGGCCAGAATAATCGGTACAAAGATGATGGCGGCAAACGTCATAGTGGTCAGCGTGCGTAAGCTTGAGGTTGCATCCCACATGGTTAGGCTCATACCCGGATTAGTCACTGAAGGCATAATGAACGGGAACATAGCCACACCGGCGGTCATGATCACGCAAGCAATGGTCAGCGATGAGCTGATGAATGCCCAGCCACCTTTATTCATGCGTGTCATCAACACGGTGAACAGTGGCAGGACCACGCCCAGCAGCGGGAACAGCCACAGTACTGGCGATGCCTTAAAGTTTGCCAGCCAAGCACCGGTTTCACGCGCTACCTCTTTATCCAGCGGGTTAGAGGCCGCATGATGGTCAATCACACTTTTCAGCACGTAGCCTTCAATACCGTAAGCAACCCAGATCCCGGCAAGTAGGAAGCAGACCATCATGACCAGCGTAGCAACCTGGGTCACCGTACGGGTACGTAGGTGCAGCTCACCGGTGGTACGCATCTGCAAATAGGCCGCGCCTTGCGTCAAGATCATGGTCAGACTGACGATGCCCGCTAACAGAGCAAACGGGTTGAGCAGCATAAAGAAGTTACCGGTATAAAACAGGCGCAGGTATTCATCCATATGGAAAGGGACACCCTGCAACAGGTTACCGAATGCCACACCGATCACCAGCGGCGGAACAAAGCTACCGATAAAGATTGCCCAGTCCCACATACCGCGCCAGCGGTTGTCTGCCAGTTTCGACCGGTAATCAAAGCCAATCGGACGAAAATACAGGGACGCCAACACCAGGATCATCGCAATGTAAAAGCCAGAGAAGGCAGCCGCATAGACAGTCGGCCAGGCAGCGAACAATGCGCCCCCTGCCGTGATCAGCCATACTTGGTTGCCGTCCCAGTGCGGGGCGATACTGTTAATCATAATCCGGCGTTCGGTATCGGTACGACCGATCACGCGGGTCAGCATGCCAACCCCCATATCGAAACCGTCAGTCACCGCGAACCCGATTAAAAGCACCCCGACCAGCAACCACCAGACAAAGCGCAATACTTCATAATCAAACATTGTATGTTCTCCTGAATTATTGGGCCGGCTGTGAGGATGCAGCCAGTTTCTCGTGATGATAACGGCCGGTTTTCAGGCTGCTTGGACCCAGACGAGCAAACTTAAACATCAAATACATTTCCGCAATCAGGAACAGCGTATAGAGTCCGCAAATCAGTGCCATGGAGAACAGCAGATCACCCGCAGTCAAAGAAGAGTTCGCCACGGAGGTCGGTAATACTTCACCGATAGCCCACGGTTGACGGCCATATTCTGCGACGAACCAGCCAGACTCTACCGCGATCCACGGTAAAGGAATGCCCCACAATGCCGCTTTCAGCAACCAGCGCCATTTACCGATACGGTTACGCACTACACTAAAGAAGGAGAGCGCGATGATCGCCAGTAATAACACACCACACAGCACCATAATACGGAACGCAAAGTAGAGTGGCAGCACTCGCGGAATAGAATCTTTAGTTGCCATCTGGATCTGGGCATCGGTCGCATCACTGACATTCGGGGTATAGCGTTTCAGCAACAAGCCGTAACCAAGATCTTTCTTAGAGGCGTTAAAAGCTGCCCGTACCGCCGGATCAGTGTTACCACTGCGCAATTCATTCAACAGCGCGTAAGCTTTCATACCATTACGGATGCGCACTTCATGTTGCGCCAGCAGATCTTTCAGACCAATCACCGGCGTGTCCACCGAGCGGGTGGCAATCAGGCCGAGTAAATAAGGGATCTGGATGGAGTAATGGTTGGTTTCCTGATCCTGATCAGGGATACCAAACAGAGTAAAGGCGGCCGGTGCTGGTTGGGTATCCCATTCAGCTTCGATAGCCGCTAATTTGGTTTTTTGCACATCACCGATTTCATAGCCAGATTCATCGCCGAGCACTATCACCGATAACACTGCCGCCATACCAAAGCTCGCGGCAATCGCGAAGGAGCGTTTGGCAAAAGCCATGTCGCGACCTTTCAGCATATAGAAGGCACTGATACCGAGTATAAACATGGCACCGGTGGTATAGCCAGACGCGACGGTATGGACGAATTTAACTTGAGCCACTGGGTTGAGGATGAGTTCCGAGAAACTGACCATCTCCATACGCATAGTTTCAAAGTTAAATTCCGACGCGACCGGGTTTTGCATCCAGCCGTTAGCTACCAAGATCCACAGGGCTGACATATTGGAGCCCAAGGCCACTAACCAAGTGACGGTCAGGTGCTGAACTTTACCTAGGCGATCCCAGCCGAAGAAAAACAGGCCGACAAAGGTGGATTCAAGGAAAAACGCCATCAGACCTTCGATAGCCAACGGCGCACCGAAAATATCTCCGACGTAATGGGAGTAGTAGGACCAATTGGTACCAAACTGGAACTCCATGGTCAGACCCGTGGCGACTCCGAGGGCGAAATTGATCCCGAAAAGTTTGCCCCAGAATTTGGTCATATCTTTATAGATTTGTTTGCCGCTCAGCACATATACGGTTTCCATTACTGCCAACAGAAACGCCATCCCCAGCGTCAGTGGCACAAACAGAAAGTGGTACATTGCAGTCAAGGCAAACTGTAGGCGAGACAGTTCGACGATATCAAACATCCTGACTCCTTGCTCTTTTTAATAAAAACATTCTCTTCATCAACCCTGTTACTGCGCCAGGTACTCTGAGAATAAGCCGTGTGTGTCGCAGTGAATTATATTTTCTTTTCTTCAGCAGAAATTTGACTCGTGACGGAGAATCACGTTTTTGTTGCTGTGTGCACTGTGTCATTTCCTGGTCGCTGGGATATTTTGAGTTACATAAATGTAATAAAAAAACCCACTGTCAATTTTTTCAGTGAAGTAAGGAATGATAGACAACTCTCTTATTGACGCAGAACAATTAAATCCAAAATCCTGATCTATAGCCAGTGGATAAAATAGATATAACTCGCGGTTTATTGATCTGAATCGTCATTTTGTAGAATAAATTTTGCTATGACGCAATGGGCTGATGCCCTGCCCTACAGACGTTGGCAGCAATAGTGAAGGGGGAGGAGGTCGTGTTGTAGCCAGACAACGATTGGAAGTGACGCGCACGGGTGAGAAGCAATACTCTCCGTAGTTGGAGTGATACTAACCGCTATTACACTATTTAGAAAACATTTATTTCACAATTCGGAAAATATCAAAACGGTACCCTCCATACTGTTACCGGAAACATTATCTGCCTAATTGTTTTATCAAATAACAGTGGTAATGTGGTGGAGTTAGTCGTGGTATTAATTAGCGGTTACGCGGTTCAGTTAAAAAAGACCATCGCGATAAAGCGATGGTCTTTAGACAGAAAAGAGATCTGATTATTTGGCCGGTAATACTGCCTTAACGGCATCACCAATATCGGCCAAGCTGTGGACGGTTTTTACCCCAGCCGCTTCCAGTGCTGCAAACTTCTCATCTGCGGTACCCTTACCCCCGGCGATAATGGCACCAGCATGGCCCATACGTTTACCTTTTGGCGCCGTGACACCCGCGATATAGCTGACCACCGGTTTAGTAACATGCTCTTTGATAAACGCGGCGGCTTCTTCTTCTGCACTGCCGCCGATTTCACCAATCATTACAATGGCTTCGGTCTGCGGATCCTGTTCAAAGAGTGCCAAGATATCGAGAAAGCTGGAACCTGGGATTGGGTCTCCACCGATACCGACGCAAGTAGACTGACCGTAACCGATATCAGTGGTCTGTTTTACCGCTTCATAGGTCAGGGTACCGGAGCGGGAAACAATACCCACACGGCCCGGTTTATGGATGTGACCTGGCATAATGCCGATTTTGCACTCACCTGGGGTGATCACGCCCGGGCAGTTCGGACCGATCATCCGTACACCCGCCTGCTCAAGCTTCACTTTAACCGTCAGCATATCCAGGGTCGGGATCCCTTCGGTGATAGTAATGATCAAGCGTATCCCGGCGTCGATGGCTTCGAGGATGCTGTCCTTACAGAACGGTGCCGGTACGTAAATCACCGATGCTGTGGCGCCGGTCTGTTCAACCGCTTCGCGCACCGTATTAAACACAGGTAGCCCAAGGTGAGTAGTGCCCCCTTTGCCTGGCGTCACGCCGCCGACCAGTTGGGTACCATAAGCCAGCGCCTGTTCAGAGTGGAAGGTCCCCTGCCCGCCAGTAAAACCCTGACAGATCACTTTGGTGTTTTTATCGATGAGAATTGACATTATTTGCCCTCCGCTGCGGCAACCACACGCTGTGCTGCATCACTGAGACTGGTGGCTGCAATAATGTTCAGCCCACTTTCCGCCAACCTTGACGCGCCCAATTCGGCATTATTTCCTTCGAGACGTACCACCACCGGAACACTCACCCCGACCTCTTCCACCGCACCGATAATGCCATCAGCAATCAGGTCACAGCGGACAATGCCCCCGAAGATATTCACAAACACGGCTTTTACCGCATCGTCGGAGAGAATAATTTTAAAGGCTTCGGTCACACGCTCTTTGGTGGCTCCCCCCCCCACATCGAGGAAGTTTGCTGGCTGACCACCATGGTGTTTAACAATGTCCATGGTCCCCATCGCCAGACCGGCGCCATTGACCATACAACCGATATTGCCTTCTAGGGCCACATAGTTCAGTTCCCAGTGTGCCGCTTGGGCTTCACGGGCATCTTCCTGGCTTGGGTCATGCATTTCACGCAATTCCGGCTGACGGAACAGCGCATTACTGTCGATGCTCAGTTTGCCGTCCAAACAGATCAGGTCATCGGTTTTGGTGATCACCAGCGGGTTAATTTCCACCAGTGCTAGATCACGCTCTAAGAACAGGGTCGCTAATCCCATAAAAATTTTGGCGAACTGACTGACCTGCTTACCGCTGAGACCCAGTTTAAATGCCAGTTCACGTCCCTGATAAGGCATAGGACCAGTGAGTGGGTCGATGGCAATTTTGTGGATCAGGTGTGGGCTTTCTTCCGCCACCTTTTCGATTTCCACGCCACCTTCGGTAGAGGCCATAAAGACGACACGTCGGCTACCGCGATCCACCACTGCGCCCAAATAGAGTTCGCTGGCGATATCGGTGGCGGCTTCCACTAAGATCTGATTGACGGGCTGACCACCGGCGTCGGTCTGGTAGGTCACCAGCGATTTACCGAGCCAGTTTTCCGCGAAAGCACGGATCGCTTCTTTGCTATTAACCACCTTGACACCGCCGGCTTTACCACGGCCACCGGCATGGACCTGGCACTTCACCACCCAAGGACCGGCGCCGATTTTAGAGGCGGCTTCTTCTGCTTCTCGGGGAGTGGTGCAGGCATAGCCAACAGGTGCGGGCAAGCCGTACCGGGCAAATAATTGTTTTGCCTGATATTCATGTAGATTCATGGTGTTCTTCCATTCAGTTCAGAAAAGAATAAAGATCAGGCGCAGCAGAGTGCGCCTGGCGCAAAATCAGACATCCAGTAACAGACGGGTCGGATCTTCAAGCATCTCTTTAATGGCGACCAGATATCCGACAGATTCACGACCATCAATCAGACGGTGATCGTAAGAGAGAGCGAGATACATCATCGGCAGGATCACCACCTGGCCGTCAACGGCCATTGGACGATCTTTGATGGCATGCATCCCGAGAATGGCGCTTTGTGGTGGGTTGATAATCGGTGTCGACATCAGCGAACCGAACACACCGCCGTTGGTGATGGTAAAGTTACCGCCGGTCAATTCTTCCACCGTCAGTTTGCCGTCACGGCCTTTAACCGCCAGCTCTTTAATTTTCTTCTCGATATCCGCCATGCTCAATGCATCGACATCTTTAAGCACCGGCGTCACTAGCCCGCGTGGTGTCGACACTGCGATGCTGATATCAAAGTAGTTGTGGTAAACCACATCCTCACCATCGATAGACGCATTCACTTCTGGGAAACGTTTCAGGGCTTCGACTACCGCTTTCAGGTAGAAGGACATAAAGCCAAGACGCACACCATGGCGTTTTTCGAAGGCTTCACCGTACTGCTTTCTGAGATCCATGATCGGTTTCATGTTGACCTCATTGAAGGTGGTCAACATGGCCGTACTGTTTTTGGCTTCCAGCAGACGTTCCGCGACCCGCTTACGTAAACGGGTCATTGGCACCCGTTTTTCGCTACGGTTGCTTAATGCTGGCGCATCGCTTGCAGCCGGTGCCGCAGGGGGCGTGGCCGGTTTGGCCTGCGCAGCAAGGTGTTTTTCAACATCTTCGCGGGTCAGACGGCCGCCGACACCGGTACCGGTGATCTTGGTAGCATCCAGTGAATGTTCAGCAATCAGACGGCGGATCGCCGGGCTGAGGGCATCATTTGACTCTTCTTCAAGGGAGCCAGTCTGGCGCTGAGCGGGGGTCGTTTCTTGTGGCTCCGGTTTGATCGCTGATGCCTTACCGCTGCTGTCACCTTCTGACAGACGTCCCAGCAGTTGACGTGATACTACCGTCGCCCCTTCTTCTTCTAGAACGGCTTCGAGGATGCCGTCGGCAATGGCCGGCACTTCAAGGATCACTTTATCAGTTTCGATTTCCACCAGCACTTCATCACGCTGGACGCTATCGCCCGGTTTTTTATGCCATGTTGCCACGGTGGCATCGGCAACAGATTCCGGCAAATCGGGAACGAGAATTTCTAAGCTACTCATTATTTATCCTTATAATCAATCAACGTTCAGCGCATCATTGACCAGCTGTTGTTGCTGTTGCTGGTGAACCGACATATAGCCCACCGCCGGTGAGGCCGAAGCTGGACGACCGGCATAGCGCAGGGAGGCTCCCTGCGAGACCACTTCACGGAAATTATGCTGACTGGAGTACCAAGCCCCCTGATTCAGTGGCTCTTCTTGACACCAGACAAAGTCAGTAACGTGGGCGTAAGGTGCCAGTATTTCTTGCACCACTTGGTGCGGGAACGGGTACAGCTGTTCAATACGGATGATCGCCACATCTTGCTGGTTATTTTTGCGGCGCTGCTCCAATAGATCGTAATAGACCTTACCGGCACACATCACTACACGACGGACATTTTCCGGCAGCAGATCGTCAATTTCCCCGATAGCCGGTAAGAAATGGCCGTTTGCCAGTTCTTCGAGGCTGGACACCGCTAGAGGATGACGCAGTAATGATTTTGGTGACATGACAATCAGCGGACGACGCATTCCGCGCAACGCCTGACGGCGTAGCATATGGTAGACCTGAGCCGGCGTTGACGGGACACAGACCTGCATATTCTGCTCTGCACAGAGTTGCAGATACCGCTCCAAGCGTGCAGAAGAGTGCTCTGGCCCCTGACCTTCGTAACCATGCGGCAGTAACATCGCTAGGCCACACATCCGTCCCCATTTCTGTTCACCAGAGCTGATAAACTGATCGATAACCACCTGGGCACCGTTGGCAAAATCGCCAAATTGCGCTTCCCAAATGGTCAGGGTTCGCGGCGCCGCGGTGGCATACCCGTATTCAAAGGCCAGTACCGCCTCTTCAGACAACACCGAATCCCAGACTTTAAAATCACCTTGCCCGGAATGGATATGTTGTAGCGGCGTGTAGGTCGAGCCGTTTGTCTGGTTATGTATCACTGCATGACGGTGGAAAAAGGTCCCGCGGCCAGTGTCTTCACCGGAGAGACGGATAGGAATGCCTTCGTCAACCAAGGTGGCATAGGCGAGGTTTTCTGCCCCGCCCCAGTCGAACAGTTTGGTACCTTCCGCCATCTCTTCACGGTCACGATAGATTTTCGCCACCCTCGATTGCGCCTCAATGCCCTGCGGAATATGGCTGATACGGCGGGCCAACTCCTGCAAACGGGACATTTTGACCTGCGCCGGATAACTTTCATCCCAGTCATGATTGAGATACGGAGACCAAGTGTAAGAATTTAAGGACATCGGCCGCCACTCTTCGACCACGCATTCACCGGCATCCAATGCATCACGATACAGGTTAACCATCTCAGTAGCATCAGCACTGCTGATGACGCCACTTTCCAGTAGGCGGTCGGCATAGATCTTACGCGGCGTCGGATGCTTTTTGATTTTCTTGTACATCAGCGGCTGGGTGGCACTTGGCTCGTCCGCTTCGTTATGGCCGTGACGGCGATAACAAACCAGATCGATAAACACATCGCGTTTAAAGGTGTTACGGAAATCCAGCGCCAGACGGGTAACAAAAGCCACTGCTTCCGGGTCGTCGGCATTGACGTGGAAAATCGGGGCCAGCACCATTTTACCGATATCAGTACAGTAAGGCGTGGATCGGGCATCCAGCGGGTTGGAAGTGGTAAACCCGACCTGATTGTTGATGACAATCCGCACGGTACCGCCTACTTCGTAGCCGCGGGCCTGCGACATGTTGAGGGTTTCCTGCACCACACCCTGACCGGTAACGGCAGCATCACCGTGGATAGTGATCGGCAATACCTGATCATGAGAACGGTCAGCCACTCGGTCAAGACGCGCACGCACCGAGCCCATCACCACTGGGCTGACAATTTCCAGATGCGAGGGGTTAAACGCCAGCGCCAGATGCACCAGGCCGCCTTCAGTTTCCACATCGGAGGAGAAGCCCATATGATACTTCACATCTCCGGTACCAAGGTGCTCTTTGTGTTTCCCAGCAAACTCGTCAAACAGGTCCTGGGTCTTTTTACCCAACACGTTAATCAGTACATTAAGACGTCCGCGGTGGGCCATCCCCAGCACCACTTCGTGGGTACCGTGTTTTCCGCTATGGCGGATCATCTCACGCAGCATCGGGATCAGGGCATCGCCCCCTTCCAGCGAGAAACGCTTAGCCCCGGGAAATTTAGCACCGAGGTATTTTTCGATCCCTTCTGCAGCAGTCAGCTCTTTCAGAAAGCCTTTTTTCTCTTGCGCGGTAAAGCTCGCCTGCCCGACTACCGACTCAAGTCGCTGCTGGATCCAGCGCTTCTCTTCGGTATTATTGATGTGCATATATTCAGCACCAATCGAGCCGCAGTAGGTCTGCTTTAGGGCCTGATACAGGTCAGCCAGTTTCATAGTCTCTTTGCCGATGGCAAAGGAACCGACATTGAAACTTTCTTGGAAGTCTTCGGCGGTCAGGCCGTGAAATGCTGGGTCCAGATCCGAGACCGGTTCCTGTTTCCAAATCCCCAACGGGTCAAGCCGGGCTTCCTGGTGACCACGAAAGCGGAAGGCGTTGATCAGCTGCAGGACACGCACCTGACGGGAGTTGGTCGAGGGGTCGGTGACCGAAGAGGTGTAGCGGGCAGAATCTTTCGCCAGCCGACGGAAGTAATCACGGGTTGTCGAATGAAACTGTTCCGGTCGCAAATCATTGGCTGCAAACTGCTCGAAGCGCTCACGCCAGACAGGGTCAACCTGGTCAGGGTCAGTGAGGAAATCCTCATACAGTTGTTCGATATAAGACTGGTTCGCGCCTGCCAGCCAGGAGGAGTCCAGCCAGGGCTTCATTGCGCTGTTCTGCATGGTGATCCCTTAAGCATTATTCATGCTTTTCGTAGTTATTGTTGCTGTTTATACGGATGTTCCGGGACAGTGGTTGAGCCCGCTAAGACTCCCGTCGCAGAATTTCCAGTGTCTCAATGGATTCTGTGCCCCTGCTTACCCTGCCTGTGCCTAGATTAACGGGCAGTTTTCACGTTGCCGGAAAGCATCATCGCCTTGTTTTATATCATTAAACAGGGTGACATTAACACGTAAGAATCACGTTATTCACCACACCCTGTCACGGATGTTATCCCACTGACCGGGCGAATCCCTGGTAAAAACCTCTGGCTGTCACAACGTCAAAGGGCTTTACCAGAGACTGCAGACTCTGCCGGGAAGGCTTCCCTTCCCGGCAAGGGCCTTACGCATTACGTTGCAGCAACATTGATTTAATGTGACCAATGGCCTTGGTCGGGTTAAGCCCCTTTGGACAGACACTGACACAGTTCATGATGCTGTGACAGCGGAACACACTGAAGGCATCGCCGAGATCATCCAAACGTGCATCGGTTTCACTGTCACGGCTGTCTATCAGGAAGCGGTAAGCGGCCAACAGCCCAGCCGGGCCGATAAATTTGTCCGGATTCCACCAAAATGACGGACAAGAGGTTGAGCAACAGGCGCAGAGGATACACTCGTACAATCCATCCAGATGCGCCCGCTGCTCTGGGGATTGCAAGTTTTCCCGCGCCGGCGGATGAGGATCATTGTTCTGCAGAAAAGGTTTAATTTTTTCATACTGAGCATAAAACTGCCCCATATCGACCACCAGGTCGCGGATCACTGGCAGCCCCGGTAACGGCCGGATAACAATTTTGCCTTTACCCTGCAGTGCAGAAACCGGGGTGATACAGGCCAGCCCGTTTTTACCGTTCATATTAAGGCCATCAGATCCACAGACCCCTTCACGGCAGGAGCGACGAAACGCGAGAGTAGGATCCTGCTCTTTCAATAGGATCAGCGCATCCAGCAGCATCATATCGCGGCCGTCTTCCGCCTCCAGGGTATAATCCTGCATGCGCGGCGCATCATCGGTTTCTGGATTGTAACGGTACAGCGAAAATTCTAATTTCATCAGTCTCTCTCCGCCGGTTAATAGGTGCGTACTTTTGGCGGGAATGCCGCGCGTAAAGTAGGCTGCATATTGACAGCGCGTCGTGTCATGCTCTCAGATTGCGGTAAGTAGAGGCTGTGGCATAACCAGTTTTCATCATCGCGATCAGGGTAATCGAAGCGACTGTGCGCCCCGCGACTCTCGGTACGGTAGTTGGCCGCCACTGCTGTGGCATAAGCGGTTTCCATCAGGTTATCCAGCTCCAGGCATTCCACTCGCTGGGTGTTGAAGTCCGGTGAGCGGTCATCCAGCCGCGCAAATTTCAAACGCTCACGGATCTGTTTCAGTTCTTCTAACCCTTTGGCCATGGCGTCCCCTTCGCGGAACACCGAGAAATTGTGCTGCATGCATTTCTGTAAGGCTTTACGGATCTCCGTTGGATCTTCGCCAGAGGTGTTGTTATCCCAGCGGTGATAACGGGCCATTGCCGCCGCGATCTGATCATCCGTGGCATCGACCAGTGGACCCTGCTGTTCGATACACTCCAGCAGGTGTAGGCCCGCAGCACGTCCAAAGACCACCAGATCCAGCAACGAGTTTCCGCCGAGGCGATTCGCACCGTGCACCGATACACAGGCAATCTCCCCTACGGCGAATAGACCTGGGATCACCACATCGTTGCCCTGTTCATCGACCGTTAACGCCTGACCTGTGACACGAGTCGGAATACCACCCATCATATAGTGACAGGTTGGGATCACCGGAATCGGTTCCTTAATCGGATCCGCATGGGCAAAGGTCCGCGATAACTCGAGGATGCCAGGTAAGCGAGATTCCAGTACCTCTTTGCCTAAGTGATCCAGCTTCAGCTTGATATGTGGTCCCCAAGGACCGTCACAGCCACGGCCTTCACGAATTTCGATCATCATCGAGCGGGCTACCACATCACGACCTGCCAAATCTTTGGCGTTCGGCGCGTAACGCTCCATAAAGCGCTCACCGTGTTTGTTCAGCAGGTAGCCGCCTTCCCCTCGGCAACCTTCGGTCACCAGTACCCCGGCTCCGGCGATGCCGGTCGGGTGAAACTGCCACATTTCCATATCCTGCACCGGGACGCCTGCCCGCAGCGCCATACCGACACCGTCGCCGGTATTGATATGGGCATTAGTGGTCGACTGATAAATACGTCCGGCACCGCCGGTCGCTAGGATGGTGGCTTTGGCTTTGAAATAGACCACTTCACCGGTTTCGATGCACAGCGCAGTACAGCCGACAACGGCGCCATCGGTATTCTTCACCAGATCCAGTGCATACCATTCTGAGAAAATGGTGGTTTTGTTTTTTAGGTTTTGCTGATAAAGGGTATGCAGTAACGCATGACCGGTACGGTCGGCGGCGGCCGCAGTACGGGCTGCCTGCTCACCGCCAAAATTCTTAGATTGTCCACCAAATGGGCGCTGATAGACCCGGCCATCGTCAAGGCGGGAGAATGGCAGCCCCATATGTTCCAGTTCCAAAATCGCTTCTGGGCCGGTTTTACACATATATTCAATGGCATCCTGATCACCGATGTAATCCGACCCTTTTACGGTGTCGTACATATGCCATTCCCAGTTATCTTCATGGGTATTGCCGAGGGCAACGGTAATCCCCCCTTGCGCGGATACAGTATGTGAACGGGTAGGAAACACTTTCGACAACAATGCACAACTCTGTCCTGACTGAGAAATCTGTAAGGCTGCGCGCATACCTGCACCACCCGCCCCGATAACTACAGCGTCAAACTCTCTGACCGGCAAACTCATTTACACACCCCACACAATAATGGTTCCATAAAGGACATACGTCAGTAACGCCACGACGATCAGGCCCTGTAATACTAGGCGCACTGCCACTTGCTTAATATAATCTGTCAGTACTTGCCATAAGCCGATCCAGGCATGGACCAAAATTGACAGTAAGGTCAGCAGGGTAAATACCCGCGTAAAGGTGTGGGAGAAAAAGCCGTGCCAACTCTGATAAGTGAGTGGCCCTGAAATGATCAAGAAGCCAATAATAAAGAACACGTAGAGGGCAATCACGATGGCTGCGCCCCGTAGCAGTAACCAGTCATGAATACCGTTACGCCCCAGTGCTGATGCGCTGTTTACCATACTAAAACCCCCGCCAGAACCGCTAGTACGATCGTGATAATAAAAGATGCTTTTGCAGAACGTTGCCCCGCGGCCAGTGTTTCATCAAGTACGCCAGTTTCCATCAGCAAATGACGGATACCGCCGACAATATGATAGGCCAGTGCGGTGACAATGCCCCACAGGATCAGTTTGACAAACAGATTGCTAAAAATGGCCGATGCTTGTTGAAACCCCTCAGGGGAAGAGAGAGAAAGTCCGAGTAACCAAAGCAGAATACCGACGGCAGCAAACGTAATCACACCGCTGATACGGTGGAGGATAGAGGCTATTGCCGTCACGGGAAAGCGGATCGTCGACAGATCCAGATTGACAGGTCTTTGTTTTTTCACGATTTTGCCCACACACAGCTCTTTATTATTTTAGCTTCCTCCGGCCCTGCCGGAAACGCAAAAATCTGCATCACTTCTCTGACTTTCACGAAACCAGTTCAGTCACATCCAGTGTTAAATGACGGGTAAAAACGCTGGGTGGCTCCTGATCACAGGATTTCCGGAGACCTATTGCGAGTATAGGGAGATCACATTCTGATTACAATTGACCTACAAATTGTTTGGTCATCTTTCGCCAAAATAGTGATCCGCATCACGATATAAGCACATCATGCCGCGCCTTGCCTCGATTTTACATAAATAAAACATATATTTCACAAATGCGATGGTATTACCATTATGATAGCTTAGGCGACGGGGATAGACTTTCCCAGACCTGTAAGTTATATAACTGATTGGGGAAGAAAATGCTAAGGCAATGATAACTGAACCCCAAATGTCAGCAGACAGACGCAATGTCATTGACTTTGTCGGCACAGAGGATGGCTGGCGTTGTTATACAGAGTGGTAAGTTGTGCCTGTTTTTTAAAAAGCGAGTAACACGCATAATTTGGCGTTTGCGGCATACCTGCCGACGCTAAAGGAGACCAAAATGACAGACAAGAAAGTAACGCTGACTCATGACGGTGCAGAGCCGTTAGTCCTCGATGTTCTAGAAGGGACATTGGGTCAGCAGGTAGTGGATGTTCGTACTTTGGGAAACAGTGGGTTATACACTTTTGACCCGGGCTATACCTCGACCGCCTCCTGCGAATCGAAGATCACCTTTATCGACGGTGACGCCGGTATCCTGTTGCATCGCGGCTATCCTATCTCACAGTTAGCGACCCATTCTAACTACCTCGAAGTCTGTTATATCCTACTGTACGGGGAAACCCCGACTGTTGAACAGTATGAAAACTTCCGCACCACGGTAACCCGTCATACCATGGTCCATGAGCAGATTACTCGGTTGTTCCACGGTTTCCGCCGCGATTCACACCCGATGGCAGTAATGTGCGGCGTCACTGGGGCACTGGCTGCCTTCTATCATGACTCATTGGACGTGAACAATGAACGCCACCGTGAAATCGCCGCTTTCCGTTTACTGTCAAAAATGCCAACGGTAGCAGCCATGTGTTACAAGTATTCCCTCGGCCAGCCGTTCGTGTATCCGAAGAATAATCTTTCCTATGCCGGAAACTTTCTGCATATGATGTTTGCCACCCCTTGCGAAGAGTATGTGGTCAATCCTGTGTTGGAAAAAGCCATGGACCGTATCCTTATCCTGCATGCGGATCACGAGCAAAATGCGTCAACCTCGACCGTGAGAACGGCAGGCTCTTCTGGTGCCAATCCGTTCGCCTGTATCGCCGCAGGGATCGCCTCTCTTTGGGGGCCGGCCCATGGCGGTGCTAACGAAGCGACCCTGCACATGCTTGAAGAGATCCAGACTGTTGAGCATATCCCTGAATTTATCCGCCGCGCCAAAGACAAAAATGACTCTTTCCGCCTGATGGGCTTCGGTCACCGCGTCTACAAAAACTACGATCCGCGGGCCACTGTGATGCGGGAAACCTGCCACGAAGTCCTTAAAGAATTGGATATGAAAGATGATCTGCTGGAAGTGGCCATGGAGCTTGAGCATATCGCCCTCAATGACCCTTACTTTATCGAGCGCAAACTCTATCCAAACGTAGATTTCTATTCCGGTTTGATCCTCAAAGCAATGGGTATCCCGACCTCAATGTTTACGGTCATTTTCGCCATGGCTCGGACCGTTGGCTGGATTGCTCATTGGATTGAAATGCATGAAGAAGGTATGAAAATCGCCCGACCACGTCAGTTGTATACCGGCTATAACGAGCGTGAATTTACCTCAAACCTATCTGAATAACCTTTATGAAGGTGCCTGCAGGCACCTTCAGTCTGTCACCGTCCGGCCACGTTATCCGGTGAATAAGTCCTCAAGAACCTTGCGCATCGGCGCCTTATCGGCCTCCACCTCAAACCAGTAAGTCAGGTTGAGTGCACCTTGGTTAACCAGCATATTCAGCCCATTGAGGGTGCGACAGCCTTTCTCCTCTGCTAAGCGCAACAAACGGGTCTGTGGCGGGTTAGGGATCACATCGGCGACAAACAGCGCAGATCGCAGGCTATTCGCATCAATTTCCGGCATCGCTTCAGCATCGTCTAAGCCAACAGAGGTGGCATTTACCAAAATGTCTTGGTCTTCAGCAATGCTGATCCCCGGCGTCCAGTGGACAAAATGGGCATCTGCGGACGTATTGTCTTTGATCAGATCGGCCAGTGCCTGGCCCTTCTCTTTATCTCGGTTAATAATGGTGATCGATTTTGCTCCGGCTAAGGCGGATTCCACCGCAATCGCCCGCGCCGCGCCACCAGCACCGAGCAGCGATAAAGATTTATCGTTAATATCAATCTGTTCAATCAGCGCTTCAACAAATCCTTTACCGTCAGTATTCTCACCAATCAGTTTACCGTCACGAATAATCACACAGTTGACGGCACCGATCACTTTGGCGGAGGTGCCTAACTCATCAATATACTCAATGATCGCCTGTTTATTCGGGATAGAGCAGTTGAAGCCACGCCAGCCCATGGCTTTAGCGCCGGCCACAGCGGCCTGTAACTGCGCTTTACCGACATCACAGTTGATATAGCGGGCGGGAATATTTTGGTGCTGGTAGGCGGCTTCCATTACGGCAACCGTGGGGTTTTCGGAACAGGGGGATGAGAAAGATCCGGTCAGTTCACTAAGAAAATTTTCTTGTTCGGCCATCAGAAACTCCTTGTTGAGAAACTTCTTTAAGCCTTAAACAGAATAGTCACCCTGTCAACCAACCGAAATTTTATATTATGAATCATAATATTTCCCGGTCACGCGCTCAGACGAAACCGGGAGCAGGGAGCCCTGTTAGGCAGTAACGTCGATCTTTTCGCGGCTGAACGCATCACGTAAATGACGGGCGAACTCCAGGGCATGCTCGCCATCACCGTGCAGACAAACCGTTTGTGCATTGACCTTGACGGTTTCTCCGCTAATGGCGCGGACTTCACCGTGCTTCACCATACTCAGTGTTTGCGCTATCGCCTGCGCACTATCGCTAAGCAGCGCACCGGGCTGACTGCGTGCCACCAGTTGTCCCGAGGCGGTATATCCACGGTCAGCGAACACTTCCTCGCGGGTGACTAGACCATAACGCTGACCGGCAGTGATCAGTTCACTGCCCGCCAGTCCCACCAGTACCAGTGATGGATTGGCAGCATGGATCGCGGCGGCGATCGCATCCGCCAGCTGTGGTTCTACCGCTGCCTGGTTGTAGAGCATACCGTGAGGTTTAACATGGGCTAAGGTCATTCCCTCGCTGACGGCAATCTGCTGTAGTGCACCAATCTGATAGAGTTGCTGCGCATAAACCTCCTCCGGTGGCAATGTCATGGCAGTACGTCCGAAATTCTGCCGATCCGGAAAGGATGGATGGGCCCCAATACTGACCCCGTACTGTTTTGCCCAGCGCACAGACTGTAGCATGGTCAGCGCATCGCCCGCATGGAAGCCACAGGCGATATTGGCTGAGCTCACCAGTTGTAACAGTTGCTGGTCGCCACTTGCGCCCTCACCCAAATCGGCGTTTAAATCAATCTTCATGACTCTGAAAGCCCCCATTTCATCATATCAAGTACATGTTGCTGGTGCTGCTTGGCCTCACGGGCCTGCTGCAAGGTGCAGTGGACAAAGTGGATCGGCTCTCCCGGACGGATCTGTGCCAGATGATACAGATCACTGGCGATCACCGATCCGATCCGCGGATAGCCCCCGGTCGTCTGGGCATCCGCCATCAGTACCACCGGTTGCCCACCGTTGGTCACCTGAATAGTGCCAGGCAACACGGCATGGGATAATAGCTCTCGGCCTTCGGGGCGATGGAGTTGGCGTCCCTGCAGGCGGTAACCCATGCGGTTACTTTGTGTGGAGAGGACCCAACCGGTGCGCCAGAAGGCCTGCTGTGATTCGGCGCTAAATTCATGGTATTCCGGTCCAGGGATCACCCTGACCCGGTTCCCCCACAATAACTGGCGGACGCCAACAGAAGCCGAAAAACGCCGCGTCGCGGGATGTAATGGCAAACTGTCGCCGTCTTTGAGGTATCGCCCTTGCCAGCCACCGAATCCGGCTTTGAGATCGGTGCTGCAGGAGTCCATCACCTGCGGCAAGTCAAAGCCACCGTTAATCGCCAGATAACTGCGGACACCACGGATAGCCCGGGTCAGGGTCAATACCTGCCCGGCGCGGGCAAAGGTCCGCCAGCCCGTCCAGACCGTCGCACCGTCCAATTCGGCCTGACAGCCAGCTCCAGTCAGTGCAAACCAACTGTCACGTTCAAAACGAAAACGACACTGTCCGAAGGTGATTTCCAGTACTGCGCTGCTTTCTGGGTTGCCGACCAATAAGTTAGCGGTTTTCATCGCCGGTAAATCCAGTACGCCGCTGAGGCTGACACCCGATTGCCCATAACTGAAACGTCCGGCATCTTGAACGGAAGTGGCCATTCCGGCCCGAAGGAGCGTTAGCATTGGCCCTCCTTTTGCGGGACAAAACGCACAGTGTCCCCCGGTGCCAGTAACACCGCCGGGTCACGTTCAGGGGAAAACAGCGGTACTGATGCGAGGCCAATCAGCTGCCAGCCCCCGGGAGTCGGCAATGGATAAATTCCGGTCTGACTGCCACCAATCCCTACACTGCCTGCAGGCACAGCAACACGCGGTTCAGCGCGACGCGGGCAGTGAATTTTCGGGTTGAGTCCCGCCATGTAAGGGAAGCCCGGCTGGAAGCCGATAAAATAGACCGTATACTGGCCGCTGCTGTGTAACTCCACCACCTGAGAGGGGCTCAGTTGACTGTGGCGTGCCACCTCCTGCAGGTCCGGACCGCCGTCGCCACCGTAAATTACTGGCACATCAATGGTGCGGGACTCAGGAATATCCGCACTGCTCCCCTCCCAGTCACGGCGAAGCTGATCCAGAGCCTGTTCAGCATCTGCCGGAATATCCCAGAGGATCACGGTCAGATTATTCATACCCGGAATAGCCTGACGCACCTGCGGTTGGCTACCAAGTCGGCGTACCAATCCCCAAATTTTTTGCTGCGAGGCCAAGGTGACCGGTGGAGATAACTCCATGACCAGTGCCTGCTCTCCCAACATATAGTATTTGATTTGCTGCACAACCTGTCTCCGTACAACCCTCGCCCTTCAGGGCGATTACCTGAATCGGTGCTTTTCGCACACAAGTTTGTCTCTACCGTTATCCGTAACGACAGGTTTTGTGTCAACATTTTTAATAATTAACTGAAAATGAAATATCTTTTGGTGGGAAGTTCAGTGAGGCAATATAGCGATCATCCGCCACTGTGCGGCGGATGAGGCAGAGACCATAACAGTCGCATTACGCTGGGTTATCAA
The DNA here is from genome assembly GCF_000439375.1 of Tatumella saanichensis. Lineage (GTDB taxonomy): Bacteria > Pseudomonadota > Gammaproteobacteria > Enterobacterales > Enterobacteriaceae > Tatumella > Tatumella saanichensis. Next base: position 88,301 of record NZ_ATMI01000054.1, read on the forward strand.
TATCGACAAAGGTCACGTTAAGGCCCTGTTCCGCTGCCAACCATTCTCCCAGAGCTCGTACACCGCCACGCTCAGTGGCATGGTGGCCAGCGGCATAGAAGTGAAGGCTACGCTCACGGGCAACATGAATGGTTTTCTCCGAGACTTCACCGGTGATAAAGGCGTCCACCCCGAAGTCAGCGGCCTCATCGATAAAGCCCTGTCCGCCCCCAGTACACCAAGCAATCCGCTCAATCTTTTGCGGGGCATTATCGCCACACCACAGCGGTTTACGTCCCAATTTCTGCTCAATAAGATGGCCGAAAGCAGCGCCATCCAGCGGCTGATCCAGACGGCCATAGGGTACCAGCGGGGCAATCTCTCCCTGCACGTGAATACCTAGCAGCGCCGCCAATTGTGCGTTGTTGCCTAACTGCGGATGTGCATCCAGCGGAAGATGCCAGCCATAAAGGTTGATATCGTGGCTCAACAGGGTGCGCAGACGCTGGCGTTTCATACCAGTGATTTGCGGCGCTTCATTTTTCCAGAAGTAACCATGATGAACGATCACCGCATCTGCCTTCAGCCTGACGGCTTCGTCAAGTAATGCCTGACAGGCAGTCACGCCGGTAACAATTTTCTGTACCTCCGGGCGACCCTCGACCTGCAGACCATTAGGGGCGTAATCACTGAAAGTTTTGCTGTTCAGTTGTTGATTAATGACGGCTTCTAACTGGATATTGTTCATCAGTACTGTTATTCCTCTGAGTTCTGACCTTGCTTACGGGCGGCCTCATAGGCCTGCAACGTAGTTTGACGCACCTTTTTGTGTTCGACAACCGGTTGCGGGTAATCCAGCGTAACCTGATGCTTTTTCGCCCATGTCCAAGGGTCATGGATAGCTTTACCCGGAACTTGATCCAACTCAGGGATCCAACGACGGATAAACTCCCCTTCAGGGTCAAAACGTTCGCCCTGCAATTGGGGATTAAAGATACGGAAATAGGGGGCGGCATCGGTGCCGGTTGAAGCTGCCCATTGCCAGCCACCGTTGTTGGCGGCTAAGTCGCCGTCCAGCAACTGTGACATAAAGTAACGCTCCCCTTCCCGCCAGTCGATCAGCAGATCTTTTACCAGAAAGCTGGCGACAATCATCCGCAGGCGGTTATGCATCCAGCCGGTGGTGTTCAACTGTTTCATGGCGGCATCGACAATCGGATAACCGGTTTTTCCTTGCTGCCAAGCGGACAAATGCTTTTTATCCTTGCGCCACTCAATATGACGGGTCCAGTCGGTATAAGGCTGATGACGGCACAAGCGGGGATGAGCCACCAGCAAATGCCGATAAAATTCGCGCCAAAAAATCTCGTTCAACCACACTGCGCCTTTACCGCCGCTGAGTGCATCGGGGTTATCCCGTAAAATACGGTGCAGACATTGACGGGCCGATAGCTGACCAGTAGCCAGATACGGAGATAACTCGCTGGTTCCTTTTTTGGCCGGAATATCCCGCTGCTTATCATAGTCGGCAGCATTGTGCAGGCTGAATTCTCGCAGGCGGCGCAAGGCTTCTCGTGCCCCTGCCGGGAACAGCTGTTGATCATAATGTTCCGCCATTGGCGTAAAATCAGGCACCTTATCGGCACTGATATCTTTCGGTGCAGTACGCCCTTGCGGTGCCGGGTAGCACTCGGGGAGTTCCTGACGTAACTTCGCTGCCAGTGCTTTACTGAACGGTGTGTAGACATGATACATGGTGCCTTTACCGGTAAGTACCGAGCCGGGGGGCACTAGGGTGCCATCATGAAACCCTTGGCAAGCAATGCCCTGCTCATTCAATTTTTGCTCAGCCTGGCGGTCACGCTGATGCTCATTCAGTTCATACTGATAGTTGTAGAACAAGGCATTAACCTGAAACTGCTCCACCACTTGATACAGTACTTCAATACTATCATTGAACATCTCTGCTTCACGGATCAGCAGCGGCACCCCGAGATGCTGAAGCTCTTCACTGAGTAGGCGTAAGCCATCGCGAATAAACGCCGCCTGCCTACCCGCCATACCGTGCTGCTGCCACTGACTGACAGTGGGGATAAACAGTGCGATGACCCGTGCTTGCGGATCCTGACAGGCTGCATACAGGGCCGGATTATCCAAGGTACGGAGGTCATTCCTCAGCCAGACAAGATGAGTTTTCATTCTTCCTCCACAGACGTTTTATCGGCCTCAGACGACAGATAAGGGAACAGGTAGCGCTGTGAGGCGATCCATTCATGGGGAAACTCTGCCAAACAGGCTTTCAAGGCCGCAATCGGCACAGATAACGGTAGCTCCCCTAATCGAAAACGATCAATGGTTGCCGCCAGCGCTTGACGCTGTTCACCGCTAAGGTGGGGACGGAAATACCCTTGGATATGCATCAACACATTAGTGTGATTCTCGCGGGTTGGCGGACAGCGCAACAGCGCCATTAATTTATGGCGGTACATCAGGGCAAAGGCAGCCGGTGAAGGCCAAGACGCCATGTCAGCGACCAAGGGGCCCAGCTCGCGGTATAGTGGCTGCGAGTGAGACAGCAGCAGGTATTTGTAGCGACTGTGAAAACGGATCAAATCGTGGGCGCTACAGCCATCGGCACAGACGGCATCAAACTCTGTCCGTGCGGAAACCGCCTCAATAAACTGCTGACGAGACTGCGGCGAAGAGAGTGCCTGTTCGGTGATCACCGGCAGGTCTTCCTCAGAGTGTTGTACCTCGGCTTCCAGTACCTCACTGCTGTCAGCGCACGGCAGAACGATGCCACTGACCGGCCAACGCAGCAATTTCTGCCGTGAATTGAGGGCATTGAGCTGTGACGCCGATGGCGTAAGCTGCTTACGAAACGCCGACATAGGCAGTGTCTGCAAACGAAACTCCGGTGGCAAATTGGCTGCCAGTGAGGCCATGCCCCGTGTAGAAAGGGGTTCTCCGGGTACTGCTATCTGAGGAAACTGTGACATAAACCTGTACCTTATTTTAAAACTTGTACAAGTTTAGAGTATAGCAGCCCTCCCAGGAAGGGGCAGAGAGCCAGAATTATCTGCTATTTTGTGCATAAAAAGGGGCACCTGACGGCACCCCTCGTTTGACTGGGTAGAGAGATTAGGCGTTTTTCAGCACTTCGCTGACGATATCCACCGCTTCTTTCTCGATTTTTTCGCGATGCTCTGCACCGAGGAAGCTCTCACAGTAAATTTTATAGGCGTCTTCAGTGCCGGACGGACGGGCGGCGAACCAGCCATTTTCCGTCATCACTTTCAGGCCGCCAATCGCTGCGCCATTGCCAGGTGCTGCGGTCAGACGGGCAGTAATCGGGTCACCGGCCAGGGTTTCTGCGCTGACCATCTCTGGGGAGAGTTTAGAGAGCGCGGCCTTCTGCGCACTGGTGGCAGAGGCCTGAATACGGTTATAGCTGGGTGAGCCAAATTTCGCGGCCAGTGCGTCATAGTGCTGCTGCGGGTTGAGTCCGGTCACGGCGGTGATCTCTGCCGCCAGCAGGCACATAATGATACCGTCTTTATCGGTCGACCACGGGGTGCCATCGAAACGCAAGAAGGAGGCACCGGCGCTCTCTTCGCCGCCGAAACCGAAGCTGCCATCAAACAGCCCATCGACGAACCATTTGAAGCCTACCGGGACTTCCACCAGTTTACGTCCCAGATCAGCAACCACACGGTCAATCATGGCACTGGACACTAGGGTTTTACCGACCGCAACCTCATCGCCCCATTGTGGACGGTGACGGAACAGATAGCTGATGGCAACCGCCAGATAGTGGTTCGGGTTCATCAGACCAGCTGGGGTGACGATACCATGGCGGTCATAGTCAGGGTCGTTGGCGAAGGCCAAATCAAACTGTTCACGCAACGCCAGCAGACCTGCCATCGCCGATTCAGAGGAGCAATCCATACGGATAGCACCGTCTTTATCGAGATGCATAAAGCGGAAAGTCTGATCGATAGCATCATTGACCAGCGTGATATTCAGCTGATAATGCTCAGCAATCCGCTGCCAATAGGCAATACCAGAGCCACCTAACGGATCAACACCCAGGGTCAGATTCGCTTTTTTGATCGCCTCAAAATCGATGACTTCAGCTAAACCTTCCACATAAGGCTGGATCAGATCTTTGCTGATGATCAAACCGCTAGTTTCGGCTTGTGATAGCGTAAAGCGTTTCACCTCTTTCAGGCCATCTTGGATCAATTGGTTAGCCCGCGCTTCGACCACTTTGGTAACATTGGTGTCTGCAGGGCCACCATTTGGCGGATTGTACTTGATGCCCCCATCTTCCGGTGGATTATGGGAAGGGGTAATCACAATACCGTCCGCCAATTGCTGGCTGTGTTTATTATGCTCGAGGATAGCGTTAGAGATTGCCGGGGTCGGCGTATAGCCGTTGTCCTGCTGAACAATGACCTGCACGCCGTTGGCAGTCAGGACTTCCAGCACCGAAATCATCGCCGGTTCGGACAGGGCATGGGTATCTTTACCGATGTAGCAAGGGCCTGTGATCCCGTTTTTCTGACGCTCTTCGGCGATTGCCTGCGCAATAGCCAGAATATGTGTCTCATTAAAGCTGTAACGGGAAGCACTGCCACGGTGTCCGGAGGTACCGAATTTGACCGCATGGTCACTGTCGGACAGATCCGGTTTAAGGACATAATATTGTGATGTCAGTTGAGCGATGTTAATCAGATCGCTCTGCTGAGCCGGTTTTCCGGCTCTTGGGTGGCTGGCCATTGCCGTTTCTCCCTAACGCTAATGATCGGTTAAATCGTTCCGCAAACTTTGTCAGCCAGTTCCTGAGGGAACAGCATTGACTGCATAATGTGTTCAATCATGCTGCATTTACGGCCGGTGTTAGTATTGGTGATTACCCAGTACGGGGTGCCGGGAATATGTTTCGGCTTAGTATGAGTCCCGTTTTGTAACAGGGTTTGCTCATCACCGGCAAAGTAGACTCGGGTTCTGCCTTGCAGGGTATGGGTCGCATCCTGAAACTCTTGCGGGCTGAGACGATAAAGCGTCGATAACACCATCATAAAGCGGTTCACTGCCCGTTTTTGATCCGCATATTCATCGGACAATAACAGCTCGCGGACGGTGCGGACACGATCCTGGGGACGTGACTCACTGTGCGACGTTGCCAGTGACGGTGTTTCGCTATCTGCAGCCTGGGTTTCTTTCGCTTCCTTGATGGTTTGTGCAGAAACATTCAGCATCCTGCGCAAAATATCAGAGGCACTTTCACCAATATGACGTGTTTGGCTGGCAATATAGCGATAAAGCTCATCGTCTACTTCAATCGTTTTCATCTTTTTCCGTACTGTAATGGATAATGTAAATTTCCGAACAATAGCAGTATACCGGAATTAATCTGATATTCTGCTGCGCTGAGTGATCCGCGGATGATAAAGTGTCACCCTGACAGGTATTCATCACACCTGTATTGTGCCAGACACCGCGTTTCGCTGCGCTGCAAGTGTCTGTCGGCATTATAAAACCTCTGACCATAATACCCTAAGCCAGGGTTTCAACCTTAAGAACTTTGCCATGATTTTAAACAGTCGACTGCAAACTGTACAGGTTGGTGAAAAATTACCCCCTGTACTGCTGATCCACGGTCTGTTCGGAAGTCTCGATAACCTAGGAATACTGGCTCGCGCCCTGAAAACAGACCGAGATGTGTTACAAGTCGACGTGCGTAACCACGGACTCTCCCCACGGGCCCCCTCAATGGACTACTCCGCCATGGCGGCAGATATGTTGCAAACCCTTGAGAGTCATGACTTAGATCAGGTGGATATTATCGGCCACTCGATGGGCGGTAAAATTGCCATGGCGCTAACCGCATTAGCACCGCAACGAGTTCGCAGACTGGTTGTGATTGATATTGCGCCAGTCATCTATGAAACCCGCCGGCACGATGATATCTTCGCCGCCCTGAATGCGGTCAGTGCCAGGGGGATCACCACCCGTGAAGAGGCAGCCCAAGTGATGCTACCTTTCATCGGTAATGAAATGGTAGTTCAGTTTCTACTAAAATCTTTCCGCCAAGGAGAGTGGTTGTTTAATGTCCCCGCATTATTGGACAACTATAGCGGTATTTCTGGCTGGCAACCGGTTGCACCTTGCCCGCAGCCAGCGCTATTTATCCGTGGTGCCGAATCATCCTACCTCGCCCCCTGTTATCGCCAAGCCCTGTTAGCACAGTTTCCCCACGCACGTGCCCACATCATCGCTGCGGCAGGTCACTGGGTACATGCCGAAAAACCTCAAGCAGTGATCAGTGCGGTACAACGTTTCCTTAACAGTCACGCGGCTGAAGGGTAATCGTGTTTAAACATTGGCGTCTGCCTGCGCACTGGAGTATGATTGCGCGCTAAAATTTTATCGTGTGTTGTTAACATGATAACCGTATTCATTCATCACTCAGCTCGGGGTATCTGATACCCGCAGATGTTCAGTTTCAAAAATCATGGCAAAAGAAAATACGGATCGTACTACGCTCGACTTATTCGCCAATGAACGGCGACCGGGGCGTCCCAAAACCAGCCTGCTTTCTCGCGACGAACAATTGCGCATCAACAAGCGCAATCAGTTAAAACGGGATCGGGTGCGGGGATTGCAGCGAGTCGAGCTGAAAATGAACAGCGATGTGGTCGAAATACTCAATTCACTGGCTGCTGAGCGCCAGATGAGCCGTAGTGAGCTTATTGAGCAAATTATTCTGTCACAACTTAACAAGCGCTGACTCCCCACTATGCGCACTCAGGGACAAATCCGGCGTGTTTACAAGTACCGCCCTACCGCCGGGTCTGCTATTATTCGCGCATCTGTAGTGAAATTACATTCATCTGATTTGAAGATTCAAGAGGTTATACCCACATGGCAATCGTAGGCATCTTTTTTGGCAGCGATACCGGCAACACTGAAAACATCGCAAAAATGATCCAAAAACAATTGGGTAAAGACGTTGCTGAAGTGCACGACATCGCGAAAAGTACCAAAGAAGACTTGGATGCCTTTGACATCCTGCTGCTGGGTATCCCAACCTGGTATTACGGTGAAGCACAGTGTGACTGGGACGATTTTTTCCCAACCTTGGAAGAGATCGATTTTACCGGCAAACTGGTTGCCCTGTTCGGTTGTGGTGACCAGGAAGACTACTCAGAATACTTCTGTGATGCCCTGGGTACCCTGCGCGACATTATTGAGCCAAAAGGCGCGGTGATCGTCGGCCACTGGCCGGTCGCGGGTTACCATTTTGACGCCTCCAAAGGCCTGGCGGACGATAACCACTTCTTGGGTCTAGCCATTGATGAAGACCGCCAGCCAGAACTGACTAATGAGCGCGTCAGCCAATGGGTTGCGCAGATCTCTGACGAACTGCAACTGAAAGAAATCCTTAACGCTTAGTAAGGTTTTTATATCACAGTTGTGATAATGTTCACTCCGGCATCCGCAAAACCTGCGTAAATGACCCGCAGGTTTTGTACTGTTTTCCGGCAGTCAGGGCTGTAGCCCTCCCTTCAGTAATGCTCGGAAATTTCAGCTGCTTATAAAAATGTCCCGCGGTTCTCCCGCCGTCAACCGGTACAGTTTCAGGCATTCCCGTCCGGCGGTCCGTGGTTTCAATTTCGATATATCGGTTCTATAATGAACCCAAAAAAATAAGGTCATTACCGAGCTTCATGGCACTTGCCAGAGTCATTATCAAAAGTAACAGGACAATAACTGCATGACTGACAACAACTCCGCATTGAAAAAGGCTGGTCTGAAGGTCACGCTTCCCCGACTGAAAATTCTGGAAGTGCTTCAGGAACCTAACTGCCATCATGTCAGTGCGGAAGACCTGTATAAGCGTCTGATCGATATCGGTGAGGAAATTGGGCTGGCAACGGTCTACCGTGTGCTGAACCAGTTTGACGATGCAGGTATCGTGACACGCCATAATTTCGAAGGCGGTAAGTCAGTCTTTGAGTTAACACAACAGCAGCACCATGATCATCTTATCTGCCTCGACTGTGGCAAAGTGATCGAGTTCCGCGATGAGTTTATCGAACAACGCCAGCGTGAAATCGCTAAACGTTTCGGTATCAAACTGTCTAACCACAGCCTATACCTATATGGTCACTGCGCCGAAGGCGATTGCCGTGAGAACGAGGGGCTGCATAACGACGACTAATGCCTGCGTTCCCTTATCCGGGCCGCTGACCACCTGATGTAATCAAACCACGCCTGACGTGGTTTTTTTATGCCTGCTCCTCGCCGTTTCGTGCTTTTCCAGTTGCCCGCCATTGGTCCTTTTCTGTACTTATTTTAATCTTAATCGTATTCATGTTATGTTTATCGGTAACATCATGACTATCTGTTACAGATTAAGGAATGCATTTGAATACAAAAAGAACTGAACAATCCCTCTGGCTGCATCTCGGTGCAGGTGCCTTTCACCGCGCTCATCAGTGCTGGTATCTGAATAAATTACATCAGAAAGGCGATAGCCGTTGGTCAATATCTCTGGCCAATATCCGTAACAGCAGCACACAGAAAATGCTTGAGCAATTGGCTCGTCAACAAGGGCGTTATACCCTCGAAATTATCTCTCCTGATGGCCACATAGACTATCAGACCATCACTTCCGTACAACATGTTCTTCCTTACGATACCCAGCTCACCGCCTTGGTGAATGAAGGCTCACGTCCAGAAACAGGTATTATTTCCTTCACTGTAACGGAAGGCGGCTATTTTCTTAACGATCAGGGTCACCTTGACCTGAATGCAGCACCTATACAAAGTGATCTTGCCGCTGAACAGGACACGGTTACCCTGTATGGTGCTCTGTATAAGATACTGACCGCCCGCCGTGAGAAGAACAGTGGTCCAGTGACCTTACTCTGCTGTGACAACCTACGCAGTAATGGCCAGAGTTTCCGTCGCGGACTGATGGAATTTGTGACCGCCCGCCAGGATCAGCCGCTGCTGGAATGGTTGGAGCACAATGTCAGTACCCCAGACTCAATGGTTGACCGTATTACCCCGGCCACCGGCGATGAACTGATTGAACGGGTGCGTCAGCAGAATATCACCGATGATCTGGTACCAGTGTGCTGTGAGTCCTTCAGTCAGTGGGTGATCCACGATGACTTTATTGCTGGTCGCCCTGCCCTAGAAGAGGCTGGAGTGGAGTTTGTCGAGGATGTGCTGCCTTATGAAGAGGCGAAAATCCGCGTGCTCAACGCCAGCCACAGTGGTATCGCCTGGGCCGGCGGTCTGCTCAATAAGGAGTTTATCGATCAAAGCCTGCTGCCGGAGGTGCGCCAATGGATCACCGCTTACGTGGAACAGGATGTCATCCCAGCACTGGAAGACTCCCCCCTCGACCTGAAGCAGTATTGCCAGACCGTTCTGCAACGTTTTAGTAATCCTCGGGTGCGAGATACCTGCCAGCGTGTCTCATCGGACAGCATTGCCAAGTTACACGAGTTCCTAGTGCCAACCCTGAAAGCCCGCTATCAACAACAGCAGACTCCCGAGGCTACGATACGGCTGATTGCGCTCTATTATTTGTTTATGCAGCGTTATGCAAATAATAGTCTGCCCTTTAGCTATCAGGATCGTGCAGGAGAAAGTGTCGACTTTGCTTCGATCTACCGCCAGAAAGATCCGTTAGCTGCCTTTGCCGCAGAGTCAAAACTGTTTGGTTCTTTGGCGGGTAACCCTGTATTTACCGCAGACCTCAGGCAGGCAGTTGTCTCTGCCCGCGAGGGAATTGCCGCATTGGAGAATGATAAACCATGAAAAGTATTTATATCGTGGTGGTAACGGCGATGCTGGCTCTGTTAGCGGTCTATTTTTTGTCGCCTTGGCCGGTGGCGCTGGGAACGGTTGCCGCTTGGGTGACCACCGGATCGTTCTTTTTGCAGGTGCTGCACATTGTTCGTAACCGCGATACCAAGGCGCTGTCACTGGGTATGTGGTCGGCCCTGTTTTTCGGTGTTTCCTGCTGGACTTGGTACGGTTATCGGGTCCACGACGTGCCGGTCATGACCGCCAATGGTCTGACTGCCTTGCTGGCCTTTTCGGTGATCATGCTTAAGCTTTACCATGAACGTCCGGGCAAAAACCGCCTACGCCGCAAACTGCGGGCAATGCCAGGGGTTATCTTACGGCCGCGTATTCGTCGTCTGCACCCCTATACACCAGGTGAGACACCGATGACCACGAGCACTGACCTCCCGGAAAAAGCAAAAGTGATCCCGCTGAAAAAAATCAGGAAGAAGAAACGTCAATCTGCGTAACCCACAGCGCAGCCTTTGGGGATAAAAGTCAAAAAAAACGCCACAGCAATGTGGCGTTTTTCGTTATTACACGACTCAGGCTCCGGCTTTCGCCCAAGTATCACGTAACCCGACGGTACGGTTGAAGACCAGTTTCTCTGGAGAAGAGTAGACGCTGTCGGCACAGAAGTAGCCTTCACGTTCAAACTGGTAGGAGACTTCAGCTTCAGCAGTGCTCAGGCTCTGTTCAACATACCCCTGACGGATCTGCAAGGAGTCTGGGTTGATCGCTGACAAGAAATCCTCTTCTGCACTTGGGTTCGGGACGCTGAACAGACGATCATAGAGGCGGAATTCCGCGCTCACACCCGCCATTACAGAAACCCAGTGGATCACCCCTTTGACCTTGCGGCCATCAGCTGGGTCTTTACTCAGCGTATCGGTATCACACTGACAATAAATGGTAGTGATTTCACCGTTGGCATCTTTCTCAACACGCTCAGCTTTGATCACATAGGCATTACGCAGGCGCACTTCTTTGCCAGTGACCAGACGCTTATAGTGCTTATTGGCTTCTTCACGGAAGTCAGCACGGTCGATCCATACTTCACGGCTGAAGACCACTTCACGGGTCCCCATCTCCGGACGGTTTGGATGGTTCGGCATCGTCACCACTTCGCTGTAGCCTTGTGGCAGGTTTTCCAACACCACTTTAACCGGGTCCAATACCGCCATAGCACGCGGGGCATTTTCGTTAAGGTCATCACGGATACAGGATTCTAGTGACGCCATTTCCACGATATTGTCTTGCTTTGTCACGCCGATACGGCGGCAAAATTCACGCAGTGACGCTGCCGTATAACCGCGACGGCGAAGACCAGAGATAGTCAACATGCGCGGGTCATCCCAACTTTCCACGACGTTTTCTGCCACCAGCTGGGTCAGTTTACGCTTTGACATTACCGCATATTCGAGATTCAGACGTGAAAACTCGTACTGACGCGGATGGACATCGATAGTAATGTTATCCAGCACCCAGTCATACAGACGACGATTGTCTTGGAATTCCAAGGTACACAGCGAGTGAGTGATCCCTTCCAGCGCATCGGAAATGCAGTGGGTAAAATCATACATCGGGTAGATGCACCACTTAGTGCCGGTCTGATGGTGTTCCGCAAACTTAATGCGGTACAACACTGGATCACGCATCACCATAAAGCTGGACGCCATATCGATTTTGGCACGTAGACAGGCAGTCCCTTCTGCAAAGCCCCCAGCACGCATTTTCTCAAACAGTGCCAAGTTTTCTTCCGGTGTACGGTCACGGTATGGGCTATTTTTGCCTGGCGCAGTCAGTGAACCTCGGTATTCACGGATCTGATCGGGCGTCAGTTCATCGACATAGGCCAGCCCTTTGGTGATCAGCTCACAAGCAAAGCTGTACAGTTGGTCAAAGTAGTCTGAAGAATAATGAACCTGTGTATCCCATTGATACCCTAGCCATTGCACATCACGTTTGATGGATTCAACGAATTCGACATCTTCTTTTACCGGGTTGGTATCATCAAAACGTAAATTGCATTTCCCCTGGTAGTCCTGGGCAATACCGAAGTTCAAGCAAATAGATTTCGCATGACCGATATGCAGATAGCCATTAGGTTCAGGTGGAAAACGTGTATGCACACTCTGGTGCTTACCGCTCGCCAGATCTTCGTCAATGATCTGACGAATAAAGTTCGTTGGGCGGGCTTCAGCCTCACTCATCTCAAGATCCTCAGTACGTATATCAGGGCAGATCACCCAAAAAAGTTACCGGCTATGATCCACAAAGCGGCCTCGGGAAACAACCGTTTGTTGATAAACAACGATAAAAAAAGGCAGGAATCTCTTCCTGCCTCACATCATGAGGAGGCTATCAGCCTTTTATTTCAAACAGCGCGGTTTCACCGGCCACGACCTGGTGACCTGCCAGCAGAGTAAGTCCGCTGTATTCATCCATATTACTGATCACCACTGGGCTTATCATTGAGCGGGCATGCTGGTTCAGATAGTCGAGATCCATCTCCAACACAGGCTGACCGGCGATTACCCTGTCCCCTTCGCTGATCAGACTGCGGAAGCCTTTACCTTCTAGGGCAACGGTATCCAGCCCCATATGTACCACTACCTCAACCCCCTGCTCGGACACCAAGCAGAAAGCATGGCGGGTGGCAAAAATTTTCACTACTGTGCCTGCCAGCGGGGAGACCACCAGGTGTCCTGTCGGACGGATGGCTACACCGTCACCCACCGCTTTAGAGGCAAAGGCCTCATCCGGCACTGCTTCCAAGGCCACCACTTCACCGCTGACCGGAGCCAGCAAGGTGGCGACGACCGGCGTTGTGGTGCTCACTACCGACTGGGCAGGAGATGGCGCGACCGGTTCGGCAACCGCAGGTTGGGCGATTGTCGCGGCGATCGGCCCTTTGGCCAGCACGGTTTTCATGGCGCTGGCAATGGTTTCGGCACGGGTACCGACCACAATTTGCACGCTCTGCTGATTAAGACGGATCACCCCGGCCGCGCCCAATTTTCTCGCCAGTTGATCATTGACTTGTGACGAGTCAGCCACCCCGAGACGTAATCGTGTGATACAGGCATCGATATTGGTCAGATTCTGCGAGCCACCGATGGCACTGATATAACGGCGTGCCAGCATTTCGGTTTCAGATTCACCGTCTTGCTGTGGCATTAGGTTTTCATCATAACCTTCCGTCTCATCCCCGGATACCGCCAGCTCACGGCCCGGCGTTTTCAGGTCGAATTTGACGATAGTAAAGCGAAACACCACATAGTAAATCACGAAGAACACCAGCCCTTGCGGGATCAACATATACCAGTGGGTCGCCAGCGGATTACGGCTGGAGAGCACCAGATCCACCAGCCCTGCGCTAAATCCAAAGCCGGCAATCCAGTGCATATGGGCGGCAATAAACACCGAAATACCGGTCAGCGCCGCATGGATAAAGAACAGTACCGGCGCGACGAACATAAAGGAGAATTCCAGCGGCTCGGTAATGCCAGTAAAGAAAGCAGCGAAGGCTGCAGCCAGCATAATACCACCGACTTTGGCGCGGTTTTCCGGGCGCGCACTGCGCCAGATGGCCAGCGCTGCTCCCGGTAAGCCAAACATCATAATCGGGAAGAAACCGGCCTGGTAACGGCCAGTGATCCCTGGGATACCGGTGCCTTTAGCGATAGATTGTTCGCCACCGAGGAAGTTTGGAATGTCGTTGATCCCGGCGACATCAAACCAAAACACCGAGTTCAGGGCGTGATGTAGACCGACGGGGATCAGCAGACGGTTAAAGAACGCATAGATCCCTGCCCCAACCGCACCCAATTTCTGAATATGCTCGCCAAAGGTTACCAGAGCACCGAAAATCATCGGCCAAATGTACATCAGGATAAAGGCCACCAAGATCATCAAAAAAGAGACCAGGATCGGCACCAGACGTCGCCCACTGAAGAAGGAGAAAGCCTTGGGCAACTCGACGTGACTGAATCGGTTATACACTTCGGCGGACAGCACCCCCACTAAAATACCGACGAACTGGTTATTAATTTTGCCGAAGGCGGCTGGCACCTGATCAACGGGGATTTTCTGGATCATGGCCACCGCGGCAGGGGAACAGAGAGTAGTGACCACCAAGAAACCGACATAACCGGTCAGGGCAGCAGCACCGTCTTTATCTTTGGACATGCCGTAGGCGACACCGATCGCAAACAGCACCGACATATTATCGATGATGGCCGAGCCGGATTTAATCAGCAAGGCCGCGAAGGCATTTCCGGCCCCCCAGCTATCGGGATCCAGCCAGTAGCCGATGCCCATTAGGATCGCTGCGGCAGGAAGTGTTGCCACCGGCACCATCAGTGCCCGCCCCACTTTCTGCATATAACTTAATATATTCACTCATTCCCCCTCATAAACCAGGCCATCATCTTATTAGTGTACTGTCTGGCGTTGCCAGACAGGGTTTGTTAGCGTCGGATACAGCGTTGTGCAGTGGAGTGTATGAAGATTTTAATTTTCACCGCAAATTAAATCGCACTTTTACGTGATACACATCAAGATAATTTCCTTTGCAAGAGTGATGCCACTGGTAACAATCGGTGACTTATTTTATTCTGCGAATTATCGTTACAGTATGATTATCGGGATGCTATGGTGTCGGGTGAGCGGCTAATGACGACACCGGCCATGCTCACCGCTGACTGATTCCGGACCTATGAGGTAATGCATGAGACTCCTTCCGCTGGCAACGTCCGCCGATGTTTCGCGCTGGGCCGCTCGCCATATCACACAACGTATTAATGCCTTCCAGCCTACCGCTGAACGCCCTTTTGTCCTCGGGCTCCCCACCGGAGGCACTCCGTTACAGACTTACCGCTGCCTGATTGATAGCGTGCAGCGCGGCGAGGTCAGTTTTCAACATGTCGTGACCTTTAATATGGATGAATATGTGGGATTACCCAAACATCATCCGCAAAGTTATCATCATTTTATGCATGAGAATTTCTTTGACCATATTGATATTCAGCCGGAGAATATCAATTTACTGGACGGTAACGCTGTAGACACCGAGGCGGAATGCCGCCGCTATGAAGAGAAAATCCGCCACTATGGAAAAATCCATCTGTTTATGGGCGGGGTCGGTAATGACGGGCATATTGCCTTTAACGAGCCGGCCTCCTCTCTGGCGTCACGGACCCGGATCAAAACCCTGACCCAGGAAACCCGTGTTGCGAACTCACGTTTTTTTGATGGCGAGGTCGATAAAGTGCCCCGTCATGCGCTGACCGTGGGTGTCGGTACCTTGATGGATGCCGAAGAAATTATGATCTTGGTGACCGGGCGACAGAAAGCCCTGGCACTACAAGCTGCGGTGGAAGGCAATGTGAACCATCTGTGGACCATCAGTTGCCTGCAGCTTCACCCGCGCGGCATTATTGTCTGTGACGACGCCTCCACCCAAGAGCTGAAAGTAAAAACCGTCAATTACTTCCGCGAAATGGAAGCCGAGGCGATTAACGCCTCCTAAATTTGCCAGTCTAATGACGATCACAGGTACAGCCTGGATCAACGGGAAGAACCCGGGAGAAAACCGAATGTATGCGTTAGTCAATGGCCGGGTGTATACCGGAATGCAGATGCTGGATGATCACGCGGTGGTGATCGATAACGGCCTGATCGAAGCCATCTGCCCCACAGACCAGCTACCGGCCACCGTTCGTCGGGTGGACACCGCTGGTGCCTATGTTTCGGCGGGCTTTATCGATCTGCAGCTTAACGGCTGCGGCGGTGTGCAGTTTAATGACAGCCTAGACGCACTCAGTCTGCGGACCCTGACCACCATGCAACAGGCCAATGAAAAATCTGGTTGTACCAGCTTTCTGCCGACCCTGATCACCAGTAGCGATGAGATGATCATCAAAGCCATCGACACCATGAATCAGTGGCTTTCTCTGCATCCCCATCAGGCGCTGGGTCTGCATATCGAAGGGCCATGGCTGAATGTGGCGAAAAAAGGGACCCATGATGCGGCTCTGATCCGCCCCTGTGACCCCGCACTGCTAGAGATAATTTGTCGTAATGCGGCGGCGGTGCGCAAGGTCACCCTAGCACCGGAAAATGTCAGCGCGGAGGCGATTGCCGCCTTAAGCCAAGCCGGTATTGTGGTGTCTGCCGGACACTCTAATGCCAGCTACGACCAGGCTATGGCCGGTTTCTCCGCTGGCGTTAGCTTTGCCACCCATCTGTATAACGCCATGCCAACCTTTGCTGGCCGTACTCCGGGGCTTATCGGTGCCGTCTTTGATTCCCCTGATGTCTATTGCGGCATTATCGCCGACGGCCTACATGTGCATTACGCCAATCTGCGTAATGCCAAGCGCATCAAAGGGGATAAGCTGATCCTGGTGACTGATGCAACCGCCCCTGCCGGAGCAGAGATTGATCAGTTCATTTTTGCCGGCAAAACCATATACTATCGGGACGGTTTGTGCGTGGATGAAAACGGTACGCTCAGTGGTTCCTCTCTGACCATGATTGAAGCGGTGCGTAACAGTGTTGAGCATCTGGGGATCCCTCTCGACGAATCCCTGCGAATGGCGACTCTCTACCCCGCTCGGGCTATCGGCGTCGAAAAACAGCTAGGCTCACTGCAGCGCGGTAAAGTCGCTAACCTGACGGTTTTCACACGCAACTTTGACATAATTAAAACCATCGTTAACGGTAACGAGGTTTTCAGCAGGTAAGCATTGAATGGTCACCGGCAAACAAACGCAAATTGGTAATATCGATCTGGTAAAGCAGTTAAACAGCGCCGCGGTCTACCGGCTTATTGATCAACAGGGACCGATTTCCCGGATCCGGGTGGCTGAAATCAGCCAGCTTGCGCCGGCCAGTGTGACCAAAATTACCCGCCAACTGATTGAGCGTGGTTTGATCAAAGAAGTTGAGCAGCAGGCTTCAACCGGCGGCCGCAGGGCAATCTCGATTATCAGCGAACATCAGGGTTTTCATACCATCGCGATCCGGCTCGGACGCCAGGACACCACCGTGGCCCTGTTCGACCTTGGCGGCAGTCAGCTGGCGGAACATCATTATCCACTACCGGCTGACAGCCTACCAGCCCTGGAAGAGGCGCTGTTTAACGCCATCGACCATTTTATTGCCGCGCAACAGGATATCTTACAGGAACTGATTGCCATCTCCGTGATCCTGCCAGGACTGGTCGACCCTGACCAAGGCGTGGTGCGTTTTATGCCGCACCTCGGTGAAGTACACTGGACTCTGGTCGCAAATCTGACCCGCCGTTTCGCAATTCCCGGTTTTGTCGGCCACGATATCCGCAGTTTGGCCTTAGCAGAGCACTATTTTGGCGCAAGCCGCGACTGTTCTGACTCCATTTTGGTGCGTATCCACCGTGGAACCGGTGCCGGAATTATTATTAACGGCAATATTTTTCTCGGTTGCCACGGCAATGTCGGCGAGATCGGCCATATTCAGGTCGATCCACTGGGCGAGCGTTGTTACTGCGGTAACTTTGGTTGCTTGGAAACCATTGCCTCAAATACGGCGATTATTCAACGCGCTAAAAAACTGCTGGAACAGGGCTATCCCAGCAGCTTGCGAGAGAGCGACTGTCAGATCAGCGATATCTGTCAGGCCGCTAACCGAGGAGACCCGCTGGCAGAACTGCTGATCAAAGACGTGGCGCTGCAACTTGGTAAAGTGATCGCTATCAGCATTAACCTGTTTAACCCGCAAAAAGTGGTGCTGGCCGGTGAACTGACCGCCGCCGACGCTATCCTATTTCCGGTGATCCAGCGCTGTATTGATACTCAGACATTAAACGATTTCCGCCGCAATCTGCCGGTGGTTCGTTCCCGTCTCGACAACCGTTCAGCCATCGGTGCCTTTGCCTTGGCAAAACGGGCGATGCTTAACGGTCTGCTGCTGCAACATCTACTCGGTGAGTAGATGACCTATTATTACTGATGCGGAATGACCTAATGACCCTTAAAAACGTAATCTGCGACATTGATGGCGTGCTGATGCACGACAATACCCCAGTGAAAGGGGCGAAGGAGTTCCTGCATGGTCTGCTGGAGAAAGAAGTACCGCTGGTGGTACTGACTAACTACCCTTCTCAGACCGAGCAGGACCTGGCTAACCGTTTCTCCTCTGCCGGGATCAACCTGCCGGAGTCCATCTTCTATACCTCAGCGATGGCGACCGCTGATTTCCTGCGCCGTCAGGAAGGCAAAAAAGCCTATGTGATCGGTGAAGGTGCGCTGATCCATGAACTGTACAAAGCCGGATTCACCATTACCGATATTAATCCTGACTTTGTGATCGTCGGTGAAACCCGCTCCTTTAACTGGGAGATGATGCACAAGGCTGCCAGCTTTGTGGCCAACGGGGCGCGTTTTATTGCCACCAACCCCGATTCCCATGCCCGCGGCTATGTCCCCGCCTGTGGAGCCCTTTGTGCGGGTATTGAACGCATTACTGGCCGTACCCCGTTCGTGGTGGGTAAACCCAGCCCTTACATTATGCGGGCAGCCCTGAATAAGATGCATGCCCACTCGGAAGATACCGTAATCATCGGCGATAACCTGCGTACCGATATTCTGGCAGGCTTCCAAGCGGGGCTAAAAACTATCCTCGTACTCTCTGGAGTGTCCGGCCCCGACGATGTGGATGTAATGCCGTTCCGCCCAGATTGGATCTATCCTTCAGTCGCCGATATTGACCTGTTTTAGTCATAGCCCTTTCTAATACTACCGGCCGCAGTTCTCCCCCTCTCCCTCCCTGACAGGCCGGTATTTCTCACTCTTCTTCCCTTTTCTAGTATCGGGCAAAAAACAAACAGCTTTGGGGTTTTATTGATTTTCATCTAAAAAAACAGCCATTTTATTGAATAAATTCTAACATTAGTGCCTCAGCAACAACTATTTTTTATTGCGGGGTTAAAATGCTTGCAATGGTTGGGGGAAATAGCGCATTTTCTTATGTATCGCGCCGGACAGGCCGCAATAATCTTATAAACAACATTACCGTTACAGGGACTCAGGAGTAGATTATGTGTTCGATTTTTGGTGTTCTGGATCTGAAAACCGATCCGGTTGAATTGCGTAAAAAGGCGTTGGAGCTTTCCCGCCTGATGCGTCATCGTGGCCCAGACTGGTCAGGGATCTATGCTGATGACAATGCTATCCTCGCCCACGAACGCTTATCTATCGTTGATGTCAATAATGGTGCTCAGCCACTGTACAACGCCGCCGGTACCCATGTGCTGGCCGTTAACGGCGAAATTTATAACCACCAGCAGCTGCGCGAGCAATTAAGCGACCGCTACGAATTCCAGACCGGTTCAGACTGTGAAGTGATCTTGGCGTTATACCAAGAGAAAGGGGTCGATTTCCTCGACGAACTGCAGGGGATGTTTGCTTTTATCCTGTATGACAAAGAGAAAAACAGCTGGCTGATTGGTCGTGACCATATCGGTATCATCCCGTTATACATTGGTTACGACGAACACGGTAACCTGTACGCAGCGTCAGAAATGAAAGCGCTGGTGCCAGTATGCCGCACCATCAGTGAATTCCCGCCAGGAAGTTACATGTCCAGCACCGATCGCGAGATCCATCAGTATTACAAACGCGACTGGATGGAATACAAAAACGTTGCTCACAACGAAACCGATAAAGAGGCTCTGAAAAACGCCCTTGAAGAATCAGTGAAGAGCCACCTGATGTCAGATGTACCTTATGGCGTCCTGTTGTCTGGCGGCCTGGATTCTTCGATCATCTCTGCCGTGACCAAGCGTTTTGCCGGTAAACGTGTGGAAGATCAAGATAAGAGCGATGCGTGGTGGCCACAGCTGCACTCTTTTGCCGTCGGTTTGAAAGGCGCACCTGACCTGAAAGCGGCCAAAGAAGTGGCTGACTCGCTAGGCACCGTGCATCATGAAATTAACTTCACCGTTCAGGAAGGTTTGGATGCGATCCGTGATGTGATTTATCACATCGAGACCTACGATGTGACCACTATCCGAGCCTCGACCCCGATGTACCTGATGTCTCGCAAAATTAAAGCAATGGGTATCAAAATGGTGTTGTCTGGTGAAGGGGCTGATGAAGTATTCGGCGGTTACCTCTATTTCCACAAAGCACCGAACGCCAAAGAGTTCCACGAAGAAAACGTGCGTAAGTTGGCCGCCCTGCACATGTATGACTGTGCCCGAGCCAACAAAGCGATGTCTGCCTGGGGAGTTGAAGCCCGGGTGCCGTTCTTGGATAAAAAATTCCTTGATGTGGCAATGCGAATTAACCCTGAAGATAAAATGTGTGGCAACAACGGTAAAATGGAAAAACACATCCTACGTGAATGTTTCTCCTCTTACCTGCCACACAACGTCGCATGGCGTCAGAAAGAGCAGTTTTCTGACGGTGTCGGCTACAGCTGGATCGATAGCCTGAAAGCGGTGGCTGCAGAACAGATCACCGATCAGCAACTGGAAATGGCGCACTTCCGTTTCCCGCACAATACGCCGACCTCGAAAGAAGCGTATCTTTACCGTGAAATTTTTGAAGAGCTGTTCCCAGTGGCAACCGCAGCAGAATGTGTACCAGGTGGTCCGTCTGTCGCTTGTTCGTCTGCCAAAGCCATCGAGTGGGATGAAGCCTTTAAAAATATGGATGACCCATCAGGACGTGCGGTAGGCGTACACCAGTCCGCTTACTAATACTGATTGTTAGTGACGAAAAGGCCGTGTTCAGCACGGCCTTTTTTTATGTCTGTGACTTTCCCCCATTCATCAGCGTTACCACGGTTTTCTTTGAATTATCAGGGACAACCCCCTATTTATCGTAAAATCTGCACAATAAATAATCATTATGGTTACTGACCAGTCAAACAACGCTTTTACGCTAAAAAACGTCAAAAAAGGTGTTGACGATCAGGGGCCAACTCCGCATAATGCGCCCCGCAACGCCGTTGAAGGTAACGCAAAATATTATGGCTACGTAGCTCAGTTGGTTAGAGCACATCACTCATAATGATGGGGTCACAGGTTCGAATCCCGTCGTAGCCACCATAATATGCGGGAGTGGCGAAATTGGTAGACGCACCAGATTTAGGTTCTGGCGCCGCAAGGTGTGCGAGTTCAAGTCTCGCCTCCCGCACCATTTTACGTTATCTTTAAGGCAGCAACTGGGATATCGCCAAGCGGTAAGGCACCGGTTTTTGATACCGGCATTCCCTGGTTCGAATCCAGGTATCCCAGCCAATTTCGATGTGCCTCATGAAATGGGATATCGCCAAGCGGTAAGGCACCGGTTTTTGATACCGGCATTCCCTGGTTCGAATCCAGGTATCCCAGCCACATTGAACAGCAATACTCAGGCTACGTAGCTCAGTTGGTTAGAGCACATCACTCATAATGATGGGGTCACAGGTTCGAATCCCGTCGTAGCCACCAGATTATTGGGGTGTCGCCAAGCGGTAAGGCACTGGTTTCTGATACCAGCATTCCGGGGTTCGAATCCCTGCACCCCAGCCAAATTTTAGTAGCACCCAGTTTCATAATTACAAAAGCACCAATTGGGGTGTCGCCAAGCGGTAAGGCACTGGTTTCTGATACCAGCATTCCGGGGTTCGAATCCCTGCACCCCAGCCATTTTAAAAGCTCACTACGGTGGGCTTTTTTTCTTTGTGCCGAAAAAAAACATAAAAAAACGGCCCGTAGGCCGTTTCGCGCAAAGAGTATCTTATAACCCAAGGGCATAACTCAGCACTTTCTTTTTCAGCCAGCCACCGCGTTGCGCTACCATCAGTCCCAGATTACGGACGACCGTCAACGGATGATTGCGGTTACTGAATGCGGTATAGAACAGATCCATACCACTTTGCATCAGCAAGTTATCCGGATAGCGCTTACGCTGATAACGATTGAGTACCGATAACTGCCACCAGTCGCGACCTTGTTGCCGCGCCTCTGCCAGAACATCGATCAGCACATCCACATCGCGATAGCCCAGATTAACGCCCTGCCCTGCCAATGGATTAATGGTATGGGCGGCGTCCCCGACCAGTGCTAGCCCAGGACGGACATACTGGCTGGCATGGCGTCGTGTTAGTGGGAAAGATCCTGCGCTTAAGACCTCAACCTTGCCGAGGCGTGCCGGAAAATGCGCGGCAATCTCCTGGGTCAGCTGAGCCGAGGGCATTTTGGATAACTGGCGAATACGCTCAACACTGTCATACCAGACTAATGACGCATAATTATCAAACAACGGTAAGAAGGCCCGTGGCCCGGACGGTGTAAACTGCTGCCAGGTGCTGTCACCGGGAAGCTGCTCACAACGCACCGAGATCAGCATACAGGATTGTGAATATTCCCAACCACTGACACCGATCCCCGCTATCCGTCTCACCTGAGAATTGGCACCGTCAGCCCCGACCAGCATCCGAGTGCGGATCTGCTGTCCATTATCCAAGGTTAGCGTCCAAGAATCGTCCTGATAGTGCGAGCTTTTCAGGGTGGCAGGACAGAGCACGGTGATCCCCTGCTGCTGCATTTTTTCCCACAATGCCCACTGCAGGACGCTGTTTTCCACCATAAAGCCCAGTTCCGGTAATCCCAGAGAATCAGCATCAAAGATAGCGTGGGCATTTTCCCATTCCCAAGTTTCCAAACGACGGTAAGGGACGCAGCGCATGGCGGTTATCGCCTGCCACACCTCCAACTCTTTCAGCAATGCCACTGAGGCACAGCCAATAGCGGAGATGCGCACGTCTGGAAGACTTTCCGGCGAAAAAGCGGCCGGAGTCTGGTGCTCAATCACCGCAACTTTAAACTGATGCCGGGCCAACCCGCAAGCCAGCGCCGCGCCCACCATACCGCCACCGGTAATCACGACATCAAATTGATCTTCCTGCATGTTATTATCCTTTCCAAGACCAGACTGCCCGTCTGAGAGCGGGTTAATGTCAATCCTTACCAGTGTACCGGAAAATACGGTCACAAACAGAAAAGCCGCTACACTGGTCACAACAGCACCAAAGCATTACAATATGCCGCCTGCACATCCTTGCACTGAATCAATGGCCAGTTCGATGACAAAAAAATTACATATTAAAACCTGGGGCTGTCAGATGAATGAGTACGATTCATCGAAAATGTCAGACCTGCTGAACAATACTCACGGCTACTCTCTAACCGAAGATGCGGAAGAGGCGGACGTGCTGCTGCTGAATACCTGCTCTATCCGTGAAAAAGCGCAGGAAAAAGTGTTCCACCAATTAGGACGCTGGAAAAAGCTGAAAGATAACAATCCGGACCTGATTATCGGTGTCGGAGGATGTGTTGCCTCGCAGGAAGGTGATCATATCCGCCAGCGTGCCCACTATGTGGATATCGTGTTTGGCCCGCAAACCCTGCACCGTTTGCCGGAGATGATCAACAGCGTCCGTGGCAACAAGAGCCCAGTGGTGGACATCAGTTTCCCAGAAATCGAAAAATTTGACCGCCTGCCAGAACCACGGGCTGAAGGACCGAGTGCTTTTGTCTCCATTATGGAAGGCTGTAATAAATACTGCACCTTCTGTGTGGTGCCTTACACCCGCGGTGAAGAAGTCAGCCGTCCAAGCGACGATATCCTGTTTGAGATCGCCCAGTTGGCAGCCCAGGGGGTGCGTGAGGTCAATCTGCTGGGCCAAAACGTCAATGCCTACCGCGGTGAAAACTTTGACGGATCGGTATGTACCTTTGCCGACCTGTTACGCCTGGTGGCTGCCATCGACGGTATCGACCGCATCCGTTTTACCACCAGCCACCCAATCGAGTTTACCGACGATATCATTGAGGTGTACCGCGATACGCCGGAGCTGGTCAGTTTCCTGCACCTGCCGGTGCAGAGTGGTGCTGATCGTATTCTGACACTGATGAAGCGTGCCCACACGGCGCTGGAATATAAAGCGATAATCCGCAAACTGCGTGATGCGCGTCCGGATATCCAAATCAGCTCCGACTTTATTATCGGCTTCCCAGGAGAAACCCAAGAAGATTTCGAGAAAACCATGAAGCTGATTGCCGACGTCAACTTCGATATGAGCTTCAGCTTTATCTACTCGGCACGCCCGGGTACTCCAGCTGCCGATTTGCCAGACGATGTCAGCGAAGATGAGAAGAAACAACGCCTCTATATTCTTCAGGATCGTATCAATCAGCAGGCAATGGCCTGGAGCCGCCGCATGCTCGGTACCGTACAGCGTGTACTGGTGGAAGGCACCTCTCGTAAGAACCTAATGGAACTTTCCGGTCGTACCGAAAATAACCGTGTGGTCAACTTTGAAGGCACTCCAGAGATGGTCGGTAAGTTTGTCGACGTAGAAATTGTCGATGTTTATCCGAACTCCCTGCGTGGGGTAGCGGTCCGTACCGAGCAGGAGATGGATCTGCGCGTCACCGAATCTCCGGCCTCTGTCATTGCCCGTACCCGTAAAGAGAATGAGTCCGGCGTCGGGGTCTATCAGCCTTAACAGCTTCCTCCTGCCGCTGCCCTCCCGTGCGGCGGTAAATTTGCTACGCTGAAAGGGGTGGATTTTTAATAATCTGCCCCGATATCCCTCAGAAGAGACTTTCTGCGGCAGGCCCGATGTTGCCGCCGGATACCCTGATTCTGACTAACCGGCCCTTAGCGACCTAGAGGATTACTTTGAATATCGAAACCCGTGACATTGCCTTGGAACCTGCCGATAACCAACGCCTACTGAGTCTTACCGGCCCGTTTGACGATAACCTGAAACAGTTAGAACGTCGGCTCGGCATTGAAATCAATCGCCGTGATAACCGTTTTACCCTGACCGGTAAAGCGCTCTGTGTGGCGGCGGCAGAACAGATCCTGAAAAAACTCTATGTGGATACCGCACCGATGCGCGGTCAGAGCAAAGATATCGACCCACAGGATATCCATCTGGCGATTAAAGAGAGTGGCGTCCTAGAGCAGAGCGCTGAGAGTGTGCCTGACTACGGTAAAGCGGTGAACATCCAAACCCGCCGTGGCGTGATTAAGCCGCGTACCCCGAACCAGGCCAGTTATATTGCCCATATCCTCGACCACGATATTACCTTTGGTATTGGTCCAGCGGGAACCGGTAAGACTTATCTGGCAGTAGCGGCCGCGGTGGATGCCCTTGAGCGCCAAGAAGTGAGACGTATTCTGCTGACTCGTCCAGCAGTTGAAGCCGGTGAAAAGCTGGGCTTCCTGCCTGGGGATCTAAGTCAGAAAGTCGACCCTTATCTGCGCCCACTGTACGATGCACTGTTTGAAATGCTCGGCTTTGAAAAAGTGGAGAAGCTGATTGAGCGTAATGTCATTGAAGTCGCCCCGCTGGCCTATATGCGTGGCCGAACCCTCAATGATGCTTTTATTATTCTCGATGAGAGCCAGAACACCACCATCGAACAGATGAAGATGTTCTTGACCCGTATTGGCTTTAACTCAAAAGCGGTGATCACCGGTGACGTCACGCAGATCGACTTACCGCGTAATGCCCGCTCCGGCCTGAAACACGCCATTGAAGTGCTGTCCGAAGTGCCGGAACTCAGTTTTAACTTCTTTCATAGCGAAGATGTGGTCCGCCATCCGGTGGTAGCGCGCATCGTGGTGGCGTATGAAGCCTGGGAGGAAGCTGACCAAAAACGCCGCGACCAAGCGGCAGAAGAGCGTAAACGCGCGGCACTGGCTGCCGGGCAGGAGAATACCTGATATGAGCAGTCTTGTTACCCTCGACTTACAGCATGCCTGTGAACACACACAGGGATTACCGGATGAAGCGCAGTTCCTGCGCTGGCTGACAGCAGCGGTGGCGCCTTTTCAGCCAGAGAGTGAAGTGACCATTCGTCTGGTGGATGAAGCCGAGAGCCACGAGCTGAACCTCACCTATCGCGGTAAAGATAAGCCGACCAATGTGCTCTCATTCCCGTTCGAAGCTCCACCGGGTATTGAGGATCTCCCTTTACTGGGTGACCTGATCATCTGCCGCCAAGTGGTTGAGGCCGAAGCCGCAGAACAGGGCAAACCCGTCGAGGCCCACTGGGCACATATGGTGGTGCATGGTACCCTGCACCTTCTGGGCTATGACCATATCGAGGATGACGAAGCCGAAGAAATGGAAGGCCTCGAAACTGAGATAATGCTTGCTATGGGCTATACTGACCCGTACATTTCAGAGAAAGCACTTAACGATTGAGTGCCTTTTCAGCAACAGGCTGCCAGTGACCTCCCCTGGCAGCAACACTTCCCCTGATAGAGAGAACAAAAAAAATACGCCATGAGCGATGACCATTCACAAAACAGCGATACCCCCGCCAGTAAAAAGGGATTCTTTTCTTTACTGCTTAATCAGCTGTTCCACGGTGAACCTCAAAACCGTGACGAATTACTGGAGCTAATCCGCGATTCCGAACAAAAAGAGCTGATCGACCAGGATACCCGCGACATGATGGAAGGCGTGATGGAAATCGCCGAACAGCGGGTCAGGGATATTATGATCCCGCGTTCTCAGATGATCACCCTAAAACAAAACCAAAGCCTTGATGAGTGCCTGGATGTGATTATTGAGTCCGCCCACTCACGGTTCCCGGTGATCAGTGAAGACAAAGATCATGTGGAAGGTATTCTGATGGCCAAAGATTTACTGCCGTTTATGCGCAGTGACTCAAAGCCGTTCAGTATCGCTGATGTGCTCCGCCCAGTGGTGGTCGTGCCGGAGAGTAAACGTGTCGACCGGATGCTGAAAGAGTTTCGCTCGCAGCGCTATCACATGGCGATTGTCATCGATGAATTTGGTGGCGTCTCTGGCCTAGTGACCATTGAAGATATTCTGGAACTGATCGTCGGTGAAATTGAAGATGAATACGATGAAGAAGATAGCAGCGATATCCGCCAGCTCAGCCGCCACAGCTACTCACTGCGCGCACTGACCCCTATCGAAGACTTCAACGAAATCTTTGGCACCAGTTTCAGTGATGAAGAAGTCGACACTATCGGCGGCCTAGTGATGCAGAACTTCGGTCATCTTCCCGCCCGAGGTGAAAGTATCACCATCGATAACTATCAGTTTAAGGTCGCCATGGCTGACCGCCGCCGTATCCTACAGGTTCATGTCAGGATCCCGGAAGATGCCGACGCACCACAACTCGAAGACGAATAATCAGTCTATGACAGCACTGACCTCTGTTTTGCAGCGACAGGCACTTCGCCTGTTGCTGGCTGCTCTCACGGGTGCCGCCGGCACCCTTGCATTTTCCCCTTATGATTTCTGGCCTGCTGCCCTGCTCTCTCTGACCGGACTGCAAGTACTGACTTTGCAGCGTACCACTCGCCAGGCTGTCGCGATCGGCTTTGTCTGGGGAATGGGCCTGTTCGGCTCTGGGGTTAACTGGGTGTATGTCAGCATTGCTACCTTCGGTGGCATGCCGGGACCGGTGAATGTCATGCTGGTGGTGTTGCTGGCAGCTTGGTTGTCACTGTTCCCGATGCTGTTTACTGGTCTGCTTAACCGGATCTGGCCGCGTGCGACCCTCAGTCGTCTGTTGCTGGCCGCGCCGGCGCTGTGGCAGTTTACCGAGTTTCTACGGGGCTGGGTTCTGACCGGATTCCCATGGTTGCAGTTTGGCTACAGCCAAATTGAAGGCCCCCTAAAAGGTATTGCGCCGATTGCCGGCGTGGAAACCATTACCTTTGTGATGATGGTCATTGCAGGGCTTATCAGCTATACCTTAGTAACTCGCAAACTGTGGCCACTAGGGGTGGCTGTGGTAGCGATGCTAGCCGCTTGGCCACTACGTTATCTACATTGGTATCAGCCACAGACGGATCGCAGCGTATCGGTAGCGTTGGTGCAGGGTAATATTGCCCAGTCAATGAAGTGGGATCCGCAACAGCTACAGCGTACCCTTGATACCTATCTGCAATTGACTCGCCCGGAACTGGGACGGGCAAAACTGATTATCTGGCCGGAGTCCGCTATTACCGACTTGGAAAGTAATCAGCAGACTTTTCTCACCGAGATGGATCAAATCCTACGGCAACGTGGCAATACCCTGGCAACTGGCATCGTCGACTCTCGAGTAGAAGCTGACAATCGCTACCATGACTACAACAGCGTGGTGGTACTGGGTGATGCTGACAACCCTTACAGCTTTCAGAGTCGTGACCGCTACCGGAAGAATCATCTGGTGCCTTTCGGCGAGTTTGTTCCGATGGCGAGCCTGTTAAGGCCGCTGGCGCCGTTCTTCGATCTGCCGATGTCTGGCTTTAGTCGGGGTAACTATGTTCAGCCCCCATTAAAAATGGATGGCTACCGCCTGACCACCGCGATTTGCTATGAAATTGTCCTTGGTGAGCATGTGCGGGATAACTTCAGACCGGATACCGATTTCCTACTGACCGTTTCTAACGATGCCTGGTTTGGTCACTCCATTGGCCCATGGCAGCATCTGCAGATGGCGCGGATGCGGGCGCTGGAACTTGGCCGCCCGCTGCTGCGCGACACCAATAACGGTGTCACCGCTGTGGTGAATGCCCAAGGAGATATCGTTAAGCAGCTTCCGCAATTCCGTGAGGATGTTTTACAGGCGACCGTAACCCCGACCCGTGGCCTGACACCTTACGCACGTACCGGTAATCTCAGCGTGTGGATCCTCTCTGCACTGACGGCGCTGGCCGCCCTCGTCGCCTCTCGCCGCCGCCGATAAGCCTGCTGATGCCGGAGTCACTCACTCCGGCATCGTCTCCCTTTCTGTTTGCCCACCCCTTAGACCTTCCCGTACCTCTGGCTAAGCATCACTCCTTTTACCTGCCCCCTGCGGACCACAGTATTGGCATAGTACTTGCTTAACATTTACTGATATTCAGAAATAGAATGAAATATCTGCTTACTGTGGACTGACTTGCACTGTACAGGTGCGTCTATCTGTGAGTGGCGCATAACCAGGCAGATATACGGATATTTTTACCCCTCATTTTATTAACATCAAAGTATCATTTTATTAACTTTACGCTACTGTAAAAGGGGTGAGCCGAACCGTTTTCGTCACCACGTCTGCCCTCTCGACGGCTCGCTCGGGGGCACTGAGGACCTACCCTATGAGATTGCGGATATTGACCCTAAGCTTGACCATCAGCGCCCTGCTAAGCGGCACTGCCTTGGCTGACAACAGCTCTCCGACCTTAGACAAAATTGCCAGAGATGGCGTCATCGTGGTCGGACACCGCGAATCGTCGGTGCCGTTCTCTTATTATAATAATCAGCAGCAGGTGGTGGGGTATTCGCAGGAATATTCGAACGCCATCGTCGCGGCTATTAAGAAAGCCCTGAATAAACCAGACCTTCAGGTCAAAATGCTGCCTATTACCTCTCAAAACCGTATTCCGTTATTACAGAACGGAACCTATGACTTTGAGTGTGGCTCAACCACCAATAATCTGGAGCGCCAGAAACAGGCGGCTTTCTCCGACACCATTTTTGTGGTCGGCACCCGTCTGCTGGTGAAAAAAGGCAGCCCAATAAAGGATTTCAGCGACCTTAAAGGTAAAACTGTCGTCGTGACGTCGGGCACCACTTCTGAGATCCTGCTGAACAAACTCAATGATTCGCAGAAAATGGGCATGCGTATTATTAGTCCTAAAGATCACGGGGATTCATTCCGTACCCTGGAAACCGGTCGGGCGGTGGCATTTATGATGGATGATGCCCTGTTGGCCGGTGAACGCGCTAAGGCGAAAAAGCCGGATGACTGGGTCATTGTCGGGACACCGCAGTCCCATGAGGCCTATGGCTGTATGCTGCGTAAAGATGACCCCCAGTTTAAACAACTGATGGATACCACCATTGCTCAGGCACAGACCAGTGGTCAGGCCACACAATGGTATGACCGCTGGTTTAAACAACCTATCCCCCCAAAAAATATGACCATGAATTTTGATATGTCAGCGGATATGCAAGCACTGTTCAAATCACCGAACGACAAAGTGCTTAACTGATCCTCCGTGATTGACCGTCCGGGCGGCCTGCATGCCCGGCGCTTATCGTTATCTGTTTACGGGGAACTTGCTTCCCTGTCTGGGAGAATCTTATGGGGAACGACTGGCAATGGGGCATTTTTTTGCAGCCTGCCCCGTTTGGCAATACCACCTATCTCGGCTGGTTATGGTCTGGATTTCAGGTCACCGTAGCGGTATCTGCCTGTGCATGGGTGATCGCTTTTCTGGTCGGCTCTCTGTTCGGCATTCTGCGCACCGTGCCGAACCGCGTTCTGTCCGCTGTCGGTGGCTGCTATGTGGAACTGTTTCGTAACATCCCTTTGATTGTACAGTTTTTCTTCTGGTACCTAGTGGCGCCGGAACTGGTGGGGGAAACTTTGGGAATGTGGTTTAAAGCGGACCTGGCCCCCAATATCCAGTTTTTTGTCGCGTCGGTGACCTGCCTCGGTTTGTTTACCGCTGCCCGAGTCTGTGAACAGGTACGGGCCGCGATCCAGTCTCTGCCTCGCGGCCAGAAAGCCGCCAGCTTGGCATTGGGCATGACGTTGGCTCAGAGCTACCGCTATGTGTTGCTGCCCAATGCTTACCGACGGATTGTGCCGCCGATGACCTCGGAAATGCTTAACCTGGTGAAAAACTCCGCCATTGCCTCCACGATCGGCCTGATGGATATGGCGGCACAGGCCGGAAAATTGCTGGATTACTCCTCCCATGCCTACGAATCCTTTACCGCCATCACCCTCGGTTACATCCTGATCAACGTCGTAATTATGCTACTGATGAGCCTGGTCGAGCGTCGCAGTCGGCTACCCGGCCTACACGGAGGTGAATAATGTACAGTTTTGACTGGAGCTCTATTCCCCCTGCGCTACCCTATCTTGGGGACGGCATGCTGGTTACCCTAAAAATTACCGTCAGCGCCGTAGTGTTTGGCATCCTTTGGGGCACCTTGCTGGCAGTAATGCGCCTGTCACCACTACAGCTGGTAAGCAGTTTTGCCAAGCTGTATGTCAACCTGTTCAGGGCCGTGCCATTGGTGATGGTCTTGCTGTGGTTTTACCTTATCGTCCCTGGTTTACTGCAGCGAGTGCTCGGCCTATCTCCCACCACCGATATCCGGCTGATCTCGGCGATGGTAGCATTCTCGCTGTTTGAAGCGGCCTATTACGCCGAAATTATTCGTGCTGGCATCCAAGGGATTGGTAAAGGTCAGTCATCTGCGGCGCTGGCCTTGGGGATGACCTATAGCCAGAGTATGCGACTGGTGATCCTGCCACAGGCGTTTCGGGCGATGGTGCCACTGCTACTGACCCAGGGGATCGTGCTATTCCAAGATACCTCGCTGGTCTACGTCCTCAGTTTGGCTGATTTTTTCCGTACGGCCTCGACCATAGGCGAGCGTGACGGCACTCAAGTTGAGATGATCCTGTTTGCGGGGCTGGTCTATTTTGTGATCAGTTTGAGTTTCTCACTGCTGGTCACTGCGATGAAGAAAAAAAGGACCCTCTGATGATTACCCTGAAAAATGTTTCTAAATGGTATGGGCAGTTCCAAGTGCTGGCGGACTGCAGCACAGAGGTGAATAAAGGGGAAGTGGTGGTAGTGTGTGGCCCATCAGGGTCAGGTAAATCGACTCTGATCAAAACCGTCAATGGCTTGGAAGCGGTGCAACAGGGCAGCATTACCGTTAATGGTACCGAGGTCACCGCGGGAAAAACCAACCTCGCACAATTACGCAGTCGAGTTGGAATGGTGTTTCAGCATTTTGAACTGTTTCCCCATCTCAGCATTCTCGACAATTTGACACTGGCGCAGGTGAAGGTGCTGAAGCGGGATCGTGTATTGGCGCGGGATAAGGCGCTAAAGCTGTTGACCCGTGTCGGGCTGTCTGCCCACGCGAACAAATATCCGGCGCAGTTATCCGGAGGTCAACAGCAGCGGGTCGCCATCGCCCGGGCATTGTGTATGGACCCGGTTGCCATGCTGTTTGATGAACCCACGTCAGCCTTAGATCCGGAGATGATCAACGAAGTCTTGGATGTGATGGTCAGCCTTGCCAATGAAGGTATGACCATGATGGTCGTGACCCACGAAATGGGCTTTGCCCGAAAAGTGGCTAACCGCGTTATTTTTATGGATGAAGGACGAATTGTTGAAGATACCGATAAAGACGCGTTCTTCAGCCACCCCGCCAGCGAACGTGCCCGCGATTTCTTGGCAAAAATCCTCCACTGATCGCCCTCTCCTCCACGCCTGTAGCTGGGGGAGAAGTTTTCTTGGTCCGAAAGACCGTCCCGTAGAAGGTTTCCGTTAGAAATCGTGCCGCGTTGTCATGCGGGTGTTGTTGCAGGCTGGGCTTATGGGTATGCTATGCGGATCCCATAAAGACCATTTAAGCAGTATGCTTCGCGAAATTTAACAAGGACCACAGGCTGCCATGCAAGAGCAATATCGCCCGGAAGAGATAGAATCTAAAGTCCAGAAACACTGGCACGACCAGGATACTTTTAAAGTAACAGAGCAGGAAGGCAAAGAAAAATACTACTGCCTGTCTATGCTCCCCTATCCTTCGGGTCGTCTGCACATGGGCCACGTGCGTAACTATACCATCGGTGATGTGATCGCACGTTACCAGCGTCTGCAGGGCAAAAACGTACTGCAGCCGATTGGCTGGGATGCTTTTGGTCTGCCTGCAGAAGGGGCGGCGGTAAAAAATAATACCGCACCGGCGCCTTGGACCTACGAAAATATCGATTACATGAAGAACCAGCTGAAACTGCTGGGCTTTGGCTATGACTGGAGCCGTGAACTGGCCACCTGTCAGCCTGAATACTACCGTTGGGAGCAGTGGTTCTTTACCAAACTGTTCGAAAAAGGCTTGGTCTACAAAAAGACCTCTGCGGTTAACTGGTGTCCTAATGACCAGACGGTGCTGGCGAATGAGCAGGTTATCGAAGGCTGCTGCTGGCGCTGTGACACCAAAGTCGAGCGTAAAGAGATCCCTCAGTGGTTTATCAAAATCACCGATTATGCTGAAGAGCTGCTCAATGATCTGGATACCCTAGAGGGCTGGCCTGAGCAGGTTAAGACCATGCAACGTAACTGGATCGGCCGCTCTGAAGGGGTGGAAATCACCTTTAACGTGGCTGACAGCGACCAGACCCTGACTGTGTACACCACCCGTCCGGACACCTTTATGGGTGCCACCTATGTGGCGGTCGCTGCGGGTCACCCACTGGCGCAGCAGGCGGCAGAACATGACCCGTCACTGGCTGAATTTATCGAAGAGTGCCGTAATACCAAAGTTGCCGAAGCGGATATGGCGACCATGGAGAAAAAAGGTCACGCCACTGGGCGTTTCGTGCTCCACCCGCTTACCGGCGAAAAACTGCCACTGTGGGTAGCAAACTTCGTCCTGATGGAATACGGCACCGGTGCTGTAATGGCGGTCCCTGGCCATGATCAGCGCGACTGGGAATTTGCCAGCAAATACGATTTGCCCATTAAAGCGGTGATCCTCAATGAAGACGGCAGTGAGCCGGACCTCAGCGAAGGGGCGATGACCACCAAAGGAACCCTGTTTAACTCTTCACAGTTCGATGGTCTGTCTCATCAAGACGGCTTTAATGCCATTGCCGATGCGTTGGCTGCCAAAGGTGTCGGTGAGCGTAAAGTTAACTACCGTCTGCGGGACTGGGGCGTTTCTCGTCAGCGTTATTGGGGGGCACCGATCCCAATGGTGACCCTGGAAGACGGTACTGTGATGCCGACGCCGGAAGATCAGTTGCCGGTGATCCTGCCAGAAGACGTCGACATGAACGGGATCACCAGCCCGATTAAAGCCGATCCCGAGTGGGCAAAAACCACTGTTAACGGCCAGCCTGCGCTGCGTGAAACCGATACGTTCGATACCTTTATGGAATCCTCTTGGTACTACGCCCGTTATACCTGTGCGGATTACGACAAAGGGATGCTCGACCCGGCAGCCGCTAACTACTGGCTGCCCGTAGACCAGTATGTCGGCGGTATCGAACACGCCATTATGCACCTGATGTACTTCCGTTTCTTCCACAAGCTGTTGCGTGATGCTGGCTTGGTCAATTCTGACGAGCCTGCCAAGCGCCTGCTGTGTCAGGGCATGGTACTGGCGGATGCCTTCTACTACACCGGTGTAAACGGTGAGCGTAACTGGGTATCGCCGATCGATGTCAGTGTAGAGCGTGACGAAAAAGGCCGTATCACTAAGGCGACCGATAAAGATGGCCGTGAGGTGATCTATGCCGGTATGAGCAAAATGTCGAAATCGAAAAATAACGGTATCGATCCTCAGCTGATGGTAGAGCGTTACGGTGCCGATACCGTGCGTCTGTTTATGATGTTCGCCTCACCGGCAGACATGACCCTGGAATGGCAAGAGTCTGGCGTTGAAGGGGCAAACCGCTTCCTGAAACGAGTCTGGAAACTGGCCTTCGAGCACAGCAGCAAAGGTGCGACCGTGGCTCTGGACACCACTGCCCTGAACGATGATCAGAAAGCACTGCGTCGTGATGTGCACAAAACCATTGCTAAGGTTTCCGATGATATCGGTCGCCGTCAAACCTTTAACACCGCTATCGCCGCCATCATGGAACTGATGAACAAACTGCTGAAAGCGCCGCAGGAAACTGAACAGGATCGTGCGCTGATGCAAGAAGCGCTGGACGCGGTGGTACGTCTGCTGTATCCATTTACCCCACATGCTAGCTTCGAACTGTGGCAGGCGCTGGGTCACAGCGAATCTGTGGATAACGCCGAATGGCCGGTTGCCGATGACAGTGCTATGGTCGAGGATTCAGTGCTGATCGTGGTACAAGTTAACGGTAAGGTTCGTGGTAAAATTACCGTACCGGCGGATGCCAATCAGGAACAGGTCCAGGCCGCTGCGGCGGAAGAACCTCTGGTGGCAAAATATCTGGAAGGCGTCACCGTCCGTAAGGTGATTTATGTTCCGGGCAAGCTGCTTAACCTGGTTGTAGGTTAAGTTCAGGAGGCAAAGTGCGACATATTTTTTCAACCCTACTCCTGACGGTGGCCGTACTGGCCACCTCTGGTTGTGGTTTTCATCTGCGCGGTACTACTCAGATCCCCCCGGAAATGAGAACTATGATCCTCGACAGCGGTGACCCTTATGGGCCGCTGGCCAGGACTGTGCGTCAGCAGCTGCGGTTAAATAATATTACCCTAGTCAAGGACAGTACCAGCCGCCGCAATGAGGTACCCTCACTGCGCCTGGAGTCTGAACAGACCGGTCGTGATACTGCCTCCATCTTCTTGGACGGAACCTCAGCCGAGTATCAGTTACATCTGACGGTGATTGCTCAGATCCTGATCCCGGGCAAAGGGATCTTCCCACTGAGTACCACGGTATATCGTTCCTTCTTCGATAACCCAGGTGTTCCACTGGCGAAAGATTCTGAACAAACGCTGATCTACCAAGAGATGCGAGTGCGTGCTGCCGATCAATTAGTGCGCCAATTACTGGCCGTGCATACAGAGCAGGAGAGTATCCCCGCGACCCTGCCCGCCCCGGAGACCATTACTTCCCACTCCGGCCAGCAGAGTGACGCTTCCGGGTCAGTGAAAGCGCAGTAATGATTCGGATCTACCCTGAACAACTGACCGCGCAACTCCAAGAGGGGCTGCGCGGCAGTTATTTTCTCGCCGGTAACGACCCGCTGCTCCGTCAGGAGAGCCAGGATGCCATCCTCAGCGCGGCTAAAGCCCAAGAATTTCTTGAACACCAGACGGTCACTGTCGATAACCAGACTGACTGGGAGGCATTGTTTACCGATTGTCAGTCGCTGAGTTTATTCACCCGCCGCCAAACCCTGACCCTGCTAATGCCAGAGAATGGCCCCTCAGCAGCCATTGCCACTCGCCTCGCCGAGTTAGCCGCGCTGCTGCATCCTGACCTGTTACTGATTATGCAGCTAAATAAGCTGACTAAAGCCCAGGAGAACAGCCAGTGGTTTAAGGCCTTATCCAGTAGTGCGGTGATGGTCCCCTGCGTCACGCCGGAGCATGAGCATCTGCCCCGCTGGGTCAGCCAGCGTTGTAAAAACCTCGGGATAAGTATCGATCCTCAGGCGGTGCAGTTACTCTGTTACTGTTATGAGGGGAATCTACTGGCGTTAGCCCAAGCTCTGGAGCGGCTGTCATTGCTGTTTCCGGAAGGCACACTGACCCTGCCACGGGTCGAACAGGCGGTGAATGATGCGGCTCACTTTACCCCTTATCACTGGGTAGATGCCCTGCTAGCGGGAAAAAGTAAACGTGCGCTGCATATCCTGCAACAACTGCAGAAAGAAGGCGTGGAAACGGTTATTTTGCTGCGTACCTTACAGCGCGAGTTGATGACGTTGTTACAGTTACAGCGCAACCAGTCACAGCAAAATGTCCGCCAATTGATGGACAAACTGCGAGTCTGGCAGAATCGTCGACCTCTGTTTAGCGCTGCCTTACAACGGTTGGATGCTCGCCGGTTACACCTTGCTATCCGCACCTTGTCACAGATTGAGGTTAGTCTTAAACAGGATTACAGTACTGATGTCTGGCCACAGCTGACCTCCCTCAGCTTGGCGATCACCTTGCCGTCACTGCCGGAGACTGCCCTACATGGCTGACATCGAAGCGATTTTTGGTGGTACCTTCGACCCGATACATTACGGCCATCTGCGCTCCGCCGAGGCATTAGCGACGCTGACGGGGCTGAATAAAATCACCCTGATGCCTAACAATGTGCCACCACACCGTCCACAGCCGGCGGCTTCCCCTGCTCAACGGCTGGAAATGCTACGTTGTGCGGTGGCCGGTGATCCGCTGTTCGCCATCGACGATCGCGAATTGCACCGTGATGAACCCTCACGCACTGTCGACACTTTGCGCACCTTGCGCCAGGAGCGCGGCCCCCACCAGTCGTTGGCCTTTATCATCGGGCAGGACTCACTGTTATCGCTGAATAGATGGTACCAATGGCGCGAATTGTCGAAGCTATGTCACCTGCTGGTCTGCCGCCGACCTGGCTATGCACCGCAACCTGACTGCAGCGAACTGCAAGACTGGTTACATGACCGACAAACAGAGGATATTACCCGCCTGCACCAACAGCCGGCAGGTCTGGTCTTCCTGGCCGAGACACCGCTGTGGCCGGTTTCTGCCACCGATATCCGTCAACGCCTGCGGGCAGGCCTACCCTGTAACGATCTACTTCCTCCCGATGTCCTCCGCTACATCGCCCAGACAGGCTTATATCGCGACTGATAAGGTCGTGATATACTGCGCCGCTTAAATTTCCGGCTCTACAGCCGATTTTGTTATTTCCGTTATCACGAGGGGAACCTTTTGCAAGGCGAAACACTCCAATCCTTTGTTATCGATAAAATCGATGACCTGAAAGCTCAGAATATTGTTACTATTGATGTCCGTGGTAAATCCAGCATTACCGATTGCATGGTGATCTGTACTGGCACCTCTAATCGTCATGTGGTCTCTATCGCCGATCACCTAGTTCAAGAGTCCCGTGCTCAAGGCATTATGCCGCTTGGCACCGACGGCAAAGATGCCGGCGAATGGGTGGTGGTTGATCTGGGTGAAGTGATCGTGCACGTGATGCAGGAAGAAGCCCGTGAACTCTATGAGCTGGAAAAACTCTGGGGCTAAGCGGTGAAACTGCAACTTGTGGCCGTTGGTACAAAAATGCCTGACTGGGTACAGACAGGTTTTATGGATTATTTACGCCGTTTTCCGCGGGATATGCCGTTTGAATTAACGGAAGTCCCGGCCGGTAAGCGCGGCAAGAATGCGGATATCGCCCGTATTCTTGAAAAAGAAGGCGAAGCCATGCTGGCGGCCGTAGGCAAAGGGAACCGTATCGTCACCCTGGATGTTCCAGGTAAACCCTGGGATACCCCTGAACTGGCCCGGCAACTGGAGAGATGGAAGCAGGACGGTCGTGATGTCAGCCTGCTGATCGGTGGCCCGGAAGGGTTGGCACCTGCGTGTAAAGCCGCAGCGGAGCAAAGCTGGTCACTCTCTAACCTGACGCTTCCTCACCCCCTGGTCCGTGTTTTGGTGGCTGAAAGCCTTTACCGGGCATGGAGTATTACCACTAACCACCCTTATCATCGCGAATAGCCGATAAGGCCTTTTCCGGGCTGACAGACAGCGGATGAAACTCACCAGAAGCGCTTTTCGGGATTACACTGCTGAACAGAAACTGTTCGTCAGGCGGTCATTGCTGGCCTTAGGGGCCATTTTTCTTCTCAGCGGTATTCTGGCGTTTAATCTCTGGCATCTACAGATCCTTC
Source organism: Tatumella saanichensis (assembly GCF_000439375.1). Classification (GTDB taxonomy): domain Bacteria; phylum Pseudomonadota; class Gammaproteobacteria; order Enterobacterales; family Enterobacteriaceae; genus Tatumella; species Tatumella saanichensis. The sequence continues at coordinate 126,552 of NZ_ATMI01000054.1, forward strand.
GCTTTGATGATTACAGCACCCGCTCTAACCAGAACCGGATAAAACTGGTGCCGGTCGCGCCCAGCCGGGGGATTATCTACGACCGTAATAATCTGCCGCTGGCGATTAACCGCACCATTTATCAGGCAGAGCTAGTCCCGGAAAAAGTGGTCAACCTGCCGCAGACCTTGCGGGATTTACAGCCGATCCTCGATCTCAGTGCGGATGATCTAGATGCCTTTGAAAAAGAGCGTAAGCGTTCACGGCGTTTCACCTCAATCCCGTTAAAAACTAACCTCAGCGAAGCACAGATTGCCCGTTTTTCGGTGGATCAGTACCGTTACCCCGGCATCGAAATCAAAGGTTATCAGCGACGTTTTTATCCCTATGGTGCCTCTTTGACCCATGTGGTCGGATATGTGTCGAAAATTAATGACCGCGACCTCGCCAAATTGGATCAGCAAGGCAAGACCGGCAATTATGCAGCTACCCATGACATCGGTAAGCTCGGCATTGAAAGCTATTATGAAGATACCCTGCACGGTAAAACCGGCTATGAAGAGGTCGAGGTAAACAGCCGTGGGCGGGTGGTCCGTCAACTGCATCAAGAACCGCCGCAGGCTGGTCAAGACATCACCCTGACCCTCGACTTACGCCTACAGCAGTATATTGAAACCTTGTTGGCTGGCAGTCGGGCCGCCGTGGTGGTCAGCGATCCGCGTAATGGTGAAATCCTGGCGATGGTATCGACCCCAAGTTATGACGCTAATCTGTTTGTGAACGGTATCTCCACCACAGACTATAACGCCCTGTTAACCAATCCTGACCGGCCGCTGTATAACCGTGCCATTCAGGCCGCTTATCCCCCGGCGTCGACGGTCAAGCCTTATGTCGCAGTATCTGCCCTCAGTGAAGGTGTGATTAATCGTAACACTTCGTTATTCGATCCCGGCTGGTGGCAACTGCCGGGCTCGGAGAAACGTTACCGGGACTGGAAAAAATGGGGACATGGACGGCTTAACGTCACGAAATCTCTTGAAGAATCTGCTGATACTTTTTTCTATCAGGTCGCTTATGATATGGGCATTGACCGTCTGTCGGTGTGGATGCAGAAATTCGGCTATGGCGAACGCACTGGCATCGACCTACCGCAGGAAAGCACCGGTAATATGCCGACCCGTGACTGGAAAATGCGCCGCTTTAAGAAGCCTTGGTATCAGGGTGACACTATCCCAGTGGGCATTGGTCAGGGTTACTGGACGGCAACGCCTTTACAGATGAACAAAGCATTGATGACGCTGATTAATGACGGTGAAATCAAAACGCCGCATTTTCTGCTGGCTGAAAGTCGTGATGGCCAGTTGGTGCCCTATCAAGCGCCATCAGGCGGAACACTCGGTGATATCCACTCTGGATACTGGGAAATTGCTAAAGACGGGATGTACGGGGTGGCAAACCGCCCTAATGGCACCGCCAGAAAGAGCTTCGAATCGGCACCTTATAAGATTGCAGCAAAATCAGGTACCGCGCAGGTCTACGGCCTGAAAGAGAACGAAACCTATAATGCCCATAAGATCGCAGAGCGCTTACGGGACCATAAACTGATGACGGCCTTCGCCCCTTATGATAATCCGCGGGTGGCCGTTACCATGATTTTAGAAAACGGCGGTGCCGGTGCCGCTGTCGGGACGATTATGCGGCAGATCCTAGACCACATTATGCTGGGGGATAACACCATCCAGTTGCCCGACGCAGCCCCGCTTCCTCCCGGTGATGAAGGTGAGTAACAATGTCCCTCGGTAACAGTACGCAAAAGAGATCTTTCTGGGATCGTATCCATATTGACCCTCTGTTTGTGTTAATCATTTTTGCCCTGCTGACTTACAGTGGGTTTGTGATCTGGAGCGCCAGCGGCCAGGATCCGGGCATGATGGAGCGTAAGCTCGGTCAGATCGGTGGGGGCGTGGTGTTGATGCTGGTGTTAGCCCAGGTCCCTCCTCGTGTCTATGAGAGTTGGGCACCTTGGCTGTACCTGCTCAGTATCGTATTACTGGTGGCGGTAGATGCCTTCGGTCATATCAGTAAAGGAGCCCAGCGCTGGCTGGATCTCGGCTTTGTCCGTTTCCAGCCGTCAGAGATTGCGAAAATCGCGGTCCCACTGATGGTGGCACGCTTTATTAATCGCGATGTCTGTCCGCCGACTCTAAAAAATACTGGGCTGGCGTTGATATTGATTTTTTTACCCACCCTGCTGGTGGCAGCTCAGCCGGATCTGGGGACGGCTATCCTGATTGCCGCCTCTGGACTGTTTGTTTTGTTCTTATCAGGAATGAGTTGGAAACTGATTGGCGTGGCGCTGTTGCTGCTGGCCGCCTTTATCCCGATCCTTTGGTTCTTCTTGATGCATGATTATCAGCGAGACCGCGTCATGATGCTGCTTAATCCAGAGAGCGATCCTCTCGGTGCTGGTTATCACATTATTCAGTCCAAGATTGCCATTGGGTCCGGCGGCCTGCACGGCAAAGGTTGGCTGCACGGCACTCAGTCACAGCTAGAATTTTTGCCAGAACGTCAGACAGACTTTATCTTTGCGGTACTGGCTGAGGAGTTAGGGCTGGTCGGTGTACTAGCGTTACTTGCCCTCTATCTGCTATTAATTATGCGCGGACTAATGATCGCCGCCAAAGCCCAAACCACTTTTGGTCGAGTGCTCGCGGGCGGGATTATGCTGATCTTATTTGTTTATGTTTTTGTGAATATCGGAATGGTCAGCGGCATTCTGCCGGTGGTCGGCGTGCCTTTACCGCTCATCAGTTATGGTGGTTCAGCACTAACGGTTCTTATGGCGGGATTCGGCATCGTCATGTCGATTCATACACATCGAAAAATGTTATCAAAAAGCGTTTAAGGGGCACTACATGCGTAAGGAATGGCTGTTTAGTCTTGGGCTAACCTCAATGATCTTAGCGGGATGCTCGAATGAGTATACTCCGGCCCCCGCTCCTGCCCAGCCAGCATGGACCGGACCAGTGGTAGAGATCCCGGGAGTCCAACCTAAATATGAACCGCTGGTGCCTTCTGCCAACCGGGATTACCAGGTAAACGGGGTAGGCTACAAAGTGGTGACCGATGCCTCGCATTTCAGTCAGGTAGGGCTGGCAACCTCTTATGGTTCTGAGTCCGCAGGCAACCTCACTGCATCTGGGGAAAAATTCGATCCGAATGCGTATACCGCTGCCGACCCGGTGTTGCCGATCCCCAGTTATGCCCGTGTCACCAACTTGGCTAACGGCCGTCGTTTAGTGGTGCGTATCAATGACCGTGGCCCCTTCACGCCAGGCCGCATCATTGACCTCTCTGCTGCTGCGGCCAGTCGCCTGAATATCTCTGACAACACCACCGTACGGGTAGATGCTATCACGGTAGCCCCAGACGGGACCCTGTCCGGCCCTGGCACGGTCGGTACCAAAGTCGCCATCCAGAGCTATGACCTGCCTGCTCGTCCAAATCTCGGCGGCGCGCCGGATATGAGCTCCAGCGCCAGTACTGCCATCCCGGCTCAAGCGCCACAGGACGATAGCACCGCTATTCCCGACCAGGCACCGCAAGGTAGCAGTAATGTAATGCCGGTCTCAAATAGTACCCTGAACAGCGGTAGCCCGTCCCAAGGTGCTCCGGTTGAAAATAACGGTTTCCTCGGTGCACCGCAGCCACTGGCCAGCGGCACCCTAGAGTCCGATACCCCGGCGACACCGGCTGCCACTCAATCCCCAGCAACGGAGAGCCATACTGCCCAAGCCACTGCGGCTCCGGCACAAACTGCCCTGCCCGCCCGCCACAGCACCGCTGCGGCAGCGGCCAGCGCAAGTCGTGGCCACTATGTGGTACAGGTTGCCGCCGTCAATAACCCGAAAAGTGCACAACAACTCCAGCAGAAACTCAGCAATGAGTACGGTGTCAGCGGCCATGTTCAGCAGGTGAGCGACAATATTTACCGAGTGCAGCTAGGCGGCTATGCCGAACGTAGCCAAGCAGATGCGCTGAAACAACGTTTATCCGCCGGAAATGTGAACGGTTTTGTCACCAGCACCCAGTAATCCGCAGTCCAGTGATGGCAAAGCATAAACTTAAGTAAAGCAGGATGCCGGCCTCCCCGGCATCCTGTTATAGTTCGTAACAAATCTCTCTTCCACGGATGAAGTTACATTTATAATGAAAAACACCTCTCCCCTACGCTTTCTATCTCCGCTGACCTCAGGAACCCTGATTGCCCTGCTTATCAGCCACTCGGTGATGGCCGACGATGCTCGCCTAAAAACCATGATCCCCGCGGTGCCTGATATTGATGCGGAAGCCTATATTCTTATCGACTACAACTCCGGTACCGTGCTGGCAGAAAAAAATGCCGATGCCCGCCGTGATCCCGCCAGTCTAACCAAGATGATGACCAGTTATGTGATCGGTCAGGCGATCAAAGCGGGGAAAATTCATTCGGAAGATGAAGTGACAGTCGGTCAGGATGCTTGGGCCACCGGTAATCCAGTGTTTAAGGGCAGTTCTCTGATGTTCCTCAAGCCCGGGGACCGGGTGCCAGTCTCGCAACTGACGCGGGGTATTGTTCTGCAATCCGGTAATGATGCTTGTGTTGCTATGGCGGATTACGTCGCGGGCAGCCAAGCGTCCTTTGTCAGTCTAATGAATAACTACGTCCAGACTCTCGGGCTGAAAAACACCCACTTCCAAACGGTCCACGGGCTGGACGCCGACGGTCAATACAGTTCGGCGCGGGATATGGCACTGATTGGTCAGGCGCTGATCCGCGATGTACCGGATGAATATGCCATCTATAAAGAGAAAGAGTTTACCTTCAACAATATCCGTCAGATGAACCGTAACGGCTTATTGTGGGACAACAGTCTAAGTGTTGACGGTATTAAAACCGGCCACACTTCCGCTGCTGGCTATAACTTAGTGGCCTCCGCGACCGAAGGCCAGATGCGGCTGATCTCGGCAGTTATGGGCGGACGTACCTATAAAGGCCGTGAATCCGAGAGTAAGAAGCTGCTGACGTGGGGCTTCCGCTTCTTTGAAACCGTCTCTCCGCTGAAAGCCGGTAAAGATTTTGCCTCGGAGCCGGTGTGGTTCGGCAATGCTGACCATGTTCAACTTGGAGTTGACCGTAACGTCTACCTGACCATTCCCCGTGGCCGTGCCAAAGACTTAAAAGCCAGCTATACCCTGACCAGTAACCAGTTGGATGCCCCACTAACCAAAGGTCAGGCAGTAGGGACTATTGATTTCCGCCTAGATGGTAAGAGCATCGCTCAGCAACCGTTGGTAGTGCTGCAGGATATCGGTCAGGGGAGCCTGTTTAGCCGGTTGTTGGACTCAATTAAGCTGATGTTCCATCGCCTGATGAACTGAGTGCAGGACTTGAAAAATTCTCAGTAATCCCCATAGTATAATTATCTTATATACCCCCGTTAATGCGGGGTATTTTCTGGTTCCGGAGTTACTATGAAAACTAAACTGAATGAATTACTCGAATTTCCAACCCCGTTTACTTATAAAGTGATGGGGCTGGCTGAGCCAGGGTTAGTTGATCAGGTGGTTGAAGTGGTACAGCGCCACGCCCCGGGTGATTACTCCCCTGAGGTAAAACCAAGCAGTAAAGGTAACTACCACTCTGTCTCAATTACTATCAATGCGACCCATATTGAGCAGGTAGAGACCCTATACGAAGAGCTCGGTAATATCGAAATCGTGCGTATGGTGCTGTAATGTTGTACCGCGAAAGCTATCATCGGCTTTCGCGGAAATTCCCCCCTGTGAATGGATCATACTCTTGTCCAGCCAACCTCTGATTGTCCGTCAATTGGGCTTACTCAACTGGCAGACCGTATCCGATGCCATGCATCGTTTTACCGACCAGCGTAACAACCAAACCCACGACGAGCTGTGGCTCACCCAGCATCCTGCGGTATTTACCCAAGGACAGGCCGGTAAGGCCGAGCATCTGTTGATGACAGGGGAGATACCTGTCATGCAAAGCGATCGTGGCGGCCAGGTCACCTATCATGGTCCCGGTCAGCAAATTCTTTATGTGTTAGTGGATATCAAACGCCGAAAAATCGGGGTTCGCCAACTGGTCACTGTGCTAGAGCAGATAGTGATTGATACCTTAGCGGAGAGTGCCATCACCGCCTATGCACGTGACGATGCGCCCGGTGTCTATGTGGACGGTAAAAAAATCTGTTCATTAGGACTGCGTATCCGTAAAGGCTGTTCTTTCCACGGTCTGGCACTGAATGTGGATATGGACTTATCGCCGTTCAGCCGTATTAATCCTTGCGGCTATGCCGGTCTTGAGATGACCCGCCTGTCAGACCTGGGGAGCCCAATGAACAGCGACCAAGTGGCCACACGGCTGGTGCACCACTTTTTGCAACAGATTCCTTATGATGATATCGGTTATCATCAGGGGTTGCCGCCCCTATCCTGACGGGCGAGTATGCCGCTGGCGTGGACAGCTGCCCCGCCAGCGGCAAAATGATATACTTTTTTCATTGTTACCCCGGGTTGTGTAGTCTCTGCTGCAGGCAACCCGCAAACGGAACCCGCAGAAATGAGTAAACCAGTTCAGATAGAACGCGGCGTCAAATACCGTGATGCCGATAAAATGGCGTTAATCCCTGTTAAAACCGTGGTCAGCGAGCATCAGGAATTATTACGCAAGCCGGAGTGGATGAAGATCAAACTACCTGCCGATTCGACCCGTATTCAGGGCATCAAAGCGGCAATGCGTAAAAATGGCTTACACTCCGTGTGTGAGGAAGCTTCCTGCCCTAACCTAGCGGAGTGCTTTAACCACGGTACCGCAACCTTTATGATCCTTGGGGCTATCTGTACCCGGCGTTGCCCATTCTGTGATGTCGCTCATGGTCGTCCGGTCGCACCGGATGCCGGTGAACCCGAGAAGCTGGGGCAAACCATTGCAGATATGGCGCTGAAATACGTGGTGATCACCTCCGTGGACCGAGACGATCTGCGTGATGGTGGAGCTGGCCATTTTGCGGACTGTATCACTGCTATCCGTGCTAAAAGCCCTCAGATTAAAATCGAGACCCTGGTCCCAGACTTCCGTGGCCGTATGGACAGAGCATTGGAGATTTTGACACAGTCGCCGCCAGATGTGTTTAACCACAATCTAGAGAATGTGCCGCGCCTTTACCGCCAGGTGCGTCCAGGTGCTGATTATCAGTGGTCACTGACTTTGCTGCAGAAATTCAAGGAATTGCATCCGGAGATCCCGACAAAATCCGGATTGATGGTCGGTCTGGGTGAGACCAATGAAGAGATCATAGAAGTTATGCGCGACCTACGCCGCCACGGGGTGACCATGCTGACTCTCGGCCAATACCTGCAACCTAGCCGCCACCATCTGCCGGTACAACGTTATGTCAGTCCCGCGGAGTTTGATGAGATGAAAGCAGAAGCCTTGGCGATGGGCTTCACCCATGCCGCCTGTGGGCCTTTCGTCCGCTCTTCTTATCATGCCGATATGCAGGCCCAAGGTCTGGAAATCAAATAATCTTCATCGGCGGCATTGTCTGCCGGTGTGATGCTACCCGCGCGCTACCAAAAATCCCATAAAAAACCAGACAGCTTGCTGTCTGGTTTTACTGGCATCTGTCCGTAGACAGTAGGCCGGAAGTTAAGAGTTGCTCTCTTTATGACTGTGGCTAACGCGCTCAGCAGCAATATCTTCAGCTTCATTTTTGGTGACTGCCGTTGTGTCATCTTCTTTCATGGCTTTTTTAAAGCCTTTAATGGCACTGCCCAAGTCACCACCCAGCGAACGTAATTTATTAGTGCCGAAAAGCAATACAATGAGTGCACCGATAATCAGCAGTTTGGTAATACTGATACCTTCCATAATTGACCTTTAAACCTCAGCGAAGAACGTTACGCTTACATTAATACGCAAGGTGAGTATAACACAATACATTTCTGTAACAGATTATCAAAAGCACGAATCGCCCTATTCAACGCATCAAGGAGGAAGAGGGGCTATTTTATTGGCAGCGTTATTAGTCGAGGACAGTACGGATATCAATTTGTCAGAAAAGGCTCACTGAACGGCAGGCAATAAAAAACCCGCCATTGGCGGGTTTTAGAGATTCTGACTGAAAATTACAGGCTGATAACGTTAGCAGCAGATGGGCCTTTGGCACCGTCAGTAATTTCAAACTCTACGCGCTGACCTTCAGCCAGAGTTTTGAAGCCATTGCTCTGGATAGCAGAGAAGTGTACGAATACGTCTTTGCTGCCATCTTCTGGAGTAATGAAACCGAATCCTTTAGATTCATTAAACCACTTAACGTTACCTTTAATCTTGGACATCTTATTACCTTTACATGAAAAATGGACACTAAACTGTGTCGACATGTAGTACATCAATTGCGGTGCAATTTGTCCAGCACCATTTGATGAAAAACTGATAAATGTCCTGTTTTTGGCTCAATGGCGCACTTTTTGTACAAGAATATCCCTTAGAACTGTACGCGCAACCAAGCAAAGAAAACGTTTCCGTTGTTACGCGTACCAGGAATATAGGTCATTTGGAAATTAGCAGGCCCATACCCCACCGATGCCAACGGCAAAATCAGCGGGATCGGCACATAGTTCCAGTTATTGCGCATAGTCACACCGGCCGTATACCCTGCCCCAACATGAAAGCGCTGATCACTGAGGGGTCGCCAAGTCGCTTCCCATCCATAACCGCCTATCGGCTCCCATTTGTTAAAGGAATCCTTAAACGCCATCACATACAGACCGTTCCAGTTACCTTTCTCATCGTAACGGGAAATACCGCCGCCAGCGCCCCAAGGACGTTCGTTGTAGCGTTCGATATGCTCGTGGTCATAGGTAAGCCGGTTATGCCAAGTAATGACCGGCAGATAAAAGTCGCTGTTCGGCGAGGATGTCCATGTGGTGGTGACATTCTGCTTGAATGTCTGCCAGAGGCCGGACACATCCTGTGCCGTTGTGTCAGCGAGGGTTAGGGGCGAAATACACAGTCCGGCCATCAACAGGGCGCACTGGCTGTAGCTTTTCGTTTTCACAACATTACCTGTTACATCGTTTAGCAAACTGCTGAAACCTCCCGTGGCAATGGGGCTTCCCCTACAGTAATCACTGCCTAAGCGGTCTCAGAAGCTCTGTAAAAAGATCGGGCCGCACTCGCGACCCGGATATGCAGAGGGGGGCGATTCTACCCGTTTTCCCCGGGGGTAGGTACCGGTGAAGTCAAAGAATCCGCTTGTTTCAGAATTTCCTCTGCCTGCTGCTGGTCAGAAGCCTCCTTTTTGAGACTCTTCTGAGACTGACCAGTCTGTGGATCATAGATCAGGTGCGCCAAGAAAGGAAAATGATCAGAGCCAATGCTTTCAAGGCGACGTATCGAGCCAAGCACGAAATCTTGGCTATGGAAAATATGATCCAGCGGCCAGCGCAGCATGGGATAACCGGCATGGAAAGTGCAGAACATGCCACGGCCACGACGAGGGTCGAGCAATCCACTGATTTTTAGAAATAGCCGAGTCGTGCGCGACCAAGCGACGTCATTAAGATCCCCAGTGACAATTGCCGGTAATCCGGCCTGTGCCACACTTTTCCCCACTAGCACCAATTCAGTATCACGGTCTTTCGACTCATCATTTTCCGTTGGGCTCGGCGGCATCGGATGTATACAGTGCAGACGGACTTCACTGCCGTTTTCCATCATCACTAACATGTGCATGGAGGGAATGTCTTTATCCACCAGATACTGAATTTCAGCATCACTGAGCGGCAACTTTGACCAGACATGCATACCGTAGAGATTATCTTTCGGACAGCGCACACTGTAGGGATAATCCTCATTCAGCACATCCAGTTGTTGCTCCCACCACAGATCAGTCTCTACTGCGACCAGAATATCTGGGCGTTCGGTACTGATCAGCCTCAATAGTTTTTCGGCATGACGGTTCGGTGTTAACACGTTAGATACTAGGATCCGCAAGCTCGGTTTTTTGTTATACCCACAGGCATCCCTCACTTGCTTCTTCCCCCAGCAGCTATAGGGAAAAATCCACCAGCACTGATACGCGCAGCAAGCCAGTGCGATCACCAGCAGCAGCGTACTTTGCAGCGGATGTGTCCCGATAAAAAACAACGGCAATAGCGTCAGACAGGCCGAAATGGTCAACAGTTGTAGCCGAGGGAAATCCCAGACTCGGATCCACCAAGCAGGATTACGCGACAGCGGTGCCAAGGTTACCAGCACCAATAAAAAGGTTAATAACGTATCAATAACCACTGGCTTTCCTCTTCCTTAGTACGATGCCGGAGGCGAGCTGCTTACCCTCGTAGGTGATCACTGTTTACCGCTAAAAGTGCCGATAATACCGGCAGCTCCCAGAGTGTGACCATTCAAGTGGTTAAATAGCGCCTCTGTGTCTAATCCTGCTGGCAGGCTATTGGCGGGCAGATCGGTGGCAATCAGTGTAAAGGTATAGAAGTGGGTATCGGCATTGGCTGGCGGACAAGGGCCATTGTAGGCATCACGACCAAAGGAATTTTTCCCGCCGGTAAAGCCGCGGCCTTCGGCCAGAGCGGTCCGATCCATCCCGCTAGCAGTGCTAGGAATGCCATAGGCCAGCAGATGGGTGATACCCAGCCCATTACGCCCTTGAGTATCGGCAATGATCAATGCAAAACTTTTGGTCCCAGTCGGGGCATTTTTCCAGGCCAGTGCCGGCGAGATATTCTGCCCTTTACAGGCCGCGACATCCGGCAGGTTACCGCCGGAAGCTTTCGGCATGGTATGCCCGGAGGTAAAGTCCGGTGAGCGTAGGGAAAAAGTCGGCTGCTGTGCCGCAAAAGCGCCCGCAGTACTCAGTGATGCCAATAATACACCCGCTAATATTTTTTTCATCGTCAATTCCCCTATAGGGGGTAGCCCGCGGCTACCCGTCAATAACTGTTACCATCAACATCGTGGTCTGGCCCTGTGACTCTCAGGCTCTGCACCGTGAGGCCCTACTCCGCATACCTGTTTACACTGTTCAATGCTCTATCACCCTACCACTTGGTAGCAGAGAGTACCGACAACAGCCCTAACTCAGTGGTTTAGCATAAAATCGGCCATTAGCGAAATCTGCGCCTCCAGCATCTGTTCACCGTGATGTGTCGCCAGACCAACCTGTTGTGCGGCAATTAATAGCGGGGTCATCAGCGGATAGATGACCGTATCACAGACTAACGTCTGAGGTCCGAGGGCACTGACCGAAAAGGCCTGCGAGCTATCATCGCCCACCCCGGCCGGGGTGGCATTAATAGCAATATCACACTGCGATGGCGTATCAGTGCCGTGGATCACCACCACACTTGGATGACGGGTAGAGAGACTTTCTGCCAATAATACCCCTTTCTCGTCACTGCGGTTAAACAGGACTATCTCGCTGACCCCCTGTGCCGCCAACGCATGGGCGATGGCACTGCCGGTGAAGCCCGCTCCAGCCAGATAGACCCGTTTTCCTGAAATGCTGTAACCGCGACGACGTAGCCCCTCTATAAACCCGTCGCCCTCCAGCAGACCGCCTTCCAGTTGACCATCTGGTGTCCGGCGGATCACGTTACAGGCTCCGGCGTGCGCTACTGCGGCGGTGGCTTTATCCAAGTGGGAAATGATCGCCTGCTTATGGGGATCAGTGATCACTGCCCCGGCAAAATTCTCATAATGCCGCAAGCCGTTAACCGCACCAGCTAACCCCTGGGCGGTGACATGCATCGGTACCATCAATACGTTGTCTCGCTGTTGTTGATCAAACAAGGTATTCATCCGTTGAGGTGCACGGACTCTGGCAATGGGGTCACCGAGTATTGCCGTCAGACGTAACAGGCCGCTTACCGATTCAATTGAACGCATACTCTCTCCCTGATACAAGCGAGGTTAACTATCAGCCGGGCTGACAGAGAATAATCAGAATGCCGGCCAGCGCGACCACCGCACCGGTCACATCCCAACGGGTTAACGCAATTCCTTCCACAGCAGTGAGCCAGCACAGCGCTACACAAATATAGACCCCACCGTAGGCCGCATAGGTGCGCCCTGCAGCAGCCGGATGCAAGGTCAGTAACCAAGCGAACAGCATCAGACTCAGGGCACCCGGCAACAGTAGCCAGGCACTTTTTTGTTCACGTAACACTAAATACGGCAGATAGCAGCCGATGATTTCGGCCAATGCCGTGACCACAAACAGTAACAACACTTTTAGCATTTCTTCACGCCCTGCTTTCCTTCTTTGTGTAGTGACGACTAAGTTCGATATCCCCAGCAAGACCGTTTCCCAACTTGTAAGTGCAAGTATAGTGGTTAGCGAGGTAAGCCGGTAGATTGGTAACAAAGTACAAAAGTGCAGTTTTCGCTCTCTGTACCCTGATGATGACTTCTATCCTGAAAACAGTTCCCCTGACCTGACTGTCTACGGTGACAGTGCCACAGGCCATCGACTTACTGCGACTATACTTTTTCTGGTCTCAATTTATCACTTTCAGGAGCAGAACCATGACCCAACGTGAACTCGGACAAACTGGCATTGCCATTACCCCTCTGGTATTCGGTGGTAATGTGTTTGGCTGGACCATCGATGCGCAAACCAGTTTCCGTATTCTCGAGACTTTCATTGATCACGGCTTCGACACTATTGATACCGCAGATGTCTATTCCCGCTGGGTCGATGGTAACCAAGGCGGAGAATCCGAGACCATTATTGGTCGCTGGTTACAGGCTAATCCAGGACGGCGTGAAAAAATTAACCTGTTCACCAAAGTGGGCTCCGATATGGGTATCGCTGGTCATAAAGGACTGTCAAAAAAATGGATCATACAGGCAGTCGAAGATTCATTACGACGCCTCAACACCGACTATATCGATCTCTATTTCTCTCACTGGTTTGATCCACAGACACCTTTTCAGGAAACCTTGGAGGCTTACCAACAGCTGCTGCAGGACGGTAAAATCCGCGCCATCGGTGCGTCTAACCTAACGGCGGAACAGTTGGCGGAATCGCTTGACATGGCTGAACAACATCAGCTGCCGGCTTACCAAGTCTTACAACCGGAATATAATCTTTATGATCGCGGCAGTTTTGCCGGTGCCCTGCGCGATCTCTGCCTCGAGAAAAATATCGGTGTGGTGACCTATTACAGCCTCGCCTCAGGTTTTCTTACAGGTAAATACCACAGCCAAGAAGATTTAGGGAAAAGTAAACGCGGCTCGGGGATCAGCAAATACCTCAATCCACGTGGCGTAAAAATTATTAATGCGCTGAATGACGTGGCGTCACAACAGCAGGCCAAACCGGTTGAAGTTGCCCTGGCGTGGCTGATTGCCCGTGAAGGTGTTACCGCCCCTATCGCCAGTGCTACCAGTAGTTCGCAAGTAGAAAGCTTTGCCAAAGCCCTAACTCTGACCCTCACTGGAGAGCAAATCGCCCAGCTGGAGCAAGTTAGCCAGCCGGAAAAATAATCCTAAGGCCGCCGGACGCGTTTTCGGCGGCTGCTGAAGGATCACTCACTCGGTTATAAAATTAAATCAATTAATTAGATAGCATGCTAATCATATGATATTATTTTTCTCATCGAAACAATGAAAATCTTATCAAAAGTCCAGTAACCATCACTATAGGTGATGTTCTGCCCCCAAATAATATCGCTAACACATTATTAACGCTGTATTTTTAATCGCCCTTCTCTTCCAACAGTTCCTCTGAACAATCACCTGAATATCATTCTGATTTTTTGATGTTTTTATTCAAAAAAACAGCGCGATACTTAGTTATATTTTGCTTTAGAGTAGCTTTTTTTAAGGGGATATTATGAATAAATTACTGACAAGCTTTGATCGTGCAGTCGATCACCCTGATTTTGCAAAATTACTGATGCGTCTGGTATTCGGTATTCTGATGCTGTTTCACGGCAGCTTTAAAGTCCAGTACGGTGTTGAGTGGATCAAGCCGATGCTGGCCGCCCATGGCCTGCCTGGTTTTGTGGCTTACGGCGCGTATATCGGTGAAATCATTGCTCCGGTATTGATTATTCTGGGTGTGCTGACTCGCGTTGCTGGCCTAGTCTATGCGATTAACCTGCTGTTCGCCGTAGTTTTGGTGGTCGGTGGTCACTTTATGCAACGTACTGGTGTGGGTGCTTGGGCACTGGAAACCGAAGCGTTGTACTTCTTTGGTGGTCTGATCATCATGCTGCAAGGTGCCGGTAAATACAGCCTGTCTGCCAAATTGAAAGGCTAATTCCCTTATCTGCCGCCTGGCAGAGACTCTTCTAGGCTGCCCGCTCTAATGCTGGCGGCCTGTTTTCTTTTTTACCCCAGCCTATTGCATTACCGCCGGAGGCAATGCCGCTAGTATTCTTTTCGCCTGCCCATCCGTTAACCGGTAATGAAAAAAACGCTGATAGAAATCCTGCGTCTGTTTTTGCATATCAATGCTCGGAAATAGTTGCGGGTGTAACAGTTTTGCCGCCCACTGGATCTGTAACGCCACTTCAGTTCCGTAACGGTCCCAAGGGAAAACGCCGCTAGGGTTACGGATCACATGATGTTCCTTGACGGCTTTCAAACCAGCAAACAAATCACGGTAAGCTGAGTTCTCAAGCGTGCCTGCTCCCGGATCGAGAATAATATAGTCCGGCTGCCAAGCTAGGACTTCTTCCGGTGAAATTTGTTTCATATTGCCACGTACCGCCTGTGCCGCATTGCGTCCCCCCGCTAAGGTGATCCACTGGTCGATAAGGGTGTCACGACCATCTACTTTCAACGGATGCAGTGACTGAATATGCAGCACCATTGGCCGCTGTGAGGCACTCAGCGCAGCAGTCTGCTGAGAAATAGTCTTAATCCATTTATTAAGATAAGCGTTATAGGCCAATGCTTGCTGTCGAGCCTGCACCGTCCCCACCACCTCAGCGGTCATCAATAAGGATTTTTCCATCGACGGAAAATCTGTGAAGCCTGTCATCACCACCGGAATACCAGCCTGACGATAACTGTCGGCAGCGGGGTCATTTTTTACGGTAAACACCACCTGCACATGACGTAGCACCAGCGCTTCGGTGGAGAACTCATGACCACGCGTCTGTAAGGCATGATTTAACGAGGGCTGGATACGAAACATCCAGGGTCGGTCTGTCGGATGATTGACCGTGGCCACAATTTTATCCCCAGCCCCGAGGGTCATCAGCAATGAGTGATGGGCAAACCAGCCATCGGCAATACGTTCTGGCTGATCAGGGACACTGACCTGTACGCCGTTATCATCGGTGATCATTTTTGCTGATAGCCAAGGGCTGGCAAGCATCAGCATCAGGGTTAACAGCGTGCTACGCAGCGGGCGGAGGGGATTGGGGTTCACAAGGGTCACTTTTCTGGTCTGTCACTGCTCGCTGAAATACAGCGGAGAATTTGTCGCATGATAATTGAATAGTGCCATAACCTAGACAACAACTGAAGCCTATTGGCCAATGGGAATCGTGCAGAGATATGTCAGAAAACAGTCGTTTTGTTATAAATGTAGGGATAACGAAAATAGCGTTAGTATCGTGCAAAAGTGATTGAGTCAGTGCACTGAATTGACGATGCTAAAGCGGAACCCAACACCAGGGAGTTTATTATGAAAAAGATGACACTTTATTTGGCAGCACCTTTTCTGCTAGCGTCATCACTGGCTTCAGCAGCTACACAAGGACAGCCAGATCAGCCTGCGCATCCTCATGAGCACCACATGTTCGGTATGCATGCGATGATGCCGCACCCGCCTATGCCGGTATATGCGGTAACTGAAACTACCTCAACCCCGGCAGAAACCCTGAAAACGCTGGTTTCTCAGGTGCCACAAGTCGATACCGGTAAATATCAGGTAAAAATTGAAGTATTACCGCTGCCGCCAAAACCAGGCCCGGCTCCGGCACAGCAACCGACTAACCACTAATCTAAAACAGCGGCAGCGATGCCGCTGTTTTTTTGTCTATCGCATATCCATGTCCGACCACTTCTTACTTCCCCTTACACCCGTATTGGTGCAGCAGGAGTGGCTAACATAGGGTTCAGTAGGAGGACAGCCTATAATCACCGTAGGTGGTCAACAAATAGAGATTGCGTCGTCATTGTTGCTAGGAAACAGACAATGACTCCGGTATGGCAGGAAACCAGGAAAGAGCGAAGCTCTCTCCTGTCTAATTTTACTGTGCGTGCGCTTCGGTAGAGAGCGTCAACGTCACTTGATCAGCCACTGCGGGGATGTACTGATCGATCTTAAAGTCAGAGCGATTCAAAGTGCCAGTTGCATCGAAACCAACTGCCTGTTTTTTCAACATCGGCTGCTCGCCCTGCTTATTGAGGGTCGCATGCAGGGTCACCGGCTTGGTGATCCCTTTTAGGGTCAGATCACCTGTCACATCGAAATGATTATCCCCGGTGGCCACCACTTTAGTGCTACGGAAGGTAGCCTGTGGGTATTTCGCAGTATCGAAATATTTTGCGTTCTGGAATTCACGGGTCAGTGCCGGGACATGGGTATCGATCTCTTTCACCGGAATGGTCACATCGACTTTTGCCTGCTCTGGATGGGCGGGGTCAAAATCAATGGTGCCTCGGGTATTAGGGATATCCGCCGTCGGATGAGAGAAACCGAAGTGGTTCCAAGTAACGATCACCGAAGTGTGCTGTGGATCCATTTGGTAAGTGGCTGCCTGCGTGGAGATCAGCGGCGCTGCCAAACCGGCAACGACCAGGGCTGGGATCACTAATTTTTTCATGGTCTGCATGTCATTCTCCTTATAACGTCATGGATGACCGCCGCGCCCTGATTCAACGTGGGCGGTCGCAGTTAAGCCTAGTCAAAAAATGCCAATAGAGTGACAGGCACAGTTTTAACAAAGCTAACTCACTGACAGGTAAAAACATTCAGCGGCGTGATTGCGGTTCGCCTTGGAGGGTCAGAACCAGGTTTCGGCTACCACCGCTGTTACGATGCTCACACAGATAAATCCCTTGCCAGGTCCCCAGGTTAAGCCGACCGTGACGCACAGGCAGCGTCAGCGACGGACCCAGTAGGCTGCTTTTCAGATGCGCGGGCATATCATCACTGCCTTCATAGGTATGCCGATAAAACGGCGCATTCTCCGGCACCGCATGATTAAAGTAGCGCTCGAAATCACCACGCACTGTAGGGTCCGCATTTTCATTGATGGTCAACGAGGCAGAGGTATGCTGGATAAAGATATGCAACAGTCCGATGTCGATGTGCGACAGTTCAAGCAGCGCATTTTCAATCTCCGCGGTGATCAGATGAAAGCCACGCGGCCGGGGTTTCAAGCGTATTTCGTATTGTTGCCACATATTCTTTCCTTATAAGTCACAGGCTGAAATTATCCGCCTATTACTTGGCGCAAAGCCGCCATCGCCTGGCGGGCCACCTGTTCTGCAGGCTGATTTTTCAGTTCATCATTAAACACTTCCAGACCGAGCGGCCCTTGGTAATGCTTAGCACGTAGCGTCTGTAATAACTCCGCCACCGGAAACACCCCTTCCCCTGGGAGTAAGCGCTGATGACGAGCGATATCGGTCAGTTGATCGGCCTGCGGGATCTCGGCAACATCCGATAACTGCACCAGAAAAATTTTCTCCACCGGCAGTTTATCTAAATCTGCGACGCTACGTCGCAGCGCGAAAATATGGAACGCATCAATCACCAATCCCAGTGCCGGAGAATCGATCTGCTGAACCAATGTCAGTGCCGCCGGAGTGGTATTAATAAAGGTGCTCCAGCACATCGCCTCGTAGGCAATTCTCAGTCCACGCTGCTCGGCTTCGGCCACCAACCAGCGCATATCCTCCACAATTTTCTCCTGCTGACAGCCGCTATCAGTATTGGCGGGCACCAGTACGGTGCTGGCACCCACCTTGACAGCAGTATCGAGGATCTCGATAGCTTGCTGCCGCTTGGAGGCACGATATTCCTGCGCCACGCCGTCAAAATCGAGTAATACCTGATAATCGGTGAGTGCTACCCCCAGAGAAGCCAGCAATTGTCTGACACCTTCAGCGTGGCCGTCGCTTTCGCTGACATCCTGCTGCCATAATTCTGCCTGCTGAAATCCGGCCGCAGCAATGGCCGACAGTTTTTGCTCCGTGGTACCGCCTAGTAGGACCGTATTCAGAAAAAGTGGATACTCCGTATGCATGCTGTTCTCCTGTCGGTCATTCAAAGTTTTCTGCCTTTAAGCCTGGCATATCTGTGACAGAAATCAGCTAAAGCGCGTTTTTTAGCGCGCTGAAGTGACCATTTTTATCTTTTTTTTACGGCTTGGCCCCGCCTTTTTACCCTGTTTTTTCAATGAAAATTTTACACTCTGCTGCTATCACTGATTGCAGGAGATTGTCGATGAACAGTTGGGTTATTACCGGCATCGTGCTGGTAGTACTGCTTATGGCGTACCTAGTGTACGCCTTATGGCATGCGGAGGAGTTTTAATGGCTGCCTCCTCACTTTACCTTATTGCCCTTTTTATGCTGGTGCTGATGGCTGCCGCCCAACCGCTAGGAACGGTGCTGGCCGCCATGACCGAAGGGAGGCTACCACGCTGGCTAATACAGCTCGAAACACCACTATGGCGGTTGGCCGGTATCCGCCCGCAGGAGATGAACTGGCGTCAATATTTGGGTGCAGTAATCAGCCTGAACTTCCTCGGTCTGCTGTTTTTATTCGCACTGTTGCTTGGTCAGGGACATCTCCCGCCCAACCCACAACATTTTCCGAGACTGCCTTGGGATCTGGCCCTGAATACTGCCGTCAGTTTTGTCACCAATACTGACTGGCAGGTCTATGCCGGTGAGTCGACCTTGAGTTATCTCAGCCAGATGGCGGGTCTAACGGTGCAAAACTGCCTGTCCGCTGCCACCGGTATCGCCGTCGCCTTTGCGTTGATACGCACCTTTGCCCGTCAGGGCGTCAGTACCCTCGGCAATGCGTGGCAGGATGTTACGCGCATCACCCTGTGGCTGTTATTACCGCTGGTGCCGCCTACCACGGCTGGCTGATCAGTTATCAAGCTTGGCCCCGGAACTGGATGTTATATTGATCGCCGCCGCCCTAGAGCGTCAGGCGCGTCTGATTAGCGAGCATCAGACGCGCCTCAATAGTGAGCGTGAAAATTGCGTAATACGTTTTTGGCGGCATTGCCTCACGACCTGCCCCCCCCCCCC
>NZ_ATMI01000055.1 GCF_000439375.1 Tatumella saanichensis
CTTCATAGCGACCACACACCAGAATCAACTTCTGATCAGCTGCTAATTCGCAAACCCCTTGTTGGTCGAGTTTGCGTCCCTGAGGTGACAGATAAATCCCCTTAGCGCCTTCACCTGCCGCTGCTTTCGCTGCATGGATGGCATCCCGTAAGGG
Source organism: Tatumella saanichensis (assembly GCF_000439375.1). GTDB lineage: Bacteria > Pseudomonadota > Gammaproteobacteria > Enterobacterales > Enterobacteriaceae > Tatumella > Tatumella saanichensis. Next base: position 155 of record NZ_ATMI01000055.1, read on the forward strand.
TTGAACCATCATCAACATTCCCGGCCCACCACCGTAGGGGCGGTCGTCGACAGTACGATGTCTGTCGTGTGTGAAGTCTCTAGGAGACCAACACTGAATGCTGAGCAGACCGTTTTTTACAGCCCGGCCAGTTACCCCGAAATCGGTAATCGCACGAAACATCTCTGGAAACAGGCTAATCACACCAATCCACATCGCGTTCGCCGTTGGTTTACCGTTATGTCCGGAGATCAAAAACCAGGATCCCAATCTACTTCAATTGTGCCAGTAGTGAGATCGACTTTTCTGATAACCTGTTCATAAAGAAACGGGATTAACCGCTCTTTAGCGCCAAAAGCATCTTTCAGGTTTGCCTTAACGACCATAACGTCGTTCGATCCAGTTTCCATCATATCAATGACTTTACCCATCGCGTACCCGTCAACACTGACTACCTGGCAACCAATAAGGTCTTTCCAGTAGTAGTCACCGTCTTCCAGTGTCGGCAGCTGCGTTTGATCAACCACGATTTCGCAGTTGGTCAACTGTGCCGCAGCATCACGATCATCAATGCCTTTGACTTTGATAATCATGTCCTGATTATGATTTTTCCAGCCTTCTAGCTCAATCTGCTGCCATTTACCGGCACGCTGAATAAACCAAGGTTGGTAATCAAAGATGCGCTCAGCGTCTTCAGTGGAAGAAAACACTTTGAGCCAACCACGAATACCGTAAGCCGCTCCCATTTTTCCTAATACCAGCGAATCAATCGGAGGTTGTGCGGTAGATTTTCCGGTCATGCTCATGTTCGCCACCGTGACAGATTAAGCTGCTTTTTTTGCTTCTTTAACCAGCGCGTTAACGCGGTCAGAAACGGTTGCGCCTAAGCCAACCCAATGCTCGATGCGATCCAGGTCCAGACGCAGTGCTTCAGCCTGACCAGATGCAACTGGGTTGAAGAAACCAACACGCTCAATGAAACGACCATTACGCGCGCTACGGCTGTCAGTAACGACAACCTGATAGAATGGACGCTTTTTAGCGCCGTGACGTGCCAAACGAATTGTTACCATAACATCCTCTTTAGTTAATAAAACAACCGGGCCCCATCGAGGAACGGGGCCCGGGTGCAATATAAAAAGCCCGAAAATTTTACTCATTTTGGCGCAAAAAGCAACCGTTAACTCATATCGCTTTCAGGCTTTTCATTATTCCGGCTTAACGGCCAGGAAATCCTGGCGGCATCATGCCTTTCATGCCACGCATCATCTTAGCCATGCCGCCCTTCTTCATCTTTTTCATCATCCGCTGCATATCGTCGAACTGTTTAAGCAGACGATTGACATCCTGCACCTGCATGCCACAACCGGTGGCGATACGGCGCTTACGGGAACCTTTGATAATTTCTGGTTTTTCCCGTTCTTTACGGGTCATGGAGTTGATGATCGCCTCCATGCGCACCAGGACTTTATCGTCCATCTGCGATTTTACGTTGTCCGGTAGCTGGCCCATCCCCGGCAGTTTACCCATCAGGCTGGCCATGCCACCCATGTCACGCATCTGCTTCAGCTGCTGCAGGAAGTCATTGAGATCAAAGCCATCACCGGTTTTCAGTTTCTTGGCCAGTTTCTCAGCCTGATCGCGGTCGACTTTACTTTCGATATCTTCGATAAGGGACAACATGTCGCCCATACCCAAGATTCGGGAAGCAATACGATCTGGGTAGAAAGCTTCCAGTGCGTCAGTCTTCTCACCCATCCCCATAAACTTGATTGGTTTACCGGTAATATGGCGGATAGACAGCGCCGCACCACCGCGGGCATCACCGTCGACTTTGGTCAAGATCACCCCGGTCAGCGGTAAGGCTTCGTTAAAGGCTTTCGCGGTGTTAGCCGCATCCTGACCGGTCATCGCATCGACCACGAACAGGGTTTCTACCGGATTGATCGCCGCATGGACCTCTTTGATCTCGTCCATCATCGCGTCATCGACGTGCAGACGACCAGCGGTATCGACTAACAACACGTCATAGAATTTGAGACGGGCTTCATTTAAAGCATTTTGTACGATCTGTACCGGTTTCTGGCTGATATCGGACGGACAGAAGTCCACACCGACCTGCTCAGCCAAGGTTTCCAACTGTTTAATTGCCGCTGGACGATAGACGTCAGCAGAGACGACCAGCACTTTTTTCTTGTGCTTTTCGCGGAGGAACTTACCGAGTTTACCGACACTGGTGGTTTTACCCGCCCCCTGCAGACCGGCCATTAGTACCACTGCCGGTGGCTGTGCCGCCAAGTTGAGGGTGTTGTTCTCCGCCCCCATCGCTGCGACCAATTCATCACGGACGATTTTGATAAATTCCTGGCCCGGAGTCAGGCTCTTGTTCACGTCGTGACCGACAGCGCTCTCTTTGACTCGGGAGATAAACTCACGCACGACCGGCAGCGCAACATCCGCCTCCAGTAACGCCATGCGCACTTCACGCAGAGTGTCTTTAATATTGTCTTCTGTCAGCCTTCCGCGGCCGCTGATATTGCGCAGTGTTTGCGACAAACGATCGGTTAAATTATCAAACATTACCTTTCACTCAGAAAATATAGCGAAGCCGCCTGTGCGACATTTACCGGCCAGTATAACATGAAGCGCCAGCGATCTCTGCAATTGACCATCAGATCGTTTTACGCACCCCATCGCGGGCGCTATACTGGCTTTCTGTACACTAAACGATGACTCACACGAACCCTCTATGTCAGCTTTTGCGATTTTGGCGTTATTTGCCTATTCACTTAGTCTCGCTTTAATCATTCCCAGCCTGTTAACCCGGGCCAGCGGCTGGCGGCGGCTGGCAATGATTTCTGCGATCATTGCGCTGATTTCTCATGGTGTTGCCATTGAGCAGCGTATGTTTGTCCTTAGTTCTGAGCAGACCTTCAGCCTGCTAAATACTGGGTCGCTGGTCAGCCTGATGATCAGTGCTGTGATGACAATCGTTGCCTCACGCAATCGTGGCTGGCTGTTGCTGCCGTTTGTGTATGCCTTTGCTCTGATCAATTTGGCATTGGCGACCTTTGTCCCTGACGCGTTTCTTACTCACTTGGAAACGACCCCAGGAATTTTGCTACATATTGGCCTCGCCCTTTTTGCCTATGCTACGCTTATCATCGCGGCGTTATATGCCTTGCAATTGGCATGGATCGATTATCAGCTGAAAAATAAGAAGCTGGCCTTTAGTCAGGATATGCCACCGCTGATGGTACTGGAGCGTAAAATGTTCCATATCACCCAAGTGGGAGCGGTATTACTCACCTTGGTACTGTGCAGTGGCATGTTCTATCTGCATGACCTGTTTTCCGCTGAAAATATCGATAAAGCCATACTTTCGCTGCTTGCCTGGTTCGTCTACATCGTTCTGTTGTGGGGACATTACCGGGAAGGCTGGCGCGGTCGCCGTGTGGTCTGGTTTAACTGTAGCGGCGCTGTGCTGCTGACCATGGCCTACTTTGGCAGCCGGGTTTTACAACACCTGCTGACACGTTAACAATAAATACAAGGAAATTGCGCGTTGGAACATGTTTCAACCAGTACGCTTATTATTATTCTGGTCCTGATGGTATTGGTTTCCGGCTGGTTTGCCGGCTCAGAAACCGGCATGATGACTTTAAACCGCTACAAACTGCGTCATAATGCCAAACAGGGTAACCGTGCGGCAAAACGAGTAGAAAAGTTACTGGCCAAACCTGATCGCCTGATTAGTTTGGTGCTGATCGGTAATAACCTCGTGAATATTCTGGCCTCCTCACTGGCCACTATCGTGGGTATCCGTCTGTACGGTAATGCCGGGGTGGCGATTGCTACTGGGATCTTGACCTTTGTGGTATTAGTGTTTGCCGAAGTGTTGCCAAAAACCATTGCTGCCCTCTATCCGGAAAAAGTCGCTTATCCCAGCAGTTTTTTGCTGGCTCCTCTACAAGTCATTATGATGCCGGTCGTTTGGCTGCTAAACACCATTACCCGCGTACTGATGCGTATGGTGGGTATCAAAACCAACGGTGCAGTCAACTCGGCATTGAGCAAAGAGGAATTACGGACCATCGTTCATGAATCACGCTCGCTGATGTCACGTCGTAACCAAGATATGCTGCTGTCTGTGCTGGACCTGGAAAAGGTGACTGTCGATGACATAATGGTTCCGCGTAATGAAATTGTCGGGATTAACGTCAATGATGACTGGAAATCGATTATCCGGCAGCTAACTCACTCGCCCCATGGCCGAATTGTGCTGTTCCGCGATAACTTGGATGACACCGTAGGCATGCTGCGGGTACGTGAAGCTTGGCGGATGATGAATGAAAAGAAGGAGTTCACCAAAGAGAACCTGCTGCGTGCTGCTGACGAAATTTATTATATTCCGCAAGGCACCGCGCTGAACCTACAATTGGTGAAGTTTCAACGTAATAAGAAGAAAGCCGGCTTGGTGGTCGATGAATATGGTGATATCCGTGGTCTGGTGACTATCGAAGATATCCTTGAGGAGATCGTCGGTGACTTTACGACCTCAATGTCGCCTTCATTAGCCGAAGAGGTCATGCCGCAGACTGACGGTTCAGTGCTGATCGATGGTAGCGCGAATATCCGCGAGATTAACAAAGCCTTTAACTGGCATTTACCGGAAGACGGAGCTCGGACCATTAATGGCATGCTTCTCGAAGCCCTCGAAGAGATCCCGGAAGTGAATACGCGAGTACAGATCGACCACTATGCCATCGATATTCTTGATGTGCAGGACAATATGGTCAAACAGACGCGCATTACCCCGCCTACCTCGCTGGGATCGTCCCTGCACTAATCAGTGACTAAAACTGACTTCTGACCCCGGCACTGACTGGGGTTTTTATTAGCCACTCGACAAATTATCCCCATAAAAAAACGCCCAACAGCAGCGCTGCGGGCGTTGTTCTCTGCATCAGACTGCCAGTGTAGCTAGATATGCAGTTCTTTCAACGTTTCTGGCGGCAGCGCAAGCTCGTCGTTATGGTTAACAGTAACATCACGGGTAATGATGTTACGGGCAATTTGCTGTGCCTCTTCCAGAGAGTGCATATGGTAGGTCCCGCATTGGAATTCGTTCAGCTCTGGAATTTTGCGCTGGTCTGTTACTTTCAGCACATCTTCCATCGCCGCTTTCCAAGAGTCAGCCACACGTTGCTCTGAAGGGGTACCAATCAGGCTCATGTAGAAACCGGTACGGCAGCCCATTGGCGAGATATCGATGATTTCAACGCCGTCACCGTTCAAGTGATTACGCATAAACCCAGCAAACAGATGCTCCAGGGTATGGGTGCCGCGTTCTGACATGACTTCTTTGTTAGGAATGCAGAAACGCAGGTCAAATACCGTGATGGTATCGCCGTGTGGTGTGTTCATGGTTTTCGCAACACGGACAGCAGGCGCTGCCATACGGGTATGATCAACAGTAAAACTATCCAGCAATGGCATATGATTACCTCTTTTTTAAAAAATTTTCGTATTCAGTGAAACTTTTCTGTCAGGTGCGAGTCTGAATCTATGAAAGACGCGCATTTGTTATCATCATCCCTGACAACAGAGATGTTTATTCGGCCACAGTGATGTGGCCTTTTCTTTTTCTAGCCCTTACGGCCCGCCAGATAACTTTCGAAATCCAACGTATCAGCCGCCTCAATCGCTTGCTGAGCCGCAACCGATGCCAGTGCCTGCTCTTCAAGCTGAGCGTCAGTCAACACTTCTAGAGGCTCCGCAGCCAGCATCTGCCGATACTCTTCTGCCAGTAAGCGACCTGCTGTGGCAATCCCCTGCTGTTGCATCGTGTCCAGAATACGTCCGGAGTAAGTCAACTGCGGGTTATCAACAGACTGTAGCAGATCCTCACAGACCTGCTGATAGGCATTGTCTGCATGCTGACTGTCCATCACCACAGCAATACGCTTAAGTCCATCAAAAATCTGCCCAGCAATCTGTTTCAACGGGTACTGTGTCTCGCTGCAACCGTCACTCAATTCAAGACCTGGTTTGCGTCCCTCCGTCACTACCCGGTTCCAGTTATCTTTGGCACAGGCTAAGGCTTCCGCACTCATCTCCGGTGCCTCTGCTAGGGCACACCAGATCAAGAACATATCCAAGAAGCGGACCTGCTCTTCATTAATACCGATCGGGGTAAACGGGTTAACGTCCAGTGACCGGACTTCGATATACTCAATACCGCCTCGGCTTAGGGCCTCTGAAGGGGCCTCACCAGAACGGATCACCCTTTTCGGGCGGATCGGTGCATAGAGTTCGTTCTCAATCTGCAGCACGTTGGTGTTGAGCTGAATACGCTTACCGTTTTTATCAAATTCTCCCATCTGAGCATACTCTTCAGAGGGAGTTTTAATGGCTTTTTTCAGGGCGGTAACATAACCGTCCAAAGAGTTAAAGGTCATCCCCAGCCCACTCTGCGACTTGTTGGTATATCCTAAATCACTGAGGCGCAGTGAAGTGGCATAAGGTAGCCACCAGGTCCCTTTGCCATTACTTTCCAGCGGCAGTGAGTCTTTACCCTGTGGCAGAAAACTCTCACAGATCGCTGGCGAAGCACCAAACAGATAAGGAATGATCCAGCCAAAGCGGTAATAGTTACGGATGAGCTGCAGGTAACCGGCAGAAATCTGTTGTTTACCCTGAGTACTGTTTTCAATACCCAAGCGTGCTTGCCAGAAAGTTTCCGGCAGGGAGAAATTGTAATGCAGGCCGGAAATCACCTGCATCAGAGAACCGTAGCGGTGTTTCAGCCCTTCACGGTAGACGGTTTTCATCCTCCCGATATTGGAGCTGCCATATTGTGCTAGGGTGATATCCTGTGGTTCACGAATAATGCAAGGCATGCTGAACGGCCATAACCGTTCGTCACCGATCGAGCGGCTGACATGGCGGTGAATATCCCGTAGGAAGGCTAGTAAATGGCGAATGTCTCGGTCTACCGGGGTGACAAATTCCATCAGCGATTCAGCAAAATCAGTAATAATCCACTCGTGGGTCAGTGCCGAACCGAGCGCCTGTGGATGCCCCTGCGTCGACAGATGGCCGTTAGGTTGAACCCGCAATGTTTCTCGCTCAATCCCGCGCCCAATGCCGTTAAGTGCTTCGGGGTGCTTCTCCAGCCAGCTCAATGCTTCAGATACATCAGGTATCACTGTCACCTCCCACGGTGATAATAGATCTTATAATTCTCATGACGGTTCCAGTGTAACAACGAACCCTTTATGACGAAAAACGAAAATGCCACATTCGGCAAGGAGACCTATTCCACTACTGCGTCCTTCAGTCGTCAGATACAGTGTAGCGGGTAATCCTTGCCCTGCTTTTGCCCGCAGAGCATAACCGTTAGCCCAGACTGTATTGCCTAGGTCTCCTGCAGTCATCCAACAATATAGGACAACGAATGGCATCGTTCCCATGATCGTACAGGACAGGCCGCAACGATACTGTTAAGACGTTACTTTATATTAATGTCTAAGGCTTGTCGCCGTCATAAGTAAACCGTAAATGCGGCCGGTCTCGGGCTAACAGTCTGATGTTGCAAATTATTCCGCCATCCAGTTAGCCTATCACAGGCTTTGCGCAGTAACCGCCCGACTTGCCGTGCAGTGACTGGAAGTCCACGTAGGAGCACTCCCCCGTAAAGTGACAGAAAACATTAATAGTCCCCTCTGGAAGTGATAAAGACGATTTACCACTGGGCTATGCCAAAAAAAGCAAAACTTTCAGTATGATGATTGTAGGTAACAGGGATCGTAACCAGACAACCAATGCTGGCGGAGCCTAGGAGCACAGAACCGCTATGCAGTAAAGTTAGCAAGACCAATGGGATGTGCAAAGAAAGGATAAAAGCAAAAAAGGATTGATGGCCGCAGGATCAGTCAGAGAAGTGACTAATATAGGAGAATGCGTGAGATAATCAGGGATGGTGCATCCGGGAGGATTCGAACCTCCGACCGCTCGGTTCGTAGCCGAGTACTCTATCCAGCTGAGCTACGGATGCATCGGAAAACATGTTGATACTGAGGTACTGTAGGGATGGTGCATCCGGGAGGATTCGAACCTCCGACCGCTCGGTTCGTAGCCGAGTACTCTATCCAGCTGAGCTACGGATGCATCGGAAAAAAATGATGGATGGTACAACCTGAGAAACTACACGAGAATGGTGCATCCGGGAGGATTCGAACCTCCGACCGCTCGGTTCGTAGCCGAGTACTCTATCCAGCTGAGCTACGGATGCATTTTGGAATTCTTGTATAATGCTAAGTGCTGATATCACATCTCTGTAAAATAACGTTACCCTGTTACGTATGGTGCATCCGGGAGGATTCGAACCTCCGACCGCTCGGTTCGTAGCCGAGTACTCTATCCAGCTGAGCTACGGATGCAACGTAAAATGGCGGTGAGGGAGGGATTCGAACCCTCGATGCAGCTTTTGACCGCATACTCCCTTAGCAGGGGAGCGCCTTCAGCCTCTCGGCCACCTCACCATTGTGTTACTTTACTTCCCGCTTGATTCAGAGCTTTGCGTTGCTCTTCGTCGCTGCGTTGGCGCACATATTACTTTCCCCCACTTATAAGTCAAACACTTTATTTCGGAAAATTGTTCGCTTGAACACTTCATCACCAATCAGGGTGTTAAAACAACAAAAAGAGTGATTATTCAACAGCGAAGAGCCTAAAAAAGCTCGAGTGTAAGGGGGAAACGGTGGAACAAAAAGAGACGCGCCTCGTTAAAAACGAGGCGCTGAATTTGTTAGTAGTCTGACTGCTGCGTTTTTTCTGCCTGAATACGCTGGTAGATCTCTTCGCGATGAACAGATACCTCTTTTGGAGCATTAACGCCTATCCGCACCTGATTCCCTTTCACACCTAAAACTGTGACCGTCACCTCATCACCAATCATGAGGGTTTCACCAACTCGACGAGTTAGAATAAGCATTCTTTGCTCCTTGAAAGATTAAAAGAGTCGGGTCTTTTCAGGCTCCCGGCGAATCCATCGTATATCGCAATACATCTATTGACTACGACTGATACACAAAATTCAGTCATTTTGCCAATACATTTCGCTAATAGTTAGTTTAGCCGAAATAAACCATTACACCCTGACTTTATCATTATTGGTAGTGCTTCGTGTAAAAAGCGCCCAGGAATCCCCTGAGCGCCCTTACCGATGGCTTGTTTTAGTTCATTACAACTTAGCACTGACCAAGGCTTCAACCCCGGCAAGTGCCGCAGGAAGCGCTGCAGGCTCGGTGCCACCGGCCTGAGCCATATCCGGACGACCGCCGCCTTTACCGCCGACCTGACTGGCAATGGCCCCAATCAGCTCCCCTGCTTTCACCCTGTCTGTTAAATCTTTCGTGACCCCGGCAATCAAAGAGACTTTCCCTTCACTGCTGGTTCCCAGCACAATGATGGCAGAACCTAGCTGATTTTTCAGATCATCCACCATAGTCCGTAACAGCTTAGGTTCAGTGTTAGGTAGTTCACTGACCAGCAGACGCACACCTTTGACCTCAATCGCCTTAGAAGCCAGAGAACTGCTGGCCTGGGCCGCTTGCTGATCCTGCAGATTCTGGAGTTCTTTTTCCAGAGACCGCACCTGCTCTACCAGCATCCGAACTTTGTCATTCAGGTTACTACTGTTTGCTTTCACCTGATGAGCAATCTCATGTAGCTGATCATCTTGGGCGAACAACGTTTGCAGTGCAGCTTCGCCGGTAACTGCTTCAATACGACGTACCCCCGCGGCAGTCCCTGATTCAGAGGTTATACGGAATAGACCGATATCCCCCGTGCGACTGGCATGGGTACCGCCGCACAGCTCTACAGAGAAATCGCCCATAGTCAGTACACGCACCTTCTGGTCATACTTCTCGCCAAACAGCGCCATCGCGCCACTGGCTTTAGCCGCCTCGATATCCATGATATCGGTCTCAATGGCCAAGTTACGGCGGATCTGTGCGTTGACGATCTCGTTGACGCGACGAAGTTGCTCTGGTTTGACCGCTTCGCTGTGCGAGAAATCGAAACGCAGGTATTTATCGTTAACCAGTGAGCCTTTCTGTGCGACATGATCACCCAGTACTTCACGTAAGGCCGCATGCAGCAAGTGAGTGGCAGAGTGATTCAAACGGATACGGGCACGACGTTGTTCATCCACCTTGGCCGCTAAGCTATCCCCGACGCGTAAGGTACCGCTTTCTAGAACACCTTTATGGCCGTTTGCCTGACCGTATTTCTGAGTATCCGTCACGGTAAAGCTCACACCTGAAGCCGTCAGGGTACCGGTATCACCAACCTGACCACCGGACTCACCGTAGAACGGAGTATTATCAAGGATCACCACTGCCTGCTGACCGGCGTTCAGGGTATCCACGGATTGGCCTTCAACGAAGATCGCTGTGACCTTTGACTGTGCCTGTAGGGCATCATAGCCGCTAAAGGCAGATTCACTGTCAACACGGATCAGGTTGTTATAGTCAGCACTGAAACCACTGGCCTCACGGGCACGCTGACGCTGTGCTTCCATGGCAGCTTCAAAACCGGCTTCATCGATTTTAATGTCACGCTCACGGCACACATCAGCGGTTAAATCTGCTGGGAAACCGAAAGTATCATACAGACGGAAAACCGTTTCGCCGTTCAAGGTATCCCCTTGCAGCGCATTCAGTTCCTCGTCCAGCAGCGCCAGTCCACGCTCCAGCGTTTTGGCAAACTGTTCTTCTTCGGTTTTCAGTACCGCTTCAACATGTTCTTTCTGTTTACGCAGTTCATCACCGGCAATATCCATTACGTCGATCAACGGTTGCACCAGCTTATAGAAGAAGCTTTCTTTGGCGCCCAGCATGTTACCGTGACGCACCGCGCGACGGATAATGCGGCGCAGCACATAACCGCGGTTTTCGTTAGAAGGAATAACACCGTCGGCAATCAGGAATGCACAGGACCGGATATGATCGGCAATCACCCGCAGGGATTTACTGGTCAGATCCTCGGTGCCAATCACTTTAGCGACCGAGACAATTAGATCACGGAACAGGTCGATTTCATAGTTAGAGTTAACGTGCTGCAGTACCGCACTAATACGCTCCAGACCCATACCTGTATCCACTGACGGTTTAGGTAGTGGCAGCATGGTGCCGTCTGGTTGGCGGTTAAACTGCATAAAGACGATGTTCCAGATCTCGATATAACGGTCACCGTCCTCTTCCGGACTGCCCGGAGGACCGCCCCAAATATGGTCACCGTGATCATAGAAAATTTCGCTGCACGGGCCGCAAGGACCGGTATCCCCCATCTGCCAGAAGTTATCAGAGGCGTAAGCACTTCCTTTGTTATCACCGATACGGATAATCCGTTCAGCAGGAATACCGATATCGTTCGCCCAGATGTTGTACGCTTCATCATCGGTTTCATAGACCGTCACCCACAGGCGCTCTTTCGGCAGGTTAAACCACTGCTCTCCGGTCAATAATTCCCAAGCGTAGGCGATGGCGTCAGACTTAAAGTAGTCGCCAAAGCTGAAGTTACCCAGCATTTCAAAGAAAGTGTGGTGACGTGCGGTATAACCGACGTTTTCCAGATCATTGTGTTTACCGCCGGCACGCACACAACGCTGAGAAGTCGTGGCCCGGTGGTAACTGCGCTTATCCTGTCCAAGGAAAACATCTTTGAACTGGTTCATCCCGGCGTTAGTGAACAGCAACGTCGGGTCATTGTTTGGTACGAGGGAGCTGCTGGCTACAACCTGGTGTCCCTTGCCATGAAAGAAATCGAGAAACGCTTGACGGATCTCAGCAGTACTCTTGCTCATAATTGTCCTGGTATCACGCTAACGGATGTTCCGGTAAAGTCGGGGGCCCGCGATTGACGGTAGCGGCCCGTGACAGAGGAACACAAAGTGGGAATAAGATAAGTTTTCTTCACAGGGAAGTAAAACCTGATTATGGCTCAGTGGTCAAAATTTGCTAAAACAGTACGAATATCTGCCAGCATAAAGCCTCTAGAGTGTAAAAAACGCTGCGCTTTCGCCTTTTCTTTAATATCTGCCGGTCCATTTTCACCGTACTTTTTGGTTACCACTTCCGCTGCTTGTAGCGGCCAGTCTATTCCCGCCTCTGCCAGTGCCTGGCGGATAACCTCGCGTTCCAGCCCTTTCTGTTGTAAGTCTTGCTGAATACGCTGCGGTCCGTAACCATTACGGCTGCGGCTGACAATAAAACGCTCGGCAAAACGCTGATCATCAAGCCAGCCATTTTGCTGGCAGTGGTTAATGACCTGCTCTAATGCGTCTTCATCAAGGGGGATTTCCTCGCCATTACGCTGCTCACTGCGCTTTAGAGAGAGTCGAATTTTCTGGCTGAGTTCATAGGCGGAATGGTCACGTTGTGCTAACAGACGCATAGCACGATCAAGTAACAAGGTGAATGAGGGACGGCGCTCAGTCTCTGAAAAAAGCATGTCGCTCCTTTTTGCGGCTTAGGGTTTCCATATCAATCCCTGTTTTACCGTATCACAACAAAAAAAACAAAAAACGGGAGTGACCCTAAGGTCAGCTCCCGTTTATTCACCGCAGTCTCAGTAAGACCGGGATTAGAATTCCTGTTTTTCATCTCCGGCAGCATCAAAGGCTTCTTCACCTTTGGTGGCAGCGGTTTTCTCTTCGGTGGTTCCGCTCAGTAACATGTCACGCAGCTTCTGTTCGATTTCAGTCGCAGCCTGCGGGTTATCACGCAGATAGTTACTGGCATTGGCTTTACCCTGACCGATTTTGTCACCGTTATAGCTATACCAAGCACCGGCTTTCTCAATGAGTTTGTGCTTAACCCCCAGGTCAACCAGCTCCCCGTAGAAGTTAATCCCCTCGCCGTACATGATCTGGAACTCAGCTTGCTTAAACGGCGCCGCAATCTTGTTCTTCACCACTTTGACGCGGGTTTCACTGCCCACGACATTGTCCCCTTCTTTGATCGCACCGATACGACGAATATCCAAACGGACGGAGGCATAGAACTTCAGGGCGTTACCCCCAGTCGTAGTTTCTGGGTTACCGAACATCACCCCGATTTTCATACGGATCTGGTTAATAAAGATCAGCAGAGTATTGGACTGTTTCAGGTTACCGGCCAGCTTACGCATCGCCTGGCTCATCATACGTGCCGCCAGTCCCATATGAGAGTCACCGATTTCACCTTCGATTTCCGCTTTCGGTGTCAGAGCCGCCACGGAGTCAACGATGATCACATCGACAGCCCCTGAGCGCCCCAGAGCATCACAGATTTCCAGCGCCTGCTCACCGGTGTCTGGCTGAGAACACAGCAGGTTATCAATATCCACACCTAACTTCTTGGCATAGATAGGGTCCAGTGCGTGCTCTGCATCGATAAAAGCACAGGTTTTGCCTTTACGCTGTGCAGCAGCAATCACCTGCAACGTCAGTGTCGTTTTACCGGAGGATTCAGGCCCATAAATTTCAACGATACGGCCCATCGGCAGTCCGCCGGCACCTAAGGCAATATCCAGCGACAGAGAACCGGTAGAAATGGTTTCAACATCCATAGTGCGGTCTTCACCCAGACGCATGATGGAGCCTTTACCGAATTGCTTTTCAATCTGCCCCAGCGCTGCGGCTAAAGCCTTCTGTTTGTTTTCGTCGATCGCCATTTCCACTCCTGATTATGCCGGATTAGCCAGGCAAATTTGATTGTCTTCTCTGTTACTATGGACAATGATTATACTGTATAATCATACAGTATCAAGTTTATTTTTGAGCAATGTGCTCGCAGAGTGTTTGCAGGGCAAACCTCACCGCCTGACGTCGAACGGCATCGCGATCGCCGCTGAATACACGCTGTGCCGCGCTAAGCTCGCCGCCAGGAAAGGCAAAACCAAACCATACGGTTCCAACGGGCTTTTCCTCACTGCCTCCCCCTGGGCCGGCAATACCACTGACGGCAATGGCGTAATCTGCCGGGGCATGTGTCTGTGCCCCCCACGCCATTTCGCGCACTGTCGCTTCGCTGACCGCACCTTGTTGGGACAGAGTCTCAGCTTTGACACCCAGCATCTGCATTTTTGCTGCATTACTGTAGGTAACAAACCCTTGCTCAAACCAAGCAGAGCTGCCGCTGATATCTGTCAGCACCTTGGCTATCCAGCCACCGGTGCATGACTCGGCGGTGGGGACAGTAGCCCCGGCAGACAATAGTAACTGCCCAGCCTGGACGCTTAATTGTTGTAAGTCCTTATCCATATTCTCTCCTGCGGGGATGGCATCAGAAA
>NZ_ATMI01000056.1 GCF_000439375.1 Tatumella saanichensis
AACCCGCCGTTTCAACGAACGTGGTCGACCTAGGCGTCGATCGTGATATCGGTATCGGCGAGCCCATCTATCTTGCCGCCCAAGTCGGTACTGCATTCGCGGGCCTGACTTCATTGACCGTGACGCTGCAGACCAGTACTGATAACAGCACCTGGACTGACCTCAATTCCTCCGGTGCAATTCCGGTTGCCGAACTGACAGCCGGCGCACAGCCGGTCCGTGTCGTGGTACCAAGCCGCACTGAGCGTTATCTCCGCGTCAACTACACCGTTGTGGGAACCGGTACTGCCGGGACCATTACGACAGCGTTGCTGCTCGGCCCGGATGGTTACCGCGCTTATCCATCAGGATCACCGACGCCAGACTTCTCGGCAATCTCGGGCGATGATTCGACAGCGGTTACTGGCGTAACTGTCAGTCCTTCAACCGCAAGTGTCGCAGTCGGTAGCACGGTTGCTCTGACAGCAACCCTGTCACCATCTGACGCAAGCAATTCTGGCATCACCGCTAAATCGTCTGATACCAGCAAAGCCACTGTGACCGTTAGCGGTGATACCGTTACCGTAACCGGTGTAGCTGCAGGCTCTGTGACTGTCACCATCACCACAGATGACGGAAGCTATACAGCGACTGTTACAGTTACTGTTACTGCTGCGTAATATCAACTGGTTCACTAGCCCTCTACGGAGGGCTTTTTTATTGGTGCGTTATGGCAACGAAAATTGAAGTAATCAACAGGGCGCTGATCAAGATCGGCAGTGAGCGCCTCATGAACGAAACGGACAATAATAAAGCCTCCCGAACCATCGAAGCCATCTATGATGGATTGCTCGACCGTATTCTGCGCAACTACCGCTGGGCTTTTGCCATTAAGCGAGTGCAGATTGCACCACTCGCTACACCTCCTGCATATGGATACCAGTTTGCGTATCAACTTCCGGCCGATTGCCTGCGCATTGATGTGGTGGGTGACAACCTGCCTCGTCATATTCACTGCGGCCACCATGAAATTCACGGTCGTCCAGTATGGCAGCGAGAAGGCAATCAGATCTTAACCGACATTGAGCCACCACTTTTCTTGCGCTACGGGGCGCGGATGACTGACTCGAGCCAATGGGACGCAGCATTTAGCGATGTGTTCTGCTGCTTTCTCGCATCAGAGATGGCAGAGGCCATCACCCAGTCATCCACCAAAAAGCAATCAGTGCTTCAGGATATGCAATTGGCTCTTGCCGAGGCCCGCCAGTCAAGCGCCATTGAGCGACCACCTATTCAGCAGCAGGAAACATCGTGGTTTACAGCGAGGTTATAAATGCCGTCAGTATCTCCCGCCATTAACTCCTTCAACGCCGGGGAGTTCAGCCCACTGATGATGGGGCAAACAGATTTCCAGAAGTGGAAGTCCGGCGTCAAAACGATGCTCAATTTTATTCCTCGCAGCCAGGGGCCTGCGGAGCGACGTGGCGGTACCTACTTTGTCAAAGAGGTAAAGGATTCATCTGCTCGGGTCTGGCTTGCTTCCTTCGTGTTCAATACGACCCAAGCGTTTATTCTTGAGTTCGGCCCGTCTTATATCCGATTTTATTCAGATCATGGCGTAGCTGAAGATAGCAGCGGTGCGGCCTTAGAAATATCATCCCCATGGTCTGCATCTGACCTGATTAACGATGATGGGGGCTTTGGCCTATCAATGGTGCAGAGCGGTGATGTCGTCTATCTCTGCTGCCACTCAGGATCGGTTGAGCCTTATAAACTTAAGCGAGTGTCAAATAGCGATTGGACGCTTGAGGCTTTCGACATCGCTGGAGCTATGGGACCTTTTGCCGATATCAACTCTGATAAAGGCAATGTTGTCTATACTGACCAGTTCCGTATCTATTCTTCTGACGGCGCTACACTTCCGGATGGTACGCCCACAACAACCAGCCTTTGCACGATTACTTCCAATCAGGCGATCTTCAAGTCTGGTCATGTTGGTGGCCTTTTCTATATCGAATCGTCTACAGATGCTGTGGATGATGATACGGGTCACAGTGGGTATATTCCCGCTTGGGTAGCAAGTACCACAGCGACATTTTCTCCCGGTGTATTCTGCAGGTCAGAAGGAAAATACTATGAGGATATGGATGGGACCAAGACCGGAAGCACTCAGCCGACCTGGACTGCTGGCGCGCACCGTGATGGTTCTGGTAGTGATGCGTCACTATGGCGTTACTCTAATGGTGGCTGGGGTGTCATACAGATAACGGCAGTTGCCAGTGATGGCCTGACCGCTACTGGTAAAATTCTGTCAGAGCTACCCCCCAGTGTACGTTCTACAACGGGCCAAACATTCAAATATGCGTTTGGTGACTGGTCAACGTATCAGGGATTTCCCACTAAGGTATCGTTCTATAAAAACAGATTGGCTTTTGCTGCTCGCGGAAAACTGTGGTTTTCGGTTTCCTCAGATTATGAAAATTTCACCCCCATGACCAATGGCTATGAGGTTGAAGCTGACGATGCAATTAATGTTCAGATTGAGGCTGACTCAACCAATGCCATCCAGTGGCTGGCTCCAGGTAGCTCTCTGGTCATAGGCACTGCCGGCGCAGAACATGCCTGTTCACCTTCAACAACCACCTCATCGTTTGGGCCTGACAATATCCAGATCAGCAAAGAATCTTCATACGGCTCAAAAGAGATAGCGGCAGAGTCGGTGGGGTCTGAGTCTGTTTTCGTGCAACGCGCAGGCCGTAAGGCTCGCGCAGTTACAGCGGACTTTGAAAGCGGGTCATATGCATCGAGCGATCTAACCGTTATTGCGGAGCACATCACCACCGGAGCTATCATCGATATGGCCTGGCAACAGGAGCCTGATTACGTTCTGTGGGTAGTATTAGCTAACGGTGGACTCCGCGGCCTTACCTACAACAAAGAGCAGGATGTGATTGGTTGGCACCGGCACGAACTGTCCGGTGCCGTTGAATCAGTTGCCGTCATTCCAAGTCCAGACGGTGGACGGGATGATTTGTGGCTGGTAGTGAAGAGAACGATTAACGGTGAGACAAAGCGTTATATCGAATACATGCGCGCGCCATGGGATGCTGAAACAGAAAGCCTCTCTGCAGCCTTCTATGTCGACTGTGGGCTAACGTATTCAGGGGATGCCGTTGATACGGTATCCGGGCTATCTCACCTTGAGGGGATGACCGTTTCTGTTCTGGCTGATGGTGCGGCGCATCCTGACTGCACTGTAGCTGATGGCTCCATTTATCTTGAGTGGGATGCATCAGTCATCAGTGTTGGCCTGCCATTCACCTCACAGCTGATCACCTTGCCTATGGAGTTATCCATGGCCAACGGTACTGCTCAGGGTAAGACAAAGCGCATCAACAAGGCGACGCTGAGATTCGTTAACACCCTTGGTGGAAAAGTCGGTGATGAAAGCGGGAATTATCTCGACATCATAGAAAGCCGCGATTACAGCGATCTGATGGATAACCCTCCTGCGGCATTTACTGATGACCGCAATATCGACTGGCCGGGAGATTACAACAGCAATGCCTGCCTTCAGATTGTGCAGGACCAGCCGTTACCTATGACCCTTGCCGCAATTTATCCGAGAGTGTGGGTAACCAGTGAATGAACATAATCGACTTTGAACCTGAACATCTTGCCCTGATTAAGCCACAGGAAAAGCAGCAGGAAGTGGTGCTGGATACCGACTACGCCCAACTGATTTCTGCAGGTCGCTGCTTCACTGGAGTCAGTCATGGGAAGGTCATCGTTATTGGAGGCCTAGTGCCGGTGACACAGAATCGGGTTTACCTACACATGATTGTGGCAGATGGCGTTCCTCACCAATGGCTGAGTATTTATCGGGCTGCCCGTCGATTGATTGATGGGTTACCGGACACTGTCTGGCGCATTGAGGCCCTAAGCACTTTTCCGGAGGCCGATCGCTGGCATGAAATGTTGGGGTTTGAGTTTGAGGGTATTCTACGGCGGGTCATGCCAGATGGCAGGGACGCTAAATCATACAGTATTGTGAGGTAGTTATGGCTTACGCCGCTGCAGCATCTGCCGGCTTACAGGCAGTGAATGGAATGGTGAGTGCGCACAATGCGTCGAAGCAAAGCTCAGCTAATGCAAGTGCAATGGATCAATATGCCGGTAACCTCGCGCTGCAAACTGGCTCGCAGGTTAACCAGATTCGTAACCAAGGCGCTCAGGTGCTTGGGCAGCAATCAGCAGACTTCGCTGATAACGGAACCGGGACCGGTGGGAGTAATGCATTACTGCAAAAGTCATCAGCTATTGATACTGAGATGGATGCAGCAAACGCCAACTATAACGGCCAGATACAAGTGGCTAACGCACAGAATCAGGCCAATGCATTAAGGGCACAAGCTAAAGCGCAGAAGCCAGGCCTAATGAGCCTACTGGGTGGTGCCGCGAGTGCGGCCGGATCTTATAGCATGGCTGGCGGAAAGTTTTAGCACTTTACTAAAGGGTGAGAAATGCCACGTATACCAGTTTATCAAAGCCAGGTTGGTATCAACGCTGGCGCACCTTCTATCGTCCATACCCCAACTGAAACGACTGACCAGCAAATGGTACAGCAAGGTGTCGGCGCTTTCGCTGATGCAGCCGTCAAACTTGCTCAGCAGCATCAGGCTGTGACCAATACCCAAAATATGACTGCCTTCATCAACTCCAATAACAATATGGATCAGGCGCTGAACGATGCGCGGCAGCAGTCAAAAACAGGCGTTGATTATATCCCAGCGGCACAGGCGATCATCAAGCAGCATCAGGATGACTTCTTCTCTAACAACCCCAACATGACTGACCAGGAAAAAGCGCAGTACCAAGCGCGCTGGGCTCAGGTTCGCGGACAAACGGAGAATCAGGCCATTAACTGGGGGCAGTCACAGGCCAACTCTATCAAGGTTACTAACCTGCAAAATGCTGCTACTGATATCAGTAACCGAATCCTGCAGGACCCGACCAGCTCGAAAGCGTTACAGCAAGGCTGGATTCAGGACGTGAATAACAGCGTTCTGGACCCGGCGACTAAAGCGCAGTTGCAACAGAAAGGCTTGAACTCTTGGGCTTATGCTAATGGGCTGTGGGGGGTGAACAACGCCCCGGAGCATGTCATAAGCCAGTTAGACCAACATACTTCAGATCAGTCTTCAGGCTCATCAGGCACTTTAGCTGACCAGAACAATAACCCACTCAACATACGTTATTCATCCGTAAACAATTGGGTTGGGAAATCAGGGAATAACGGTACCGGGTTCGAACAGTTCGACACTCCGGAACACGGTTTGCGGGCCGGTTTTAAGCTGATGCGTAATCAGATCGCCAACGGTAACGACACAATTAGCTCTCTGGTGAGTAAATGGGCGCCGGCCGGTGATGGAAATAACCCTGTGCAATACGCCCAGTCAGTGAGTAAGGCTACCGGCATTCCTCTGGGCCAGAAGCTGGACGCCAACAATCCGCAGCAAATGATTGGCATCGCCAAGGCTATGGCAAATCAAGAGGGCTATGGCCGCACTATTGATGATGGGCAGGCGGAAAGGGCGTGGACGTCAGTTGATGACCCGTCGACATTGGCACCCGGTGTCATGCCTGGGCACCTGTCGCTTGAGCAGAGTGAATCACTCCGAAGAACAGCGCAGGCTAACATTGATCGCCAGCAATCGTTGCAGATAGCTCAGCAGAATCAGATTCTGGCTATGCAAACCAAGATGGAGAATGCTGCAGGCCATGCCACTGACACCATGCAAACTCGCATCGCCAGCGGGCAAATACCCTCATCTGATGACTGGCAGAACTACGAGAACATGACGCAGGGCACGAGCTATCAGGGTAATACTGAAACTCTGCGCAATGCCATGGTACAAACCCAGAAGCTTTACAGCATGCCGCCGTCACAGGCTCAGCAGGAACTGCAGACCATGCAGCTTGACCTGAAAAATAATGGGGGCTCTGAGCAGCAGTATAAGATCCTCGGCTTAGTGCAGAAAGCTATCAGCCAGCGCCAGACGGATGTGCAAAAGAATCCTCAGTCAGTTTGGGCTATGGATTCGGGGCAGCCCTTGCAGCCGGTTGACCCAAGTGATGCACTGGATAACCCAGGGCAGCTTGGGCAGGAGCTAACGCAGCGCATGGTTAACTCTACATCGATCAGCCAGAAGTATGGCCCGACCGCCGGGAAAAACCTTCTGACCACCGACGAACTGCATAACTTCCAAGATGCTTACGCGAGAATGGGGGCTGATCAGCGCATCCAGTTTTGGCGGAATACTCAGGCCAGTAGCTCTCCAGCTGTGGCAACACGTCTTGCAACAGAAATGGGTGGGGATTCTCCGCTCATCTCGACTATTGCGGGGCTAGCCAATACACCGTCAGGTTACAGTGCGGCATTGTCTGTCGAAAAGGGCAATCAGCTTATGAACCCAAAAGACGGTGCAGCCAAGGTCTCGTTCCCGCCAGCATTCGATACATCATTACAGACCAGCATTAAATCTGAATACCCCAACATGAGCCCAGCGCAAGTTCAGAGAATGATACCTCTGGTCAAAGCCTATCATCTTGGGAGCGGTGGTGAACCTCAAGGGGTAGTCGGTACCGACGAACTCCACAACATTATTGGTACACCGGTGAAAGTAAGCGGAGCTTCTGTAGTGGCGCCACCTGGGGCGAATGTGAATGCCTTCAAAGACAGCATTACTACCGGCATAAGCAGTCTTGGTGGGATGGCAGATAGCGTACGAAATGGGCTGAGTAACGGGACTTACTCGCTAGTGCCGGACATTAACGGTAACCAGATGCTAATTGCGGCGGCATCACAGCGTAAAGTTGTAGGAGCCAACGGTAAGCCAGTTGTTATTGAGGTGAGTCAATGAGCGCGCTTTACGATCCTGAACTGAATGCTGAACTAGATCAGAACGGCACTGAAGATATTCATCATATTGATGCCGGCGCTTTAACCGGCATAGGTAAGGGGATCGAAACCGGCCTATCGAACGCTGGCACTTCTTTGTCACGGATATCCTCCAATATCGGTACTGCTCAGATGAACGTGTCCGGTGGTGAGATGATGGCGGGCGGTAGCCTTACTGGCGAGGATAGTACCGTTCAGACCGGTGCTGATTTGTCTGCTGTAACCCAACCAGATGAGTCCCAACTCCCACAGTATAAATCCTTCGACCCAGAGCAGATAGGAACAGTGGGCACCATTCTCGGTGGGCTCGCCCAGCAGGTTCCATCTCTTGCGGCAATGGTTGCCAACCCGGTGGCGGGGGCAGTCATGGCTGCTGTTCAGGGGCAAACTGAGGCTCATGCTGAAGGTGCAAAGCTGGGTCTGACGGGATCTTCGCTTGAAGACTATGGCGGGGTTGGTGCCGTATCAGGTGCAGTCGGTGCATCCATTCCGGGATTTGCAGGGATTGGTCGTGGTGCCGTGCTGTATGGCTCGCGTTTTATCCTCGGCGGCCTAGCGAATACAGCAACAAGCGAGGCTGACCGGTGGGGGCGTGCCGCTATTCTGGATAACGCAGGATTTCATGATCAGGCCAACCAGATGCGTCAGGCTGACGGAGCAAGTATCGCCACTGACTTTGCGTTGGGTGGAGCGTTCGGGTTACTGGGTGGTGGTCATCGAGAGGCATCATTGCCAGAACGTGATACCCCATCACCTGAACAGCCCGTACATAATGATGATCAGTCCGGTAATTCTGATCCCTCAGCGGCGCCAGAAGTAGTTCCGGATAACTCTGGCGCAGCACCATCCAGCAACATGCCACCTCTCAGTGATTACACTGACTCATTGCAGGGCAAGGCATCTCAGTTGATGAGCAGAGGTGACCGAAAAGTCTGGCAGTCAGAGGTGGCTAATAGCCAGCGTATTTTGGACCAGCTTAACCAGCAGCGTTCAGAAATCGTTGCATCACCGCTTTCAGGGTCAGGGAAACAACTCTCTCAGGCAAGGCGGGAAAGGTCTAGCCAATTAGCCGATTTAGACAGCCAGATTAATTCTGCACGTTCACGTTTGCAGGATGCGACAGATACCCTTGCTCCTCATATGCCAGGCGGAGAGTTATTTGATGCAAAGGCTAACTTGTCGAGGCTCTATGACAGGATGCAGGCTGACCAAGCCATGGTGTCCAGCATCCACGAAGATGCTGCAACGGCGCATATGCTGCACGACAACTATGTGACGGAATCAGCACCTGGTTTGGCTACTGACTCGGCCAGTGAAGCCGCGCATGTCCGGGCAATGGATTCTGCAGGCGAGTCGGTGAACACAGGAAAGGCCGTTGATGTTTCCGATCACATCAATGATGCCAGCACTTATATCGTCCATGGTGATATCGATGGCCCTACGCTGTCTCGTCAGTCTATGGCGGGTAATGCGACACAACGGATGGATAGCATTTCTCAAGCGGCTGACCGTCAGGCTGTTCCTATACCGGATATGCAGGAAAGCCAGCCTGGACCCCTGAGTGAGCAAGGCAGCCCATTTGACTCAATAAGGGAACAGGCTGCCGTCATGCGGGATACCCATCCCGAGCTTTCTGACCTCATCAATACCCACCTCGAAACTGTAGAGGCCGAACATATTGCCGAGCATCAAAATGCAGACTCATACGATGTTGCTGCGGCGTGCGCCTTGAAATACGGAAGCTGATATGAAACCTGAATGCATCCAAGCTGTAGAAGATCACTTGTCTAAGGCTGCCGGCAAGGCAGTCAAACTGACAGATGCGCAAATAAAGCGAATTGATTCGCGAATGCATGAAGGGGCAAAAGTTCTCGCGAGACAGGATAGATCAGCGTGGCAGGCAATGGGCCCAGATGAAAGGACTATTGCTATAGGTAACTGGGTTCGTGATCAGGAGCGTTTACAGGCTGACGCTAAAGCCCGATCCCAGCTCCGCCAGTTATCAGCAACGATAGATGCTGCTCGCCGTATGGACGAGTTCGCCGCGGCTAGAAAAGATAAGCCAGGCAAGTGGGGTAACGCTCTTATTGATGTGCTTGAAGGCGTGGACAACACTTTGCGTGGCGCTGAGCAGGTGGCAGTACGCGGTCTTGGAGACATGCTGGAAAAGGCCAAAGTGGGTGGGTTCAATCTCGACTTTGGCAACAAAAATAGCGATGCCTTTTTCTCTGATGTCGTCCGTGAAATTTACGGACACGATACCGGCAACGGTTCAGCTAAATCCTTTGCCAAGCAGTGGTCTGATTCAATGGAAGGGTATCGTCAGGCCCGTAACCGGGCTGGAGGTACAATAGGGAAGTTGGACCATTACGCCCCTCAGTCTCATGACCCAACCATAATGCAGCGATCCGGAGGGGAGGAAAAGTGGACCAGCTTTATGATGAAGAACCTCGACCGTGATCAGTATCTTGATGATAATGGAAACAGGCTGAGCGATGACGCCCTTCGCGAAGTCGTTGGCAAAATGTATAACTCCATCGTCACTGATGGCGTAAACAAAATTACGCTGGACCAGCTGGGGTTGGCTGAAAACTCGAACCCATCATTTGGTTCAGCCAATATTGCCAGATCGTTTAACGCTAGTCACCGAGAAGTACATCTCAAGGATGCGGATTCGGTTATTGCCTACAACAAGCAATTTTCTAATAAGTCATTAGGGGTTTCATTTTTCTCTCATCTCAATCGCTCAGCCAGAGATAATGCGCTGATCAACGAGCTTGGCCCCAACCCCGGGCATACTTTTGCTGTGCTCAATGATACTGCTCGCAAGCGGGATAGCATGATGCCCGGGGCAAAGTTTGACGGCGGTGGATCTGTTTCTGGGTCTGGCCGTGGTGGATTTAAGGCAGACGCCTATTTCCGGCAGATGATGAAGAACAACACCGATTTTACAGACCTTGACCGAATCAGTAGTGCTATCACTGCTTATCAGGCAGCAACGAAACTGACCAGCACAGCCCTGCGTTCACCGTTCCAGGATACTCCAGGTATATTCCTGAACATGGCGGATGTTGGTCAGTTGGGTAGAGTTGGGTCGATACTGAAAACAGCTTTCAGTCCGGCTGAGGCCAAACGCTTCGGGATCGGTGCTGAAGTGGCTACGCAGGCCGCCCGTGAAGGCTCAGAGAGAATAATGAGCCAGGGTCGTTTTAATATTGCCAATGCAATGTCCCGGTACGCTCAATCCACGATGAAGTATACGCTTCTCGATGCATGGACCAATGCAGCAAGGCGCGCGGGCCAGACATCGCATGCCTTTGCACTCGCCGACTGGTCGAAAACATCGTGGTCGGCCCTGGACGTTAGCCAGAGAGCGTTATTGAACAATGCCGGGATTACTGACGGTGACTGGCAGAACATCATGAACGTGCCGCGCCAGAAACTCCGTGGTAATGATATTCACGATATTTCTGACGTGTCTGCTCTTGGCCTGAATGAAGACGAGGCTATGCGGCTGCAATCACGCATGATGGGCTTTATCCGCATGGGTGGTGATATCGTTACATCTGAGCATAACCTGACGGCTCAAACTATTATGAGTGCCGGGGGCCGGACTAATGCTCTGACAAAACAGGTTATGTTATTCAAGAACGCAGGTGCAATCCAGACGGCACATATGCTGGATAGGCTGGGAAGAAAATCAGGAACATCCCGCATAGGCTACGTGGCCGCGACCGCAGCAATGTCATTAAGCTTTGGCTATATGGCACTGGTGGCGCAGGCTTTAAGTAACGGGCAAAACCCTCCACCTATTGATGACTGGCGTACAATAGGAAGAGCGATGTCGGTGGCGGGCGGCTTTGCAATGGTGCAGGATTTAATCGTAAGTATGTACGATGCGGCGAGTGGTGATAATTCAGGGCATAGTTCAAGTGCCGTGCCTATATTCGGCGACGCAGCTACGGCCCTAAAAATCGGGGGCAGCCTCGTCGCCGGTGATACAAGCAAGGCTGGGTACCAGGCGATCAGGTTCGCCCGGCAGCAAATAGCCCCACTTAACTACTGGTATACCAAAGCAGCAGTAGACCACCTGTTTTTCAATGACGCCGCTGAAGCAATGAATCCTGGGTACCAGCAGAGGCTAAGGAAGTATGCCGGCCAGCAGGGGCAGCAATACTTCTATGATCCGTCAGGTAGTCTGCAATCGCCGGGGATTGGTCAATATGCAAAACCATTTTGATAATTATAGGTAGCATCTTTAATATGGCATTACATAACATTGACCAATAATGGATGCTGTATGAGCTTACTTTATGACCCTGAGCAAGATGCTGAAATGAGCCAAAGAGGCATGGAAGAAATTCAGGATATACCCTCTCCAGGTTTTTACGAATTACACCACACGGTTATTAATAGTATTGTGACTATTTTTGTTGTTATTTTAATTCTATGGGTAATTCGATTCTTATGTAGGAGATATAATGTGAAGGTTATTTACCTTCATACTCCACTGAAAAGAATTGGCTTCACGCTATCATTGTTAGGTATTTTTATGTCAATAATTGGGATGATATCAAGCAACGAAGTGTCGGGGTCTTTATTTGTCAATTCACTTACTTTTAGTAAGTGGTTCGCTCCAGAAAGCAATATTCTTGGAATTGGTTTTTACATATTATTAGCAGGGATATATATAGTTTATCTTCATGATATTACAGGGGAGTTACTACTTAGGTGGATTGTTAAAGGCACCGTAAAATAACTCACCATCAGGCAAGAATAATAACCTGATCACATAACCCGCTCCGGCGGGTTTTTTTATTACCCAAAATACCGCAGCCCGACTGTGGGGATTACTCACGCCTGGAGAATGGCTAATGGCAATTTCATCTACACAATCTTATGTAGAATATACTGGCGACAGCTCGACAACATCCTTCACTATCCCGTTTTATTTCCTGCTCAATAGCGACATCTCAGCGATGGTTGCTGATGCTGACGGGAGTATCACAGAACTGACCAACGGTACTGATTTTACTGTGACAGGGCAGGGTGTATCTACCGGCGGGACCTGTGTACTGAATACGGCGTACAGCAACAGCTACAGCATCCTTATCTACCGTGAACCGCCGGAAACGCAAGAGACCAAGTACTACGAGAACGGTAAGTTCCCTGCCAAATCCCACGAATCTGCACTCGATAAACTGACAATGCTGATCCAGCGTTTCGGTTGGATGTGGGACTCGCTTGCACTAAAGCGCCCAAACTATTTTGCTGATTATTTTGAGGCGAATGGGCATCGCATTGCTGACCTGCAAGATCCAAAAAATGCGCAGGATGCTACCACGAAAAAATATGTTGATACTGGGTTATCTTCAGAAGCTACTGAAAGGGAAATTGCTGATGATATGATCAGGAAATCATTGGCAGCAGAAATTCAAGCAAGGAAGTTAGGTGATACGGATCTAGCTAATAATATTAAATCCCTGAGGGGCGACTTAGTAACTGAATCAACCATCAGAGCTGCTGGAGATAAAACAACCCTTTCTTTAGCTGAGTCATATGCTAATACTCTCTTAGCCGGGAATATATCGATTAATGGAGGGACAAATGTAGGTTTTTGGCTTCCTGATGCAGTAGCAATTTTTGATATTACGGTTAGTTATTTTTTAATTCAGGTCAGAGGTTTCTACCAGGCTGGCGATGGTGGGGCTGGGCTTTGGCGGGCAACCGGCAACTTTGACTCATCGAAAGCAAGATCACACATACCCTCAAAGGCATTGATTTATGATGCCAGTGGGCGTGAGTATCAACTTGTCATTGACAACATTGAGATTAATGCAGCAGCTAATGGACTAAAGTCTTACACTCAAGATGAAGCGGTTGCAGATGTAGCAGCTGCCGATACAGTATGTGCTGGTGAAGTGATTAACGGTATAACCTCACTTATTGATGCTAAATTCGCATGGGAAGGTATGCCGGGTACTTCTATTCGCGTATTACCAAGCACATATCGTATATCCAAAGAACACATAAAAACTGCTGACTCTACAAACTTTCACTTTGAAGAGTCATGGTTCTATGTGTTCGCAGCTAACGAGTACAAGTATTCTGTAACAGGTAAGCGCCTGGATGGCTTTGGTCATACAGTTGCAGACATTGAGGCAGACTACGAAGCAGCAGGTGGGACAGGAGAAGATTGGGGATTAGTTTCAGCCCGTAACATCAATGTATATGGTGGCCACTTTATTGGAGACCAGGTACTTGATAAAACAATGGACAACTACACAGCAGGTTGCGGTATTATCGTACTGAACCCTGAGTATGTTCTGTTCCACGGCACCACTGCCCAGCACTTCATTTGGCCTTGTGTAGTAACTAAAGCAGAGTACCAAGCAACCGATTGGGCTGCTGATGGAGACTTCGATGTAGAAGGAACCGACTATAACTACATTGTGCCATTCATGACCACAGCAGGAACTCGTTGGGGTAACTTCTATGGGGCAAACTTTGAGAACTGCCGATTCACATCTGGCATCCGAGGGAGCTTCCGTAGTAACGTAGACTGGTCTCGTTTTGATGGCGGCATCATCACAACTGACTGGGTACTGTCAGGTGATGGAGCAAATGCATCAGGACAAGTTCCTTCATACTTCGCAGTAGTAACCGGAACTGGATTCCATTGCTCAGGCGCCTACATCTCTTCAAATGGTGGTATTGGTGCGTACTACAGCAACCCATCAAAAGGAATTGTATTCACTTCAGCTAAGGGACATGTGTTCTCTGGCATTTATACTGAATGGACGATTCGTAACTTCGTAATTGATAAGTGGATTTATAGCAACGCATCTAACTCTCGCTCGATGGGTCTGCATATTCAATCCGTTACACAGTACAAAGAGAATGCCTCTACAATGGGTATTGTAGAATTCCAAGATGGATGCTTCGGTCATTACGATGATAATGACACTTGGGTGTCTGCATCTAACTTCTCTGGCTCTACACCAACCCCTCAAGGTACTACTGAGTTGGTGGTAGGCAGTCCAGTGCGGGATATGGGCGCATTCCACCACGGTGGGTACAACTTTAAGTATGGCACTTATAACATCATCAATGATGGTGATAACCCAGATTTCGAGTTTGTCCGAGATACCAAAACTGCAAAAGAGATGTTCAACTCTTACGGGGTTATTTCTAAGAACACTGACTGGATTTTCCCTACAAAGGAAATGGGTCAACGCAGCATGGTGTGCATTTGGATTAAAGACTTAACCGGAAACTTTGACCCGACTAACTTCGCGCTGTACCTGAACGCCGCCCAAGAAACACAGGCAGTAAATGCCAACGACTTCTTAAGCTACGGCGAACTGCAAGTCGACTATGGCAACGGCTATAAAATGATCATGCTGTCCAACCGTCGGGAATACCCGAACGATGGTCGCAGTTCCTGGGACCCGCAGATCGGTTTACGCTTGCAGAATACCAGCGGAGATACTCCTATTCTGCTGAAAGCCATTGAAGCGTATAACGGAGGTTTCCCGTTATTCCCTCAAGGTTGCGACTATATCCCGTCCGCGGACACTAACTCGGGTGATATTTTCGGGGTAGCCCCGGGCTTTGAGAACGGCGGCGCAGGCGGCGGGATCTTCTTTGCTGGAGATATTGTTAACCCTTGGTCTGGGACAAAGTTCGGTCTTGATTACGACACACGCACCTTGTCAGATAACTATGACGCACTGCCGGCTATTGTGGAAGGGGGATTTAACCTGCCATCGCGGATGCAAGCGAGCTTCACGGCAACTGTAACCGCAGTGGATTCTACTAACTCAACCACTACAGTTAGTGTCCCCTCAACGTATTCCGCGGGTATTGCACAGGGCATTCCTTTGCATATTGTCAGCGGCGGGTCAGCCACCGGAGATACGAAGATCCTGAAACGGGTCGCCAACTCTGATGGTACGCTAACCTCAGACTACGTCCTCAATGGGGTGGTTGGTGCTGTTGGTGACTCATTGGCGATTGACCAGTCTAAGGTAACTGCGTTAACTCTGCGTCGTGATATTAAAGTGAACAATGCCACTGCTGAGGAAAAAATTACCTCGCCTGAAATTGAGGCAACTACCGAGATAAACGCTTCTGGCGGATATGTTCATTTAGGGCGCGGGCGTACTGATGCCCATACAGATCACTTAGAGTTTCACCCATCAGGTAACTATGAAGCTGATGCAGAAATTACCGCATATAAGAATGGTGATAACGCCCAGATAAACTATATTGCCGACACCCACTCATATTCTGGCACAGTTGTACCTTCCGCAACTGCTACGGACAATTTGGGCGCATCCAACGCAACATGGAATAACCTTTTTGTTCAAAACGACGTAACTGTTATCTCTGACCAGTATCTGAAATCAAATATCACGCCAATTGCTGATAACTTAGATGCTTCATCACCGTTAATCACGAAAGCGCTGTTAACTAACATTCTGAATATTCCGTTCCAGATGTGGCAGTTGAATTCTGCAATATCTTCCAAAGGCACTGATGCTCGTTATCATGCTGGGGTTATTGCGCAAGACATTGTCAAGGCATTTACTGATGCGGGTCTTGATTGGACCAAGTATGCTGTTGTCACGAAGGACTCGCACTCGCAGGTTGTCACGAAGGATGCGAGTGGCAATTATACCCCAGTACTTGATTCCGACTCCGACGGTAAGCTCATCAGTTCGTCATCAATTCCCCTCAGTGCCTCTGGTTATATTGAGGTGGTAGATGGTCGTGATACAGTTACTACTGATTCATCTGGTGTTATAACAATAACGCGAGTGACTTACATGGTTAGAATGTCAGAGTTTTATGCATTAAGGTTGGCGGCGCTTGAAAATAAAATGGGGCTATACTCAAGTACTACGGCATCTTCCTAGGCAATAATCCATGGCCTTCCCATCCCCTGCAGCAGATTACGTAGAAAAACGGCTGACCCCTGAGGGCGTCATGGGCATCACTGCTTCATCGGTGGTTATCCAGACAACCGAAGGGTATGCCGTTGCGGAACCGGGTATTCCGGCCAAGATGGGGAGCATGGTGTTGCTGGAGTTATCTGGCCGCCTGGTATTTGCGGAAGTGGGCGCCAGGCGGTATATCACTAACGATGGGGTTATCGAAGGTGATGCCTTGGACGATGCCAGAGTGATCGGCGTGGTGACGTTTATGGTGAAGGGATTTTGAATGGGATGGTAAAGTTACCTGACCGTTAGAATTGTGCCGTAGCGAAAAACGTTATTTCCAGCCCTAATGGGTAAAGTTATGGGTAAATTTAATAAAGGAATCTGGATATTCTCAATTCTTACATCGAGTTATGATTTTTTTACGGTTCCTGCAGGGGACACCATCGTAGTACTTCCCTCCATCACTTCAAAGTGACTGTCTTGAGCTTTCTACACGATACCGCAATAACGCAACTGTAGTTAATGGAATGCACGTCCTGTTGCAGGCATAACCCGAGTACACACATTGGTGCCCGCAGCCGTTTTACGGGGTAATTTCGATAAACTCTCTGGCTAATCACAGGTTTAGTCGGTTAGAAATAAGAGGAAAGTTTCTGCAGGTGTCGGGGAAACAGTCCGGGGATCCTTCCCCGGAAGTCAGTTTAGGCGTTACGTTTGCTGGCTGACAGGGCGGTGACGGAAACACCGACAAACACCAGTACTAACCCGGTGATAAATAACCAAGATAAGCTCGACCCCAGAAACATCACTGACGCCAGTGCGCCGATAAAAGGAACGCCCAGGGTGAAGTTGGACATGCCGAAGACGCTGATACGGCGACCATGTTCTGAGGAGATCACAAAGCAGAACGAGGTAGCGATTGGGCCGATAAAGAACAGCAACCACAATACATGTGCTGAGAAATGGATGGTGGTTGGCGAACCGTCAAACCACGCGGCAAATCCGATTAACGGCAACGCTGCCAGCAGCATCTGCCACGGGGCTAGCGATAATGGCGATCCTACCCACTTGTGATGTTTGACGTGGACGATAACCAGTGACCAGGCAATGGCACCGGTCAATAGGAAGCAGCAGCCCATGATAACCCCAGGACGTGACCAGTCCATCTCCGCAGGGGAGCAGATCAAGGCAATTCCCGCCAGCCCGATAAACAGTGCAACGATTTGCATGGCAGATGGGGTGTGACGCAGCAGTAACCAAGACACTAACGTGCCCCACAGCGGCGTGGTGTAGGCCAGTAATACGGCATGGCTGGTATCAGTAAATTCCATCGCAATCATACCGAGGCCGGTAAAGACCACCATTTGCAGAATACCGATACTTAAAATAATGGGTAAATCTTGCTTTGCCGGCAGACGTAACTCTTTTTTCATCGCCACAAAGAAAAACAGACAGACACCGGCGCTACCGAAACGGATGGCCGCCAACCATAACGGTGGCACCACATTCAGTGCCAGTTTAGTGGCAGGCCAGCTTAGCCCCCACAGAAGAACCATGACTGACAGCCAGATAACGGTACTGTTTATCGGTGAACTTTTTGCAGGTGTGGCGATGGCTTGCTCATTACTATTATTCATCAGTCAATTACCGGCTCAAGGGAATAAAGCTAAATATTAACCAGGCTTTTGCGAAATTTCTGTTCCATTTTTCCTACATAAACGTTAAAAAAGGGTAAGTTGACCTTAATGAATACTCTTGTAGGAAAAGTTTACCGATGAAGAATATTATGCTGGATGAAACCAGTCTGAAGATCCTCGATTTACTGCAAGCGGATGCTGATATCAGTAATGCCGAACTGGCTGAGCGGGTGGGATTGTCGGCCTCACCTTGCTGGCGGCGGGTGACCGAAATGAAAGAGAAGGGGGTGCTCAAGCGATCGGTGATGCTGGCGGATGCGCTGAGCCTGGGGTTATCGGTAAACGTGTTTGTTCACGTTTCGCTTAAGCAGCAGGATGAGAAATCCTTGCAGCATTTTACCGACGCGATCAGTGAGCGCCCTGAAATCATGGAGTGCTATCTGATGACCGGAGAGTCAGACTTCTTGCTGCGGGTAGTGGTGGAGGATTTACAAAAATATCAGGGGTTAGTGACTGAATGTCTGACCCAAATTAAGGGCATTGCCAGTATCCGTTCCAGTTTTGCCCTTAACCAGGTGAAATACACCACGGCGTTACCGACCCAGCATTTACGTCAGTAGGTAACAGGCCGGAGACTGTCTCCGGCCTAGGAGGTTATTTCTGTTTGTTTAGTTCGCTAAAGTCGTTGCGGATCTGCACGTGGCTCAATAATGCGAAAATAAAGGTGCCGCCGGTAATATTTCCCAGCAGAGTAGGGATAGCAAACGGCCATAAAAACTCACCCCACGTCATATGCCCGTTAAATACCAAGAAGAAGGCCTCAACGGAACCGACCACAATGTGTGACAGTCCGGCCAAAGACATGATCCAGGTCACCATAATAATTACCAAGATTTTGGCAGAGCCAGCATGAGGAAACATCCATACCATGGTGGCAATTAACCATCCGGAGACCAGCGCTCCGCAGAACATCTGGGTAGCATCGTGCTGTACTGCGGTTTCACTGAGGTGGATAAACGCCTGTTGCAGGGTATCGTCAAACACGGGCATGTGGTTGAAAGCCAAAGCAACCAGCGATGTGCCGATAAAGTTGCCGATCAGTACCACTCCCCATAACCGCAGTAGCAGTAGAAAATTACTTTTCACCGGCTTGTGCATCACCGGCAACACGGCGGTAATGGTATTTTCGGTAAACAGTTGCTGGTGGGCGAGGATGACGATAATAAAGCCGACACAGTAGCCGAAATTTTCCAATAAAAAACTCCCTGGCAGTCCTTCGGTATGAACCTGCAATAGGCCTTTTACCAGTAATGAGGTGCCCATTGATAAGCCTGCAGCAATGGCTGACAGAAGCAGTGCCATGCCATCGCGTTCCAGCTCCTTCTCGCCGCTCTGACGGATGGTTTCATGAATGGCGACCGAGCTCGAAGGGAGTTCCTCCTCATCAGTGATAATTTCGTCTTCCTGGCTCTTTTCTTCGCTGTCCACTTCTTTGGCACGAATATGATGAGTTTGCTGTTCCACACTCTGCTCCTGAGTCATGTCATTCAATAAGTATTTCAGTAAGTTTAGCTGCTTTTTAGCAGAACGCCGCACCAGGTAGAGCGGATAAATAGGCTGTCTTAATTGTTATCCTAGTGTTGACTTTATGGAACCAGTGCACGAATTTTCGCCTGCTGTCCTCTAACCGAAATGTGAGTGGGGAATGATCAAGGGAAAGCCATAATAAGTGCCGTCCAAGGCATACAATACGGGACAACTACCCGTAGTAAGTTGAGGATGGATGCCCTCGGTGAGTAAAAAAAACGGCTAGCTTCACCGATATAAAATAAGATAAGCGTAACAAAATTTTATCATAGTCGTTTTTTTATCCACAAATGGCGAATTAATGCACTTTTTATGGAACCGTGACCATTTTGAACAACTGACAGCGGTTTTGCTTATGCTATAGTTCGACTTTCTTTATCTTGAAGCGATAACTGTTGCATGCTGGAAGCCAAAGTTCTTACCTGTGTTCGTGATGAAAGGGCGCTATTCAGCCAACTTTCTTTCACGGTTGGCCCTGGGGATATTGTCCAGATAGAAGGCCCAAATGGTGCTGGCAAAACCTCCTTGCTGCGTCTATTGGCTGGGCTTAGTCGTGCGGAATCTGGTGAAGTGCTTTGGAATCAAACACCTATTTCTTCACAGCGGGACGTTTGGCATCAGGAGATGCTGTATCTTGGGCATTTACCCGGCATTAAACCGGTACTTTCTCCGTTAGAAAATCTGCGCTTTTTTCATCCTCAACACAGCGATGAACAGATCTTTCAAGCCTTAGATGAAGTAGAACTGACCGGCTATGAAGATGCCGTGGTGTCGCAGCTCTCCGCTGGGCAGCAGCGTCGTGTCGCACTGGCGCGTCTGTGGCTAACGTCAGCAACATTATGGATCCTTGATGAACCGCTTACGGCGATAGATAAAGCGGGAGTTGAAAAAATAATGTCACAATTTTCAGCACACGCTCGGCGAGGCGGATCCGTTATTCTGACGACGCACCAAGATTTACCGCATCGAGAAACGGCTGTCAGGAAAATACGGCTTACAGCAGAAGGAAATGAAGCATGCTGATACGTATTTTGCGGCGGGAACTAAAAGTGGCTTTTCGCAGTGGTTCGGAAATTATTAACCCTCTATGGTTTTTTCTGATCGTGATCACGCTGTTCCCCTTGGGAATCGGTCCTGATATCAAACTGCTGGCGCGGATTGCCCCGGGGATTGTATGGGTTGCCGCTCTGCTTTCCTCACTGCTGGCGATGGAAAGGATATTTCGTGATGATTTTCTGGATGGATCGCTAGAACAGTTGGTGTTATTGCCGGCGCCATTGCCGCTGACGGTATTGGGTAAGGTGATTGCCCACTGGCTGGTGACGGGATTACCGCTGATTATTCTGTCGCCGTTGGCCTCTTTGCTGCTGTCGCTGAATTTTCCGGGATGGTGTGGTCTGGCGCTAACCTTACTGTTGGGCACCCCTACGTTGAGTTTTTTAGGGGCCATTGGGGTAGCCTTAACCGTCGGTTTGAGACGGGGTGGGGTACTGCTCAGTCTTTTGGTGTTACCGCTAGCGGTGCCAGTGCTTATTTTTTCCAGTGCAGCCATTGAAGCTGCCAGTCAGGGAGTCTCCATCGGTGGTTACTTGGCGATATTAGGCGCAATGCTGGTCGCCAGTATTACGCTGGCACCTTTTGCCACAGCCGCAGCCTTACGCATTAGCCTGCAATAGCTGCGTGTTGTGTCGCTTTTGTCAAAATCAGTGAGCAATACAAAATGTGGAAATGGTTACATCAACTGGCAAAGCCAGAGAGACTTTATAATATCTGCGGTAAATGTGTTCCCTGGTTCGCACTGGCGGCGGTGCTGACGCTATTTCTGGGTTGGATTTGGGGCTTTGGTTTTGCGCCAGCGGATTACCAGCAGGGCGACAGCTACCGCATCATGTACATCCACGTTCCCGCGGCGATGTGGTCAATGGGTGTGTATGCCTGGATGGCAATAGCTGCCTTTACCGGGTTGGTATGGCAGATGAAAATGTCAGACCTGGTGGCCGCAGCCATGGCGCCCATCGGCGCTGTTTTCACCTTTATCGCCTTAGTCACCGGTTCTGCATGGGGAAAACCGATGTGGGGCACCTGGTGGATCTGGGATGCTCGGTTAACCTCTGAATTGGTGTTGCTATTTATCTATATGGGGGTCATCACCCTGTATAACGCGTTTGACGACCGCCGCGTCGCCGGACGGGCTGCCGGGATCTTAATCCTGGTGGGCGTCGTTAACCTGCCGATTATTCATTATTCCGTTCAATGGTGGAATACCCTGCATCAGGGCTCATCCGGGCTGTTGCAACAAGATATCGCGCCATCAATGCGTACGCCGTTACGCTGGTCCATTCTCGGTTATTGGCTGGTTTTTATTACCCTGACATTGATGCGTCTGCGTAATCTTATCTTACTGACCGAACGTAATCGTCCCTGGGTCTCAGCCATCGCAAATAAGGGGCGTAAATCATGACACCTGCATTTTCTTCTTGGTCTGACTTTTTCCAGATGGGCGGTTATGCCTTTTATGTCTGGCTAGCGGTCAGTATTACTCTGGTGGCCTTGGTTTGCCTGATTGTGCACACCCTTGTCCAGCGCCAAACATTGCTGAAACAGATCCGTCAGCGTGAATCCCGTGAACGCCGGATTAGAGCGGCCAAACAGCAAAAACACGCGGCGGTCAGTCGCAAGGAGGCGTTATGAATATTCGTCGTCGTCGACGCCTAATGGTAGTGGTTGCCATCCTGGTAGGGCTTGGCCTAGCGACCGGACTGGTGATGTATGCGCTGCGCTCCAATATCGATCTCTTTTATACGCCGAGTGAAATCCTCTATGGGCGGGGTGCGCAGCACACCGATATTCCCCATGTTGGCCAGCAGTTAAGGGTCGGTGGGGTCGTGATGCCTGGCAGTGTTCAACGTGATCCCAATACCCTGGCAGTACGGTTCAAACTTTATGATGCCAATGGCGTAGTCGAAGTCAGTTACGTGGGTATTCTTCCGGATCTGTTCCGGGAAGGGCAGGGGATCGTCGCCCAGGGTGTTCTGGAAGACGGTCATCTGATTAAAGCACAACAGGTGCTGGCGAAGCATGATGCAAAATATACACCGCCGGAAATTGAGGATGCGATGAAAAAGAACCCTAACGATCCGGTGGCTAACGGTGTACCGGTACAAGGCGGTCAACAATGATCCCAGAAATAGGCAGTTTTTTATTATGTCTGGCACTCGGCTTATCGTTACTGCTGAGTATCTATCCACTGATTGGGGCTGCCCGTCTCGATAGCCGATTAATGAATTTGGCCCGGCCGCTGACTTACGGGCTGTTTGCCTGTATTGCGGCGGCGTTTCTGGTGCTGGTGCACGCTTTTGTGGTGAATGATTTTTCAGTTGCCTATGTAGCTGAAAACTCGAATACCTTATTGCCGGTCTGGTACCGGGTGGCGGCAACCTGGGGGGCCCATGAAGGTTCTCTGCTGTTATGGTTACTGATGCTGAGTGGCTGGAGCTTGGCGGTCGCCCTGTTTAGCCGCAGTATGCCGCAGGATGCGATTGCGCGGGTGCTAGCAGTCATGGGAATGATTAACCTCGGTTTTCTGCTGTTTATTACCCTGACCTCCAACCCGTTTATCCGTACCTTACCGGACTTTCCGATCGATGGCAGTGACCTTAACCCGATGCTGCAGGATATCGGCCTAATTTTTCATCCACCATTATTATACATGGGCTATGTCGGTTTCTCGGTCGCCTTTGCTTTCGCTATTGCCTCACTGATGACTGGCCGTCTGGACACTGCTTGGGCGCGCTGGTCACGTCCGTGGACCACCGCAGCTTGGGTGTTTCTGACGGTAGGTATCGTGCTCGGTTCTGCGTGGGCCTATTATGAACTGGGCTGGGGTGGCTGGTGGTTTTGGGACCCAGTAGAAAATGCCTCGCTGATGCCTTGGCTGGCGGGTACTGCGCTGATCCATTCCTTGGCAGTCACTGAAAAACGCGGCAGCTTTAAATCATGGACGGTATTGCTGGCGATCACCGCTTTCTCCCTCAGTCTGTTAGGGACCTTCCTGGTACGCTCCGGGATTTTGGTGTCGGTTCACTCCTTTGCCTCGGATCCGTCCCGCGGTGTATTTATCCTGATCTTCCTAGTGATCGTGATCGGCAGTTCACTGTTGCTGTATGCGGTGAAAGGTGGGCAAGTTCGCAGCCGCATTCAAAACCAGGCTTGGTCGCGAGAATCCTTCTTGTTGGGCAACAATGTTCTGCTGATGGCCGCGCTAATTGTGGTATTGCTGGGGACCTTGCTGCCGCTGGTGCATAAAGAACTGGGACTTGGCAGTATCTCTATCGGTGCGCCGTTCTTTAATACTATGTTCACCTGGATCATGGCGCCGTTTGCCCTGATGCTGGGGATCGGGCCCCTGGTCCGCTGGCGCCGCGATGAACCGCAGAAACTGTATAAGCGTCTAGCGCTGGCGGTAGTGGTGACCCTGATCTGCTCTATCGTCCTACCGCTGCTGCTGCAGGATCGGATTAAAGCGATGGCTGTTACCGGTCTGCTGATGTCGGTATGGGTGATTATTCTTACCCTGTTAGAGCTGCATGAACGTGCTACCCATCGTCACAGCTTCCTACGCGGCTTAACTCACTTGTCACGCAGTCACTGGGGGATGGTACTGGGCCATCTTGGCGTGGCGGTCACCATTATCGGTATTGCCTTCAGTACCCAATACAGCGTTGAACGTGATGTGCGGATGAAAGCCGGCGATAATATCGATATCGACCATTATCACTTTATCTTCCGTGATGTGCAGCGACTGGTTGGCCCGAACTATACCGGTGGGGTCGCCATTATCGATGTTACCCGTGACGGTAAACCAGAAGCCGTGCTGCGTGCCGAAAAACGTTTCTATACTGCGGCCCGCACCATGATGACCGAAGCGGCGATCAATGGTGGTTTCAGTCGCGATCTCTATGCCGCATTGGGCGAAGAGATTGGCGATGGTTCTTGGGCGGTGCGTATTTACTATAAACCTTTTGTTCGCTGGATCTGGTTTGGCGGTGTCTTTATGGCAGTTGGCGGCATTTTATGTCTGCTCGATCCGCGCTACCGTTCCCGTAAAAAAACACAGGTGCAGGAGGCGCAGCACTGATGGGCAAAAAAGTCCTGTTTATTCCACTGGTGTTATTTCTGTTACTGGCAGCAGCATTTTTATGGCAGTTGAACCGTAACGCGCACGGCGATGATCCGACGTTGCTAGAATCGGCATTACTAGGGAAATCCGTGCCAACCTTCCGGGTACAGTCGCTGCAAGATCCGAACCAGTACGTGACTCAGACAGCGCTGATCACCGGTAAACCATTGCTGGTCAATGTGTGGGCGACCTGGTGTCCGACCTGCCGTGCTGAACATGACTACCTGAATACCTTGGCTGAGAAAGGTATTCCGATTGTCGGTATTGACTACAAAGATGACCGAACTAAAGCGGTTAACTGGCTGAATACCCTTGGCGACCCCTACATGCTTAACTTATGGGACGGTGATGGCATGCTTGGCCTGAATTTCGGGATTTACGGAACGCCGGAGACTTTCTTGGTCGATGCAAAAGGAATCATCCGTTACCGCCACCCAGGAAATGTTGATGCGCAGGTTTGGACACAGCAGATCCAGCCGCTGTGGGAAAAGTACAGCAAGCTGGCGGAGAAGTAATATGAAAAGAGCCATCCTTTTCCTGGCAGCAATGATGACAAGTTTCAGCCTGTGGGCTGCCATTGATGCTTATCAGTTTAAATCGCAGGCTCAGGAAGAAGAGTATCGTTCCCTGACTGAATCGCTGCGTTGTCCGAAGTGCCAGAACAACAGCATCGCCGATTCCGGGGCGATCATTGCCGCCGATATGCGGCAGAAAGTCTACGATATGCTGCAGCAAGGACAAAGCCGTCAGCAGATCATCAACTATATGGTCGGCCGTTATGGCAACTTTGTTAACTATAACCCGCCGGTCACGGCTTCAACCCTGATTTTGTGGGCTGGACCGTTGTTGTTTGTTATCGGAGGGGCTGCGGTGATTATTTTACGTAGCAGAAGAAAAAATATCCGCAGTCAGCTGGATTTGTCTGAACAGCAACGACTGGCTGCGTTACTGGATAATGACAGGAAGCCGTTATGAGCGCCTTATGGTTAAGCATCTGTATTTTATTGCTGGCGGCGATTGCCCTGTTTTTGACCAGCGGCTGGCGTGCCGGTAAAGATACCAGCAATCAGCGTGATCAGCTGAATAAAACCTTTTACCGTCAGCGTCTGACTGAGCTGGAGCAGGATGAGCAACAGGGCGTGGTGGCCGAGCGTCAGGAGATGATCACTGAGCTGCAACAGACCCTGTTAACCGATATCCCTGACCAGCAGCATCAGACCTCTCGTACCTCAGGTCGCTGGGTGCTGTGGCCAGGTGTCGTGGTTCTTGTGGTCGTGACCCTGGGTATGTACTTGAAAACCGGTGGTCTGGCACAGGTGATGCAGTGGGAGCAGATCAATGCTCAATACCCACAACTGCGCGCCCAGCTAATGAACCCGAATGATCGGTCGCTGAGTATGCAACAGTTGCAAGAATTTGCCGTTGGGTTGAGAACATCACTGCAGTCCGATCCGCAAAACATGGATAACTGGGCGATGCTTGGCCGTCTTGGCATGGTACTGAATGATATTCCACTGTCGACCCAAGCATTTCAGCGTGCGCTTAGACTGGCGCCGGACAATACTGCTCTGAAACTGGATTACGCGGAAGTGCTGGTACGTTCTCCAGATCCGCAAGATAACCGCCAAGCACAACTGATGCTCACCGAACTGCTCAAAGCCAATCCTGGCAACCTGCGGATTTATAGCCTGCTGGCAGCAGTGAATTACACCCAGCAAAACTATGATACAGCGATTGGTTTTTGGCAGAAAATGCTGACCATGGTACCGGCCGGTTCGAAACAAGCTGATGCGATTGAGCAGGGTATTGAGCAGGCCCGCACCAATGCTGGCCAGCAGACCAGTAAGCTGACCTTGAATGTCGGTATTACACCGCAGGCAGAAAAAATGTTAACCCCGAACGGAATATTGTATATTTCAGTAACCGATGGTGTTTCACCGGTGCCGGTTGCCGTCAAACGAATTCCGCTAAGCCATTTCCCGCTGACCATTACGCTTGATGACAGTAATGCGATGATGCAGCAGAGGTTATTATCTGCTCAGCATACCATTCAGGTACGGGCGCGGATCTCCCGTGACGGCAGTGCCAATCCGCAAACCGGAGACTGGTTCGGCCTAACAAATAAACAACCGTATAATGGCCATCAGACCGTTACTGTAGAGATTAACCAGCAGCAACCCTGAGGAGCCACCTGAATATTGTATAGGGAGATCAGCATGTATTACCGCCTGACCATTCCGGGGTTAGTGGCGCTATGTTTAGTAGGCTGTGCCGGTAAGCCGGCCACCTCGACGCAACCGTCACAGGTCACTACGCCTCAGACCCAGACGACGACGGCTCCTACGACCACTGCGGCGTCAGCCCAGGTTCAGCCTGAATCTGCCAGCAACAGTGGGCAACGCAGCGATCCGTTACAGGGTTTCAACCGCAGTATGTTCAACTTGAACTACAACGTGCTGGACCCGTACATTGTCCGTCCGGTGGCGGTGGCATGGCGTGATTACGTTCCGGTACCGGCGCGTAACGGTATCAGTAACGTGCTGAGTAACCTCGATGAGCCATCGACCATGGTCAATTACCTATTAGTTGGAGATGTGCACCGGGCGGCGATCCACTTCACCCGCTTTTTCCTGAACTCCACACTGGGGCTAGGTGGGCTGATTGATGTGGCGGGTAAAGCTAATCCGCAGTTGGTCCGTGAGCATGCCTATGGCTTTGGTAGCACTCTTGGTCATTATGGGGTCGGCTATGGCCCATATGTAGAACTGCCAGGTTACGGCAGCTTTACCCCGCGTCAGGATGGTGGTGATATGGTTGATACCTTCTATCCACCGCTGAGCTTCCTGAGCATCTGGTTGTCAGCAGGGAAATGGGTACTGGAAGGTATCGAAACCCGCGCCGATCTGTTGGATTCCGATGGCATTCTGAAACAGCAGAGTGATCCTTACGAATTTATTCGTAATGCTTACTTCCAGCGTTATGACTTCTTGGCCAACGGCGGTACCCTGAAGCCAGAAGTTAACCCGAATGCTCAGGCGATCCAGGGCGATCTCAGTGAGATTGACTCCGACTGATAGCAAGGACTTTTCACCTGCGGGCCGCATCTAGCGGCTCGTTTTTTTATAGCGACGGTAAGACAACGTTTGTCTTAGTCGGCAGTTCTGCGCTCGCCATCAGCGCTGTCTCTGATTTCCCTTAAAGTCTGGCTATCCTATTTTACTTCCACGGTCGTTAATAAACTTGCCGACTCAATCGGTTTTACCCTTGGAAATTGAGGTGAATCAAGCTTTCCTCGCTTAGGGGAGTTTGGCGCAGTATTCATCTGGCGGCGCTGCCTTTTTGCAGCATACACTGTGTGCCGGATACTACAGTTCAGGAGCTTGTTATGACGGATGCCATAAAAAAATGCAGTGCTAATGAAACCGCCGCCTGTTGCTGCGTCGATGTCGGCACAGTGATAGATGATAGTGACTGTACGGCGATTTGGACGGCGACCTATGCTGACCGGGCCAGCGCTGTCCAGGCACTGCAAACACTTAGCGAGCGTGCTAAGGCGGTGGAATCTCAGCCTTGTCAGATAAACAGTAGCTTGCAGGAGACCTCAAATGGGATCTGTCTAGAAGCATCCTTTCACTTCAGTTGTCAGGCTGAAAACATGATATTTCAGTTAGGGCTACGTTAAGCTGCGCGAAAAGAGACTGGCGGGCTTGCTGCTCGCCGTACCGCCGTATGGGTAGGGCGCATGCTTAGGAAGGAGCCATTCAAATATCCTATGCCCCGTCCTCTGCGACTCTGGTACTCTCTAACAGCGGTCGCAGCCTAAAGGTTACCGTGGCAGCCCTCAAACTGTGCAGTACCTCCCGGCAATATACATTTTTATTGTCTACTAAATGAACAATCGGTTGACTGTCAGCGTGGCTTTAGGTAAAACACCCGCTTCATCTTCCGGTGCAGTACGCTTTGGGTGATGAAACCGTTCTTTTTTCAATCAACAGCGGTGCTCTAATGCAAGTTTATATCATGCGTCACGGTGAGGCGGCGCTCGAGGCAGCGAGTGATTCTGCCAGACCTCTCACTCACTGCGGATGCAATGAGTCACGCCAAATGGCTCTTTGGCTGAATAAACAGGTGCCGGGGATCGACTTGGTACTGGTTAGCCCTTTCCTGCGTGCTGAACAAACACTTTCCGAAGTTCAGGATTGCCTAGCTCTGCCAAAAAAAGTAGAAGTGTTGCCATCCCTCACTCCTGACGGTGATGTGGTAAAGGTTGCGCGCCATCTTGAGGCTCTCGCTCATCAAGGTCTGAGTGCGGTACTGGTGATCTCTCATCTGCCATTGGTCGGGTATCTAGTGTCTGAACTCTGCCCTAATGAAGCACCACCTATGTTTGCCACTTCAGGTATTGCCTGTATCCACTACGACCCGCTGAACGCTACCGGTAAACTGGAATGGCAGGTCAGTCCATCCCGGTTGGACAAAGCCATCTGAGTGCTCTCTACTGAGTTCCCCGGAGGCTTAAAGTAGCTCTGGGGGGTGCCATTCTTCGACTTCAATCAATACCAATAATGCGGCATCGCCGCCAAACAGCTTAGGTGCTTGATGGAAGGCCATCACATAAGGATGTTGGGCGAGCCACAGTGGGGCCTTCTGCTTAAGAATATGCTTGCCGTGACCGTGCATAATGCTGGCACAAAACAGATGCTCACGACGACAGGCGGCCAGCAGCGCCCCTAGCTCCTGTTTGGCCTGTTGTTGAGTCAGGCCATGTAAGTCGAGAAAAATCTCTGGTGTGTAATCGCCACGTCGCAATTTTTTCAGCTCATAATGGCTGACATCCGCGCGCACATAGCGCACCGGTCCTTCCTCCGATAACAGTGGCTGAAATTCATCGGAAAAATAGTGGCTGTTATCCGCCTGCTCGGAACGTAGTCGCTTTTCAGGAATACG
Source organism: Tatumella saanichensis (assembly GCF_000439375.1). GTDB lineage: Bacteria > Pseudomonadota > Gammaproteobacteria > Enterobacterales > Enterobacteriaceae > Tatumella > Tatumella saanichensis. The sequence goes on from NZ_ATMI01000056.1 coordinate 29,236, forward strand.
CTGACGACTGGCCCGTACCGGTTGATGTAACACGGTGTCCTGTTTCAATTTTCGGGTGTCAGACATCAATTGCCGGAACAATGCCTGATCATCCTGGCCAGTTTTTTTTTCAGAAGTCATAGGATAATGGGCTTGGTATGGGATGAATCTCTTATTTTTCCTAGCTTAAGCCGAAAAAGCAAATGCCTTTGTTCACCGAGTTCATCACTTTTGGTGATTTAGCTAGCGCGGTGTGCCCACCGCCCAGCAGATTAACTGGATTTTTCAGACTTTAAGGCCTGGCAATCGCCAGCATCAGAGAAAAGGTCGCTTTTTATCATTCCGGCGCTGAATTCTCAGTGACTTCATGGCAAACTATCGCCCGGAATTCAGGTATCGTCCCCGGAGGACATTGTGGACAAAATTTTCGTTGATGAGGCAGTGAACGAACTGCACACCATTCAGGACATGCTGCGCTGGGCGGTCAGTCGTTTTTCTGCGGCAGATATCTGGTACGGCCATGGCACCGATAATCCGTGGGATGAAGCAGTACAACTGGTATTGCCCACCCTCTATCTGCCACCGGAATTTCCGGAAGAGATGTATCAGGCGCGACTGACCCTGAGTGAAAAACACCGAGTGGTTGAGCGTATCATCCGTCGTGTGAATGATCGTGTGCCGGTTGCCTACCTCACCAATAAAGCCTGGTTCTGTGGTCACGAATTCTATGTGGATGAGCGCGTATTGGTGCCTCGTTCCCCGATTGGCGAGCTGATTAACCAGCGCTTTGCTGGTCTGATTAACCATCATCCGGAACGTATTTTAGATATGTGTACCGGCAGTGGCTGCATCGCCATTGCCTGTGCTTACGAGTTCCCGGAAACAGAAGTGGATGCGGTCGATATTTCTGCGGACGCGCTGGCCGTGACCGAATACAACATCGAATCTCATGGATTAATGCATCAGGTTACGCCACTGCGCTCTGATCTGTTCCGTGATCTGCCGGCGGTGAAATACGATCTGATTGTCACCAACCCGCCTTACGTCGATGCGGAAGATATGGATGACCTGCCAAACGAATACCGCCACGAACCGGAACTCGGGCTGGCAGCAGGCAGCGATGGTTTAGTGCTGGTACAGCGTATTCTGGCCCATGCCGCCGACTATTTAACCGATGACGGTGTGCTGATCTGCGAAGTGGGTAACAGCATGGTGCATATGATTGAACAGTATCCGGAAGTGCCGTTTACTTGGCTGGAATTTGAGCACGGCGGTGACGGTGTCTTCATGCTGGATAAGCAGCAATTAATTGATGCACTGCCACACTTCAGACAATACCAGTTTTAATTCCCGAAAAGGCTGCCGTTAGGCGGCCTCTGTTTTGAGATACAAGGAACTACGATGGCCGGAAACAGCATAGGGCAGCTTTTTAAAGTCACCACTTTTGGTGAATCTCACGGAATTGCACTGGGGTGCATTGTCGATGGTGTCCCGCCAGGCATTCCGTTAACCGAAGCCGATATTCAGCATGATCTCGACCGGCGCCGTCCGGGCACCTCCCGCTATACCACGCAGCGCCGTGAACCGGACCAAGTGCGTATTCTCTCCGGCGTGTTTGAGGGGGTCACCACCGGGACTTCCATCGGGCTGCTGATCGAAAATACCGACCAACGCTCTCAAGATTACGGTGCCATCAAAGATCTGTTCCGTCCTGGGCATGCAGATTACACCTACGAGCAAAAATACGGTTTGCGTGATTATCGTGGCGGCGGTCGCTCCTCCGCACGTGAAACGGCCATGCGGGTCGCTGCCGGGGCTATCGCCAAGAAATACCTGAACATGAAACACGGTATTGTTATCCGCGGCTGCTTGACGCAGATGGGCGATGTTCACTGTGAATTACGTGACTGGGACCAAGTCGAACAAAACCCGTTCTTCTCGCCGGATGTGAACGCTTTGGACGCGTTAGATGAACTGCTACGCGGACTGAAAAAAGAGGGTGATTCCATCGGCGCTAAAGTGACCGTGGTGGCAGAAGGGGTTCCGCCGGGATTGGGTGAACCGGTGTTTGATCGACTGGATGCTGACTTGGCGCATGCGTTGATGAGCATTAATGCGGTCAAAGGCGTGGAAATTGGTGACGGATTTGCGGTGGTCGGGCAGCGTGGCAGCCAGCATCGTGATGAGATCCGCCATGACGGCTTCCAGAGCAACCATGCCGGTGGCGTGTTAGGCGGTATTAGCAGTGGTCAGACCCTGCTGGCTAACTTGGCCCTGAAGCCAACCTCCAGTATTACCGTTCCGGGTAACACCATTACCCGCAGCGGCGAAGAAGTCGACATGATCACCAAAGGGCGTCACGATCCCTGCGTCGGCATCCGTGCAGTACCAATTGCAGAAGCCATGATGGCGATCACCCTGATGGATCATCTGTTACGTCACCGCGCGCAGTGTGCGGATGTCACCACCTCGATACCACGCTGGTAACCCCATGAAAAAATATGCGCTTGCGGTTCTGTTGTCTCTGATAAACCTGTCGGTAATGGCGGCAGCCACTCCTTGGCAGAGTATTCAGCACCCGGTGAGTGGTGCACCACAATCCATTGGCAGCTTTGCCAATGGTTGTATTGTTGGGGCACAGGCACTGCCGCTGAATGCACCTGATTATCAGGTTATGCGGCAGGATCAGCGGCGCTATTTTGGTCATCCGCAGTTGATTCAGTTTATTCAGCGTTTTACTGCGCAAGTCGCCAATGCAGGGCTTGGCGAAGTATTGATTGGTGACATGGGTATGGCCGCCGGTGGGCGGTTTAGTAGTGGCCATGCCAGCCATCAGACAGGCCTTGATGTGGACATCTGGTTACAGTTACCAAAAAAGCGCTGGACTGAACAGCAACTGCTGCATCCGCAACCCCTGGATTTGGTCAGTGCCAACGGCAAGCAAGTGGTGGGCCGTCTTTGGTCACCGCAAATCCTGGAGATGGTGAAGCTCGCCTCTGAAGACCCGAAAGTGACCCGTATTTTTGTCAATCCGGCGATCAAGCAGCAACTCTGTCTGGATGCGGGCAGTGATCGGGGCTGGTTACGCAAAGTTCGTCCATGGTTTGGCCATCGCGCTCATATGCATGTTCGTCTTAGCTGCCCGCCAGGGAGCAGCAACTGCCAGGATCAACCGGCACCGCCTCCTGGGGATGGCTGTGGCGCGGAACTGCAGAGTTGGTTTTTGCCCGCCAGTTCTCCTACCTCCCCAGTAAAACGGACGCCGCCGGTTTTACCGGCAGCCTGTCAGGCGTTATTGGATGATCATAAATTATAAGGATTGCTATGGAGTGGTTTGCTGTCAGTCCGCTGGTGGTGGTGGCGCTGTTTTTTGTAGCGGTCGCTGCGGCTTTTATTGATTCTATCGCCGGTGGTGGCGGGTTATTAACGGTACCCGCGCTGCTTGCTGCCGGACTTTCTCCGGCACAGACCCTTGCGACCAATAAATTACAGTCGGTGGGCGGCTCTTTCTCCGCCACGCTCTATTTTATTCGCCGCAAAGCGATAGATATCTCTAAGCAGTGGCCGAATATCCTGATGACATTTTGTGGCGCAATGCTCGGATCGCTGTTGATCCAACATCTGCGTGCCGATCTGTTACGTCAGATCCTGCCGCTGTTTTTGATTGCCATCGGTTTGTGGTTTCTATTGATGCCTAAGCTCGGTGAAAGCGACCGGGCGGCCCGACTGTCGGGCTTTGCTTATGCGCTGGTAGGTGGCGGCTGTGTCGGCTTTTACGATGGATTTTTTGGACCTGGCGCAGGTTCCTTTTATGCGCTGGCGTTTGTGGTTTTGGCAGGGTTCAACCTAGCGAAAGCCACCGCCCATGCCAAGTTGTTGAACTTCACCTCTAACCTTACCAGCCTGCTGTTTTTTATGTTTGGTGGCAAGGTAGTGTGGGGGTTGGGTCTGGTGATGCTGTTAGGTGCTTTCTGTGGTGCCCGCTTGGGCGCGCGCCTGGTACTGAGCCGCGGTCAGCAATTGATCCGCCCTATGGTCGTAACGGTATCGGTGATTATGAGCTTGAAGCTGTTGTGGGACAGCCACGGCCAGGCGTTGATACAGTTACTGGCCCATTAAAACCAGGATTGCGATGCCCGTCGCAATCCTGTCGTGAAATATCTGATGAGTAACAAAATGAGTAGCCATCATTATCAGGATCTGATCACTATTTTTGATCACTGTTTTTTTGACGAATTTATGACCCGCTTGGTGAGGGGAGAAGATGAACCAGTCTACCTACCGGCAGACAATCAGTGTGACTATCACCGGGTGATCTTTGCTCATGGCTATTATGCCAGCGCCTTGCACGAGATTTCACACTGGTGTGTGGCCGGAGAAGCCCGCCGTCAGCAGGTCGATTTTGGTTACTGGTACTGCCCCGATGGTCGAGACAGGATCACCCAACAACAGTTTGAGTCGGTAGAGGTTACCCCACAGGCGCTGGAATGGATGTTTTCGATGGCAGCCGGTTTCCCGTTTAATGTCAGTTGTGACAACCTGAGCGGTGACCATGAGCCGGATCGTATTGCTTTTCAGCGCAAGGTACGCACGAAAGTGGAAACCTATCTACAACAAGGGGTCCCACCACGTCCGCAACGCTTTATCCAAGCACTGCACCGCTTTTATGCCACACCGCCTTTGGAACTTTCACAGTTCCCTTGGCCGGAAGAGTTAGTCTGAGCAGGGAAATACCGATGATTGAAACAGAAGCAAAAATTCTGGCAATAATTGACGAAATGGTAGACAGCGCCTCGGATGATCAGCTATTTGCTGGCGGCTATATCCGTGGTCATCTGACTCAGTCCGTGGCCGAACTGGAAAATGAAGGGCTGAGCAGTTCAGCAGACCTGAAACAGCGCGTCGAACAGAGCCTGCAAAGTGCCATCGCGCAAAAAGAGCTGTCGCCCCCCGATCAGGTTCTGGTGCTGGAGATGTGGTATCAACTCTATCAACAGGCAGCCAACGCCTGATGATCCCGTCGGCCGGCTAGCTAACCGGCCGTCCTTTCAGTAGTTTTCTTATCCAAAAACGGTTTGGCTGTAAGGCATCCAGGGTCGGTTTATCCAAGGGCTGTGGCTCACCACTGATCTGAGCTGCCAGCACTTCGGCTGCCAGGGGCGCGCTACAGATCCCCCGAGATCCGAGAGCAGACAACAGGTACACACCCGGCCATTGCGGGGCTGCGGGCACCGATTCGGGATGATACTGTTGCTGAGCTAGCTGTTGATAGGTGCTGAGGGTCGCCGCGTGATCCGACAGCGACCCGACCATCGGCAGATGATCGCGGATGGCACAACGTACGCCATTACGGGCCTGCTGATCATGGACCTCTACCTGACGGGGCCAATCCACATCAGGTAGACAGTTGATCAATCGCTGATGATTCTGCTGCTGATCTTCCGAGCGATACACTCCCTGACGCTCGCCACGATGGTAACTGGCACCGATACAGTGGCTCTGGTGCAGTGGGCTGCGTGGGGTGAGATAGCCGTCATAGCAGAGTACCGTTTTCAAATTACTGAGAGCCTGGCACTCTGAAACATGGCTGACTTGCCCGGACACCGCATACAGCGGCAGTTGCTGCGACTGAGTGAATTCCGTCACCCGATGCCCATTCGCCAAGATCAATGCGGCGTGAAACCTGTCGGGTTTGTCGGTAAATTGTAGGCACAGCTGGTGCTGTTGCTGATGCCAGTTGTGTAACTCGTGCTGCCAATGACAGCGTAATCCCTGCTGTTGTGCCAGGGAAATCAGTTGTTGCGTCAGCTGTGCTGGGTTGATCCAGCCAGCGAGTGGATAAAATAGACCGTTACAAGGGATCTCTACCCCCGCAAGGTCGCTGGCTTGTGCGGCATCGACCGCTCTCGCCAAGCTTTCTGGCAATGCCATCGCCAGCATTTGTTCGATTTTATGCTGACTTTTTTCATCCCAGCCAAGTTGCAGTACGCCGCTCCATTGGTGTTCAACGTTGCAGGGCATAGCATCGTAATAGCGGCGTGAGAAGTCGAAAGCCGATGGAAAGAAACTGGCTAGCGCTGGGTCGTGGCTATTGAGCAGCGGATAGACAGCCGCCTGCCGATTTCCGGACGCATTTTCTGCTGGCTGCTGATCCGCACAATACAGGGTGACCTGATAACCTCGACGTAACAGGGCCAGAGAGAGACAGGCGCTGGCAATGCCGCCCCCGATAATGGCAATCTCCTTTGCGGGGGCAGGCGGTCGGGCATACCAGGGGCGGGAAAGGGTGAGCTGTGGTTGGTGTTCGATACTGCCACACAGCATTTCCCGTTTATGACCAAACCCTTTACGTCTTTCCACGCGGTATCCTGCCTGTTGCAGCCCACGGCGCACAAATCCTGCTGCGGTAAAGGTGGCAAAGGTCCCGTCCGGCCTCGACAGACGTACCATGGTGTCAAATAGGCGGTCAGTCCACATCTCGGGATTTTTCGAGGGGGCAAAGCCATCGAGGAACCAAGCATCCACTTGACGATTCAGGCTGTCATCAAAGGTGTCCATCAGGGTGTTAATATCCCCGAGCCACAGATCGAGGGTGACCTGACCTTGGCGGAATATCAGACGTTGACAGCCGGGTAGGGCTTGTGGCCACTGGGCTTGTAGTTGTGCGGCATACTCTGCCAGTTCCGGCCAGTGGCGATGGGCAGCCTCTAAATCTTGCCGGGTCAGCAAAAATTTTTCACAACTGATAAAGTGCAACCGCTGCACAGTCTGTGATGGATGTTGTGCCAGAGCTTGATCAAAGGCCTGCCAGAGTGTCAGAAAGTTCAGCCCAGTGCCGAAACCGGTTTCCGCGACGATAAAAAGATCACGGCTATGGGTGTCAAACCTCTGCGGAAGCTGGTTTCCATTTAGGAAAACATAACGGGTTTCTTCCAAACCGTTGTCATTGGAGAAATAGACGTCATCAAAAAATTGGGAAACAGGTGTACCCTGTTCGTTCCATTGCAGAGTTGCGTGTTCGATCCGGGAGGTTGTCACTGTCGGGGCTCATTGGTCAGGCAATAGGCGGATTTTATCGATATCGCACGAATGACGCAAATTTACACGGGAATTTGCTGATCGGACTTGTTCGGCTTACAAGTGTAAGCTAAAGTGCATCGTCAACAGAAAAGATGTGAAAGAGGATTTTGAATGAAACGTGCAGTGATCACTGGCCTGGGGATTGTTTCCAGCATTGGTAATAATCAGCAGGAGGTTCTGGAATCCCTGCGGGAAGGGCGTTCTGGTATCACCTTCTCTGAAGAGATGAAAGAAGCAGGCATGCGCAGCCATGTGTGGGGCAATGTAAAATTGGATACCACAGGCCTTATCGATCGCAAAGTTGTGCGTTTTATGAGCGATGCGTCTATTTATGCTTTCCTGTCTATGGAAGAAGCGATTAAAGACTCTGGCCTGACTAATGAGCAGTACCAGAGCAACCCACGGGTCGGCTTGATCGCCGGTTCCGGTGGTGGTTCTCCGCGCTTCCAAGTATTCGGTGCTGATGCGATGCGCAGCCCGCGTGGTCTGAAAGCGGTTGGTCCTTATGTCGTGACCAAAGCGATGGCGTCTGGTGTGTCTGCCTGTCTGGCAACACCGTTTAAGATCCACGGCGTTAACTACTCTATTAGCTCTGCCTGTGCGACCTCTTCGCACTGTATTGGTAACGCGGTTGAGCAGATCCAGTTAGGCAAGCAGGACATCGTGTTTGCCGGTGGCGGTGAAGAATTGTGCTGGGAAATGGCCTGTGAGTTCGATGCGATGGGTGCATTGTCGACCAAATACAACGACACGCCGGAAAAAGCGTCTCGTACTTACGACAAGCAGCGTGATGGCTTCGTCATCGCCGGTGGCGGCGGAATGGTCGTCGTCGAAGAGCTGGAACATGCTCTGGCCCGTGGTGCCCATATCTATGCGGAAATCGTCGGTTATGGTGCCACCTCTGACGGTGCCGATATGGTTGCGCCATCAGGTGAAGGAGCGGTGCGTTGTATGAAGATGGCGATGGAAGGTGTTGATACCCCTATCGATTATCTAAACACCCACGGTACGTCAACGCCAGTCGGTGATGTCAAAGAGTTAGGGGCTATTCGCGAAGTATTCGGTGACAACACCCCAATGCTGTCTGCCACCAAAGCCATGACCGGTCACTCTTTAGGGGCTGCCGGGGTTCAGGAGGCTATCTACAGCCTGCTGATGCTGGAACACGGTTTTGTTGCCCCAAGCATTAACATCGATGAGTGTGATGATGCGGCTGCGGGTATGAACATCGTGACCAAAGCGACTGACAAAAAACTGACGACAGTGATGTCAAACAGCTTCGGTTTCGGCGGTACCAACGCCACCCTGACACTGCGTAAATACCAAGCGTAATCAGGTGTGAGACAAGACAAACCGGTCGACATGCGACCGGTTTTTTTTTGTCTATCAACCGTCGCATACTCCCCATTGACCCCATCGCCATCAACGGCCGTATTACGCGGACTGGCCTTCCGAGGCTGGCATTAATCCAGAAACGGTAGCGAGGTCTTGCGTACCAGACTGTATTATATCTTTGTTGACGGAGTCGGCTTGCGGCAGCAAGTGGACAGACCCGGCACGGTTAGATCAACCAAGCTTTCGCCAAGACCGTTCAGCAGGCTACATCTGTCACAATGAGTGGGGCCGTAACGTCATATCCCAGATCTAGATAATGAATATTGCCTGTGGTGGCTTCGTGATTTTCGGATTTTAGTCCGAGAGTAGCAGCGGAGTCTGGGCCATGACATGTTGATGATATGATTAGGGCGATCGCTTTTGACAAAGCGGACCTGATTATAAACACTTAACAGTCTATTCGGACTGTACCAGCCCTGAAGCCCGCTGTGCTGGTGTGTTGTTTCCTAATATCGGGCATCGTGGAGCTAATTTTCAATGACGGATACCTCTGCTGGCACTGACCAGTCTTCACAATCATCATCCTTGCCAGTAGCACTGACCTCTTTTTCGGTGTTTCTCACCTATCTTACCGCTGGGCTAGCGCTGCCGGTGATCCCGCTGTATGTCCATCAGCAACTGGGCATGAATGATGTGATGGTCGGTATTGCGGTGGGGATCCAGTTTTTTGCCACCTTACTGACCCGCGGTTTCGCCGGTATCAGGGCAGATCAGCACGGGGCGAAACGAACCACCCTACAGGGTATGGCGGTCATTGTGATGGTTGGTGTCGCGTATCTGGCGTCCTCACTGCTCAACGGAGCGCTGGCGTTTCAATTTGGATTATTACTACTTGGCAGACTGTTACTCGGTTTTGGTGAAAGCTTGCTGTTTACCGGCAACCTGACATGGGGATTAGGGCTTATTGGCGCAAAACGGTCCGGTATTGTGATGTCCTGGAATGGGATGGCAATTTACGGCGCGCTGGCCGCTGGTGCACCGTTAGGGGTGTGGATCCAACATCACTACGGTTTCAGCGGTGTCAGTCTCGTCGCGTTGTTCTGCCCATTACTGGCGTTATTGTGCAGTTGCCGTATTGCCTCAGTGCCGGTGAATTCTGCAGAACGGATCCCGTTATTCAGTGTCGTCCGCCAAGTATTTTCCCCGGGGGTGATACTTGCTTTGCAGGGAGTCGGTTTTGCCGTGATCGGCGCCTTTACATCGCTCTATTTTGCCGATAAACATTGGGGTAATGCGGGCTATACCTTGACTGTGTTTGGCGTCGCTTATGTGATGGTCAGGGTATTATTTGGCCACTTACCGGACAGAGTGGGCGGGGTCCGCGTGACACTGGTGTCGCTGCTGGTGGAAACCGTGGGTCTACTGCTACTAGGTTTAGGCAACCATGAGTGGATGGCGTTCACCGGTGCAGCCCTGACCGGTTGTGGTTGTTCACTGGTGTTCCCGGCGATGGGCGTCGAAGTGGTCAAAGCTGTTGAGGCGCGGGTTCGGGGCACTGCTTTGGGCTGTTACTCCGCCTTTCAGGATGTGGCCTACGGAGTGACCGGTCCGCTGGCAGGGGTGTTGGCGAACGGATGGGGTTATCCTGCTGTTTACCTAGCCGGTGCTGGCTCTGCCTTTGCGGGGCTTAGTATCAGTGCGTTATTACTGTTCTATCGAAAAAGTGCTGCCAGTGCCTGACAGGCGGTGAGAATTTCCGAGCGTTGTAGGGCTGAAAAACCTAAAATCCAGCCCATGATTTTCGGCTCGGTTACGCAGAGCGGTGAAACCGGTGGCAGGATCAGGCCTTGTTCGGCGGCTCTACGGGTCAACAGACTTTCTTCGCCTACGAATAACTCGACAGTGAGTTGTAACCCCCCGCTGGCGGGCAAGATCCGTAGCGGTTGGGCAGTAAGCCTTTGCAGTTCTTCGGTCAGTAAGCGGCAGCGGCTGGCATACAGGGCGCGCATCCGCCGCAGATGTTGGGCAAATTGCCCCGATTGTATGAACGCGGCCGTGACAGCCTGAGGGAGCTGTGGCGAATGTCCATCCATCAGGGTACGAGCCTTGACGACGCTATCGGTCAGAGCCTGCGGCACGACCATCCAGGCCAAGCGTAGGGAAGGGAATAAGGTTTTGGAAAAGGTCCCCAGGGTGATCACCCGCTCATGGCGGTCACCGCTCTGCAGTGCAGGCAGCGGATCTGCCTGATAATGAAACTCACCATCGTAATCATCCTCAATGATCCAGCTATTGGTTTTCTGCGCCCAGTCCAGCCATGCGCGGCGGCGTGCTTGGCTGAGTGACATTCCCAGAGGATATTGGTGCGCCGGGGTCAAATACACCAGCCGGGCAGGCGTGTCACTGATTATGGCTCCCTGCTCATCAAGCTGTAGCGGGCAGAGGTGGGCACCGGCCGCTAAGAAGGCATTCACTGCCCCGGGATAACAGACTTCTTCAACCAATACACTGTCTCCGGGGTCGAGCAGTAATTGACTTAGCAGCTGTAATCCCTGCTGCGAGCTACTGAGGATCACAATCTGTTGCGGCGTACACTGTATTTGCCGCGATAATCCGAGATAGGCGGAAAGGGCGGCCCGGAGATCACTCAGCCCCTGTGGATCGCCATAGCCCATCAGGGCAGTGCCACGGGTACGCAGCACCGATGCCGAAATTTTCTGCCACTCTGCCAGCGGAAACTCTCTGAGGTCAGGGCTACCGGCCGCAAAGGGCAACGGATGTCGTGGGTCATGGCAGCCACCGGTGGCCAGTATTTGCCTGCCCCGTGACGATAGCTGACGACGTGGTAGACCTCGGGGCGCAATCCGCGGCACTGGCCGGGCTTGGGTACTGACAAAGCTCCCCTTTCCTTGCTGCCGTGTGATCCAGCCTTCGCTCTCCAATTGGGCATAGGCAGCTTCGGTTGTGACTCTGGATAAGCCGAGATCTATCGCCAGTTGTCGGGTTGAGGGCATCTTTTGCCCTGAGATAAGAAATCCCTGATGAATAGCCCGTCGCACTGTTTCACAGACTTTCTCTCGGCGTGAGGTGACGGTCAGATCAGCAAATATCAGTAGCCAGGGGGAGGGGGTCATTGAGGTGGTCTTATCCTGAGCACGAAAGTGGTCTTATTAACGACAGTATCTGTGGATATTCTGTCTAAAACAACCATAGGGGATAGGAATGACACATCAGATGCTGTTACCTCAACTCTCGGCGGCAGAGACGTTAGCATTTTTGCAGCAGAAACTGGCCGTCTACACCGATGCTTGGGATTTGGCGGAGGCCCTACGGACAGGGGCTCCTGGTGTTCAAGTGCTGGATGTACGTGCCCCAGAGCGCTACCAGCAAGGGCATATCCCCGGTGCTGTCAGTTTCCCGCATCGGACTATGACCGCAGAGACGCTCGCGGCACTTGATCCTAATAAATGTTATATCACCTACTGCGACGGGATTGGGTGTAATGGTTCTACCAAGGGAGCGCTAAAATTAGCTAAGGCGGGGTTGTCGGTACGGGAATTGCTGGGCGGTCTGGATTTCTGGCTGCGTGACCAGCATCCGCAACTGAGCGGTGAACTGCCGGGTGAATGGCCCGTGGCTGGCACGGGCAAGGAGTGTGGCTGTTAAAGCAGAGTGTAAGCAGCGAACAGAATAATCAGTATCACCATGACCCAACATAACAGCGGGGTACGAGGCGCTACCGGTCGTGATGGGCATTCAACCGGTGGAGCACCGGTTGGCGTAGCTTCTTCACTGGCCGGTTTTGCCTTGGTCTGCTGTAGAGCATCCGCGCGGTGACGGAACAAGGCATTCAGTAACGCTTCGCCTTGGGCACCCGTTAAGGGTTGGTCAGCGGACAGCTGGAAATTTTGCTGTGCGTTGCGCGTGATTAACGCATGCTCTTGCGCTGACACCGGTTGTTTCAGCGATTGCAGTAAACTCTGGAGGGTCACCGCAGTGGTTTCGGTACTTAGGGCAAGACGTGCGCTCAGGTACTGTGACAGCAGCGGGTAATAGCGGGAAGGGATCGGATCACCATTTTTCAGGGCTATCAGGCTGAAAAGATTCTGCCAAACTGCGGCGTGCGTACCGCCACCCGCGATCGTCAGCTTGATCACCAGTTGCTGTAGGTAACGGTGCTCTGCGGGCAGTAGACTACGGTCACTGGCCGGGGTCAGTTGCGGCGATGGAATATCCATGCTGCCATTCTGTAAACTGCTCAACACCTGCTCCAACTGGGGGCGGGTTAGTGAGCTGAGTACTGTCTGGCCAAAATGATGACGGATGTAATGACTCACTGCCTGACGGTTATTACCTTTCGGCAGTAGATCGGTCAGTTGCTGTAATAGCACCCGCTCAGAGTGGCTGTTTTGTGCTTGGCGTAATTTTTCCGACAGCCACTGTTCCGCTGCCGGGAAATGGCTGGACAGGAGTTCATTGTCATTTCTTACGCCCGCTTGATGACGGATCCCGGCCCATAGTTCAGCGGATTTTAACGAACTGATCGCCATAATTTTGACAATAATTCTCTCCAGCGTCGTACGCTGCTCGGTGGTCAGCGGCGCAGCGGAAGCAGAAGAAGGAAAATCAGACGGATGAACAGAGGAGGTTCTGTCATCCGTGGCCTCAGAAGGGCCGCGGAGTGGTTGCATGACAATCATTCCAGCAAAAGAGGTTTCAGGCCGGGGGTGAGCCGGAGTGGAGTCCGGTTATGATAACAATCCCCCCGCCAAATCCCAAGTGCCGCGGAGAGAATAGTCGCTATTTCTGTGTGAAAACGTCAGTAGGAACCTATGGCTTTACTGGGGCGACGTAACGGGATACGCAACCGTTGAGCTAGGATCACACCCGCCAGGGTAAGTCCCCCGCCGGTGAGATGCCAGCTGTGTAGCTGTTCATGTAAGAACAAAATGGCAATCACCGCGGTAAACAGTGGCGATAAATTCAGGAAAATACTGGCGGTATTGGCACCAAGACGGATAACGCCTTGGATCCACAGATAGGGTGCCAAGATAGAGGCAGGTAACGCCGCAAACAGCACTAATGGCAGGTTCTGAGCGGTCAAGTGGATATCCGTGGTATGCACAAACCCCGGGATCAGCATAAGCACCGCAAATAAGATCTGCATATACAGACTTTGCCAGTGGGGCAGGCGACTGAGGTCAGCGGCCCAGCGTTTGGTTAACACCCCGTACAGTGCATAGGCCGCCGCGGCCGCCAGCATCAAAATCTCCCCTTTTCCTAACCCTTGATGCAGTAACTGGGCGGGATGCCCCTGACTGACCAGTAGGGTCAGGCCACAGAGCGACAACAGCGCCCCACTGATAATGCCCAGGGTGGGGGTAAGGCGCAAAAAGAACAGGCTGAATACTACTGTCAGCAACGGAATACTGGCGACCAGTATTCCAATAAACAGGGCACTGACCGTTTGCGCGGCGTAATAGGCAAGGCTTTGATAGAGCACCATTCCCAGGGCACCGAGGGTCAGCAATTTTAGCAAGTTACCCCGTAAGGCGGCCCGATGACGGATCAGACCAGGCAGTGTCAGGGGGGTCAGAACCAGCAGGGCGATTGCCCAGCGGTAAAAGGAGATGGCTTCCGGGGTGATCAGCCCAACTGTCATCTTACTGACCACAGAGTTGACCGCCCAGATCACTACGGCGCCCAACGGGAATAAAAAATTCATAACCGATCCTTAATACGTCACAACCTGCCGTGCGGACGGCAAGTACAGAGAAAAAATCAGCGAATCATTTTTCGCGCCCTAAGATGACCGGATCTGGGGGAGTAAAGCAAGGGCTGTGACCCATAATCACGGATGTTTTCGCGCAAGCTTTATGCCAGAATGTTCACAAATTTCAGCCACCACAGGATCTGTGCAGTGAAAATTGTTGTTGATGAAAATATGCCCTATGCCCGCGAACTGTTCAGCCAGCTTGGCGATGTCGATGCTGTCGCAGGGCGTTCGCTGACCCGTGAACAATTGACCTCTGCCGATGCCTTGATGGTCCGCTCGATCACTCAGGTGGATCAGGGATTACTGGAACAGACAGCAGTACGCTTTGTCGGTACCGCTACCGCCGGGATGGATCATCTGAATACCGCGGATTTAGATGCAGCAGGTATCGCCTGGTCAGCCGCACCGGGGTGCAATGCGATTGCGGTGGTGGAGTATGTGTTCTCCGCATTATTGATGCTGGCGGAGCGCGATAACTTTCAACTGACTGACCGAACCGTGGGGATTGTTGGGGCCGGTAATGTAGGTGGACGCCTGCAGCGCCGTCTAGAAGCACTGGGGATCCGCACCCTGATTTGTGACCCGCCACGGGCTGATCGTGGTGACCAGGGTGAGTTTCACTCGTTGCAGACGTTAGTGGAACAGGCAGATGTGATCACCTTCCACACGCCGCTGTTCAAAACAGGGCAGTACAAAACTCTGCATATGGCCGACGAAACCTTACTGGACGCATTGTTGCCAGGCACCATATTGATCAATGCATGCCGCGGACCGGTGGTGGACAATCAAGCATTACTGTCTGTGCTGGAGCGGCGCACCGATCTGTCGGTGGTACTGGATGTTTGGGAACCAGAGCCTGAACTGTCACTGCCGTTGCTGGCAAAAGTGGATATCGGTACCGCCCATATCGCCGGATATACCTTAGAAGGTAAAGCCCGTGGCACCACCCAAGTCTTTGAAGCTTGGTCGGCGTTTATTGGTCAGCCACAGCAGGTGGCGTTAGCCGACCTATTACCCGCACCGGAGATCCGCGAAATCACGGTCAGCGGCGAGTATCAACAGTCTCTGCTAAAACGTCTGGCCCATCTGGTGTATGATGTGCGGCTCGATGATGCACAGTTGCGTGCAGTGGCAGCCGTGCCCGGTGAATTTGACCGTCTGCGTAAGCAGTACTGGGAGCGTCGTGAATGGTCATCATTGCAGGTTAACTGCGATAACGCTGCCACGGCTGAAAAACTTCAGCAACTGGGCTTCACGACAATATTTACCGGTGATTGCTGATCCCTACAGCGATACCCCTTTTTATTCAGGCGGTGTAATACACCGCTTTATTTTTTGTTTTCTGGAGTAATTCAACATGTCTGACGGCTGGAATATCGCTGTTTTAGGAGCAACCGGTGCTGTGGGCCGCGCGGTACTGGAGTTGTTAACGGAGCGTCAGTTCCCGGTTGGCGAATTATTTTTATTAGCCACTGAGAACAGTGCCGGAGAAACGGTACGTGTTGACAGTAAAAATTGCATCGTCACCGATGCCGGTGACTTTGACTGGTCCCAGGCGCAATTGGCCTTTTTTGTCGCCGGCACTGACGCCTCTGGGCAATATGCTGAACAGGCGGCCAACGCTGGATGTCTGGTGATTGACAGCAGTTCGCTGTTTGCCTTGTCACCGGATGTGCCGCTGGTGGTGGCCGATGTCAACCCGCAAGTGCTGGCTGACTACCGCAATCGTAATATTGTGTCGGTGGCCGACAGCTTGGTCAGTCAGCTGCTGTGTGCCCTTAAGCCGGTGATGGACAATGCTGGCCTGGGCCGCTTACAGGTGACTAACCTGATCAGCGCCTCCAGCCATGGTAAAGCCGCGGTGGATGGATTGGCAGGAGAGAGCGCCCGCTTACTGAACGGTGTGCCCGCAGAGCAGCACTATTTTGGTCGCCAGTTGGCGTTTAACCTGTTACCACTGGTACCGGACGAGCAGGGGAGCGTAGCAGCTAATCGCCGTATGGTCGATCAGGTGCGTAAAATCCTGCAGGATGAAGGTTTGCCAGTATCAGTCAGTTCAGTCCAGACGCCGGTATTCTACGGCAATGCTCAAAGTGTTCAGGTCGAAACCTTACGTCCCTACTCGGCAGACGAAGCTCGCGGTGATCTGATGCAAGTTAGCGATATTCAACTTAGCGATGAAGATGACTATCCGACTCCCGTCGGTGATGCCATTGGTAATGGTGCCCTTTGCCTGGGTGCCGTACATAACGATTATGGTATTCCTGAACAGTTGCAGTTTTGGTCAGTGGCCGACAATGTCCGTTTCGGTGGTGCCTTAATGGCCGTCAAAGTCGCTGAGCGTCTGGTGCAGGAGTATCTGTAAGTATGTCTGAGGTGAAAACACTGAAGATAGCGCTCGGGGTTGAGTATGATGGCAGCAGTTATTATGGCTGGCAGCGTCAGCCGGATGTCCGCAGCGTACAGGGCTACCTTGAGAAGGCATTATCCAAAGTGGCTGACCATGAAGTGAATGTGTTTTGTGCGGGCCGCACCGATGCTGGCGTGCACGGCACCGGCCAAGTGGTTCACTTTGAAACTACCGCGCAGCGTGCTGATGGCGCATGGACGTTAGGCGTCAATGCTAATTTACCCAAAGACATCGCCGTTCGCTGGGTAAAAACCGTCGCTGAAGATTTTCATGCACGCTTCAGTGCTACTGCCCGCCGCTACCGTTATATTATTTATAACCAGCGGTTGCGCCCGGCGATCCTCGGGCAGGGGATCACGCATTTTTATCATCCTCTGGATGCTGAAGCAATGCACCGAGCGGCGCAAAGTCTGTTAGGCGAGAATGATTTCACCTCCTTTCGTGCCGTGCATTGTCAGTCGCGGACCCCGTGGCGCAATATCAGCCACGTGCAGGTCTGGCGGCAGGGTGCTTTTGTGATCATCGACATAAAAGCCAATGCATTTGTCCATCATATGGTGCGCAACATTGTCGGCAGTTTGATGGAAGTCGGCTGTGGTAATCGCCCGGAATCCTGGATGGCAGAGTTGTTGGCGGCTAAAGACCGAAAACTCGCTGCCGCTACCGCACGGGCGGAAGGGCTTTATCTGGTGGAAGTGGATTATCCGCCACAGTTTGAATTACCTCGTCCGGCTCCCGGCCCGCTGTTTTTGATGCAGGATAATGCTGCTTTTACAAAGGTTAACTGACCATGGAATATATCCATTTTATCATTGATTTTATCCTGCACATCGATGTGCATCTGGCACAGCTGGTGGCAAACTATGGACTGTGGATTTACGCGATCTTGTTTGTGATCATCTTCTGCGAAACTGGTCTGGTAGTGACACCTTTCCTACCTGGAGACTCGCTGTTGTTTGTCGGTGGTGCGCTGGCCGCTCTGCCTAGTAATGATCTCAATATTCATTTGCTGCTAGCGGTTATCGTGGTGGCCGCTATTCTCGGTGATGCGGTGAATTACAGTATTGGCCGGCTATTTGGTGAGAAACTGTTCAGTAATCCTCAGTCCAAAATTTTTCGTCGTAGTTACTTGGAAAAAACCTACGGGTTCTATGATAAACACGGCGGAAAAACGATTATACTGGCGCGCTTTATTCCTATTGTCCGGACTTTTGCACCGTTTGTCGCGGGTATGGGTAAAATGTCTTACCGCCGTTTCGGGCTGTTCAACATTGCCGGCGCATTGGCATGGGTTCTGCTGTTCGGCTATGCCGGTTACCTGTTCGGTGACCTGCCGGTGGTGCAGAAAAACCTTAACTTACTGATCGTTGCCATTATTGTGGTGTCGGTCCTGCCGGGCCTGATTGAGTTCTGGCGGCAGCGTAGAAAGATGAGTACAGAAAAATAGTTTTTTCTGTAGGACGACGACCGCTCAACCAGATTTTTATCCACAGTGCCGACAGGTTGTGGTTTAATGGGCGTCATTTAGCGGCTGTTGAATAAAAATTCAGCAGGAACAATATCACTGGAAAAACCCAGGTTCAAACAGAAAGGTCATCAATGAGCTGGATTGAACGAATTCTTAGTAAGAACAATGTCACCCCGACGCGGAAAGCGAACATTCCTGAAGGGGTATGGACCAAATGTGACAGTTGTGAGCAGGTTCTGTATCGTGCAGAACTAGAGCGCAACTTGGAAGTCTGCCCGAAATGTGATCATCACATGCGTATGCATGCCCGTGATCGCCTGACCCACTTTATGGATCAAGATACTCTGACTGAGCTGGGTAGCGAGCTGGAACCGAAAGATGTATTAAAGTTCCGTGATTCCAAGAAGTATAAAGATCGCATCCTAGCGGCACAGAAAAGTACCGGTGAGAAAGATGCTCTGGTGGTCATGAAGGGTGAGCTGCACGGCATGCCAGTTGTGGCTGCGGCCTTTGAGTTTGCCTTTATGGGTGGCTCGATGGGATCAGTGGTCGGGGCTCGTTTTATCCGTGGTGTCGAATATGCCTTGGAAAATAACTGCCCATTTATCTGCTTCTCAGCCAGTGGCGGCGCCCGTATGCAGGAAGCATTGATGTCACTGATGCAGATGGCGAAAACCTCTGCTGCATTGGCTAAAATGCGTGAGCGTGGATTACCTTATATTTCGGTACTGACAGACCCAACCATGGGGGGCGTCTCCGCCAGTTTCGCGATGCTGGGTGATCTTAACGTAGCTGAGCCGAAAGCGTTGATCGGTTTCGCAGGACCGCGTGTTATCGAACAGACGGTGCGTGAAAAACTGCCGCCGGGCTTCCAGCGCAGTGAGTTCCTGATCGAGAAAGGGGCGATTGATATGATTATTCGTCGTCCTGAAATGCGCTACAGGTTGGCCAGCTTACTAGCGAAGATGATGAATCTGCCGGCACCGCTGCATGATGGCGAACAGCCTGAAGTAAAGGCCGAACCGGAACAGAATGACGCCTGACACGTATGAAAAAGACGCTTTTATAGCGTCTTTTACTTATGCACCGTATAACACTCTCGGGACCTATGGAAAATTTTCACCACCCTCAGGCCACATCATCCCTTGATTCGTGGCTGACCTATCTAGAAAACCTTCACACCAAGGCGATTGAGCTGGGCCTGGACCGTATCCGTCGTGTGGCGTCACAGCTCAACTTGCTAAAACCTGCACCGTTTGTCTTTACGGTGGCGGGAACAAACGGCAAGGGGACGACCTGTCGGACTCTTGAAGCGCTGCTAATCGCCTCAGGCTATCGGGTCGGCGTCTATAGCTCACCGCATCTGGTGCGTTATACCGAACGGGTGCGTATTCAGTCACAGGAACTCACTGAGGCGGATCATACCCAAAGCTTGGCATTTATCGATCAGGGCCGTGCTAAGACGTCATTGACCTATTTTGAGTTCAGCACACTGTCTGCCCTGCATCTATTTCGCGAAGCGGACCTGGATGTGGTGATCTTGGAAGTGGGGCTAGGTGGCCGTCTCGACGCAACCAATATCGTCGATGCGGATGTCTCGGTGATCACCAGTATTGCCCTCGATCATATTGACTGGTTGGGGCCGGACCGCGAAAGTATTGGCCGAGAAAAAGCGGGTATTTTCCGCAGTGGCAAACCGGCAGTGGTCGGTGAACCGGATATGCCATCCTCCATCAGTCAGGTGGCTACTGATAAAGGGGCTGTATTGCTACAGCGTGATCAGCAGTGGTCTTATCAGGATCATGGCGATAGCTGGGATTTCCGTGATATACGCGGTGAGATTAGCCGGTTACCTTTGCCGCAGGTGCCGCTGCCGAATGCGGCGACTGCCTTAGCGGCATTGCGGGTCTCAGGACTGCAGGTGAGTGAGGTGTGTATCCGTGAACAGCTGGCGGACATTGTGCTGCCAGGGCGTTTTCAGGTGATCAGCGAGTCACCCAAGGTGATCCTTGATGTCGCCCATAATCCCCACGCGGCAACCTACTTGGCATCACGATTGGCGGCACTAAAACCTACCGGTAAGATCAGGGCTGTGGTCGGGATGCTGCATGATAAGGATATTGCTGGCACACTGGCGGCGCTGTGTCCGCAAGTGGATATCTGGTACTGTGCCTCGTTGGAAGGACCGCGCGGTGCCAGTGCGGACGAGTTAGTGAGCCAGTTACCGGGGGCGACTGCTTATGAATCAGTTGAAATGGCCTGGCAGACAGCACAGCAACAGGCTGACAGTGACGATATTATTCTGGTGTGTGGCTCGTTCCATACGGTTGCTCAGGTAATGACCGCTGTCTCAGGAGAGCAGGGAAATGGCAAGTAAATTTCAAAACCGCATGGCAGGCACCATTATTCTGGTAGCCATCGGGGTAATTATTCTGCCGGGTCTACTGGACGGTAAGAAAAAACATTATAAAGAAGAATTCGCGGCTATCCCGCTGGTACCAAAACCGGGTGACCAGCAGGAGCCAGATCTGGTGCCTCCGGTGACACAGCCGTTAAGTGGTACGCCAGCCTCGAAACCGGTCAGTTCGGTGCCGGGGATTACTACGGCGGCTCAAGGCAGCGCTGCCTCCGCGGATGAACAGAGCGAGTCTGAAAGCAGTGGTGCAGCAGCAGCGGGCAATAGCGCAAATACTGCTTCGGCTCATAGCGCTTCCTCCTCTGCTGCGCAGACGGCTGAAGCGCAGGAGAAACAGCAGCAACAGGCAGATGCCGCCCGTGCTCGTCAGCAGCAATTGGCGCAACAGCGTCAGGCGGAACGTCAGGCACGTGCAGAACAGCAGGCCAGCGATGCTGCCGCCGCTAAAGCTAAGGCCCAGCAGCAACGTGAAGAACGTGAGCGTCAACGGGCTTTACAAGCGCTGAATGGTAATGCATCGACTCCGGCATCTCAGCCGACGGCTGATCGTCAGGATACCCCGGCCGGTGCAGCGTGGGTTATCCAGCTGGGGGCGCTGCGTAATGCTGCTCGCGTCAGTGAGATCGTCTCGCAGTTGCGTGCTGCTGGCTTCCGGGCATACTCGCTGCCATCGCAACCGGTACAAGGCCAGATCAACCGTATCTTGGTGGGGCCGGACAGTTCGAAGAGCGCACTGCAAGGGCAGGTTGCTGAACTGAAAAGCAAAACGGGTTTAAGCGGCGTCGTCAGGCCCTATTCTGCGCGCTGAGTGATACCATGACTGGCAGGCCAATACTGTCGGTTAACCCACTGTAATTAAGTGGGTATTTCACATTTTGTAGACGGGGAATGACAATGATGGTCATTCCCCTTTTTTCTCTTCATCTAGGGGTAAAACGGTACGCAAACGTTTTCTTTTTCTGATAAACTGCGCCCCGAGCAGATTACAGAAAGGATTATGTTGCGCCGGAAACAATCATGAACTGGATTGATTACGTTATTATAGGCATCGTCGGTTTTTCATCTCTGGTCAGCCTGATCCGAGGGTTTGTCCGTGAAGCCTTATCTTTAGTCACCTGGGGATGTGCGTTTTTTGTTGCCAGCCACTATTTTTCCGATCTGGCCGTCTGGTTTACCGGGTTCCAAGAACCTATGGTACGAAATGGTGTCGCTATAGCAGTGCTGTTTGTCGCAACACTGATTGTCGGAGCAATTGTGAACTACGTGATCGGCACCCTGGTTGAGAAAACGGGATTGTCTGGCACTGACCGAGTTCTGGGTGTCTGCTTCGGGGCGATAAGGGGCGTGCTGATTGTTTCTGCACTCCTGTTTTTCCTCGATACCTTCACCGGGTTTTCGAAGAGCAGCGATTGGGCTCAGTCACAACTTATTCCGCAGTTTAGCGTGATCATCAGATGGTTTTTTGATTATTTACAGAGCACGTCGAGTTTTTTACCTCGCACATAGCGTGTGGGGGGATGCGGCTTTAATGAGGAAATGACACCATGTGCGGTATTGTCGGTATCACCGGATTTCTGCCGGTTAACCAGTCTATTTATGATGCATTAACAGTGTTACAGCATCGCGGTCAGGATGCAGCGGGTATCTGTACCATTGATGGCATGAATTGCTTTCGTTTACGTAAAGCAAATGGACTGGTGAGCGATGTGTTTGAAGCACGTCATATGCAGCGCCTTCAGGGAACGATGGGCATTGGCCATGTTCGTTACCCGACAGCAGGTAGCTCAAGCGCCTCCGAAGCCCAGCCTTTTTATGTTAACTCTCCTTACGGGATCACCCTGGCACATAACGGTAACCTGACCAATGCCCATGAGCTGCGCTCTCGTCTGTTTGAACACGGACGCCGCCATGTGAATACCACCTCAGATTCCGAAGTGCTGCTAAACGTGTTTGCCCAGGAACTGGATCGCTTCCAAGATTACCCGCTGTCTGCGGACAATATTTTCAGCGCCGTGGAATGTCTGCATAAGCAGGTTCGCGGTGCCTACGCGGTGGTTTCCATGATCATCGGCCATGGTATGGTGGCGTTCCGTGACCCTAACGGTATTCGTCCACTGGTACTGGGTAAACGTGTACTGCCGGATACCCGTGTTGAATACATGGTGGCCTCTGAAAGTGTGGCACTGGATACCCTGGGCTTTGAGTTCCTGCGTGATGTCGCACCGGGGGAAGCGGTTTACATTACTGAGAAAGGGCAACTGTCCACCCGTCAGTGTGCTGAGCATCCGAAATACCATCCGTGCCTGTTTGAGTATGTTTACTTTGCCCGTCCGGATTCTTTCCTCGATAAAATCTCGGTTTACAGTGCCCGTGTGCGTATGGGTACTAAACTGGGCGAGAAAATTGCCCGTGAGTGGGAAGACTTGGATATCGATGTGGTGATCCCTATCCCAGAGACGTCCACCGATATCGCCTTGGAAATCGCCCGTATTCTCGATAAGCCTTACCGTCAGGGCTTTGTCAAAAACCGCTACGTTGGCCGTACCTTTATCATGCCCGGCCAGCAAATGCGCCGCAGTGCGGTCCGCCGTAAACTGAACGCTAACCGTGCGGAGTTCCGTGATAAGAACGTGTTGCTGGTGGATGACTCGATTGTACGTGGCACCACTTCGGAGCAGATTATCGAGATGGCCCGCGAAGCAGGCGCGAAGAAAGTGTATCTGGCGTCTGCGGCACCAGAAGTGCGTTTCCCGAACGTCTATGGTATCGATATGCCAAGCGTCACCGAGCTTATCGCCCACGGCCGTGAAGTCGAGGAGATCTGTCAGTTGATTAAAGCCGATGCACTGATCTTCCAAGACCTGAACGATCTAATCGAAGCGGTACGTGAAGAGAACCCAGAAATCACTGAATTTGACAGTTCGGTGTTCGACGGTGTCTATGTCACCAAGGATGTGGACCAAGGCTACCTCGACTATCTGCAGTCATTGCGCAACGATGACGCCATGGCTGTTGCCCGTCAGACCGAGACGGAAAACTTGGAATTGCATAACGAAGGCTAAGTCCGCGTTACGCACTGACCACAGCAACGGGGCGACTTTCGCCCCGTTTTTTTTGGCGAATCTATTCGCCTCGTGGGCGGCACCCGCGCTATCATACGCCTTTTACGCAGTGCGGAGCAGTGATGAAAAGACTGATAGTGGGCATCTCCGGTGCCAGTGGGGTGATCTACGGCATCCGTTTATTGCAGGTTTTGCAAGCGTTGCCGGATACCGAAACTCATCTGGTCATGAGTCAGTCCGCCCGCCAGACCCTGGCCTTGGAAAGTGACTATTCGGTACGCGATGTCCAGGCATTGGCCGATGTAGTCCATGATATTCGCGATATCGGTGCCAGCATCTCCTCCGGCTCGTTTAAGACCCACGGTATGGCGTTATTGCCCTGTTCCATGAAAACTCTGTCCGGTATTGTCCACAGTTATAGTGACAACTTATTGACCCGGGCGGCGGATGTGATCCTCAAAGAGCGCCGGACACTAGTGCTGGGGGTGCGAGAAACGCCGTTACACCTCGGACATTTACGGATGATGACCACCGCTGCCGAAATGGGAGCGGTGATTATGCCGCCGGTTCCGGCTTTTTATCACCGCCCCGAAAAGGTGATGGACATTGTCGATCAGACAGTCAACCGGGTATTGGATCAGTTTGATATCGAACTGCCGGAGGAATTGTTTGCTCGCTGGCAGGGCAAAACCCCCTCATAAATGCATTATCACCGTGCAATAATACTCAAAGGCACCATTATGGTGCCTTTGGTGTTTTTTAATGGTGCATGAACTGGCGCGCTGATAAGGATTCGACGGCCGCAAAGCCGCTATTTAGCGGGCGGCGCGTGCTTTGTTTTTCTAGAACAGAATGGGCAAAGGCTAGCGCAATCTGGCATGAAATATGCAAAACTATCTTGGTACACACAACATTCGTCAGTAAACACTATAAAAAAACTAATCAGAGGGTAATGTATGAAGAAGCGTATTGTGGCTCTTTCGATAATGCTGGCCTGCTCCAGTGTCGGTAGCGTATTCGCGGCTCTGCCGACAACACTGCGCATTGGTACCGATCCTACCTATCCTCCTTTCGAGTCTAAAAATGCTAACGGACAGATTGTCGGGTTTGACATCGACCTCACCAATGCTATCTGCGAGCGCATCCACACCAAATGTGTCTATGTGGAAGGGGATTTCGATGGTCTGATCCCATCGTTAAAAGCCGATAAGATCGATGCCATTATTTCTGCACTCTCTATCACTCCACAGCGTGAGCAACAGATCGATTTCTCTGAAAAACTCTACGCTGCGAATGCACGTTTGGTCGCAGTGAAAGGTTCGCCACTGCAGCCTACCCTGGCATCATTGAAAGGTAAAACCATCGGGGTACAACAGGGGACTACTCAGGAAACCTACGCCAACAAATACTGGCGTCCGAAAGGGGTTAACGTGGTGTCCTACGCTAACCAGGATCAGGTCTATCAGGATCTGAATGCCGGACGTATCGACGCGGCCTTCCAGGATGAAGTACAGGCCGGTGAAGGCTTCCTGAAGAGCTCAGTCGGAAAAGGCTATGCCTTCGCGGGCCCAGCGGTGAAAGACGATACGATTTTTGGTGTCGGTACCGGTATGGGGATGCGTAAAGGGGATACACAGCTGAAAAATGCGGTGGATAAAGCCTTCGAATCGATTCGTAAAGATGGGACTTACGACAAACTGGCGAAAAAATACTTTAACTTTAATGTGTACGGCGATTAACTCGCACTCAGCTGCCCGCCATCGGCGGGCAGTGGTTGTTTCTTTTGTTGCAGGAATTATTTGATGCTCTATGGATATACCGACGTCATTGTAAAAGGCGCACTGGTCACTATTGAACTGGCATTAAGCTCTGTGGTACTGGCCGTCCTATTAGGGCTTATCGGTGCGGGCGCAAAGTTATCGAAAAGTCGTGTGCTAAACACGGTGTTTGGACTCTACACCACTATTATTCGCGGTATCCCGGATCTGGTGCTGATGCTGTTAATTTATTACGGGTTACAGATAGCCCTAAACCAGGTAACCGATGCCTTGGGACTAGGGCAAATCGATATCGACCCAATGGCCGCCGGGATCACCACTATCGGTTTTATCTACGGTGCCTATTTTACTGAAACGTTCCGCGGCGCTTTCCTATCAGTGCCTAAAGGACAGATCGAAGCTGCGACGGCATATGGGATGACCTCATCACAGGTATTCCGTCGGGTTCAGTTCCCATTAATGATGCGCTTTGCGCTGCCAGCTATCGGTAACAACTGGCAAGTGATTCTGAAAGCGACGGCACTTGTCTCACTGCTGGGCCTGGAAGATGTAATCAAAGCCACTTCGTTGGCCGGCAAAAGTACCTGGCAGCCATTTTATTTCTCATTGGTGGCCGGGGCAATTTATCTGTTTTTTACCACGGTTTCTAATGGTGTGTTGTGGTGGCTGGAACGCCGCTATTCAGTAGGAGTGAAAAAGGCTGAATTATGATTGATATTCTTCACGACTATTGGAAGTCCTTGTTATGGACCGATGGTTACCACTTCACTGGTGTTGCCATCACCCTATGGTTACTAGTGTTGTCAGTGGTGATTGGTGGTGTAATGGCTATCTTCCTAGCAATTGCCCGCGTCTCATCAAACCGCTTTATCAGTATGCCGGTGTGGCTGTTTACTTATGTTTTCCGCGGGACGCCGCTGTATGTGCAGTTACTGGTGTTTTATACCGGTATGTATACCCTGGAAGTGGTTAAAGGTAACGAATTGCTGAATGCTTTCTTTCGCAGTGGTATGAACTGCGCGGTGCTGGCATTCACCCTAAATACCTGCGCCTATACCACCGAAGTGTTCGCCGGTGCGATCCGCTCGGTACCGCACGGTGAAATTGAAGCGGCCAGAGCTTATGGGTTCTCGACCTTTAAAATGTACCGCTGCATTATTTTGCCGGCGGCCTTACGTATTGCCTTACCAGCCTACAGCAACGAAGTGATCTTGATGTTGCACTCTACCTCCTTGGCGTTTACTGCCACTGTGCCGGATGTGCTGAAAGTTGCCCGAGATATCAATGCCGCGACCTATCAGCCGTTTACGGCCTTTGGTATTGCCGCGGTGATCTATCTGGTCATCTCTTATTGCCTGATCATGCTGTTCCGCAAGGCGGAACGTCGCTGGTTAACCCATGTTAAATCCTGATCCCGCTGAGTATAACTATGTCTGAATTAAAATTAAGTGTGACAGAACTTCATAAACACTATGGAGAACATGAAGTTCTTAAAGGGGTTTCGTTACAGGCTGCGGCAGGTGATGTGATCAGTATCATCGGATCGTCTGGGTCTGGGAAAAGTACCTTCTTACGCTGCATCAACTTCCTCGAAAAACCGAGCGAAGGATCGATTGCCCTGAATAACGAAAATATTAATCTGGTGCGCGATAAAGACGGCCAGTTGAAAGTGGCTGACAAAGAGCAACTGCGTAAATTGCGTACTCGCCTGACCATGGTATTCCAGCACTTCAACCTATGGAGCCACATGACGGTACTGGAGAATGTGATGGAAGCCCCAGTACAGGTGTTAGGGGTAAGTAAGCAGGAAGCGCGTGAGCGTGCCATCCGTTATCTGGATAAAGTCGGGATTGATGCCCGTGCCCGCGAAAAATACCCAGCACACCTGTCCGGTGGTCAGCAGCAGCGTGTATCGATTGCCCGCGCATTAGCGATGGAGCCGGAGGTACTGCTGTTTGATGAGCCGACGTCGGCACTCGACCCAGAGCTGGTCGGTGAAGTACTGCGCATTATGCAGAAACTGGCGGAAGAAGGGAAAACCATGGTGGTAGTGACCCATGAAATGGAGTTCGCCCGTCACGTTTCTAACCAAGTGATCTTTCTCCATCAGGGTAAAATCGAGGAACAGGGGGATCCAGAAACGGTGTTCAGTCAGCCGAAAAGCCCGCGCTTACAGCAGTTCTTGTCCGGTGCGCTGAAGTAATGGATTTGCCGGGCAGGGCTGTATTGTGGTGGAGCGCAAGCTCACTTTCCGGACTCACTTACGCTGTCTGAAACCTGTGAGGCTAGGGACTAGCAGGGAGGCGTGTGCCGTTTAGCGAAACCAATGCCAGTCAGGTTAACGAAAAATGTGGCTTAAGCCATTATTTAACACTAACTTAACGCCCGGAGTTGTCGTTGTCTGCTAGAATCGAATTTTCCGGGTATCTGCGAGATAAAAGGGTTACAGATGGTGGAGCAAGTTCCTGAAAACGATATCGAATGGGTTGATATTGTGAATGAAGATGATGAAGTCATTAAGACGGCCAGTCGTGCGGAAATGCGCGCTGAATGTCTTCGTCATCGAGCAACCTATATCGTGGTGCATGATGGAATGGGAAATATTTTGGTGCAACGGCGTACTGATACCAAGGACTTTATGCCAGGCAAGTTGGATGCTACTGCTGGCGGAGTGGTCCAAAGCGGCGAAGATATTCTGACTTCAGCCAGACGTGAAGCCGAAGAAGAGCTAGGGATTGCCGGAGTGCCATTGGCGGAACACGGTAAATTCTACTTTGAGGATAGTCACTGCCGAGTATGGGGGGGATTATTCAGCTGTGTCTGCCATGGGCCTTTTGCTATGCAGGAGAGTGAGATCGCGGAAATTTTCTGGATGACACCGGAAGAGATCACCGTGCGTTGTGATGAGTTTACCGATGATTCACTGAAAGCACTGTCGTTGTGGATGAGCCGTAACAGCGAGGGGCGTCGTGCCTCGGATGAGTTACACGGCTAACAACGTTCTTATATCACGGCAGGCCACAGGTGGCCTGCCGTGATCATTACTGCTTACCTTCCGCCTGTTCAGACTGGATCGCAGTCAGTGCAATCGTGTAGATAATATCATCCACTAATGCACCGCGTGAGAGATCGTTGACCGGCTTACGCATCCCCTGCAGCATCGGACCGATAGACACCAGATTAGCTGATCGTTGTACCGCTTTGTAGGTGGTATTACCAGTGTTGAGGTCGGGGAAAATAAACACGGTGGCACGTCCGGCTACCGCGGAATTCGGGGCCTTTGACTTAGCCACATCCTCCATAATCGCCGCATCGTACTGCAGCGGACCGTCAATAATCAGATCAGGACGTTTTTCTTGCGCCAACCGAGTGGCTTCACGTACTTTCTCGACATCGGTCCCCGCACCAGAATTGCCAGTGGAGTAAGAGATCATCGCTACCCGTGGTTCAATACCGAACGCTTTCGCCGAGTCAGCAGACTGAATGGCAATTTCTGCCAGTTGCTCTGCATTCGGGTCTGGGTTTATCGCACAGTCACCGTACACCAGTACTTGCTCTGGCAGCAGCATAAAGAATACCGATGATACCAGTGAGCTGTCAGGCGCGGTTTTGATCAGCTGCAAAGGCGGACGAATGGTGTTAGCGGTGGTATGCACTGCACCAGATACCAAGCCGTCGACTTCGCCTTTCTCTAACATCAGGGTTCCCAGCACCACATTGTCTTCCAGTTGTTCTCTGGCGACAATATCGGTCATTCCTTTGTTTTTGCGCAGTTCGACCAAGCGGGGAACATAGTTCTCGCGAACCTGTTTCGGGTCGATGATATCAATGCCATCACCAAGCGTCACTTCCTGAGTGGCAGCCACCCGATGGATCTCGCTGGGATCTCCGATCAGCACACAACGGGCGATGCCCTTGGCCGCACAGATAGCTGCCGCTTTAACGGTACGGGGTTCATCCCCCTCAGGTAATACGATGCGTTTTGCTGCCTGACGGGCTAACTCAGTCAGTTGGTAACGGAACGCCGGCGGTGATAGCAGACGATTACCGGCGACGGCAGTCCCCAGAGAATCGATCCACTCACGGTTGATATGGCCTGCCACAAACTCTTGGATTTTCTCAATCCGTAGTGTGTCGTCTATCGGTACTTCTAGGTTGAAGCTTTGCAGATTGAGTGAGGTCTGCCACGTGTTCGTGTTCACCGTAAACACCGGCAGGCCGGTTTGTAGTGCACGGGCACACAACTGACGGGTCGCAGGGTCAATTTCGTAGCCTCCGGTAAGCAGGATAGCCCCAATTTCAGTGCCATTCATCGCTGCCAGGCAGGCCGATATCAGTACTTCTGGGCGATCCGCAGAGGTAACCAGTAAAGAGCCTGGACGGAACAGATCCAGCATATGCGGCAGGCTACGGGCGCAGAAAGTCACCGAACGGATACGACGGGTGGCTATATCCCCTTCATTGATGATTTCTGCATTCAGATGACGGCACATATCAATAGCACGGGTCGCAATCAACTCTGGCTCCCAGGGAATGGCGCCAAGGACCGGCAGCGGGCTACAGGCAAGCAGTTGTTCACTGTTCAGTGAGGCACAGGTCGACTCTGGGGCATTTTCAAAAATTTCTGACAGATCAGGGCGGGTGCGGCCCTGCTCGTCGAGAGGGGCATGCAGTTTATTGAAGATGATACCGCGAATATTTTTGTTCTTTTTGCCACCGAAACTGCTCTGCACTATCTCGATACGCTCCTTAAGCTGAGCCGGAGACTCCTGTCCCGGAGACATCACAAAGATGATTTCGGCATTCAGCGTGCGGGCGATCTCATAGTTAAGCGTATTGGCAAACTCATGCTTACGGGTCGGCACCAGACCTTCGACAAGGACGACATCCGCCTCGCCTTGCTGGCCATGAAAGTGTGAGAGGATCTCTTCCATCAGCACATCTTGCTGGTCACTGCCGAGCAGGTTTTCCACGTAAGACATCGGCAGGGAGTCCGCCACGGAAATGCCTGATGTATGACGGACAATGGCGGTGGTATGGTCATCAGCATCCGTGTTTAAACGGGGTTGGGCGATGGGTTTAAAGATGCGAAGACGCATACCTTTACGTTCCATCGCACGGAGAACACCCAGGCTGACACTGGTCAGTCCGACACTGGTGCCGGCAGGAATGAGCATAATGGTACGGGACACTTTCGACCTCTCTGCTGTATTAGGGTCTTAGAAAAATACCGCCACAGTGGGCGGTATCAGTGAAAATTAGGCGGTGAGTTTCGCTGCATCACGGGCAATCACCAGCTCCTCATTGGTCGGGATCACCATCACTGGGCGGGTTCCTTCGGCATTGATAAAGCCAGCCTGACCGAAACGGGCCTCGAGGTTACGGTCATGATCGATACTGAAATTGAGCAGCCCCAGTTTCTGCATGGTCAGCTGTCGTACTGTGGCTGCGTTTTCGCCGATACCGCCAGTAAAGATGACCGCATCCAGGCGGCCTTCCATCAGAGAAGTGTAAGCGCCAATATATTTGGCCAGACGGTGGCAGAAAACATCCATCGCGCGGCGAGCTTCATCCAGTTGCGGGTAGTTTTCCTCAACATAGCGGAAATCATTGGTGATACCGGTCAGACCCAGCAGCCCTGACTCTTTTGTCAGCATGCGATTGATCTCATCGGTGGTCATTCCCAGGCTGTCATGCAGGAAGAAGATAATCGCTGGGTCAATATCACCGCTGCGAGTCCCCATAACCAGACCTTCCAGCGGGGTCAGGCCCATGGAGGTGTCGACACATTCACCGTTACGAATAGCCGCCACCGAACCACCATTACCCAGATGACAGGTAATCACATTGAGGGTCTCTACCGGCTTATCCAGCATTTTGGCCGCTTCACGGGAAACGTAGTAGTGGCTGGTACCGTGGGCACCGTAACGGCGGACACCATGCTGTTGATACAGGTTATAGGGCAGGGCATACAGGTAAGAGGCCTCCGGCATCGTTTGGTGGAAAGCCGTATCGAACACCGCGACATTTTTATTTTTAAGATGCGGGAAGTTTTTTAAGGCTTCTTCGATGCCGATCAGGTGAGCGGGGTTATGCAGTGGGGCAAAACAGGATGCCGCGGTGATTTTATCAATCACCGACTGATCAATAATCACCGAGCGGGTCAGGGTTTCACCGCCATGGACAATTCGGTGGCCGATGGCGACGATCTGTTGGGATAATGCTGGTTGTTGCGGCAGGATATGCGTGACAATAAAGTTCAGCGCTTCGCTATGTGCAGCCCCGGCACCTAGCGCAGCCTCCTGCTTGCCGCTCTCCTGTTTCCATTTGATGCGTGCCTCGGGCAGATTAAAGCATTCTGCCAGACCGGAAAGATATTCATCACCGTTTTCCGGGTTTATGATGGCAAACTTAAGAGAAGAACTGCCGCAGTTGAGAACCAGGACTAACTTACTCGACATGGAAGCACCTATTTGTTTAAAGTGGCGATGAAAGATATTTTCAGACGCCAGCTAATGTAACCTATCGAAGCTGACAGAGGCAGGGTAAACCAGTCTGACTGGTTAAAATATTGTCCCTACTCAAATAAAAGAGTTATTTTTACATAATATTTTGAGTTTCTCAGGCATTCTGGACCGTTTTCGCACGGACAGAGTGTATCGTATCGGTTACTGGAAAGTCTGTGTTATTGAAAATCCTGCGAAATTTTATCTCATCTGCGGTTCGGGTTACCATAACGCACTGTCAGTCTATAAAGAAGTGAGGAAACCATGAGCTCATCAGGTAATGTCAGCTGGATCGGTGTGTTGAAGCGCGGACAGCATTACATGGAGACCTGGCCGGACGATAAACGTCTTAGCCCGGTGTTCCCCGAGCAACGTATCCGTAAGGCGGTACGTTTTGGTGTCCGCTTTATGCCACCGCTGGCGGTCTTCACCCTCTGCTGGCAGATAGCCCTGCATGCACAGCTTGGGCCGGCAGTGGCTAGTGCGCTATTTGCCTGCAGCTTACCGGTGCAGGGACTGTGGTGGATGGGTAAACGTTCATTGAAGCCCTTACCCCCGGCGTTGCTAAAGTGGTATCACTCACTGCGGGAAAAACTGGAACAGGCAGGACAACCGACGGCGCTGCCGGAAGGGACACCGACCTATCAGTCACTGGCGGATCTGTTAAAACGAGCCTTTCGTCAATTGGATAAGGCCTTCCTTGATGATCTCTAAGCAGGGAGCCAGACGACTCCCCGCATGAGTATGAGGCGGTTATTCTTCGGGATAGCCGCTGATCTTATCTAAGGTCGTGCTGCAACTAGCACAAAACACCTCCATAAAATCATTCACTTCCGGCATATTCTGACGCAGTTCAGCTATTTTTTCTTCGAGCCCCTGCTTCACATGTACAAATTCGTCGTTGCGAAAGCGCAGTTCATTGAGTGCCTTAATGTAGGCAGAAAGAATATCGGCCGCTTTGACAATCGCCTTGTAGCGCGGGTCGACATTTTCTTGGATGACCAGATCGGAAAAGGCATCGCGCAAATCTTCCGGTAAGGTTTTCAGACACTCTT
Source organism: Tatumella saanichensis (assembly GCF_000439375.1). GTDB lineage: Bacteria > Pseudomonadota > Gammaproteobacteria > Enterobacterales > Enterobacteriaceae > Tatumella > Tatumella saanichensis. Next base: position 62,101 of record NZ_ATMI01000056.1, read on the forward strand.
GTTCCGCCAAGGTCTCTAACTGCTTAAAGGCTCGGGTAAACTGCGGATTATGATATTTGGTCTTCGAGTTAATATCTTGGAGCTTGGTTTCCGATACTTCATGATAGAGGGCGATGACCGCTGCGCGTTCCGGATCCAGCGGATTGTCATAGCGGCGATTGCCAATCACTGTCAGTAAATGGGCAATAACCGCTACTTGATGGCTATGTTCGGCGATATTTTCTTCCTGTACGCAGTGCATGAGTGCCCAACGTTTGATCAGGGGCATCCGGGTGATCCAAGCCATAAAGGTACTTTGCTTTTTCATAGAGGTTTCTCTGGCGGAAAATCAGTAGACGGGAGGATAAGGCTAGCCTGTTTGTGTTGTGGCGGTGGGAGGATTCTGCTGGCCAGTTCGCCTAAGCGAACCGGCCAGTCGGGGTCACTGGTGATAATGCTCCAGGAAACGGCCAAATTTGCCAATAGCCTGTTCCAGCTCATCTGCCCGCGGCAGGGTTACAATGCGCACATGGTCAGGGTAGGGCCAGTTAAAGGCGGAACCCTGTACCAGCAGCACTTTTTCTTGCAGCAGAAAGTCGAGGACCATTTTCTGGTCATCGTGCAGATTAAACTTTTTCGGGTCAATACGTGGGAACATATACAGGGCACCGTCTGGCTTGACGCAACTTACCCCAGGAATATCATTGATCATTTCCCAAGCACGGTTACGTTGCTCATACAGTCGGCCGCCAGGTACGATAAACTCACTGATACTTTGATAGCCACCGAGCGCAGTCTGGATAGCGTGCTGGGCCGGGACGTTGGCACATAGCCGCATCGACGCCAGCATCTCCAGCCCCTCAATATAGCCTTTGGCGTGTTTTTTCGGTCCGTTGAGTACCATCCAACCCTGACGGAAACCTGCGACGCGATAGGTTTTAGACAGTCCGTTAAAAGTGACGGTCAGCAGATCCGGTGCTAAGGCGGCAATCGAGTGGTGCTGGGCGGCATCATAGAGGATCTTGTCATAGATCTCATCGGCGAAAATGATCAGGTTATGCTGACGAGCGATTTCTACCACTTCCAACAGCAGCTCTTTGCTGTAAACCGCGCCGGTCGGATTATTCGGGTTGATGATCACAATGCCGCGGGTACGCGGGGTGATTTTGGCGCGGATATCATCCAAGTCCGGGAACCAACCCGCGGACTCATCGCACATATAATGAACGGCTTTGCCACTGGATAATGAGACGGATGCGGTCCATAACGGATAGTCCGGAGCCGGAACCAGCATTTCATCACCGGTATTGAGCAGCGCTTGCATCGACTGGACGATCAGTTCAGACACACCGTTTCCGATATAAATATCTTCGACGGTTACGTCGCGCATACCCCGTTCTTGATAGTGCTGCATAATGGCTTTACGCGCAGAGTAAAGGCCTTTTGAGTCGCTATAACCCTGCGAGGTAGGTAGGTTTTTGATCACATCAACCAAGATCTCATCCGGCGCTTCGAAGCCGAATGGAGCAGGGTTACCAATATTCAGTTTGAGAACCTTGTTGCCTTCTTCTTCGAGACGTTTTGCTTCCTTGAGCACCGGACCGCGGATGTCGTAGCAAACATTATCGAGTTTTGCGGATTTTTCAATTTTAATAGTCATTATCATCGCCTTGCTTAACAGATATCCGTGTCTATGCCCGGAGGTCAGACCTATAAATGTACTCTTCTGATACGCCCAAAAGAAGGGGAAAGGTAATTTTTAGCGTATTGTTAAGATTAACAGAGATGGTAACGATGTTATATATTAACCATGATTTATTTATTAGCTACATTATCTATAAGATGTTATGTATTTAGTGTTTTATATTGTTGCTTGCCATGTAATTCATGTGACTGATTAAGTTCGTATAAAAAATGAACCTCTGCGTATTTCACAGTTTCTTGCGGATTTAATCGTTAGTTAGTATTGATAGTTAATAAGAGTAATAAATTAGTATTTAATCGTGATGATAAGAATTTTTTTAAAATCTCCCTGAAATCAGCCATTGATTGAGATAATTCCGCTAAACATTCCCTTTTTTTTGATCTTTTTTTTGGCAAAAAAAGTATCTTCTTCTTTTAAATCATGCTGATAAGGTTAACTCTCCGAATTATGCTGTGCTATATTGCTGATCTTTCTGAATAGTCTGAAAGTTACCCCTCATGAACATGAACCAGGTCAAAATTTATAGACTTTTATCTAAAAAAAATTCCAATTTAGTGTTAAAAATGATTAAGTAAGTTTAATAAATTTAATACGAGATGACTCCTCTGTGAACGTCCATCAGGAACGCGCACAGAGGCCGGTGATATTTTTTTAGGGTATCGCTGGCACAAAAGGGAATTTTAACTGTCAATTCCTGACGTTACTTCCATAAATGAGTCTGCTACACAAACACTGATTCTGATTTTTAGTCAGGCCTGTTTGCCGACAGATCAGCGTTTGTGAACCTGTATTGAGTTTATCGCCTGTCCTTGGACAGGATACGAACAACACCATGTAGTAAGTAAAAAAACATATAAGTGAATAAAAAATATGACAAATTCTAACCCCCCGATCATGAATCTGGATCTCGATCTGTTAAGGACGTTCGTTGCGGTTGCTGATTTGAATACCTTTGCAGCCGCCGCAGCTGCCGTCTGTCGTACGCAATCTGCGGTCAGCCAGCAAATGCAGCGATTGGAGCAACTGGTCGGTAAAGAGTTGTTTGCTCGGCATGGGCGCAACAAACTGCTGACAGAGCATGGCATTCAGTTACTGGGCTATGCCAGAAAAATTTTGCGCTTCAACGATGAAGCCTGTGCTTCCCTGATGTACAGCAACGTGCAGGGTGTCTTGACCTTGGGTGTAACAGAAGATACTGCAGAGACACTGCTTCCTTATGTGCTCAACCGTATTACCGCTCTCTATCCGAAACTCACGATTGATATCCGTATCAACCCGACCCACGAAATTTTCACCATGCTGGAGCAAGGTCAGGTCGATATTGTGTTATCCATCAAAGCGATCGGTGATGTGATAAGCCAAGTCTTAAGAACCTCGCCAACTCTGTGGTTCTGTGCTGCAGATTATGCCTTCCGGCATGGTGAGGCACTGCCGCTGGTGTTGCAAGATGAGCCTAACACCTTCCGTGAGATGGCCATTGAACATCTTGATAATCATGGCATACCTTGGCGTCTTTCTTATGTGGCAGCCTCTTTATCGGCCGTGAAAGTAGCGGTTAAATCTGGGCTAGGTGCTACTGCGCGTCCCGCAGAGATGATTGGTCCCGACGTTCGTGTCTTGGGCAGTGCCGAAGGATTACCCTCATTACCTGATACGGAATATCTGCTGTGCCGTAGTGCTGGTTCAGATAATGAATTGCTGCAGTCGGTGTTCAATGTGCTACGGCCACTTGCGGACCCTTCCCATCAGCCTGAGAGCGATTTTAACGGCCAATTTCGTGAAGAGATCGCCCTAGATTCAGACATCACTGACCCTTAACAGCGGCCAAAACCGTTGCTTATTACGTCTCTATATCGGCCCGCGTACGCTTAGTTGTACACGGGCTTTTTTGACACTCTCCGCCCGTAAAAGCGCTCATTTTTCACTCAAACCTCACCTAACCCTGCGCTCGATCAAAAAAATAACATCACTTCAACAAGGAAAATTGGCAAAGTCCTGCCAGAATGTAAGGATATCGCTCAGCATTTAGCCGTTAGCGGCATAACACCCGTTCACTCCTGGAACTGAACCGATTTAGCTGGACGTAAGTGCACCAGTTGTTAATAATGTGTTTTGTTTGTTTCTCATAATTTAACAAAATGATTTTCAGTTGTTGTCCTGTGTGGATAGGAGCTGACTGTTAGGGAATGGAGTACTCCCTATGACGGTGGCTACAGGCAGGTTAACAATCTGATGTTTTCTTTTCTGAGTGCTGTTGAGGCTGACCTTGTCAGCTTACTGAGGGCACTCCATCGGATGAGTAAGCAAAGTATGTCTACCGGTACTGAAGTCATCGCCTATCATTGGGCATTTACGCTGTTCATCATTATCGCCTTTGGGCTCTGCGTGTTTATGCTGGCTGGCGGCTGGCTGCTTGGGGGGAGGGCGAAAGCCCGCCACAAAGATACCCCTTTTGAATCGGGTATAGCGCCAGTCGGGACCACGCAACTGCGTCTGTCTGCCAAATTTTATCTGGTCGCTATGTTCTTTGTGATCTTCGACGTTGAAGCGCTGTTCTTGTATGCCTGGTCTGCCTCGGTACGGGAGAGTGGTTGGACTGGCTTCGCCGAAGCAGCACTATTTATCGTTATTCTGCTGGCTGGTTTGGTCTATTTGGTGCGCATTGGTGCCTTGGACTGGGCCCCAGCCCGTCGCCGTATTCCGGTCACGTCACCGACTGAACCGACTTCCGCTCCCACTGAAAAGCAGTAACTGCGAGGCTTAAACATGGACTATACGCTGACCCGCATAGACCCCGAAGGAAACGGCGATAATGACCGTTACCCCCTGCAGCAACAGTCTGTCGTCGCTGACCCGCTGGAACAGCACGTTCACCGCAGCGTGTATATGGGTAAACTCGAACACGCGCTCCATGACATGGTGAACTGGGGCAGAAAAAACTCTCTGTGGCCCTATAACTTTGGTCTGTCTTGCTGTTATGTCGAGATGACCACCTCTTTCACCGCAGTACATGATGTGGCCCGTTTCGGTTCTGAAGTTATCCGCGCCTCGCCGCGTCAGGCTGACTTTATGGTGATTGCCGGAACTCCGTTCACCAAAATGGCCCCCGTTATCCAGCGTTTATATGACCAGATGCTGGAGCCGAAGTGGGTGATCTCCATGGGAGCCTGTGCCAATTCTGGCGGAATGTATGACATCTATTCCGTGGTGCAAGGTGTGGATAAATTCCTGCCGGTTGATGTGTATATTCCCGGCTGTCCACCACGACCGGAAGCCTATATGCAGGCGTTATTACTGTTACAAGAGTCTATCGGCAAGGAGCGCCGTCCGCTCTCCTGGGTGGTGGGCGACCAAGGGGTTTATCGCGCCAATATGCCGTCTGAACGAGAAAGAAAACGCGGTGAGCGGATTGCCGTGACCCAATTACGTAGTCCGGACGAGATCTGATCCGGGCCTGTAAGGCGGGTGCTCAGTAAGCAGGCTGAGTACTGCCTGATATCATCTTATAAGTGCCTGGTCACAGGCCGTCATGGTGAAGATCCTATGTGTGATTTGAACACGCAAGATGCTGCTCTGCCGGTTTGGCAAACCCAGGATCATTTGGATGATCCGGTAATTGAAGAGCTGTCTCAACGTTTTGGCCCGCAAGCTCTAACCGTGCAGGCCACTCGTACCGGTATTCCTGTGGTGTGGGTGCCTCGCGAACGTCTGATAGAAGTGATCGATTTTCTGCGCCGGCTGTCTAAGCCTTATGTGATGCTCTATGATTTGCACGGCATGGATGAGCGGCTTCGGACCCATCGTCAGGGACTGCCAGCAGCGGATTTTTCGGTGTTCTATCATCTGCTGTCCATTGGCCGCAACCGTGACATCATGATCAAAGTGGCGTTAGCAGAAACGGACCTTAACTTGCCGACTCTGACCTCGTTATTTCCCAATGCCAACTGGTATGAGCGGGAAACGTGGGAAATGTTTGGCATCACCTTCACCGGCCACCCGCATTTGACCCGCATTATGATGCCGCCGACCTGGACCGGTCATCCGCTGCGCAAGGACTACCCCGCCCGGGCCACCGAATTTGACCCGTTCACCCTGACCAAAGCCAAAGAAGATTTGGAAATGGAAGCCCTGACCTTCAATCCGGAAGAGTGGGGCATGAAACGCGGTGATAAAAATGAGGACTTTATGTTCCTCAATCTCGGTCCTAACCACCCGTCTGCCCACGGTGCTTTCCGGATTATCCTGCAACTGGACGGTGAAGAGATCGTCGATTGTGTGCCGGATATCGGCTATCACCATCGCGGCGCAGAGAAAATGGGGGAGCGTCAGTCTTGGCACAGCTATATCCCCTATACCGATCGTATTGAATACCTTGGCGGCTGCGTTAACGAAATGCCCTATGTGTTGGCTGTCGAAAAATTGGCCGGTATTACTGTACCTGACCGCGTCAATGTGATCCGTGTGATGTTGTCTGAGCTGTTCCGTATTAACAGCCATCTGCTGTATATCTCCACCTTTATCCAAGATGTCGGGGCCATGACGCCGGTATTCTTTGCCTTTACCGACCGCCAGAGAATTTACGATGTGGTGGAAGCCATTACCGGTTTTCGTATGCATCCGGCCTGGTTCCGCATCGGTGGTGTGGCCCATGACCTGCCGAACGGTTGGCAGCGTCTGTTACGGGAATTTCTCGACTGGATGCCGAAACGGCTGAAGGAGTATGACAAGGCGGCATTGCGTAACAGCGTGCTGGTGGCCCGCTCCAAAGGCGTTGCGGCTTACAACCAGCAACAGGCCTTGGAATGGGGCACCACCGGTGCTGCGCTACGTGCAACCGGCCTCGACTTTGATGTGCGCAAATGGCGTCCCTATTCTGGGTATGAACATTTCGATTTCGAGGTGCCGGTGGGTGACGGTATCAGTGATGCCTATAGCCGTGTGATGCTAAAAATGGAAGAGATGTGGCAGTCACTGCGCATTCTCGAACAGTGCTTAAATAATATGCCCGCCGGGCCGTTTAAAGCCGATCATCCGTTGACCACACCGCCGCCTAAAGAGCGCACTTTGCAACATATAGAGACTCTGATCACGCACTTCCTACAGGTTTCCTGGGGACCGGTGATGCCTGCCAATGAATCCTTCCAGATGATCGAAGCGACCAAAGGGATCAACAGTTATTACCTGACCAGTGATGGCAGCACCATGAGTTACCGCACCCGGGTTCGTACACCGAGTTTCCCACATCTGCAGCAGATCCCATCGGTGATCCGCGGCAGCTTGGTGTCGGATCTGATTGTCTATCTCGGCAGTATCGATTTTGTTATGTCTGACGTGGATCGCTAATGATGAATGATCAAAGAATAGCCATTACGACAATTGAGCCGCAGGCGTTCTCGCTGAGCGAGCAAGAACGTCAGGCGATTGAACATGAAAAGCATCACTATGAGGATGCCCGGGCGGCCTCCATCGAAGCACTGAAAATTGTTCAAAAACAGCGCGGTTGGGTACCGGACGGTGCCATTACCGCTATCGCAGAGGTGCTAGCGATCCCCGCCAGTGATGTGGAAGGGGTCGCCACCTTCTACAGCCAGATCTACCGCCAGCCGGTGGGCCGTCATGTGATCCGTTACTGCGACAGCGTGGTCTGTCACATCACTGGCTATCAGGGAATTCAGGCGGCGTTGGAAAAGCTGTTGGCGATCTCCCCCGGCCAAACTACCGCTGATGGCCGCTTTACCCTGCTGCCGACCTGTTGTCTCGGTAACTGCGATAAAGGCCCAGTGATGATGGTCGGGGATCACACCCACGTGCATCTGACCCCTGAATCGATTGCGACCCTATTGGAGCAGTACCCATGAGTGTAAAAACTGTTGTGCGTACCGCCGAAACCCATCCACTGACCTGGCGGATGCGCGATGACCGGCAACCGGTATGGATCGACGAATATCGCAGCAAAAATGGCTACGCTGGGGCAGAGAAAGCCCTGAAAAGCTTAAGTCCCGAGGAGATCGTCGCTCAGGTTAAAGAGTCTGGCCTGAAAGGGCGCGGCGGTGCTGGGTTTTCCACTGGACTGAAGTGGAGTTTGATGCCGAAGGATGAATCCATGAATATCCGCTATCTGCTGTGTAATGCGGATGAAATGGAGCCTGGTACTTATAAAGACCGCCTACTGATGGAACAAATGCCCCATCAGTTGGTGGAAGGGATGCTGATCAGTGCCTTTGCCCTAAAAGCGTGGCGTGGCTATATCTTCCTGCGTGGTGAATATGTCGAGGCAGCCGAGAACTTGCGCCGTGCCATCCAGGAAGCCACCGACGCGGGCCTGTTAGGCAACAATATTCTCGGCACTGGTTTTAATTTTGAACTGTTTGTCCACACCGGTGCGGGGCGCTATATCTGCGGGGAAGAAACGGCATTGATTAACTCACTGGAAGGTCGGCGCGCTAACCCGCGTTCTAAACCACCATTCCCTGCCTCTGCGGGGGTGTGGGGTAAACCGACCTGCGTGAATAACGTAGAAACCCTGTCGAACGTGCCCGCCATCTTGGCTAATGGTGTGGAGTGGTACAAAGGGCTTTCTTCGAGCGAAGATACTGGCACCAAGATGATGGGCTTTTCCGGTCGGGTCAAAAACCCTGGGTTGTGGGAACTGCCGTTCGGGATCACCGCCCGCGAAATTCTGGAAGATTATGCCGGTGGCATGCGTGACGGTCTACGTTTCAAAGCTTGGCAACCGGGAGGCGCCGGTACCGATTTCCTGACCGAGAGTCACCTCGACTTACCGATGGAGTTTGCCAGTATCGGCAAAGCGGGCAGCCGTCTTGGTACCGCCTTAGCGATGGCCGTTGACCATGAAATTAATATGGTGTCATTGGTACGTAACTTAGAAGAGTTCTTTGCCCGCGAATCCTGCGGTTGGTGCACCCCGTGCCGCGATGGTCTGCCCTGGAGCGTTAAAATCCTACGCGCTTTGGAACGCGGGGAAGGTCAGCCTGGAGACATTGAAACCTTACAACAACTCTGTCGTCAATTGGGGCCGGGCAAAACCTTCTGTGCCCATGCGCCCGGCGCAGTAGAGCCGTTACAGAGTGCCATTAAGTATTTTCGTGAAGAGTTTGAAGCAGGCATTGCGCCACAGCTGTACGGCAATGTGCGCGCGATCAGCGGTATCCAGCCCAATCAGTTGAAGTAAAACGGCGAGTGGTAAGCACAGCGGCGCTGATAAGACCGCACTGATGCGTATTATGTTTAACGCCCGTGGCTGCACGGGCCTGACGGAAGCATGTTCACTATGGCTACAATCCATGTAGACGGTAAAGAATATGAAGTTAACGGTGCAGACAACCTGTTGCAGGCATGTCTGTCCTTGGGGCTGGATATTCCCTATTTCTGCTGGCACCCAGCACTGGGCAGCGTCGGTGCCTGCCGCCAATGTGCCGTAAAACAGTATCAGAATGCCGAAGATACCCGTGGCCGTCTGGTGATGTCCTGTATGACACCAGCTGCTGATGGCACCTTTATCTCGGTAGAAGATGCTGAAGCACGGGAATTTCGTGAAAGTGTGGTCGAATGGCTGATGACCAACCATCCCCATGACTGTCCGGTGTGCGAAGAGGGCGGTAACTGCCATCTGCAGGATATGACGGTAATGACCGGCCACAGCTTCCGCCGCTATCGGTTCACTAAGCGTACTCATCATAATCAAGATCTTGGACCGTTTATTTCTCATGAGATGAACCGTTGTATCGCCTGTTATCGCTGTGTGCGCTATTACAAAGACTATGCCGGCGGTACCGATCTAGGCGTTTACGGGGCCCATGATAATGTCTATTTTGGCCGTACCGAAGACGGTACCCTGGAAAGTGAATTTTCCGGTAATTTGACCGAAGTTTGTCCGACCGGGGTATTTACCGACAAAACCCACTCCGAACGCTATAACCGTAAGTGGGATATGCAGTTTGCGCCGTCTATCTGCCATCAGTGTAGTGTCGGCTGTAATATCAGTCCCGGTGAACGCTATGGTGAATTGCGCCGCATTGAAAACCGCTATAACGGCAGTGTTAACCACTACTTCCTTTGCGATCGAGGCCGTTTTGGTTACGGTTACGTTAACCTGAAAGACCGCCCGCGGCTGGCACAACAACAGCGTGGCCCTGATCGGCTGACCCTTGATGTCGCTCAAGGGCTGCACGCCTGTGCCGATCTGCTGCGTCAGGCCACCCGCATTATCGGTATCGGTTCTGGGCGCGCCAGCTTAGAAAGTAATTTTGCATTACAGCAACTGGTGGGCGAAGAGAATTTCAGCACTGGCATGTCCACTGCCCAGCATCAGCAAGTGATGCAGGTTCTGAAAGTGTTACGCGAAAGCGGGGTCTATACCCCGTCACTGCGCGAAACCGAAGAATACGATGCCATCTTGGTGTTGGGTGAAGACCTGACGCAGGTGGCTGCACGGGTTGCCCTGGCGGTACGGCAGGCAGCACAAGGTAAAGCCCGCGAACTGGCGGCTGCGCAGAAAGTGGCTGACTGGCAGATCGCCGCCATCATGAATATCGGTCAGCATGCCAAACACCCGTTGTTTGTCACCCATGTGGCACAGACGCGTCTTGATGATATCGCCGCGTGGAGTTATCGCGCACCGGTAGAGGATCAGGTCCAGCTTGGATTTGCCATCGCCCATGCCATTGATGGCAATGCCCCCGCGGCGGAGGGTTTCGATTCTTCACTGAACGGTAAGTTAGATGTGGTGGTGCAGGCGCTGACCGGTGCCCGTAAACCGCTGATTATCGCAGGCACCCACGCCGGCAGTATTGCCATGATCGAGGCGGCCGCCAATATTGCCCGCGCCCTGAAAAACAGTGGCTCTGCACCGGGTATTACCCTGTTATTACCGGAAGCCAATAGCCTCGGATTGGCGATGCTCGGTGGCATGCCGCTGGAACCGGCGCTGGAAAAACTACGTGAGGGTGAGGCCGATGCCTTAGTGGTGTTGGAAAACGATCTTTATCGTCACGTTCCGCGCCGTTTAGTGGATGCCGCCCTCAATGCGGGCGGACAGGTGATTGTGGTGGATCATCAACATACGCCAACCCTGCAAAAAGCTACGATCAGTCTGCCGGCAGCTAGCTTTGCCGAAGCCGATGGCACCTTGGTGAATAACGAGGGCAGGGCGCAACGCTCTTTCCAAGTCTTTGACCCGTCCTTTTATGACGACAGCGTGCAGATCACCGAAAGCTGGCGTTGGCTGCATGCCCTTAATGCTGCGATTGAAAAACGAGAAACCGACTGGTCGCAGCTTGATCAGGTGATTGACTCCCTAGTGGCAGCCTACCCGCAGTTGTCCGCGATTAAACAGGCGGCTCCAGAGGCTAGTTTCCGGATCCGCGGCCAGAAATTGGCTCGTTCACCTCATCGCTACAGTGGTCGTACCGCGATGCGCGCCAATATCAGTGTCCATGAGCCGCGACAACCTCAGGATAAAGACACCATGTTTGCTTTCTCTATGGAAGGCAATAACCAACCACAGGCTCCGCGCCAGCAGGTACCCTTTGCCTGGTCTCCGGGCTGGAACTCCCCGCAGGCATGGAACAAATTCCAAGATGAAGTGGGCGGTCATCTGCGCCACGGCGATCCTGGTGTTCGTCTGATTGAGCCGGATGATAGCGGGTTGGGATGGTTTGCTGCCCCGCGTCGTCAGGAGAACACTGGCTGGCAGGTAGCGCCACTGCATCGCCTGTTTGGCAGTGAAGAGCTGTCGCAACGCTCGGCAGTGTTCCGTAAACGCATTACGCCAGCGGTGGCAGTACTTCATCCCTCCGCTGCCGCGACCTTGGGGGTGGATGCCGGTGCTTGGCTGGCTGTGGAATGTGGCGGTGAAACGCTAACATTGCCCGTCGTGTTCTCCGAGCATCTGCCTGTCGGGTTGGTAGGTTTACCGTTGGGGATGCCGGGGATCCCAGAGTACCTGTCCGGCGCGACCATTGACTCACTTAGGGAGGCTGCACAATGAGTCTGCTGACACCCGACATCACCGCAATTATTATCCAAATCGTCAAAGCCGTGGTGATCCTACTGGTAGTGGTGTCCTGCGGCGCCTTTATGAGTTTCGCAGAACGCCGCCTGCTGGGACTGTTCCAGAATCGTTATGGGCCGAACCGTGTCGGCTGGGGCGGTTCCCTGCAATTGGTCGCCGATATGATCAAAATGTTCTTTAAAGAAGACTGGGTTCCACCGTTTACTGACCGAGTTATCTTCACCTTGGCACCGGTGATCGCCTTTGTCGCCTTACTGCTCGCCTTTGCCATTGTTCCGGTGGCACCGGGCTGGGTGGTGAGTGACTTGAATATTGGCCTGCTGTTCTTCCTTATGATGGCTGGGCTGGCGGTGTATGCGGTGTTGTTTGCTGGCTGGTCCAGTAATAACAAATATTCACTGCTCGGGGCAATGCGTGCTTCCGCCCAAACCCTGAGTTATGAAGTATTCCTCGGTTTATCGCTGATGGGCGTGGTAGCTCAAGCGGGCTCATTCAATATGAGTGACATCGTCAATAGCCAGCAACACCTGTGGAATATCGTGCCGCAGATCCTCGGTTTTATCACTTTCTGCATTGCTGGGGTCGCGGTTTGTCACCGTCATCCGTTCGATCAGCCGGAAGCGGAGCAGGAGCTGGCTGACGGTTATCATATTGAGTATGCCGGTATGAAATTTGGCCTATTTTTTGTCGGTGAATACGTGGCGATCACCACCGTATCGGCGCTGATCGTCACGCTGTTTTTTGGCGGCTGGCTGGGACCTTTGCTGCCACCGATAGTCTGGTTTGTGCTGAAAACGGCCTTTTTTATGATGATGTTTATTCTGATCCGCGCCGCGCTGCCGCGTCCGCGTTATGACCAGGTGATGTCGTTCGGCTGGAAAGTGTGTTTGCCGTTGACGCTGTTGAATCTGCTGGTCACCGCCGCAGTCATTCTGTTCAACGCGCAATAAGGGAGTCGCGTCATGAAACTGAAAGAGATTGCTAAAGGGTTTGCTACGCAGGTGCGCAGTATCTGGATGATCGGTATGCATGCCTTTGCCAAAAGGGAAACGCAGATGTATCCGGAGGAGCCGGTGTATCTGCCGCCACGTTATCGCGGACGTATTGTACTGACCCGAGATCCAGACGGCCAAGAGCGCTGTGTGGCCTGTAACCTGTGTGCGGTAGCCTGTCCGGTAGGCTGTATTTCGCTACAGAAGGCGGAAATGTCAGACGGTCGCTGGTACCCAGAGTTTTTTCGGATCAACTTCTCACGCTGCATTTTCTGCGGACTCTGTGAAGAAGCTTGTCCGACCACCGCTATCCAGCTCACCCCGGACTTCGAATTGGGTGAGTTTAAACGTCAGGATCTGGTCTACGAAAAAGAAGACCTGCTGATTTCGGGCCCGGGCAAATACCCTGAATACAACTTTTACCGGATGGCCGGTATGGCAATTGACGGGAAAGAGAAAGGTTCAGCCGAAAATGAAGCCAAACCTGTCGACGTTAAAGGCTTATTACCCTAAGGAGTCGGGCATGGAATTCGCGTTTTACTGTTGCGGGGCAATTGCGGTGTTAACCACCCTACGGGTGATTACCCACACTAACCCAGTGCACGCGCTGTTATATCTGATTATCTCGTTGTTGGCGGTGGCTGGCGTGTTCTTCTCCCTCGGAGCCTATTTTGCCGGCGCGTTGGAGATCATCGTCTATGCCGGGGCCATTATGGTGCTGTTTGTGTTCGTGGTGATGATGCTTAACCTAGGCAAGGCCCAGCAGAAGCAAGAACAGGAATGGCTGAAGCCGTCGCTGTGGATTGGACCTGGAGTGATTGCACTGCTATTGCTGGTCGCCATGATTTACGGCATTCAGTCAGTGAATGACCAAGGGATAGATGGGCAGGTGCTTGACGCCAAAGCGGTAGGGATCAGCCTATTTGGCCCTTATGTGCTGGCGGTGGAATTGGCATCAATGTTACTGCTGGCCGGGGTGGTCGTGGCTTATCACATTGGTCGTGAAGATCGTCGTGGTGAGGTGTTGACTAACCGTCCCGATGATTCGGTACAGGCAAACAAGGAGCAGCCATTATGATCCCTCTGCAACACGGGCTGATTTTAGCGGCCATCTTATTTGTACTCGGGCTGACTTCGCTGATCCTGCGGCGTAACCTGCTGTTTATGCTGATTGGTCTGGAAATTATGATCAATGCAGCGGCGCTGGCACTGGTGGTGGCGGGCAGTTATTGGGGGCAGGCCGACGGACAGGTCATGTATATCCTGGCGATCAGTCTCGCGGCCGCAGAAGCCAGTATTGGTTTGGCATTGCTGCTGCAATTACATCGTCGCCGCCAGACTCTGAATATTGATTCAGTGAGTGAGATGCGCGGATGAACCTTCTTTATTTGACAGTGTTGTTGCCGTTACTCGGCTTTATCCTACTGGCCTTCTCCCGTGGACGCTTTTCAGAAAATTTTGCCGCGACCATTGGTGTCGGCTCCGTCGGCCTGTCCGCTTTGGTGACCCTGTATGTCGGCGTGGATTTTTTCGCGGCACAGCAGCAGCCTTTTCAACAGATGCTCTGGACGTGGATGCAGGTCGGGAACTTTATGATCCCAGTCAATCTGCGTCTCGACGGTTTGTCGATGACCATGCTGTCGGTGGTGACCGGGGTCGGTTTTCTGATCCATCTGTTCGCCTCCTGGTATATGCGCGGAGAGGAGGGGTATTCACGCTTTTTCGCCTACACCAATCTGTTTATTGCCAGTATGGTGGTGTTGGTGCTGGCGGATAACCTGATGCTGATGTACCTCGGTTGGGAAGGGGTCGGGCTGTGCTCCTATCTGCTGATCGGCTTTTACTACACTAATCCAGATAACGGCAAAGCTGCCATGAAGGCCTTTATCATTACCCGTATCGGTGATGTATTCTTGGCCATCGGTCTGTTTATTTTGTACACCCAACTCGGCACCCTGAATTTCCAAGAGATGGCCGCATTGGCCCCCGCACACTTTGCCATCAACAATCACATGCTGCAGTGGGCGACTCTGATGTTACTCGGTGGAGCGGTGGGTAAATCTGCTCAGTTACCGCTACAGACCTGGCTTGCGGACGCAATGGCGGGTCCAACGCCGGTTTCAGCCCTGATCCACGCCGCCACCATGGTTACCGCAGGGGTTTATCTGATTGCCCGTAGCCACGGCTTGTTCCTACTGACGCCGGAGATCCTGCACTTAGTCGGCATTATTGGTGCCATTACCTTAGTACTGGCAGGGTTTGCTGCACTGGTCCAGACGGATATCAAGCGGGTACTGGCCTATTCGACCATGAGCCAGATTGGCTATATGTTCTTGGCGCTGGGTGTCCAAGCTTGGGATGCCGCGATCTTCCATCTGATGACGCATGCCTTCTTTAAAGCGTTACTGTTCTTGTCTTCAGGGTCGGTGATCCTCGCCTGCCATCACGAACAGAATATCTTCAAAATGGGTGGCCTACGTAAGCGTATCCCATTGGTTTATACCTGCTTCTTGGTTGGTGGGGCCGCTCTGTCGGCGCTACCGGTGATCACTGCCGGTTTCTACAGTAAAGACGCCATCCTCTATGGCGCCATGATCAACGGTCATCAACTGCTATTGCTGGCAGGCTTGGTGGGCGCTTTCCTCACCTCGGTGTATACCTTCCGCATGATTTTTATCGTCTTCCATGGTGAAGAAAAAATCCATGCTCATGCAGGGAAAGGGATCTCCCATCATTTACCGTTGCTGGTTCTACTGGTGTTATCGACCTTTGTCGGGGCGTGGATCACTCCGCCGTTGTCGGGGGTTCTGCCGGCCACCGGTGGCGGTGAAGCAGGGCGTATGGCGCTGGAAATGACTTCTGGTGGTGTGGCGGTAGCGGGCATTTTGGTGGCGGCCCTGTTATGGCTTGGTCGTCGCAAGCTGGTGACCAGCGTAGCGTCCAGTGCGCCGGGACGTCTGCTGAGTCGCTGGTGGTTTGCTGCTTGGGGCTTTGACTGGATCTACAACCTGTTATTTGTGAAGACCTTCCGTGCTATTGCTTGGCTGCTGAAATCCGATCCTTTTAACGGACTGCTCAATCTGTTGGCAGTGATCGCGCGGTCGGCAGGTAAAGGCATTGCGGTAAGCGAAAATGGTTATCTGCGCTGGTATGTGGCCTCAATGGGCATCGGTGCAGTTGTGGTGCTGGCGTTAATGCTGGTGGTTTGAGGTGAGTGTGTGGGGAAGGGCAATATTCTTGACCCCGGAACTCGATAAATTTCCATCCCCTGATGCAGAGGATGGATCACTAAAAGGGAACCAAACGCCGTGTTACTACCTTGGCTAATTATCCTCCCCTTCGTCGGCGGCGTGTTCTGCTGGCTAGCTGAACGCTTTGGTATCAGAGCGCCACGCTGGATAGCGTTGCTGACCATGGGGCTGACGCTGCTACTCTCTCTGTTGCTGTGGTCGCAGGGAGGTTACTCACTGACTCAGGCTGCGGGGATCCCGCAATGGCAGTCTTCTTTCTCGGTGCCGTGGATCCCGGCATTCGGTATCAATTTTCATCTGGCGATTGATGGGTTATCGCTACTGATGGTGGTACTGACCGGATTACTCGGTGTTATGGCAGTACTCTGTTCTTGGAATGAAATCCAGAAATATCAGGGTTTCTTCCATCTTAACCTACTGTGGATCCTCGGTGGGGTGATGGGGGTGTTCCTGTCGGTGGATCTGTTCCTGTTCTTTTTCTTCTGGGAATTGATGCTGGTGCCGATGTACTTCCTGATAGCCCTATGGGGACATAAAGCCTCTGACGGTAAGACACGGATTTCGGCGGCCACCAAATTCTTTATCTACACCCAGGCCTCTGGTCTTATCATGCTGATTGCTATCCTCGGGTTAGTGCTGGTGCATTACCGCTCTACCGGTGAGTGGGCCTTCAACTATGAGCAACTGCTGCACACCACCATGAGTGAGCCAGTGCAGTACTTGCTGATGCTCGGTTTCTTTATCGCCTTTGCGGTCAAGATGCCGGTGGTGCCACTGCACGGCTGGTTACCGGATGCCCACAGTCAGGCACCGACCGCAGGGTCGGTGGATCTGGCGGGGATCTTGCTGAAAACTGCCGCCTACGGTTTGCTACGTTTCAGCTTGCCGCTGTTCCCGCAGGCATCGATGGCGTTTGCTCCGATCGCTATGGGACTCGGGGTGCTTGGCATCTTTTACGGTGCTTGGATGGCGTTCTCTCAGACTGACATTAAACGCTTGATTGCCTATAGCTCAGTCTCCCATATGGGCTTTGTGCTAATTGCCATTTACAGCGGTAGCCAGTTGGCATTCCAAGGGGCCGTGGTGCAGATGATTGCCCACGGACTCTCTTCGGCGGCGCTGTTTATCCTCTGTGGTCAGCTGTACGAACGTCTACATACCCGCGATATGCGCTTGATGGGTGGTCTGTGGTCACGCATTAAGTGGTTGCCGGGGCTGTCGCTGTTTTTTGCCGCCGCCAACCTCGGTATGCCGGGTACCGGCAACTTCGTCGGCGAATTTATGATCCTTACCGGTGGTTTTGCCATGGTACCGGCCATTATTGTGGTGGCCACCTTCGGGCTGGTGTTTGCCTCGGTCTACTCTCTGGTGATGATCCAGCGGGCCTACTACGGGGCGCCGTCCTCTGAAAAGCCATTGCGTGGACTGTCGGCGCGTGAATTTCTGATGATTATGGTACTGGTGGTATTGCTGGTACTGCTGGGCGTGTATCCGCAACCGATCTTGGATACGTCCGCCGCGGCAATGAGCAATATTCAGCACTGGTTTACAGCATCAACATTACTTACAAGGCCGTGATCTGTTATGACAATATCTTCTCAACAACTGGTCGCGCTACTGCCCCTGTTAATCACCGGATTTACGGTGGTGGTGGTGATGCTTTCTATCGCCTGGCGGCGTAATCATACGCTGAATGCGACCTTGACCGTTGCCGGACTGAATATTGCGCTGTTCTCGCTGTGGTTCAGCGCCCATGCTGCGCCGCTGGCAGTGACCTCGCTGTTACAGGTGGATGGTTATTCAGTGTTTTACAGCGAATTGGTGATTATGGCCGGTCTGGCGACCTGTACCTTTGCCTTTCCGTGGCTAAAAACCCTGAAAGATAACTGTGATGAGTTCTATCTGCTGGTGACTATCGCGGTAGCGGGGGGGATTGTGCTGGCCAGTGCTTCTCATCTAGCGTCACTGTTTATCGGTATTGAACTGCTGTCGCTGCCGTTGTTCGGTCTGACCGGTTATGCGTTCCGCCACAAACGCTCTTTGGAAGCGGCGCTGAAATACACCCTGTTATCGGCGGCGGCTTCCTCGTTCCTGCTATTTGGGATCGCGTTAGTGTATGCGGCGGGTGGTGAACTGACGTTTAGCGGATTAAGTCATGTGCTGACCGACAGTGGACTCACTTCGCCGCTGATGCTGACAGGCTTCGGGATGATGATTATCGGTATTGGCTTCAAACTGTCGCTGGTGCCGTTTCATCTATGGACTCCGGATGTCTATCAAGGGGCACCGGCTCCGGTTTCCGCCTTTCTGGCGACCGGCAGTAAAATTGCCATCTTTGCCGTGCTGGTGAGACTGTTTATGGATACCCCACTGGCACAGAGCGAAGGTATCCGCACTGCGCTGGGGGTCATCGCCTTTGCTTCCATCTTGGCGGGGAACTTAATGGCGTTGACGCAGAGCAATATCAAGCGTTTGCTCGGCTATTCGTCTATTTCACATCTGGGCTACCTGCTGGTTGCGCTGATTTCGGCTGGTTCTCATCAACTCTCGTTGGAAACTACCGGCGTTTATCTGGCAGGGTATCTGTTTAGCAGCCTTGGAGCCTTTGGGGTGGTCAGCTTGATGTCAGCGGCGGGCCATGAAAATGACACTGACTCGCTCTATTCTTACCGTGGTCTGTTCTGGCACCGGCCGGTGCTGTCGGCGGTACTGGCGCTGATGATGCTGTCGCTGGCAGGGATCCCTTCGACGCTCGGTTTTATCGGTAAGTTCTATGTGCTGGCATCAGGCGTCAATGCCGGACTGTGGTGGCTGACTGCAGCGGTGGTGATCGGCAGTGCCATCGGCCTTTACTACTATCTGCGTGTCACCGTTAGCCTGTTCCTTGGGGCACCAGCCTTACATTTCCGCGATACCGTGAATAGCTGGGGCTACACTGCCGGTGGTATTGTGGTGTTAATTTCCGCGCTTTTAGTGTTACTGCTGGGGATCTTCCCGCAGCCGCTGATTTCGTTGGTGAGGCTGGCACAGCCACTGTTCTAGGTTCGTCACCCCGTCATGTGGATCGCCATGCCTCATTTCAGGGGCATGGCTTTTTTATCGCCTCAAAGGGTTATTTATTCACGGTGATTGTCACAAAGTCGTAGTCCGCAGCGGGTTTGTCCATTACACTGCGCGCTGTAAAAACTGAACAGATTAACGATTAGACAGGCGGTAACAGCGATGAACGGTACAATCACAACCTGGTTTGATGAAAAGGGTTTCGGATTCATTAAAGATGAAAACGGCGATAACCGTTATTTTCATGTGATTAAGGTCGCTAACCCTGAACTGATTAAGAAAGGTGCGGAGGTGACCTTTGAGCCAGGCACCAACAACAAGGGATTATCGGCGTTTGCGGTAAAAGTGATCCCAGAGAGTAAATATATCTTTATCGCTGGAGAGCGCCTGAAAATTGCTGCCATCAAAAACTACTTGGTGTACAGCGAAGAGGTGCCGGCAGATAGCTCCATCGATAAACAAAATATGGTGCTATCGGTGGGGACGCTGATGAACAGTATTCGTCCGAAATCGACGGCTCAACCAGGTGAAATGCGAACCCTGAAAAAACTGGCAGTGACCACTTTCCAAGGAACCACTCTTACGTTTTCTGAAGATGAAATTGATCTCGAAGAAACTGTCAAGGTGCTGCGCGGTCTCAAATAAGCGATACGACCTCGGGTTCCGGCCTAATCAGGCCGGAACCGCTTGAAAGGCACCTACTGTTTTACCCACACTAACTGATCGGTGCGGAAGCCCAGCTGCTGCGCCTGACTGATAAAGATCTCTTTCACCAGCTGCGGCATCTGCGGCGTGCGTGATAATACCCATAAATACTTACGGTCCGGCCCACACACCAGCGCATACTGGTAGTCACCGTGCATACTGATCACGTTATAGCTGGCATAGAAAGGACCGAAGAAAGAGACTTTCAGGGCGGCAGTGCTGGGGTCACCGGTAAAGAAGGCTTTACCCTCACTCTGACTCCACTTACCGGTGCGCGGGTTAAAGCCACGGTTAATTACGCGAATACCGCCGTCACTGCGTTGTTGATAGGTGGCGGTCACATGATCGAGACCTTTTTCAAAACGGTTATCTAAGCGGGCGACTTCATACCATTTTCCCAGATAGCGACTGGCATCAAAGCCGGTCACCGGGGTAACGCCTTTCGGTGGTGTGGTGGACTGGCAGGCCACCAGACCGAGGGCGACAGTAGCCACTGCTACGGCAGGCCATATTTTCATGATAGTTCCTTGGATACTGAGAATAATCTTCGATTAACTATAGCCGTTGTGACTGATTTCGCTCAGGATCCTATCCAGATCCACGCCACCAATGCCAGTATTGATAGGGCTGACAAGACATTTATCCACTTAAGGGTGGCCGGTGGGGTATAGCATTTTAGTAGGTAGCCCGCGACTGCCCAGGGGATCATCGAAATCAGCGCCGCCAGCAGGAAAATCAACGAGCACAGGTAAATATTGCCACTGTTACCGACAAAGGTACCGTAGGAGAGCAGGACAAATAGCCATGCCTTGTAACTTAACGGGTGGACCATCAGGCCGGTAGCAAAACGCTGAGCAGCGTTGCCATGATCGTTGGCCGCCCCGTCCGGAAGGGGGGCATTGAGTATCTGCCAGGCCAGCCACAAAAAGTAGAGGCAACCGATGATTTTGAGCCACAGCAGTGCTGGACCTGCCATACTGACACCCGCCTGGAAGAGAATAGCGGCGATCCCTAACACCAAGGCAAAGCCGCAGAGAATACCGGCGGCATAGCGAAGTAACGGCCGGATTTGGCCGCGAGAAGCGCCGGTGAGCAGGGCGATATTGGCTGGCCCCGGGGTAACACTGGCGATAAAAGCAAATAAGGCAAAATGCAGGTACACGCCGATCTCCTTCAGGGATGGCGGGCCGGATAATGGCTGAAAATCCTGTTTTCAGTGATTTCCAGTCGCGTAATCTAAGACTCATTGAGCGTTTTTTTTACCCTGCTCGGCGTGAGAGTGCAACTCAATGAAATGTCAGCAGGAAAAATAGCCAATAATTTGTCTAAAGAGGACAGTATGAGCACCATCGTTTGGAAAGACCTACACCACCGTGAATTAACGGTCAGTGACTGTTATCAATGTTTGGCATTACGCAATGCGGTGTTTATTGTGGAACAGCAATGTCTCTACCAGGATATCGATGGAGAAGACTTACGCGGCGATAACCGGCATCTGCTCGGTTTACAGGAAGAACAATTGGTGGCCTATGCCCGTTTACGGGTACCTGAGGATCGCGGGGAGCCGCTGGCGATTGGTCGAGTGATCGTAGCGGTCTCGGCGCGCGGGCAAGGGTTGGCAGGGAAGCTAATGGGGAAGATGTTAGACAGTTGTCGTCAGCATTTTCCCGCACGGAGCGTTGTCCTGTCGGCCCAGGCCCATCTGCTGCGGTTTTATACGAGTCACGGCTTTCAAGCCTATGGCGAGGTTTATCAGGAAGACGGGATCGATCATATTGCGATGGTGCTACAACAGTAAAGGGCGGGGAAACCCGCCCTTTGTCCGTTCACCGATCAGCGCATTTGACGGTTATCTACGTACTTACGCTGGTCCGCCGGAGGCGGAATATACTGGTACATCCAGGTTTCGCTGAGAGTTTCCCCTTTGGTGCGCAGGAACAAGCGCATATTCACCGGATCAGTGGAGTCACTGTTCGGGTACCAGTCGAACAGAATACGGTAAGCATTCAGTGGTTCGACATAGAGGATTTCCACCTGTTTAAAGGTACCAGAGGACACGGTGATCACTGGCTCAATCCCTTTCGGTGCGGCTGCTTTCAGATCTCCGCCCACAAAGTCGATGGCGAAGCGGCGGCACCATACATCTGGGAAGTGCTCACCTGGTGCCCAACCTTCTGGGAAGCCACCCATACCGACGCGGGTAGCACCAACACGTGCCAGAGAACTTTCAACCGGAGGCAGACTGCTCCAATACAATTTGTAGCCAAAGCTTAGTTCACTGCCAGCTTTCACTGCCTGTTCCGGCTGCCAGAAGCAGACGATATTATCCAAGGTTTCACCGGTGGTTGGGATTTCCATCAGTTCAATGGCCCCTTTGCCCCATTTACCCTGGGGTTCGACCCACAGGCTAGGGCGCTTGTTATACCAGCCAATCACATCTTGGTAATCATTAAAATCATGGTCCAGTTGCAGCAAACCAAAACCGCGTGGGTTTTCATCGCTGAAACTGTTGAAGGTCAGGCGCTGCGGGTTGTTGAGCGGGCGGGCGATCCATTCACCTTTACCGGTCCACATTGCTAAGCGATCGGAATCGTGGATTTGCGGATGGTAAGTGTTGCACATTTGACGATCGTTAGTGCCACAGCTAAACATACTGGTCATCGGCGCAATGCCCAGCTGTTGAATGTCTTTACGGGCATAAAGCTGGTTTTCGATGGACATCACCACCTGAGTTTTTTGGCAGTCAATGGTGAACTTATAGGCGCCGGTAATGCTGGCTCCGTCAAGTAGGGCATAGACGACAAAAGAGGTGTCTTGAGGTTTCGGTGTCTCAAACCAGAAAGCGGTGAAGTCAGGGAACTCTTCGTGATCACTGAAGGTATCGATGGCGACGCCACGGGCAGACAATCCATACTGATAAGTATCATCGACGGCACGGAAGTAACTGGCCCCCAGAAAAGAGACGATATCACGACGGGCCAATTCAGGCTTTTTAAAGGCACGGAAACCCGCAAAGCCTAAGTCGGTTTTGCCGTCCAATTGTTTCACATCAACATGGGCATCGTTGTAGTTAAACAGTTCGGGGCGGAAGTGAACCTCGCGGGCCTCACGGGTGGCCGGATCTACCGAAAACATACGGATGCGGCGCTTAAAGCCCATGCCGGTATGGAAAAACTGGACGTCTAGCTGGCGGTCAGGGATATTGCTCCATAGGGAGTGGTTCGCGTCATACTGGATGGCATTGTAATCCTGCGGCGTCATGTTGGCCAGAGTATCAGGCAGCGGACCAGGGGCACCGGACCAAGGCTGTTTAGCCAATGCGGCGGCCTGTTGTTTCAGCTGTGAAAAATCAAATTTGCGGGCTTTGCCATCGGCGATCCCGTCAGCCGCCCAGGCCTGATTCGCCAGCAGTGATGATAAACCTGTCATGGAGCCTAACGCTGAGACAGCCATCGTGCCTTTTATAAACTTTCTGCGATTCATACCAGAAACATATCCTCTGTTATTCAGGTGTAGAGTGGCTGTGGAAAACCGGTTACCGGGTCATCACCCGTTCAATACGACTCAGCCAGTATGACAGAACAGCCCTTGTAAAATTCATCACGAAGAAATTTATCAGATTAATCAGAGAAGCGATGCTTTTATCTTTTGGCCTCAGGGAGATTTTTGGGGCTACTTACACCGGGAGTGAACCTCTTGGTGTAAAGGGCACCGTTTTTCCCTCAATACTACGTTTATATTTTCTGTTCAGTCAGTTAAGTTAACAAAGGCTATTCATTTCCCTTGGGCAGGAGCAGTAATGTGAAGATAGAAATGCTATCAACCGGTGACGAAGTTTTATACGGACAGATTACCGATACTAATGCAGTCTGGTTGGCAGATACCCTGTTTGCCCAGGGACTGGCGATGACACATCGCTCGACAGTCGGCGATGCACTGTCCGATCTGGTGGAGGAGTTGCAGCAGCGCAGTCAGGTCGCGGATGTGCTGATCGTCAACGGCGGTTTAGGGCCGACCAGCGATGATCTCAGCGCACAGGCAGCCGCACTTGCCTGTGGTGTGCCTTTGGTAAGGGATGAGGAATGGCTGGGGCGCATCGAGGCTTTTTTCAGCCAGCGAGGTCAAGTGATGGCGGTGCAGAACCGTAAGCAGGCGGATATTCCGCAGTACGGGGAAAGACTGGATAACCGTATCGGTACGGCCTGTGGATTTTGTGTCACTCTAAACCAGTGTCAGATCTTTTTTACCCCCGGCGTCCCCTCTGAATTTAAGGTGATGGTCACTGAGCAGATCCTACCTAGGCTGAAAGCACGGTTTACCCTGCCATCGCCCCCGTGCTGCCTGCGGCTGACGACCTTTGGTCGCGGTGAAAGTTCGCTGGCAGCCTTGTTGGAACCGCTGATCTTACCGGAGCAGGTGGTGATCGGTTACCGTGCTGCGATGCCGGTGGTTGAGATTAAACTGACCGGGCCGCAGAGTGCGCAGGTGGCGATGCAAGGAGTTTGGCAACAGGTCCGTGAGCAGGTGGCGGAATGGATTATTTTCGAAGGAACCGACGGCTTACCGGCGGCATTAGGCGTCGCCCTCAGGGATAATCATGCTCGACTGGCGGTCAGTGAGACCGTGACTGGCGGTCTGCTGCACTGGCAGTTGGCCTCAGCCAATGTGCCGCTGGCGGGGGGAGAATGTCCGGTGATTGCCGAGGAAAGTTTGCCACAACTGATGGCCCGTAGCCGTGCCTTGGCAGAGCTACAGCAAACGCAATGGGTGCTGGTGGTGGGGGGCCATGATCCGCGTGAACCGTCGATTTGCTTGATCACCCCGCAGCAACAGGTGGCACAGCAACTGGTGTTTACCAGTGACCGCCATTCTCCCCAGCTGCGACAGGAACTGTTGTGTACCTTGGCAATGACCATGCTTCAGCGGGCGATACAGGGTCGATCGCTCCCTCAGACACCGGGTTGGCTGGAGGTTCGCGAACAGATCCTCAACGACCGCTGATCCCTTAGGGCAAGGTTAGGGGGTCAGAGTTCCAGTTCGATATCGCCGACCGGCTGGCAACAGCAGGGCAGGATCTCATCCTGCCCGACAAAGGCCAAGGGTTTATTACGGTAACAGACCTGACCTTTGCGTAGCCTAACCCGGCAGGAGCCGCAATAGCCTTCGCGGCACTGATATTCCATCGGCAATTGATGGGCCTCCAGTGCCGAGAGTAGGTTCGCATATTCCCCCTCAGCGCATTCCAGCTGCTGGCCAGTGTGGCTGAGGGTGATGACACGGGTTTTAGCAGACATGGTTACAGCTGGAAGTCATCAAAGTCGTTGGCCCCAACTTCGGAGTCGATCTGACCAACCAGATAAGAGCTGACTTCTACTTCCTGTGGTGCCACCTGCACGTTATCCGATACCAGCCATGAATTGATCCACGGGATCGGGTTAGAACGGGTCTGGAAAGGCAGATCCAAGCCTACTGCGTGCATACGAATATTAGTGATATATTCGATGTACTGGCAGAGAATATCTTTGTTCAGACCGATCATTGAACCGTCGCGGAACAGGTATTCTGCCCACTCTTTTTCCTGGATAGCCGCCTTTTTAAACAGCTCGTAGCACTGTTCCTGACATTCGGCGGCAATCTCTTTCATCTCCGGATCGTCTTCACCACTGCGCATCAGGTTCAGCATATGCTGAGTACCGGTCAAGTGCAGGGCTTCATCACGGGCGATCAGGCGGATAATTTTCGCGTTCCCTTCCATCAATTCGCGTTCCGCAAACGCAAAGGAACAGGCAAAACTGACGTAGAAGCGGATCGCTTCCAGGGCGTTGACACTCATCAGGCACAGATAAAGTTGCTTTTTGAGGGCTCGCAGGCTGACGACCACCTCATTACCCGCCACCTGATGGGTGCCTTCACCCAGCAGATGCCAGTAGTAGGTCATCTGGATTAGGTCATCGTAGTAACCGGTGATATCTTCGGCACGTTTGAGGATCTGCTCATTGGTGACAATATCGTCAAACACCAGTGCTGGGTCGTTGACGATATTGCGGATAATGTGCGTGTAAGAGCGCGAGTGGATGGTCTCGGAGAATGACCAGGTTTCGATCCAGGTTTCCAGTTCCGGGATCGACACCAGTGGCAACAGTGCCACGTTCGGGCTGCGGCCTTGGATCGAATCCAGCAGGGTCTGGTATTTCAAGTTACTGATAAATATGTGCTTTTCGTGCTCCGGCAGCGACTGGTAGTCGATACGGTCACGGGCAACGTCAACTTCTTCCGGACGCCAGAAGAAGGAGAGCTGTTTTTCGATCAGCTTTTCAAAAATGTCGTATTTTTGTTGGTCATAACGGGCAACGTTGACCGACTGGCCAAAGAACATCGGTTCTTTGAGCTGGTCATTTTTGTTCTGAGAAAATGTAGTATAGGCCATCAGGAAACATCCGATTAGTACAGGCTGACGTTTCAGCGGTTAACGAACTGGAGCCAAGGCGCGGATAGCGCCTTGGCGGAAAGAGTTAGATCTTGCAGGCGCCGCCTTCACAGCCGTCATCTGCCGGGGCCAGATCATCCTGAGAGTCTTCTGCTCCGTCACGGGTGTTCTGGTAGTAAAGGGTTTTCACACCAAACTTATAGGCCGTCAGCAGGTCTTTCAGCAGCTGCTTCATCGGCACCTTACCGTTGCTGAAACGGGAAGGATCATAGTTGGTATTCGCCGAAATTGACTGATCGACGAACTTCTGCATCAGCCCGACCAGCTGCAGATAACCGTCGTTGGACGGCATATCCCACAGTAACTCGTACTGATCTTTCAAGTTTTCGTAATCCGGCACCACTTGACGAAGGATCCCGTCTTTCGATGCTTTGATGCTGACGTGTCCGCGTGGCGGTTCAATGCCGTTGGTGGCGTTAGAAATCTGCGAGGAGGTTTCTGACGGCATCAGGGCAGACAGCGTAGAGTTACGCAGGCCGTGGGTTTTGATTGACTCACGTAGCGTTTCCCAATCCAAGTGCAGTGGCTCGGTGGTGATCGCATTCAGGTCTGCTTTATAAGTGTCGATCGGCAGTACGCCGGCCGCATAGGTGGTTTCACTGAACCACGGGCAAGCGCCTTGCTCTATCGCCAGTTCGTTAGAGGCTTTCAGCAGGTAATACTGAATTGCCTCAAATGTTTTGTGGGTCAGGTTGTTGGCGCTGCCATCGGAATAACGGACTCCGTGTTTTGCCAAGTAGTAGGCGAAGTTAATCACACCAATACCCAGGGTACGGCGCCCCATGGCACCGCGCTGTGCAGCGGGGATTGGGTAATCTTGATAGTCTAACAGCGCATCCAGGGCACGGACTGCCAGTACCGACAATTCTTCCAGTTCGTTCAGGTCACTGATCGCCCCTAGGTTGAACGCCGACAGGGTGCAGAGTGCAATCTCACCGTTTTCATCGTTGACGTCTTCCAGCGGACGGGTTGGCAGCGCGATCTCCAGACACAGGTTAGACTGACGAACCGGCGCAATCACTGGGTCAAACGGGCTGTGGGTATTACAGTGGTCAACGTTCTGGATATAGATACGGCCGGTGGAGGCACGTTCTTGCATCATCAGAGAGAACAGCTCTACAGCCTTAATACGCTGTTTACGAATGTTGCTGTCCTGCTCGTACTGGGTGTACAGACGTTCGAACTCAGCCTGATCGGCAAAGAACGCATCGTACAGGCCCGGTACATCGGACGGACTGAACAGGGTAATGTCTTCACCTTTGAGCAGACGCTGATACATCAGCTTGTTTAGCTGTACGCCGTAATCCATATGACGGACACGGTTACCTTCTACCCCACGGTTGTTTTTCAGGACCAGCAGGCTTTCCACCTCCAGGTGCCACAGTGGATAGAATAGGGTAGCCGCACCGCCACGCACGCCGCCTTGCGAACAGGATTTTACTGCAGTCTGGAAGTGCTTGTAGAAAGGAATACAGCCGGTATGGAAAGCTTCACCGCCACGGATCGGGCTGCCCAGCGCGCGGATACGGCCAGCGTTGATACCAATACCAGCACGCTGAGAGACGTATTTG
Organism: Tatumella saanichensis; assembly: GCF_000439375.1. Classification (GTDB taxonomy): domain Bacteria; phylum Pseudomonadota; class Gammaproteobacteria; order Enterobacterales; family Enterobacteriaceae; genus Tatumella; species Tatumella saanichensis. The sequence goes on from NZ_ATMI01000056.1 coordinate 89,884, forward strand.
ACGATGGCACTGGAGGTCGCATTGATGGAATCCAGGCTATCACCACACTCGATCAGTACGCAGGAGCTGAACTGACGGGTTGGGGTACGCACACCGGCCATGATTGGCGTCGGCAGTGAAATCTTAAAGGTGGATACCGCATCATAGAAGCGCTTGATGTAATCAAGACGGGTATCACGCGGGTACGCGGAGAACAGGCAAGCCGCCACTAGGATATACAGGAACTGCGCGCTTTCATAGATCTCACCGTTTACACGGTTCTGCACCAGGTATTTGCCTTCTAACTGCTTCACGGCAGCATAAGAGAAGTTCATATCACGCCAGTGGTCGATAAACCCGTCCATCTCGGCGAACTCTTCTTCGCTGTAGTCTTCCAGCAGATGTGCGTCGTATTTACCACGCTCAACCATGGATTTGACATGATCCAGCAGGGCCGGTGGTTCGAAGCAACCGTAGGCTTTTTTACGCAGGTGGAAGATAGCCAGACGTGCGGCCAGGTATTGATAATCCGGCGCATCGCGGGAAATCAAATCGGCAGCAGCTTTGATGATGGTTTCATGAATATCAGAGGTTTTGATGCCTTCATAAAACTGGATGTGCGAGCGCAGCTCAACTTGGGAAACCGAGACATTGTGAAGACCTTCCGCTGCCCAATCGAGTACTCGGTGTATCTTATCGAGGTTAATTCGTTCTTGGCTTCCATCGCGCTTTGTGACGAGCAGACTTTGATTCATGTCGCGGTTACCTTTCTATGCATGAGTATCAGTGAGTTACATATTTCACGTACTTATGCACAGTTTTTCATTGTGAATAAAACTGTGGATAAGCACTACATGTAGGGGGTGGTTATAAAATATATAACAAGATAGGGTTTATTTTAGTGAGATCCGGCGCTGACACAAGAGGAAATATTGATGACAAAATGGGTTGTTTTTTTCTGATTTTTTCGCAGCCCGCATCATTACAGGCATCTCATGATGTCAATCCGTTACGGAAAAAATTTCTTTTTTGATCTGGTCGATGTTTTTTCACTCACAGGGAGAACTTGGCACTCTGATCCGCTGGCGAGGAGGATTAAAAAAGGCACAATATGTGTTTTTTTTTGCCGGCAGCCCTCTTTTTACAGGTTGCCGGCGTGCAATAGCCGCATAACGGATTGCGGCGACGGGTTAGCCTGGATGACGGGTATGGATCATATAATTGACGTCCACACCGCGTCCCAGACGGAACTGGTTGGTTAACGGATTATAGTGCAGACCGATCATCCCCTGTTCTTGAAGTGGGGTCTCATCCACCCAGTTCAGCAACTCTGCGGGACGGATAAACTTTTTCACGTCATGGGTACCACGCGGCACCATACGTAAAACGTATTCTGCGCCAAACACCGCCATCAGCCAAGCTTTCGGATTGCGGTTGATGGTTGAGAAAAACACATGGCCACCGGGTTTTACCAGTCGGGCGCAGGCCTTTACCACCGATTCTGGGTCCGGCACGTGCTCCAGCATCTCCATACAGGTGACCACATCATAGTGACCGGCGGCTTCACTGGCGTGTTCCTCAACGGTTTTCTGGATGTAGTCCACAGTGACTCCGGCTTCTAGGGCGTGTAGACGGGCGACTTCCAGCGGGTCGGCCCCCATATCCAAACCGGTGACCTCAGCACCTTCACGGGCCATGCTTTCCGCGAGGATCCCGCCGCCACAACCGACATCGAGCACTTTTTTACCAAATAATCCCTGGCTGTGCTGACTGATATAGCCCAGACGCAGCGGGTTAATGCGGTGCAGGGGTTTAAACTCTCCTTCTAAATCCCACCAGCGGGAGGCGACCGCTTCAAACTTGGCGATTTCCTGGTCATCGACGTTGCGTGGTTGCTCCGGTGAAGGCTTATTCATAACTCACTACTCCTGACGAAATTTTCCCGAGTATAAACGCTTACAGGGCTGGCGGCATCCTTCGTATTCATTCAGGCAGAACTAATCCCCGGTGAAGGTGCATCGTAGGGTGAAAATGTGATATGATTTGCGACCTTAACAGTCGGCAATATCTAGAGGGATATCGGCTCCATGAGCGACTTAGCAAGAGAAATCACACCGGTTAATATTGAGGAAGAATTAAAAAATTCTTATCTCGATTACGCCATGTCGGTCATCGTTGGCCGTGCATTACCCGATGTCCGCGATGGTCTGAAACCAGTCCACCGCCGTGTACTGTTTGCCATGAGCGAACTGGGTAATGACTGGAACAAAGCCTACAAAAAATCAGCCCGTGTTGTCGGGGATGTGATCGGTAAGTATCACCCACACGGTGATTCCGCGGTCTACGACACCATTGTACGTATGGCTCAACCGTTTTCACTGCGCTATATGCTGGTGGACGGACAGGGTAACTTCGGTTCGATTGATGGCGATTCCGCGGCAGCGATGCGTTACACCGAAGTGCGTATGGCCAAAATTGCCCATGAGCTGTTGGCAGACTTGGACAAAGAAACCGTCGATTTTGTCCCTAACTACGACGGCACCGAACAGATCCCTGAAGTTCTGCCGACCAAAGTGCCTAATCTACTGGTCAACGGCTCGTCAGGGATTGCGGTCGGCATGGCCACCAACATTCCGCCGCACAACCTCAGTGAAGTGATCGATGGCTGCTTAGCCTATATCGACGATGAAGACATCAGCGTCGAAGGTCTGATGGAACACATTCCCGGACCCGATTTCCCAACCGCTGCCATTATCAATGGCCGCCGTGGGATCGAAGAAGCGTACCGTACCGGTCGGGGTAAAATTTATATCCGTGGTCGCGGCGAAGTAGAAACTGACCCGAAAACCGGTCGCGAAACGATTATCGTGCATGAAATCCCGTATCAGGTAAACAAAGCACGACTGATCGAAAAAATCGCTGAACTGGTGAAAGAGAAGCGTCTTGAAGGGATCAGTGCACTGCGCGACGAGTCCGACAAAGATGGCATGCGTATTGTTATCGAGATCAAACGCGACGCGGTCGGTGAAGTGGTACTGAACAACCTCTATTCACTGACCCAATTACAGGTCTCTTTCGGCATTAATATGGTTGCTCTGCATCAGGGACAGCCAAAGATTATGGCCCTGAAAGAGATCCTCGAAGCCTTTGTCCGTCACCGTCGTGAAGTGGTGACCCGTCGTACCATTTACGAATTACGTAAAGCCCGTGATCGCGCCCATATCTTGGAAGGGCTGGCTGTTGCACTGGCGAATATCGATCCGGTGATTGAACTGATCCGTCGTGCGCCTTCACCGGCAGAAGCCAAGGCGGGACTGGTATCCACGCCATGGCAGCTGGGTAACGTCGCGGCGATGCTGGAAAAAGCCGGTGATGATGCCGCCCGTCCAGAGTGGCTGGAGCCAGAATTTGGCATCCGTGACGGTGCTTACTACCTGACCGAGCAGCAGGCTCAGGCGATCCTCGATCTGCGTCTGCAGAAACTGACCGGCATGGAACATGAGAAACTGCTGGACGAATACAAGCGGTTGCTGGAGGAGATCGCTGCACTGATCTTTATCCTGCAGGACTCTGACCGTCTGATGGAAGTGATCCGTGAAGAGCTGGTGGCAGTGCGTGAACAGTTCGGTGATAAACGCCGTACCGAAATCACCGCCAACAGTGCTGATATTAATATCGAAGACCTGATCAACCAAGAAGATGTTGTCGTGACCTTGTCTCATCAGGGCTATGTGAAATACCAGCCACTGACGGATTACGAAGCTCAACGCCGTGGCGGTAAAGGGAAATCTGCTGCCCGTATTAAAGAAGAAGACTTTATCGATCGCCTGCTGGTGGCTAACACCCATGATACCATCCTGTGCTTCTCAAGCCGTGGCCGTCT